>NZ_CP009285.1:5437872-6797340 GCF_000758665.1 Paenibacillus borealis
CTCCAGCTCCGGACCAGCCTCCACGTCCGCCGACACATTGCCGAGCGCACGGTTGATCAGGTCAGCCGGCACTTCAGCCACCAGGCTGGCAAAGTTGACCACAACATACTGATGCTCGCTTGTAATCTTGATGTCTGCGCTCATGCCGCGGCGAATTAAACCCGGCCGCGACCGCCGGAAAACTCGCTCCGTGGTCTGGATGCTGCGAGCCCGCGGGAATATCTGGTCATGATCTCCGCCATAGAGCAGCCGGTAGTAATTCATGTCCTCGACCTCGACATCATAAGGCGGCGGGGGGAAACGCTTCTTGCTGTAAATGATGGTCACGGTATTTCCTCCTTTCTTGGCAATAAAAAAAGCCGCTCATTTGAGCGACTATCTGAATAATCCTATTGGTTTTCGTGCCCAGTTCCGGTTTCTAAAAGAGAAGTGTCTATCGGAAAGTATTGAACCAAGCCTTTGCCTTTAACTAACCAGTCTTCTTTGCCGTTTTTACCGGATAATCGAAAATATAAAGGAGTCTTTTTATTATTTTCAAGCAATTGTTGATTGGCTACTACTATAAAACAGTATGCAGGTGAGAACTGACCGCCTTTGCTGTAGGTCCGAATGATAACTAAATCATTATTTTTTGTTTCTAAAAACTCAAATTTCGTTAGTAGATCACCTATTTGTTTCTTAGTTAAAGCCACATCTGTGCTCGCCCCTAGATGATCTCTCTCGTAATCATGAGCTCTGGTTTCTAAAATGAAACTGTGATCTTCTGCGCCATTAAAAAACTCTCTGGCCCACTTCTCCCCCAGTTCATATTGAAATTTGTTCTTCTTAATAGAGTTCACCATTTTAACTTCCCTCCAATTAATTCCATTGTAACAGAATCACCAGCCTGAAGGGCGTTGATTTGAATATATCGACTCTGGCCGTCTAAGTGGCTCAGCCGAATAGCGAAGCGCAGCCATTGCGTCATCAAACACATTAACTGGCTCATCCAGATAAAGCCCTGTCTTCTTGTCCTTCCGCCATGACCACTGCTGTATCTCCTTGATGGTATTGACGCAATCGGGATGAATGTGTATCTTCCGCTGCTTCAGGTAATCGATCTGAGCCTGCACGCTGCCGGGCTCCTTCATTACACCAGAAGCATTGTATCCGGCATTCTGCCACATCTGAATGCGGTCAGGCTCGGCGGAATCGCAGTACATCGCCAGGTACTTACTAAGGCCCTGCCGATCAGCCAGCTCAATGATCCCGTCTGTGGCCATTTCATGGACGTATATCTCGTTGCATACAAAAAACTCACCGTCTTTGACACCGACCGTGAGAATGGCATTTGCATGGTTAAATCCAAAGTCCTGCGCATGATGCATGCTGTCGAACATCCCGAAGGAAGTATCGAAGTCATGCACAATGAAATTCTTGAAGATCAGGCCGCCGAGCTCGCCCCATTCTCCCAGCCCGTAAACCTCGTATCCATCCGGATCCTGCTCCTTACGCATCATCATACGGCGGTGGTAGGCTTCATCGATGAACCGGTTCTGCAGATACGTGGAATGGTGCGTCAGGATATCCGGACTCGAGTAATCGAAGTATTTCCTCTTAATCCAATGGGAAGCCGACACCGGGTTGAAACTGAAGGTGATCTGATAATAGAGATAAGGATTCAGCAGAACCCCGCGCAGCCGGTCATCCAGAATATCGACATCAGATTCCTGCAGCTCAGTTGCTTCCTCCACCCAAATCCAGACCAACTTCCCCTTGGTGAAGGTGATAGATTTGACCTTTTCGCGGTCCCGCACATCATTCATGCCGCGGAATATGATCTCATTACCGGTTACCCGGCTGCGGATCATCAGCGGTGAACGAAGGACTTCCCAGTATTCATCAGCCTGATCACCGTAAATCCGGTTGATCGCGCCGACCAGCTCCGCGTAGGTGCTATTCCGGTTGGTTTCATTGACCTTCCGGACACACAGCAGGTTGGCACCCTCATACTTCGGATCGCCAAGCTTCAAAATGAAGTCCTGTGCTATATTAACGGATTTGCCAGATCCGGCGCTGCCACGCATCACCCGGTACCGATGCTTAGAACGGTTAATGATCTTGAAATGAGAATTGAACGCCACGACTACCGGAGCACTCATGATGCATCATCCCCGTAATCTACGATGATGTGAAGAGGCGGCTTGCTGCCATCACTCCCGCCTTTCTTATCAAGAATCGAAATTTCCTTCTTGAGCTTCTCAACGCGGAGCTGATGTTCTGTATCCGCTCCATCCTGCCTGCACATCTCGTCATACTGCCGGATAAGGTTCTGCAGTGTGGTCATTGCCCGGCTCTGCGCAGTTAGGAAGGTAGCCTGCTTGTCCCAGGCGAACTGAATCTCCCACTCGGTTTCCTCATTATCCGTTTTCTCAGTAGTGACCAGTTTGGACTTCTTAAGCTCTTTCGTAAGATCATCCCGGTCCTTCACCAGCATGATCTGCTGCGCCCGGAGAATAGCAGCGTACTGAATCGTGATCTGATCCCACATCATATCGATAGGGGAACGGGTTTCAAGCTGCTCCATGATCTCGGCGGTGTCGTCAGGCAGGAACTTACGGAAGAAGCCATGGGTGACGGCTTTATCATTTCGGTATGGCCCGCCGTGCCCGCCCTTGTTTCCCAGCGCATTCTTACTGCCGGGAGGAGCACCGCCGCGATTGCCAACGGCGTTCTTGTTTCCCTTTGGAGGACCGCGCCGTTTTTTGGATGCATCTTTATCGCTGGATGCATCCGTAGCTCCCGGAGATGCATCCTTGACCCATCCCTGCCGCTGGTTCCGGCTTTTGATCGTCGGGTATTTGATAACGTATTTCTCAGCTAATTCACGCAAAGTGATTTCCGTTGTCTCGTATTCTTTTCTGATATCATCCCAGTTCATAGCTACATGTCACCACCCCCGGCATAAGATTTAGGGCAAAAGAAAAAGCACCCGAATTAACTCAGGTGCGTTGTTAACTACTGCATTTCTTCAATTACTCTCTTGGTGATAATCTCAGATGAAATCCAATGAACTGTGACATCGATTAGTTTTTTAAGGTCAGAAATATCTTTGGTTTCCCATTTCCGGACATAATGTGTCTCATCATTCCCAATCCATACTGCCCTCTCAGCAACCAGTTTGATATTTGAATTGTCAACATCATCCTTAATACATTTTCCTAAAAGTTTCTTTTCAATTACTTCTCTTTCTTTTTCAAGAAAATTAATTAAGTAATCTTTTATCAAGAATTCCAAAGCTTTTCTATATCCCATTCCAGCTACATGATTCAGTCCAGAATTATCAGCCGTGTATGCTTGTCCATAAATTTCTTTGAACAATGGCGACAATTCATTTATTTCATCACTGAACTTTGGCAATATAAGTTTTTGAGGTTCGCTTCTTGAATAAGTCCATAAGTTAATGTCGCCAGAATAATAATATGAAATAAATAGAGAGTTGCAATCATTTTTTGTGCATAAAAAAACTGCTTCCGATATACCTCGACTGAAAAATTTAGCATAAATGATTCTCGGTTCAACAACAACATTACAAACAGGACATTTATCTGGGTATCGATCTACATAAGAAGGATATTCAACTGCATATTTCCCGTTTTCAGGACGTGAGTATAAAATTTGTCTGCTCATAATTACTCCCCTAAAATATTTGATTTATATCAATATTAATTAATAGAAGGAAAGCGTCAAGGTGGAAATCGCTGAATAAGTATTAGAATTTATGTTATGTCGGTTTTGCTGTAGGGTCGGTCCGTAATCCGCTTGCACACTGTGTGGCTTGCTGCTACCTGCCCTTCTCAGACTTCATCCTCACAAACGGACGCCCTCAACAATAAACGCTGAAATAGGCTCACAGAGCGAGATGTAACATTAAGAGTATCGAACTATTCAAGTTATTCTTCTAACCTTATTCTCAACTTCGCTTCGTATACCAAATAGCTTCTGTCGTGTATTTGTGGAAATACTCTCATGTTCGGTTTTATATAAGTTGGTCTCTTCTACACTATCATCTTTCCTATATTTATAATTTAGGTCGTCGAGTTCTGAGACGTAATCCATTAAAGAGCTAGCAATTCGTAAGTCTGTTTCAATTGCTTTAGGAATATGTTCTTCTAATACTTTCAAGTGGTCTCTTACAAGATACTTCACCTCTAATAAATTGAGCCTTGGATCTTCTTCAATAGATTCGACTCTTTTGGTTGCCAAAGTTATATCCCATTCGAATCCACGCAACAAATTAAATAAAAATCTCGATTCAGCAATGGTTTTAGCATAAATAGCCGGTCTTTTTGATTTTTCTTGTTTTTTTAGAGTGTACCATGCAGCGCCAAATGCACCTATAGTACCAATTATTCCACCTGTAAATCCACCGAAATCAAAGTTCATAGCCATCCTCCTTCGACATCATAATTCGACATCAAGGAAGTTTTTACCTTCTGGCACTAATCTGGCCAATCTATTTTCTTAGCTAAACTCCGAAGGAATTCATCCATACTATTTGAGATACCATGACAAGCGGTACCCACTTGATATTTTTCGAGATACTTTGGAGACTGAGGTTTGTCTCTTTGACATTTCACTCTGGAACAAAACTGAGCTGTTCCTTCCCATCGCCCCCATATACAACCTACGCATTTCTCCGGCTGCTGGGGCGGGTCCTTCTGTTTCATTCGCTTCGTCTTCACCATCAGAAATCCACCTTCTTCCCGGGAATATACCATTCACCGTTGCTGCCCTTGAATAACATAGGCTGGTTGCAGCCGATGCAGAATAACTCTTCATTTTCATCAAGAGCTGATTGAGGAATGAAAAATCGTCTTTCACAGCAGAGAATAATCAATCCAGAAGTAAGCTTATTCTGATCATTGAGCTTCATATCCATGGCTGCTGCTCCTTTCCTCATAATAAAAAAGCCGCCCAATAAATGAGCGACTTCGGAATATGTATTCGATTCAATCCTGCGATGAGCCTGGTCTATAGAGCGGCGTCCGCTTCGCATCCGCAGCAAATGCGCCGCGCTCTTTGCTTAAATCTTTATCTCCATTGTTACAGAGGAGAACAAGACCATTTTACTGATCTGGAGAAATCGGAGTCAAAACCGCCGCAGCTGATCACAGAAGATGTGCTCCCGGAAATCTCATTCTCACTCTTCATTTCTCACTCTTTCGGCATATGTTGCCGGGAGTATTTCCGGACTGTTCCGTCTTGAAACTCAGCTTCTATAACCTTCAGTCCCGAAGTAACTTTATTCGTGCTGATGACCCGGGCAGGCTGATTGACGATGTTACCATTTACCCGATATCCGAATTTCCTAATGTTCCCGACTTCCACGATGAGCACCTCCAGTTATACCGGCTTATATTTCAGTTTCAGTTCGTCCATAAGAACCTTGACTTCCGCCTGCTCCCGCTCGATTCTTTCCTGGAGAACATCACGCTTCGCAGGATTCTTCAGAGCATCGAATCGCTCCCGCAGCTTAGTGATGGAGCGCTGTTTCTCACGGACGGCAGTGTCCGTATAAAAGGACGGGTAGTGTTGTTGGCAGTAAGGACACTCAAAATACGTTTCCTCAATTGAGTCTTCAAGTCGGCGATGCTGCACGAAGATATGAAATCCACCCTTACAGTTATCACATTTAACCGGCATACCGTTCATAGTAACCCTCCAGAAGTTTGATTTGATCTTATCATCGGTTGGAACAAATTAAATCCGGCACTCACTCAGGCGGCCGGATGCCTCCACGATCCGAACTTTAACCGTTGTGGTCACGGTTCTAGGGGGACAAGGGTAACAAGATCGGAGTAAAAGAAAAAGCGAGAGGAGGTACGCCTCGGTTAATGCTGCATTACTGCAGCCGTGCGTGTCACTCTCGCCTGATTTCCACATTACCAATATAGCACGGTAGAATCTTCATGTGGTGTTCAGAAAACCCCGCTATTCCGCCATGTTTTCATCAGTTCCTCTTCAAAATTTCATCGAAGAATCCCATCTGTACCAAGGAGTTCGCTATCATCTTGGTTCCCCGCTCAATGTAACGATCCACGGTGCTACCTGATGCGTAAGTAAACAGAATTGTATTGCTGCGGTTATGCCCTTCAATGAAGCGAGCCTTGATCACCTTCTTTATTCCCTGATGCGGAATTAGGTTGTATGCCCTGAAGATCATGAACGTATAAACGCGGTACCGCTCATACATCCATTTCTGCTTTTCGGTCAGGATTACAGCATTAGCCGTCTTGTCGGCGTGCAGCTCGTCCGCACTCAACCTGCGAGCAGCCTCTCCATCAACCGCAACCTGAGCCATTTCTGATTGGAATCCGTTGAAATCCTCAATAAACAAAATCATGTCCCGGTATCGTTCGAGGTAGAACTCGGTCTCTGTAATCTCCTCCTCTGATGCTTTAGCAAACAATTCCCCTTGCTCGTATGCCATCGCCATTCCCCTCATTCCCCTTTGTGTTATAATGTCAAGAGGAATGATTTACCGAAATGACCCCCGCCCCGGCCAAGGATATGGGGGTCTTTGCATGTTATTTATTTAATTTTTCTGAGGATACCCCTCTGAATCCACCCGCATCTTGTATCTGACTCCACCGAGTTGGAACGCGCTATTGTTTAATTTCTCAATCTCACCTGGTGTTAGCGGTCGACAATCGCTTTTCCTATACTCAACATCCGCAAACCCGAATCCCTCTACAAAATTTCCGATGAAGTGGTCCTCAGTTTCCGATTTCACAAAGATAAGGTCATCTTCATCTCTGCCGATATCGCCGAGCTTGTGAATTGCCGGGCTACCGCCCTTCAAAATTAAGTAGCGTGGTTTCATCATGAATGTGTATCCCCTTCCTCGCCCTTAATCCGGGCCATCTCCTGTTTGTAACGCTCTTTAAAAAAGGCGTTATGCCGGGCAGTTTTCACGTTAGGGTGACGATTTATGAGATATTCGGGCCCAGCATGATCAATGCTCATCTGAGGGCTGCTCCACCATGATTGAGTACATACCCCTCTGCCGTCCGTGAATTCCGAATAGTAACCCCTGTCGCGAGTTTTTGCCTTCCACATCTTAAATTTGAGTCGGCCCATACGCCCTCTCTCCTTCCTAATTAACAGACAAATTATGTGACATTTCTTTGAATTACGGCTTGTTCTGTATAATTTTTTTTAATCATCACCATTTAGCTCTTGCTATTTCTTTCATCTTGGGGTGGAATGCAGTACCAGCCAGTAACCGAATACAGGTTGGTCTCCGCAGCCGTTATTTTTGGTTGCAAACTTACATTTTGAGGAGGAAATACGTAATGAAAAAACTTGATCTTGTAGCTAACAAACTGATGGGACAAATTGTTTTAATGGCGGATGAGGAAAAGTTTTACCCTGATCCAAACAATCGGATGGAGAAGTACACACGCCCTCAGCTGTTATTTATTCGTCGGGGAATTCTTTCATATGAGAATGAACCCTATGGTAACAAAGGTGGATGGGACTCGACCATTCGAGAACTATTTCCGGCTTTAGCTCAATGGGCTGGCATTAAATAATCATGATCAAGGCCATCTTAACGGATGGCCTTTCCATACGATTAATTATCCCCACTATGCTCATACTGGTTACGCATCCCTTTTTCTAATTTCAATACACTCCGATTCTTAAAATGGACTTTATTTATCATGAAACTTTTGAGTTATAGGCATATGCCGTGATTGATATAGGTTGTAGTCCATAGACTGATGTCGAGATATTATTTTAGGAGGTTATCCATGGAAACAAATTATCAACAAGTCGCTTGGAACTGCATGAATAAATATGTTGGCATGACTACAACTGATGGTCAGTCTCACGATGGGTTTATTGCTCATATTGATCAGGATTACGTTACACTTGCTGTTCCAACAAATGAAATGATGAACGGAATGCCCGCTAACGCATCAACTTACAGACAATTTGGATACTATCCAGGCTTCTATCCTCGCCGCCGCTTTTATCCGCGACATATACCATTTGGTGCCATTACCGCTTTGTACTTGCTTCCATTTTTTATTTAATTCAAATCACTGGTGGGAGGGGTGCTATCTGTTCCCTCCCTGGGGCTGTTAAAGCCCCTTAAAATAACTGCATCTGTCCGACCTGCCCTGCTGCTGCCGGGTTGATCCATAACACCTCTGTCCGGCTCTGTCCGGTTTCAATGGTCTGCTGCCGTTCCTGCCGGTGCCATCCAGACAAGCACTCGTTATAGAGTGAATTGTCATATCCACTAAGGAATACCGGTCCTGGATGCACCGCCAGAGCTTCAAGCAGTTGTGTATGATCAGCATCTGTCATTTCATTGTCGTAAATCGGTCCGTTCCGGGTCTCAAGCAGGTACGGCGGATCCGCATATATCAGCACATCAGGCCGATTGTACCGAGCGATTACCTGCAACGCCGGGCGGTTTTCAATCTGAACATCCTTCAGACGTTCTGCCACGATACTAATTTTCTCCGGCAGGCCGTTCCACTGTTTCACCCGGTAAGAATCATCCGGTGTTCCCCGACATTTCCATCCCGAGATAGAACCCGTTTTGACCCTGATGCTCTGCCAACAGCGAACAAGAAATTTGCGGGCATTTTCGAGGTCTGAATCCCCCCCCCGTTTGACAGGAGAGGTATTCGTCCCGGCTATATGGAGTCCAGTACACTGCCCGGGCCAGTTCGTCAGGTTTATCCCTGATCACCCGGAAAAGGTTCACGACACTTCCGTCCAGATCATTCACCGTCTCTAGTACTGCCGGTGGTTTGTTGAATAGCACCGCCCCGCTTCCAAAGTACGGCTCCAGATAGGTCGTATGTGCTGGCATGTGGCTGATGATCCACTCGGCCATGCTCCACTTGCTGCCAGGGTAATGGAGTATGCGTGGTACCTTCAAGGCTCTCCCTCCTCTCTGTATGTTGTCTTCTTGTAGGATAAATGGGTGTCTCCTTTCTCACTACTTGTCATTGGTGTCATGTAATGGAACATGAATCTTTCGAGGACAAGGCGGCTGCCCTAACGGTACAGGCTCCGGCGGTCCAGGCTGTCACTGCCAGCGATGCGGTAGTCCGGATGAGCTATGTCCCCTAGCTGAGCCAGCACGACAGTCGTCGCTGAGCAGACACCACCGAAGGAATGCTTGCCCAATAGGCTAAACTCCACCTGTCCCGCAGCAGACCTAATCAATGCAGCACTGTCGGCCGCTGCTCCTCACCAGGAGCAACCCAAACTGGATTCCAACTGAGCTGGAATGATATGCCCGCTTCAGCTTCCGCTGCCGCCATCAGGATGACATTGCCCATAGCCTCCTCAGCTCCCGGAGGAACAGCATTCCCGATGTACTCCCGTGCCTTGGCATCATTACAGCCCTCAAGCTGGAACGGTCTGCCGTCTGGAAGATGCGTCGGGAAGTTCTGCAGCATGGCGAGCTCATAGGTAGTGAGCGGCCGGTGCCAAGTACCATCTTGGGCGATTATCACCCAAACTCCCTGTTCGTTGTCTTTCGGAATTCTCGGATCAGTTACCGCTGCAGCTGAAGCATGAATATCGGCGCTGCCAATCACTGTCTTGGCTGGTTGATCCCAGTCTTGGACACCGTAGCTATCCGCCCGTGGAGTGCATTTCAGCAAAGGATCTGCAATGGCAATAGCCCCGCTGCCAAATCGCGTACCTGTCACACATGGCGCCACCTCGTCAACCCGCACTACCCGGTAGGCTGCCGGGTGACGACTAGGCCGTTCCTTCAATGCAGGATCAGCGATGCTGGCTCCGCCCTGATATGGTCCAGCAGCACCGGTTATGCAAGAGGATTGTTCATCTACCGATTGTATCCGCAGAATATTTGTCTTGCCTTCGCTGTTAATATGAAGCCGTGGGTCCGACACTGCGGCAACACCATTGCTGCGACCGGGTCCCGCCGTGCTGGTTACTGCTCTACTCGGTTCATTCCAATCAGCCACTTCGTATGCCCCTCGCCGCGGTTCATGTGCAATTCGCAAGTTCTGCCAATTGACTTTGTTCAGATCTCGCCAATCTCCGCCGGCGAGTATAAGGGCCAATCGCATCCAAGTCTTCCACTGCAGCTGCTGTAATTTGTTCATCGGACCGCCTGCAACTGTATCTCCTGGGGCAGGCAAGGGTACAAGTACCTCTCCGATGCTCTTCATGGGCTTAGCTTCTGGATAGTAAATCACATTCGGAATCTGCTTTGGATCGCGAGCTTTAAGGAGAAACCGCACTCGGTTTTGCCCAAGCCCGCCAATGGTACCCAGGTTGTGATCAGACCGAACACTTACCTCATATCCGTATTTCTTAAGCATCTTCAGAATCTGCTTCAATAAAGGTTCGCCCCGACTGGTGATTCTCGGTACGTTCTCCAGTTGAATGACTGCCGGGATGGCTCCTCCATACTCCAGACAAGCCTGCAAAGCCATTTCCAATCCATGAACAGTAAGGAAATTAAGCGCCTGATACTGAGCGGATGCTGCCTTATCAGACGGCAGTAGCCCGCTCAGGCCCTTGCATGGCGGTGAGAGGAACAGAAAGAACGGTACCTGCTCCTTGAATGCCTGCCAGATATCCCAAGGCGTTGTTTCCCTCCAAGTCTCAGGCGGCTCATGTCCGTGCCAGGCTTTGTACTGCCAACGCTTGAACAAGTCCATTACCACAGAAGTTTTCTCACCGCAGATCTGATCATGATTCCGGCATGCAACAGGGTCGTTGTCGATCGAGCACAGTACCTTGAACTTATAAACCTTGCCGCCATATTCAACTGTTGAGCGCATTGCTCCGGCCGTGGCCCCACCGATCCCCGCAAAGAGGAACGCTGCTGTTTTATAGATGATGTTATCTGGTAAGCCCAAAGCTTCACGCCCTTTCACGTATGAGTTCTTTTCCCTGCAGCTGCAGCAATCCACCTACCGGACACTCCCGGTTGCAATACCCGTCTATTTTGGAATAAGTGCTGCCATACTTCTGGCTAAGCTTCACGCGCTGCGGGCAGACCCCGCAATGCTGGAGGATATCGCTTATTGCGTAGACCACCTGTAGCCTGCTCATCATTCAGCATCCTTTCTATATAAGGCAGTTCAGTAGCAGCCACAGGACGAACATCGCAATGCTAAACCGAACTAGTACCCGATTTGGACTCGGCAGTTCCTCTTCCCGCGCTGTCATGATCCGGCCGTTGTCGTCTCTGAAGCGAATGACTGTCTTCATTTGGGATACACCCTCTTCATTTTGTAGTTGGTCTTGCCCCACTTCTGCCGGCGCCGCCGGAACAGCTCCGCGGCAGCTTCCTGCCGGTGAACCGGATGCGCGCCGGGGTCCCACATTACCATCCGTAATTGCTGGGGAGTCGCAGCGCGCCAGTTCATGCTAATCCCACATAGGCAATCGCTTGACTCTTACCCGCAGCCCTTCAAGTGAGAGCTTAGGATTATTAACGATGTAGTAATCCTCACCGTTATGCTCGATGTGGGAGTACACCCAAACTTGATCGCCCCAAGAATCGGTGAACAGATACTCTATTGCCGCACCGGATGTATAATAGGAAGTCCTGCTTCCATACCGTCCGTCTGGACGTTTATAAATGGTCTCTTCTGCCACAAGTGGAGCGGAGAGCTGCCGGATGTAACGCCGAGTTTTGCTCAAATCTTCGCTGATTACATTGAACATACTCCGAAGATACTGAGCATCAGGATCCTCTCGGTCATAAATCCCGTCATTCTCTCCTTCCTCAATCAGCTTGGCTACCCGCTTCAGCTCAGGCTCCAATTTGATCAGAGCCGCCTTGATTTTGTCCTTCATCCCAAGTCCCTCCCGTTTATACAATCCTGGCCTTGCTCCAAAATCCCTTAGTGTCGGTGTTAGCCGCTTTATTTCGTTTCATCAGGAAATCATAGTACCGTGGTCCGTACTTCTCGACCTGGTCCTTGCGATTCTGGATAATGTCAGCGACCAACTTTTCCAAATCATTTGTGCAATAGAAGTATTTGAGATAGCGATCCAGTTCGACATAACTGTGATCGATGTTCTTCAATAGGTTGAAGCGATTGGACCTGCTGAGCTTCCCCATGTGATCGCTAATCCGGACGCTGTTCGCCACGCCGTAATCGAATTTGAGGTAAACACTGTTGGTGGTGAAGGCGTCATACCGCTGTACGGTGATTCCATGGGCTTTCACCGCCCGGGTGATCCGGTCTGCTAACTTCCGGATGGATTCATCCTTTGGACGCCGATGTGACTTGCCCATAAGCCTGCACCGCCCTTACTCCGGCCAACTCTGCCGAGTATTGGTAAAATGCTTCAGGATTTTGATCATCCAGTGCCTGGTCGATCAGCTTGAGCAGACGTTCCTCATTAAAGCGTTGGATAGAGGCTTGCCAAATTGCATCAGCGTGGACACTCAGCATGGCTTCATACCGCAGTTGCATGAGCATCCCGAAATCGATGAACATCGCGCTCCCTCCTTTGTAAGAGAAGAAGCAGCTGTTAAGCTGCTCCTCCGCCACCCTTCATTTTCTTAGCTGCCAGTTTCTTGTAGGCGCTGAATTTCCCCTGGAACTGTCCCTTGGTCATTCCCTGAGAAACAGCGATCTCCAGCCAAGTCTTGTCTTCCTTAGCCCGCTTCTCGATCAGGTCCGGGAACGGGATAGGCTGACCTTGATGCTCAATTTCCGGGAAGATCGGGCGTTCCTTCAGAATGAAGGCATCCAACTCGTCTTTATCCACTTCTTCAGCATCTGTAGGGTCTGCCGGGTCCTGACCTGGTTCACCGGACGGATCACCTGTTCCCTGGTCAGCACCGCTTTCCCACTCCGGCACGAATCCATCGCCTTCACCATCTTGAACAGGGCCGTCTGCTTCTTCAATAACGATATCTCCGTCTTCACCTTCAGCCGAACCGCCATCTTCAGTGACTGGAGCTGCCTCAGCTGCTGCGGAAGGGGCTACACCCTGGGACTGCATCCACTCATGCCAAGCTGCTGCGGAAGGGGCTACACGCTTGCGGTATTCATCAATCTTTTCGACGATCTTGCCACTGCTGATGCCGAGCTCAGAAGCGATCTTCATGTAAGTCTCCCCGCCGGCCAAACGAAGGGAGAAGGCGACAAAATCATAATCCAAATCCTCGAAGGTCGGCGCCAGGCCGGACTGGATGAATTCTTCGATGATGGCCAGTTCGATTTCTGCCGGCTGCTGCTTAATCTCGATCTTCTCGGCGGGAAGCCCCAGGTCCATCGCAAGCTGCTCACCTTCTGGCTTCACTTCGGACACAACACCGTTATCCACCCTGTAGGTCTTGATCGGCTTCTCTGTCCGGGCATTGATCTCGATGTTGTAATTAACAACCGCGGAGTCCAGCGAGGCTGTCACCTTATCCCCGATCATTTCATGCAGCCATTCAATCTTTCCGCGAAGCTCTTCGCCGGACACAACCAGCAAGATGTTCACATCACCGTCAGCCTTCAAGTCAACCTTTTTCACAAGCCCTTTAAAATCGAGATATCCCACAATTCCCCATTCCCTTCATGTTTGGATTAAGTTAATTCCTTGATCTTCACTTCAATGCGCGGCCGGTTACTATACCGCTTCCGGACGAAAGCATCCACCACCTGGCTGTCATCCTTCCAGATGATGCCCTTCAGAGCATCCTTCACCCCTTTCAGGTAGTTGTCAGCATCCGGTTTAGTGACCGGGAGAATTTCGCCCCGCTCAGCTTCCGCCGCCTTCTTCTTACTGAAGCTCTTCGGTGTGGAACGATAAGCTGTGATAGCAATGCCTAAAGCTCCTTCCAGCAGAGCAGCCGGTGCATATTCCCGGGCGGCCAGCCGGACATAATCCTTGTAATCCCGGGATTTGGCCGGGTCATATGCCCTGGTGAATCCGCCTGCAGTACTGAACTTAGGCCGACCCTGAGCGACTGGCTCTCCGTACACCACGAACTGGATCATCTTGTTTCCCTCCCCCTTCCCTGCGCGGCTTCATATCGGTGTCCAGAACATACACCGTGCCGATTACATGCCCGCGTTTATCAAAAACAGCGAAGTAATATTTCTGCTGGAACAAAGGATCAATGGGTCTATCCGGGATCATCCAGCCTCACCCCGTTTCCCCATCACGAGATTGAACTCGGCGATGCCTTCGTCCACCTGTTCAGGATCCAGAGAAGGAAACTCTGCCAGCAGAACCGAGCGCTCCGGTACGAGCCCCGTGTTCTGGTAGTAGGTGACCATGAAGTGATAGACGTGCCAGTAATTCCAAGCGCCACTCACGACACTGCCCTCCGGATCGTCCGGGGCTTGCCGGAGTACCGATTTATCAGTACTAACTGTTCACGCGTATCCCGCTCCACAAACCAATTCCACGCACTCAAGCCAGCTGCCTGAATTTCAAGCATCTGCCGGCGTGTTGGCCGCTTTTCCTGCTTCATCACAATTCCCCTTTCTCATGCCCATTTGCGTTTATCAATATCATCCGGCGGAGCCGGAATGTCGCTGTGTGCCCGCTCGTAGTTGACGAATTTATTGAATTCCTTAAGGAACACCAGCTCTACCGTGCCCACCGGGCCATTCCGCTGCTTTGAGATAATGATCTCGATGATGTTCTTCTTCTCGGATTCCTTATCGTAATAGTCATCTCGGTACAAGAAGGCTACGATATCGGCATCCTGCTCGATGGAGCCAGACTCCCGAAGGTCGCTCATCATCGGGCGTTTGTCCTGGCGTTGCTCCACACCGCGGCTGAGCTGGGACAGTGCAATCACCGGAACCTCAAGTTCCCGCGCAAGCTGCTTCAGCGTCCGGCTGATTTGAGACACCTCTTCCTGCCGGTTCACTCCCCGCTGCCCCCTGCCTTGGATAAGCTGCAGGTAGTCGATAACAATCATGCCGAGGTCCTTTTCCTTCTTGAGCCGACGGCACTTGGAACGGATCTCGTTGACCGTGATTCCTGGCGTATCGTCGATGTAGATGTCAGCCTCGGATAGAGACCCCATCGCCATGGACATCTTCTGCCAATCATCTTCCTCGAAGTGCCCGGTCCGCATCCGGCTGGCATCGATGTTGCCTTCAGCACAGACCATGCGCTGTACGAGCTGAGCATTGGACATCTCAAGGCTGAATACGGCAACGGTCTCTTTGGCGCGGACTGCCACGTTCTGAGCAATGTTCAGGGCGAACGCTGTCTTACCCACCGATGGCCGGGCAGCAACGATAATCAGATCATTTCGCTGGAAGCCGGATGTCATCTTGTCGAGGTCGTCAAAACCAGACCGGATACCGGTGATCCCTCGTGATGTTTCCCGTACGCTGTACCGCTGCTCGGCATCTTCCCAGACCTGCATAAGGACGTCCTTCATGGTGGCAAACTCCCGAATCGGCACGGACTGATCGGAGAGTTTCGAAACAGCATGTTCCGCCATCGCGATGAAGCCCTTCACGTCCTGTTCCTCTCCAGCGTTGCGCAGCAGGTCCATTGCAGTGTCTATGGCTTGGCGTCGGAGGAACATTTCCTGTACCCGCTCCGCATAGTAACCGGCGTTCGCCACGGTTGGAACAGCTCCAGCCATCCGAGCCAGATAACTGACTCCACCGACTTTCTCGAGCTCCTCGCTGTCCTTGAGCTGGGAGGTCAAGCTGACCATATCGATCGGCAGTTCTGCGTCGTTCAACTTGCGCATAGCCCGGAAGATACGGGCATGGCCTTTATCGCTGAATTCTCCGCCCTGCAAGATGTCTGCAGCAGCATCGTAAGCCGTCTGGTCCAAAAGTGCGGCTCCAAGAACAGCCTGCTCTGCTTCAAGATCAATCGGTGGCTGAATGCCCATCTGTTCTAGCATTTCTTCACGATTCAACATTTGCTTCGCCTCGAATCTTCCGCTTCACTTCGTCCCAGTACCCTTCAGGCGGCGGTTTGCTGCTGGCGCTCCAGGTGTCGAGATTAGCAAAGTGCTGATCAGTCAGAATTTTCATCTGCTCCCGCTCAATCTGCTCCCCGAGACGGCCGCGAATTTCCGCAACATTTGGCGGAAATTCCTTTGTCTTGATATGGGCGTCAACATTCTCCTTGGCAGCTTCAAACGGGAAATCCTTCAGGTATTTGTACAACCGTTCAATGTTTTCGGGCGACTTGTCAAATCCGGGATAGTTGGCCTTAATGGTGCGGACCAGAAGAATGACCTCCAGCTTCTCCACGTCGTCGTTCCTCCTCGATCATCATGTCTAATTCGGCAAGCTCTCGTTGCTGTTTGGTCTGGCGCTGCGGCTTATCTGTCGTCTCTCTCGGGGCGACTCCGTCAGTCTGTGCTGCGGTAGTTTGAGAGTTCAGCCAGGCTTTTTTAATCCCGTCCACGTAGTATAAAAAGCTTGTGGGATACTTAAAGTCGTCTCCCTCACGTTCTCGCTTTGCCTGAAGCAGGCTCTCCATAGTTCGGATGGTAAAAGGGTTAGGCGTACCTCCGGCGACCATCCTACCCATGGCTTCGCGTTCACGTGGGGAAATGTGAATATCAAGTCTGTGATTCATTTTGCAAAAGGCATTTAAAAGTTCGAACATATCTCCTGGCTTGCCTTGATCAATCTCATCAGCGAACTCATTGTCAGTAGTAGAAGTAATAGTAGTACTAAGATCTTTTAATACAGTGTCGGGAAAGTGGTCCAATTTTCGGACAGCTTCACCGTCAGCTTTTGAAAAGTGGTCCGGTTTTTGGACCACTTCTTCACCAACTATATTAAAGTGGTCCGAATTTTGGACAGGTTCGCCGACAACTATTAGATCAAATCTGATCGTGTAACTGCCCTTGGCACTCCCCCGAGGTGGGGAAGTATAGCCGATCAATCCGGCATTGACGAGTTTGCTACGATGTGTGTTAATGGTATCCCGACTCTTTATTCCGGTTTGAAGTGTAAGCTCAGTGTTTGTCATTTGGAAAGCCCGCTTCCATCCCAGCTTGCAAGACTTCCGCCATAAGGCGACCATGATTGCAATTCCCTCTGGTCCATATTCCTCAGGACCGCCTATCGCTTCATACTGGTTAAGGAGGCCGGCCATAGTTGGTTCTCTGGCTGACTCCGTCATTCACTCCCCCCTCCCGCAGCAGCCGTGCTAATTCACTTGATTGTTTCTATCGTCCTGAATATAAATGTGTGGGTACTTTGCTCGGACCACGGTGAAGCCCTGATGCCCCGAGCGAAGTACTCTTTGACCTGTGCTTTGAATGATTCCGGGTCAGTTGACCGCAAGGCCCACAATCGGTCACTGATCATGCTGGTCCAGATCCGTTCACCCATCGGGCCGTTCATCGATCTGCTACCCGGACGAGCGCGCCGGTGGTCTCTTGGATCTCTTGCTTAAAGCGCTCAGCATCGCTGTTACCGTCGGATAAATGAAGCAACCAGATTTCTTCGACATTCCGGGTATCATTGACTTTCAGCATCTCCTTCACATTCTCCAGGGAGAAATGAGAACGAAGCAGCCGTTTCTTCTGTGCTGGATGAAGATGACCAGCAGCCACCCGCTCATTGACGATATCCAGAGAATAATTACACTCACACATGATGTGAGTCAGCCCGCTGAAGCGATGCCGGCAGTAATAGGTATCTGTCAGGAAGACCAACTTATCGCCCGCTGTATTGGCAAGAAGGAAGCCCAACGGCTCCTCCACATCATGCTGAATATCGAACGGTAGAATCGTCCAGGTGCCTATCGTGAACTTCTCCAGCGCCTTGATGACCTTCAGGCGATGACCTGACAGCCCTCTGGCAGCCGCCGTACCAGCACTGGTATAAATGTTGATGCCTGCTCTCATAATGTCAGGAGCAGCCTTGCTATGATCCAGGTGCTCGTGTGTGATCAAGCAACCGGAAATGTCCGACATTCGGAAGTTAAGAGCCCGCTGAATCGACTTATAAGGAAAACCGGCTTCCAGCAGGATCGCGGTGTGGCCGTCCGATATACGGTAGGCATTACCGGCACTGCTGGAGCCGAGACATTGGATGTCGATCATTAGAAATCCATCTCTTGTTCAAGTGGCGGAACATCATCAGCAAAATCATAAGGGTCATCGACAAGTTGCTTCGTACGTGGTGCCGTCTGTTGTTTTGATGACGGCGGAGTAACTTCCGGTACGATATCAATCACTTCTCTGTTCGCGTGCTCCGCAATCTCTGCTTTGACCTCTTCAGGCGTCACATCGATACGCTCTTCATACTCATTATCTGTCGACCGATTAATAGCATCGACCAGCAGGTCGCTGTCGTCACTGGTGTTGATGTAAGCCTTGGCCGCACGGTTGATAACAGTCCGCTTTGCCATTTCTTGCGGGAATTTTTTATGGACAGATTGACTTGTTTTACTCTGACTCCACGATGCGTCAACTTCCTTTTTTGTCATAACGGTAAGGATTTCTTCATCATCAACCGACTTCACGACGGCATACACACCTAGAATTTCATTGTCCCGATTCTCAAAACTGGTTTCGTGTTTGACTAATTTTTCGCGTCCACCTGCCACTTCATATTCAAAAACATCACCCTTATAAATCACGTTTGCCCAAATATCCTTTACGTTGGACAAACGCTTAAGAACAGCTTGTGTACCGAAATAGGAGCGATTAAGCTGAAGCTTGCTGCCGTACACAATGAAATAACATTGTGTCTTGGCCGGGCTTAAACCTTGCACAACCATATCCAGCAGGGCATTTGCGACAGATTCCCGCGAGCAAACCTCCAACGCAGGCTTGCCATTCTTATCCTGAACCTCCTGGAGCTTGAAGAAGGCGCTTTTTAGCGCATTGCTCGCATTGTAATTCATAGGCAAGATCAACCCGTCATCCTGCAACCGTGTAAGACTCCGATTAACATCATCGGTGATGTCCTTTTGAATAATCGCCACCTGATTACCTGTACTCATCCCTTAAATCGCCTCCTGTATAGCTGCCGTCTCAATGCGCAGCTTCTTATCAGCTTCACTTACAACCAGCCGGATTACCTGAGCGTCCGTTCCGATCAGCTTGGTAACGGCCTCCGCATTGTCCACGAAGATCGGAGCGCTGAAACCGTAATGCTCACCCAGCGTATTGATGATGTCCAGTCCGACATTGATCCGGGCCGCATTGTTCAGCCCGCCGTCATACGGAACGCCCTTATACAGCGTGTCACAAACCTCCTTGATCCCGCCGTTGATCTGATCCTCGAAGAGGCGGAACCGGGCGAGCTTGAATTTACTGTTGATCTTGGCATCCAGCATGCTGACCTTGGTCTTGGTGAACTCTTCACAGAGGAACAACTCATGCTGTAGGCGTTCGTATTCAGCAGCCAATTCCCGCTCCTGGTTCTCTAGCTCCGTCACACGCAGTTGCGCGCGGCGGACACCATCAAATTTAGCAAGATCACTTTCCATTCCTGCAATTTCAGAACGCTGCAGGAGAATGCTCTGCCGGACAGCAGCAGCCGCATCATTAGAAGAAGCTTTCAGATCGCTGATCTGCTGCTGTACTGTCGCTGCCTCAGCCTGCTTGCTGGCATAATCTGGATCCGCTGCAGGATCTTTAACACCAGCTCGAAGATCAGTCAGTTCAGCATCGGCGTCAGTCAACTCTGCTTGGAGCAGCTGCAGTGCGCTCTTCAAGCTCTCAATTTCTCCCTGGAACCGGACAATCTCTTGTTCAAACTTCTGAGTATCAGCCACCGCCGCTTTGCCGGAAGCGTTAATACGTTCCTTTCGCTCGGCCAACCTACGGTTAAAATCAGCCTCTGCCTTGTCATGAGCAGCCTTGACCTGATCTTCAGGTAAAGACTGGCCGCAGGCGGAGCAATGAGCATCGTGATCACCAGCAGGTTCAAAGGTCAAACCCTTCAGTTCAGAAAACTCTGTCCGGAGACGATCCGCTTCCTGCTGACGATCCTTGGCCTTCCGCTCATTGATCTGAATACGCTGCTGCTTATCTTCAATGTCCCGGCGGTACCGGTTGACTTCCATGTGCATTTGGTTGACCGCATCCCGTTTAAGAGCAACCTTATCCAGGACATCTGACTGCATGCGGCTCTTAATGGCGATCAGTTCGCCCTCAATCTCCCGCAGCCGTTTCTCTTTCACGGCCACTTCGCCCCCGGAGAGAATTCGGGAAAGCTCAGCTTCACCTGATACAACCCGATTGCGAAGGACGGCCATGTCTTCTTTAAGTGAATCTTCATCCAACTCCGTAACATCCGGCATCTGGCGCTGAACTTCGCTGATGCGAACCGGCAGCTCCTTGATCTCCTTGTTGATCACGGCGCACCGGGAAGAGATCACTTTCTTGTGAGAATCAAGGTCACGCCCGCTGAGGATGCCGGGCAGAGGAGCAAGCTCCTTGTTACCGTGAATCACTTCGGCATCCGTAAGGTCGCCGCATACTTCCAGCAAAGTCTTCCGGCGATCCTCCTTCTTCATTTGTTCATTGAAGTAAGAAGGTGAAGTCAGAAGCTTGAACAGTTCCTCTTTAATGAGGGAATCCACTTCAGCGGTGTACTCTCCCTTTTTGACAGGAACCCCATCCAAGAAGTAATTCGTCTCATGCCCTTCGAAGGCGTCCGTTGCGGATCCGCGCTTCTTAGTCCATTTCTCTGAGAAGACCCTGCGGAACGTCCGGCGGCGGCCATCGATCAGGAATACTCCCTCGACCTCATGCTCCAGCTTGTGCTGTAGGACCTTACCGGCACCGTCCAAGCCTTTGATTTCGAAGTCGGCCTTGTTCTGACTGTCCTTACCGAAGAACAACCAGGTGAATCCATCAAAAATTGTTGTCTTTCCAGTAGCGTTATCGCCATAGACAGCAGCGTAACCACCATTGACGGTCAGAGTAAACTCCTTAATACCCTTGAAATTACGTAGCCCTAAGCGCTCCAACTCTATACGACTCAAGCGATCCCCTCCTCGATAGCCGATTCACATTCGGCATGTAAGATCATTTGTTGATCAGGTGTTTCGGGATAACGGATGCCTTCCAGATAGGTCCGGATGGCATATTCGACTTCAGCCAATTGCTCGGGATCAGCATGCAGCTGAAAGCTCCCGAACTGCTGCCGGATCGAAAGCACTGGTGGCGAGTAATTAGTAGGAGGTACAATCTCTACTTCGATGCGCTGACCGCTAATGTCAGCAGAATAGGCAGTTGACATTCCATTCACTCCCTCTTGTGTAGTGCGCCTCCACCTGCTAAGATGGAGGCAAGTTGATATTTCAGTTTTCAAAGAGCAGGCGTCCCGGTGCAACGGGGCGTTTTTTATTTGCGATTTTGCTTGCGAGATTTACGAACAGCCTTCCGGCGCTTCTTCCGTTGGGCCTTAGCCCATTTGGACAATGGTCCGTTGGATGAAAGATCGACAATCACGCTGTCTTTTTCACTCAAATGCTTATTGGCTTCGCGCTGCAGCTCCCGTGGAATCGGTACAAATCCACCCGATACGGGCTGAGATTGCTTAAGGCGGATCAATTCGCCTGTGTCGATATTCAAACCGTTTCACTCCCTTCCTTAAGCTCATCCAGCGCAATTTCTAGCACTTCCAGCTTTTCTTCCACATCTCCGACTTCATCTGCAACTTCTTCGAGTTCGTCAACCAAATCGTTCAGATCATCATCAATGAAGTCCGAAATGCTGACCAAGATATCAGTTGTCGTATGTTTCGCATCGTCCACTGCGTTTTGAAAATCTTTAAGTGTCTGAACTGCTTTCTCAATCCGTTTCTGTAAAGTCATTTCTCTTGTCCTCCTTCCTATGTAAGATCAAGGTGGGCCGGGACTTGAACCCGGCATCGGTTTGCATCGTAGTTTATGGCCGCCATGTTTCGGGCAAGCTTCACCGGAAAGGCTAAGTGGGCGTTTTTCTGTACGATCATGCCGTACAAACTCTTATAAGCGCCGGAGAATTTCACTCCTACTTCACTTTTCGTTTTAAGGCGCTGCATACTCGTTCTGCCACCACCTCGGATGCGTCAGCCGCATCTCCAAACGCCAACCCGGAGGAAAGGTTATTTCTAAGGGTCGACGCTTGGAGACAGGGGCCGAAGCCGCTGCTCAGATAGCTTTTTCTCTACGTTTCAACTCCACATCGAACGCTATCTTGATAGTGGGAGTAAGAAGGTGGTTCGTAATATCTGAAATCAAATCCCAATTATGTGTGGCCTTCTCGTTCTGTTTAACAGCCCGGTTGTAACGGTGAGGATCGGCGAATCGATCTGAGTACGCTGCTTGCGTCAAGTCCAGAGCTTCAAACCACCGTTGTCTGTAATGGAGAAAAGATGATACCAGGGCTACGGCGAATTCCTGCACTTCCTGCTCTGTCACACCGCTTCCCCCTTGCTTTTGCGGTCATCGTCCCGTAAAATGGACGCAACGAGATACTTTAGACGAGTTCTCAATGAGGTCCGCCCTGCCAGGCGGGCTTTTTTCATTTGTACCTTTGCTGCTGCCAGATCCTTCTGATGCAAAGAAATCATCATTTCAAGCCACTTAATGTTGCTCTCCAGCTTTGCCGGGTCAATTACCGCTGCCTGCTGTTTAACCAGCTTCAGGTTGTGCTTAGCGTTCTGTGCCACGAATCTCGCTTCCCCTTCCAATTGTTCGAGTGTTATCATTTCAGCTTCCCTCATTTCATGTATTGTTTGGCCTTCAGGTCAGCGCGGTGTTCTTTCCAGGTCGACAACCAACTGAAGGAATATTCCTTGCAAAGCACAGCGGCCAGATGAGTTAGAGCCGTAATCGCCTCTACTGTCTCCATCAACAACCGCTTGATCTGCTTTCGTTCCGAATCATTGAGCTGCTTGTTTGTCTTGCTGATTGGAGCGTCGCTGGAGGCTTCCAGTACTTCCTTGACCTCTTCTATTGTCTTGAACATCACGCTTGCTCTATGTAGGTCCACATTATCCAGCCAAGGAGCAGATGCACCACCGGTGACTTCTGCCGCCGCTGCCAGATAGAGTTGACCGTCATCGTAATGCTCAGCTGCCGCACTCATGACAGGCTTTGATGCCTTACGGGTCCCTCTGGCGATTTTCCCTACTAATGAAGCGTCAGCATGAACGATGAGCCCTGCCTTCTCCCTGGTATCGCCTGAGCGCTTTAACGCTTGTTCTAATGCTGGTCCGAATTGTCCGATTGCCAACTTCTGATCCTCTCCTTTGTCCGGTTTTGCGGGTTATATCGGACAGAGGCCTGATGTATGATTGTCTTAAGCAATTCCCCTTGCCGCTTTCCCTGCCCGCCGCTGCCGGTACAGCTCGGCGGGTTTTCTTTATCCTGTAGCATGATTACGTATTGCCTTGAACTTGTCGCCGACGTTATCTTCAGCCCAATCGGTGTGTTCTTCAATCCAGCGGAGCAACAAGGCTGTTGGAATCCGTGGATTGCCGAACTCGCGGTTGACTGGAAAATCAGGACGTTTAAACAATGCTGTTGCGACTGGAGCACTGATATTCAATAGCTCCATGAATTGAGTTCTGCTCAGCACCGGTGGTAAGGACACTGGAACTTGCACGGCATAAGCTTCGATTGCTCGCGATACGACTTTATCGAGCAATCTTTCCAGGTCATCACTGTCCATCACGACTACGGCCATCTAGATCACCTCTTTGGCGTTTTCATAATTCTTATTTTCTAAGAGTTTTTGATCAAAAAAATAACCTGGATTCACTCTTAATGATGAACAAATTGTTTCATATTCATCAGTATCAATTTTTTGTTTTCCGGTCATCATACGAGAAAACTTCTTCATATCAATATTGGATTCCTTAGCCACGTAAGTAAACTTAAGCCCATTAGTCTTTATGAATTCACGAATACGCTGATTTATTTCCATTGTCTACGCCCCTTTCTCTTAGATATTAAGATTTCGTACTCATAATATAACTCTTAGTTTCTAATACGTCAAGCTTAAATTCTATATTTCTAAGAGTTAATTCTTTGTTACTAGGAATTTAGTTATAATTATTGAAGTCAAGGAGGTGAGTAAATTTGTCAGTTGTATCGGATAGATTAAGAAAAGCAAGAAAGAAGAAAGGTTATACACAGGTTGAAGTACAAAAGAAGACTGGCATCCATAATAAGACTTTAAGTGGATATGAAAACGAGGTAAGTGAACCTGATATCGGTTCAATTAATTTGTTGTCGGACCTTTATGAAGTATCAGTGGATTGGCTATATGGAAAGACGGATGATCCTAAGAAGAAAAACAATCAAGCATCGAGAGAAATTGATGAGAACAGAAAATACCTTATTGATAAAATCATGCGCGCATCTGATGAAGTCTTGCCGGATCTTACAATAATAGTGAACAGAGTTATTCCTGATAAAGATTAAGTCTCTTCACAACTCTCTTTTTGTTCTACTTCATATTCTTTGAATAACATCATAAGTTCATTAATTTCTTCATCAGTAGCCGCAATGATCTTAGTGATCAGGCATTCTCTATTGTTCATATTGCACCATCCATTTCATAGGTGGATTATTTTATCATATTAACATACGAACTCATGTTCGTAAATGTTCCAGAAAAATAGTATAATAGTTAGGTGGGCAGTGCGATGGAACTTGTTCCCGTCCGCTGTCGCATTCCCGAGTTGCTTGTCCGGCGCCACAAGATGGAGTCGGCGACGAGTCAGATTAAGATCAATCAGCAATGGTTAGCAGATAAGATAGGCATTAGTAAGCAACAAATGTCTGATTACATCAATCTCCGCTCAGGATACACGAGCATGAGTATTCAGCGTGCAGCATTGATTGCTTACCACCTTGACTGTTTACAAGATGATCTGTTTGTCTGGGAATGGCGATAGCAGAGTAGCTCAGCTGCTCTTAAGGAACAAGTACATGTATATCAGTACCTATTGATTCTCTCGATCACCTCACAATCACGAAATCTATTTGCTGTAATACATACTTTATCACATTAAGTAAGAAAGCGTTGTCGAAAAAGGACGAACGAAAGACACCCCTAAACCCCATTGAAGGGGTTGACTTTCGCTATTAAATTTGCTTCAAAACGTACAATTTATTACCGTCTTTGAACGTAATCAATGATCCATTATTTTCTATTGATTGTATGTTGTCGATTTTCGATTCCTGGACAAGCGCCGTTCGTCCGACCAAGACAAAACCTTCACCTTTTAGAGATTCGGCTGCTTCCGCTAGAATATCCAAGTCCTGATAAGATCCGGTGGTAGTATGATACGCGAGTACTGATTGTGAATGTTCTGTCCGTTGCCATTTATCAATATAATTAACGTCCTTAAGATCAACGTCCTTCCATTCAAATATATCCTTCTTCTTATGCTGTAGCCTCTTCATTCGTCTTATCATATGTATCTCCTCTGCCGATTTCTGGATGGGTTTAGATTATTTTACGACAAAGTTCTACATACGGCATTACATAAAATATTACAGGCTTCGGAGGTGATCCGATGGATTATGGATTCTATTACTCAAAGTCTACTTACGATGAAGATGAAGAATACCTTGTCGGCAAAGCTGTGGAGGTTATTCACGATCCTTATGATCTCCATTACATGTATGAGAGTTTGATCATCTTCTATAACAATTACCTAGATTATCAGAGCGATGCTGCGGACAAGCTCGTAATGGTCTGCCGACTGGATATAGAGTTTTATTATTGTTTCCTGGATGCCTGGCGGGCCCGCTATCGAAATGATAGGCTCCCCATCGATCCATTGTCTTTCAGAACTCTCTGGCGTTTTTACGAAAGCAGAGAGCTCTTATATGAGGCCATCGATATCTGTTATGCAGCAATTGAATATGAGATCAGAGATTACACGCAGGGTGGATATCTTGAACGGTTAGCGAGGATAGAAAAGCGGTTGGAAGATCATTTAAAAAATTCCTAAGAGGAGCGATCTTTATGGCCTACACAAAGAAAATACCCGCAAACAATAAACAAGGATACAAATGGCTTTGTGTTATGGAGGGTCCTCCCGATCCTGCCAGTGGGGTCCGCCGGCAAATTTCTCGTAGAGCTGATACCAAGACGGAAGCCACTAACCGTGCTCAAGCAGTCGTAGATCAGCTGACAGCTGGGTTCGATTTAAAAAAGGCAAAACGTACTTCATTCGAAGATGCTGCCAATGCCTGGGTTGAGGTATACTCTGCCACAGACGTCAAAGCCAGCTCTATACGCCTGCGGAAAAAGACGTTACAGGTATTGCTTACGAAAATCTCAAAGATCAATATAGACCGGGTAACGCATACTCAATATCAGAAGGCACTCAATGAACTATTCAAAGAAAATGCCTATTCGAATTCTTATATCCGAAGTATCCATATTTGTGCCAATATGATTTTTGAATGGGCTATTAAAAATAATCTCCGTGGCGATAATCCCTGTAAAGGAATTACCATGCCCAAAAATAAGGTTACTGTCGAAGATTTGGAGAATGGAAACATTTCGGAGAAATATTTAGAACGGGATGAGCTACAAGAATTTCTGGGCGAAGTTATAAAGCATGGATTATGGGGAGATACGGAAATGTTCTACATGCTTACCTATAGTGGTATGCGTCCCGGGGAGATGTGCGCATTGTATGAAGAGGATTTGAAGTTGAAAGAAAAAGATGTTCGCATCACCAAAACCATTTACTATCCTAATAATAAAAATGAACATTTTCAAATCACACCGCCTAAGACTCCGGGTTCTGTGCGCAGATTTGATTTGGATGACTTGATTATAGATATGATGCAAAAATATATCTTAGTAAAAAAAGAACGCCAGGCCCGATACAAGAAACTGCATGATGATTTTTATGAATCCAAGTTCTTGTTTGCCAAAGAGAACGGTCGTCCTATTTCACAGAAGCTTTTGTTGGAGCGTATGAATCGTATTCTTAAAAGAACCACCATCACAAAAAAGGCCACCCCGCATATCTTCCGGCACACTCATGTGAGTTTTTTGGCGGAAGCCGGGGTGGACCTACCAACGATCATGCAGCGAGTAGGTCATGACGATTCTAAGACAACCTTGAAAGTATATACTCATGTAACCGAGATGATGAAAAAAAATTCTTCTCAGAAAAGACGGATTCACTTCAACAACATCCTAAATCCAGAGAATTTGCAGTAAATGTGATTTTTCCGTTATTTTCTCATCATGTTCACTACTTATTAACCCAATATCACCAGCGTTTACAGCGTTTCTAAATTAGAAGAGGTGTAACCCACCGCATCATCGCCGGGGTCACCCAAGCCTCAAATCCGGAGATTCCCATAACCAGCAGTGCCATGCCGAGTGACAGCAGGGTATACATTACAAAAGGCCGGGTCACCCCGGTACGCCGCTGCTGGCCCAGCACCCGGCTGCGGATCATCAGCAGGGAGAAGGCGATCGCTGCCGCACTGCATACAAGCAGCACCGGAATCAGCACCAGATTATGCGGCGCTACGGAGACCAGGGCAAACAGCATGCCGTGCCAGGAATACTGGCTGACGAGACAGCCGACGGTGAAGCCGATCAGCACGCCTTTGAGGAAATCCAGAATCAGAATGCCCGGGAGTCCGATCACCGACAAGCCGAGAATCCAGATCAGTCCGACCCACTTCAGATTGAATGCGGCAATCCCCCAGTACGAATCCTGAGCGGCAGGCAGTCCCTGCTGATCCACGGTCATGAAGAAATTGCCCAGATAATCCCCCAGCTCCTGCTGCTGATCCAGCGTCAGTGCACTGACAATGAGCGCTCCAAATACGACCCCGACCAGAAATAACACCGCAACAAAAATATAAAGAGGCGTCTGTTCCTTCATCATCAGCCTTAAACTGCGCATCAGGACATTCTCCTTTCCGGTCACATGTTACACCATATGAAGGAATGTCCCGCTCTATGACTTGTCCTTGATTACTTATCCTTAATGACCTTGCCGTAAGTCCCTCCGCCTCCTGAAGAGAGCGCAAGCCTGCCTGTACGGGCAAGTACAATCTGCTCCGCAAGAATTGGCCCGGCGACAGCGGCCAGCTCGGCTTCCGCCGCCTTGTGCAGGATATTCATCTCTGTGCCAAACGCCTGCAGCAGATCATCCAGCTTGCGCTTCCCGAGTCCGGGAATAAACTCCAGAGGCACCTGGTAATGATACGGCGGACGGTACGCCGGAACCAGCGGCTGCCCGCGGTCGGCAATATCGAGAATACGGTCCAGCACACCCTTCACCAGCTTCGCACTGCCGCAATACGGACAGCGCTCTGAAGTTGCATAGGCCTCATCGATAATGCTGCCGCAGCCGCCGCAGTAAGTGCGGTGATATTTACCCAGCCGGGGATTCAGCCCGAAGTTGGCGCTGATCCGGCGTCCTTCCGAGCGCATCAGCGCAAGCTTCAGCTCATGGAACGAGGGCCGCTGCATCTCAATCACATTATACTCACGGCCGATTTTGCCCAGGGAATGGGCGTCGGAATTGGTCAGGAAGCTGTACGGGTCAAGCTCCGAGATATACCCGGCCATCTCCGAATCTGCACTGAGTCCAAGCTCTACCGCCGCAATGCGTTCCAGGTCAAATAATTCAGCCATCCGCTCCGCTGCACAGCCGTACAACCCTTTGTGCGGGGTGAAAATATGCGCCGGAATCAGCAGGCCTCCCCGCCCGGTAATCTCATCCTGCAGCACCCGGGAGGGGGCATAGAGGCGCTGGGAGCTGAGATTCACATTGCGCATGTGGGCGCTCATCCAGCCGCTGAACTCCTCCATCGTCCCAAGGTCCGGCATGAAGGCCAGGACATGGCACTCTTTTCGCCCGGACTCACGGATCTCAATCTCGGTCCCCAGCAGGATCGTGGTTCCCCTGTAGGCAATCCCTCCGCCTTCCGCCACCGTCATCTCGCCGGACTCCAGGGCCGCATGAATATCCCGCAGCACGCCCGGTGAGTGGCTGTCGATAATGCCGATGAGCCCTACCCCCTTGCGCTCCGCCGCCTCTTTGGCAATACCGGCGAAGGTGAGCCCGCGGCTGCCGCTGATTTTGACCGCCTGCCCCTCTGAAGTCCGCCCGATATGCACGTGCAGGTCGCAGTAAACGCTCTGCAGCGCAGACTCTAGTGCCATTGTCCAGTCAGCGTATACAGATGCCAGGCGTAGACAGCCATCATGGTCTTGGCATCGGCAATACGTCCATCCGCGATATACTGGTAGGCTTCCTCCAGCGTAAGCTCGGAGACCTCCAGGAATTCATCCTCATCCAGCGCCATCTCTCCAGGCTGGACATCCTCCGTCACGTAGAGGTGAATGATCTCATCGGCGAAGCCGGGAGACGTATAGAAGGACTTCAGCAGTTTCAGACCGCCGCTGTGGAATCCGGTCTCTTCCTGAAGCTCACGGCCAGCAGCCGCTAGCGGATCTTCGCCTTTATCCAGCTTACCTGCCGGAATCTCTACCTCGGTCCGGTGCATCGGCTGACGGTATTGCTCCACTACAAGCATTTTACCGTTATTCAGCGCCAGCACAGCTACAGCTCCCGGGTGCTTCACAACCTCACGGGTTGCTGTATTGCCGTCCGGCAGCTTCACCGTATCCACCTGTAGCGAAATAATATTACCTGTGAAGATCGGCTTCGTCGACAATGTTTCTTCATCCAATGCGGGGTTGCGGTTGATTTCATCTTTTTTCATAGATTTGTGGTCTCCTTTGGCATGGTTATGCATAGGGTGTATTATAGCAAACTTAAGAGGAAAGAAGGAATGCAGGCATGAATGACATCCTTGTCCGTACAAGCTCATCCGCTGTTACAATGGTAGGGAAACCGGAGCAAATAATGGCCGTCATGGCCGGGTGGATGAAGCAATATGGGCGTGATATGCCCCTGGCCTACATCCTGCTGCTCCAGGCGGAACCGCGGATCAAAGCTTCCAAGGCCGGGTAATGCCGCTTCGTTCTTCCGGAGTTCCTTGAGGCAGATTTAACTTCACTAAGTAACAAGAAGGAGCTGTTTCCCGGTGAATCCGGAACAGCTCCTTCTTGTTATATTTAACCCCAGCCGGCCCCATTACCGGCGGGCATTTGAGCAGTTTTTGAAATCAGCCCTTCTGGCTTTCGGCCACAATAGCTACAACCAGGCTGGCTACTTTGACAATATCTTCGGCTTTGATCCGTTCCTTTGTCGTGTGGATATCCTCATAGCCGACAGCCAGATTCACAGTAGGAACCTTCAGGCCGTTGAACACATTGGCATCACTGCCGCCGCCGGAAGCGAACAGCCGGGTGGTCAGTCCCAGCGAAGTAATCGCGCGGTCTGCCAGCTGTACTACCGGATCATGCTCATTAAAGCTGAACGCCGGATAAATAATTTCACTGCGGAATTCACTCTGCGCGCCATTGTCACGTGCGGTCGTCTCCAGGGCTTCACGCATAGAGGCAATCTGCAGTTCTACCTTCTCCTGCACAATACTGCGGGCTTCCGCATCCAGCTGCACATGGTCACAGACGACATTGGTCGGGCCGCCGCCGGCAAATTTGCCGATATTCGCTGTCGTTTCATTATCAATCCGCCCAAGCTTCATCGCCGAAATCGCTTTGCTGGCCACTTGAATCGCACTGATTCCATCCTCCGGATTCACCCCTGCATGAGCGGATTTGCCGAAGATCTGCATCGTTACCCGCGCCTGTGTCGGCGCAGCAATCGCGATAGCACCTACTTCACCATTGGAATCGAGCGCGAAGCCCAGATCGGCATCCAGATGCGCCGGGTCCATTGCACGTGCGCCCATCAGCCCGGACTCTTCGCCTGCCGTAATGACAAACTGGATCTGCCCGTGCGGAAGCTTCTGCTCCTGAATCACCCGGATCGCTTCGAACAGGGCAGCAAGTCCCGCTTTGTCATCGGCTCCGAGAATCGTACTGCCGTCGCTGGTAATCCAGCCGTCTGCCCCAAGGGAAGGCTTGATATTCTGCCCTGGAACCACTGTATCCATGTGGCAGGTGAACAGCAGCTTAGGCGCGCTTACGCCGCTGTCCGCAGGCCAGGTCACGAACAGATTGCCCGCTCCGTGTCCCGTTCTCTCCTGGGAGTCATCTTCAACTGCTGTCAGTCCCAGACTGCTGAATTTTTCCTTAAGCACATCGGCAATCCGCCGTTCATTTCGGGTTTCACTATCAATACGGACAAGCTCCATGAATTCATTGATCAACCGGTCTTGTGATATCACTTGGACTTCCCTCTCTTTCACGGATACGTTACAATGGTTGTACTGCGTTCATTTACGCCTACGTTCTTAACTTAAACTAATCTCAAAGGAGTCACTCATGCAACAGAAAAAATGGTTCCGCATCATTATCTACATTATGCTGATCGCCATGATCGCCTCTACGGTGCTGTTTGTCATCGAGCCGTTTATGGCCGGTTAATCTCGTTTAGTACTTAATTAACAGCGTCCGGGTTCCCCGGGCGCTGTTTGGCTTTACCTGGATGCAGCATTCCTTATTCTGCAGCATGTACAGCCCCGGCAACCGCTTCATACGGAAACTGCTGCAGGAAATAAGGCACCAGCTCCGACGCAACGGTCTCTATGCCAAAAGAACGCCCGGTGCATTCCTCAAGTGAAGTGACTCCGTACTCAGCAATGCCGCAGGGGATGATTCCCGAGAATCCGCTTTGGCTGATTCCGGCTGAGATGTTGAACGCGAAGCCGTGGCTGGTAATAAAACCTCTGCGGAATTTACTCTTGTTGAATTTGACGCCGATCGCACAAATCTTCTCATCGCCGACCCATACGCCCGTATATCCCTGCTTGCGGGTTCCTGATATCCCGTATGAAGCCAGATAGGCAATAATAACGGCCTCCAGCCTGCGCAGATACCCGTGCAGATCGACCTTGCCGTCTTCGCCAAGCTTCAGGAGAGGGTAACCGACAAGCTGGCCCGGCCCGTGATATGTAATATCTCCTCCGCGGTCGATTTCAAACAGCGCAATCCCCTGTTTCTTAAGCTGTTCCCCGCTAAGGAGCAGATGTTCCGGATGATTCTGTGAACCGACGGTATAGGTTGGCGGATGCTGCAAAAGGATCAGCCGCTCGTAAGCGGTACCTGCGTCGATCCCCTGCACCGCTTCCTTTTGCAGCTCCCAGGCCGCGCCGTATTCTATCAGCGGGAGATAGGAAACTTCCAGTTTGCTTAAGTTCAGGTTGTCCATGGTTATCAGGTCCCCTTTGCTTCTTATTCTCCCTGTCACAGGGTTCAGCAGCAGCTTAAAGTACTAACTAGTACAGCTTCGTGTCCGGCGTATATCCTTCCACATTATCCTTCACACGCTGCAGGAAGCGTCCGCTGATGACTCCATCCAGAATCCGGTGATCCAGCGACAGGCAGATATTGGCCATCGAGCGGACGGCGATCATATCATTGATGACTACAGGCTTTTTCACGATAGATTCAAAGGTTAGGATAGCCGCCTGCGGATAGTTGATAATCGGGTAGGACAGAATCGAGCCGAACGAGCCGGTATTGTTAACCGTGAACGTGCCGCCCTGCATGTCGTCCAGCCGCAGCTTGCCTTCACGGGTCTTCAGCGCCAGTTCGTCGATCTCGCGGGCCAGCCCGGCGACATTCTTCTGATCGGCTTTTTTGATGACCGGTGTCATTACGGAATCCTCTGTGCCTACGGCGAGCGAGATGTTGATATCGCGTTTGACAATGATTTTGTCAACAGCCCAGACGGAGTTCATGATCGGATAATCCTTGATTGCACTGACAACCGCCTTCATCAGGAAGGCCAGATAGGTCAGGTTAATGCCCTCTTTGCGCTTGAACTCATCCTTCAGCTTGTTGCGCAGCACGACAAGATTGGTCACATCGACCTCAATCATCGTCCAGGCATGCGGAATCTCTGAGACGCTCTGGCGCATACGGGTAGCTATGGTATTGCGGATCGGTGTAACATCGATCAGATATTCCGAGCTGCTGCCCCGGCCGCCTTCCACTTCAATCGTCGGAATCTTCGGCGATTCGCTTAAGTGCAGGCCGGAATGACGCAAATGCTGAAGCTCTTCGCGCACTTCTTCCTGAATAGGCTGGAATAAAGGCTGCTGCGGTGCAGGAGCAGCAGCCATTGGGGCTGTAGGTGCAGGCTGCGCCGCAGCTGCGCCGCTCTCCAGGAACGCGAGCACATCCTTACGTGTGATGCGTCCGCCCAGGCCGGTGCCCGGCACGGCCGTAAGGTTGACGCCGTGCTCGGCGGCCAGCGTCTGCACAGCCGGAGAGTAACGGGAACGCATCGGAGCATCCGCGTCATATGGCGCAGCCGGCACGGACGGCCGGACGGAGGCGTGGGCCGCCTGCGGCGCGGCGCCGGATGCCGCCGGTGCGGCGGCATTGGCAGGTCCCGCAGCGGCAGCTGCCGGTGACGGTGCTGCTGCGGACGCCGCAGGGACTTGGGCAGCAGGGGCCTCGGCACCAGCTACTGCGATGCGGGCAATGATCTCACCGACGCTGACCGTCTGGCCTTCTTCGGCGAGCAGCTCCACCAGCGTACCGTCTACGGTAGCCGGAAGTTCAGCATTTACCTTATCCGTAATCAGCTCACAGATCGGCTCATATTGCTCGATCGTATCTCCCGGCTGCTTCAGCCACTTCCCGATCGTCGCCGACACCAGCGATTCTGCAAGCTGCGGCATGATTACATCCGTCAGCTTTGTATTGTCAGACATAATGTCACTCCTTAAAGTTTGGTAAGCACAAGCTCCCTGAGTTAGCTTCGACAAAACTAGCTTAGAAAGCATACGCTTAAAGTTTTGTAAGCTCTGCTTCCCGAATTAGCTTCGTACAAAACTGGCTTCGGAAGCATACAGCCACGAAATCCTGCCCAAAATACAACATTTAACCACTTAAACCGGCCAGAATTCAAAAAAGTTGTAAAAAAGGCAGCATTTCTCTCTATCCAAGCGGATAAGCGTGCCAATTGTTGTATTTCATACAGCAATCGTACCCAATCCACTGCTAATTTCGAATCAAAGTTGCAATAATTGCAACATTCATGCCCAATGTACATACAGGGTGAAGATTCCAGCTGTTGTCCCCACATATTAGTACTGTGCCAAACGAAGCATCTCAGCCTTTAATTTGTCCTTGCTCAGCATGAAGAACTTCTCCATCGGCGGAGAGATCGGCATCGCCGGCACATCCGGTCCGCACAGGCGGAAGATTGGCGCGTCCAGATCAAACAGGCAGTGCTCAGCAATAATCGCTGCCACTTCACCGCCGATGCCTCCGGTCTTATTGTCCTCGTGGACAATCAGCACCTTACCGGTCTGGCGGACAGCGGCAATAATCGCCTCACGGTCCAGCGGCTGCAAGGTGCGCAGATCCAGAATATGCGCGGTGATGCCTTGCTCCCGCTCCAGCTCTTCCGCTGCCTGCATCGCAAAATGCAGCGGCAGACTGTACCCGATCACCGTAATATCGCTGCCTTCACGCAGCAGATTCGCTTCACCGATCGGCACAATGTAGTCGCCCTCCGGCACATCTTCCTTGATCAGCTTGTAGCATTTCTTGTTCTCGAAGAACAGCACCGGATCAGGGTCACGGACAGCAGCTTTCAGCAGTCCCTTGGCATCTGCGGCTGAATAAGGGGCTACAATCTTCAGTCCCGGAGTCCCGAAGAAGATCGATTCCGGACACTGGGAGTGATATAATCCGCCGAAGATCCCGCCGCCTATAGGCGCGCGGATCACTACCGGACAATTCCAGTCGTTATTGGAGCGGTAGCGGATTTTGGCCGCCTCGCTGATAATCTGGTTCGTTGCCGGAAGCATGAAATCCGAGTACTGCATTTCAGCAATCGGCTTCATGCCGTACATCGCTGCCCCGATCGCCACGCCGGCAATCGCTGACTCCGCAAGCGGTGTATCAAGCACGCGCTCTGCACCGAACTGCTCCTGCAGTCCTTTGGTAGTCGTGAATACGCCGCCCTTCACGCCGACATCCTCACCCAGCACGAACACCGAATCATCGCGCTCCATCTCTTCCTTCATTGCCAGCCGGATTGCATCGATATATTCCATCATCGCCATGGCTTATGCTCCTCCCTTGAGGCCGGATTCATCGTACACATGCAGCAGCGTATCTTCCGGTTTCGGGAACGGTGCATTTTCGGCGTAGGTTATGGCCTCTTTCAATTCAAGATTATATTCGGCAACCAGGTCGCTCTCCTGCTCGTCACTCCACAGGCCCAGTCCGGTCAGGTACGAGCGGAACGCGGCGATGCCGTCTTTTTTCCAATTCTCATCGACTTCTTCCTTAGTCCGGTACGCCAGATCATTATCCGAGGTAGAATGCGGTGACAGGCGGTACATCATCGCTTCAATCAGAGTGGGTCCTTCTCCGGCAAGCGCACGCTCCCGCGCTTCCTTCACCACACGGTAGACCTCAAGCGGATCATTACCGTCCACCCGGAAGCCCGGGAAGCCATAGCCGAGGGCGCGGTCACTGACCTTGCCGCCAAGCTGCTTGTGGGCCGGAATGGAAATCGCATACTGGTTATTCTGGCAGAAGATAATGACCGGCAGCTTATTTACACCGGCGAAGTTACACGCTTCATGAAAATCACCCTGGTTGCTGGAGCCTTCACCGAACGTAACAAAAGAAACGAACTTTTTCTTCTGCATTTTGGCCGCCAGTGCGAAGCCTACAGCATGCGGAACCTGAGTCGTTACCGGACTTGATCCGGTTACGATGCGCAGGCGTTTGCTTCCGAAGTGGCCCGGCATCTGCCGGCCGCCGCTGTTCGGATCCTCCGCCTTGGCGAATACGGACAGCATCAGCTCCCGCGTCGTCATTCCAACGGACAGCACGAAAGCATAATCACGGTAATAGGGGAGGAAATAATCATTCTCCCGGTCCAGTGCAAATGCCGCTGCGACCTGCGCCGCTTCCTGCCCGATGCCGGACACGTGGAAATTGATCTTGCCTGCGCGCTGAAGCAGCAGACTGCGTTCATCATACTTACGCCCGAGCTGCATGAATCTGTACATATCGATGACCTGGCCGTCGCTGAGTCCAAGCTGTTTATGTCGGTTAACGGTTTCTACAGTACCTTGGGATTCCATATAAGAGGTACCTCCTAAAAGTTTTGTAAGCATAGCTTTCTGAATTTACTTCGTAAAAACAAGTTTCATAAGCATTTGCTAACTTTATTCAGCATGTTTAACAAAGTATATGCCCTGATCTTAAAACCAGGTACTAAATTCATTCTAAGTTCATTATAATCTCTTTCCATACAAAAAGAAAAGCCAAGAAATGCCGCTATGGAGCTGTTTAAGCGCATCAAGCGCCTTCAGCTCCGTCCGGCATTCACTTTAGCCCCTTCATCGTTTGCTAGAATCCGATTGCTCTTCCATCCACCGCAAGCATAGCTTCCCCGATGATCTCCGAGAGTGTCGGGTGGGCATGAATAGCCTCGCCAACCTCCCAAGGTGTTGCATCCAGGATCTGTGCCAATGCTGCTTCACCGATCAGATCCGTCACATGCGGGCCAATCATCTGCACCCCGAGAATATCCCCGCTCTTCGCATCTGCGACCACCTTCACGAAGCCATCCTTCATTCCGTAGACAATCGCTTTGCCGATCGCCGAGAACGGGAACTTGCCGGTTACAGTCTCATGTCCCAGCGCTTTCGCTTCCTTCTCGGTATAACCGACACTTGCCACTTCCGGCCGCGTATAGACGCAGCGGGGAACCAGATGGGCTTCATAAGGATGAAGCGTTTCGCCCGCCAGGTGATTCACGGCACGGATGCCTTCATGGCTGGCGGCATGGGCCAGCTGCAGTCCGCCGATGCAGTCGCCGATGGCATAAATATGCGGCTCTCCTGTCTGCATATTGGCATTCACTCCGATGACACCTTTGTCGAAGCGGATATCTGTATTTTCCAGGCCGATATTCTCGATATTCGCTACGCGTCCAACGGATACCAGCAGCTTCTCTGCCGACAGGCTCTGACTCTGCTCACTCTTGCGGGCTTCAATTGTAATTCCGGCTTCCGATATGCTACAGGTCTCTGCATCCACGGTAGTACCGGTCAACACTTTGACTCCGCGTTTCTTCAGCAGACGCAGCAGTTCACGGGCAACCTCTTCGTCTTCCTGGGGCAGCAGCTGGCCTGCAGCCTCAACTACAGTTACCTGCACACCGAAATCGGCCAGCATCGAAGCCCATTCCACGCCGATAACCCCGCCGCCGACAATAATAATCGAAGCCGGAAGCTCTTCAAGCGTCAACGCTTCTTCACTGCTCAGAATCACCTTACCGTCAGGCGCAAGGCCAGGCAGAATACGCGGGCGTGATCCGGTTGCAATGATGAGATTGGTAGAGACTACAGTCTCCATCTCGCCATCCTCCAGCTCCACGGCAACGGAACCGCTTCGCGGAGAGAAAATAGACGGGCCGATAATCCGGCCTTTGCCTTTCAGAATCTGAATTTTATTCTTGCGCATCAAATACTGTACGCCCTGATGGAGCTGCTCCACAACCGCTTCCTTGCGCAGCTGCACTTTGGGAAACACCAGCTCTACACCAGTCGTCTCTATGCCGTAGCTTTCGCTCTCCTTGATTTCAGCAAATACCTCGGCACTGCGCAGCAGTGATTTGCTGGGAATGCAGCCGCGGTGCAGGCAGGTTCCGCCCAGCTTGTCCATTTCGATGACGACGACGGATTTGCCGAGCTGCGCGGCGCGGATCGCCGCCACATAACCACCGGTACCTCCACCAAGTATCGCCACGTCACAGGTAATTGTCATGATATGTATCCTCCAGTCATTCCTCTAAAATTCAGCTTAACCTATTATATTGTACTCTCTTTTGATTCTATTACAAAACTGATAAACATCATGTATCCATGGACTTTTGCCAATTGAAGCGTTATCATATGGGTGAATTCAAACGGCTGCGAAGAGGAGGGACTGTTATGAAACTGCTTATTTCACGCTTCATTGCCATCCTTATTCTGGTGTTCCCCGGCCTCTTGGCCATGAAGGGCTTCCTGATGATGAAAGATGATATATTCAACTACATCTCCATGCATGGTGACGACTCCGTTACACCGGATTTCGCCTGGCTGCATTTTGGCGGCGGATTGCTGCTATTTCTGGCCGGAATGAGCTTCCTCGGCGGCTGGATTCTGACCCGGGACCGCAAGAAGAACTATGTAGGACCACGCTTCAGAGAGAAGCAGAACGCGCAGCAGCCCCCGTCCACCGAGGCAACTCCCTAACACCAGTCAATAACTTAAATAAGCAGGGGATGTCCCAGGCCAGGAATGAACTGGCTGCCGGGGCATCCCCTTTTGTATGTCCGGATGTCCAGAAATTAACCGCATAGCAGCCTGAGCTGGAGAAAATCCCGATCCGCACCGGTCCCCTCACTTGTTTGCAATTTACAGGCTATGCGCCAAGAGACTCCCGCTCAAGTTCCAAATTGAGCCAGCATTGCGGCGGGAGAGCTTTAATTCCCCACTCTCTCTTATACCTACAATCTGCCGGAATACGTCAATCTCTTATAGTTGTTTCGCTGCCGGCTAGGAAGCACTGTCAATTAGGCCGCTGTAGACAACAATGTTGTACGTTTTGCAACTTTGTACCCGGACAGCCAGGTGTTCAGGTGGATTGTTGTATGAAATACAACAATCATCCGGCTAAGCCGGTTAAATAAGGTGAAATCCTGCATTTTCTACAACAATTTAGGATTTAGGCCGGTAGGATGAGGAAAATGTTGTATTTGGTGCAGGGTTTCATTAAATTCGCCCGATTTCTGCCCCGGAAAGCGGATATAATCGGGCGATTCTTGCGGCCACAGCATCAGCAGTCGCCCAGAAATCCAACTGTCCACAAGTGAAGGATTGATTTCATATTACAATCTTAAATTCAGCTCACATGTGCTCTATTGTGCTATAAGCAGTTATTCCGCTCTCCGGCTATTCGCCGGCTTATAACAACGGGATTATATTAATCCGGCGCGCGTTCTGCACTGCCTGTTTCAGCACCGTATCTTCGCATTCTCATCCTTACCGGAAGCATTTACTGCGCAGCACTTACTGCGCAGCAGCCCCCTTGCTCCCCTGCACCAGCTCGCTGTAGAGACCGCCCTGCCGCAGCAGCTCCTCATGGGAACCCTGCTGAATCAGTCGGCCACCTTGCAGCACCAGTATGCGGTCAGCAGCCCGGATGGTACCCAGTCTGTGGGCGATGACGAAGCTGGTCCGGCCCCGCATCAGCGCCTGAAGGCCTTCCTGAATCTTGATCTCGGTCACCGTATCGATACTGCTCGTAGCTTCATCCAGCACCAGCATAGACGGATTCGCAAGAATTGCCCGGGCAATAGCAAGCAGCTGCTTCTGCCCCTGGCTGATGCCGCTGCCGTCTACGGACAGCATCCGGTCATAGCCCCCTTGCAGTCTCATAATGAAGGCGTGAGCGTTGGCAAGCTTAGCGGCTTCCTCCACCTCTTCATCGGATGCATCCAGTCTGCCGTAGCGGATATTGTCGCGGATCGTACCTTTGAACAGGAAGGAATCCTGCAGTACGAAGGCCATATGGCTGCGCAGACTTTCCCTGGTGATCGTGGAGAGCTCTCTTCCGTCCAGCGTAATACTTCCTTTACTCGGATCGTAGAAGCGGGATAGCAGGCCGATCAGGGTGGTTTTGCCGGCTCCTGTAGGTCCAACCAGCGCAATCATCTCTCCCGGCTTAGCTTCAAAAGAAATATCCTGCAGCGTATCCGCGCCTCCATCATAGGAGAAGGACACGCCTGAGAACTTCACCGCGCCTTCCACATGCTGCAGCTTTACCGCTGCCCCCTCATCCCTGGCTTCGGTTTCTTCATCTAGTACTTCGAATACCCGCTCCGCACCGGCAATTGCCGATAGCAGGGTGTTCCACTGATTCGCCAGATCATTCAGCGGGCGTGTGAATTGGCGTGCATATTCGGCAAAAGCGATAATCACCCCGACCGTTACGAGTCCGCGGATGGCGAGCAGCCCCCCGACTCCGGCAACGATTGCAAAGCTCAGGTTGTTCAAACCATTCATCAGCTTGGGAATAAAGCCGGAAATCGCCTGGGCCCAATACCCTGACAGCATGATCCGTGTATTGCGCTCCCTGAAGCCGGTAATGACCCGCTCCTCCTGCGAGAACGCTTTGATAATCCGCTGCCCGGACAAGGTTTCTTCTATATATCCGTTCAGCTCCCCCATATTGCGCTGCCGCTCCTTGAACAGCGGGCCGGTCCGCTTGGTAATCCAGCGCATGCCCAGCATCATCAGCGGCACAACAACGAAGGTCAGCAGGGTCAGCAGCGGACTGAGCCACAGCATTACGCCCACCGTACCCACCAGCGTCAGGATACTGGAGAAAATCTGAATCGCCGAGCTGTTCAGCGTCGAGCTGATATTCTCTATATCATTGGTAAGCCGGCTCATAATCTCCCCCTGCTGCCTGCGGTTGAAGAAGGAAATGGGCAGACGGTGCAGATGAGAGAACAAATCCGTACGCATCCGGTACACGGTCTCCTGGGCAATCTCGATCATCCAGATATTCTGCAGCCAGGAGATCAGAGAATTAAGCAGGTAGACAAGGGCCAGCGTGATCAGAAAAATCACCCAGGTTCTGCCCCCGCTCCCTTCAAGGTAATGGTCCACCGCCCGGCTGATCAGGTAAGGTCCGAGCAGGGACAGGCCGGAGCTGAGCAGAACCATAAACAGTACCAGTATCAGCTTAGCCCTGCGCTCCGCAAGATAACTCCATATGCGTCCAAGCGTACCGGACCAGTTCTTGGCCTTGGCCTTCGGTTTCCGGGCGCCCATGGCCCCGAAGATCTTCCCTTCCCCCAGTCCGACTTCCAGCTTCGGATGGCGGAACGGCTCAATGAGTGCTTTGAACATGCTGCGCCTCCCCTGTCTGTGACTGATAGATTTTGCGGTACAGCGCGGACTCATCCATCAGTTCTGTATGCGTACCCTGTGCAATCAGCCGTCCTTCGTCCAGCAGCAGAATCAGATCTGCCGACACGGTGGAACTGATCTTCTGGGTGATAAGGAACGTTGTGCAGGACATTGTCTTCAGCTCCGCCAGTAAAAGCCCCTCCGTCACCGCATCAAGCGCACTGGTGCTGTCATCCAGAATCAGAATCGCCGGTTTGCGTACCAGCGCCCGCGCGATGGTCAGACGCTGCTTCTGTCCGCCGGACAGATTGACTCCGCGTTGCCCCAGCCGGGTATCGTATCCGTCCGGCAGTCCTGCAACTGTCTCATGAATCTGTGCCGCTGCGGCTGCCTGCTCAATGTCCGCCTGATCCGCCTTACCGTTCCCCCAGGCAATATTCTCACGGATCGAGCCAGTGAACAGCAGGACCTCCTGCGGTACATATCCAATAGATCCCCGCAGACCCTGTATGCCCATCTCCGTATGCTTCATCCCGTCAATCCTGATGACACCGCTGCCACATTCGTACAGACGGGGGATCAATGTTACCAGAGAGGATTTACCGGAGCCCGTTGCACCCATTATCGCCACACGTTCTCCAGGCTGCACTGTGAAGGAAATGTCCTCCAGCACTTTAATCTCACTGCCGGGATAACTGAAGCCGACCTGCTGGAACTCAACCTTCCCTTTAATGGCTGGCACCTGCTTCTGATTCGGAGTACCCGTTTGCGCTGGTGCCATCCCCAATTCCCCCTGGCCTTCACTGGCCGACATCACTTCAGCAATACGCACGGAGGAAGCCCGGGCGCGCGAGAAGCTTACCATTATCCAAGACAGCGCAGACAGCGCTCCCATGGTGCGCAGGGAGTAGTTAATAACCGCAACGGTCTGCCCGAGCGTCGCATCACCTGCGGAAATCTCAATCCGTCCAAACCATAATACAGCCAGAATCCCTGCATTCACGATGATCATAATAAATGGTGTCGAGGTCTCCGTCAGCCGCAGCGCGGCGACTGTAGATTTCATCAGATTCCCGCTGAACGAGGCAAAGCGGCCAATCTCGTGACCCATGCGCACAAAGACACGAATCAGGCGGATGCCGGTAAGATTCTCCTGAATAACACCATTGACATCATCCAGCCGGTTCTGCACATTGCGGAACAGGACAGAGGCCCTCCGCATCAGCCATAGGAGGAAAATCACCAAAAACGGCAGCGTCACCGTCAGCAGCAGTCCCAGCTTGACATGCACCACGAGCGCCATAATTACGCTGCCCACCACGACCAGCGGGATGCGGGTCATGAACCGCAGACCCATGAATATCGTATCCTGCAGCTGAGACACATCACCGGTAAGCCGTGTAATCAGCGACGAGGTAGGAAAGCGGCTGAAGATTTCATAAGAGAAGGATTGCACCTTCTCATACAGCTTGTCCCGCAGGTCGAAAGCGAACCCCTGGCTGGTATGCGATGCAAAAAAGGAGCTGAGTACACCGGCAAGAAACGCCACTGCCGCGCTTCCCACAAGCACACCGCCCCACAGCCAGACTACAGCTGTATCTTTTTCCCGGATACCTTCATCAATGATTTTGGAGATCAGCAAAGGCTGCGACAGCTCTACTGCCAGTTCGATCAGCATCATTACCAGCGCGGCAATGGCTGCAACACGGTATTTTTTAAGATAAGAGAAGGTTAGATTCATCGGTTATACCCCATTTATTTATTCGTAGAGCGCATCCCGCAGACGGGTTGACATCGCTGAGCCCTGTCCTGACTTCAGGATCACCCGGCGCAATGCCTTATTGCTGCGGTTAAGCTCTGTCAATTCTGCCAGCATTTCGGCCAGTAACTCCTCTGACTCTGGGCTTAGCCCCCCCTTCTCCTGAAGTAGGTTCAGCCGTTCCTTATATTGCTCCAATTTCTCTGTCACTAGGGCAACTTCCTTTCTGTTTGCAAGATTCTCCTGCTGAAGACATAATTGCGTTCATTATATCACATCCCTGGCTGGAGCAATCTTTTCACTGGCTACCCCGGCCCCGAATATGATACTCTAATAAGGTCGCATTTTTCGGATGAATATTAACCAAGCTGAACAGCGAAAGGATAGATGGACGTGGCACAGTTGTTTTTCAAGTATGGGGCAATGAATAGCGGCAAATCCATTGAGATTCTCAAGGTTGCGCATAATTACGAGGAGCAGGGCAAGTCGGTACTCATCTTCACTCCATCCCTTGACGACCGGGACGAAGTCGGTTATATCTCCTCCCGGATCGGACTGCGCAAGCAGGCCATCCCTATCGACGAGAATACAGATATCTACAGCATTGTCAGCAGTAATCTGCCTAAGCCTCACTGTGTGCTGATAGACGAGTGCCAGTTCCTGACTAAAGACTGCATTCTCCAGCTCGTGCGCATTGTTGATGAGCTCGGCATTCCGGTCATGGCCTTCGGCCTCAAAAATGATTTCCAGAACAATCTGTTCGAAGGCAGCAAATATATGCTGATCTACGCCGACAAGATTGAAGAAATGAAGACCATCTGCTGGTTCTGCGAGCGGAAAGCCACCATGGCCCTGCGGGTTGAGAACGGCAAACCTGTATACAGCGGCAAACAGATTCAGATTGGCGGCAATGAAGCCTATTACCCGGTCTGCCGTAAATGCCACAAGAATCCTCCATTGTGATAAGACCATAATTAGTATTTAAACCAAAAAGCATCCCAGCCCTCTCAGGCCGGAATGCTTTTTTTTGCCGGATTCGCTAATTAATGAATAGCCTTCAGTGCTCTGTGCTCATCTTCCTTACGGACATACAGATCATGCTGAACCGTAGCACTCCCTCCATAATTAGCACGCTGGGCGGTTGCTTTCATTCCGCCGTTAATTCTCGAGCGGTGCCGTACTCCTGCCGCCGTCAAAAGACCCTTAATCTTAAAATATTGTCCCTGATCAAAAGTGGTATACACTAATGTGCGTTCTCTCGGAATGAAGAAATGCCAGATGCCTTTTAGCAAGCTCATAAGCGCTCCCCTCCTGTCTAATTACAGCACTTTAGTTCAAGTAACGTTCATGAAGGATCCGCAGATGATGCAGCTCATGTCCGATAATGAGGCAGGTCTGCGCTCTAACCGACATGGCTACGCCACCGAAGCTGCCAGTGCGTGTATAGGAATCCTCCGGCAGACTATCCAGCAGCGCCAGGGTGGACTCCCGGACGATCCGGTAATGCGTGATCATCTCCTCCAGCGAGAAGCGGTCGAATCCGCCAGCAGCAGCATAATCATTCTCTTCATAGCCGGGCAGCGGCGCCTGCTCTCCTCTGGCAAAACAAAGCAGACGGTAGGACATAATCCGGTCGTTATCCGTCAGATGCCCTATCATTTCTTTGATGCTCCACTTCCCTGGTGCATACCGGTATGCGCCTTGCTCCTCCGTAAGTCCGTCAAGCAGAGCCAATACTTGCTGCGTCTGCTCTCTTAGAATGACCCTCAAATCTCCTTCCGGCGGCACCAAAGTAATATATCTGGACTGGAATTCGGTGTATTCTCCCTGCTCTGGACGCTCAATCATGGTAAAACTCCTCTCAAAATACATTTTTTAAGAAATATTTGCCGGAAAGTGTCAAAACCTGTTGTTGCATTTTATCCTATTATGTATAATATCACCAGGATGAATAGTTAATCTATCTTTGGGAGTGTAGGCATGCTGGATTTTGTGCTATATATGGTATTTTCCATACTTGAGACATCTGCAATGTTTTATTTAGCCTTCAAGGTTTTTAAGATTGACTTGTATCCCAAAGAAATGTTATTTGCTGGCGCCCTTATGGCATTTGTGTCGTATGTTCTCCGTAATGATTATGGGCTGATACTTACCGATGTAGCTATTCAATATCTGTTAACTTTCTGCTTTTTATGGCTTTTGTTTCGAATTCATATTTTTTATGCTGCTATTATGACAGGATTAACATATTTATCATATATGCTCATTCAATCCACATGCTATTTTCTTATGAGATTAACAGGTTTATACTCTATTGAATTTCCCTTTTTGACCGTTGGTGTTTATATTCTTCAAATGATCTCTGTCGTACTTACAATCATTATTGGTTTTAATATCGGTAAACATAGAAAAGGATTCGATTTTGTACCTGACAAACAAAACGTCAAAGTAAAAATAGCCCTTCGTGAAATCAAAATTTTCATCCTAAGTGCGCCTGCTATATTCATCGTTATATTAATGTTAATCCTAACACAAAGATATTCACAGTATTTCTTCCTGATGCCTATGCTTTATGGCATTTTGCTTTATGCCTACCTATATCTTTCATATAAAAAGGATCGAACCGACGATGAATTTATTAGCCTATAGAATTGCAAGGGCAATAAAGAATGCAAATCCTGAGGAAACCCATTCTGTCGAAGTCATGCAGTATTCACTAGGCATTATTATAAACACACTGTTAATCATAGTTGGCACAGCTGTAATAGGTTTTATTTCAGGATCATTTGCTGAATGCATGACTTTTCTACTGTGTTTCTCGATATTACGCCTCACTTCTGGCGGTTTTCATTTAAAAACAGCTATGGCTTGTAATATTGTTACTATTTTATTAAGCACCTTACTGCCCTCTTTAATTACCTTTTCAGATTCAACCCTTTGGATTGCTAACATAATCAGTTTGATCATTATTATTATATTTGCTCCAAACCCGGACAAAAACGCTAGAATTCCCACTTCTATATATCCTTTATTGAAGTTGGTTTCTATATTAATGATTTCCTCTAATTTCTTCCTTCAATCAGCTGTAATCGGATTGGCATTTACAGTCCAATCATTAACAGTAATTCCTTGGACAAGGAGGAGAATACATTGAAAAAAGCTATCGCTAAACAAGTTTCAGCCGCTCTTGCCGGATCTGCACGTTTCTTTGTTTCAATTATGAAGCCAGCCTTCCATAGCCCAGAAGCACCCAAAGAATTGCGCAAGTAATCAAACAAGGATGGGGAAAACATGCGTGTCTTACTAAACGACGGCTCCTCCCGGAGTATCCGGGAGGAGGATATATTGTATTTCTCAAACCATAAGAATACAATATTCGTCCATACGAAAGAAGGCGAATTTGTTCTCCCCACCACTCTTTCCGATTTATACGCAGCATACGGGAGTACCGGCTTTGAACGTCTTGACCGCAGTAATGTAGTCAACATCGGCAATATTGACGGTTATGATCCGGAACGGAAGATCGTTCTGTTCAATCAAGGAGAACAATTTGCTACCGTATCAGAATCCAATGAAGCACGCATTAGAAGATTTTTAGCCTCTCGGAAGAATGATACACCTTAAACACAGAAGAATAGAAACATCCCCACTTCCCGGTGCCCAATGGCTACCGGGATTTTTTTCCCTCCGATAAATTCAATTCAAATTCTCATTCGAACCAAAGTCAATCATTATCCCATATTACCCATCTTTTGTAAAGGTGAATTCAGAGGGCGAATGACAGCAGACGGATTAGCTTCCAAATGGTACCATTTTAATAGATTCGCAAATATATGAAACATTTTACTTATTCGCTCGCACTCTCAACTACAGATGGAGGAAACTAATGGAATATTATTTTCATCCTTCTCCGCGCCCCTCATCACTTGAGCTATTGTCTGACGAACAATTAATTAACATCTATGAATTGGCGCTGGAAGCCAAAGCTTCAGCTGATTTTGTCGACATCATCAGAAATGTCCTCTCTGGCCGAAATCTGTTAGGCTCAGATCATTATGATGCCTAATCCCTATTAATAAGCCCTCCTATACAGCCATCCTGATCATTGGTATATTGACCCGGCCTGCCGGGCAATATACTTTTTTGTCATTTTATTATAATTAAATTTTAATTTTTTAATTTCAATTTCAATATCTTTCCTATATAATATTCTTTGTGTTTGTTACCTAACTTAACAACAGAAGGGATGAAAGATTGCATGAGGCATAATTTTCAGCACTTATTGCACAAAACCGTTCTATCTTCACTCGTAATTTCTATGACCGCATTGCCATTCAGTGGAATGTTCGCGGCAGCTGCGCCGGCTGACTCCACAATGAAGCTGCGCATCATGGAGACTACAGATATCCACACCAACCTGCTCCCGTATGACTATTACAAGAGTGCCACATCCCTTACCGTCGGACTGGCCCGTACCGCGAACCTGGTGAAGGAAGCCCGCCAAGAGGCTGGCAATACGCTGCTGGTAGATAACGGGGACCTTATCCAGGGTACACCTCTAGGAACTTACAAAGCGCTTGTGAACCCTATTAAGGGCACTGAAATTCACCCTGTCTATAAAGCGATGAACCTGATGGGGTACGATGTGGCCACCTTCGGTAATCATGAATTCAACTATGGTCTGGATTATCTGGATCAGGCGATCAAGGGTGCCAATTTCCCTTATATTAACGCCAATGTATATGTAGATGACAAAGACAGCAATCCGGATAACGATGTTAACAAATACAGCCCTTATCAGATTATTACTAAATCGTATAAAGATGAAGCCGGCAACGTGCAGACACTGAAGATTGGTGTGCTCGGGCTTGTAACTCCGCAAATTACCGAATGGGACAAGAGCAATCTGGAAGGCAAAGTTATCACTAAGGATATCGTAACCACTGCCGAGAAATTCATCCCGCAGATGCGCGCAGCCGGTGCGGATCTGATTATCGCCATGACCCACTCCGGATTTAACGGCAGCGCCGAAGCTTACGTGAAGGCAGAGGATGCTATTTTCCCGCTGAGCAAGGTTGCCGGTATTGATGCAATTACCTTCTCTCATACGCATAAAGTATTCCCTGCAGCAGATGAGAAGTCGCTGGATGCCCTCTTCAAGGATGCTTCCGGCAAAGTATTGCCTGGCGTCGACAATGCCAAAGGAACCATCAACGGTGTCCCTGCGGTACAGGCCGGCTACGGCGGCAGCAACCTGGGTCTGATCGATCTGACTCTGGAAAAAACAGACGGCAAGTGGAAGGTCGCTTCCTCGCAATCCTCCACCAAAGCCATCTATGATGCCGTTGCCAAAAAATCTACGGTAGACGTGGATCAGGCCATTGTGGATGCCGTGCAGGCCGATCATGAAGCAACGATTGCCTATGCGAACAGTCCAATTGGTACAACTACTGCACCGATCTACAGCTACTTCGGCCTGGTTCAGGATGATCCATCCGTACAGATCGTTACCACTGCGCAGAAGCAGTATGTGGAGAATTACATCAAAGCTAATCTTCCGCAATATGCAGACATCCCGGTCCTGTCCGTCGGCGCTCCATTCAAGGCCGGACGTAACGGCCCGGAAGAATATACAGACATCGCCCAGGGACCACTGGCCATTAAGAGCGCAGGGGATCTGTACCTGTATGACAATACGCTGAAAGCGATTCTGGTGAAGGGCTCTGTCGTCAAAGAATGGCTGGAAATGTCCGCCGGCAAATTCAATCAGATCGATCCGTCCTCAACAGAAGCGCAGGAGCTGCTCAATTCCTCCTTCGCGGTCTACAACTTCGATGTAATCGATGGTGTAACTTATCAGGTAGATGTTACGAAACCAGCCAAATACAAACCGGATGGCACTGTGAATGATGCCTCCTCCAGCCGGATTATCAATTTGCAATATAACGGCAAAGCGATTGATCCGAATCAGGATTTCATCATGGCAACCAATAACTACCGCGCAAGCGGCGGCGGCAACTTCCCTGGAGTCAAAGGCAGCAAATACATCATCGACTCACCGGATGAGAACCGCCAGATCCTGATGGATTATATCACCGCCAGCAAAACCATTAATCCGTCTGCCGACAACAACTGGTCGATCGCACCCATCTCCGGGAATGTGAAGGTAACCTTCACCTCCTCGCCAAAAGCAGAGACCTATGCCAAAACGACGGACAACATTGCTTATACAGGTCAAGTGGATGAAAAAGGCTTCGGCGTCTTCACTCTTGACGTGAGTAAAGCTGTAACTCCTTCCCTGCCGGCTGCCGATCCGGTTACGGAACAGCCTGCCGTTGCGGTATTCAAGGATGTTCCCGTGTCACACTGGGCTGCAGGTTACATCAACAGTCTCGCTGCGGATAAGATCATCTCCGGCAAAACAGCCGATACTTTTGATCCAAACGGCCTGGTAACCCGTGCTGAATTCGCCAGCTTGCTGACCAAAGCCTTGAAGCTGCAAGTCAGCGTATCTCCAGCCTTCAAAGATGTACCCGCAGCCGCCTGGTATGCAGGTGCCGTTGCAGCAGCTCATGAGAACAAGCTGGTTAGCGGTGTAACCGCCGATACCTTCGCACCTAATGCCTCCATCACCCGTGAACAGATGGCGGTAATGGTGAAGCAGGGGCTTGATCTCCGTGCCGGTAAAATCTTGACCGCCATCACAGCTGTCAGCTTCAGCGATTCGGCTTCCATCAGCGCCTGGGCGACATCTGCTGTAGCAGTTACTGTCGATAAGAAAATCATCGCCGGACGCACAGATGGCAGCTTCGCCCCTAAGGCTACTGCCACCCGTGCTGAAGCCGCCAAAGTAATCTCCAGCCTGTTGTTTGCTTCTGTAGAGTAGCCATCAGCTGCAAGCGCTGAAAGGCTTCACAGACCAGCCTACACAGACGCACAAAAGCCATCCTCCACATAAAGTGCGGGGATGGCTTTTGTGTTAATACGCAAGGATCTACTCGATAAATTCTGTTTTGAAGACATTCTCCAGCTTGCCGCCGAGTCTCTTCTTAAGCGGAACCTTGATATCACGTCCCAGCTCTTTGAAGAACGTATCCACATCGCATTTCACATTCTGCGCCAGTGCAATGATCGTACCGTCGCCCACGATGTTCTGGTTCACTTCAAGAGGCACATCCACTTCAATATCGTATTTCTTAGTAAGTGTTTTGATGTATCTTGCAAAGATCTCCAGCAGCTCATCGTTATTGAAATTCTCGATTGCAGCTTTACCTTTGCTGGTAAACTTCATATTGATTCTCATGATTCGTATCCCCTTTTCTGTCTAACCATTTGTAATTGTTTATGGATCAAGATGAATAGATGGCTGCAAGAAAGGGCAACATTATTCATTTTTGACAACAAGCTGAGCCGGGCCCTTCTTCACTTATACACACCCTTGATCTGTTGCACTTTGAACTGGGTGAATTCCTTCAATGACTGGATAACCTGGTCCTGCTCTTCTTCCTTCAGCTCATAAATACATTCGCGCAGCCACTCTCCGAACAAATAGGCCTGACGGCCTTTGCGGGGCTGTTTACGGAGGCTGTCCAGACTTCCCTCGAATTTATCGTTCAGGACGTCGGTCAGGTTGTATTTCTCGATCTTCTCTATTACCATTCCTGCCCCATATTCCGTTTCATAAACGATAACTTCGTCAGAATCAAACGAAACATATGACGTTTCTTTGTCTTCCTTGGCCCGGAACTCCTTCAGCTTGTTAAACGCCGTTTCATAGATGTAATCCTGGGACTGATTATGCTGCGGCAGCTTGTAGCCCTGCTTGAGCGTCTTAATGTATTCAATGTCAGGCATGTAATCCGCCAAATGATACATCCGGTTCTTAAGATCTCCTCCGAGCGCCTCAATGATCTTGTCCAGGTTATCTTTAAGCGGAATACTCTCTCCCCGTTCAATCTTGCTAAGCTGTGAATAGCTGATGCCGCTCTTCTCTTCAAGCCCTCGTAAGGTCAAACCCCGGGCTTTGCGGAAGTGCCGGATGAAATTCCCCAGCTCATCGGGATAGTTATCGAAATCGTTCATAGGAGCCACCTCTACCTATATCATAACACAAGATAACAATTTGTGTTTCATTATAACAATTGTTTGTGTAAATTCTTTAGGCAGAATCGTTAAAATTTGCATTATTAACGCTTCTGAGCGGCTATTCTTCAGGTTAAACCTTCTCCAAATGTAGGTAATTCCCATAATTGAGAACGGATCCGGATTGATTTCCTTATTCTCTCAAATGCAGCGCAATATTATCCGATAAAGTCTAATGTAAAATCAAAATCACTACTGGAGGAATTATCATGTCTTACACCATGGAAGTAAATGTAGCAAAAAATCAGGTGATTGTTAGAGCCTATGGCCTCACCGAAGGTGACGTGCCTTCATACATAGCTGATTTCGAGAATGCTCTGAAGAAACTGAAACCGGGATTCACCGGTGTAACCGATGTAACGGGTTCCCCGACTGTACTGTCTCCGGAAGTAGCAGCTTTGCTTGCTCCGACTGGCGACTTGGCTATTGCTGCCGGTGTCGGCGGCTGGGTCTACGTTGCAGATTCCCCGGTATGGAAAATGCAGATGAAACGATTGTTCGGTAAATTCGCTGTTCATTACCCGACCTATGAAGAAGCGGATGCTTACCTGAACGGCTTGTCTAACCAGTCGGTTAACTAAAAACACAGCACAAGGTGATCCGGACCAGAAATGGCTTGGGATCACCTTTTTTTATATGCGGATTATTCACGGAAAAGAACCCGAAAGCTTATTTCAACGCTTAGAATTTCCGATATAGATTCCATATGGTATTTAATTCATTCGTTGGGAGGAATTTTCTTGTCATCCGTCACTTCAACTTCTTCACAGAGCTCTATGCCTGTTTCCAGCACAAGCCATCAGGTTAAATCCAATTCCCGGGACAAAGAAATTCAAAGCCTGATCAAACAAAAGTCCAACCTGAACGAACAGATTGAAGCTGTCAGATCCAATGAGAACTTGGATAAGAAACTGAAGCAAGAACGTGTACAAGCCCTCAAAGCCTCTATTCAGGAAGTGGATGCGCAGATCGCACAGATCAAAGCTGAGCAAATGCAGGAAAAATTGGAGAGCAGCAAGCCCAAACAGACTGAAGCCAAAAAAGCTGAATCCGATACATACACAGATATAAATGCTGAATCGATGCATGCGCTCATCAAAAACAGCACGACATATGACCGGATGGGTAAGCTTGTGAACCTCAGCAAGCAGCTGGAAGGCGAAATCAAGCCCATTCAAAGTGAAATAAAGATGGAAAGAGACAGGTTAGCCAACAACCCTACCAATGATATCGGCCGGCCGTTGATGCTCGAGAATGCAGAGCGTATTATTTTCCAGGCTAAACGGGAGGAGATTCTGGATATGAAGTCCACCATCCGCAGGATCGACAGCAAGATTGGCGATTTAGTCACTGAACTGAAGGACAACAGCAAAGCGGCGGCAAAAGACAGTATTATTCCAAGCTCGCCCTCCCGTACGGAGGATACGGAAGAAACAAATGAGACTAATAAATCCACCAAAAGTGGGGATAAAAGCAGCACCGTTGAAGCAGCAGGTTCAGGGGGAGCAGGCCCGGTAACTGGTTCAGCCCCAGCTTCTGCGTCGTTGGATATTTGGGTGTAGAATACGAAAATCAGAAGAAGAGTAAATGATGAAGGGCAATGTTTGATTTTTAGTAATTTATATATATCAAAAAAATGCCACACCGTTATGGGATCACTCTTCCCCAATAACAGTGTGGCATTTCTAAACGCTAAAACGCAAACCTTTCACGTATCCTGATCCTTACCCCTTCAAGAAACCTTATGCTCAATCCGCAGCTTGTCGGCTACCATGGCAATAAATTCCGAGTTAGTTGGCTTGGATTTGGAGATATTAATCGTATAGCCGAACAGATGGCTGATGCTGTCAATGTTGCCGCGGGTCCAGGCGACTTCGATCGCATGGCGGATGGCGCGCTCCACGCGTGAAGGCGTTGTCTTGAATTTCTCGGCAATGGCAGGGTAGAGCGTCTTAGTAATGGCGCCCAGGATCTCGATATTGTTGTAGACCATGGTGATGGCTTCACGCAGGTACTGATAGCCTTTGATATGCGCAGGAACGCCGATTTCATGAATGATCGAAGTAATATTCGCATCCAGATTCTTGCCCTTGGACAGAGGGACCACATTACTGGAAGATCTGGAACTTGAGTAGCCGGACATGCTGGCGGAAGTGCTCATACTGCCTTGAGCGCCCACAAGCTGACGCACGCGGTTCGCCAGAACCTCCATATCGAACGGTTTCAAAATATAATAAGATGCTCCTAGCTGAACAGCTCTTTGTGTGATGTTCTCCTGGCCGAAAGCCGTCAGCATGATGATCTTCGGCTGCGGGTTCAGATCCATATCGCGCAGGCGTTCAAGAACGCCGAGGCCGTCAAGATGCGGCATAATGATATCAAGAATAAGGACATCGGGAATTTTGCGTGCTCCGCTCAGCATTTGAAGCACTTCTTCACCATTATAGGCAATGCCTGTCACGGTCATATCTTCCTGTTCGGTAATGTACTCGGCAAGCAAGTTAGTGAACTCCCTGTTATCATCGGCCAACAACACTTCAATATTCTGCACTGGCTGCTTCCTCCTTATTATCTTCTCTCCCTTAAGTTTTCGACATGAAGATTTAATATCCTTCTGTCGAAAATTATTTTTCTTTATTTTTTTTCGGCGTTGATTTATAATTAAATATTTTGTTTCACGATTCGATGTTTCTCGCTGCCCTTCGACAAAAAAATCTTAAGGCTAAACCGCCTTAAGATTGGAGGGAAGCAGATGTTCTTGTTGCACGACACCGGAGTCTCTAAGCATCCATTCGATGAAACAGCCATACCCCGACTTGGGATCGTTGACGAATACATGGGTTACTGCGCCGATCAGACGGCCATCCTGGACAATCGGGCTGCCGCTCATCCCCTGGACAATCCCGCCGGTCTTATCAATCAGACGGGAATCGGTAATACGCAGCACCATCCCCTTGGTTGCCGGACTCTGCTGCCGGGCCACATGGATGATCTCCACATTGAAACGCTCCACCTGTTGACCGTCGACTACTGTAAGAATCTGTGCCGGGCCTTCCTTCACTTCAGCGCTCATGGCAACGGGAATCGGCTCCTGGTACAGACTATGCTCCGGATTGCGGGTCATTTTGCCGAAGATTCCGAAATCCGTATTGCTCTCCACATTGCCGAGAACCTGGCTTTCCTTCAGAAAATGGGCCCGTTTCTCCCCAGGATCGCCATCCTGGCTTTTGGAAATGGAGGTGACACTGGACTGCACGATATGGCCGCTGCCGACAACGATCGGTGTGCCGGTGTTCATGTCGGTAATGACATGCCCCAGAGCACCGTATACCCCTTGTTTCGGGGCATAGAAAGTCAGGGTACCCACACCAGCTGCGGAATCGCGGATGTAGAGCCCCAGTCTCCATACCTTGTCATTGCGGTCATATGCGGGCTTAAGCTGGGCTTTGTGCTCTTTGCCGCTGCGTTTGTACACAATACTTAAGGAATCATTGCTTTTACCGGCACGTTCCACAAGCTTTGCTACCTTGGATACCTCGTCCAGCTTGACCCCGTTAATGGAGATCATCAGATCACCGGGCATCAGTCCGCTGTTCTCGCCTGGTGAAATCTTGGACTGCTCCGATACTTCAATCAGATGATGACCCACAACCAGCACGCCTGCAGATTTCACTTTCACGCCAATCGTCTGACCTCCCGGGATGACCTTAAGCTCATTGTCATTCCCCTGAACCGCTTTATGCGGCTGATGTTCCAGCGGTGCTGCAAAGCTTTGTTGAGGTCCCGTTATGCCTGATAAGCTGAGAAAGAAGGCAAATAAAAGGCCGGGCATTAACTTCCTGAGGTTCGGCTTCAATGGCTGTCACGCTCCCTTTTGCTTCTTTCGCTTGACGAAAAAGGTGGTCGCCAATTGCGTACCTATAAGATAACCTTGCCCCCAGGCTTTTATTACTGTCAATCATTGTCCCGCTTACCCAGCAGCAGCTTTGCTGGCCTCGGCCAAACCGAGCATTTCCTGTGCGTGATGCAATGTTTTTTCGGTAATTTCCACACCACCCAGCATACGGGCCAGCTCCAGCACCCGGCCTTCCGCCGAGAGGGAGTCCACTTCGGTCATCGTGCGTCCGTCTTCGACTTTTTTGACAATCAGATATTGATGATCCGCCATACAGGCCACCTGCGGCAAGTGGGTAATGGAGAACACCTGACAGGTGGAGGACAGCTTGTATAATTTATCTGCAATGGACTGTGCCGCCCGCCCGCTGACACCGGTATCCACTTCATCGAAGATCAGGACAGGGATGGCGTCATGCCGGGCAAAAATACTCTTCATCGCCAGCATGATGCGTGACAGCTCACCGCCGGAGGCGATTTTGCCCAGCGGCCGCAGCGGTTCGCCAGGGTTCGGAGAGATCATAAACTCAGCGCTGTCGATCCCCTGCCGGGTCAGACGGTAACGCCGGTCCTGATATTCAATACCGCGTGGGTCTTCGAGCGTATCCATTTTGACCTGAAGCGAAGTCCGCTCCATCTGCAGATCCTTTAGTTCACCTTCCACTTGGGAAGCAAGATCTGTAGCACACTGGCGGCGTGCCGTGCTAAGCGCTCCGGCAGCTTTCATTAAAGTGCCGAGCAGACCATCGCGTTTGGCCGTCAATTTCTCAATGTACTCGTCCTTATTCTCCAGGAGATCGGTCTCCCGGTGAATCTGCTCATAGTACGCCAGAATTTGCTCTACACTGTCTCCGTATTTGCGCCGCAGCCCTGTGATCAGATCCAGCCGGTTCTCAATTTCCTCCAGCCGCGCCGGATTGAATTCAATCTCTTCACGGTAATCGCGTAATTGGAATGCCGCATCCTCCAGCTGGTAATACGACGACTGCAGCTGCTCGAACACAGCCCTCAGGCCCTTCTCGTCATAGCGGATCGCATCCTCCAGCTTGGAGATTACACTTCCAATGGATTCCAGCCCTTGCCTGTCATACAGCAGCTCGTATGCGCCGGATACTGAATCCATCATTTTCTCACTGTGGGATAGTTTGACCCTTTCTTCGTTAAGTAATTCATCTTCTCCCGGTTTTAATCCTGCGGCAGAAATTTCCTCCAGCTGAAAACGGTACAAATCAAGCATTTGATACGCTTTTTGACTGGATTCCTGAAGTTCCCGGAGTTCTTTTTCCACTTTGGCAAAGGCCGTATATTTCTCCTGGTAATCAGCCTTCAGCGGACCGATCACAGCTTCGCCGTAAGTATCCAGCAGCCCCAGATGACGTTCTGCCTTAAGCAGGTTCTGATGCTCATGCTGCCCGTGGATATTTACCAGCTGCTCACCGATTTCCCGCAGCATGCTGAGGTTTACCATCTGACCGTTTACCCGCGAGGTGCTTTTGCCCTGAGAGGTAATCTCCCGGCGGATCACCAGATGCTCTTCACGTTCTGCTGCAATGCCAAGCCGTTCCAGCGTATCCCAGACCGGGTGGGTTCCCGGCAAGCTGAAAAGCGCTTCCATTTCTGCCTTTTCACACCCATACCGGATAGAGTCCGCAGAACCGCGGCCCCCGGCAATGAGTGCTAGCGCATCGATAATAATTGATTTCCCTGCACCGGTCTCCCCTGTAAGGACATGAAAACCGGGATAAAAATGCACATCCACCGCCTCTACGACGGCCAGATTGCGGATTGATAACGTTTCTAACACGAATACAGCACCTCCGAAAAGATGATCGCTTGCTTAAGTATGATGAACTTACGAGATATAGCCCATTATTTGTGCAATAACGCCCTTGCTGTCCTCAGGCTGGCGGCAAATGATCAGAATGGTGTCATCGCCCGAGATGGTGCCCATAATTTGCGGCCAGTCAATATTATCAATCAGTGCCGCCACAGAATTGGCTGTACCCGGCAGACATTTCATGACCACAAGATTGGCGGAGAAATCGATCTGCACAAAATTATCCACCAGCACCCGCTTAAGCTTCTGGGTCGGATTGTAGCGCTGATCTGTCGGCAGGGAGTACTTGTACCGCCCGTCATCCATCGGCACCTTAATCAGCAGCAATTCCTTGATGTCACGGGATACTGTAGCCTGGGTTACCTGAAATCCGGATTCACGCAGAGCCTCCACCAGATCATCCTGGGTTTCGATCTCCCTCTGCGTAATAATTTCTCTTATTTTGATGTGCCTGTGTCCCTTCATTGTTGCCTCCCGTATTTATAAGTTGTTCTCAATTGGATTCACCATCGTCTTTACCTAACTTAATCACATGAATGGCTGAATTCACCGTATCTACGTAGAGCACACCGCTGCAATCCGGGTAGATCAGCAGATACGGAAGCAAGGTGTCGCGGAGCCCGCTGCCGGTGAACTCAAGAGCTTTGCGCGGCCGTGACAGAATGACCAGATAGAAATGCTCCTCATCTTTGCTGGCAACATAATCAATGAACAGCCTGCTGTACATCGGCGCCCCGTTCACTTGAAAGGACAGTGGAATCTTCAGCTTGCCGCCAATGACCTCGTAACCGGCATCCTCTAATAATCCTATGGACGGATGAGGTTGAATAATGGTATTGATCGGCACCCGGTCCTTCATGAAGGATCTTGGAGAACCTTGGAGCCAGATGTAAATCCGGTAAATGATAAAGATTGCTGCCGCCAGTCCAATGAGTGCCACAACGGCCTTGTCAGAGCTCGCCACTCCCATCACCTCGGTGAATCTATTCGCGTGCGGGCAAGCGAAATCCTGCTTCGGGGTAACAACAAACATGGTTCAGCAGCAGAAAGCTTCTTCTATTTGCAGCAAAAGAAACTCATCGCTTCGATGAGTTTCCATTGTTCGCAGCGCTAAAGGTTGCATTCGCTTCCTTAATCACGGAGTCGGCAAGCGCGGCGAAATTATTCGGCTGTGCTTCAGCCGGGGAAAGCTGTTGTCCGTCCGGAGCGTTCTCCACTCCCTCAGATAGCAGCTTCCAGTGAGCCAGGAATTCAATATTCCCTTCCCCTCCGGTAATTGGTGAGAAGGTCAGCCCTTCCAGCTTGTAGCCCAGCTCAGCCGCCATAGACAGCACATTAACAAGCACCTCTTTATGGACAGCCGATTCGCGGACTACGCCGGATTTCCCCACCTTTTCCCGTCCGGCCTCGAACTGCGGCTTGATCAGCGCAGCGATATCAGCCGGGCGGTTCAGGAGCGCCATAAGCGGCGGAAGAATGATCTTAAGCGAGATAAAGGATACATCAATACTGGCAAAATCAGGTACCGGCCCTTTGAGGTCAGGCGGGGTCATATAGCGGAAGTTGGTCTGCTCCATAACCGTTACCCGCCCGTCATTGCGCAGGCTCCAGTCCAGCTGGTTATGGCCAACATCAATAGCATACACATGGCTCGCTCCGTTCTGGAGCGCACAATCAGTGAAGCCTCCTGTAGAGGAGCCGATATCCAGCATAATCCGCCCATCCAGGACAATGCCGAACTGCCGCAGCGCCTTCTCCAGCTTCAAGCCGCCCCTGCTGACATAAGGGTGCACAGCTCCTTTGACTCTCAGGACAGCGCTGCGCAGCACCTTCATTCCCGGCTTCTCAATCCGTTCTTCATTCGCCAGCACCAGACCAGCCATTATGGCAGCCTTGGCCTTCTCCCGGCTGTCGTAAAAGGCTTGTTCTACTAACAGTACATCTATACGTTCTTTAGGGTGTTCCATGGTCATCTCCTGGTCACTTGGGTCCGGCTTCCACCCTGTACTCAGGAATTGGAAGTCGACTTGTAAGTATAAGTGCTTAGCGCCTTCATCGCCTTAATCCGCGCGCACAAGGCTTCAACGGTAAGGCCGGTTTCCTGGCGCTGCTCCTTGATCGAACCATGCTCAACGAAGATATCCGGCACGCCCATCAAATGGACACGTGCATCGTAAATCTCATGTTCCGCATAGAATTCGAGCACTGCGCTGCCAAGACTGCCTGCCTGGCTGGCTTCTTCAAGCACAACCATGCTGGTTCCCGCATGCGCCAGTTCAAGCAGCATGGTATTATCCAGCGGCTTCAGGAACCGGGCGTTCACTACGCTAAGCTGGATGCCTTCACGCTTCAGCAGCTCAGCTGCCTCCTCGGCTAACTGGACCATAGGGCCGCAGGCCAGCACTGCGTAATCATCACCCGGACGCAGACGCTCCCAGGAGCCGATAGGCAGACAACGCAGTTCTGCATCAGCAGTCACGCCGGTGCCCTCAATCCGGGGATAACGGTAAGCAATAGGTCCGTCATTGTATTCCAGTGCCGTCTTCATCATATGGCGCAGCTCATTCTCATCCTTCGGCATCATAAGCACTATATTCGGGATATGGCGCATGAAGGCTATATCATATACCCCTTGATGAGTCTCCCCGTCCGCACCGACGAATCCGGCGCGGTCGATGGCGAACATCACATTAGCGTTATGTCTGCAGATATCATGGACAATCTGGTCATACGCGCGCTGCATAAAAGTGGAGTAGACCGCATAGACCGGCTTCATCCCTTCCATGGCCAGAGCGGCGCACAGGGTCGCCGCATGCTGCTCAGCGATACCGACATCGATCATCCGGTCTGGGAATTCCTTAGCGAACGGGAACAGGCCCGAGCCGCCCGGCATTGCCGGTGTGACCGCAATCAGTCTGGAATCCTGCCGGCCCAGCTCAATCAGCGTCTCCCCGAACACTTCGGTATACATCGGGTGGCTGACAGCCTTCACGGCTTTAAGGGACTGGCCGGATTCAATCTTATAGGGTGAGATTGCATGTGATTTATAGAAGTCAGTTTCGGCCGGTTTGTAGCCCTTGCCCTTCGTCGTCAGCACATGTACCAGCACAGGACCAGACACATTATCAGCCTGATGGAAGGTGTCGATCATTTTCTCCAGATCATGACCATCCACGGGTCCAAGATACGTAAACCCGAGCTCCTCGAACAGAACACCGGGAACGAGCATGTTCTTCAGGCCGTCCTTCACATTCTGTGCCGTCTTGGCCAGCCGCCCGCCAATCGCCGGGATTTTCTTGAGCAGGCCTTCAACTTCATCCTTAGCACGCAGGTAATGGCGGTCCGAGCGGATTTTGCTCAAATAATTATGCATGGCTCCTACATTCGGTGCGATGGACATCTCATTGTCATTGAGGATCACCATCAGCTTGCGGCGTTCATGCCCAATGTGGTTCAGCGCCTCAAAGGCCATCCCCCCGGTAAGTGCACCGTCGCCGATCACAGCGATGACCCTATTGTCCTCGCCCTTCAAATCCCGGGCCATGGCCATACCCATTGCAGCAGACAAAGAGGTACTGCTGTGTCCGGCTTCCCAGACATCATGCTCGCTCTCCGAACGCTTCACAAAGCCGCATAGGCCGCCCTGCTTGCGGAGCGTGTCAAACCGGTCCTGGCGGCCTGTCAGTATCTTGTGCACATAGGCCTGATGACCGACGTCATATATCATCTTGTCCCGGGGACTGTCATAGCAGTAATGCAGGGCCAGCGTGAGCTCCACTACCCCGAGGTTGGATCCGAGATGCCCTCCGGTTACTGTAAGTTTGTCAATTAAAAACCGGCGGATTTCTTCCGCAAGGGCTGCCAGCTCCTCGACTGACAAAGATTTAAGTTGCTGAGGATCATTTATTTGTGGAAGCAGCACGAGTATTCCCCGCTTTCCTAGATGTTGTAAAATATAAACCCCATTATAACACAAACGAAACGGCTGTCGAAACACAGCCGTTTCCGAAATTTACCTAATGATCGCGTGACATCAAATAATCCGCAATTTCAAGCAGCCGGGTATGATCCTGAAATCCGCCCTCGAGGACCGCGCTGCGTGCTGCAGCCGTCAGCCGCTTCACCTCTTCGCGCGAAGCTTCAAGGCCGATGAAGTAAGGATAGGTCACCTTTTGCTGCTTGATATCACTGCCGGTTTTTTTGCCGAGCTTGCTCTCATCGCCGACCAGATCAAGGATATCATCCTGAATCTGAAAAGCCAGGCCAATCTGAGTACCGAATTGGCGCAGCGCTTCCAGCTGACTCTCATCTGCCCCGGCAATTCTGCCTCCTGCCAGCAGCGAGAAGATCATCAGATCCCCCGTCTTGTGAAGATGAATATACTGAAGCTGATGGAGATCGGTTAAGCCCTGCTCGCCTTCCATATCGGCAACCTGCCCGCCGACCATGCCGCGCGGACCGGCCATTTCGGCCAGATCCTCGACGATCGACAGCACATTCTCCGCCGGAACGCCAAACTTGCGTGAAGCCTGTACCACGCTATAGAACGCATGCGTCAGCAGGGCATCCCCGGCCAGAATCGCCGCAGCTTCTCCGTAGACCTTATGGTTCGTAAGCTTGCCGCGCCGGTAGTCGTCATTATCCATGGCCGGCAGATCATCATGAATCAGGGAATAGGTATGCACCATTTCAATCGCAGCCGCTACGGGCAGCGCAGCCTCACGGCTGCCGCCCAGGGCCTCACAGGCGGCGATGACCAGCAGCGGGCGCAGGCGTTTGCCTCCAGCCTGCAGCGAGTAGTCCATCGCATCTTTGAGTACCTGAGGCACAGTCCACTGTGCAGGCAGGGTTGCCGTCAGAGCATCAGCGACCCAATGGCCCACCTCTGCAATGTACTGTTCAAGGGGTACGCGCCCTTGTGCTTCCGCTTCGCTGCTGCCCGGTTCCAGCTCAGAACGACTCATCGCCATCGCCTTCCAGCCGGGTCCCGAATGGCTTCTTGCGCAATTCGCCATCCTCTACCGTAATCATCTCGATCTTGCGCTCTACCTGCTCCAGCTTACTGCCGCAGAGCTGCGACAGCTTCATTCCCTGCTGGAATAAATCAATCGCCTTCTCCAGGGGAACGTCGCCATGCTCAAGCTCGCGCACGATACCCTCCAGGCGCTCCATGGCTCCCTCAAAATCCAGTTCCGCTTCCTTTGCCATTCGTTTAAACATCCTCCTTCATTCCCCATACCTGGCAGTTTAGCTGTCCATCATTAAGCTTTATGTTCACCTTATCGCCTACTTCAACTTCCTTCAGCGATTTGATTAAATGCTCTTCGTTCTCGTCGTACACGAGGCTGTAGCCCCGTGACATAACCTTGAGCGGGCTGAGCGCATCCAGATGGCGCAGCTCAGCCACATAGCGTGCGCGCTTATCCTGGAGGCGCGCCTGCATGGCCCCCGTCAGCTCACGGGTAAGGCTATCCGTGCGCCGGCGGGCAGCGCTGATGCTGTCCCGCGGATGGAAGCGCTGCAGGCTCTGATGCAGCAGCGCGCTGCGCCCCTGCGCGCGGCTGTGCCTTGCCTCGGCTGCGCGGACCAGGGCCGCGCGCAGCATGTCCAGCCGCTGCGCGTGCTGGGCCAGCTGCCGGCGCGGGCCGGCCAGCGCCAGCGAGCGCTGCAGCGCCGCGAGGCGCTCGCCGCTGCGCTGGGAGCGGCGCAGCAGCCCTTGGCGCAGCCGCTGCTGGGCAGTGCGCAGCTGCCCGGCGAGCTCGGCTGCGCTCGGCACGGCAAGCTCCGCTGCCGCCGTAGGGGTTGCCGCCCGCAGATCGGCGGCGAAGTCGGCGATCGTGAAGTCGGTCTCGTGGCCGACGGCCGAGATGACCGGGATCCTGGAGGCTGCAATCGCCCGGGCGACGGCCTCCTCATTGAAGGCCCAGAGCTCCTCCAGGGAGCCGCCTCCGCGCCCTACGATCAGCACATCGGCCTCGCCCATGGCGTTCAGGTTCTCGATGGCCTTCACAATGGAAGGGCCGGCGCCTTTACCCTGTACAAGCACAGGATAGAGCACAACCGCAACCTGCGGATAACGGCGCTGCAGGGTAATGATGATGTCCCGCACTGCCGCTCCTGTCGGCGACGTAACTACACCAATGCAGCGCGGGAACCGCGGCAGCGGACGCTTGCGCGCCGCTGCGAACAGCCCTTCCTTCTCCAGCTTGCTCTTCAACTGCTCGTAAGCCAGATACAGGCTGCCGATTCCGTCGGGCTGCATATGGGTGGCATAGAATTGATACTGCCCGTCCCGTTCATAGACCGTCACGTTGCCTCTGGCAATGACCTTGGTGCCTTCCTTCGGTACAAAGGGCAGCCGCGCGTTATGTGAAGCGAACATGATTGCTTTAATCCGGCTGCTCTCATCCTTCAGCGTGAAATACATATGCCCGCTTCCGTGATGGGTGAAATTCGAGATTTCACCGCGGATCCATACATCGGAGAGTACAGCATCCGAATCCAGCTTCATGCGGATATACTTGTTAAGTTCCTTAATGGAGTAGACCTGCCGCTCTGCCGCCATAAGCTTAGCCTACTTCAGGCCGTGGCGGCGTTTGGCCGCGATCAGCGTGTTGCTCATCAGCATCGTGATCGTCATCGGCCCTACTCCGCCCGGCACAGGCGTAATAAACCCGGCAACTTCACGGGCACTCTCGTAATCGACATCACCGGCAAGCTTGCCGGTATCCAGGCGGTTCATCCCGACATCGATGACAATCGCACCCGGCTTCACGAAGGAAGCATCGATGAAATTGGCCCGGCCGATGGCCACTACCAGAATATCGGCCTGACGACTGAGTTCAGCCATGTTGGCCGTACGTGAATGGCACATGGTAACTGTGGCATTCTCGCGCTGCAGCAGCAGGGACACCGGCTTGCCGACAATATTGCTGCGGCCGATAACTACAGCATGCTTACCGGAAATATCAGTACCTGTCCGTTTGATTAACTCAATGACTCCTGCAGGAGTACATGGGAGCAGACTGTCATCCCCGATCACCAGGTTCCCTACATTGACAGGATGGAACCCGTCAACATCCTTCTCCACGGAGATGGCATCAATGACTGCCTTCTCTTCAATATGCTTCGGAAGCGGCAATTGCACGAGAATGCCGTCAATGTCATCGCGGCTGTTCAAATCCGCCACCAGCGCCAGCAGCTCCTCCTGGCTGGTTCCGGCATCCAGCCGGTGAACCTCGGAATGGAAGCCCAGCTCGATGCATGATTTCTCTTTGTTGCGCACATAGACCTGAGAAGCCGGATCTTCACCGACCAGAACGACAGCAAGACCGGGCTTAACGCCACGCTCCGCGAGTTCCGCAACCTCCCGGGCAATGCTGATCCGAATTTCGTCCGATACCTGTTTACCGCTGATAATCGCTGCTGTCATGTAAGTCTCTCCCCTTTTGTCTATTTAACTGTTACAGATCTGCTCTAAGCGTATCTACGTCCTGAATCATCTTGCCGAGTACACCGTTTACGAATTTACCGGAATCCTCTGTGCCGAAATGCTTGGCCAGATCAATTGCCTCATTAACAGCTACCTTGGCCGGCACATCGCTGGCAAAGATCATCTCGAACGTGGCCAGACGCAGAATCTGACGGTCTACACGGGACAGACGGCTCATCTGCCAGCCTTTGAGGTAATGCTCCAGCATATCGTCGATGGCCATTTTGTGTTCCCATACGCCGTTAACATGCGCAACCACATAAGCCTTCAGCTCGATCTCGTCAGTAATGACGCGCTCGGTTTCGTTCTCATCAGCGGCTTCCTCAATCAGCATTTCTACAGCCTCGGTAACTTCCACATCATTCATTTCCATCTGGTACAAACTCTGGACAATAATTTCTCTCGCTAAACGTCTTTTCATGTGTTCCTCCTACAATCTTAACTATCATACTTTGTATTTGTATTTCTTAAATCTTATTAAGGCCTTTGCAGCAGTTACAGTTATTCTGAGCTATTCTCTACAACTTCAATCCCTAATCGTAGTGTGTAAAAACAAAAAACCGCGCAGCCATTCTTCCGCAGGTCAGCAACTCAAAGTAACGGGTTCCAGGCTTCCGGGAGAAAGACTATCGCGGTTCATTTGAAGGGACGCCAGCGTCCGGACAACCGGCTTACGAGCTCCTGCCACTGAAACAGGGGAGCCTGCGCGGTATCCTTTCTTTTGCCAAGCGTATATCCGATGAACACTACCAGTGCAAAGAACAGCATATCCCAAAAACCGCTAATCAGATAAATCAGACCGAGAACGACCCCGAAGGTAACTCCGGCAATTCTACCCCCGTGACTTTCCCATACTTCTCTCCAAGACATAAGGGAAACCCACCTCTATTCCACTCGACTTTTGAAGCTTGGTGACTGTGTGAGGTTAGCAATATATACAGATACATCAGCAACCGGAATCCCGGTTGTTTCCTGCACGAAATCATGCACCTGGCGCTGCACCTCCGTAGTAAGCAGAGGCAGGGAATGCTCGCCGTCCACAACCGCACGGATCATAATTTCAAGTCCGGCCTGGGAGACGCGGATGCGCGACTTCAGATCACGGATGCCCTTCACTTTGCCGGCAGCCTTCAGGCTCAGGTTCTCAATGGTTTCCATGGAGATCTGAATGTCCCCGTACTCTGTACGCTGATCCACGGACGGCAGGGAAGCGCGGTCGCGGCGCAGGGAGATGTAGAAGAAACGGATGCTCAGCAGGAAAAGAATCACAGCGATTGTAATCGCAGCGATATAGGCCCCCGGCCCGTCAGGAATCTCAATCGTATCCGAGATGGCGCCGCTCAAGAGGAGGATGGCAATAACAGATAGTATTCCGATACTTAAGCTGTAAAGGAACAGCAGAAGCCTGTCCAAAATTTTGGCCACGAGTCACATAACCTCCCTAAATTAAGGTAAACCCTCGACGTACTGTCGGGGGTTTATGGAAAACACAAGGCCCTTACTTCACGCGGATAACCGCGTCTGTATCTTCGCTTTTGTCAACGCTTGTGGTGTTTCTGAACTGCACATCATGGATATGCACATTCACTTCTACAACGGTCAGGCCCGTCATGGTTTCGATGGAACGCTTCACGTTGCGCTGAATTTCAGCAGCCACTTCAGGAAGACGGTTGCCGTATTCGATGATTACGGATACATCCACTGCAGCTTCGCGTTGTCCAACTTCTACCTTAACACCCTTAGACAAATTCTTGCGTCCGAGAAGCTCCACGATTCCTCCGGCGAAACCGCCGCTCATTCCGGCCACGCCTTTAACCTCTACGGTTGCCAAACCTGCGATAACCTCGATCACTTCAGGAGCGATCTGGATTTCACCAATTTCCGTACGTTCGTATTCTGTCGGCAATGTACTCATTTTGGACTTCACACCTTTCCGGTAAAAAAGTTATTCGGGCATTTCAAGGAGGCAGCACGTCTCTTATTAAACATACTATATCATTTGACGAACTTTATGACAAACAATGAGAAGTCGTCCTAAATTTCATACTCTTCCAGGAACTTGATATCGAAATTCCCGTCCAAAAATACCGGATGCTCCAGCAATCTCTGATGGAAAGGTATGGTTGTATGTATGCCTTCCACAGCGAATTCGGATAAAGCCCGTTTCATCTTGGCAATGGCTTCATAACGTGTCGGCGCCCAGACAATCAGCTTGGCGATCATGGAGTCATAAAAAGGAGAAATGGTATAGCCCGGATAAGCCGCGCTGTCCACACGCACTCCCAGTCCGCCCGGAGGCAGATAGAAGCCGATTTTGCCCGGAGAAGGCATGAAGTTGCGCTCAGGGTCCTCGGCGTTAATGCGGCATTCAATCGACCAGCCGTTGATCACAACATCCTCCTGGGTGAAGGATAACGGATTGCCTTCCGCTACAGAGATCATTTCCTTGATCAGATCCACCCCGGTGACCATCTCCGTTACCGGATGCTCAACCTGGATACGCGTGTTCATCTCCATGAAGTAGAACTGCCCGTCCGGTCCCAGCAGGAACTCCAGGGTACCCGCTCCCGAGTAATTAACCGCCAGCGCAGCCCGTACAGCCGCTTGGCCCATCGCATCACGGACCTCCGGAGTAAGCACGGAGCAAGGCGCTTCTTCAATCAGCTTCTGGCGGCGGCGCTGCACGGAGCAGTCCCGTTCGCCCAGATGGACTACGTTGCCGTGATTGTCGGCAATGATCTGAATCTCCACATGCTTCATGCCGGTCAGGAATTTCTCAAGATACACGCCGGCGTTGCCAAAAGCCTTCTGCGCTTCCTGCTGGGCAGCCGTAATCTGCTTCACCAGAGACGCTTCGTCTTCGGCGATGCGGATGCCTTTGCCTCCGCCGCCTGCTGTAGCCTTGACGATAATCGGATAACCGATATCACGGCCCAGCATAACAGCTTCCTCTATGTCGCCTACAAGCCCTTCAGAGCCCGGAATAATGGGAACACCGGCCAGCTTCATGGTTTCTTTGGCTACAGCCTTGTCACCCATCCGTGTAATGGCATCCGGAGAAGGGCCTATGAATGTAATATTGCAGGATTCACAAATCTCCGCGAAATCCGCATTCTCGGCCAGGAAACCATAGCCGGGATGAATAGCGTCGCAGTCGGTGAGCGTGGCTACGCTCATAATATTGGTAAAGTTCAGATAGCTGTCCTTGGCGGGCATCGGGCCAATACAGTACGCTTCATCAGCCAGTCGGACATGCAGTGAATCCCGGTCCGGCTCCGAATAGACTGCTACGGTGGAAATGCCCAGTTCACGGCAGGCCCTGATAATGCGGACCGCGATTTCGCCGCGGTTGGCAATCAACACTTTTTGAATGTTCATGCTTTTCCTCCCAAAGTTTAGCGAAGCTTGCAGGCTCCTCATGATTCTCGCGGCAGTTATTCCGCTCTCACCAGAAACAGCGGCTGGCCGTATTCCACTAACTGGCCGTTCTCGGCCAGGACAGAGACGATTTCGCCTTTCACTTCCGCTTCCAGCTCATTCATCAGCTTCATGGCTTCAATGATGCAGACAGTTGATTTCTCATGAACCCGGTCTCCCACATTGACAAAGGACGGTGTTTCCGGTGAAGCGGCACTATAGAAGGTCCCTACCATTGGAGAGACGATTTTATGTAATGCGCCTTCAGCGGAGGGTGCTTGCTGCTGCGGTGCAGCAGGAACTTCACTTACAACCGGAGGAGCAACATGCTGCGGACTTTGCGGCTGCGGTGCGGGCGTAAAGGGGTAGGCATAAGGAGTCGCCTGGATTGCTGTTCCATCAGCTTCAGGGCGATCCGGTTTGCGAATAGCCAGCTTCATACCTTCGCTTTCAATCTCCAGCTCATGTACGGAGGAGGTCTGGTCCAGCAATTTAATTAATTCCTTAATCTCGCTTAACTTGAACATTGGGTAGTTCACTCCTTCAGCTTTCTCTCGAAGCCATTTTGGACGCAGATAAGCAGGGTACGATATTCCGTTCTTCCCGGGAAGCCTATAATTCGGTCTACTGCGATTCTGTAGAATCGCTTTCAGGATAACCGCTGCCTGCGTATTCTTCTTATATTTCAAGATAACTTTATGTATTATATCACAAACGCTAGAAATGGAAAGAGCCCGGGACGTGCCCGGGCTCTTTCGGCATTTTATTCTGTTTTCTTTCATTTTATTCAGGCGCTTACTGCTCCGATACGTACTGGACCTTGATCTTGTCCTGTGACACACTCAGTTCTTTCATTACAAGGTCTACGATGCCTACGGCCTGCTTCACATCCAGCTTATCACTGAGCACTACGATAGTGTACGCATCTCCGGCTTCCTCTTTCACAATAGCTTCACCATACTTCTGCTGGAGCTGCTCTTCAATTCCTGTAATTTTGGATTCTTTTTCCTCCAGCTTGCTTAGTTGTTCCTGGGCAACCGCGTTCTCTGCCGGTGTCTTATCCATGTCATTAATCAGTGCCAGCAGATCATTGTGGTCCTTAAGGTTCTGCTGCTCACGTTCGTAGAGGTAGTTGGTGAACAGGCTGGAGGCCGAAACGCTCTGGGAAGCCACTTCATCCAGAATAGCCGCATCATCCTTGGCCGGAGTTTTGTCGCTGGCAGCTACCGTATCCTTGGTGTCTTTGCCTTGATCGGCTGCAGCTGTTGCTGCTTTGTCCGTTTTGCCCGCGGTGTCTGCTGCGGCGGTATCTTTGGCGGCATCGCCGGTGTCTGCACTGCCGTTATCCGCCACTGCAGCAGTGCTGTCATCCGTAACGGCTGCAGCCGCAGCTTCGTCTGCCGCAGCCTTGCTGCTGTCTTCAGTTACTGCAGCCGTATTGCTGTCGTCAGTCAATGTCCCCGCATCCGCAACCACGGAGCCGTCTGTGCTGACTTCGTTGATTACGAGGCCGCTGTCGAGCGTAGTCGCTGTTCCGCCGCCTGTACCGTCCTTCACCGTGTCCACCTGGATGCTTCCTGCGGTTTCTTTGGGAATGGACGCACCGGTGTCTTCCGTGAACAGGTAATATGCCGAGAGCACCACCATCAAACTGAGCATGGAAACCAGCCAAATCGTTTGTCTTTTGCCCTTCATTTTTATTCCTCCTAAAAGTTTGTTAGCATTCGCTTCCGTGAATCCGTTTCGGACAAACTCGCTTCGGAAGCATACACTTAGTTTGTTAGCAGCCGCTTCCGTGAATCTGCTTCGCGAACTTGCTTCGGACAACCTCTCTTCCAAAGCATATGCTTGAGTTTTGTTAGAATATGCTACCTCGGCCATGCTTCGGACAACAATTATTTCGGAAGCGGAGCATACGCTTAAAGCCGCTTGCCTTAATGTCTATTCCTGCTTGCGCGGAACGACGGAGATCCGGTAGCTCGGCACGTTCAGCCCTTTCTCGACTGCCTGCTCGATCAGGCTTCGCACCACTTTGTTCTCCGCCCCTTTGGCGACAACCAGTACGCCGCGCACCTGGGGTTTGATCCGTTTGGTGATAATCGGCGTCTCGTCGCCTGATTGGCTGTAAGTGACGATTTCACCGTCCCTGGTATACTGGGTGGTATGCCTTTTGCCGCCGCTGGCATCCGTTTCCTCACTCTGCTGCTGCGAATCATTCATATTGCGCTGCACGACTATTTCCTCCGTGGAATCCACGGTGACCATAATGTCCACTGTGCCGACCCCGACGATTTTCTCCAGAATCTCCTTCGTCCGGTTCTCCATTGCCAGCTCGATGCTGTCAAAGGAATTGGTGGTTACAGCCTCCTGCTGCAGGACAGCCTGTGAGGTCTCGCTGGCCGGCGGTTCACGCCCCGTATTCTCGTTGTCCAGCTTCTTCACATTCACGAAGGAGTTGAACAGCATAATTGCAACGCCCAGCAGGCCGATAATGATCAGCCAGCGGAAAGTATGACTCCTTTTCGGGCTGCCGCTCCCGCCGCCAGCCCACTGCTCCAGCTTTTTCAGCCATTTGCCCATTGATTTCCCTCCTTCTGTATAAGGCATCCTGCCCTATCCCTGCGGCTTCTGTCTTATGATTTCACGGCATTGGCACCGCCGCTCAGCACATTAATCAAATCCGGGTCCAGATTCCAGTTCTGCTCCAGCAGCTTAATAATCGATTCGGCCTCAGCATCCGCCGGCGCCTCCTGTGCCCCGTTCCCTGCGGCTGAGGACGGGGAGACACCCGCGCTGGCATCCGAGCCTTCACTTGCCGCACCGTCATTATCCAAACTGACCTGGACCGGCTCTACAGGGGTGATCCGAATCGGTCCGGATGCGGGGTTCGCAGCAGGCGGTGAGCCTGTTCCTGAACCCGGCGATCCGCTCGCCGCAACCGCTCCTGCCGCCGGCAGATCTACCGTGACCGAAGAGATCAGCGGCACATCTTCTCCCAGAGGCGCGCTTGGATTCGGCCCCATGCCCAGCTTCACCGTAACATTCACTCCGCGGATTCCGGTGCTGCCTGCGATCTGATCCCGCATCTGCCCTGCGATTTCTTCGGCGGCAAGCTTGAGACTCTGATCACGCGCCCCCTCTGCCAGCATCCGCCCGTCAGCCAGAATCTTCTCCAGCGAGTCCGCTCCGTCCCCTGCTCCTGAGAGCAGCCCTCCATTACGCTCCTGCTGCTCCATGGCCAGGCTAAGCTCCTTGCTGGCATCCCCCTTCAACATGGAGACAATCGGATTCAGCATCGTAAGCAGAACCAGCAGACTGAGCACTAGTCTGGCATAGCGTTCCATGGATTTGCTGGGCAGCAGCATCTCGACAAACGCGGCCATCAGCACCACCAGAATCAGTTCATGGAGCCATCCGCTGAGCCAGCTCATGGCGCACCTCCTGAAATTTTGTTCGCATACCCAACCTCGCACAAACTGTCTTATATGTTATCTGCCTCACCGCATCATTACGGTGACATTACCGGCAGTCAGCATAATAGTGACGGCCAGGAAGAACATCAGCGATACGGCTGCCAGTGCAGCGAACACATAGATCATGCTTTTGCCGATCGTCTGCAGGCAGACCACAATCGGCGTTTCTCCAAGCGGCTGCATCACGGCGGCGGCCACATTATAGATCAGGGCAAGCACGAGAATTTTGATGGCCGGGAACGCGCAGAGGAAGAGGATGATAATGACTCCCGAGAGCCCGATGGCGTTCTTCACCAGCAGCGATGCCGAGATCACCGTATCTGTGGCATCCGCGAACATTTTCCCGATGACCGGCACGAAATTGCCTGTGATATATTTGGCGGCGCGTATCGTGACCCCGTCCGTAACTGAGCTGGTGATCCCCCGGACAGAGATGACACCGAGAAAGACGGTAAGCAATACTCCCAGCAGTCCCGCCCCGATATTGCGCAGCAGGTTGGCCAGCTGGGTCAGCTTGTATTTCTCCGACATGGCACTCACCAGATGCAGTACCGCCGAGAAGAACAGCAGCGGGAAGACAATGGTGTGAATCATCGTGCCCACCGTATGAATCATGAACACGATCAGCGGATGGGTCACCGATACAGTCACGATGTTGCCCATTGAAGCCAGCAGCGCGAACAGCAGCGGAATCATCGCCATCATGAAGTCGATCATCCGGTCAATGGCATCCTTGGCATAGCCGATGGCAATGTTGAAGCTGTTGACGGCGATGACCAGCACCACCATATAACAGAGCATATATGCGATTTTACTGACGGATTTCCGTTCAAAAGCGGTCTGCAGTGTCTCCAGAATCATGCTCAGCACACTGATCATCACAATCGTAACCAGCAGCTTGCCGTTATAGAGCACCTCATGCCACATGAAGCGGGTGAGGCCGGACAATACGCTTTTGAAGCTAAGACCGTTATCTCCGGGAAGCAGCATATCCATCAGCGAAGGGGTTTTACCGTCCGGGAAGAATCCCCCGTAGTCCTTCATCAGCTGATCCCAATAAGTCTGCACCCCGTCTGTCGGAAGGTTCTCGACCTGCCCCTTCACCCACTGGTCTACAGCGGATGGGGAGCCTCCTCCGGTGCTTCCTCCGGATTGTGCCTGTGCCTGCGTTGGCGGAGCCGGAGCGGCATAAGTGGTCCCGGCACACAGCAGAAGCAGCAGACAGGGGAGCAGAACGAGCAGCTTGTATAATTTTGGCGGACGAAAAACACTGCGCTCCTGCATACCCTCACCCCGCTTTTCTGTGGCCTTTCCCGTACTCTTACCGAATCTCATGCAGGCAGCAGCTTCATCACTGTTTCTATAATGATGCTGATAATCGGTACGGCCAGCACCATGATCAGCACCTTCCCGGCCAGCTCGATTTTGGAAGCGATCGATTCCTGTCCGGCGTCCCGCACGATCTGTGCCCCGAACTCCGCGATATACGAAATGCCGATGATTTTAAACACAGTTTTGATGTAGATCATTTCCATCCCGGAGGATTCTGCCACCCGCTCCAGTGTGCCGAGAATCGTTCCGATCTTGCCGATCAGGAACAGAAAAATCAATATGCCTGTCGCGGTAGCCAGCAGAAAAGCGAACATCGGCTTTTGTTCCTTCAGAACGAGGATGAGGACGGTCGACAGGATCCCTATTCCCACTACTTGAATGATTTCCATAATCCCAGCCTATTGAAAAAGAAAAATCGTTTTGATTTCCTGCAGCAGTCCGTCCAGCATGCGGATTACCATGAACAGCACGATGATAAAGCCGACAATCGTTACCCAGTGGGCGATGTCCTCTTTGCCCATCTGCTTAAGCACCGTGTGGATCATGGCGATAATGATGCCGATGCCGGCAATCTGAAAGATCGCGTTGACTTCAATATTCATTCCTGGCACCTCGCTAAAAGATCAAAATGACGATCAATGCTCCAAGCAGCAGACCCAGGCTTTTGCTAACTTTCTCATATTTGCCCTGATCTTCTCTGGCCGCTGTCTCTTCCTGCTTCAATTGCTGTAAAGCCAGTGCAATATGCGTGCTCTGATTCGACCGGTCGCTGGTTCCGAGTGTGCAGCTGAGCTGCCGGAAAATTTCCTTCTCTGTTCCTTTCAGGGAGGCGCTATTCCAGTGAATCTCCATGGACCGCCGCACGGCTTCCTCGGCACTGCAGTTATGCGGCGGGCTCATCTCTTCCGCTGCGGTGAGGAAGAACGCTCTCAGCGGGTCCTTGCTCTGCATCCCGATCCGGCGCAGCGCCTCCGGCAGCGGCGTATAGCCGTACTGGATCTCCGTCTCCAGCCGCTGCAGCGCTGCGATCAGGCCTCTGATGTGCCGGGGCCTGTCAGCATACTGGGCAGCCCGCTTGAAGCCGGCCAGCGTGCCTGCAAGCACGATGAGCACTGCCCCGAGCAGCTTAAGCATGCCGGTCACCGCCTATCCGCTCTTCCGGCGAGATCAGCAGCAGCCCGCGCTTCTGCGCGTCCAGGATGCGGAAGGACAAGCCTGACTCCGAGCGGTGCAGAATGACATACCGCTCGAACATCCGGTGCTCCAGCAGGCCGCCAAGGCCGGGCCGGCGGGCCAGCTCGGACACTTCCTTGCCATGCGCGGAAGCGACCACTGAGATGCCGGCGTGCAGCGCTTCGGTTACTGCATCCGCATCCTCAAGGCGGCCGATCTCATCGGCGATCAGCACATCGGGCGACAATGAGCGGATCATCATCATCATGCCTTCCGCTTTGGGGCAGCCGTCGAGGATGTCCGTGCGCGGGCCGACGTCGAAGGCGGGAATCCCGCGGCGGCTGCCGGCGATCTCCGAGCGTTCATCGACGATTCCGACCTTGAGACCGGGACGGCTGCCTTCGCGTCCGCCCTGCCCCCCTGCCGAGATCTGCCTGGCAAGATCGCGCAGCAGGGTGGTCTTGCCATGCTGCGGCGGCGAGAGGATCAGCGTATGCATAATCCGCTGCCGCCCCCGGTCCAGCAGATAAGGCAGCACGCCGTCTGCCAGCCCGTGCACTTCGCGGGCTATACGCACATTGAAGCCGGTAATATCACGGAGATGCTCAACCCCCCCGCCGCTTAAAACCGTCCGGCCGGAGAGGCCGATCCGGTGCCCGCCGGGAATGGTGATGAAGCCCTTGCGCAGCTCCTCTTCCATCGTATACAGCGAATGATTACTAATGAGGTCCAGCAGCCGGTGCGTATCCTCCCGGTCCGGCTTGTACGCTTCACCGGGAAGCTGTGTCAGACTGCAGTTAACGCCGACAAAATGATATTTGCCGGAGTAATTGATCTCAAGCGGCCGTCCTTCACGGACGCGCACTTCCTCCACCTTGTCCAGGAGCGCAGCGGGGAGGCCGCCGAGCAGCGCTCTTACTTTTTCGGGAAATAATAGAAGCCAATCATTTGCCATACAAAGTACCCCCAAGTTGTCCTCTACTTAATAGCTTTATTCCATATTTATGCTTGTACTTGTACTTTATGACTATCATCTATCATTTCTTCAGAATGCCGATTAAGAGAAAGGCCACGCCGCAGCCGATCCAGCCGAGCTTGCCCCATGACAGCTGCTGGGCCATCCCTGTCAGGCCAACCGCTGTGGTCAGAATCAGGATAGTCGGGCCGACCAGCGCCAGCCCCGAATTAACTGCAAGCGCCTTATCCACCTGGTTCAGCCTCAGCATAATCAGTGCAGCCGCAATCTCCACACTGCCCGACAGCAACCGCAGTCCCGCCATCCAGCTCACATACTTGTCCAAACTGTTCAACTCCCTTTTACAAATCTATGGATATCAAAGAACCCGCTGCGCATTAAACAAGCTGTTATCCATGGATATGCGGAAGATGCCCACTTTAGACAAGAAGAAATGGGGGAAGCTAGCAGAGATTTGAGGAGATGTGAAAGAAATCATAGTGCTCTCCTCTATAAAAAAATATCATCGGTATGATAAAATTAATTTTGCGCGTGCAAAAAATGGAGCTCTTAAAAATAGAAGGGCAGGCTGCGGGAGAAACTATACCTTCCTAACTGCTCCTGAAGAGGTTCTGAGCGCCGCAGAAATCTAGATAAAGACATCGGAAAAAGAGGGGATCACAGTCATGCAAGTTCGTAATTTCGTAGTACCGCTCGTATCAGGAACAGTAGCCAGACAGGTAAAAGAAGTAGCCATTATCATTTTTTCAGCCTTTCTGGTGGCGGGCGGGCTCCGGCTGTTCCTGATTCCGCATCAGCTGCTCAGCGGCGGTGTAGCAGGGACGGCATCCATCATTGGTTATTTAACGAATCCGAAGTATATCTCGCTGTATTATTTCGCTATCAACCTGCCGATCCTGATCTGGGGCTTCGTAGCTGTGGGGAAGAAATACATCTGCTATAGCATGCTGTCTGTTATCTCCACCACCTGGTTCCTGAACATCATTCCTGTGGTGAAGCTCACCAAAGACCCGATTCTGGCCAGTATCTTCGGCGGTGTTATCATTGCCGGCGGTGTCGGCTTCTCGCTGCGTGCGGGGGGATCTTCCGGCGGATTCGATATTCTCGGCTCCATTATTACCCGCAAACGGGACATTCCTATGGGAACGGTACTGTTCGTGATGGACGGTCTCGTCATCCTAAGCCTGGGCTTCTTCAAAAGCTGGGATTCGGCGCTGTACGCGATGCTCTGTATATTCGTCAAAAGCCGTGTGGTTGATATGATCCACATCCGCCACGTCAAGCTGACCTGCTTCATTGTCACGAAGGAGCGGGAGAAAATGCTGAACCGCCTGACCTGTCTGCCGCACGGTGTCACCGTTGTTAATGCGGAGGGCGGATACAGCCATGAGGGCAATACGATGCTGATGACGGTAACTACCCGTTATGAGCTGGCTGACCTGCGCAAGACTATTCTTGAGACAGATCCGAAATCCTTTGTAAACGTGCTGGAGACGGTAGAGATTATGGGCCGGTTCAGACGGTTGAGTTAAACGAGGATAGTTGTATAATGTGCAATTAAAAACAGCAAAAAGGGATGCGAACATCTTATAACTGTATTCCGTACAACTAAATTTGCCCAATTGGGCCGGAACCAAGGTACAACGTCAGTTTAATTGTACGAAATACAACTATATGGATAATCGCTAATAAATCAGACGATTTAGTTGTACAAAGTACAATTAAGCATATTGCCTATACCGTTACTAGCCACATTTACTATGCAAAAAGAGTGCTGTTCTCCGCTTATGCGGGTAACAGCACTCTTTTTTACTTATGATTGTTGGTCACTGATAGGTCTTTGTGTCTTTGTCTTATATATTGTCCGCTTTACATTGACGTTCGCACAATGTATTCGGTTTTTCTCATACATTTGGCCCATCTATCCTATCGTCGGGGCAATGTATTCGGTTTTTCGCATACATTCGGCTCGTGTGCCTAACGTTTCTCTCAAGCCACCAATCAGTTTATGAATCACCCGCCGCCAGACGCCAAACAGGGATGCCCTCCAGCCTTCCTGCTGAAGAAACATCCCTGATGTAGTCCTATTGCTGAATTATACTCTGCGGCCTAGCGGCGGTCCTGAGGGCCGCCAACGAAGGCTTGCTCCGTAGTGTCGAGATTATAAGCGGTATGCAGCGCCTGAATAATCTGCTGCAGATTGCCTGATTCAATGACACAGGAGACCTTAATCTCGGAGGTGCTGACCATCTTGATGCTCACGCCTTCATTCGAGATCACCTCGAACATCTGGGCGGCAACCCCCGGATGGCTGACCATGCCGGCGCCTACAATGGACACCTTGACCAGATTATCCTCGGAAGTCACTTCACGGTATGGCAGCACACTGTGCAGCCCTTCAATCACCTGTTTGGCCTTCTCCAGATCGCTAAGTGCTACTGTAAAGGAAAAGTCTGCAGTCTGGTTCTGCACGCCGCTCTGTACGATAATATCAACGTCCACACCCTCTTCGGCCAGCTTGCCGAAGACCTGGGCGAGGACACCCGGAACATCCGGAACTCCCAGAATACTGATCCGGGCCACATTCTTGTCATATGCAATGCCGCTTACTACTACACCCTGCTCCATGCTTGCTTCCTCCTTCACAACGGTTCCTTCATTATGGTTAAAGCTGGATCTTACGACCAGCTTCACTTGATATCGCTTGGCATATTCCACCGCTCGCGGATGCAGAACTGCCGCACCCAGATTGGCCAGCTCCAGCATCTCGTCATACGAGATTTCCTTCAGCTTGCGCGCGGTCTTCACGATGCGCGGGTCCGTAGAGTAAATCCCGTCCACATCGGTATAGATTTCGCAGACATCCGCTTTGATGGCTGCAGCCAGTGCAACCGCTGTTGTATCCGAACCACCGCGGCCCAGCGTGGTAATCTCGCCGTCCAGTGTCATCCCCTGGAAGCCGGCAACGATAACAATCTGCTCACGCTCCAGAGACTCCAGAACACGGCGTGGAACGATTTCACTAATCCGCGCACGGCCATGGGTTTCATCGGTACGGAACCCGGCCTGCCAGCCTGTATAGGATACGGCATTCCGCCCGATCCCATGAAGAGCGATGGATAGAAGCGCTACAGAAATCTGTTCCCCCGTAGTCATCAGCATATCCATTTCCCGTGCGGGAGGCTGCCCGTTCAGCTGTTTCGCCTGATCGATCAGTTCATCTGTCGTATCCCCCATAGCGGATACAACCACAACGCAGCGATGTCCCTCATCCTGCTTATCTGCGATGCGCTTGGCGACACGCTTCATACGTTCAATATCGCCGACGGAGCTGCCTCCGAATTTCATGACATAAAGTGACAAAGTCCCATTCACTCCCTATTTCGCTGTAAGTAGTAGCTTTTATTTGGTTTTCGCTTTAACACAGTATAATACGAAAATCATAACATGCGTTAATGGTTTCACAAAAAAAGCGCCCAATTTTCCGAACATGGCCCATTCCTCATAACCAGGCACGGCAAATTATATTCAGTTGAAGCTGTACAAAAAGCCTCCGCCGCACAATGCGGGGAGGCCGGTTTGAATCACGTTGAACCCGGAGCTAAGTAAGCTCCTACGCGCGGGAGATGTATTTACCTTCGCGGGTATCGATCAGGAGAACATCGCCTTCATTAATGAACAATGGAACCTGTACAGTATGTCCGGTTTCCAGTGTAGCCGCTTTGGTTGCGCCTTGAGCGGTGTTGCCTTTTACGCCCGGTTCTGTTTCAGTAACCTTCAGCTCAACGCTTGTAGGCAGGTTAATCCCGAGGATTTCGCCCTGGTAGCTGACGATATTGACAGTCATATTCTCTCTCAGGAAGTTAAGCTCCCATTCCAGCTGCTTCGCAGTCAACTCGAACTGGTCATAAGTTTCGTTGTCCATGAATACATGCTCTGAACCGCTGGCATACAGGTACTGTACTCCACGGTTCTCGATAATAGCGCGGCCGATCGTTTCGCCTGCACGGAAAGTGCGCTCAACGGTGTTGCCGTTACGCAGGTTCTTCAGCTTGGAGCGGACAAATGCCGCGCCCTTACCCGGCTTTACGTGCTGGAAATCGAGGACGGTGAAGATATCCCCTTCTACTTCTACGGTCAAGCCTGTCTTGAAATCATTAACTGAAATCACAAAAAATCCCTCCTGGAATCGATGAATTAACTGAATAAGTGTGCCTTACAGTACCGTATAATCCTTCGATGAATGTGTCAGCAGCGTTATACCGCTTTCGGTAATGACAATATCATCTTCAATCCGCACGCCGCCAAGGCCGGAGAGATAAATTCCCGGTTCTACGGTAACTACCATGCCCGGCTCCATAATTTCATCGGCAAGCTTGGACAGACGCGGAAATTCATGAACCTCCATGCCCAGACCATGGCCTGTGCTGTGGCCGAAATACTCACCATACCCGTAACGGGTGATGATGTCACGGGCCAGGGCATCGCATTCACGGCCGGTCATGCCTGGTTTGATATGTGCCAGCGTATGCAGCTGCGCTTCAAGCACAATATCATAGATTTCCTTCAGCTTGGGATCCGGCGATCCCAAGGCGATCGTGCGTGTTACATCCGAGCAGTAGCCGTCCAGCAGTGCACCGAAGTCGAAGGTGACGAATTCGTTGTTCTGGATAATCTTGCTGCTGGCTACGCCATGCGGCATGGCCGAGCGTTCGCCGGAAGCAACAATCGTATCGAACGAGGATGAGGTTGCACCGTGGGTGCGCATGTAGAATTCCATTTCCAGATCGACATCACGTTCAGTCATGCCTGGCTTGATCACATTCAGGATATGGCTGTACGTTGCATCTGCCAGATCGCAAGCCCGCTGCATGATCGCCAGCTCTTCCTCATCCTTGAACATGCGCAGATTCTCGACGGCTTTGGATACCGGAACCATAACTGCCGGCTGCAGAGCTGCCGCATATGCAGTGTACGCGCTGAAGGTTACGTCATCCTGCTCGAAGCCGATACGGACTTGTCCGCCCTGCGGCAGCAGTTCGCGTACAGTGTCAATGAATTTCGCAGCATGCTGAACAATCTTCAGTCCGGTCACCTGTTCCGAAGCCTGTGTCATATACCTGAAGTCAGTCAGCAGATAACTGTCATCACCGGTAACCAGCACATAACCGGAGGAGCCGGTGAATCCGCTCAAATAGCGGCGGTTATAGCCGCTGGTAATTAACATCGCATCCAGTCCCTGTTCCTGCAAAACCTTACGCAGCTTGGAGACGCGCTTGTTGCCCATTTTCATTCTCCTCTCGAAATAGCCACATTGTATTTTAACATAGTGGCATGCCACCTGAGAAGTTTTTTCGGACGCTCAGGCCAGCTTTGTCTGCTGCTCGCGTTTCCGCTCATCAGTGTACTCAATCGCTGCCGTATATCCGATGAATAATCCCCAGAGCAAAAAGAGGCAAAATTCACTGATTACAGAGTTCCAGGGCAGTCTGAAAGGCGGCTGCATCAGGAACTGCCAGGAACCGGCCAGGAACACGGCCGACCACCACAGTACACCGTAAATCATACCCGGCCAGGGTCCCTTCAGCCTGCGGAAAATAAGCACATAGATCAGCGAAACGATCACCGAGAAGACGATAAAGGATAAATATCCGAGCAGATGCCCGGCAGGTGTCATCAAAAATTCATGCTTGAAAAAAGGCTCCGCCAAAAAACCCGGAATAACCTTGGTGAAATGCAGGACATACATCAGCCAGCGGGCCCCTCCCCAGATTAAACCGGCGAAAAAACCCAGTTCAATGGCAAAATAAAACGGATTCGTATGGACTGACTTTTGCTTGTTAGAAGAACTCATAGAGCAGCCTCTCTTTCAGTATAGGGTTAATCCGGTTTCCACTCCGCTCTCTATAGACTAGTATGTACAGCAAACGGCAATCCAACTAGTAATGTGCTTAAAAATTAGTTACAATGTATTATATAAATCACATTAAAATACGGGAAGGTGAATTGGTTGTCCCAGGAAACTCCCAGTTACGGCGGCCAAGCCGTCATTGAAGGCGTCATGTTCGGCGGCAAGCATATCAACGTAACAGCCGTAAGAAGGAAGAATCAGGAAATCACATTTTTGGAGGTGCCGAAGAGCGATAAGAGCTGGGTCCTTAAACTGCGAAAGATTCCGCTGCTACGCGGCATTGTCAGTATTATAGATTCCAGCGCCAAAGGCTCGAAGCATCTGAATTATTCGGCGGAATCCTATGCCGAGGATGAGACAGAACCTGAAGAGCTTGCCAAGCAGAAAGAGAAAGATAAAGACAAGAAGAAGGATGAGGGCTGGAGCCTCGGTATGATTTTCGGCGTAGCTGTCATGGGTATTCTTTCTTTCCTTTTCGGCAAGATTATTTTTACACTGGTGCCGGTGTTCGTAGAAGATTTTTTATTTAAGAATGCATTTGACAACTATATTCTGCACAACCTTGTTGAAGGTGCAATTAAGCTGACTCTCCTGCTCGTTTATCTGTTTGCCATTTCACAGACACCGGTGATCAAACGGCTGTTCCAGTATCACGGTGCGGAGCATAAGGTAATCAGTGCTTTTGAAGCCGGCGAAGAACTGACTGTCGCAAATGTACAGAAATACAGCCGTCTGCATTACCGCTGCGGCAGCAGCTTCATGATGCTGACCATTATCCTCGGCGTTATTATCTACTCCGTTGTCCCATGGGATAATCTTATGGAACGGGTACTGCAGCGGATTATTCTGCTGCCTGTAGTCATCGGCATCTCGTTTGAGGTTCTCAAGGGAACCAATGCGGTGAGAGATATTCCCGGGCTCAAGTATCTGGGATATCCGGGTCTGTGGCTGCAGCTGCTGACCACCAAAGAACCTAAGGACGATATGGTTGAGGTGTCCATCGCCTCGTTCAACCGGATGCGGGAGCTGGATGCCGCAATTGAAGCAAGAGGATATTCGGAGGCAAGTGTGTCAGGCGGCATTTTGGATCCTGCGAAAGGATGATTAGCCCATGATCAGACATGCTTTGATTTTTTGGATTTCAATAGCTCTCGCAGCATTGGGTCTGGTAACACAATTTATGGCACGCGGTCTTTCTGCTTTGTCCATTTTCATTCTTCCTGCACTGCTGCTGGCGCTGCTGTATTACGCCTACAAGGTGCTACCGGGAAGAGTGGCAGGCGGTTCCGGACGGTCACGCACCAAAGTTAAACCATCTGCCAAGACGATGTCCAAGGTTGCCGGTATCCGCAAAACCCAGGCTTCACCAGGGAAGCGTAAAACCTATCCCTTCCAGGTGATTGAAGGCAGCAAGGGCAAAAACGACGATCAGCTTCCCAAATATCATTGAACTCCCGGCCGGCCGGCTAAGAATTCAAGTAACAAAAAGGCATCTCCACGTAGCCATTACGACGTGCGGGATGCCTTTTTGGGTTATAGTTTAGGGCCAGTAAGCTGATTAGGGTGAATATATGGGCGTGTACTATGAGGTGGCCGCCAATTTTTGAAGAAATCCGCTCCGGCAGCCAGTCCTGCAGCATAGATTGCATCACTCTGCTCCGGGGAGATATGAAATTGGGTGGTGGAAATGCCCAGTGTGGGAATTTTGACGGTACGTACGAATTTATCTGTCTCAATATAACGTTCATCATGGGCCGAGAGCATCGTCCCTACCATAGCCTGAAGCATGCTGAACGGCCCGGTGATGCGGTGTGGCTGCGGCTGTGTCTTACCGATCAACTGGTAGCCCACTGTGGGCGTACGGCGCTCTGGGGACTGGAATCCATCCTTCTTCTCATCAAACAGCCACAGCGGAAAATTGCTGAGCATCCCCCCGTCCACCATATACACAAACTGCTCGGCAAAAGACTTTCTCCGGGCTGCCTCTCCGTTCAGCCGCAGCATCACCGGATCGAAGAAGTAGGGAATGCTGCAGCTCATCCTCACAGCTTTGGCTACTTCAAAGGAATCTGGTGAAATCCCGTAGAGCTCCAGATCATCCGGCAGGACGACGATCCTCCCGTTAGTAATATCTGAAGCAATGACTGTCAGCCTGCCGCGCGGCAGATCACTGAATGTCACTACCCCCTTCTCCAGCAGAATGCCGCGGATCCAGGATTCGAGGGCCTGGCCCGAGTACAGACCTTTCTTGATCAGAACACGGATTGCCGGCCCTACTACCGCCGTGTTATACAGCGCTCCGCGCTTCAGAAAGGATGTGAAGGGCGTCTCCCTGATGATCCGGCTCATCGCCTCTCCGTTATAACCGGCGGCCAGCAGCGAAGCAATAATCGAGCCTGAAGAGGTTCCGGCTACTCTCCTGAAGGTCCGTCCTGCCCGCTCGGTCGCCTCCACCGCACCTGCGAGCGCAATCCCTTTCACTCCTCCGCCTTCAAAAACTGCGTTAATCTCCATACATAAGAGTCCCCCGTTCCATAGATCTTATTGCTTATCTATGAGCACGGGGGAATATTCATGACTGACTATGATTTGAAATAAAAGCTGAGCAGGCTGGCCAGGCCAAACGGATCACGGACCACAATATCATTGGCCCGGAACAGAATACTGCCGGAAACCTCGTCGTATTTCTCATTATATTTCAGCTGATTGATAATCTGATCTCCGCTCTGCCATTCCGCGGTTTGTTTGGTATCCCCTACTTTGTACGAAGCCAGGCCGATATACAGCTTGACGCCCGTGCCAGCGACCTCGTTCACCCACCAGTCGACCAGCTTGTCATAACGGGCGGCACTGAAAGAGAGACTCCAGTATACCTGCGGAGCCACATAGTCGACCCAGCCGCTCTTAATCCATGTGCGCACATCCGCATACATATCATCATACGCAGACACTCCTGCCGTAGTATCCGAGCCGGTGCTGTCCGCCTTTTTATTACGCCATACGCCAAACGGGCTGACGCCGAACGAAACCGCCGGCTTCACTGCATGAATCTCTGCTCCCAGCTGACGGATGAACTGATTGATATTATCCCGGCGCCAGTCTCCCTTGGTGGCGATCGCCTGAGAATTGTAAGTCTTGAATGCCGTGTCATCAGCAAAAGTTACGTTAGAGGGATAGAAATAATCATCCAGATGCACACCGTCGATGTCATACCCTCTGACCACTTCCATCACGGTGTCAATGATATGCTGCCGTGCTTCCGGAATGCCCGGATTTATGTACAGCTTACTGTCAGCTTTGACGATCCACTCGGGATGCAGCTTGGCGACATGGTTGGCGGCAAGCCCGGTGGTCTTATCATCTGTAGTTGCCCGGAACGGATTGAACCAGGCATGGAACTGCATGCCGCGTGAATGAGCGCTGCTAACCATATACTGAAGCGGATCATAGCCGGGTTCTTTCCCCTGGGTACCGCTCAGCACCTTGGACCAGGGAACAATCTGCGAAGGATATAGAGCATCTCCTGAGGGTCTGACCTGAACGAATACACTATTGAAACCGGCAGCCTGGAGCTTGTCCAGCATGCTGTCGAACTCTTTCTTTTGCTTGTCGGCATTGCCGGCCGAAGCCGTGGACGGCCAGTCCAGATTAAATACAGTAGACACCCACGCTCCCTTCATCGCCTTTCCAGTCTTGGCCCCGGGAATTGAAGGTACGGTTGGCGTAGGCACTGTCGGTGTTGGCACTACGGGCGTTGGTACGGATGGTGTGGACACTGCCGGAACAGACGGTGTTGAAGGTGTAGACGGCCCGCCAATTTCTATATTTGAATATAAGGCAATATGCTTCGTAGCCTGATTCCAGACCACCTGCAGCCCGAGCTGCTCGCTGACGAACCGCAGCGGCACCATCACCCGGCCCTGTGTAATCTGTACAGAGGTATCCAGACTGACTGAGGCATCGTTAACGATTGCGCTCTTGCTGCCGCTGGTCAGCTTCAGCACAGTATTCCCCTTGCTGATTGTAGCAGTCTTACTGGCCTGATCCCAGACCACACCGGCACCTAGTCCCTTACTGACAACCCCGACAGGGACCATAGTTACATTCGTCCGTGTAATATAAGGAGGAACATCCGTACTTAAGCTCTCTCCATCCAATTCAATCGAAATCTGCACCGAAGCAGCGCGCGCAGCTGTTGTCCACACAGGCAGACATAGCATAACCACCAGCAATCCTACTATCCATTTACGGTAATTCATAATTCCTCCCAGGTGTTGTAGTTATATAACAAAGAAACGGCCTTCTCGTCCTCGGAACAGGGAGAAGGCCGTTTCTTTGGTAAACGGAGTCCTTCCTTAGGTGAAAAAGGAACGGTATCCGTTTTGACGTAAAAAAACTGGAAAGGTTGCGCTAATCAAACAAAAAAAGCCACATTATGAATCGCTGGCCATTTCATGGTGAATATCGTATAAGGTCTGCAGACGTGCTTCATCCCGGCGGAAATACTCCACCAGCGTTTCGATCCGGGTGATGGAATCCCAGCTCAAATGATGCTCAATGCCTTCAACATCCTTATAAATATGTTCTTGCTGAACCCCAATTATCCCGAGGAATTCCTCCAGCAGCTGATGGCGGTCCACAAGACGTTTTCCCACTTTTTTCCCTTTGCTTGTTAGGACAAGCCCACGATATTTCTCATAGATGAGATATTCGTCCTTATCCAGTTTTTGGATCATCTTGGTCACAGAGGAGGGGTGTACTTCCAGTCCCTCAGCAATATCCGAGACCCGCGCATAACCCTTCTCGTCGATGAGCTTGTATATGCGCTCCAAATAATCCTCCATGCTGGGTGTTGGCATTAACTTTACCTCTTTTCTATAATGAGCGTGGCGATGGGGCCGGGCCTTGCTCTAACAATGATACATGTTTCTGCCGCTGCTTGGCAAGTCCTACACGTCTGCTGCTTCTCCGCTTAGCGATGTTTACCATGATTTCAATCGCCCGCTTAACGGCACAATAACGGTATCCTCATCTATAAGGAGCGTGAATTCATGAACGTTGTAACCCCTGAACGCCCTCCTGCCAAAAGAACGCGGAAGCCGACGGGCTTGTTCATTCCGGAGCTGGTTTTTTTTGAACCGGATGCTTTAAATTACCCCAAAGGGGAGCGGATTATGGAATGGGTCAAGGCCCGGAACATCCCCTTCCGAATGACGACATCACATAACCGGATTACCAATCTGCCCGGCGAAACTGAGGTCGAGCAGTACAAAATCGCCAAAAGAACACTCGTCGTCGGTCTCCGCAAAACGCTGACTTTTGACCAGTCGAAGCCGTCTGCCGATTACGCGATTCCGATTGCTACCGGCTGCATGGGCCACTGCCATTATTGCTATCTTCAAACCACCTTGGGTTCTAAGCCTTACATCCGCGTATACGTAAACACAGGGGACATCATCGACGCGGCCAAGAAATATATCAGCGAACGTGCCCCGGAGATCACCACCTTCGAAGCAGCCTGTACCTCAGACCCCCTGGGTCTGGAGCATATCACCGGATCGCTTACCGAGCTGATTGAATTCATGGCTGAAGAGCCGCTGGGAAGGCTGCGTTTCGTGACGAAGTATCAGCATGTCGAGCCATTGCTTGGCCTGAAGCATAACGGGCATACCCGCGTACGCTTCAGCGTGAATGCCGATTATGTTATCAAGAACTTTGAGCCGGCCACCTCGCGTTTCGAGGAGCGGATTGAGGCTGCCGGTCAGATTGCCCGTGCCGGTTATCCGCTGGGCTTCATCATCGCTCCAATTATCTGGCATGACGGCTGGGAAGAAGGCTATGCGGAGCTGCTGGAGAAGCTGGCCCGTACGCTGCCGCCTGGGATAGGCAAAGGGCTGACCTTTGAGATGATCCAGCACCGCTTCACCAAGACAGCCAAGACCGTGATCGAGAAACGTTATCCGAAATCAAAGCTGGAGATGGATATCGAGAAGCGCAAAAAGAAATGGGGCAAGTGGGGACAGAACAAATATGTCTATCCCGATGAACAGCAAACCGCCCTGCGCGAATTCATCACAGAGCGGATTTTTGAACATTTTCCCGAAGCGGCTATTGATTATTTCACTTAAAAGCAGGCTTAAAAAATCAGCCAGCCCGGCGTGACCCCCTGCAGCCATATCGTAATCCGGAACATCTGGTCGGTGAACAGCAGAATCCCCATAAACACCATCAGTCCGCCGCCCAGCTTCATCAGCAGATTGGAGTATTTCAGAATCTTCCGCGCGCCGCCCAGGAAAAAAGCGAGTCCGAAGAACGGCAGCGCAAACCCGATACTGTACGCCGTAATCATCGTAAACCAGGTTCCCGGATCACTGGCGGACAGGGCGATAATCGCTGTCAAAATGGGACCGATGCATGGTGACCAGCCCGCTGAGAAGCCAATGCCAAAGATAAACGAACCCAAGTACCCGGCAGGCTTCCATTTCAGCTCCAGCTTGCGCTCCCGGAGCAGAAACTGCGGCTGAAAGATACCGAGCAGAAACAGCCCCATCACAATAATCAGAATAGCCGACAACTGGCGGATCAGATCCCGCTGGCCGTTGAAGAATTCTCCAAACAGTCCGGCGCCGAAACCAAGGGTATAGAAAACAGCCGAAAAGCCCAGTATAAAGGCCAGCGTATGCGAGAGGGTCCGGAAACGGACCTCTTTGCTGTTGCTTCCGCTCTTCAGCTCCTGCACTGATAATCCGGTAATATACGATAGATAAGAAGGGTAGAGCGGCAGACAGCAAGGCGAAATGAATGACGCCACTCCGGCGGCAAAAGCGATTCCTGCATTCAGGTTGGACACTGGGCGCTTCTCTCCTTCCCTATTCGGGTTCACTTTACGTAGGCTGTATTTATAAGCATATGTAGTGGAGGCCTGTTAGAGCTTAAGTGTCTAGGCCGGCAGACCTTTTTTGCCGATTAGTGTTAATGTCAGCAGTGCAATCAGCAGCAGGACAATCGTGGCTCCCGGAGCCAGATTCCACACACCTGCAATGACTAGTCCGCCGACTACGGCGATCTCGGCAATGATCACGGACAGAATGACCGAAGACTTGAAGCTGCGTGACAGCAGCAGGCTGATCGCCACAGGAATGGTCAGCAGCGCAGATACCAGCAGCGAGCCGACAATCTTAATCGCCGTACTGATTACAAGCGCGGTCAATACGGTAATCAGCATATTAAGCAGCTTCACCGGCAGTCCGCTGACACTGGCTGCATCCTCCTCAAAGCTGAGCAGGAAGAACTCTTTGAAGAACAGCGATACTACAACCACAACCGCAATGGTTACGATTCCAACCACAATCAGATCGGTGTTATTCAGCGTATAAATGCTGCCGAACAGGTAACTCATCACATCCGCATTATAGCCTTTGCCCAGGGTGAAAAAAAGCGAAGCCAGCGCCACCCCGCCCGACATGATGATGGCAATGGACAGCTCGGCGTAGCTTTTATAAGCCTTGCGCAGCTTCTCAATGGCAAACGAGGCCACTACGGCGAAGATCAGCCCCGCCCCGAGCGGGTAAAAGCCGGTCAGGAAGCCTAGCGCCACCCCGGCGATCGTAACATGCGCCAGCGTATCTCCGATCATTGACAGGCGCCGCAGCACCAGAAACACGCCTATCAGCGGTGCGGTAATCCCAATCATCAGGCCGCCGGCCAGCGCCCGCTGGAAAAAGTCACTAAATAATATTTCCAAGATATTTTTTCTCCTTTTATGATCAAACCTTTTCGAGTGAAACTTTAGATCGAAACATTTAGATCAAAACCTTTGGATCCAGACCTTTTCGATCAAAACCTTTTCGATCAAAACCTTTTCGATCAAAACCTTTTCGATCAAAACCTTTTCGATCCCACCCAAACCCTCCCTTCCAAGGGAGGGCCCCAAGGGCTCTGCCCTCTGGACACCCGTTTAAGTGCAATTGGCGTGGGACGGCAGACTTTCGCTTCTTAGGGACGTTGAGGCAGGACCGCTTTTCCTCCCTGCGGGATACGCTTAACATTTGGTGGGATTTAACTACGCATTAAAGTCAAAATCAAGTTCAAAAGATAAGAGCAAAGCGAAGGCCGGCCTATGTTGTACAATGGACGACCCAGGGTACAACTAAGACTGGGCTTCAGAACCTTGTCGTAGTAATCAAACCGTTTAAATGTACTTTGTACAACTATTTGTCGAATTTAGAACCAAATCAGGAAAATAAGTGTATTTCATATAATTATAACGAGTGGTAAGCGGCTTTTCGCCTGTTTTCCGCAAATATAAGTGTACGAAATACAGTTATAGCTTAAATCCGCGCCTACAACCTAATAATAACTGTACGAAATACAGCTATTTTTAGGATGCATGAGAAGCTGACTTTCCAGAATGTCTGAACACCTCTGCGTCCCCTTTTTTCAAGAGAGTGTATGCTGCAGATTATCAACAACGCAGTCCTGAACATCATGAGAATGGCGGCAATAGAAATTAATCTTGCCGTTCTTCTGCACCGGCTCGTTGCCGAGATAGTTCTTAATCATGTCAATGTCATGCGATACCATCAGGAAAGTCATATGGTGATGGGCATGCATATGCATGATCAGGTCGAAGAATCCGGCCTGCGTCTCGGCATCAATACCGACGGTAGGCTCATCAAGGATCAGCAGATCCGGATGGTTGATCAGCGCGCGGGCCAAGAAGACACGCTGCTGCTGGCCGCCGGATAGCTGCCCGACTCTTTTCTCCGCGATATCCTGAATCCGCATCACTTCAAGCGCATCCTCACACTGGCGGTGCTGGGCTTTGGACACGCGGCGGATCAGATTCTTGTTGTTGTACAGCCCTGATAATACTACCTCGCGCACAGTAGCCGGGAACAGCGGATTGAAGGCATTCTTCTGCGGAACATAACCGATCCGTTCCCAGTCCTTGAACTTCCGGACCGGCTGGCCGAATAATTTGATCTCCCCGCTGGTAGCAGGCAGCAGACCGACAATCATCTTGAGCAGCGTAGTCTTGCCGGCTCCGTTAGAACCGATGATGCCGAGGAAATCACGTTCTTTCACTGTATAATTCAAGTTAGAGATTACCTTCTGTTCCCCGTAGGAGAAGGACAAATCCTGTATTTCGATCATATGCTGATGGCAGTCCAGGGATACCGGTTGCATGTGAGGCACCGCCTTTCACTTATACTTTCCTTATTATTGTAAAGCCAGAATGAGATTTTGCAAATTTTTCTCCATTAGCGTGAAATAGTTGTCGCCATTCTTATCCTGGGCTTCAGTCAGTCCCTCTACCGGATTCAGCACCATAGTGGACACGCCGGTTTCACTAGCGAGTGTTTTGGCCAGCTTATCGGATACGAGCTCTTCGAAGAAAATGTAACGGATACCCTCTTCTTTGACCAACGCCGCCAGATCCAGCAGATCCTGTCCCCGCGGCTCGGCATCCGGTGACAGCCCCATAATGGCGTGCTGTGACAGACCATAATCACGCGCCAGATACGAAAAAGCCTGATGGGAGACTACGATCTCCTTATTAGGCAGCTTGCCCAGTTCTTCCGTAAACCTGCTGTCGAGGGCACTCAGACGATCGGTAAGCTTCTGGTAACGCTCCTCATAACCCGCTGAATGCTCGGGATCTACAGATTGCAGGCTGTCCTTAATATTCTTCGCCATCACCAGCGCCGATTTCGGACTTACCCAGGTATGCGGGTCCGTGTGCAGGCTATCGTTGTGCTCTGCCCCCTCTTCCTCATTACCATGATCATGACCGTCTTCCTCATCGGTCATAATCAGATCAACCCCACGGCTGACTTCTACAGCCTTGGCTTCACTGTCACTGTCGAGGCTCTTGAGGAAATTGGGCACCCAGCCCTCCAGTCCTGCTCCGTTATAGAGGAACAGCTGTGCCTTGGAGGTATTAATAATATCCTGGCTGCGCGGTGTCCAGTCATGCGGCTCTACCCCCACCGGAAGCAGATTGATCGCATTGATATCTTCCCCGCCGATTTCACTGGCAAATTCATATATAGGATAAAAAGTAGTAATGACATTCACTTTTCCCTCGACAATACTTCCGCTGCTCTTAGGTCCGCATGCGGCAAGCATCATTAGCAGCAGTAAGGTAACAACGAGCAAAAACCCTTTGTGCAAGCTTCTATATAACATTTCTCTATCGACCCCTTAAATCGTAAAATTTACTATGAGAATTATAATAGTAATCGTTACGATAAGTCAACTCTGATCTTCCAGCCAGCCTCGCCATAGTTGGACTGAACCCGCTTATACTTAGGGTCAATACCTATTACTCTGTATACCTATATTTACACTAAAACAATCCCCGCTGCATTAGGCACACGGGGATCGTTCAGATCATTCAACTATGCAGCTTGTCTTATTTCACAATAGCTCCGTTCGGCATGCTGTCCGGCACGGTGGCGATCGTCAGCTGGTCGCCCTTGGAGGCTGCCAGGATCATCCCCTGCGACAGCTCACCGCGCAGCTTCACCGGCTTCAGGTTCACGATGCAGATCACCTTGCGTCCCACCAGCTCTTCCGGTGTGTAGAACTTGGCAATGCCGGATACGACCTGGCGTTGTTCGTATCCAAGATCGAGCTGCAGCTTCAGCAGCTTGTCCGCCTTCTTCACCGGCTCGGCGGCGATTACCTGGGCTACGCGCAGCTCCGCTTTGGCGAAATCGTCGATGCCGATTTCTTCCTTATGCTCCTCTTCCTCCGGACCCTCAGCAGCCGCATCCGGGGTCACAGCAGCCCCTGCAGGCGCAGCTTCAGCAGCTGCTTCTGCCGGCTTGCCGGCTCCCATCGCTTCGGCGATGTACGCCACCTCCTGCGCCACATCCAGGCGCGGGAAGATCGGGTCGCCCTTCGCAAGCCGGGTTCCCGCTGGAATCAGGCCGAATGATTTGCCGCTCTCCCAAGTGGTCAGCTCGCCCGGCTGAATGCCCAGCTGCTCCCAGATCTTCGCCGGAGCACCGGTCAGGAACGGCTGCAGCAGGATGGACGCGGTGCGCAGTCCTTCGACCAGATGTCTCATCACCGAAGCCAGCTCACCGGTTCTGCTCTCATCCTTAGCCAGCACCCACGGCTGCGTTTCGTCAATATATTTGTTCGTACGGCTGATCAGCGCGCCAATTGCGGTCAGGGCTACGGAGAATTCCATTTTCTCCATCGCTTCTTCTACTTTGACATAGGTGCTCTGTACAACTGCTTCAAGTTCTCCGTCAAATGCCGTCACCTGGCCTGCATAAGCCGGGAGCTCCCCGCCGAAATATTTCTCAACCATTGCCCCGGTCCGGTTCAGCAGATTGCCGAGATCGTTGGCCAGATCATAGTTGATGCGGTCCACGAAGCTCTCCGGCGTGAAGGTTCCGTCTGATCCGAAGGGAACCTCGCGCAGCAGATAATAACGCAGGGCGTCCAGACCATAGCGGTCAATTAAGGTAACCGGATCAACGACATTGCCTTTGGACTTGGACATTTTACCGTCCTTCATCAGCAGCCAGCCATGGGCGAACACCTTTTTCGGCAGCGGCTCACCCAGCGCCATCAGAATGATCGGCCAGTAAATCGTATGGAAACGGACAATTTCCTTACCGACGATATGCACATCCGCAGGCCAGAACTTATCATACAGGCTGCGGTCTTCCGAGCCATAGCCGAGAGCTGTAATGTAGTTGGTAAGCGCATCGATCCATACGTAGACTACATGCTTCTCATCACCTTTTACCTTAACGCCCCAGTCAAAGGTTGTTCGGGATACGGCCAGATCCTCAAGGCCCGGCTTGATAAAGTTGTTAATCATCTCATTCTTGCGCGATTCCGGCAGGATAAATTCCGGATTCTCCTCGTAGAACTGCAGCAGGCGGTCCGCATATTTGCTCATGCGGAAGAAGTAGCTTTCTTCCTTGACTAGTTCAACCGGATGTCCGCTGTCCGGACTTTTGCCGCCGGTAATATTGCCGTCAGCATCGCGTTCAATGTCCACCAGCTGTGTCTCGGTGTAGAAGGTCTCATCCGAAATGCAATACCAGCCTTCGTATTCCCCTTTGTAGATGTCGCCCTGCTTCAGCAGGCGGTCAAAAATATCCGCCACCACTTTCTTGTGACGCTCCTCGGTGGTACGGATAAAGTCATCATTGGAGATGTCCAGCTTCTTCCACAGGTCCTTAATGCCCACCACAATCCCGTCAACGAACTCCTGGGGGGTCTTGCCTGCCTTGCCTGCCTTCTCTTCAATCTTCTGCCCATGCTCGTCTGTTCCTGTCAGATAGCGCACCTCATAGCCGCGCAGACGCTTGTAGCGGGCCATTGCATCACCGGCTACTGTCGAATACGCATGTCCAATGTGCAGCTTGTCGCTCGGATAATAGATCGGTGTAGTTAAATAAAAGGTTTTGTTCTCACTCATTCTCTTGTCATCCCTTCATTATACCTTCTCATATTTACACATCCTGACGCAAAAAACTCCCGCCCCTATATGGGGCGAGAGTAAACTCACGCGATACCACCCAAAGTTCCCCGGCTCCTCACAGAGCACAGGCTTCGCCAGTCCCTTGCGGAACTGTCCATTAACGCTGGAACACGCCGTTATCTTACGCAAGCCGCAACTTCCAGCTTCCGCTCGAACACAGTTCCTCCCGGACCATATTCAATCTGGCGTCCCATACCGGCTTCCATCAGCCCCGGCTCTCTGTAATGGTTGTCCACATTTACTCATCCGTTCCTCGGAATATTGCTTATTATTCAAAATATACCCATCACAGCGGCTCATGTCAAGTCGTATGAACAGGCTTATCTCCTGGTGATTGCTCTTTCCGCGGCGGCACCGGGTCCAGCCCTCCCGGATGAAAGGGATGGCAGCGGGCAATCCGCCTTGCAGCCAGCCACGAACCCTTCAGCGGTCCATGGACCTCAATAGCTTCAAGCGCATAGGCTGAACAAGTCGGATAAAACCGGCAGGTTGCCGGCTTAAGCGGCGATATGAACCTGCGGTAGACCCGGATTGGAGCCTGAACCGTTCTTCTTAAGGTAGTCATATTCAGCGGCCTTCTTTGCCGTGAGCAGCTACGGCTGACTCTTCTTCGCGGCCCTGTTCACAGTCCTTGCAGTAACCGAACACCTCAAATTTATGCTTGACCACCCGGAATTGATCCGGTGTATCTGTTAAATTCATCGGACAGAAATGAATAGGGTAAGTCTTCATACATTGAAGACAAATCATATGATGATGATGGTGATCCTGACTGCAGCTTGCTTTGAATTTGACGCCGTCTTCAAAGACAATCTGCTCCAGCACACCAAGCTCCTCCATGACACGCAGGTTGCGGTAGACCGTATCGAAGCTGAGTCCGCTGTATTTGCGGCCCATATGCTCATATACATCCTTCGCAGACAAATATCCCGTATTCTCGCCGAATAACCTGGCAAGCGTTTTGCGCTGATCGGTGATTCGCAGTCCCTGCCCCGACATGGCTTCCAGTATTTGTTCTGTCGACAGCATTCGCTCATCTCCCATAACATAGGTCGTTTGTATTGCACTCTCTTTATAATGCCCCAAAAGCACTGCCCCGTCAATGAAGTGTGCCTCCGGCCCTTAAGGAACGGCCCTTCCTCATGTAAAGATGATCATAATCCAAAGAAACAGCCGCTCCATCAGGAACGGCTGTCTAACAGGTGCTTTTATTTATTTTTTGGCCGGAAGCGGAGTAAACACAAAGTTTACAGGCAGATTACTGCCGGAAGCTACGGAGAAGGTAATATCAACCGGACCTTCATATTCGCCGGTGCGGAATATTACTGCATTCATGTCCGAGCTGGATAAGCTTCCCTTATTCGGCAGATTCACAATCGTTCCGTTCACCAGTACAGAACCCAGATAATTACCTCCACGCGGGTTGAAGGTGATCAGTGTGTTCGCTGCCACACGGTCCAGAACGATTTTGTACAGTACACCGAAGTTGCCGGAATTGGAAGCTTCGGTTCCAGTCATCGGGTCAATACCAATCAGATTGAGGTCATTTTTATTATCCCCCAGAATCAGCTTGGATTGCGTTGTGCCAACCAGATCAGTCACATTAATGATGCGTGTTGAATCCGGATACGTTCCCCGGTTATGCACACCATCGCGGTCAAGAATTGGCAGTGTCGGCAGCACAGCTACCGGATCTTTAGTCTCTTCAACCATTACCACATTATATAGAATAGGGTAATCACTAACCAGATCGGCGCTGAGTGAAAGCACTTCTTTCGGTTTCATAGCAATCTTATTCAGATCTGTCAGAATAGGTACACTTTGACCCGGCTGCAGGATGATTTGGGCTTTGCTTGAACCTGTAATCATGGAATTGTAGTATTTCTGAATCGAAATTCTGCCCGTATATTCCGGAGAAGTTACCGGACCGGCAATACCTGAGTATTCGGTCGAAATCGTCGCCGGATATATGCCGTTGTTCGTAGCGATCACATACAGCTTCTGTCGTGTAGTCATATTGTTCATATGATGCACCAGGAAACGTGTCTTCCCTACGGAAGTCTCGCGATACAGAACGCCTTCGGTATTAACCGTTTCAGGGCTGTTACTGCGGATCAGCGTATAGCTGTCAGACGACAGATTATACGGCAGGTTCGGAAGTCCCGGGATTAGTCCACCATCAAACGTCAGCACATCGCCGGGAATAGTGAACAGCTTTGCTACTTCATCCTGGGTATACAGCTGTTCGCTTGTAATGTTAATCGTTTTCTCAAAAGTACTGCTAAGACCATGCTTATCCGTTACCGTCAGCTGGATGGACGTAGGACCCGGGTTAAAGTAGGCCAGGCCACGGTTGCTCCAAGTGGTGGTCAATTCTTCATATTCGGGGTCGTAGCTGGTATCCGTCAGAATTACCGGCTCACCCATTTTGTATTCATCTTTGTCAGTCGTGAACTGAGCCACAGGCGGCTGATTCGGCTGCAGCACCTGGATCGTTACAGAATAAGGATCACTCCACAGATTATTTGCATCACGTACAGAATACGTAACGGTATAGAATCCCGGCTGATCGTACATATCCAGCTTGTTGCCGCCCCATTGTTCTTCAGCCATCGGCGTGCCATTTGGTGAAGAATAGGAAGTTACATAATTCACTATTGTCTGACCGGCATAAATTTCAGTCGGCTGAACCTTGAAAGAAGCGGTCGGCTTTGTATTCAGCGTAAGAATGACACGCTTCTGTACATTGTCCACCGTATAAGGAATATTCAGCGCATACGTAATGGAGGTTAAAGGAACCATGAAGGTGCCCTTGAACTGGTAGGCCGGGCCTTTCATTGTATTCTTGGCGCCATTTACCGTATAGATCTTACTGTCGGTCTTGAAGCGCATAATACTGGTACCTTTAGTAACAATAACTTCCTTGGTTTTGTAGTCGTAGGTATAGCTTACTCCGACCATTTCCACCATTGCACGGATCGATACATACGAGACCCCGTTCTTGACAGCCATCGGCTGGTTGGCAGTATACGGTGTACCGTTTCTGTACATTTTGTTGCTGTTCATCATCAGGATGAGCTGGCCGCCAGTGGCGGAGGTGGTCAGACCTGCAGTTGTTGTCGGCTGCAACACTTGAGTACTGCCAGGAAGCGGGGTAGCCGTTGGAACAGCCGCGTCTGTTGAAACAGCGCCATCAATAGGAGCCTGGGTCACTGCCGGAATTGGTGTTGCAGTTGCTGCCGGCACTGCAGGAACTGCTGTTGCTGCCGGGACCGGTGTTGGTGTTGGCGTAACCGTACCTGCAGGCGCCTCAGTAACTAATGGAGGCAACGGATCTGTAGCCGAGGGCTCCTCCTGTGTTACAACCGTCTGTGTGGTATTCACCGCTGCGGCAACGTTGCCAGTGGTACTTTGTGTGCTGGCAGGGATTGCAAAGGCCGGAACCGCTGCTGCGGTTTGTGACACGGCCAATACTGCCACTAAGATCATTTTTTTCAAATTCATTGTACGACTCCTTCTGCTCCCAATTGTAGTGTATAAGGCGTTATCTTTCTTTCTTCACCTTATATTCCCCGCAAAAACGCAACCGTCCTCTACAGGACGGCAGAATTTTTTGCCACGTTCATTTTACAAAACATAGTATTAGACGCAAGCAACTCCGAAAAGTTTCATTCTGTGTAAAGAAAAATCAAGCATTATCCATTTATTTCTATTGGCTATCCATCTTCATAAAAAAAGATCGTCCCCTTCCCGGGACAATCTTAGTGTACGCTGCCGAAATTGCCTTTACCATTAACGGACTTCGGCTGCTTTGTATTTATCGCGGTATTCCTTGGGGGACATTCCCGTCTGTTTCTGGAACACCTTGGTGAAGTAACGCCGTTCCTGATAGCCCACTCCGGAGCTGATGGCAGTGATGCTTTTATCGCTGCTGGCGAGCATGAATTTGGCGGCTTCAATCCGCTGTAAGGTAACATACTCCACGAAGGTCATCGCAAAGCGGTTCTTGAAGAGCAGGCAGAAATAGCTGCTGCTGATACCAATTCTATTCGCCACCTCTTCAATGCCAAGGTCATAGTTCAGCCGTTCGGTAATATATTGTGCAGCCTGGTTCATCAATTGATCCGGTGTTTTTTTGGCGGAATCCTCGGGAACAGGCATCTCCTGAAACAAGGGAATACTGTTATACAGTTTATCCTTGTATTGTTTACTGCGGATCCGTGCTCCGATCTCCCTCACCTTGTTGCCAAGCTCCTCATAATGTATCGGCTTGCAGATATATTCCTTCACCCCGAGACGGATGGCCTCGCGCGCATAATCAAACTCCTGATACCCGCTGAGCAGCAGCACTTCACTCTCCAGCCCCATCTCACGCAGCTTGCCGATGAACGTAAGTCCGTCCATCACCGGCATCCGGATGTCACACAGCACCAGATCCGGCGCTTCCTCTTCAGCGAGGCGCAGTGCTTCCATACCGCTGCGGGCCATCCCCGTTACTTCCATCCCCATGTCCTGCCAAGGCAGTACTTTGTTGAGATTGTTCAGGATAGGCGCCTCATCGTCAACCAATAATACTTTTAGCATAATGATCTTCCCCCTGCCCGTATTTAGGTATGACGCACTGGATAATCGTTCCCTCACCAGGACTCGCACAGATGAAAATCCCATATCTGCCGCCGTACTCTATACGGATGCGGTCTGCTACACTGCGTACGCCAAGCCCCCTCCGCTCCAGGTGAATTCCGTGTTCCGGTTTGCCTTCAGGCTTCTGCTCTGCCGGATCGTTAACCATATACTGAAACATGGACAGCTGGGACGGAGTCATGCCGATCCCGTTATCCTGAATCCGCAGGATCAGATTCCCCCGGTCTTCCCAGACCTTAACACTTACCAGACCTTTGTAACTGATACCTTCAAAACCATGCTGAATACTGTTCTCTACCAGCGGCTGCAGCGTAAGCTTCAGAATCCCGCAGCCCAGCAGCTCCTCCGGAACCTCAAGCTCATAGTCAAACAGATCCTCGAACCGGAATTTCTGGATATCGAGATAATTGCGCAGATGCTTAACCTCTTCCTCCAGCGTAATTTCGTCCCTGTCCTGGATGCTGATCCGTAGAATACTGGCCAGCCTGTAGACCATCTCACTGACCTTTCGCCCTTCATTCTGCACGGCCAGCACATTAATGGACTCCAGTGTATTGAACAGAAAATGCGGTTTGATCTGCGCCTGCAGCACGCGCATTTCCGCCTGGTTTTTGCGCCGCTGCTCTTCATGGACCCGGTTAAAGAGCGAATTGATTTTGTCCATAAGATCATTGAAGCCCCGGGCCAGCAGCGTCATTTCGTCACTGCCCTTCTCTTCAACCCGGGTTGTCAGGTCACCATCCTCCACCCGCCGCATGAAGCGCACGATCACAGCAATCCCGCCCGTAATCCGGTTCATGAAGAACAGGTTGAAGATCACTGCACCCAGTAAGCACAGGAACATCACAACCACAAACCAGCGGGCAAATACGGTTACTTCATGAGACAACGAGCCCCACGAGGTCACAGAAACCAGACTCCAGGGATATTCCTTCAGGTGATAGACTGACAGAATACTCTTTTCACCGTCAAATTGGGTTCTGTAGCTCTGGAAGCCCGGCTTGAACGTAATATCCTTCGTAGTGAAATCGCGGAAATCCTGTCCGTCCAGCTTCCTGTCCGGGTCAAGCAGGATCATACCGTCATCGTTGACCAGCATAAAAGACACCTTCTGATTGCTGTCCCCGATCTTGAGATTGCGGAATATCGATTCGAACTCCCAGTTCTTGATCTGGACTACCAGAATACCGATGTTCTGAAAAAAGCTAAGCTCCTTGATAAGCCGGATCTGCGTAAATACAGCCTCCGTTCCCGTCAGTTCGGGATACTCATGCGGAGCCAGCCATTTCGGAACGCCGTTAAGCTTCATAACCTCCTGGTAGAGATCACTTCCTTTGAACTTATCATAGGGGAGTGTGCGGAAATTTTCTTTGTTGAATACCGATACGATCTCCGAGCTGCCTTTTCCATTAAAATTATACAGAAACGCATAGCTGATCGACGGATGGTTATAGAGCAGACTACGGAAATTGCGCTGGCTGGCATTCAGGCTTAGCTGCTCGGCATCGGTCAAATCCTGTTTGGAGGGATCATCCGCACTGAGCGCCATATGAAACACCGAGGTGGCAATTCCGTTGTCTGTCACATTGTCCATATCCTTAAAAACATTAGAAATGCTGTAACTGATCGCCTTAAGCGAGTATTCGGATTGCTGGCTGTACTTCTTCTCTATCGAATTATAAGTGACGAAGAACATAATCATGCCAAGAATGAATAAGGGAATGATAATCAGGCCCAGAAATGCCGTAAATAATTTGTAGCGCAAATTCATCGGCCCATGCTCCTGACATGAATAGTGTTATCCTTTTACACTGCCTGCTGTTACGCCTTCAATAATCTTCTCCTGCAAAATAGCATAAATGACGATAACCGGGACCACGCTGTAGACAATACCCGCTGACATTTGCGCGTAGTTCATCTGATATTGATCACGGAATTGAACCATGCCCACCGGAAGCGTGCGCAGCTCGTCATTAGAGAGAAAATAGTTAGCCAGCAGGAACTCGTTCCAATTTCCCAGGAAATTAACAATGAAGACTGTAACCATGGCCGGAACTGTCAAAGGTACAATAATTCTAGCAAAGATACCCGGAGCCTTCAAGCCATCCATGACCGCTGCTTCTTCAATTTCACTGGGCAGTGAGCGCATGAATGCCGCCAGGATAATAATCGTGAACGGAATCGCATTGGCGATATAAGGAATAATCAGTGCCCAGTGCGTATTGAGAATATGAAGCTTACGGACAATCGTGTAGATTGGCAGCATCAGCGCATTGTTCGGAATCAGCATACCGATCAGGACCAGCGAGAACAATATCTTGTTCCATTGCCCCTGGCGCATCCGCGTCACCGCAAAGGCAAACATGGACGCCAGCAGAATGGAGACCACTGATGACAGGATCGAAATATATAAGCTGTTAAAAAAGTATGTGCTGATCTTGGCGTTCACCCAGGCTTCAACATAGTTCGAAAATTCGAAGGTCTTCGGAATCCCGAATGGATTGAGGGCGATCGCATTATTGTCCTTCTTCACCGAGGAGAACAGGACAAAGAGAAACGGGAAGAGCACAACGACCAGATATCCCAGCAGGGCAACGTGAGGTAAGCTTTTCTTCAGGCGCGGCATCAGTATTCAATCCTTTCATTACGACGGGCAAACAGCAGCTGATAGAGGGCTGTAACCACGAGCGTGAACATAAAGATCAGAACTGCAATGGTATTGCCGTACCCATATTTGAAGTTGGTGATCGCATATTTAATCATATAGGTGGCCATAACCTCGGTTGAACCGGCCGGACCGCCTTTGGTCATAACTATGACGATATCCGCGGCTTTCATCGCTCCGGCAATCGAGAGCATAATGACTACCGAGATAATCGGGACAATCAGCGGCAGAGTGATGCGTGTAGCCCGCTGGAAGCCCGTAGCGCCGTCAATGGCCGCAGCTTCATCCAGCTCTGCGGGGATCGAGAGAATGGCGGCCAGCACCATTACAATGTAGAATCCGGTCCACTGCCAGGCATTCGTAATCAGAATCGACAGCATCGCGAAGCGTTCATCCGACAGCCAGTAGACAGGTTCTATGCCGACAAGACCAAGCACTTTGTTGAACAGGCCAATATTCGGCTCATAGATGAAGCCCCAGAGAATACCGATAACCGCTGTTGACATAATGGATGGCATGAACACAGCCGTCTTGTATAACCCCTTCAGTTTCTTCACATTGGCAATCAATAAGGAGAAGAACACAATCAACGGTACCTGGATACATACGGAGAACAGAATGAACCAGCCGTTATTTTTAACAGAAACCCAGAAGCGTTCATCTCCCAGGGCTTTTTTGAAGTTGTCCAGTCCGGCGTATTTCACAGTATCGGATACACCGTTCCAGCTGGTGAAGCTGTAGTAGATGGAGCTGAAGATGGGATAAATGAAGAACATAATGAACAGAACCAGTGCCGGTATAACGAACAGAATGAACACCAGAGGATTTCTTAGTGCCTTATTCATGACTACCTCCAAATTGCTTAGACATCACTCTCCCCCACAAAGTGGGGCTATAGCTTCGAGGCTTACTCAGGTACTTTGCGGGGACCTTGAAACCTATATCTCTTTAAAAATGTACCCTGGAGCAAGCACCAGGGTACATTCAATTTACCGCATCTTATTCTACTGCTGCGTTGGCTTCTTCCTGAATCTTCTGCAGGGCATCGCCCATCTTCTCAGGAGTGGTCTGTCCGCCAATCAGGCTTTGAATTTGGATATTACTGATCTCGGTAGTCACATCCGCTTGCACCAGAGAGTCAAATGCCGGGAAGGAAGACTGGGAGCTGTTGAGTACTGCAACAATCTCACTCATCAGATCATCGGTAATATTCTCATTCAGCACTGCCTGGTCAATCTTCATAGCCGGCAATACGCCGTCTTCCACCAGTCCGCGCAGCTGCATTTCTTCATTGAACATATTCTTAATGAATGATTTCACTGCAGCCAGTTGACGTTCATCATCACCCGCAGATGCCGAGAAGCCATAGCCGTTGTTCACATCACGCATGAGTGCCGTCTGATCACCCACTCCGCCGTCTACCGCTGGAATATTGAAGAATCCAACTTTGCCGATCAGGCCTTCACCGGATTGTCCGGCTTTGAATACGGAGGACTTCCAAGTGCCGTCATACATCAGGATTGCTTCACCGCTGGTGAACTGGGTGGTATACTCAGCATACTCGAAGCCGAGTTCGCCTTTCTTGAAGTAGCCTTTGTCTACCCATTCCTTGTATTTCGCGAAGCCTTTGACTACATTAGGATCATTCCACTTAGCTTCGCCCGTAGCGAACTTCGCTGTAACATCCGGTCCGGCATAGCGTGACCAGAGATGGTTGGCAAGCATTAGCGGTACCCAGCCAGCTTTGGAAGCACCGGCAAGCGGCACTTTGCCGTCAGCCTTGATATCAGCCAGCTGCTGTTCCAGCTCAGCGAAGGTGGCCGGCGCCTTCCAGCCCTTGCTGTCATAGTATTCTTTATTGTAGAAGAATCCTTCACCTGAACCGCCGATAGGCAGACCGTAGATCTTTCCTTCATAAGTGAATGGATCCAGGTTGGAGAACTTGTCTTTAATGCCTAGTTCATCGAGGATCGGGGTCAGATCGAGCAGCTTACCTTCTTTGGCATAGATCTTAGAATCCGGACTGCCGAACAGGTCGAAGATCTCCGGCGGATTACCGGCTGCCATTTCCCCGCGCAGCTTCTCTTTGCGGTTCACATCCGAATCGACTCCATCGAGCTTGAAGGTCAGTCCTGGCACTTCTTCCTGTACCTTGCCGACCACATCCTCCAGAATCGCCAGACGTTTCTGTTTATCTGCACCTACCTGAGTATGACGGACCGTCATTTCAAAAGGTTCAGCACTAACCGGCTCTTCAGTTGCAGCAGCATTAGTAGCAGCGGCCTCATTCGTTGCAGCCGGTTCTTCCGTTGCAGCAGCATTGTTATTGTTGCCTCCACAACCCGTCAGCAGCGCTGAGGTGACGAACATCAGGGACAACAGCATTGTTAAGCTTTTTCTCATTACGGGTGACCCTCCCTATTTAATGGTTTCCCTTACAACTCTTATTATAGAAAACCCTGTTTGTAATCGTAAGGTTAAGATTCATCTACAATAGGGATAAAATACTCTAATGTAAGCGAATTCAGTTGTGTTTTGTGACTTATCAAGTTATGTATCATAACAAATGGATCTTTCGATTCATAAAATTCGGTTCATTCATGTCAGTATACTTATACATTACTTTGTTTTTTTCACATGCATATGTGACATCCAGCAGCCCCATTTAAGCGGATTCACTTCACCAGGCATCAAAAAAGCGAAACTCCTCAGATTGGAAGCTCCGCTTTCGTTAGATATCGTGTATGAATTTATACCAGAGCAGACTGTTTACGGCCCTCTTCAATCAGCCGATATGCACGCTGCACTTCTTCATCAGATGGCGTTTCCACCCCTTCAAGCTCATAGGGACGGCCAAGCTCCTGCCATTTATATATTCCCATTACATGATAAGGCAGGATTTCGAACTTCTCTACTCCATTAAGTGTCCCGATGAACCGGCCGAGATTATGCAGGTCCTCTTCCTTATTATGAATGCCGGGAACGTACACGTGGCGGATCCACATTTTGCGGTTATTATCTGACAACCAGCGGGCAAGCTTCAGGGTACGGTCGTTGGATTTGCCGGTCAGTTTGATGTGAGCTTCATCATCAATGTGCTTCAGATCCAACAGAACAAGATCGGTTACATCAAGCAAATCGCTAATTTTCGAACCATCATTGTAGCCGTTGGTATCAAGCGTAGTATGCAAATTCCAGCGTTTCTTCACTTCGGTGAACAGCTGTTTGACGAAATGTGCCTGCAGTGTTGGTTCACCACCGGATACGGTAAGTCCGCCGCCGGAAGTTTTATAATAATTCAGGTAAGGTTCAATTTCCGCCAGCACTTCTTCAACGGTCATTTCCTTGCCTTCATTCAATCCCCAGGTATCCGGGTTGTGGCAATACTGACACTTAAGTAGGCAGCCCTGCATAAAAAGCACGAAGCGGATACCCGGGCCATCCACCGTTCCAAAAGTTTCCAAGGAGTGGATATGTCCTTTAAGCATGAGATGTCATCCTTTCGAAATAAAACTTAAAATTTTAATTACTTTTAAACAAGAGTGTACCGCCCTCTTGCAAGGGCGGCAGCTCTTTGATTTATTTCAATTCTTGATCTGCAAGAACAATTCTTACATGGAATCGTGGAACGTACGGTTGATAACATCCAGCTGTTGTTCGCGGGTCAGCTTGATGAAGTTAACAGCATAGCCGGATACGCGAATGGTCAGCTGCGGATAGTTCTCAGGGTGATCCATAGCATCGATTAGCTGCTCACGGTTAAATACGTTAACGTTCAAGTGCTGAGCGTTGTTGTGGAAGTATCCGTCCATCATGAATACCAGGTTGGACTTACGGGATTCTTCGTCTTTACCCAGAGCCTTAGGAACGATCGAGAATGTGTTGGAGATACCATCCTGTGCATCGGAGTAAGGCAGTTTAGCAACAGAGTTCAGGGAAGCAAGTGCACCCTTCTTGTCGCGTCCGTGCATTGGGTTAGCACCAGGTGCGAATGGTTCGCCTTTTTTACGTCCATCAGGAGTAGTACCAGTCTTCTTACCGTATACCACGTTCGAAGTGATAGTCAATACCGATTGAGTTGGTACAGCATCACGGTAAGTTTTGTTTTTACGGATCATGCTCATGAAGGTTTCAACCAGTTCAACCGCGATGCCGTCAACAGCGTCGTCGTTGTTACCGTAGCAAGGGAATTCACCTTCAGTTTCGAAGTCGATAGCAATACCTTCTTCGTTGCGGATCGGTTTAACCTTAGCGTATTTAATTGCGCTCAGGGAGTCGGCAGCAACGGACAGACCGGCAATACCGCAAGCCATAGTACGCAGAATGTCGCGGTCATGCAGCGCCATTTCGATACGTTCGTAAGAATATTTGTCATGCATATAGTGGATGATGTTCAGCGTGTTGACATAAGTCTTAGCCAGCCATTCCATCATTGGTTTGAAACGTTTCATCACTTCGTCGTAATCAAGGTATTCGGAAGTGATCGCCGGATATTCAGGACCTACCTGAGCGCCGGATTTTTCATCCTTACCACCATTGATTGCATACAGCAGGGCTTTTGCCAGGTTGGCACGGGCACCGAAGAACTGCATTTGTTTACCGATACGCATTGGGGATACGCAGCAGGCAATCGCGTAATCTTCACCCCAGTATGGACGCATTACATCATCGTTCTCATATTGGATAGCACTGGTTTCGATGGAAACCTTAGCACAATATTTTTTGAAGCCTTCAGGCAACTTTTCCGACCACAGTACAGTCAGGTTTGGTTCTGGTGCAGGTCCCAGATTGTACAGGGTATGCAGGAAGCGGAAGCTGTTCTTAGTTACGCGTGTTGTTCCGTCTTCAGCCATACCACCGATGGATTCAGTTACCCAAGTAGGGTCGCCGGAGAACAGATCATTATAGTCAGGCGTACGCAGGAATTTCACGATACGCAATTTCATTACGAAATGGTCAACGATTTCCTGTGCTTGTTCTTCAGTAAGAGTACCTTCTTCGAAATCACGTTGTACATAGATATCAAGGAAGGAGGATACGCGTCCCAGGGACATTGCGGCACCGTTTTGCTCTTTAACTGCAGCCAGATAACCGAAGTATACCCATTGAGTAGCTTCTTTGAAGTTATTAGCCGGTTTCGAAATATCAAGTCCATGTGCAGCAGCCATTTGTTTCAGTTCGCCCAGAGCACGCATTTGCTCGGACAGCTCTTCACGCAGACGAATTACTTCTTCTGTCATGGAATCCACTTCAAGCTCAGTCAGTTGTTGCTTCTTGTCTTTAATCAGGAAATCAATACCATACAGAGCAATACGGCGATAGTCGCCGATGATACGTCCGCGGCCATAAGCATCAGGAAGACCAGTGATTACGCCGGATTTACGCACAGCTCTCATATCTGGTGTATATGCATCAAATACGCCTTGGTTATGCGTTTTGCGGATGTTCGTGAACATGTCAACGATATTTTGCGGAAGCTCGAAGCCGTAAGCCTTAGTAGCATCGATCATCATCTTGATACCGCCGAACGGTTGAATGGAACGTCTGAAAGGAGCATCAGTCTGAACGCCGACAATTTGTTCCTTGTCCTTGTCGATGTAGCCCGGATTGTGGGAAGTGATAGTGGAGACAGTATCGAGGGAAACATCCCATACGCCGCCTCTTTCTCTTTCTTCCTTGCTAAGCTGGGAGATAATCTTCCACAGTTCAGTTGTGTTGCTGGTAGGACCTACCAGGAAATCTTCATTTCCTTCATAAGGCTTGATGTTCTTGGCAATAAAGTTATTAACGTCAACTTTCTTAGCCCATGTACCTTTAGTAAAACTTCTCCAACCCGACTTAACCTCTTGTACTTCTCTTTCAATCACCGACATGCTAAATCCCTCCATTTATATTTAGTATATTTGTAGAGATCGCGGGCTTGAAGGTTAATCCCGTGTCTCGTGATCCCGTAGCCATTGGTTGTTATAAAATTCACAATCGCGATTTCATAACTGGGATCGTTGTTTATATAAACATTTTAGTTTATTTTCTGAAAAAGGACTGTGACAAATATCACTCTTTCGGTGATATTTGTCACTTCCATCCAGTTCCATATTAACCTTTAACCTTATTCTTTGCCAGGCAATCGTATATTAGTTATCGAATCTTCCATAGAATGCGTTGCGGTATACATCAGCAAGCTCAGATACCAGCGGCATTTTAGGGTTGGCAGTTGTACATTGGTCTTCAAATGCACGGTCAGCCAGGTAATCTACACGGGATTCGAAGTCCTTAGGATCAAAGCCAAGAGCCGAGAAGGATTCTTCGATGCCGAGTTTTTTGTTCATTTCGCGGATAGCATTGATCAGGCTGGTTACGCCTTCTTCAGTAGTACGTGCCGGCAATCCCAGGATACGGGCAATTTCAGCATACCGTTCGTCAGCTACAAAGTGCGAATATTTAGGGAACGAAGCGAACTTCGTAGGTTTCTTGGCATTGTAACGGATAACATGCGGCATCAGGATGGCATTGGTACGGCCATGAGCCGTGTGGTACTGGCCGCCCCATTTGTGCGCCAAGCTGTGGTTAATACCCAGGAATGCATTTGCAAATGCCATACCGGCAAGTGTAGAAGCGTTGTGCATTTTTTCGCGGGCAAGCTTGTCGCCAGTCAATGCGGATTTTTCCAGCCACTGGAATACCAGCTGAATCGCTTTGATTGCCAGACCATCGGAATAGTCACTGGCCATTACAGATACATAAGCTTCGATAGCATGTGTCAATACGTCCATACCTGTATCGGCAACAGCAGTTCTAGGCAAGCTGTATACAAACTCCGGATCAATGATAGCAACGTCTGGAGTCAGCTCATAGTCAGCCAGCGGATACTTAGTATTATTGCCCGTTGTCTTGTCTGTGATAACTGCGAACGAAGTTACTTCAGAACCTGTACCGGAAGTTGTTGGAATCGCAACGAATTTCGCTTTGTTACCCAGCTTAGGGAATTTGTATACCCGTTTGCGGATATCCATGAACTTCTGTTTCAGGCCGTTAAAGTCTGCATCCGGATGTTCATAGAACAACCACATTCCTTTGGCAGCATCCATTGGGGAACCGCCGCCGAGTGCGATGATGCAGTCCGGCTGGAATCTGTTCATCATAGCCGTACCTTTTTCAACCGTAGTTGTCGATGGATCCGGTTCAACTTCCGAGAACACTTCGATCGCAACAGGAGTCTGGCGTTGACGCAGATAGTGCTCTACTCTTTCAACATAGCCCAGTTTAACCATCATTGGGTCAGTGATAATAGCTACACGAGTGATATCAGGCATTTTGGCCAGGTACTGAGTGGATCCCTTTTCGAAGTAAATCTTGTCAGGTACTTTAAACCATTGCATATTCACGGTACGACGATTCACCCTTTTCACGTTGATCAGATTGATTGCAGTCACGTTTTGCGATACAGAGTTGCGTCCGTAAGATCCGCAGCCCAGTGTCAGTGAAGGGATATTGGTGTTGTAAATATCGCCGATTGCGCCGTGTGTAGATGGCGAGTTGACGAGAATACGTCCGGTTTGCAGACGGTTGGAGAACTTCATGATTACTTCTTCGTTGTTCGAGTGGATAGCCGAGCTGTGGCCCATGCCGCCGAATTCAACGATTTCAGCTGCGCGTTCGATACCTTGGTCAGCGTTCTTCACTTTGTAGCAAGCCAGAACCGGGCTCAGCTTCTCAGCGGACAGCGGATATTTAGTACCTACACCTTCAAGCTCAGCTACCAGGATTTTCGTTCCGGCAGGAACCTGAATACCGCACATTTCAGCGATCTTCACAGCGGATTGGCCGACGATAGCCGGGTTAACCGCACATTTCTCTACGTTCATTGCGCCGCTAGTCAGCTTGGCAGCTTCCTCTTTGTTAACAAAGTAGCAGCCGTTCGCAATCATTTTCTTCTTCACTTGGTCGAAAATCGCTTCTTCAATAATAACCGCTTGCTCGGAAGCACAGATCATACCATTATCGAATGTCTTGGAAAGGATGATGTCTGTTACTGCCTGATCAATATCAGCACTCTTCTCAATGAAAGCAGGTACGTTACCAGGACCTACGCCGAGTGCCGGTTTGCCGCAGCTGTAAGCTGCTTTGACCATTGCCGATCCGCCGGTTGCCAGAATCAGTGCAACGTCAGGATTGTTCATCAGTGCGTTTGTTTTGTCCATAGTAGGAAGCTCGATCCACTGGATAAAGTTCTCAGGAGCGCCAGCTTTCACACCTGCATCATGCAGAATTTTGGCTGCTGCGGCACTACACTCTTGCGCTGAAGGGTGGAATCCGAATATAATAGGGTTACGTGTCTTAGCGGAAATCAAAGCTTTAAACATCGTGGTGGATGTTGGGTTGGTTACCGGTGTGATACCCATAATTATTCCGACAGGCTCAGCAATCTTCTGGAAGTTGTCATAAACGTTATCCTCAATAACGCCTACTGTCTTGTCGTACTTAATTCCGTGCCAGATATATTCAGTTGAGAAGATGTTCTTCGTAATTTTGTCTTCATAGACACCGCGTCCTGTTTCTTCAACGGCCAGCTTAGCCAGGTACATATGTTTGTCGAGTCCGGCCAACGCCATTGCATGAACGATTGTGTTAGTTTGCTCTTGATCCAGTCCCATGAACGCTTCATGAGCTTTCTTTGCTTTATCCACCAAAGTCTGAATATATTCTTCAGCGGTGGTTTGTTTCACTTGGGCGGCGACTTCGTTTTTAACTGCCATCTCCCTCGTCCTCCTGTCAATTTTTAGGTTGTTTTTCTCTACACATTTATCTTATCATATACTTTTCACCTTGTATAGTGAAATCTTTCACAAAGTATAAAGTTTTTTTTGATTTGTTTTCAAAGCGCTTTCATTCAATCATATCCTAGCGTTATTTCCATTTTATGTGCTATTTTTAGTTAATATTTGTCCGTTTTGCGAACGCTCCACCCCTTAGGCCTTCTTCGTTGTGGATTTCAACCTCTCCATCTTTAGATTTGCCTTCTAAATATTGGAAATCACGTTCCGCTTCCGGATAAATCAAATCTATCGTTCACCCTCCTGACTCTCTCTGCTAAAAGTATAAATATAAATCCCGCAAGCAAAAAGGCAGGAGACCGTGTCTCCTGCCTTAAGCAATGTTCATCCTTAATCAAGCACCGCACCTATTCTTCTACAAGCGACGGCTATTCTACTTTGATCGTATCGAAGAATTTCTCTTGTACAGTTTTGGCGGCAGCGTCGAGCTGGGCCTTGGAATCCGTACCATCCTTGGAGAACAGCTCCTGGATTACATTAGACATGGTTGCATAGTAGTCCTGAGTGTTGTATTGCGCTTCAGGCTTGCCGTCCAAGAGAGCCATAATATCCGTATTATATTGATATACAATGTCGGAGTACTTGTCATATACAGCTTTGGTTTTCTTGCCGAACTCAGAATCAGCAGCATAGTAGTCGAGAAGCGGCGGGATGAAATATTTACCGTCCGCCTTGCGCTGCTGCAGAATCGCATCAAGCGCCTCCAGGCCTTTGTCAGAGAAATAATCGAAGGTGATATAACGGAAAGCCATTTCCTGCTCATCCTTGGAAGCATTCGGGTTGATGACCAGATAATCGCCGCCGAGGACACCGGTATGCTTGCCGCCTTTTTCAGCAGCCGGCATCGGATATGTGAGCACATCCGCAGGCTTGAGTCCGCCCTGGTTCAGCGCCTGCTCGATAACACCGTCAGATCCGGCCATAACCATCGCCGTACGTCCCTGCTGGAACGCGCCTACCGCATCCCCCCAGCCGAGTGCCCAGTCCTGAGGAACAGCTTTGGCTTCCCATCTCAGCTTCTTATAGAAATCCAGAGCCTTCACACCGGCATCCGTATTGAACGTAGCGACAACCTTGCCGCCTTCAATCTTCTGGATTTCACCGCCTGCTTCGAACAGGAAGTTAGTCCAGTTCCAGCCAGCTTCGTTGCCTTTACCCATTGGAGCAATACCGGAGATCCCTTTCTTGGTATCTGCTACTCCTTTGGCTGTGTTCAGCATGTCATCCCATGTCCAGTCCAATGGAGGAACGGCTACACCTTTGTCATCGAGCATCTTCTTATTGATCATCGTTGTAGTGACATAACCCTTCTGCGTTACGCCGTACACTTTGCCGTCAATAATGAACTGGTTCTGGAGCACAGGGTTGATCTGATCCTTGAACTCATAATTGTTCCACAGATCCGTAATGTCGGCGACCCAGCCTTTCTCGACCAGGAATTTCGCTTCTGTTGCATACGTATTGAAGAAGGTAGGCGCTTCGTTCGCGGCCATCTTCACACCGATCTCACTTACATTGTACTGCCAGTCATCCTTGACAATCTCTACATTCGGATAGACTTCCTGGAACCGTTTGATCTTGTCATCTTCCTGCGCTCTTACTTCGGTAAGGTCAGGGGTAGGATAGTGAATTTTAATTGTTACTTTTCTCTGGGTGATATCATCCGCCGGTGCGTCAGTCGGAGCTGTGGTCTCTTCTGCTGCTGCGGTAGCCGCAGGTGCATTTGTCGCCTCTCCTCCATTTGCCGCCGGTTTGTTCCCGTTATTATTGCCGCCGCAAGCGGACAATAACGATCCCGTCACCAGGAGACATGCTAATACGCTGGAATATTTACGCATTGAAACTCCCCTTTTCAATTCATAATTAGCTTACAAATTCATCATAAAAGAGAAACCGTTTACAAACGAGGTGTATTTATATTACTTTCATGTGCAGGTTTACGATCTGTCATCTGCCTGAGGCATTACTTGATCATCCCTTGACAGCCGACAGAGACACTCCGCGCATAATAAACTTCTGGAAAACAAGGAAGACCAGAATAGGCGGCAGGGACACAAGGAACAGAATGGCAAATTTGATGTTCGTATTCAGTGCTTTTACATTAATAACGTACTTATAGATCGCTGTGGCAAGTGTGTACTTCTCTTCGCTGTGCATTACAAGTGACGGCCAGAACCAGTCGTTCCAGGCTGTGGAGAAGATAAAGATCGCCAGGGTAGCAAAAATCGGAATGGACAGCGGAACCGCAATGGTGAAAAAGCTTCTCGGCTCCGAGGCCCCGTCAATCCGCGCGGCTTCAAGAATCTCCGGATGGATTCCGTCGAAGAAGTTCTTGAGCAGCAGGAAGAAGAAGGTATTCGCACCTGCCGGCAGCCAGAAGGCTGCGTACTGATTGAGCAGTCCCAGTTCCTTCAGATTGACAAAGTTCGGGATCATATAGCTCGTAGCCGGAATAAACAGCGTCATCAGGAAGAAGAAGTAGAAAGCCTTACGGTAAGGCACATTCATCCGTGAGATGCTGAAGGAGGCCAGGCCAAGAACAACCAGCGTAGCTACCATATTCCCGACAAAGATGTAAATCGTGTTTCTCAGGAACATCAGCAGATCGATATAATTAAGCGCATCTTTAAGGTTACTGAAATGCCACTCCTGCGGGAAGAAATGCGGCGGGAAGGAATTGACCTCGACGTTGGATTTAAGCCCGTTGAACATCGTCATCAAGATGGGATACAGCATGCTGAAAATCATCAAAAGAATGAAAAATACCATGATTCCGTATACGATTTTGTTGCCGGTCTTCTTAAGATCATGTTCTGAAAGAATCCCTCTGTCTGCGCTCTTCATCCTAGTTGTCCTCCTTGTTAAGCTTGAACTGTAAAATGCCCAAACCGCCCAGAACAACAAACATCAGCATCCCCAGCGCAGTCGCCGTACCGTAATCCAGTCTTGTAAAAGCGTACTTCACAATGAGCAGCGCATAGGTCAGCGTCGCATTGTTCGGCCCCCCGTCCAGCAGGGCCATCTGTGACTGGTACCCTTGAGAGGTGGCAATAATCTGCAGAATCAGCATGAGCAGAATAAGATTGCGCAGCGACGGCAGTGTAATATGGCGGATGCGGGCCCAGACACCGGCTCCGTCAATCTCAGCGGCCTCATACCAGTCCCGGGGAATACTGAGCACCGCAGCGAGATAGATCAGCATCCCCGAGCCGAACTGCTGCCAGGTCTCCATGAATACAAGCGAGATCATCGACCACCTGGTATCCGTCAGGAAGGCGATCTGATCTGCCCCCGTGCTGCCTATCAGGGCGTTAATCGGTCCGACGGGATCATACAACCATCTCCACAATCCGTATAGCACTACAGCTGGCATGACATAAGGCAAATACGCCGCCACGCGCACGAATCCGCCGAATTTTCTCAGCTCGGAGATCGCAATCGCGAAAGCAATCGGCACCCAAAAGCCGATCACAAGGCAGAGCAGCATATAGTACAGGGTGTTCTTCACAGCGATCAGGACATCCGGATCCGTGAGTGCTCTGGCGTAATTGTCCATGCCTACGAATGTATTTCCTTTTACGAAATCCACGGTGTAGAAGCTGTACAGGAATCCTTTGAAGATGGGCACCCACATAAACATAATAAAGATGATTAACGCGGGGACGAGGAACATAAAGCCCCAAAAATTCTTTTTCCAGCGGTTCTGTTTGTACGGCTTGCTCTCGAGCTCCGCTGGCAGGTGATCGTGTAACGCAGCAGACTGGTTCATTCTGGCTCCCTCATTCCTTTCGTCTTTCAGCACTTTCGCAAAGTGCTTCCTACCTTAATTGTAGAAAATGAGGGGGAGGCTGAACATGTCTATATCTATGGCAATCGTAAGCGTTCTTACTTCTTCAGTTCACTGGGGCTGATTCCATAGTATTTTTTGAAAATCTTGCTGAAATGCTCCGGCGACTCATACCCCACCCGCTCGGCAATCTCATACCGGCGCAGATCGGTATTCAGGATCATCTCCCGGCTGTCCTCCATCCGCAGCTTGATGACATATTCCCACAGGTTATGGCCTGTATTTTTCTTAAACAGATAACTCAGGTAGTTAGGGCTGACATGATTCTTCTTGGCGACCTCATGGATCGTTAAGCCCTTCTGGGCATAATTCCCTTCAATATACTCCTTGGCCTTCTGCACAATCAGATTACTGTGTGTATGAAGCTCCTCGGGTGAAGGATCTGCGGCATAGTTGTTCCAGTTGAAATCCCCATAGTAGAACACGTAGTGATCGGCATGCTCTTTGTTCCACAGAATAGCCTTTGAGGCCTGACGGTTCAGCACATCCATGAAGCTAAGCCCTTTCAGGATCTGGCTGATTCCTATTACGGCATTCAGATGCAGATAGCGGTGGATATTGAAATGCAGGCTCCGCCCGAGCACATCAAGCCTGCCTACCTGGCCGGTGGCCGATTCCTCGTAGCTTTTCTCATCCCACTGGATGATCACTGTAATCTCCTCATCTGGTGAATAGAAGGCTGTGGAATTCCACTCCTGATGGAGCAGTTCTTTGGCAATATTCAGGGCGGCATAACGCAGCAGACTGCGGTCACGGGGAGTATATTTCTGCTCGCGCCGTTCTTCGGGCAAGGGAAGCTTGATTTTGATGACGGAGAAGAAAGGTCCTTGCAGCTTCAATTCATCCAGCTTACGCAGTTCTTCCTCTCTCCCCAGCACTGAAGCGGTTTCGGTTAACAGTGAATTCAGCAGCTGGCTGTATGCCGGCAACGGCTCCTCCAGACGGAAGCTTTCACTGATCCCGTCCATATACGTGGCCAGCTCCGGCGAGGGCTTATCCATCTTGAGTACTACACTCCGCACTGAATCAAGGAATTGCTCGCTGTTCAGCGGCTTGATCAGGTAATCCTTGGCCCCCAGCCGGACGGCCATTTGGGCATATTGAAAGGTCTCATGCGCCGAGATGACGATCGTCTGCACCCAGGGTTTGGCCATTTTGGCATGCTGCATCAGTTCGATTCCGCTCATCGCGCCCATCTGAATATCCGTAACGAGCAGATCAATCTCCTCCATCCGGATGCAATCCAGTGCCTCAAACCCGCTGTTCGCGGTATAAATATGGTCGATATCAAGTCCGGAAGCAGCCAGTAGGCTGCTGAGTCCTTTGCAAATGAGCGGCTCATCATCAACAACCAGTATATTGAACACCTTGATCTCTCCTCTACTCTATAATCTCTGATTTAGGAAGCCTCACTGTCACTACAGTTCCTCCGCCGGCACGCGGCGCATAGCTGATCCCGTAATCCGGGCCGAAATGTAAATGCACCCGCTGGTTGATATTGCGAATACCATATCCGCTGGCCGGGTTGGGGCTTTCATCATTCAGCACCAGATCAATAGCCTTATAATCAACCTGCTTATAGCCGTTATCCTCAATGGTAATCAGAATCCTGTCATCCTGCAGAACGGAGGTGATGATGATTTCGCCGTCCTCATCCATATTTTTGACACCGTGAATAATGGCATTTTCGATTAACGGCTGCAGGGTGATCTTGGGAATCAGATTGGTTTTGGTTTCCGGCGCGATATTCCAGATGACGGCAAACACATAGTCATACCGGTGCTGCTGCAGCTTGATGTACGCACTGGCATGTTCAAGCTCCTCCTCAAGCGTGATCAGCTCCCTGCCCCGGCTTAAGCTGATCTTCATCAGCTTGGATAATTCCTTGATCATTTCCGCGGATTCCAGATTGCCTTCCAGCGAGCTTTTCCAATATATACTCTCCAGGGTGTTATACAGCAAATGCGGATTGATCTGCTGATAGAGCAGCTGCAGCTGCGATTCCTTCTGCTTGATCTCCATCTGGTATTTGTACATGATCAGGCTGTTGAGCCTGCGGGCCATATCATAGGTGGAAGCAATCAGCACACTTACTTCATCGTTGCTTCCTCTCCGGGGAGTCTCGGGAACGCGGTTGCCGGGCTCATACTTGCGCACAAAAAAAGCCAGCTTCTGCAAAGGAGTCATCAGCGAGCGCCAGAAGTAGGTGATAATGATCAGCCCAAACAGCGCATACGCAACGGTTATGTATTGAATGACACGTTTCATCTCGTTCTGCTGCTGGAGCAGCGCCTTGACCGGAACCTTATACACCAGCTTCTGCTCAAATGCATGATTGTTGTTGACTACATATATGAAGTCATCCGTGATGATATCCTCGGTTCCCTCCGGGTCCCCGGCTTCAGAGCCCTCGGGCAAAATGATAACTTCTCCCGTAGAATTCGTAGTGGAGGCAAGCACGCGGTTGTTCATATCCGTCAAATAAATTTCCCCGTCCGGCAGGGAGATGGATTTCAGCGACTCGCCGATCTTCGATTCCATCTTGGTCACCACCAGCACGCCGATCGTTCCTGCACCTCTGTAGATGTTATTAACTGCCCTGACATAAGTGAGGGTCTTCAGATCCTCGGCCTGCGGGCTCAGCTTCTCCGTGAACATCAGATACCCGTGGCCTTTCTGCTGCACCACCTGCTCGAACCAATACGGCATTTCACCCTTGGAGAAAAAATAAACCCCCGCCTTCTTCACCTGCGGGAAATTAGGAGCAAAAAAGAAATAGTTGTCCGGATCATACACGTACAGCGAATAGTAAATACCGTCGCCCCGCTCGGCCCCCTGGGAGTAGCTGCCCAGCAGCTTCTCAATGGTTTCGTACCGTTCGACGCGTTCAAGCACCGGATCATCCCCGCTCATATTCAGCTGCTGCAGGATCGGGTTCTGGATGACGGTCGTCGTTATTTTGTTAACCGTATCAATGTCTCTGTTAATGATGGCGAAATTCTGCTTGTTCAGCTCCACATAGGCATTGGTCACATGGCGCTTGAGAATCTCTTCCGCCTTGTAGTTGCCGTAGCTGTTCAGAATCAGGATAGGCGAGATCATAATCAGGAACAGCAGGATCAGCTGCTGCTTGACGTTCAGCTTAACGATGGGTTTAATAAGCATCGACAACATCTGGATACACCTCCAGTTTCAATAATATAACAAACCTACAAGCGCTTACATAGGTTTATTTCAAAGTTTTTTATGTTCATTTGTATGCAGTTTCACCACACTACATCAACCCATAACAAAAACCAGTCTAACACGAACCTACCGTGTCAGACTGGTTTTTATCAGGATAAATCCTTATTCATGAATATGCTGTTCCTCACTCAGGGGACCGGAATCTCTTTTTCCATAATATAATCATCCATGACAAATCCATTTCCGATATCCGCTATTTGTTCCCTTAGGGTCAGAAAGCCTTTTCTCTTATAGACTGCAATACTGGATTCATTATCACGATTGACCGTTAGCCAAATATGAGTCAGGTTTCTGTCTTGGCACAACTTCTCCAGGAAGGCCAAAGCCTGGCTGGCATAGCTGCGCCCCCTGTACTCCTTGCCTATATAAAACTTGCTCAAGAAGAGCTTTCCTTCCTCTTGTCTGGCCGACATATACCCGGCCGTGGAGCCTTCGCCGTTATGGATTAAGTAATATTCATAACCCTGATGTTGGATCTGATGCGTAATCGCCGGAACCGATTGGAACTTTCCAAGCATATAATCGATCTGCTCAGCGGTAATAATGGAGACATAATATTCGCGCCATATTTCTGCCGCCAATCGGGCAACCTCAGCAGTTTCTTCCACTGTATGCACATGTTGAAATCTAAGCTTCATAAACGTACCTGCCTTTCCGGAATCTCTCGCTAGCTCTTCAAGCGGAAACGGCAAGCCGTCACCTTGGGCACGGACATAGAAGCAGAAGTTCACGCTCTGGTATAGCCGTTCAATTCCAGCCAAGATGCACAGGCATCGGTCCACGTCCGTGTATGTGGCTCATCAGCTCCTAAACCAATCCCGTGCATACCATGTGCATATATGTGAAGATCGAACGGAATATGATGGCAGCTCAGTGCTCCTGCGAACAGCAGGCTGTTCTCGAGCGGAACGGAGGCGTCATCCGACGTATGCCAGAGGAACGTTGGCGGAGTCTCCGCTGTTACTTGGCGTTCGCTGCTTAGACGTTGAGCCAATTCCTCATCGGGGCTCTCACCCAGCAGGTTGGTCTTGGAGCCCTGATGTGTTACCCCTTCGGTCATGGAAATGACCGGGTAGCACAGAATCAGCCGGTCCGGCCGGCTGGACAGCCGTTCGAGCGGCTCCTGATGATCCGGATTCCCGAGATCATACAGCACACCGGCTGCAGAAGCGAGATGTCCACCGGCGGAGAAGCCCAGAATGCCCAGCCGGTCCGGGTCAATTCCGAATTCATCCGCCCGGAAGCGGATCGTGCGCAGCGCTCTTTGCGCATCCTGCAGCGCACTCGGGTATTTATACGGCGCAACACGGTAGCGCAGCACAAACGCTGAAATCCCGAGTGTATTCAACCATTCTGCAACCGGCCCTCCCTCGTGATCGGCACGCATCCCGTAGCCGCCTCCCGGACAAATCACAACGGCGGCATTCTGCTTGCCTTCAACTAAATAAGGTGTAATCGCGGGCCGGTCCTCATCACTGGTCCCCAGCGCCCCAGGCGCACCTTCAGGCCATAGCAACAACGTTTCCATCATCATCCCTCAAGCTTTCCTTCTATAATAGAATAGGTAGTAGAGGAAATAAGTTCCTCTAGGCAATTCTATCAAGGTCTTACAGTTCATGCAATCCGGATACTACCAGATCTGCCTCCTTCAGCACTTCCCGTTTCCCGATGCCGACGACCTGCATTCCCGCAGCTTTCCCGGCGGCCACACCAGCCTCGGCATCCTCGAATACCACGCAGTCCTGCGGCTGCAGGCCCAGTTCCCGGCATGCAGTCTGAAACACTTCCGGGTCCGGCTTTGCCCGGGATACCTTATTGCCGTCAACAACGGCATCGAACAGTCCTGCAATATTAAGCTTATCCAGTATGAATACGGCATTCTTACTGGCTGAACCGAGGGCAATCCCGACGCCACGCGCTCTAAGACCGCTCAGGTAGGCCTTGACACCAGGCAGCAGCTCAGATTCATCCAGCGCGGAGATATACTCGACGTACAGGCGGTTTTTCTTCTCAGCCATCGCAAGCTTCTCCGGTTCGCCGAACTCCAGGCCCCCGATCTCCAGCAGAATATCCAATGATCTCATCCGGCTGACACCCTTGAGCCGCTCATTATGCTCTTCCGTGAACTGGAATCCAAGCTCATCAGCCAGCGAGCGCCACGCAAGATAATGATATTTAGCTGTATCTACAATCACACCGTCCAGATCAAAAATTGCACCTTTCATTTGCTCCAGCATCTGTTATATTTCCTCCTAATTGCCTCTTGTTTGATTGTACAAGCTGAGTTAAATTTTCAGCGTAAACCCGCCCTGCATCCCGGATCATATTTTCGAATTCCTGCCCAAAATACAACATTCCCCGCATGATATCGGCCATAATTTCAAAATTGTTGCAGGAAAGGAAGCATTTCTCCTCCTTCAAGCCGCTTAACGGGATAATTCTTGTATTTCATACAACAATCTGCCTGAACGGGCAGTTATTATGTTTACAAGTTGCAATACGTACAACAATTAGGCCGGTACAGTGTTTACGTAAGAGTCTAAAAGTCTTAATTACCAGCAATACATTACATCTCTAATTTCACTGCTGCCGGATTGTCGTGACTCCGGAGTCCGCATTCTCCTCAGCAGCCCCTTGCGCTTTACCTTGAGTCCACAGGCGCAGCTGCATACCCGGGTGGCACAGCTCCGGCTCGCCGCCGAATCCGGTGAACGCTACGGCTATACTGTTGTCCGGCGCTGCGGTAACGGTAATTTCTTCCCGGCTGATCTGCAGCCGGAAGCTGCCGCCGCGCAGCACAACCGGCAGCTCCACAGACCTCCAGGCCTTCGGCAGCGCCGGATTCAGGACGGCGGTCAAGCCATCAAACTGCAGGCCTGCGAAACCGAGCACTGCAGCCATCCATGCGCCGCCGTTCGCAGCCGGATGGGTTCCGCCAATGTAGAGATCTCCAACGTACTGCTTCGATTCACCGGTGAGATCCACCGTAGCCGTGCGCATGAAATACGGATATCCCCAGTCCGGTGAGCCGATATCTGCGGCAACAAGTGCGTAGATGCACGGGCTAAGGCTTGATCCGTGCTCGGTGCGCGGCTCGTAGAATTCCCAGTTGGCCTGCTTCACTTCCTTGCTGAATTTTCCCTTGAACAGGTTCAGCATCAGCACGACATCAGCCTGCTTGAGTATTCTTGTGGTCGTGGCTAGCCCGTTACCGCCACCCCAATATTCATTTTTGTTAATTACCCGTGATTTCAGGTCAGCCAGCGCAACCTCTTCCAGCTTCAGATAGCGGTCAAACTGTTCAATGACCAGAGTGTCAGGATCCGGCTGCGGAACATAGAACTGCTCCAGCATAGCTGTGAACTCGGCCAGGAACGGACCGTCGGCAAACTGCTCAGCCAGCTTCGCATACACCGCCGGATATTTGTCCTTCAGCAGGCTTGCTGTCCGCAGAGCAATTTCCAGAGTCTCCTGTACCAGAGCATTAGTGAATGCATTATTGTTCACCCGCTCATGGTACTCATCCGGCCCGGTCACATCCAGAATCTCATAACGTTCCTTCACCGGATTGTAGTAAGCATAGGAGTAGAAGAAGCGCGCACACTCCCAGATGACTTCAGCCCCGCCGTCCGCGAGCATACTGTCATCCCCGGTGAACTGGATATACTGCCAGATTCCATGCACGACATCCGCACTGATATGCACCTGTTTATCACGGAAATACGTGCGCATCGGGCGTCCGGTGAACACATCATTTACATTGAACAGCGTGCAGGCATCATCCCCCGAATCCTGGCTCTCCCAGGCATAAAAAGCCCCCAGATACCCGTACTCAGTTGCCTTCCGGCGGGCACCGTCCAGCGTATGGATGCGGTACATCATCAGATTGCGGGCAATGCCGGGATCACTGTGCAGGAAGAACGGCAGCATGAACATTTCCGTATCCCAGAACACGGCACCTTTATAGACTTGGCCGGACAGACCGCGTGCAGGAATAGATACCTTCTCCGAAAAGGTCGGCGCAATAATAAGCAGCTGATAAATGCTGTACCGGAGAGCAAACTGTGCTTCATCATCACCTTCAATAACTACATCGCTGCGTGACCACCGTTCTTCCCACTTCCGGCGGTGGGCTTGCAGTAGCTCCGCATAACCCATTTCTGCCGCAGTCCTGACCGTCTGCACCGCCTGTACAGCAGGGTCACCCTCCCCATTAAGTCCCGAGAACACAGCCACATATTTGCACCATTCATAAGTCTCTCCGGCCTTGATGTCAAAAGAAACCGCCCGGAGCGCCGCCGCCTCATCGACAACCTGCTCTGGAAACGCGAATTCCGCCAGCTCAGCAACCGCTACCGGCAGCTGCAATTCTCCGGTAACAGCCGTTGTCAGGAGTACCTCTTCCTGTAGCTGATTCCGTTGTTCAAACAGATGGGGGCCATTGATATCCCAGACCTCCCCGTCGATACCTGTCTTTATCTCTATCCGGCAATTCACAGTACTATGCACTGTCCATTTGCCGGCCATTACATGCAGCTGATCCATGCTTACGAACCGTTCGGCAGTCAGGGTCAGCCGGCCGCCGTCACGGATATTGAACACCGTCTCCCGCCGGTGGAGTGCCGAGCGGAGATCCAGACTCTGAACATGCGCCAGCGGTTCCGTCTCCAGCACGCTAAGCACTTCCCCGTCACAGCTGATCACAGTGTACAGGCCATTCGGGGCATTCACCGGCTCGCGCCATTTGTCCCCTGATCTATCATATACCCCGGCCAGTGTAACAGCCGTGAGCTGCTCCTTGCCGAACTCCTCGAGGATTCCCCGGAAGCCCATATATCCGTTCCCGGTCATATATTTGTTACCGTTCGTCGTTATCTTGCCAGGTTCGAAGCTGCGTTCACTTACGGTCCAGTTCATTACGCCATCATCCCTTCACCCAGCGGAAGCGTCGTTCCCGCTGCATCCACCTTCACTGGCTGACCATAGATCATCACTTCAGTGCTTCCACCATTTATAGCTCTGAAGCTGACCGAATCTTTGTTCACAATGATACCCAGCAGCACGCCTTCGTACATGACCTGGAAGCTGTAAGAAGTCCATTTCTGCGGCAGCGCCGGGTGGAAGGACAGCTGCGGACCATCCGAACGCATGCCGCCGAAGCCGTATACAATGTTCATCCAGGCAGCTGCTATCGAAGTTGTATGCAGTCCTTCTCTGGTATTGCGGTTGTAGTTATCCAGATCCAGCCGGGTGGCGAACTCGAAGAAATTATAGGCTTCCTCATGTTTGCCGATTTCACTGGCCAGAATGGAATGAATAGACGGCGAAAGCGAAGACTCATGAATACATCTGGATTCGTAATATTCGTAATTCGCAAGCTTGGCTTCTCTGGAGAATTGTCCGTTATATAAGAACATGAACATCAGCACATCCGGCTGCTTGATCATGTCATAGCGGTACAGGCGGTCATACGACCAATTCGAGTAGAGCGGGAATTCGGTCACCGGTATCGAGTGAATATCGATATGCGGCATATCAAAGAATCCGTCATGTTCCTCATAGATGCCGCTGTCTGTATCGAGCGGAATCTTCATATGCTCGCGTTTGTTATCCCAATCGGCCAATTCTTCATTGCGAAGCTGCGTTCTGGCAGCAACGGCTGTATATTCTTCCGGCACCTTCACCTTCATCTCGGCAATCGTTTCGAGTGTAAACTCAAACAGCTTCTTGGCCATCAGATTGATATAGCAGTTATTGTTGACCATCAACTGGAATTCGTCAGGTCCCATGACACCGAAATAGCCATATTCCCCGCTGCGCTGTCCCCACTGGCCGCGGGTCGCATAGAACCGGCTGATCTGAATCAGCATCTCAGCGCCTTTACTGTAGAGGAATTCCCGGTCGCCCGTATTCTTAACATAATGCCAGATGCCGTAGGAGACGGCCGTTCCGACATGCAGCTGGAGATTGGAGTGCTGCCACAGATCACAGCTCTCCGTCCCGTCAATGGTGGCAATAGGATAAAAAGCGCCTTCGCAATCCACATCCTTCCCGCGCTGCATCGCTTCCGGCAATGTCTTGTAACGGAACTCCAGCAGGCTGCGGGCAGCCTTGGGATTGTTGAACATATAGAACGGCAGGCAATAGGACTCCGTATCCCAGAAGGCCAGACCGCGGTATGCTTCACCCGTCAGCCCTTTAGCACCAATGTTATAGCCGGGGTGGTCGCCATGATAGGTCTGATACAGCTGGAAAATGCAGAAACGGATCCCCTGCTGATTCTCGGGATCACCTTTAATAACAATATCGCTGGTTGTCCAGATGTTGCTCCAATAAGAGGCTTGATCAGCGAACACCTCCTGCTCATCCAACTGGCTGGCCGCTGCTGCAAGCTCCATGCCCTCCAACCAGAGACTGTCCCCGGTGCGGGCAGCACTGCTGTCCGTCGCATTCACGACGAGCTTGGTGAAAGAAGCTGGCGCTCCTTGTGACAGCTCAAGCGAGAACTTCCGTCCGATGAACCGGTCATGCTCCACAAGCTCAGTATTTAAAGGCTGGGAGGACTGAAGCATAAACCCGGAGAACAGCTTGTTCCCGGTTGTCAGCGTACTTCCCAGAATTGCTGTAACATTCCCTACTTCTCCGCTGCGCAGCTGCTTCCACATGCTCTGGCCGCGTTCTTCATGGATCATATTGAAATCAAGCCCAGTGCAGACCTCCGCACTGCCCGAGAAATTAAGCGGTTCAAAGGTGATCTGCTGCAGGCCCAGATGAGACATGGTCATACTGACCAGCCGCGTGAATCCAATCTTCAACTGTTTGCCGTCCGCCAGGTGCCAAATGAATTCCCTCCGGTATGTCCCGGTACGGAAATCCAGTCTGCGGGTATAGTGCGATACCTTGCTGTGTGCCAGATCCAGCTGCTCACCATCCACCGATATCCGGGTGTACAGCCAGTCCACCGCATTTACCATATAACGCAATGACCGGATAATGCCCTTGTAATGGTTGCCGACATCCATCTGCTCATTTAGTCCGTTAAAATAGCTGCCGGGCAGAGAATCTCCGCTGTACCCTTCTTCCGCATAACCCCGCACGCCCATATACTCATTGCCCAGTGAAAAAATGGATTCCGAAGTCCGGTTACGCTCCGGATCAAAGCCGTCTTCAATGATTGCCCATGGATCGACCTTCAGATATTTGTCCGCCACTTTTGCCATATTTGATTTCTCCTTCTCTAGGGAAATGTTCAGCCCGCCCCGCACTTGTTCACGGGGGTACGGACGCTCAGTTCCAGAGTATCTCTAAGCGCCTTCAGGACCAAGGTCTGCTTATAACAGAGTTATGTGCATTTTTACGGAAATGATGCAATCCTGCATTGTGGGGTACGATACTTTAAACCAATCAGTGCTTTGTCCCGTAAAAACAAAAAAAGCCGCAAGCTCCCAGGATCTATCCAGAATAGGAGACAGCTGCTATAATATCCTGTAATACAGGTTGTTGATCCCTCTTATGGTCCGAAAACATATCATTTCTCACACAAATGAAGTGAAAATTATCACAATGTAAAAAATTCGACACTTTTTCGCGAAAATATTTACCCATAAAGAGGAATTTCCATGTATAATTAATTTAAAATTTACTGAAAAACTGAGGGAATAAAGGGGATGTCGATTATGATAAAGGAACATTATAATGTTATCGAAGCCCGCGGCAATACAAACTGTTTCTCCGAACAGAACTTTAACCGGCTATTGGTCACCATGAAGGAGCGCATGGTACCTGAAGGCTCTCACCTCTTCTGGGAAGGCGACTATTCGGATAAATTGTTTTATATCAAACGTGGACGTGTGAAACTAACCAAATCTACTGATGAAGGCAAGGAACTAATCCTGTATATGTATCAGGCCGGTGACATGGTTGGTCAGGCAGACCCGTTCTTCAGCACGAAGCATAGCTTCACTGCCGAAGTGATTGAAGAAAGTGAAGTCGGCGTTATCGAGCAGAAGGATCTGGAGATTCTGATCTGCCAGCACTGCGATTTCGCGATTGACTTTATGAAATGGATGGGGATTCATCACCGTCTCACGCAGACGAAATTCCGCGACCTTATGATGTACGGCAAACCGGGTGCACTCTGCTCTACGCTGATCCGTCTGGGCAACACCTATGGCGAGAAGACCGGCGACAGCATTCTGATCAATAAAAAAATTACGCATACAGATCTGTCCAACATGATTGGCGCTACCCGTGAGAGTGTTAACCGCATGCTGAGCGATCTGCGTAAAAAAGACGCTGTAGAGTATGAGAATGGCATGATTGTCATCAAGGATCTGTCCATGCTCCAGGACATCTGCCACTGCGAATTATGCCCTAATGAAATTTGCCGGATTTAATTCCTAATAATAATACCCTCTATTCACCTCAATGAAACATATATGACCCAAGAATTTAATAGAGTGGTCGAGGCGCCTTGTCCGGCGTCTTTTTTTCATGTCTTTGGGCGAATATCCGCGCTGCCAGCTGTTCTATAATGTCTTCAATTCCCATTCATCATAATATTCCGGCGTAAAAGTCAGCCCCACACCACTGAGCCACTTCGCTGCCAGTACTGCTGCCGGCGAAGCCGAATCCAGCGTGATCCCTGCCAGTTCCACCCATTCCATCCCGCTCGAATCCTGTTCTTCAAAATCTGCAATACCTGCAGGCGCCTGCTCCCCGGCCAATTCAACCTGGTACAGGGCTGCCAGATGATGCATATGCGTAAAGTTATCCTCCTGATAACGGACAAAGAAATCGAATATGCCCAGATTCCGTTCTACCTTAACTGCAAATCCGGTCTCTTCCATAAATTCTCTGACCAGACCGTCAAGCAGTGATTCGTTTGCTTCAAGTCTCCCGCCAGGCAGATCGTATCTGCCGGTATACGGGCCTCTTCCTTTATGAATCACCAGCAGCTTGCCGTCCCGCTGACAGATTCCATATACGCCAAAATGGTTAAAGCTCTCCATTACAGCCACTCCTTGGTTCGAGTCCAGAACAGCTTAACACAGAATGGCTGCTCCTTTCAGTGACAAAAAAGCCCCGCAGCAATTTAATCTGCGGAGCCTTCTGGATTAACTTATTTTCTTTGTCTTCTGGGGAGCAGGTTCTCTCCGCGGAGTACGCACAGGTGAGATCAGCCAGTACGCCATCCCGACGAATACACCGCCGCCGATCATATTGCCGAGCGTAACCGGAATCATATTATGCAGCCAGCCGGCGATGCTCACAGTTTCCGGATGGTTCGGCAGCAGCACCGCTACGCTGAGTAAGGTCATGTTCGCCACACTGTGCTCATAGCCGCTTGCAATAAAGGCGAACAGGCACCACCAGATCAGCACCAGCTTGGCAGCTTCACTCTTGGCACGGGAGGACATCCACAATGCCAGACAGACTAGCCAGTTACACAGGATGCCGCGGAAGAACAGCTCCGAGAACGGCAGGCTCATCTTCTTGGCAGCTGCAGTGAAGATCAGATGATCCACAGGAGCTGCCTTGAAGAGTCCCGTACCCTGGATCAGTAGAGCCAGAACCACTGCCCCGGCTACATTGCCGAAGAATACGAGCACCCAGTTCTTCACGGTATCCCAGATTGTCGTTCTGCCGGCAAGCGTGCTTACCGTGAAGAACATATTGTTCCCTGTAAACAGCTCCGAGCCCGCGAACACCACCAGGGTCAGGGCAATGCCGAAGGAGGCTCCCATAATCAGCGGCTGAAACGGGGACTTAATCGCAGTCAGCGGTGCACCGAGCGAGAAGATCAGAATAATGCCGATCCCTACATATGCTCCGGCAAGCAGTGCCGCCAAGAAATATTTGGGCAAACTCTCATTCATCTTGTCACGTTTGCCAGCGGCTGTCTCAACGATATTCTCTACGCTCTGCGTAAACATATCTACACCTGCTCTTCCTTTAATTTATAGCCTTGCAACTGCCTCAGGCAGACTGACCTTGACCACTCCGCCATCCACTGTAACCGGATGGACTGTAGCCTGACCGCGGTCCGGAGCCTGAACCTCTCCGGTCCGCAGATCGATTTTCCAGTCATGCAGCGGGTCATACAGATAATAGCCGGAGACAATCCCCTCAGCGAGCGGACCGCCCTTCGGGTGTGGACTGTGGTTCTCCACAGCATAGAAAGCGCCGTCCGATGTGCGGAATATGGCTAACTCCACCTCTCCTGCGTTTACTACCCGGCCAATCTGCAGCATGAAATCATCTGCGGCTCCTACTGCATACTCTCGACTACTGAGTTCCATAATTTTCTCTCCCCTTCCCTTCAGGCTAGACCCGTGTCTGTTCGAACAGTGCTGTGCGGGTGCTGTTGTCATCCAGCATCTTTTTCCATGGATCGCTGACCTGTGCCAGGGCGAAATCAATCCGTGCGGCGAGTTCCTTCCGGTTGTCATCGCTGCCCAGAATCACACTCTGGATATGCTCAAGGCCCATCCGCTCTACCCATTCTGAAGTTCTTTCCAGGTAATTGCCGGTTTCCCGGTAATATTGCATCACGGCAGAACAGACCTCAACGAGCTCTTCATCGGTCCTTACCTTACAGAAGGCATCCGCAATCCGCGGCTTGATTCCGCCGTTACCGCCGATGAATACTTCCCAGCCGCCGTCATTGCCGACAATACCGATATCCTTCGTGCAGGATTCTGCGCAGTTGCGCGGACAGCCGTTGACCGCCATTTTGAATTTGGCCGGCATATCCAGCCGCTCGTATTTGCGTTCAAGCTGAGCGCCCATCTCCATGGAATCCTGTGTACCGAAACGGCAGAACTGTGAACCGACACAGGTCTTGACGGTACGCAGGGATTTCGCATACGCATAGCCGGAAGGCATATCCAGCTCCTCCCACACCTTCGGCACATCTTCTTTTTTGACACCGATCAGGTCCAGACGTTGTCCTCCGGTCACTTTCACGACCTTCACATCATACTTCAGGGAAACGTCGGCGATACGCTTCAAATCTTCAGGAGTGGTAACTCCGCCATACATGCGGGGAACAACCGTATATGTCCCGTCCTTCTGGATATTGGCGCTCATCCGTTCATTGACAAACCGTGATTCCTTCTCATCCTCATGGGTCTCAGGGTAAATTATGCCCAGATAATAGTTCACTGCAGGACGGCATTTGGAACAGCCTTCCGGCTGCTTCCAGTCCAGCACATGCATCACTTCTTTGGTCGTTCTGAGGCCCTTCGCCGTAATTTCGGCTACAATCTCGTCCCGGCTGAGCGGGGTGCAGCTGCAGATCCCTTGTTTGGCACTTTGCTGGAAGCTGTCCCCTAGAACGAACTGCAGAATCTGCTCGACGACAGGCTTACAGCCGCCGCAGGAACGGGTCGCTCCGGTGCAGGCCTTGATCTCATCCACTGTAGTGAAGCCATTCTCTGTAACGGCATCGACAATCGCCTTTTTGGTAACCCCGTTGCAGCCGCAGACGATTTCTTCATCGGCCATTGCTTCGACAGACAGTCCCTTCTTGGCCCCGCCTCCGCCGCAGCAGCCTGTGCCCATAACCTCACCATAAATCTCATCGGTCATTTCCGTCGCCTGCTTCACCAGCTTCTGCAGGCTCGCCGATTCTGTTACATCACCGAACAGAACTGCACCGACAATAATGTTATTTTTGAGCAGAATTTTCTTATAGGTTCTCTTCCATTCATCCTTAGCTGAAATGACAGTATGCTCCGCTGTTTCGGTGAATTCTCCGGCCGAGAATACATCTACACCGGAAATCTTAAGCTTCGTCGCAACAACCGAACCTTCATAGCCCGGAGTCGGCACCCCCGACAAATGTTTGGCCAGCACCATCCCCTGCTCGAAGAGCGGCGCTACCAGACCATAGCAGGTCCCCCGGTGCTCCGTACATTCACCAACGGAATATACGTCAGCCATGGAGGTTTGCAGATAGTCATTGACTACTATCCCGCGGTTAACGGTAATGCCGCTATCCTTGGCAAGCTGAACATTGGGCTTAATGCCGACCGCCATCACTACAAATTCTGCCGGCAGTTCACTTCCGTCACTGAAGCGCAGACCGGTAACCCGCTCTTCTCCAGTCAATTCGGCCGTCTGTTTGCCCATGGCGAACTTCACACCTTGACGCGCAAGCTCCGCCTGCAGCATAGAAGATGCCGTACGGTCCAGCTGCCGCTCCATCAGATCCTCCAGCAGATGAACAACGGTGACGTCCATCCCCAGATTCACGAGGCCCTTAGCCGCTTCGAGACCAAGCAGGCCTCCGCCGATCACAGCTGCCGTGCGGTACTGCTTCGCCGCTGCCAGCATGGCATCGCAATCCGCGATATCACGGAAGCCGACAACCCCTTCCTTCGTACTGCCCGGTACAGGTAATATGAAGGAGTTTGAGCCTGTAGCAATAATAGCTTTATCATAGTGAACCGACAGCCCGGTATCCGTAACCACCTGTCTGTTATTCTCATCGATCCGGATGACAGTTGTGCCTGTATGCAGTGTAATATGGTTATCTTCATACCACTGATGGTCATTCAGAATAATATCTTCAATGGTTTTGCTGCCTTCGAGGACATAGGACAGCATAATCCGGTTGTAGTTGGGATGCGGCTCACTGCCGAAGACTGTAATATCATAAGCGCCGCCCAGTTTTAGAATCTGCTCAATCGTGCCTACACCCGCCATGCCATTGCCAATCAGCACTAACTTTTCTCTTTCCGCTGTCACTGGTGGGACCCTCCTTCATAAGTCTGTTATCTTCACAAACTTGCTTGATAGAGAAATTATACTGTCCGAAATTCCCCGCCAATGGTGATTCCAGTCACACTAAATGTGAAAGGTTTCACATAAAGTAGCAGACGCAAAAAAGGACCTCCATGCTCACGGCACAGAAATCCTTGAATCCGGCTAACCGGGTTAGGGTATTCATAGTTACTTCAGAACCAATGATATTTCCAGCTTGTCCTGCGGTCTGAGCTTCATATCCACTCCATTGCCCAGCAGACCCTTGTCGTTAACCTTCAGCTTCCATTCTTCACTGCTGAGCGGTGTATAATCCATTACGGCAAGAACTGTTTTGTTATCTTCAGCAAGCTTAATCATCCCGCTGTTCTTCATAAGCCCCCTTACTGACATATCTTCCGTATAAGACAGCACATGCGAATGTGTCAGCTCAGGCTGCTCGCTTCCGCCGTTCACCGTGAGGAGCACCGGCTGAAATACAGCCCCGGCTGCGGCCGGCTTTGCCGCAAAGATGATAGCCGCCCCGGTCTCAATTTTACTGTTCCAGTCTGTAAGCTTCTTGCCGTTCACCTGTACTTCCCACACCATATCCTGACTAAGCGCAACCTTATTAACCTCAAGAATACTATAGCCGTCTGCTGCAAAAGTAACGATGCCGCTCTTTCTCAGCAGCTCTATGATGGAATTACCTTCAGTATAGGCTTCACTAAGCAGTCTGCCGGAGGTTCCGGCCATTTCACGTTCACCCACGAGGATTGACAATGATAATCCTGTGCTTCCGGCACTGCCGCCGTTGTCTCCCGGCCCCAGAACCGAGCTGCAGCCGCTGGCTGAGATTATAACAACAAAGCTCAGCAGCAAGCGCCACATCCATTTCGCGGACATTCCAAGGCACCGCCTTCTTATGTATTATCCCTGACTCTTTAAGGATAACGCATAGAGGACTTGTTCTCAAATTATTTCTGTTATACGCAAAAAAGTCCCCGGAAGGACTTTTCAGAAAGCCGCGCATCTTATTGATAACGCAGGAACAGGATGTTGTTCTCCAGATGCACATGCTCGAAGGTCATGCCTTCCAGCTCTTCAAGACGGGCATAAGTTAATCGGTAAGTCGTGCAGGCATGTGCTGGTGGTGTATAGTCATTGGTAACTCTGCGGAGTTCGCGCAGAATTTCACCCGCACCATCATGCTCGGCTTCCAGATTAGTCAGCAGTCCGCGCAGCTCAGACAGGCCTTCTTCACTCGGATTCTGTGTGTACGCCAGCATTTTAGGGAATTCTGACTCTTCTTCCTTCGCGGTATGCTGAAGCAGCTCTTCACGCAGCAGGTTGAACAGACGGTGCATCTCGCCCAGATGCGGAGAATCCTCGCCGTGAACGCGGAAGACTTTGGTTACATTCTGGCTGATTAACGGAAGCTCTTCACGCAGGTAGCGGTGATGCTTGTTCACAATATAATTCACCAGCTCTTCGGAAGAAGCCTCGTTCCAGGCTGTATCCTCTTCCAGCACCGGATGCTCCTCCTGCAGCTTATTCAGCTCCTGAACCATTGCTTCCGGATCAAGCCCCTTCTCGGCAGCAGCTTCAGCCAGCGGCTTCGCACCTCCACAGCAGAAATCAATCCGCTTAGACTTGAAATAATCCGCAGCCTTGGGAAACTGCAGGACAATGTCTCTGACCATTTCCTCAGAAGTGAAACCTGGTTGAATGTTTATATCTTTTAATTGATTGGACGCCATAGTGGCCCCTCCTCATGTTATGGGTTTAGGTTACTGTTGCTGATCACCTTTACACCTTAACACCGGCAGAAGGCCAGACTAGTGATTGTACGCACTGAATATAACAAATTTTAATGAACGAGAAGATTAGAAATCAAACGCAGTGTAAAGTATAGTGGACATAATGTTAAATATTAGAAGAAGGAACAACCGGGATGAGGTGTAAGCACTCATAACGGATTCCTAAGGAATCTTAATCATTCCCAAAGTGCTGCCGCATCCAGGGTTTCAGCATTATAATAGCAGCACCCCCTCACATCAAAAAACACCCCAAAAGAGGTGTTTCCCAAAGTAGTAACGATATGATTTCATTGAACAGTCGCCTGCATATAGGTCCGCTTGCCTTGCGCATCTTTCAGATAGGGGCCAAGCCCGGCGAACCGCGAATGGTCCACATACACCCCGGTCATCCATCTGCCTTCCGTCAGTCCGCCATTCCACTGCAGCACCAGATCCGGAGCAGCGATCCATTCCTGATAGACTCTGATATTCTTGTCTTTATATTCTTTGGCTTGTTTGTTCATTTCAATCAACGGGGTCTGCGTCAGATAGGTGGGCACGAAATATACAGAAATAAGCTCCAGATCATCTTCATTCAGAAAAGCCTCTTCTCCCAGGTATGGCTGAAGCAGCAGAGTATTTTCATACATCGACCAGATCACCGCCTGCAGCATCATGCTCTGACTAATACCGTTATGAAAGGTGAAGCGGCGCTGAGGGCCTGTGGTATCGCTATCCGCAGCCGCAACAGGCTCCAGACAATGCCGTTCACAGCCGATGCATTTCCAGCCGGACGGACTTTGAATCCATTTCTGAAACACGCTGCCGCTATCATTGTCTCCTTTATATAGAGAAGATATGATCTCATAGGGCACACCAATCCAAGCATCCCATAACGAGGCGGGCAGATGGCCATGAAGCATGAACAACACCTTGTCATAAATCAGCTGCACTCTAATTGAAGCGGCCTCCAGTTCAGCGACATCCTTTTTTCCATAGGCTATTTCCCGGGAAAACAAGGTGATGGTCATGATCCTCGCCTCCTAAAAGTTTTGTGAGCGTTACTTCATAAGAGTCCACTACGGCAAAACTTGCTTCGAAAGCATACGGCAGCAGCCTTATTCACAGGCTCTTGGGCTTTTCCTAGTTTTGTTAACGCTTCCACGCATCCGTAAGTTTAGTTTGTTCTATTATATTACACAGGTTTGGACACAGTGCAAGCTTTATTTAGCAGAACCGAAGCAAAAGCCCCTTAAACCGGAATCCGGCAAGGGGCTGTCATTAGGATAAAGAATCGTAAACTACTCAACCCAGCTCTCGGCCCAGGATTGAATTTGCTGCATGACCGGCTCAAGCGCCCGGCCTTTGACCGTTAATTCATACTCAATGCGCACCGGTGTTTCCGGGTATACATGACGTACCAGAATGCCTTCACATTCCAGATCCTTCATACGCTCGGACAGCATCTTATCGCTCATTGTCGGAATCAGTCCGGAAATATCCTTGAACCGCTTGGGGCCGCTCATCAATGTCTGAATAATAAGTCCATTCCAACGTTTGCCTAAAAACGAAAAGGCCGTCTCAAATCTCGGGCACATCGTCAGTTGATGTTCTTCCATTGTTTTTCACCTCTCACTTGTGAAGCTTACTATTAGTTAGTATATATAATTTTACCACATTTATTCTGTAATGAACATCGTTTACCAAAAAAAAGTTCATTAACCATAACTATTATATCTCCGTTGTCAATCGCTTGTGTCTGCTTTCTGCTCCCGCTGATGAATCGCTTCGGTTACTACGTAGGCGAGGTCGTCATTACTATACAGTGACAGCACACCGAGTACGGTATCATCGGAGATAAATCCGGCTTCTTCCTCAGATACAGTCAGTGCCAGCGCTCTGCTGAGCGCCTGATTACCCTCCTGCTGCGGATAAGCCTGCAAATAAAGGGCATGCGGGTCCAGCCTGTTATTCACACACCACTGGGCAAACACCAGAATCATCATTTCCTCATCCCGTTTGTAGCTCTCGATGATTCTCTCTTCCATTGACTTGCCGTAATCCTGATCCTCCATGTTGTTCTCCTCTCTGCTGCTAATCTGTTCTGTCAACGGCCGAGCTTCGCTGCCAGCTCATGGCTTGGCAGTACGGCTGAAGCGGAAATCCCGCATTGCTCCGGGGTCGCAATATTACTCAGGTAATGGCTGACGGCTCCGCTGAAACCTCTGCGCTCCAGTATAGTGTCCCAGCTGCCGAAATTCTGCGTGCGCGGCAGGGAACCCTGCTCATATAATGTCGCCCGTTCCATATCTGTCACTTCGACCGATCTGCCGCTTCCGTGCAGCTCCAGCTTCTCCAGATCAGCACCGGCATCGCGCACCATACTGTATATTCCGGTTGCTCCGCTCTTCCAGTCCAGCTGCCCCATTGACTGCAGCAATCTGTCTTCTGTATCTGTCTTCAGGCTGCTGTGAAGCAATTCATAATCGCCGCCGCACAGCCATAGCAGCAGATCCAGCATATGGATCAGATCATCATGAATGGTTTCATGGCTTGTACCCTGCTGCAGCTTCGTCCGGTGCTTGATTGCGCTGCATTGGCTAATGCCTCCGGCTTTCAGCAGCCAGGACTTGGCCGCCATATACATCGGAGCATAGCGGCGGTTGAAGCCAACCCCCAGCAGCAGTCCCTTGATCTCTGCGAGCTCAGCCATCCGCCGGGATTCTTCCAGATCATAAGACAGCGGCTTGTCCACATATACGGACACCCCATGCTCCAGGCAACGGGTAACAAGTTCATAATGTGTAGGTGTTGGACTATGCACGAATACAGCATCAAGATCCCAGGATAACAGCTCATTCAGGTCTGTTGTCCCTTTCTGAAGACGATAAGTCTGAACGGCCCGCTGTACCGTCGCAGATGAATGGCTGAGTACCCCTACAATTTCCGCCTGATCATGACGGGAGAGCAGCGGCAGATAGACTTTACGGGCAATATCACCGATGCCAATTAATGCCACTCTTTTGCGTACAGGTATATTCATTGAGGTATCTCCCTTAAATATTGGGGGATTTCTATCCCTTATAGGTGTATTATACCGTGACAAGCGGCGGGGACAATGATCTTTGCTTCAATAATCACTTTTTTTTCAGTATGATGAAATGTATGGAGTGAAGAAAGGGCATAGTAAAATGAGAAAATGGCTGACAGTAATTCTATATGTTTCGTGCATAATCCTCGCGTTTATCTACAGGTATGATATTCTGGCCTGGCTCAAAGAGGACCATAACCTGTTTCTGTCCATGCTTGCAGCCACTGTACTGGCCTTGTTTCCGGTACTTCCCTACAAGCTGATCATCGGCCTGTTCGGTTATGCGTATGGAAGTCTGGCAGGCGCTGTAATATGCTGGACCGCAACCACATTGGCTGCAGCAATCGTGTATGGTCTGGTTAAATATATGTTCCAGAGCAAATCCATGACTTATCTGAAGTCAATTTCAGCGCTGGATAAATTCACCGGTGCTGTGCAGCGGCGTCCGTTTGCCTCTGTAGTTCTCGCCCGGCTGGCACCTGTAATTCCGCAAATGGCCGTGAATATCTACGCAGGCGCTGCCGGACTGCCTTTCTGGAGTTATCTTGCCGCAACCGGTATTGGTAAAATCCCTGGAATTACCCTGTACGCCTTCCTTGGCGGCCAGATGTTCCAGCATCCTCGCAGCGCAGCCATTGCTGTAATTCTCTATGTCGCAGTGCTTGCAGCAGCCGGATTCACCTTGTGTCCACGGTCCGCTAAAATCTGAGGGGGACCCATCAAGCTGGCAGAGCGCAGCTATTTGATTTATAATAAATTGTGATCTATTTAATTGCATTCTATAGATGGAGGGATATTAATGAGTGAATTTCAATCTGATTCTATAAACGTCAAGACGGAAAAAGCAACGTTCGCCGGAGGGTGCTTCTGGTGTATGGTATCCCCGTTTGAAGAACTTCCCGGTATTGTCGAGGTAATCTCCGGCTATACAGGCGGTCATACCGTTAATCCGACTTACGAGGAAGTCTGCTCGGAAACGACCGGACATGTCGAGGCTGTGCAGATTACGTTTAATCCGGATATTTTTCCATATACCAAGCTGCTTGAGCTGTTCTGGCAGCAGATAGATCCTACCGATGCCGGAGGACAATTCCATGACCGCGGTACCTCCTACGGAACGGCGATCTTTACTCACTCCGAAGAGCAGCGGCAGCAGGCTGAAGCATCCAAGGCAGAACTGCAGGCCAGCGGACGTTTCTCAGCTCCTATTGTGACCCCTATTTTGCCGGCTAAGCCTTTCTATCCTGCCGAAGAATACCACCAGGGCTATCACCACAAGAATCCCGGCCATTACAAGCGTTACCGCAAGGGCTCCGGGCGGGAAGCTTTTATCGAGACCCACTGGACCCACAAGGAAGACAAAAAAAGCCTGAAGGAGCGCCTGACTCCGCTGCAGTATGAAGTTACGCAGAACAGCGCTACCGAGTCCCCTTTCCGCAACGAATTCTGGGATCATCACGGGGATGGCATATATGTGGATATTGTTTCCGGCGAACCCCTGTTCAGCTCACAGGATAAATTCGATTCCGACTGCGGCTGGCCGAGCTTCATGCGTCCGATCCGCGATTATGCGGTTAAGGAGAAAACTGACCTCAGCCATCTCATGATCCGCACCGAAGTGCGCAGCAAAACAGCCGATTCCCATCTCGGCCATGTCTTTAATGACGGTCCCGGTGCAAACGGACTGCGCTACTGCATCAATTCGGCGGCCTTGCGCTTTGTCCCCAAAGAAGATTTGGAGAAGGAAGGCTACGGCGAGTACCGCGTTCTTTTTCAGCATGCTTGATGCAGGGGATTAACGGCCGCCTCATCAACCCATAGTCAGTCATCGCTACAGCACAAAGCCTCCAGCCCGGTAAAAACGGGTTTGGAGGCTTTTTACATGCTTGTTGTTATTGCGCTTATAAAAACAAACTCATTCCGGGTGCCCCGGCAGGCCGTTCCCGGAATCCAAACTGACTGTAAAAGCCCGATTTCCCCTTAATCACTTCAAACTCTGAACCTGACCATTCAGCTGCTTATTTATTGTCTTTCTCAGTATCACTCTCTATTTCAGCTGGTGCGACAGGCGCCTCAACGTCACGGTTCAGCAGCTCACGGTTCTGCTCACGGTTGCCCTGACGTACCCGATTAAGGTGCTCCCGCTCCCGCCGCATATAGATTCTGCGGGCCCAGATCACGATGGCCACAACCACTGCAGCCACAATCAGCACCGGAAGCGCAGCCGCCAGCACTACTACAAGCCACTGGAACATCACAGATAATGCCTTCATGCTGCCCTGCAGCGCCTCCGAAGCCCGTTCACCCAGCGGCCCCTGTGTCTTCACCTGCGCGACGGCATTGCTCTCCTCTGTCTGATAGAGGCGAAGCTCCACAGTCGAGAAGGAGACGTTCTGGTCGATATAACGCATTCTGCCTTTGATCTGTTCGATTTGTTCTTGTATTGCACCAAGCTGGTTGGCAAATTGCACAAGATCTGCCGGTTTGGTCGCTTTTTTCATAAAATCGATATATTGCGTTTCCATCATCTGCTTAGCCTTGAGGCGTGACTCCAGATCCACGTATTCTTCCGAGACATCCTGCCCCTGAATACTTCTCTGCAGCTTCTCATGCTTGACCTTCTCCAGATTGTTCAGAAAAGAAGAAAAGCCCGATGCCGGCACCTTGAGGATGAAGGTTCCGCCCTGTTCGTATTCAGACATATTCTCTGAGAATTCAATGATATATCCGCCTGCCAGTGTAATCATATTCCGTACTTCGGTCTGTGCCGCCCCGTAATCGGCTACCTCCATGTTGAGGTTAGCCTTATAGATCAGCTTTTTGTTCAGCCCTGCCACCACATCGGTTCCCGTGAATCCGGCTGTAGCGTCTGCCGCCTGCTCTGCTCCCGGATTAGGGACTGCAGGATTCGCAGCGCCACCTTGTTGCACCGCATTCTGATCATTCACAGCCACCGTGGTGGTGGAGTTGAAGCTTTGCTCGGTCATTTCCTTCGCCGCCGGTACACTCGCAGCTGAGCCGTCTTCCACTGCCGCCGCTGATTCAGCATTCATCGCACTGTTTGCTGTATCCGCCGCCGAATTGGAATTGTTATTCCCCGCACCGCAGCCCGCCAGAACCACTGCCAAAACAATAAAACACAAAAAGTAATGCAGACCCCATTTTCGCATGTTCATTCCTCCAAAAGTATGATTGCGAAAGGCTGTTATATTTATAGAACTCTTCCGCGCTTATACCCTTTGACGTTCCAAAAGCTGGAAGGTTGCAGACAATTAGGAGGATGACAACCTTTTTTTGTGTTTTTTCCCATATCGGTAAAAATGCCAAACAGGACCACTCAGCAGTTGAATGATCCCGTTTGCGTAATAGCTCTTTATTTGTTACAATTGTAGTGTCTGAATTAGACAAAAAACACCAAATACCCTCAATTCACTAGGAATTAGGGTACGGTACTGTTCGGACAAGCTCCACCTTGCCGGACAGATCTATTCAATTGCTAACTGATTTATGATGCCAACTTACTATTAGAGGAGGTGAACCCTCATGGCAAAAGACGTATTGTGTGCAGTTAACTCCTGTACTTACTGGGCTGAAGAAAACAAATGCAAAGCTGAGTCCATCTTCGTTGCTTACCACAGCTCGAAAGAACCTACTCAGTCTGAAGAAACAGATTGCAAAACCTTCGAAAGCAAATAATGTCTGAAGAATATTGAAGGGACCCTCCACGGTTCCTTCTTTTCTTTCTCTCATTTTATCAAGAATGATAATTATTATCAAGTGTTTCTTGCGAAAAAATGAAAATAAATCACTATAACCAGAGTGGATTACCCTGGATATAGTGATTTATTTATGTCAGGCAGCTACCACAGATTAGCTAAAACGTTTACCGGCTGACTGCCCCGCTCTTCTCCCGTACAAGGACCGCCGCCTTCACCATATTACGCAGTGCGGCTGTGGTCTCTTCCCATCCGCGAGTCTTCAATCCGCAGTCCGGATTAATCCAGAACTGCTGCACATCCAGAGCGCGCAGCGCCCGCTCGATAGCTGAAGTCATCTCCTCAACAACCGGAACCCGCGGACTGTGGATATCATACACTCCGAGTCCGATGCCCTTGTCATATTCCTGCTCCTCGAAGCTGACGATCAGCTCCCCGTGGCTGCGGGAGGTCTCAATCGAGATGACATCGGCATCCATCGCCGAGATCGAACCGATCATGTCGTTGAATTCGCTATAGCACATATGCGTATGCACCTGGGTCGTATCCTTGACATGGTTCGTCGCGATCCGGAACGATTTCACGGCCCAGTTCAGGTAATGCTCATGATCTCCCGCCTTCAGCGGCAAGCCTTCGCGGATGGCCGGTTCATCGACCTGGATCATCTCAATGCCCGCCTCTTCCAGGGCTGTCACCTCATGGCGCAGCGCAAGTGCGATTTGCCCTGCGACGGCTTCACGGCTGAGATCATCGCGGACAAAGGACCAGTTCAGGATCGTGACCGGCCCCGTCAGCATCCCCTTGACCGGGAGCTTCGTCAGCGACTGGGCATACAAGCTTTCTTTGACCGTCATTGGCTGGATAAAAGCAACATCGGCATAGATAACGGGCGGCTTCACGCAGCGTGAGCCATACGATTGAACCCAGCCGCCCCCGGTGAAGAGATAACCGGCCAGCTTCTCTCCGAAGAATTCGACCATATCCGTCCGCTCGAACTCACCATGTACCAGCACATCCAGCCCTAGCTCCTCCTGAAGGGTGATGGCCTCAGCGATTTGACGCTTGATGAACCCGTCATAACGCTCCTGGGTCCATACCCCCTTGCGCCACTTCAGCCGGGCCTGGCGGACCTCAGCCGTCTGCGGGAAGCTTCCGATGGTGGTTGTCGGCAGCAGCGGCAGACGCCACTTCTCCTGCTGAACCTTCACCCGCTCTGCAAAAGGAAGACTGCGGTTGTCCGGCAGCTTCTCCAACGAGCGTACCTGCTCGGCTACATCCTCACGCCCGCGTTCCGGAAGGGCACGGAATACAGCCAGCACCTCACGGTTCGCGGCCAGCTCCGCTGCATAACGTTCAGTCCCCCCGTCTGCTGCTGCAGCAATAAGAACCAGCTCCGCAAGCTTTTCATTGGCGAAGGCTAATGCGTTCTTGACCGCCGGTTTCAGCTTGTCTTCCCCTTCCACTGTAACCGGCACATGCAGCAGGCTCGAGGCGGGCTGGAGGATCAGCTGCTCTTGAGGCACATATTTCTGCAGCCCGGCAACCAGCTCCAGCTTGGCATCTATATCCGAACGCCAGATATTGCGTCCGTCGATAATTCCGGCACCCAAGATCTTATCCTTCGGCCAGCCCAGACGGGCAATGGACTCCAGGTTCTTGCCCCCATCATGGATGAAATCCAGTCCAAGGCCTTGCACCGGCAATTCCAGCAATGCCTCCAGCGGCTCAGCTGCTTCGAAATACGTCTGCAGAATGACATAAAGTCCCGGTACTGAAGCGGCGATCTCTCCATAGATGGTCTTAAGCAATGCGATCTCCTCTGCCGTTAAGCCCGTTACAATTGCCGGCTCATCGATCTGTACCCAGGCCACTCCTTCCTGCTGCAGCTCCTGCAGCAGCTGCACGTATACCGGCAGGAAGCGGGCAGCGACAGCGGATATTTGGGCAGCCGGGAATCCCTTGGACAGCTTGAGGAAGGTATAGAGTCCTACTATAACAGGCTTGCCTTCTATGCCTGCCCGTTCTTTGGCGAAGCGGTAGGCAGCCAGCGGCTTATTCTCTGTCAGGACAGGTGTCAGGCTGCCAATCTCAGGAACGATGTAATGGTAGTTCGTATTGAACCATTTGGTCATCTCGCAGGCCGTAGCTCCCGCATTGCCGCGGGCCATGGAAAAATACAGGTCGAGCGGAATATCTCCGCCCTGATAACCATAGCGCGCCGGTACAATTCCGAACATCGCTGCTGTATCCAGCACATGATCATAGAAGGTGAAGTCGCCCACCGGAATCAGCTCTATGCCGGCCTGCTGCTGGGTCTGCAAATGCTGAAGCTGAATTTCTTCCATCTGCGAGCGGAAAGTCTGCTCATCTATTTTCCCGGCCCAGTAAGCTTCCAATGTCTTTTTCCATTCGCGGTTCTTGCCGATTCTCGGATAGCCGAGGCTGCTTGTCTTTATCCCTTTGCTCATTTATGTCCGCTCCTCTTGGGTTAAGTTAGGTGCTGCGTCCTTAATCTGCTGCCATCTTACTTCACATTTTCCGCGGTCCGCAACAGATTCCGGGGAGTTTGGCTATACAGATTCCTTATAACAAAATTAAATTCCCCCACAAACATAATTAAAGCCGCACTCTCCATTGAAGGAGGTGCGGCTGTGGCAACCGTGCTGACGGACTCAGAACCAGACCAGATAGACCACACCGGCGAGAATAATCCGGTAGATGGCGAAGGGCAGCAGCTTGATTCTGTTAATCAGCTTCAGGAAGAAGCGCATGGACAGAAGCGCGAAGAGGAAGGCGCTAATAAAGCCGGCGATGAAGAACGGCAGGGCATCCAGCGTGAAGTACTGCCAATTCTTCAGCAGTGAAATCAGGCTCGCTCCGGCCATAATCGGCACAGCCATGATGAAGGTGAAATCGGCAGCCGCGCGGTGGCTCATTCCCAGCAGCACGCCGCCGGAAATCGTCGAGCCGGACCGTGAGAACCCCGGCCAGAGGGAGACACACTGGATCAATCCGACCGATAGCGCCTGCCTATATGTAATCTGGTCAACACTCTCTGTTTTGATGGTTTTGGGTGCAAACCGGTCGGCACAGATCATAAATACAGCACCAACAACCAGTCCGATCAGCACTGTAGAAGTGGAAAACAGATGCTCATCAATGTAATCCTCGAACAGAAAACCGAATATCCCGGCCGGAATCAGGCCTACGATCACCTGGGCTAACTTCAGACGGCCTTCGGCAGGTGCCTGCGGCTGCCCCTCAGGCACCACCGTCAGTTCCTTGCGGCTGAATTTCTTCAGCCCGAGCAGATCGATGAACCGGTTACGGAAAATGATCACTACAGCAAGGATGGAGCCGAGCTGGATAACTACCTTGAACGTGTTCGCCGTATATTTTCCCAGAAATTCCTGCGATTTAAGCCACATATCATCCACGATGATCATATGGCCTGTTGAGGATACCGGAGCAAATTCAGTCAGTCCTTCTACAATTCCCAGTATTACTGCTTTGATAATAGTCAGAAGCTCCATGGTTATCCTCCTTTAGTTGATGAAAATTATCCCCGTGCCTTGCCGGTGTTCAGTCTTTTACGGTAGTACAGAAATCCGAGCAACAATAGTCCTGCGGCAATAATCGCGTATACGACACTGGAATAAGTGCCGATAATACCAGCAATATCTTCCCAGGATTCCCCCAGTGCGGCCCCCAGCAGAACCAGCAGCACATTCCAGCCCAGCGTTCCGATCGTTGTAAACAGCATGAATACGCCGAATTTCATACCGGACATCCCTGCGGGGATGGAGATCAGACTGCGTACCAGCGGAATCATCCGGCAGAAGAGCACGGTCCAGTAGCCGTATTTGTCAAACCAGGCGTCCGCCTTGCGGATATCCTTCCCGCTGATCCGCAGCAGGCCGCCCCAGCGGTCTACGATCCGCTCCAGTCTCTCCACATCCAGCATCCGTCCGATCCAGTACAGGATCACTGCACCCAGCAGCGAGCCGGCGGTCGATGCGACCAGCACACCGGGAATCGTCATGTCAGTCGTAGTGGTCATGAATCCGCCGAAGGGGAGAATGACCTCTGAGGGAATGGGCGGAAAAACATTCTCCAGCGCCAGCATCAGAAAGATGCCAAAGTATCCGAACTGCTCCATAAACTCCGTAATCCATGTTTGCATATGCGGGCCTCCTGTTTAGAGCAGATTTTTCTTGAGATTGCGTAAATAACGGCTGCGGATGAAGAAGAAATAGATTCCCTGGGCTGCCAGATAACCGGCCAGCACCGCCCCTGTCTCGGCTGCAATCGACAGATAGAACAGGCGCTGCAGGGCTATGAAAGCAAAGACACTGTGCAGAATGGCCAGCAGCACCGGAACGAAGAACATCAGGGCCAGCTGCTGGGTGACGCTGCGGTCTTGCTCCTGATCGGTGAAGCCCATTTTGGACAACGCAGAATACTGGAAGCGGTCATGCTCCAGATCCATGTACAGCCGGAAATACAGAAAGCTTCCTGCCGCGATGAAGAAGACGGTCCCCACCAGGAGGGAAGCAAACAGCATCGTACTGTACAGCGTCCGCTGAATCTCAAACAGTGTTCCGCTGACCACTACAGCATAATTTGCCTTATGCTCATAGGCGACCTTGCCGCCGTCCGCAAGACTTGAAGCAATGCCTAACGTCTGGGGGAAATCCTCCATGTAAAAGCCATAGTACATGTCCTGCTGGACCGGAACTATGGAGTTATAGAGACTGTCGCTGACCACCAGGCCGCTGAAATCCCCTCCGCCCCGCCCGTCCAGCTCCGGCAACAGATATTCGGCAACGGGCACATGCTGTGTGTAGCCAATTTCCCGGATATCTGTTCCCTGCTCCAGCGTATACGTGGCTCTGACACGCTCACTGATCAGGCTGCGGTCCCGCTGGGAACCGATCATCACCAGACCGTCGTTTCCCTCAAGCGGAGGTTCAGAGGAATCGAATCCGGCATATTGCAGAGCCAGCCTGTAGTCACTATACGCCATGAGCGGCAGCCGTTCGGTATGGTCCGGTCCGCTCTGTGAGGCCACATCGGCATATTTCACTGGGATCGACAAGGTATCATACGCTAGTCCCAACTGCTTCAGCTCTGACTCGATGCCGTCCAAATCCTGCCTTGCCGTGGAGCTGCCCGCTCCGCCTTTGGCGACGTAGCCTACGGCTGCGGGATAATCCAGCTTCAGCTCACGGGACAGGGTATGAATCGAAGCGAAAACGCCCACCGAAGTGAAGGATACCGCCGAGACGATCGTCACCATGAAGAACATCCGCCCGTTATCCTTCCAGCGGTAGGATAAGCCCGAGAAGGTAATAATCCGCATCCGCTGCCAATAGAAGCGCCGGAATCTTCTCAGCTGTTCCACCACGTATAGGCTTAGCTGTGTATAGAACAGGTAAGTGCCGACAACCGTGATAGCCACTACCGGGAACATCATCACCTCAACCGAGGTGGCTGTAGTCAGCACTGCCAGCACATAACCGCCAAGCAGCAGCAAGGCGGAGAGCAGCGCCTGCCAGCGGTGAACGCGCCGCTCTGCATCTCCTCTACGTCCCCCTTGGAACATTCCCCGCGGCGACTCATTGCCGATAAAGACGAAGGTACACAGCGAGATCAGCACGAACAGCAGTGCAAAGCTGATAATGGTCAGCACAGGTGCCTGCCAGCTGAAATAAAACTCCAGCGGAGGGATGCCGAGAAAGGCGGAGCCGATCATCAGGAACAGCTTGCCGAGCAGCATCCCGAGCAGTGTGCCGGTGAAGATGGCCGAGCCGCCAATCAGCATATTTTCCAGGAAAACCATCTTGTTGAGCTGCTGCTTGGTCATGCCATGCATCAGCAGGATCCCGAACTCCAGCTTGCGGGACTGCAGGAAGGAGCCCACTGATACCAGGACGAACAGAGAGCAGAATACATAGATGATTCCTTCCGCCATCATCATTGTCTTGGCTGCGGTATCCAGAATCAGATCTCCTGAAATAACCGGATGAAAGATAAACAACGCGCACAGGAAGAAAATCATCACCGAAAAAGCACTGCTGACGAAGTAGGCGGCATACTTGCGCTTGCTCCGGGTTACATTCCTATAGGCGAATTGCCGAAAGGTCATGGCCCGCTCCCCCCAGCAGTGACAGCATGTCGATAATATTCTGGAAGAATGCGGCTCTGCTGCTGCCCCGGTACATCTCACTGTAGAAACGTCCGTCTTTGATAAAAATCACCCGGTGGCAAAAGCTGGCCGCCACCGCGTCATGCGTAACCATCAGCACTGTCGCTCCTTCGGCTTCATTCACTTCAGCCAGCAGCCCCATCACCTCTTCCGATGCCTTGGAATCCAGGCTGCCGGTAGGTTCATCCGCCAGAATCAGTGAAGGGCGGTGGATCATCGCCCGGGCAATCGCTACCCGCTGCATCTGGCCGCCGGAGATTTCATAGGTGCGTTTGTGCAGCAGCTCAGCAATATCCAGCCTGGAGGCTACTTCAGCCAGCCGCTTCTCCATTTCCGCAACGGAACTCCCGCTTAACGTCAGCGGCAGTACTACATTCTCTTCCACCGTAAGTGTGTCGAGGAGATTGAAATGCTGGAACACAAATCCCAGCTCCTTGCGGCGGAACAGCGCCTTCTCTTTGCGCGCCAGCAGATTCGGATCCCTGCCGCTGATCATCACCTGGCCCGAGGTGGGTTCATCAATCGTGGCGATGACATTCAGCAGCGTGGTTTTGCCGCTGCCGGACGGGCCCATAATTCCGACGAATTCCCCCTTCTCCACAGCGAACCGGATATGGTTCAGCGCGTGAATCGATACCTTGCCTTCATATATTTTGGATAAATTGTGTACGTCTAATAGTGGCAAGGGCTACCGCTCCTCTTTCACCTGGATTGCTTACATTATACAAACTGTAAACTCGTGCTGCTATTTCTGAAACTTACAGCTTCCTTACAGTATTGTAAGCACAGTTATAGTTGACAGTTGACAGTGCAGAAGTAAAAGCTTATATTTAGATGCATGAGCATGCATTTAAATTATCGGGAGCTGATTTTGTAACCTGATCATCTTCTGCCGCATGCCAATTCCAGATTGAACGAAGGAGCGCGACGAATAATGAAGGATCTGTTTACCCCCTATGAGCTTAAGAGCCTGAAGCTGAAGAACCGGGTAGTTATGCCGCCCATGTGCCAGTATTCGGTCACCAATAAAGATGGAATCGCTACAGACTGGCATTATAACCATTATGTGAGCCGTGCAGTCGGCGGTGCCGGACTGATTATTATAGAGATGGCTGATGTTGACCCGGATGGCCGTATCACCGACTATGATCTTGGACTCTGGTCTGATGAACAGATTCCTGCTCTGGCTCGTATCGTAGAGGCCAGCCACGCCTACGGTGCCAAAGTGGGGATTCAGGTCGCCCATGCCGGACGCAAGGCCGAGGATGCTGTGCTTCCTGTCTCCTCTTCCGCTATTCCTTTTGACGACAAGTCCACTACTCCGCATGCCTTGACTACGGAAGAAGTGAAAGCTATGGTGGGCAAATTCAAGCTTGGAGTGCAGCGGGCTGTCCAGGCCGGCTTCGATGTCATTGAGCTGCATGGTGCCCACGGCTATCTGATTCACCAGTTCCACTCGCCGCTGACCAACCAGAGAACGGATGAGTACGGACAGGACCGGACGCTGTTCGGCCGGGAAGTGATTGCTGCCGCGAAGAGTGTAATGCCTGAGGATATGCCGCTGATCATGCGCATTTCCGCGCAGGAATATGTTGAAGGCGGCTATGGCATCACCGAGAGCCTGGAAATCAGCAGAGCTTATAAGGAAGCCGGAGCTGATATCTTCCACATTAGCGCAGGCGGTGAAGGTCCGATTGCTGCCGCCGGCAGACCGGGCACACATGCAGCCTATCAGGTACCGCTGGCCAGAGCTATCAAGCAGGAGCTGAATGTACCGGTAATTGCCGTCGGCCGGCTGGATGAAGCGGTACTCGCCAATGCGGTCATCGGCAATGAAGAGGCTGATCTCGTAGCGGTTGGACGGGGCATGCTGAGAAACCCTTACTGGACGCTGGAAGCGGGTGTAGTGCTCGGCAAAGACGCGGGCGTTCCCAAGCAGTATGAGTTCGGTTTTCCCCGGGCCGCCAAATAATTCAGCATTCTCTGAGATGTCCTTCTCTTCTTCCAGATGATATACTAAAGTGAAATATATATTCATGAATGGCATGCACCGGGAGGATTGAAGACATGAAGAACACCCCTGCAAATGACCTGATAACCAGCTGGTTGTCACTCTCTCATATACAAATGAATGTTGCCGCTGCACTTGAAGCGAAGCTGACAGAGAACTATCAGTTATCGCTCAAGGAGTTCTACGTCCTGCTGTTTCTGTCCGAGGCACCTGAGAAGAAGCTGAAGCTGCAGCAGCTTGAGTCCATGGTCGGGCTGAGCCAGAGCGCTGTATCCCGGCTGGTCAGCCGGTTCGAAGCCAAAGGGTGCGGCGCGCTGGAGCGCAAGGTCTGTGACGATGACCGCAGAAGCATCTATACCTCTTTGACTGACATCGGTCAGAATAAGGTGGACCGTGCACAGGTGACCGTAAAAGAAGTGCTACAGGAGGCCTTTCCTATAGCCGATACGCAGCAGTTGCTGGAACAGCTTGTACAGCTGAAGCAGCAATAGACCCGGGCAGAGAGCCTGCCGGGTGAAGTGAACCCGGGCGTCCCTTATAAGGGCGCCCGGGTTTTTTGATATGAACCGAACCTCACCCGCCCCCTGTGCATACAACGTACTAAACGAAGAATAGAGGGTGCACGCATGTTATTCACGGTAATGCAGCTGATTGGCGGTATCATTCTCTCTGTAGGCTGGATTCCACAAATTCTGCAAATTATCAAGACCCGGTCTGTCACAGACCTTAGCTTGAAATCCTACCTGCTGATGCTTCTGGGCATTGCCTTGATGGAGGCCTATGCGGTTAATCTGGCCGCCCACGGGGTTGGGCTTGCTTTTCTGATCACCAATTCCCTGTCGATGGCGGTTGTGACCACGGTCGTCCTCCTGATTATCCGCTACCGGGCAAGCAGTAAATAGGCAGCACCGCCGCCCCCTGTGTCAAAAAACAATCCGCACTGTCGTCCCCTTGCCCACCTCAGAGGTTATCTCCACCTCATGCTCCAGCTTGCCGCAGATCTGCTTCACCAGATACAGGCCCATGCCGGTGGATTCCTGAAAGCTGCGCCCGTTGACGCCGGTAAAATAAGGATCGAATACCCGCGGCAGGTCACCCGGAGGGATGCCCACGCCTTCATCGCGCACCTCCAGCACAGCCCTGCCCTGCTCCTGGAGATACCCGTGGAAATGCACAAACTTCCCCTCCTCCACTGTATAGCGCAGGGCATTGGTTATCAGCTGGGTCAGTACGAATGACAGCCATTTCTCGTCCGAGGTAATTGAAATACCGCTCTCCACGGAAATAACCGGAAACACCCGCTTGCGGATGAACAGCCGCTTCTGCTCCGACGTTACACTCCGCACCACTGCACCAAGGTCCAGACGCTCCACGTAGAAATCATGCTCGAAAGTATCCAGCCGGGCGGTGTAAAGTACAGTTTCCAGCCCTTTCTTCAGCCGGTCCAGCTCATCGCCGATAGCTGTGAACGGAGAGCCGTCCTTATCCTGAATAATCAGATGGATTACTGAGAGCGGCGTCTTCATGCCATGCACCCACTGGTTGATGAAGTGGATATGCTCCTCCAGTTTATGGCGGTAATTGTGCAGGTCGTTCTGGTACAGCCGGAACTGCTGTGCCAGCAGCATGCGCAGACTCGCGGCCAGCGGCGTGTTCTGCGCCGGCCCGCCGGAATCCTCCAGCGACGCCGGTACCGTCATAAGCCGCTCATAGAATGTACGGTTTGCGAGATAGCGGTAGGCAAGATAACCCAGCAGCAGAATCGTACTGAGCAGCGCCGCATACAGGCTCACCGTGACTCCGCTGCCCCCGTCCAGCCGGTAGACCAGCGTGATCATCATAAGCTGAGCCAGATAGACTATGATCAAAGGCGTCTGTTCCCGCATGAACAGCTTCATGTTACCCCTCCTCCCAATTCCCGGTGAGCCTGTATCCTTGACCGCGCACCGTCTGCAGTCCCTCCATAATACCCAGAGCAGCAAGCTTCTTGCGCACCCGGGTCACATAGACGTTAAGCGTATTGTCATCCACAAAAGCTTCGGTATCCCAAATCTTCTCCAGCAGCCGGTCCCGCGTAACAATGGTACCGGATTTCTGCATCAGTTCATCGAGAATCTTGGCCTCGGTATGGCTGAGATCGATTCTGTCTCCACCCCGCGTGAGAATCAGGCGTTCTACATCCAGCATCAGTCCCGAAACTGTGAGGCTGCGTTCAGTGCCGCCCCCGGCGTAGGAGCCGTAGGCGCGGCGCAGATGACTTTTGATTTTGGCCATAGCAATCTCGTAATCAAAAGGTTTCGTAATATAATCATCCGCTCCATTCTCCAGCGCCATGACCTGATCCATCTTCCCGTCGCGTGCGGAGATGAACAGAATGGGACAAGTCGAGACCGAGCGGATCTGGCGGCACCAATAATATCCGTCGAATTTGGGCAGGTTCACATCCAGCAGCACCAGCTGCGGGGCAAACGCCTCGAACTCGGTCCGTACTGCTTCAAAATCATGCACCGCCCGTGTTTCGTATCCAAACTTATGTAAGTAGTCCTGGAGCAGGGTTACCAGTCCCTTGTCATCCTCAATAATAAATATTTTGAACATCGTAGCCCTCCGGTTGCCGCCTTAATAGTCTAAGGGGTTTGCCCCATAATATATACAGTACCTGCCTTTCAGTCAAATCTGCGGTATACTTTCCGGGAAGCCTGTATGCAGATGCAATTCCTGTTCCGAGAAATCACGGGCTCAAAATCCGTTACGGAGGTACGCCAGATGAAGCAAAACAAATATGATGAGGCCAGTTTTTTTGAAAATTACAGCCTGATGCCCCGCTCCACAGGCGGGCTTGAGGCTGCCGGAGAATGGGGGACCTTCCGCACGCTGCTGCCTGACCTGCAGGGTCAGCGGGTACTGGATCTGGGCTGCGGCTTCGGCTGGCACTGCCGGTATGCCCGTGAGCAGGGGGCTGTCTCTGTCGTGGGCATCGATCTTTCTGCGAATATGCTGGAGCGGGCCAGGGCAATGACCCGCGATCCGAAGATTGAATACCTCCAGCTGGCAATTGAAGATGCCGCTTTCGGTGCGGATGAATTTGATACAGTCATCAGTTCACTTGCCATTCACTATGTAGAGGATTTCGCCAGCCTCTGCCGCCAGGTCTACTATTGCCTGAAGCCTGGCGGAGCCTTCGTGTTCTCGGTCGAGCATCCCATCTTCACCGCGCTCGCCGCGCAGGATTGGCATTACAGCCCTGAAGGCGGGAAGCAGCATTGGCCTGTTGACAATTATCATCTCGAAGGGCCGAGGCAGGCTAGTTTCCTCGATCATGAAGTCACCAAATACCACCGTAATGCCGCCACCTACATTAATACGCTGATCGAATGCGGCTTCAGCCTGACCCGGATCTCCGAGCTGCAGCCGACTGCGGATATGCTGGAGAACAATGCCGCCTGGCAGGAGGAAACCCGCCGCCCGATGTTCCTGCTGCTGTCTGCGGTGAAGAATTAGCCGGTATAGCATTCGAGAAACAATGTTGCGGGGTCTTCATAACTCATCAGCATGTGAGGAGGACTGAAATTCCGCTATTTGTGCAAATCTGGTGATTTCACGGGGCAAGCGGACTCAGATTCCGTTATGGGTGCGGTTATCCCTCATTTTGAGCTAAAAAGAGCAAGATAACGGAATCTCAGTCCGTTTCAGCCGTAAAAGAAGGCTTATTCGCGAAATAGGGGAATCTCAGTCCGCTTCCCTCAACAGACCAAACAGCCGCCTCCCGGGAATCCGGTGAGGCGGCGGCTGCACATACCGGAGAACCTGGCGAGGTTGCGGCTGCATTCCAGGAAATCCGGCGAGGCGGCCAATTGTTACGGTTGAATTTGAAATGCCTGCTTATTTCATTACCGCTCTATTTACTTGCCGTCCAGCAGATTGCCCAGACCGCCGAGGATGCTGCCCTCTTCCTTGCGCCCGGAAGGTCCGGCTGCGGACAGAATCCGGTCCGCCATCCGGCTGAACGGCAGTGACTGTACCCATACCTTGCCCGGTCCGCGCAGGGTGGCGAAGAACAGGCCTTCGCCGCCGAAGAGCGCAGTTTTCACACCTTTGACCATCTCGATATTATAATCTACCGAGGAGGTCATCGCGACGAGACAGCCGGTATCGAGCTTGATGGTCTCTCCAGGCAGCAGCGTCCGCTCCAGCACATGACCTCCGGAGTGAACGAAGGAGAGTCCGTCTCCTTCGAGCTTTTGCATGATGAAGCCCTCACCGCCGAAGAAGCCCGCCCCCAGCCTGCGCTGGAATTCAATGCCGATCGACACGCCCTTGGCTGCGCAGAGGAAGGAATCCTTCTGGCAGATGATTTTACCGCCGTATTGCTGAAGATCCAGCGGGATAATTTTGCCCGGGTACGGGGCGGCAAAGGTTACACTCTTCCGTCCATAACCCCCGCTGTGCGTGAAGACGGTCATGAACAGGCTCTCCCCGGTCAGCAGCCGTTTGCCTGCTCCCTTCAGCATGCCCATCAGCCCGCCGCCGCCCCGCGAGCTCCCGCTTCCGTCACCAAAGATCGTCTCCATCGTAATCTCCGGGTCCATCATCATGAAGCTGCCCGCTTCGGCAATCACGCTCTCCCCCGGGTCCAGCTGCACCTCAACACATTGAATTTCCTCACCCATAATCGCATAGTCAATTTCGTGAGCACTCATTCCTTACATCCTCCTTTTACATTCTGGGCATAGCATGTCCTTGAGGCCTTGCAGATTGAATGAAATATATACGCGCGTTCCCGTCTGGCGGTTTCAGTACCCTGGGTGGCAATGTCCGAACTATAACAAAGACGAAAAAGCACCCCAATACCGAAATCCAATTAACGGAATGATCATATGCAAAATTATTGCAGATATTACAACTTCAATTCACTAATACCGGGTATGCAGACGGATTGTTGTATGAAATACAAGAATTGTCTCATTAATCGGCTTGGAGGGGGCAGAATGCTGCATTTCATACAACAATATCCGGTTTACGGTCAATATAACAGGCGGAATGTTGTATTCTGTGCAGGATTTCTCAAAAAAAAAGACCAGCCGGACTTAAGTCCGCTGACCTTTAATCATCCCCGTATACGGGGTTCACATTGCATTGTTCATTACCGTGCCATCCTGCGGCTTGCCCAGTGCGGGCTGAATCTTCGGAGCTTTGGCCAGCTTCGGTCTGCCCAGAGAGGTTGTAAAAGTAATCACATAACCGGCCACAACTACAGCCATCACTGTGTACAACGTTTCTCTTAACGGCATATAGAAGAGGGACAATGCCAGAACAATTACATCCATCAGGATAAATACGGTTCCTACCTTAATTCCTTTCCATTCACTAATCAATAGCGACAAAATATCGTCACCGCCGCTTGCCCCGCCACCTCGCAGGACCATTCCCGCTCCTAGACCTGTCAGTACACCGGACAACAGCGCCGCGAGCGGCAAGTTATCCTGCAGATCAATAACCCATCCGGAATAGCGTTCCATAAGTCCGTAGAATACCGTGAAGGCCACTACAGAAATGAAGGTGTTCACAACGAACGATTTTCCTTTGAAGATGATTGCAATTAAGAGCACTGGAATGTCTAAGATCAGGATCGATAGTGATGGTGAAATCCCTAGTACATATTTGCCGAGCAGCGATAATCCTACAAATCCGCCTTCGGTCAAATGGTTCTGATAATTAATGTGATAATACGTAAATGCAAGCAATAGTGTTCCGGACAAAATAACAGCTAGTCGGAGCGGCAAACTCATGCCACTGTCTTGTTTCCTCATTACTCGGTCTCCCCTTATCGTTTATGGCGGCTAGACGTCCCACCAGCCTCTACGACGGGTTAAACCGGAGGTGTTGCTCCTTCGCATACAATACTCCCTTCCCTCGTAGAGGTGGCGTTTGTCAATTAATAACGGTTCGCGCACATTCTACAGGGAAGCTAAGTATAAGACAGATCATAACGTTTCCAAATCGTCCTTTGGGGAATCGTCCTTCGGGGACACATGGTATCCTGATCCTTTCTTTAGTTTGATATGTTCTGAATAGATTATACCACGCGGAAGGGGCAGTCTAAACAGTTTCCATTAAAAATAAGCAATCAGCCCTGATTCCGCAACAAACGGTTGACCGTTTCCCGGCGTACACCAATTAATTGCCCGATCTCTTCCTGTGTCAGCAGGTCTGTCAGCTGTGCGCCATGTGAGTATTCGTTCAGCCAGCGGGTAAGCAGCGCCATCCGCTCCCCGGGCGTTCCGACTGTAAGATGGTCGAGCCGTGTCTGCATAAACCGCACCTTCTCCTGGAGCAGAAGGGCGATCTCCATCACCTTCTCAGGGTCCTCCCGCAGCTCACGGTACCATTCCGCAGCGGGAATGAGCTCGACCTCGCTTTTCATCATGGCCACCGCTGTTCCATGCGCCTCCTTCGGCGAAATGAGGGAATGATGGGGAACTGTCTCACCCGGATACAGCAGGTTGAACAGCACCATGTTCCCGTTCTCATGCAGTCTTGTCACCTTAAACAGTCCGCTCTTCACCCGGTACAGGTTCTGGCCGCCGTCGCCCTGACGAAACAAGACTTCCCCTCTGTGCAGAATCATTTCGCATTCTCCTTTGCCTTCTCTTATATATATTTTTAATTATACCGAAATACAACAAAAAAATGGAGCGTGCAGACAAAGAAACCGTCCGAAAGCAGAATGCTGCTCTGCTCCCGGACGGTTCAGGATAGAAATGATTAAGTTACTTAACCGCAAGCGGCTTCTTCCAGAGGCCCAGCATCAGCCCGGAAATGACGGAGCCGATCAGGACGGCCAGCAGGAACAGCAGCGCGTTGCTGGATAAGAAGGCTACGAACACGCCTCCATGCGGCGCAGGGACATTGATATTCCACAGCTGGGTAAGTCCGCCGGCTACGGCTGAACCCACGATACAGGAAGTGAGTACACGCAGCGGATCTGCAGCAGCGAAGGGAATCGCCCCTTCCGTTATGAATGACAAGCCCAGCACGTAGTTGGTCAAACCGGACTTACGTTCGGTATCCGAGAATTTATGCTTGAAGAACGTAGTGGCCAGGGCGATTGCCAGCGGAGGCACCATCCCTCCGGCCATAACAGCGGCCATCATCAGCCCGTTCGTATTCCCGCTTGAAGTGAATACGCCGATAGCAAAAGTGTATGCCGCTTTATTGAATGGACCGCCCATATCGATGGCCATCATACCGCCAAGCACCAATCCCAACAGTACTTTGTTGCCTGTACCCAGATGGTTAAGTGCATCAATCATACCTTCATTGATCCAGCTGAAGACCGGATTGAACAGATAGAACATGACTGCGCCGGTAATAAGCAAACTGAATACCGGATACAGGAGAATCGGTTTCAGACCGTCAAGGGTACGCGGCAGACCAGAGAATGCTTTGCGGAGCATAATAACGACATAACCGGCCAGGAATCCGGCAGCCAGGCCGCCGAGGAAGCCCGCATTGGCATTCAGGGCCATGATCCCGCCGACCATACCAGGCATGAGTGCCGGGCGGTCGCCGATGCTAAGTGCGATAAAGCCGGCAAGAATCGGAATCAGGAAGTGGAACGCCCCGTCTCCGCCGCCGATCGTCTGCAGCAGCTTCACCAGCGGGTTATCGACACTGGCTACCTGCTCGATAAGGAATGATATCGCCAGCAGGATCCCGCCGCCGACTACGAACGGCAGCATATGGGATATCCCGTTCATCAGATCCTTGTAGATCTTGCTTCCAATCGTACCGGACTTCGCTGATGCTGCACCAGCCTCGTTACGGCCGGAGCTGTGGTAGATTGGCGCATTGCCTTGGACCGCGATGCGGATCAATTCCTCTGACTTGCGGATTCCATCGCTTACCGGACGCTGAAGGACTGGCTTGCCGTTGAAGCGGTCCATCTCCACGTTCTTGTCAGCAGCGATAATAACACCGCTCGCCCGGGCAATTTCATCCGCAGTCAGCACATTCTGCGCACCTTCCGAGCCGTTGGTTTCGACACGGATGTTAACCCCCATCTCCTTGGCTTTCTTCTTCAGGGCATCCTCAGCCATAAAGGTATGAGCGATTCCAGTAGGACATGCGGTCACAGCAACAACAAAGCTCTGCGAATCCGGGTTCCCGGTGATCATGCGTGCAGGTTCTGCAGCCTGCGGTGCTGCCTTCTTGAGAGCCTCTTTCTCTGCTGCCGCCTTAGCTTCCGCTTCTGCCTTAGCTTCGGCCTCAGCTTGCTTGGCATCAAACAAGCGGGTTACTTCAGCAGGAGTCTTGGCACCCATAAGCTGTTCGATGAATTCGCTTTCAATGAGCAGCCTTGATAACGCAGCCAGTGTGCGCAGGTGCATATTTCCAGCTCCGTCCGGCGCTGCAATCATGAAGAATAAATGCGCCGGCGCTTCATCCAGTGAGGTAAAATCGAGTCCGGCACTGCTCTTGGCGAATACAACCGTCGCTTCCTTCACGGCTTTGGTCTTGGCATGAGGCATCGCGATGCCTCCGCCGATTCCTGTGCTGGACTGGGCTTCACGGTCCAGAATCTTTTCTTTGAACAGCTTCACGTCATTAATGCGTCCGCTGGCCGCGAGGCTGGCAATCAGTTCGTCGATCGCCGCTTCCTTCGTCGTAGCCTGCAGCTCCATAATCATAGTTTCCTGTATCATCAAATCTGTAATTTTCATTAATCTCAACTCCCCGGTTTACTTAAAATCTTTCGTTATGTTGTTTACAGCTGGGAAATTACAACGAGCGGCCGAAGCTGTTCTATCTTCTGTCTGTCCGCCAGATCGTCAGAGAATGCCGTTGCGCTTCCTGAGGCGACGCCGGCACGGAAAGCCTCCAGCACATCTCCTCCGGTAAGCGACAAGGTCCCCACAAACCCGGCGATCATGGAATCTCCTGCGCCTACTGAATTTCTCACCCGGCCCGCAGGCGCAGCGGCATGGTAAACACCTTGCTCCGAAATAAACAATGCGCCTTCACCGGCCATCGATACCAGCACATGCCTGGCGCCGCCCTCCAGCAGCTTGCGTCCGTAGGTGATAATCTCCTCCCTGGTGCTGATCTGAGTGCCGAACAGCTCTGCCAGCTCATGATGATTCGGTTTGACAAGCAGCGGTCCGTGAGCCAGCGCGTCTGTAAGCGCCTGCCCTGTTGTATCAATTACAAACTCCGCCCCCTTCTGCTTGCATACCGCAATCAGCCTGCTATAGAAATCTCCGCCAAGCGACGGTGGAGTACTTCCTGACAGAATAACAATATCGCCCTGCTTCAGGGCATCCAGCTTGCGCAGCAGAGAAGCTGTCTCGGACTCCGCAATCTCCGGTCCGGCTCCGTTAATTTCTGTCTCTTCCCCGGCCTTAAGCTTGATATTGATCCGGGTATCATCGGCTATATGAACGAAATCACTTGCGATCTTCTCCTGGCCCAGCCACTGTTCAATATATCCCCCTGTAAAACCGCCCAGAAAACCGGTCGCGGTATTCTCTACCCCCAGCTGCTTCAGCACACGGGATACATTGATTCCCTTCCCTCCTGGCAGCTTCATATCCCGTTTCATCCGGTTTAACCCGCCTATAGTAAACTCTTCAACCTCCACGATATAATCGACGGAAGGATTAAGCGTCACGGTATAAATCATCATTCATCCCTCATTTATCATGTTTGTCTTCTTATCACATTCACACTATCGTATAATCAACGTCCATCTTCTCCAGCTCCCGGCGGAAGTTATCCGGCGTATCCGTATCGAGAATGCAGTGATCCATCTCCTGCAGATCAGCCACTTTGCAGAACGAGATTTGCCCGATCTTGCTATGGTCTGCGAGCAGGATGGTCTGCTTCGCGACAGAGATCATTTTGCGCTTGGTTGCGGCTTCCAGCATATTCGGAGTCGTGATGCCCTCTCTTATATCCAGCCCGTTAGTCCCAAGAAATGCTTTGTCTACCCGTACCATATCCAGTGAGCGTTCTGTCATCGGTCCGACAAAAGCCATCGTGTCCGGCCGCAGCATTCCGCCTGTAATCGAAACTTCGATATGGCGGCTGTCCTTCAGCTCATTAAGCGCCATAATCGAGTTGGTGATGACTTTGAGATTGCGGAACGATTTCAGCGCCCGGGCAATCTGCAAAGTAGTCGTGCCCCCGTCCAGAAGAATAGCATCGCCTTCCTCAATCATCTCCACGGCTTTGCGGGCAATCCGCAGCTTCTCATCAAGGAACCGGTCTTCCTTATCCGGAACAGCCGCTTCAAAGTTTACACTCTGAAGGGACACTGCCCCACCGTGTGTACGTTTCAATAAACGGGCTTCCTCAAGCTCCTTGAGATCGCGGCGGACCGTTGATTCTGAGACGGACAGCTCCTGGGATAGCTCCTGAACCGATGCTCTTGTATGGTTCTCAATAAACTGCAGAATACTCAGCTTCCGTTCTTCTTCAAACATGCGCTTCACTCCTCGGACTTGCAGCACCTGCTGCCGGATACCTTTTATACACAATCGTCTATTTGCGTTCGGGATTATTGTTAATTAAATTCGAATAAAAACTCAATCGTGACTGATATTGATCATTTATGCTCATTTATGATTGTAACAGCGTTTTCATAAACTGTAAAGTGCTTTTTTATTCGCTTATTTTTAAGGAAAAAGCTTATAATATCCCTTATACAGTGGCTTTTTCCGTTATCCGCTGATCGATTGGCTGCATGGATGCTCATCTCTGCTCATTTCATCCTGAAAGGGGCAAATAACGGCTGCAGCAAATAACCACCCGAACGCCTATTTCACAAACGCGGTCAGCGACATATTTTATATTACATATGGGGAAAAGCGGGTGAACAGGAGATGGCCTATAACAACAATAACTATAGATCCGGCTATACAGGCGGTAACAACAATAACACTAGCGGAGGTGCGGGCAAATCCTCCCCTGCAGAAGCTGAAGAACTCAGTGCAGAAGACTATGCAATCATTGCCGCAGGTTTTGGGGCATTAGGTGAAATATTTGCTTTTCTCTCCCTGGTCAAAGCAAAACAGGTCACCAAAGAAACCGGAGGACAGGCAGGCTTTGAAGTGGACCCTATTCTATTCGTACAATCACGAAAAAAAAAAGCAGCCAGACGAAAATCCCGCCGGCCGCGTTGATATATTCTTTTGCTTATTAAATGCTCATACAAGCTAATTTGCGAAATCCCTATAAACCTGTGCTCAATGGCAGAACCTGATGCTTGGCGAATATAGAATCCACCTTCTCACGCTGCTCCTCCTCATCGAGGAAGACAATGACTATAATATGTTCCATATCGGCATGCCTGGCATAAGCCTCCGCATCCTCCTGCGGAATGCCAATACCGATCAGACTTACAGTAAGACCATCCGTCTCAATATCGGCTCCAGCCAGTTTGCGTGCAGCCGGACCCGCAGCTACAGCGGTATCGGCCAGCATGTCGAGCCCCACTCCTAACCCACGGGCTGTACCGAACAAGCCCTCATTGCCTTCTCCGGTCTGGGCAGCACCAATTCCGGTATCATGGCTGATGATCTCCAGCGTATTTTTCTGCTTCGTGACTGCAGATATATTCTTCGTTTTGATCCCATTCTCTTTCAATTCCTCAATCGCCAGTGCAGCATCGCTCCGATGGCCAAAAATCCCGAGTACCAATGTAGGCATCTAACATCCCTCCTGTTATTGCGATATTACCACTCTGCCTGCAGCTTGAACCTGGCGGCAAGTCTCACCAGTAGTGAATCAATCTCTCCTAATTCGGTTATAAAGATAGAATCAGGCAAATTGATATACAGCATTCTTTTAAAATAAGATAGAACGCTGTTGCTCCTGATGCGTATACATAAACATAAATTATAAGATTGGAGGGGCTCCTGTGCTTCAAAGCAAATATTTCCGGACAAGCCTGGCCATTATCGCCTTTTTGACGATATTGTATCTGGGTTCCAAAGTTATCTTCCTATTCACGCCTCTCGTGTCCATCTTTAATCTTCTGCTTGTGCCAATGATGCTGTCGGGCTTCATGTTTTATCTGCTGCGCCCGCTCGTCAACTTTCTGGAGACCAAAAAACTTGGACGCGCACTCTCGATTCTCCTAATCTATCTCGTCTTTATCGGATTGTTCGTACTGTTCTGGGTGCTGGTCTGGCCGACATTGCGCGAGCAAATCCAGAATTTCATTGACAATACCCCGTATTTGGTAGAAGGGCTGCAGAATCAGTTCAACAAGCTGCAGAATGATCCGTCATTGTCCCGTTTTTTCAAGGGCGATACCGATCTGGCTACCCGGCTCTCCGGATACTTGAATGACGCTATTACCTGGGTGACCAATTCCATGTCCAATTTGATCGGTGTCATCTCCAGCATCGTCGTAGTCATCGCCACGCTGCCGATTATTCTCTATTACATGCTGAAGGATGGACATAAGCTATCACCGATTCTTCAGGGCCTGATACCAAGAAAGTTCCGCAAGGAAGGCCAGGATATGCTGAAGGATATCGACAGTGCGCTAAGCGGCTTCATCGTTACGCGCGTCCTGCTGAATGTGGTGCTGGGCATTATGCTCTACATCGGGTTTCTGATCATAGGCCTGCCGTATTCACTCTTGCTTGCTGTGATTTCCATTCCGCTCAACTTCATTCCGTATGTCGGTTCACTGCTGGCAGCGATTCCGGTTATTATCGTTGGATTCATTGAATCTCCTTCGATGGCACTCTGGTCTCTGATCATTATCGTCGTTGCCCAGCAGATTCAGGATAATGTGCTGTCTCCGATTATCTACGGCAAATCACTGGATGTCCATCCGCTGACAACCGTTGTGCTTGTATTGATAGGCGGCGATTTCTTCGGCATAATCGGTGTGCTCATTGCGCTACCAGTATATATGATTCTCAAAATCCTGTTCTTGCGCATTTACGAGATCATCATCGCTGAGCGGGAGGATGATCCGGGCGGCCCCGGGCCAATAACTCCCGCAGGTATCGAGATTGAGATTGTTAAAGAAGAGAAGTTGTAGTTCAGTTAAACCTGCTTTGAGTGCTATATATCAAGAACGAATTCGCTCAAAAGGCGAGTCCGGCTGGAGCCGATGAGGCCTGTGGCAAGCTAATACAAGCTCATGCAGGCCCTGCAGCCTTTAAGGCAACCTCACATCGTTCCACTCAGACTACCTCTGGGATAGCATCCTATGAAATCAAGAGCACTATTGCTCCTCATTTGCTCATTTGGTCCGTATCCGATGAAATCAAGAACACTAATGGACCTCTGTCAAGAAAGTAGACGTGAACCTAAGCGGTTTTCCGCTTAAATGTTGCTGCAAACTGAACCGGAGATACGTAACCCAGTGCCCCATGGATTCGTTTACAGTTGTAGAAAAATTCAATGTATTGGTAGATGGAATCATAGGCCTGCTTCTTTGTTTTAAATCGAGTCCAGTACACAAACTCTTTTTTCAAGAGGCTGTGAAAAGATTCGATACAGGCGTTATCATAACAGTTCCCTTTGCGGCTCATACTTGCAGTCATCTGGTACTTCTCCAGGCGTCCCCGGTAGTCTGCAGAGGCATACTGCGAGCCTCGATCCGAATGGTGAATCAAGCCCTTCCCGGGGCGTTTCGCTTGGTAGGCATCGTCTAGAGCGCCCTGTACGAGGTCTGTGGTCATCCGGTCGCCCAGCCGCCAGCCTACGATCTCCCGGGTGCATAGGTCCAGCACGCTCGCCAAGTACATCCGCCCTTCCCGACAGGGAATGTAAGTAATATCTGCGACCCACGCCTGGTTTGGCTTTTCGGTTTGGAATTGCTGGTTCAGCAAGTTAGGGGCAATGGGCAAAGGATGGTTAGAGTCGGTCGTGTGTACGCGAAACCTCTTCGCGACACAGGAGCGCAGGCCCAGTTCTCTCATGTACTTTCCTACTGTGCGTTCGCTTACCTTGTACCCCTCACGCTTCAAGAGAACCGTAATTTTGGGGCTACCGTAACGACCATGCGAGTCGTGAAAATGATAGGTAATCCGCTTAAGCAGTAACGCTTTGCGGGTGGCTTGGGGGCTGGGCTTCGCTGTTCTCCATTTGTAATAACCGCTCCGTGATACCTGAAAGACGTTGCACATCTTCTCCACTGGGAACTCGGAGCGATGATCTTCTATAAACTGGAATCTCAGTTCTTTGGGTTGCTGAAGATGTGCACTGCTTTTTTTAGGATGGCCATTTCCTCCGTCAGGTCTGCCACCTGTTGGTCGCGTTCCTTCAGTTGACGTTCCAACTCTCTGACTTTGTCTGGGGTGGCTATGGGCTCACTCTGAAACGACCGGTACTTCCCCAGCCATTGGTGCAGGGTTTTGGCGGGGATGTCCAGTTCCAGGGCGAGTTCTGCCACCGTCTTGGTTTGCTCCTGGATATACTTTACGGTCTGTTTTTTATATTCTTCATTGTAGCTTCTCCGTGTTCCACTCATGTGGGCACCTCCTCGTTAATCTCATTATCCCTATTCTCTTAACGGGTGTCCACGATTAATACTAACAGCATAATGCTCCTTAATTGGTCATTTGGTAGGCATCGGACGAAATCAAGGGCATTAATGCTCCTAATTTGCTCATTTGGTCCGAATCGGGTGAAATCAAGAGCGCTAATGCTCCTCATTTGCTCATTTGAGTAGGAATCAGCCGGAATCAAGGGCACTAACGCTCCTCATTTGCTCATTTGGTCCGCATCCGATGAAATCAAGAGCACTAATGCTCCTCATTTGCTCATTTGGTCCGCATCCGATGAAATCAAGAGCACTAATGCTCCTCATTTGCTCATTTGGTCCGCATCCGATGAAATCAAGAGCACTAATGCTCCTCATTTGCTCATTTGAGTAGGAATCAGCCGGAATCAAGGGCACTAACGCTCCTCATTTGCTCATTTGGTCCGCATCCGATGAAATCAAGAGCACTAATGCTCCTCATTTGCTCATTTGGTCCGCATCCGATGAAATCAAGAGCACTAATGCTCCTCATTCGCTCATTTGGTCCGCATTCGATGAAATCAAGAGCACTAATGCTCCTCATTCGCTCATTTGGTCCGCATCCGATGAAATCAAGAGCACTAATGCTCCTCATTCGCTCATTTGGTCCGCATCCGATGAAATCAAGAGCACTAATGCTCCTCATTCGCTCATTTGGTCCGCATCCGGCGGGATTAGAGGGATTTATCCCTTTGATTCTCCCGTTCCGCTTACTTTCGGCGGGATCAGAGGGATTTTTCCCTTTGATTTTTCCGTTCCGCTCACTTTCTGCGGGATCAGAGGGATTTTTCCCTTTGATTTTTCCGTTCCGCTCACTTTCTGCGGGATCAGAGGGATTACAGATCTTATCCACAACAGTCAAATACCATAATCATCCAAATAACTAAAACAAAAAACGGGCAAATCTCTGAATAAGAGGTTTGCCCGTTTTGTTGTACTTCCCAAGCCTTCCGTTCCACAATCTCAGCCCCGCAAAGAGCGGACCACAAAAATGTGATTGCCCTTCAGCAAATTCTGCCCGTCACGGAGCGTAACTGAACCCTTGGTATGCGCCACAATGGTCGTATTGAAGGCAACCAGCTGATCGCCTTTCCAGATGGTGACCGCCGACTTGAAGTATACCGCATTGTCAAACTGCTGGCGTTCTCTCATCACGTATCCCACAGAATGGAGAACCGGGGGCAATGCCCTCTCCTTGGGAGCCAGTGCCTTGATGAACACAATGTCACGAAAAGGGACGGCGATTTCCTGATGTCCGATTACGGCTACCGAAGCTGCAGGGTCCCATCTGCGCAGGACGCCTTTCATGATCGTATATGGCTCTTCACCGCAGTACATAATGACTGGTCTGCCTACCCAATGCTTCATGGCTCCACCCCCTTCGCTGTGTCCGTGCTACTTATACATTCGGTATGGACCAATCGATTCCTGTAAGCCCGTGCGACTCCAGATAGGAGTTAGCCTGAGAGAACGGATGGCTGCCGAGAAATCCGCGGTGAGCCGAGAATGGACTCGGATGCGGAGACTGAATAACCTTGTGCCTGCTGCGGTCAATCGAAGCCCCTTTGAGCTGGGCATGACTGCCCCACAGAATGAACACCATTGGTTCTGTCCGTTCGTTAAGCTTCTCCATGATGGCATCGGTAAACGTCTCCCAGCCCAGGCCTTTATGCGAGTTCGGCTGGCCTTCACGTACTGTCAGCACGGCATTAAGCATCAGAACCCCTTCTTCTGCCCAGTGGAGCAGAGACCCATGGTTCGGAACAGGTACCCCCAGATCATTATGCAGCTCAGTATAAATATTGCGCAGTGAGGGAGGAATCCGTACTCCCGGCTCGACCGAGAAACTCAGTCCATGAGCCTGTCCCGCTCCATGATACGGGTCCTGACCCAGAATGACCACCCGTGTCTTGCTGTAAGGCGTCAGCTTCAGCGCCGAGAACAGCTTGTCCTTTGGCGGATAGACTGTATATTGCTTATATTCACGTGCCAGCGCATAACGCAGTTCTTCGAAATAGGGCTTATGCGTTTCTTCCTTCAGTACCTCATCCCAATCATTGCCGAACATCCCGTTCTCCTCCTGCTTGCTTCCCTGTAGTATTCATTCATTACCTGTTATTAACCAAAACAGACCGAAGTTATTTGCGCCCGTAATCCGCTTTGATCTCGCCCCATTGTTTCGTTTGCCATTTCAGCACCTTGTTCTCATATGTATGGCTGCGCAGCCAGCTCTCCGCCCGGTCAATCAGCGTCCAGATTTCCTCTGTGGAAGCATCCCGGGGCAGGGTTGTAGCTACCTTCTTCTGCTTCACCCATTTCATCGCATTAACAGAATCGGTATAGACCGTCCGGCTGCTGCCTTCCTTCTTGAGCAGAGCCAGGGCATGGACAATCGCCAGAAACTCTCCAAGGTTATTCGTTCCCTTGCTGATCGGACCGCAGGAGAAAATGATATCCCCGGTCTGCGTGTCTACCCCTTTGTATTCAACCGGTCCGGGATTGCCGCGGGTGCCGACATCTACAGAGATGCTGTCATAATCAATCTCCTCCGACGTTTCTACCGAGGCGCTGCGGCTCCAGCTGTTAGCAGACTTGCTCTTGGCACCTGCGCCGGATGAGGACGCACCTGTGCCCCAGTTACCTTTCCAGCCTGCTTTGTAGGCCGTATCAGCCGCCGCTCTGCTCTCATAGGACTTATATTTCGCTCCGGTATAATGATCAGTCTGCGCCTGGCATTCTGCCCACGTACTGTACACTCCCGGCTGCTTGCCTTCCCACACTACATAGTATTTCTGCTTAGCCATGACTATAGCTCCTTCCTGCACGCTTATGAATCGTCAAAATATTATTGTAATCCAAACCGCAATGATATTGAAGTGCAAATAAGTTACGCGCCCGCTGCCGGCCGAAATTTAAATTGGATAATTCCCAGCAGGCGCGTTCATACTATTACGGCAGCATTAATCCAGTACTGCAAGCGTAGTGTCGACGATAGTCTGCAGCTTGCCGGTATCCCTGGTGGCTTTGACCATTACCCGCAGCCCGACAATGGCATTATGCAGATACGCGGCAAGCGCGGAGGCCTGATGCCTGCTGGAAATCTCACCGTTGGCCTGCCCGTGCAGGATGAGCTGTTCAATAAGATGTTCTGTATTCAGAAAAGCATCGTTCGCTTTGGCGGCAGCTTCCGGGTCATGATTGGACAGCTCCACTGCGGTATTCACCAGCAGACAGCCTTTGGGTTCGTCTTCACTCCTGTGGATCGTCGCTTCGAACAGCAGGCTGATCGCAGCTTTCGCCGAGGTAATGCCTTCGATCCGTGCCTCCATCCGGGATGCGTTGATTGCTGCAAACCGCTCCAGCGCTTTTATATATAAAGTATGCTTGTCTCCAAACGTGTCATACATGCTTCTCTTGTGAATGCCCATGCCGGTTACAAGATCCTGCATCGAGGTTTTCTCATAACCCTGCTGCCAGAAGATATTCATCGCCTTCAAGAGTACATCATCAATATCGAATTCTTTGCTTCTCGCCATCATCATGCTCCTTTCTGGGTCCATTTTACCATTTATAGAACGATCGGTAAATATTAACCTGCTATTGTGAATAAAATCACATTAATTCCGCACTAATCATTCTATATTAATTTTAAAGGAAAAACCAATCCACAGCAACACACACCCCAAGGAGGTTATTTACATGAGAAAGATCGCAGCAATAGCTGCCGTATTCACGCTGACCCTGCTCGTCGGATGCGGCAACTCGGCCAACAACAATGCGGCAAATACAAACACGTCCGCAAATAACGGCAACACGGCCACGGCCACGGCCACAGAAGCACCGGATGCCATAACATCAGTTTCCGTTGTTGATAATAATGAAGCCTTCAAGAAGGCAATCAGCAAAGACGGCCACTGGATCGCCGCTGTCCTGAACGACCTGACCTTCACGGAAGAGCTGGTAGTGGACGGACAGTTCATCAATAAGGAAGAGCCTGCCCGCAAGATCGCGCTCTATACCCAGGATGCAGATCACAACATCACCAATTCGTTCACACTTACCGCTCCAAAAATGACAATCCGCAGTGAAAATGCCCGGATTCAGGGCGGCACCTTTGTCGGCGATGTCTATGTTGAGGCTGACGGCTTCGCCGTTGTGAATGCCACCATCGAAGGCAATGTCTATTTCTCGGATGCCAAATATCAGGCTACCTACACGGCAGCTGACCAAGGTAAAGTAACCGGTGTCACTGAAGTCAAGAAATAAGCTATTCTGTACAGGAGGTGTTCCCTTCAGGGCAATCTTGCCGGGGACACCTTTTTGGAGTTTTACCAGGAAAAGAGGTGCAGAACCCATGTTATCCGTCCGCAAGTCCGTCATACTCCCCCTCCTGCTGCTCCTTATCTCAGCCTGCAGCGGGCAAGAAGAGAAACAACAAGTGCAATATCGTATACAGTCCGGCCATGATCTTAGTATTCTAACGACTACCGACACACACTATTTATCACAAAGCCTCAGGGATCTCGGACCTGCCTTCAACCAGTTTCTGGCTGCCGGGGATGGTAAACAGCTGGGATACAGCAACGAAATGATGAAAGCCCTCGGATATGACATCGGAATCCGTAAGCCGGATGCCGTCATCATTAGCGGAGATCTCAGCAACAATGGTGAAGAAGCCAGCCATAAGGACCTGGCCAAACATCTGAAGACCATCGAACAGGAGACCGGAACCCGGGTATATGTTATACCCGGCAATCACGATATCCAGAATCCCTGGGCCCGTAAATTTAAGGGTAAGCGCCAATATTCTGCAGATTCCGTTACCGCCAAACAGTTCCGCAAGATCTATGGCAGCTTCGGTTATGATGAAGCGCTGCTGGAGGATAAGGACTCGCTGAGCTATCTGGCTGCCCCGTCAGATGATCTGTGGCTGCTCATGCTCGATACTGCACAATACAAAAATAATAAAGATCTGGGAAATCCTCAATTGGAGGGCAGGGTGAGCGCTTCAACACTGAAATGGATTGATGCGTGTGGTGAAATGGCTGCGGCACAAGGCGCGCAGATCGTAGCGGTCATGCATCACAGCCTGCTGGATCACAGTGACTTCATCCAGGAAGGCTTCACTGTGGATGATAACGGACAGGTTATTGACGCCCTGCTGCGCAATAATATCCATACCACTCTCAGCGGACACATTCATATTCAGGATATAAGTGAATATCAGAAGGACGGCAACAGCATATATGACATCGCAGACAGTGCATTATCTGTGTTCCCTCATCAATACGGTATCTTAAACTATTCCTCCGCCAACCAAACCCTGGACTACAGTACAGCTAAACTAGGGATGGAGCTGTGGGCTGCGTCATCGGGCAGTACAGACCAGAATCTGCTGCATTTCAACACTTATAGCGAAGCAAATTTCCGTAAACGCTCGGCGACCCGCAGTTATTCCCGTTTGATATCGGACACTGCGTACGCTAATTACACGGAGGAAGAGCTGAGCAAGATGGCGGATGTAGTCGGCCGGCTGAATGAGAATTATTTTGCAGGAACCGCAAGTACTGACAATGCAGCTGTAATCGCCACGGAAGGCTATCGCCTCTGGCAGTCGGCACCCGCCAGCGGGACAAGAAGTTACGTCCTGGGAATGGCTGCCCGGGAAACGAAGAACAATCATGAGCTGCATGTGCAGCTTCCGGTCCATTGATGTTTGCAGAGATGTTTGAAGAGCGGGTAATAGGTTTAAGTTAGGCTGGCAGGCCGTTTAACTTACACCTATTGCTGAGGAGATGATCGTTCAATGTTCAAGCGTATGGATGAAATTATGATTGAAATTCCGGACGTCGAGAAACCAGATCCGAATGCTGCTGCCGCTGTACAGGAACTGCTTGGCGGTAAATTTGGTGAGATGTCAACACTGAACAACTATCTGTATCAATCGTTTAATTTCCGTTCCAAAGAAAAGCTGAAGCCCTTCTACGATCTGGTGATGAGCATCACTGCAGAAGAGTTAGGCCATGTCGAACTCGTCTCTCATGCTGTAAACAAATGTCTGAGAGGTTCGACACAATATAAGAAGCCGGACTCCACTCCGCTGGATGCGGTAAAAGATGCCCGGCTGTCCTACCACTTCCTGGCCGGAGCCCAGGGTGCGATGCCGTTCGATTCAATGGGCAACCCATGGACCGGAGCCAATGTGTTCAACAGCGGCAACCTGGTAGAAGATTTGCTGCATAACTTCTTCCTCGAGTGCGGCGCAAGAACACACAAGATGAAGGTCTATGAAATGACCGACCATCCGGCTGCACGTGCTGTTGTCGGCTTCCTCCTTGTCCGTGGGGGCGTTCATGTGGTCGCCTATGCCAAGGCACTGGAGATTGCCACAGGCGTCAACGTAACCAAGCTAGTGCCGATACCTTCCCTGGACAATAAATCATTCAATGAAGCCAGAAAGTATGAAGAAAAAGGTGTTCATACGAAGCTCTATACCTGGAGCGATAAGGATTTCAGCTCCATAGACCAGATCTGGAAGGGCACCCATCCAGAAGACGGGCTTCCGCTAGAAGTTATTCAGGGCGTGCCTAAAGGCGTTCCGATTCCTGAAGCCCCTGAATCCAAGGAGGAATTCGCACCGGGGATCTCTGCCGAGGAATTCAAAGAGATTGCCAAACGGCTCAAGATGGCCGGTAATATCAAGGATTAGCGGCTAGGGTCAGCGCATAAATAATGCGGCGGACACAGCTGGCTGAATAAAGAAGCGGATGTTCCGGCAGCCCTGAGAGGAGGCTGCGGAACATCCGCTTTGTTGTGCGGGTTGGTGCAGGAGGTTGCGGATCATCCGCATATACCTCAAGATTCGCAGAATCCCTGACATTTACCGAATCAGGATTCGTAACAAAAAGAAGCTGCCGACTGCAGAACACCTGCAATATACTCCGAAACCCCGACATGTACAGGATGAACCAAATACGCCTCCATGTCCGCCATGCTCTCGTATTGCACGATCAGCATCAGATCATAGGAGCCGCTGCGGACATCAACCTCCACTTTCAATTCATGGATATGCCCGATTTGACCACGCATGCCCAGCAGCACTTCACGGGCTTCAGCAACACGCTCCGGGCTGCCGTCCTTCAGCTTGATTAACAGATTGTTCGTAATCATTGAACCGTTCCCCTTTCATTCTGAGGTTCAAGAAGCAGTGATGTGCTTGCCGCTTCGCGGCCATTTACCAGCAGCGTTAAGGTATGTTGTCCAGGATAATGCCGGCGGGTGGTCAGGTCGGCCCAGCGGTGCGTCCGTGCACCAGACAGTCTGGAACCGCCAGGGACGGTTTTGTCTGACAACAGAAAGAGCTTGCGGGAGGTCTTTCCTCCTGCCTTCACGAAGTCTATCCCGTATTCAATGCGGATACGCACCGGTTCACCTTCCCGGATGGTGAGGGCATACTGCAGTTCGCAGTGGTCACCGATCCGCAGCTCAGCCGGTTCTGCCGCGAGGACAGCCGCGGTGACCAGCGGCGCACCGCTCTCTTCAGGAGCATAACCGAACAGCTCCATAATCTCCGGGGCCGCCTTACGGATCAGCGACCGGCAGCCATGCCGCACAATCCAGTCCGTATTCACATTGTTGCCTTTCCAGCGGCGGGCTGTCTCAATGACGACGGCAGGATGATCCTTCGCGATATCGTTCAGATTGTTGGCCACACTCTTGCGTACATAGAGCGATGGGTCCGCCTTAAGCTTCTCCAGCAGCGGCAGCACCGGGGACGGATCGCGCTTGAACACCGGCAGCGCCTGACCCCATGGCAGACGGGGCCGGCTGCCTTCACTGGCCAGCCGCCGTACATGCTCATCCGGATGCTCTGCCCAGATCAGCATCTGCTTCATCATCCGCTGCGGGTCCCGCAGCATAAACGGCCTGACGGCAAACTCTGCAGAGGACTTCGGGGTGAACCGTTCCAGCGCGGCCATCGAAAGCTCCCAGTGCTCCTCCTTGCCGCCGAACACCTCGACGAAATCGGGGAAGATCAGATACGGGAATCCTACACAGTCTTTGTCTATCGCGTACAATATGTTCAACGCTTCTTCGTAATGTGATGGTAGGTAAGTGCCCAGGGTCTCGGTAATCCGCCGCATCCGCGCCTTAAGCTCGAGTTCCTCCCAAGGCTCTCTCATAGCCGTAGCGGTGAAGCCGTCCGTATCAAAAGAACCGTATACGGCATGGATCTTCGTGCCGAGGCTGCGCAGGAATTCCTTGTTGTACATTGCTTTTAATGGTTCCGCCATCCTATGATTCCTCCTGCTGATTGTGTTCAGATCACTTGTCAGAACAGCGTAACATAATTAACTGGACAGCCTTATGTCATGTTAGAGCCGGTAATGTATTGTGGGAAGCTTGTAGACTGGATACACAACGGTTATACCGTTCAGTTAATCAGCTGCTCCACTTGTTCAATGCTTTTCTTCGCCCGGCTGTTCAGCGCCCGTTTATCCTTAAGCCCGAGCTGCTGAAGCTCATGGCCGGGGTCTGTCACCAGCGGCTGACTTACCACACTTTCCAGCAGCTGCACGGTCACCCGGCAGGCGCTGAACAGCAGCTCGCGGGTAATCACCATTTTATGGGCGCGGATGATGTCCACCAGTGCTTCGGCATACATCAGTCTGACGATACTATCGGCGCTCATCAGATTGCGGGAAGCGAATGAAGCTGTCTTGTCCACAATTACCGCGTCCTGATAGTTCTTGGACAAGGCCTCAAGCCCGGCAACAGCCTCCCAGTCCCGGATCGACAGGCTTCCGCAACCTTCCGCTATCATCTCCTGAAACCATTGAAGCTCCATTTCCCGGGTAATGCCGTATTGTTTGTACTGCTTCAGGGCACCTTCACGATGCATTCGTGCTGCACTGCCCAGATGCCGGATGAATATATCCCGCGCCAGCCGCGTTTCTTCTTCCATATTGCCGTCCACCTTACTTCGTATGTTTATTCCATTGCAAGCGGAAACGCCTATGCCGTCCTTTAAAGGACTGTATCCGTTTCAGCGAGAAAGATAAGGAACATTTATTGCATGACCTATAAATTCTTATCTTTGTACATAATGCTTCAGCTGCGAATCTGTAACTCCTTGCCTCTAGCCTTCCGGCGTAATCTCATGGCTAAACTGCAATACATCATGATGTGCAAAATAAGTATACCCCACCTCAGGCTCAGCGTTAAACTTCACTACAACCAGAAAAGTCTTCTTTCTCTCAACACCACGCAGGAATAACCTCCCTCCCCTTCATCAATGAACGGGTAATATTTTCAACTATTTCAGAAAAGAAATCCTATTTTCAAAATCCGCTGCCTGTCGTAGAATAGTGTTTAAGATTCTACAACGTCATATTTATAATTATGAATGGAAGGAGCTGGAATTATGCCGCAGACACTTGTCCAAAATGCTGATTTTTGGGTTGCCGCTTTATCGCAGACCTTCGTGTCCGCGTTACAGCTCGACCCCGACGGGATGTACTCCCAGGTTGGAGTCGGAATTGTAGAAAAGTTCTCCGAGGAATATGTGCGGCTGAAAAGATTCGACGGTACTGTCTCGCATTATGCCCGCGATATCACCAAATTCCAGCACAATCAAGCCTCACGCCGCTAACAGGCTTAGGCTGTAATTTCCCTTTCCGGCGGAATTTTCCTGTTTGGGGCTTTAGCCTCGATGATGATACAGGTACTTTGCAGGGACCCCAGAACATATAAATTCATCTCTATTCAAAAAGGCGTACACATGGCTTGCCCATGCATACGCCTTTTGCCTGCTAGCAGACTGCACATTCGCAGTCTGTATAGCTTCAGCTCATAGAAGGCTCCGCGCCTCCCGCTGTCCAGAAGTCCGTCCCGGCAAAAAAGGGCTCTTTGCCTGCCGCCGCTTCCTTCTCTTCTGGAATATACGCCCAGGCTGCACGCTTAGAACGTACAGGGTCATCAGCGGCTATGCCGTATTCCCGGTAAACGGCCGTCTGCATATTCCCGGGGTTCCCCCAGTGGTCCCAGCCGGAGGGATGAATATGGCCGCCCAGCCGGCAGTTCACCACGTCCGTTCTGGCATAGCTGCGCCAGGGACGGCCCAGGTAGACTCCGCTGACCTCCGGGTCCGCCGTAAAATAACACTCGTTGAACAGATAGCCGTACTCCTGATGCTGCGGCGTGGATGCCGCTGTTATGTAACCCGGCCCATCGTCATAATGACGCAGACTGCGGATCTCACAGTGCTCGAAATAAGCCGCTGCTCCGCCAAAAATAAAATCAATCGTCCCCTCGATATAACAACCCGTGTACAGCTGGCGGCAAACGGCATGCTTCTCCTTAAGCGGAATGCCTCCAAAGGCCTTCCCTTCTTTGGTATACGGCGGCAACGGTCCGGTGAACAGCGTATCCTGATGCCCCCTGAAGCTGCAGTTCCGGAAAATGGTCTCATCACAATGGGCGGATACGGCTACAGCCTGCCCGATGTTCTCCCCCTGTCCTGCCGTGTTGGCAATGATCAGGTTCTCAAGCTTCAGCCTCCGGCCGCCGAGGAACAATGTCGGTGTCGCAAAGGTTCCCTGCTCTTCCCCTGAGTGGTCCAGTTCCTTGGCATGCCTGTTCATGGTGATTACCACCTCCCCGATGCCCACTATATTAAGATGGGACCGGTAAATCCTTACCGCCTCTTCATACACCCCTGACATAATATACAGGGTCACCGGCTTCTCCAGCGGGTCCCGTTCAAGTTCATCCACTGCTGCCTGAATGGTTGGATAATCGCAAAATTCCCCTTTGCCTACCAGCATGGCTTTCTCCCCCTTATAATTCTGATGTAACCCCGGATCAGCGCTGCAAATACTCGTATTCTGCACAAGCCAGCAGGAAAGCACCTAATCCCTTTTGGTCATTGGTGATTATCGGCTCGCTTATATAGTAGGCGTAGCTGCCGTCCCGCTGATCCGCTCCGCCGAGGCCGGCCACCTGGCAGGTTTTGTTCAAGTTAAGCCAGCCTTCTCCAGTCTCCAGCACGAACTCGGAAACCAGCCCGTTCATTGCGCGGTCCAGCATCTTGTGCCAGCCGCTGCCGAGCAGTCCGAGCCTGATCCCCTTAGCTGTTGCATAGGTGATCATGCTGGAAGCGGAGGCCTCCAGGTAATTGCCCTTGCGCTTCCCCTGATTCGGCACCTGAAACCAGACACCCGATGCACGGTCCTGCACCTTCGACAGAGCAGATAAAGTACCTGTAAAAATCCGGGTTAGCTTCTTATAATCCGCATGATCCGCAGGCAGCAGCTCCAATACGTCAGCCAGCGCCATAACGTACCAGCCCAGCGAACGTCCCCAGAAATTCGCCGACAGGCCTGTAGCAGGATCGCACCAGTGCTGTAAGCGCTTTTCATCCCAGGCATGATAGAGCAGTCCTGTTTCGTGGTCTCTGGTATGCTGTGCACTCAGGATAAACTGCCGGGTGACATCGTCCAGTCCCTCACCGTCTTCAAAAGCTAGCAAATACTCCAGATAGAAAGGCGAACCCATATACAGGCCATCCAGCCAGATCTGATTCGGATATATGCTCTTGTGCCAGAACACACCTTCTGAGGTGCGGGGATGACTTCTCAGCTGTGATCTGAGCAGCTCTGCCGCCAGCCGGTACTTCTCAAGCCCTGTCTGCTTATATAGAACAAACAGCAGCTTGCCGTTATTCAAATGATCGATATTATACTCGTCCAGACGGTAGCCGCGGATCGTACCTTCTTCGCTGATGAAATAATCCATATTGTCACGGATGAACTGATAATATTTCTGTTCACCCGTCCGCTCCCATAGAAGCTGAAATCCCTTCAGAATTACTCCGTAATCATAGGACCATCTGCCATCATATCCTCTGTCTTCATACAGCCTCGGTGTACGGGCCATAATGGAATCCGCCATGCGGACACCAAAGTCAGTTCTTATCATAATCAGCTTATTACCTCCTGCAGTGATGTTCAGCGGGAAAAATGAGGATCAATTCATGTGCACAGCACACATCTATTCTTATCTCTAGATTATACCGCTGGCTGCAGCAATGTTCCAGATAAAATTTTAACGTGTGCATTTCAATAAACTCTTGACTTGAAGCGGCTGCAGCACTAAACTGAAATCGTTAACAATTCTGTTTTCCCGGAGAGATATTATGATTACCATCAAAGATATTGCACGCGTCGCCGGCGTCTCCCACACGACTGTATCCAGAGCGCTGAACGGCAGCCCGCTGATCAAGAAAGTCACCCGGGATAAGATTGAGCGAATCGCCGCGGAAATGAATTATGTGCCGAATTACAGCGCCAAGAGTCTGGTTACGAAGAGATCGTTCACCATCGGGCTGTTCTTCTCAAGCATTGAGCAGGGTACTTCAGCCAGCTTCCTGGTTGATGCTATCAAAGGCATTACGCATATCCTGGATGAGAACTACAATCTGACGGTTAACGGAATAGACGGTGTCCATAATTTCAGCAATATTCAGCCCCAGCGTTTCGACGGCATTCTGGTCATGAGCCAGAGCGATGAGGATAATGCCTTCATCTATCATGTGAAGAAGATGGGCATACCGCTTGTGGTGCTGAACCGCCAGCTGGAGGACCCGGGCATTATGAATGTTGTAGCCAATGACCGCGAAGGCGTGAAGGAAGCAATTGATTACGCTGTGCTTCAAGGGCACCGGAAGCTTGCTATTATTGAGGGGAAGCCCGGATTCAAATCTTCCAGCGAACGCAAGCAAGGGTTCATGGACAGCCTGATCGCAGGCCGTCTGGCGCTGAATCCAGATTATTTCGCTTCAGGAGATTACAGCATCGAGAGCGGCTATGCGGCGATGACCACACTGCTCAGCCTTGAGGATCAGCCTACGGCTGTATTCTGCTCCAATGATGATATGGCCATTGGCGCGATGAACGCCTGTTATGCCCATAAGGTCGATGTGCCGGGACAGATTTCGCTGATCGGATTCGATGATATTATGTTCGCCCGCTATACGAACCCTGCCCTGACCACCGTCCGCAAGCCCATTGCAGAGATCAGTGAACTCGGTATGAAAATGCTGATTCAGCTGCTGCTGCAGCCCGAGACAGAACCGCAGCAGTTATTCGTCAAGACCGGGCTCACGGTACGCGATACTGTCGCCAAGATCTGAGCGCAGGCTCTGCCGCAGTGAATTACCGGCACCTGCCGGGTTACCCGGCTTGCCCGTTTTGTATTTTCAGCAGACACGGAAACGTCTTACAATGACGGTATTTCCGGATCTGCTCAAAATAAAATGTTAACGTGTGCATTTTAACATTATATTTTAAAAGGAGATCATGACCATTATGACAAACCGTTTATCCAGAAGCACTCACCCGGAGTTAACCCTGCATCCCGAGCGGATGATCCAATTCGGTGAAGGCAATTTCATGCGCGCCTTCGTGGACTGGCAGCTGCAGCAGATGAACAATCAAGGTCTGTTCAACGGAAGCGCGGTGCTGGTACAGCCGATTGAACAGGGGCTCGGCGGATTCATGGCCGCCCAGGACAATCTCTACACCGTGCTGCTGAACGGTATTATGGATAACCAGACAGTCAACTCGCGGGAAATCATCTCTTCGGTCAGCCGTGTAATTAACCCTTATACCGATTACGAGAGTTACCTTGCGCTCGCTGAGAAGGATGAGCTGGAATTCATCACCTCCAACACGACGGAAGCCGGTATTGCCTATCTTCCGGGCGACCGTGCAGACGGCACGCCGCCGAAGAGCTTCCCTGGCAAGCTGACTGCGCTGCTCCACCGCCGTTTCGAGCTGGGCAAAAAAGGCTTCGTCATCATCCCCTGCGAGCTGATCGACCGCAACGGCGAGAAACTGCAGGAGATTGTGCAGCAATACGCCGCTGACTGGAATCTGGGCGGGGAATTCCTGCAATGGCTGAAGGAGGAGAATACCTTCTGCTGCAGTCTGGTTGACCGGATCGTTCCGGGTTATCCGCGTGATAAGGCCGCTGAGCTGGAAGCCGAGCTGGGTTATCTGGACAATGTGATGGTTACAGCCGAGCCTTTCCTGTTCTGGGTCATTGAAGGACCGGAATCACTGGCTGAACGGCTGCCGCTGGCCAAGGCCGGACTGAATGTTGTGGTCACCCCTGATATGACTCCATACCGCGAGCGCAAGGTTCATCTGCTGAACGGACCGCATACGGCTATGGTTCCTCTAGGGCTGCTGGCGGGTCTGGAAACCGTTGAGGATGTTATGAATGACGAAACGTTCTCCCGCTTCGTGAAGCAGCTGATCGAAGACGAACTGATTCCTATGCTCGATCTGCCTGCGGAAGAGCTGCTGTCCTATGCCGGTGCCGTGCAGGAGCGGTTCAGAAATCCGTTCATCCGCCATGAGCTGACCTCTATCTCACTGAACAGCATCTCCAAATTCAAAACCCGGCTGCTCCCGGTGCTCCTCCGCTATCAGCAGGAACGCGGCAAGCTTCCGGAGCGGATTACGCTCGCCTTCGCCGCACTCCTGCTCAGCTACCGGGGAGACCGTGTGCCGCTGCAGGACAGTCCGGAAATCCTGGAGATTTTCACACAGGCATGGAGTGATCCGGCAAGCTTCGCAGGTACCATTCTCAGCAACACCAGCCTGTGGGGACAGGATCTGTCCTTGCTGACTGGACTGGAAGCTGAAATTAACGTCCATCTGCAGCAGCTGGAGCAACAGGATTCCCGCGCCGCATTGCAGCAGCTTGTCGGCTAAGCAATAACTAACAAAACTTAGGAGGGTCCAACATGAAGCACTTAATGAAAATGAACCCCAGAGATACAGTAGCTGTAGCCCTGCGGCCGATATCGGCCGGGGAGCAGCTCACCATAGACAGCTTGACGCTTCAGGCAGCCCAGGATATTCCGCAGGGCCACAAGATTGCCCTGGCCGATTTCCAGATTGATGAGGTTATCACCAAATACGGTTATCCTATCGGCCATGCCATCGCTCCGATTGCCGCAGGGGACTGGATTCATACGCATAATATCAAGACCAATCTGTCCGGCGAAGAGGAATATGAGTATGTGCCGGATGTTCATCAGGTTACCTACCCCCGCCGTGATCTGACCTTCCAGGGCTACCGCCGGAGTAACGGCAAGGTCGGCATCCGAAATGATCTGTTCATTATCCCGACGGTCGGCTGTGTGAACGGGATTGCCGAGCAAATGCTGCAGGAGTTCAAGGCTGAGCATCCCGATCTTGGCGGCTTCGATAACTTCACGGTGCTGAAGCATCCTTACGGCTGCTCCCAGCTCGGCGATGATCACCGCATGACGCGCAGCATTCTGCTCGACGCGGTGAATCATCCGAATGCCGGCGGGGTGCTCGTGTTCGGACTTGGTTGCGAGAACAACATTGTCGCCGAATTCCGCAGCATGCTGGGCGATTATGACGAGTCGCGGGTGAAATTCCTGGTTGCCCAGGAGGTGGGCAATGAGGTAGAAGCCGGCCTTGAGCTGCTGGAGCAGCTGTATGAGGCTGCGAAGCACGATGTCCGTGAGCCGGTTCCGCTCAGTGAGCTGAACATCGGCCTGAAATGCGGCGGCTCCGACGGGTTCTCCGGGATCACAGCCAATCCGCTGCTGGGGGCGTTCTCCGACTTCATCATCTCCCAGGGCGGAACCTCGGTGCTGACGGAAGTGCCGGAAATGTTCGGTGCGGAGAAGATGCTGATGGCGCGTGCAGAAAGCCATGAGGTCTATGAAGAGATCGTGTCGCTGATCAATAACTTCAAGCAGTATTTCCTCTCCTACGGCGAACCTGTATACGAGAATCCTTCTCCCGGCAACAAAGCCGGCGGCATCAGCACCCTGGAGGACAAATCGCTGGGCTGCACCCAGAAGGCCGGAACCTCGCCGGTGGTGGATGTGCTGCAATACGGCGTGAAGCTGCGCAAAAAAGGGCTGAGCCTCCTGCAGGCTCCCGGCAACGATCTGGTAGCCGCCTCCGCTCTCGCAGCTTCGGATTGCCAGCTGGTGTTGTTCACGACCGGGCGCGGAACGCCGTTCGGCAGCTTTGTGCCTACGGTGAAGGTGGCCACCAACAACGATCTTTTTGCCAAAAAAGGCCACTGGATGGACTTCAACGCCGGTCCTCTGCTGGAAACACCGATGGCCGATGTGCTGGAGGAATTCATTACTTATATCATTGATGTCGCCAGCGGCCAAAAAACACGGAACGAGCAGAATGAAGTCCGTGAGCTGGCTATTTTCAAAACCGGCGTTACGCTATAAACCCTATCCAAATTCATGCAAAGGGAGATCTTATCCATGTTTCTTAATGAAGATTTCATGTTATCCAGCGATACCGCACGCCAGCTCTTTCATCAGCATGCCAAAACAATGCCGATTGTCGATTACCATTGCCATCTGGACCCGCGCGAAATCTATGAAGATAAACCGTTCGGGAACCTGACGGCAGCCTGGCTCTATGGTGACCATTACAAGTGGCGGCTGATGCGCGCGAACGGGGTGCCGGAATCGCATATTACCGGGGACGCCTCCGATTATGATAAATTTCTGGCCTGGGCCCGCACGCTCCCGAAAGCCATCGGCAACCCGCTGTACAGCTGGACCCACCTGGAGCTCCGCCGTTTCTTCGGCGTGAATGAGCTGTTGAATGAAGCTTCTGCGCCGGCCATCTGGGAGAAGGTCAACCGCAAGCTGGCCGAACCGGCGTTCACCCGGCGCGGTCTGATCCGCAGTTCGAACGTCAAGGTAATCTGTACTACCGATGATCCGGCAGACTCGCTGGAATACCACAAGCTGCTCAGAGACTCTGAGACCGCGTTCCAGGTGTTCCCGACCTTCCGTCCCGACAAGGCACTGAACATCGATGCCGAGGGCTTCAGCGCCTGGATCGGCAAGCTGGAGGAAGCCGCCGGCCAGCCGGTTAAGACTTATGCAGCCTTGCTTGAGGCACTGGGCAATCGTGTTGACTTCTTCCATGAGCATGGCTGCCGCCTGTCAGACCATGCCCTCGATGTGCTGCGTTACGAAGCCGGTGAACCGGAAGCTGTAGAGGCGATCTTCGCCAAAAGACTGCAGGGTGCGGCGCTGTCACCGCAGGAAATCACTCTCTACCGCACAGAGCTGCTGACTGCACTGATCGGCTTCTACCAGGCCAAAGGCTGGACCATGCAGCTTCATCTGCATGCCTACCGCAACAACAACACGCCGATGTTCCGGAAGCTCGGGCCGGATACCGGATACGACGGCATTAACGATCTGCCGCTGACCACACCGCTGTCGCAGCTGCTTGACCGTGCCGAGAGCGGCAGCGGCCTGCCTAAGACCATCCTGTACTCGCTGAATCCCGGCGACTACCCTGCCCTGCTGGCCTTGCTGGGCTGCTACCAGAAGGATACTGCCGGCAAGCTCCAGCTCGGCTCCGGCTGGTGGTACAACGATACGCGCAGCGGTATGCGCCAGCAGCTGACCCTGCTGGCTGAGGGCAGCCTGCTCGGTAACTTCGTCGGCATGCTGACCGATTCACGCAGCTTCCTCTCCTATACCCGGCACGAGTATTTCCGCCGGGTGCTCTGCGAGCTGATCGGTGAACTCGCGGAACGCGGCGAGGCACCGGATGACATAGACTTACTGGGCGCTATGGTAGAGGATATCTCCTACAATAACGCAGCAGGCTATTTCGGCTTCCAGACCTCCGGCAGTTCGGTGGAGGTTACCGCGCGATGAAGGAGTGCTGAAGATGCCGACAATCTATATCGCCGGAGACTCTACCGCTGCCCGGAAGGCAGCCTCTGAATCGCCGATGACCGGATGGGGAGAATTTCTGCACGGGCATGTGGGACCGGATGTGCGGATCGAGAACCGGGCCGTGAACGGACGGAGCACACGCTCCTTCCTGGCTGAGGGCAGGCTCGCAGAGATCGAGCAGGACTTCCAGGCAGGAGACTTCCTGCTCATCCAGTTCGGGCATAATGACCAGAAGCTCGAAGATCCGGCGCGTTACACGGATCCGGATACCGATTACCGCGAGAATCTCAAGGTGTTCATCGATTCTGCCCGCAGCCGCGGCGGTTTCCCGCTGCTGCTGACCTCCGTCAGCCGCCGCCGCTTCACCGCGGAGGGTGACCCTGATCCTGAGGCCGTGGGAGCCTACCCGCAGGCCATGCGCGAGGTTGCAGCAGAGACCGCAACGCCGCTGCTCGATATCTTCGCCTCCTCGCAGCAGCTCTACCGCTCGCTGGGAATCGAAGGCTCACAGCAGCTGTTCATGCATCTGCCGCCGGGCAGTCATCCCAACTATCCTGACGGGATCACGGATGACACTCATTTCTCGCAGGTCGGCGCGCAGCGGATTGCTTCGCTGGTTGCGGAAGCAATGGAACAATCTGCGGGACTATCCGCTCTGCACCCTTATCTGCGGGTGTAGTGCGGTAACCGCTTCGCTTGAATTGGCCGCCATGTGCCCTTGCGGACACAGGCGGCCTTATTTGCGGGAAATTGCAGATCAAAGGAGTAAAACGATATGAACGTTCCGTTTAATCTTGGCGTCCGCGCCCATGATTTCAACCCTTGTCCTTTACCGCAGCTGATTGAGAAGCTGAGAGAGCAGAGCTTCTCCTCTATCCAGTTTGCGCTGCATAAGTCCTTTCCGGAAAGTGCGCCCAGACTTGGCGCACTCAGTCCGGGAACGGCTGCCTATTATGGCGAAGCCTTCAGGCAGGCCGGCATCAGGATTGCCGTACTCGGCTGCTATGTAAACATCATCGATCCTGATCCCGCCCGGCGTGCACAGGCATTGAACGATTTCAGCACCCAGCTGCGGCTGGCCCGTGATTTCGGTGCAAGCCTGGTAGGTACCGAAACAGGAAGCGTGGGGCGGGGATATACGCCGGATAATTTCACTGAGGAAGCTTTTGAACAAGTTGTGGCTTCTGTTAAAGCAATGGTTGCGGAAGCAGAACGTTTCGGGGTAACGGTGGGCATTGAGGCGGGGATTAACCACCCGCTGCACACGGCTCAGCTGGCCAGACGGCTGCTGGACGAAGTAGATTCCAATAATCTGCAAATTATATTCGATGCTGCCAATCTGATGACGCCGGATAACTACCTGCAGCAGGAGCAGGTTGTTGCCGAAGCGCTTGAGCTGCTGGGTGACAGGATCGCAGTCCTGCATCTGAAGGATTTCACGATTAGTGACGGAAGGATTGAGATCGTCCCCGCAGGACAGGGATTGCTGAACTTCGCTCCGCTGCTCCATTACATGAAATATAAGCGTCCGCATATTCAGGGCCTGCTGGAGAGCACTCCTGAGGAGCAGCTGCACGGCAGCGCACAGCTGCTGCGGCGGATGTATAACGAAATATGAACAAGTGCCCCGGCCATATGGCGTACGGGGCACTTGTTTATGTTTGCCGGGTATAGGGCCGGCTCAATACTAGAAATGAGCAATTTACAGTAACCGGTCGTTCGCTCCGGTCCTAAGTGTATTTTGTACAACTAAAGTGATCAAATTTTGCGCTGCGAGGGTTTTAATTGCACTTTGTACAGCTAAAAACCACCATATTTCGTAAAAGAAGACTTACTGCTGTTTTTAATTGTACTGGATACAGTTAAACGGACAATCCGGTTTTTCACCATCTTTTTAACTGCAGGAAATACAATTAAATCCTAATTAGGTCAAGTGAAGAAATATCCTTTATCCTGTGACATAACGCAGACTTGAATCTGTTGTTATGCCCCGGCATCCGGCGGGATCACGCCTTTTTTGAGAATAATATTCCCGTACAGCGCCTCTTCCCCGGTGATCACGATGGCATAGCTCCGCTTCGAGCGGTTGTAGAATTCAAAACGCTCCTCATACTCCACCTGTGCCGCAGCGTCATGTTTGGCCAGGATCTCCTTGTACGTCTCCCATATCACTGGAACGGTAGGATCACCATCCACCACAGCCATAAATGCCGCCTGTGCCGGCACATAATGATCCAGCGGCAGCAGCTCCAGGATCGCGTCCAGCAGCCGGGGAATGCCAATGCCGTCCGCCCGGAGCACTCTGGAATGCAGCCCGTGGCCCGGATAATTGGCGTCTGCCAGGACCAGTTCATCCCCATGGCCCATTTCCATCAGGGTACGGACCAGCTCGGGGGAGAGGAGCTTGGGTATTTTTTTGAGCATGACTACTATCCTCCTTCATTCCTGTGTCGAAGCCACGGCTTACATGCCGTAGAACGATTTCAAAGCTACCAGCTCCTCGATCCGGTGCTGAGGAAGCTCACGTTCTCCGCCGATCATCCGGGTCAGGAAGGTCAGCTTCGCCGTATATTCCAGCCGCTCCATATTCATATAAGCAGCCATGACATCCTTGCCCCAGGTCAATGCGCCATGGCTCTCCAGCAGAACAGCCGTTTTCTTGCCGAGGAAGGGGATCAGCGAATCGGGAATCTCCTCGGTTGAAGGCGTCCCGTATGCCGCCAGTGGAATATCCCCCATGGCAATGACCGACTCGGGCATCATCATCTTGTCGAGCGCTTCGCCCTTGATGGCAAAAGCGGTAGCATACGGCGGATGCGCATGCACTACGCCGCCCATCTCCGGCAGCTCATTGTAAATCTTCAGGTGCATCTTCACTTCCGTGGATGGCCGGTAGCCCTCCGCAGCTTCCAGGATATCCCCCTGCAGATTCACTTTGACCAGCATATGCGGCTGCAGGTAACCTTTGCTGACACCCGTTGGCGAAGTGATTACCTCCGTTGCCGACAGACGTGCCGAGATATTGCCGTCATTGGCAGCAATAAAATCCTTGTTAAACAGATTGCGGCCGATATCGCAGATCAGCCGGCGCAGTTCCTCTTCATTCGTATTCATACTTGCCCTCCTTGATCGCTATGGATAGTAAATAGAGCCGGCTGATAGCGGACAGGGGCGCAGGAACGGGCTACAACAGCTCTGGCTTCCGGGACTTCAATCGCTCCCAATGCCGTCAATTGCACCAATACGTTGCCAATTGCACTCGCCTCTACCGGTCCGGCAATAATTTCTTTGCCTGTGGCATCCGCTGTAAGCTGGCACAGCAGCTTGTTCTGGATGCCTCCGCCGACCATGTGAATGCAGCTGACCGGTCTGCCTGTGAGTGCCTCCAGTTCACGGATCGTTCCGGCGTATGACTGGGCCAGACTCTCCAGAATGGTGCGGATGATCTCCGCCCGGGTCTGCGGTACAGGCTGGCCTGTGCGGATACAATACGATTCAATCCGCATGGGCATATCCCCTGGTGTGCTGAAGAGGGGATCATTCGGGTCCAGAACGGCGATTCGCGCTGCGGACCGGTCCAGACCCTCAGCCAGCTCCGCTGCTTCCTGATGGCTGAGCGGTTCCCCTGCTTCTGCCCAGCCGCGCTGGGTCTCCTGCAGCAGCCACAGGCCGGTGATATTCTTCAGCAGCCGGTTCGTGCCGCCGAAGCAGCTCTCATTGGTGAAGCCGTAGGTGCATGCCCCGGCGCTCAGCACTGGCTCCGCAGTCTCCAGCCCGACCAGCGACCAGGTTCCGCAGCTGATGAAGGCGGCGGAACCCTCTCCGCCGGTAGAGCCTCCAAGCCCGTAAGGGATGGAAGCGACAGCGGAAGCTGTGTCGTGTGAAGCTCCGGCAATGACCTTGAGCGGGCCGGAACCAAGCTCTTCCTGAAGTCCGGGCCGAAGTTCGCCGATTATAGTGCCAGCCGGCACCAGCCGGGGAATCAGCTCCGCCGGCAGCTCCAGCCTGCGCAGCACTTCGCCGGAAGGAGCCGACGAATCCGGAGTCAGCAGGCCGCTCGTGCTCCAGATGGTCTGCTCCGCCACCGCTGTGCCGCTGAACATATAATTGAACAGGTCAGGCATCATTAGCAGCTGTTTAGCGTTTTGTGTGAGCTCCGGATTAGCCTGAAGATCGGCAAATAATTGATACACCGTATTAATCGGACTGGACTGGTTGCCCGTCAGCCTGAACTGCTCCTCAGGGGGCAGGGCTGTCTCCAACGCCAAAGCAATACCCTCCATCCGCTGATCCCGGTAATGATGCGGGGAATACAGCAGTTCTCCCTCTGCATCCAGGAAGCCATAGTCGACTCCCCAGGTATCGACACTTATTGACTGCAAGGGCCCGTGAGACTTCACGGCCGCGAGAATCCCCTGCTTCATCTCCTGAAACAGCTTCTGAACATCCCAGTACAACTGCCCATCGGCCTCTACGGGCCCGTTAGGGAAGCGGCGGATTTCTTCCACCGCCACGATTCCGCCAGCGTAGGTTCCCAGCATGACCCTGCCGGAGCTCGCACCCAAATCGACTGCCAGCAGCTTGATAATCTCTTCGCCCATCATCTCCGCACCCGCTTCACTTTGCAGATTTAGTAGAGCGGCCCAAAGTTGCGGCAGGCTCTGTAGTCAGCGCTCTCCAGATCCTCTGTGCCGAACAGCGACCAGACACGCGGCCGGAAAATACGCGAATCCTCCACGTTATGCATACTGACCGGAATCCGCAGAATCGAGGCCAGGGTGATCAGATCCGCTCCAATATGCCCGTAGCTGATCGCACCGTGGTTGGCGCCCCAATTGTTCATTACATCATATACAGACTGGAACGAGCCCTTGCCCGTTAGCTTCGGTGCGAACCAGGTCGTCGGCCAGGTAGGGTCCGTTCGCTGATCGAGCGTATCATGCACTTCTCCCGGAAGCTCCACCGTGAAGCCTTCCACCAGTTGGAGCACAGGACCCAGACCTTTGACCAGATTCAGCCGGGCCATGGTGACCGGCATTCCGCCCTTGGTCAGGTAGTCTGTCGAGAAGCCGCCCCCGCGGAAATATTCCTGCGAGGCCGGGCGGAACTGGGTCTGTGCAATACAGGCAGCCGCTTCTTCATCCGTAATGTCCCAGAAAGGCTTGATCGCCGGCTTACCGTCAATGCTCTGCTCTCCAGTTCCGTCCAGTGCCGCCGAGCCGGAGTTGATCAGATGCAGCAGACCGCCTGCCGCTGCCCCCTCCAGTTCGTATCCGGTCACACGCTTCACCGCAGCCGGACTCCAGAAGGTACGGACATCGGCAAATATCTGCGCCGTATTCGTCAGCAGATAATTGAACAGCATCGTGACCCCGTTCAGGCTGTCATTCTCGGTCGCGACAATATAAGGCGCACGTCTGCCGTTCCAGTCGAACGAGGAGTTAAGGATAGTCTCCATGAAATCGCCATTCGGGAAATGGTCCGTCCATTGACGCTGGCCCTGGAAGCCGCCCAGCAGGGCGTTGTGGCCGTTTGCTTCTTCCTCGAAGCCAAGCTTCGCAAGCTCCGGATTGCCGGTCATCAGATCGCGTGCGATCAGCGCCATTTTGACACAGGTCTCCCATTGCTCTTCCTTAACATCTTCGCTGAGCTGCAGATGCTGCGGGTTATTGTCCGCTCCGACCCGGCAGTTGTCCTTCACCCAGGCCAGTGCCCGCTTGAACTCCTCAGGATCATAGATCCCTTCCTCAAATCTCCGCACATATTCAGACATGTCGATATATTCATTGCGCATGCCGAGGTACTCCTGGAAGAATTGCTCGTTGACGATAGAACCGGCGATCCCCATGGATACGGAGCCCATCGACAGATAAGACTTCCCTTTCATCAGCGCAGCCGCGAGTGCGGACCTTGCGAACTGAAGGAGCTTTACCTGCACATCCGCCGGGATCTCCTCACTGCTGGATTCCTGAACATCTTCGCCGTAGATGCCGAAGGCCGGAATGCCTTTTTGCGCATAAGCAGACAGCACTGCCGCCAGATATACCGCCCCCGGGCGCTCCGTTCCGTTAAATCCCCATACCGCATGCGGAATGGAGGCATCCATGTCCATCGTTTCCGATCCGTAACACCAGCATGGAGTCACCGTAATTGATACGCCTACACCTGCACCCGCGAACTTCTGCGCTGCCGCCGCAGCTTCCTTCACACCGCCGATCGTAGAATCGGCAATAATACATTCCACATGCGAACCGTCCGGATAAAATAAATTCTCCTGCAAAAATGCCGCCACGCGCTCCGCCATACCCATCGTCTGGACCTCAAGCGATTCACGCACCCCGCGTCTTCTGCCGTCAATCGTAGGCCGGATACCAATCTTCGGATAATTTGCTGTCACTGCTGTTCCTCCCCGAAATGAATAATGGATAAAATAATTACATAGGAGCGGTATACTCCGATTAGTAAGCGCTATCAAATACAGCCTGCTGCTGTCTGCAAACTATGGCTATTGCCCGCCGACTAATCCTTTTCTTCTCCATCATAGATTTCCAAACCCATAAAGTCAACAATATTCCACACTTTTCATTTGATATTCATGTGGTATTATGTGATATAATATAAATATTGTGTGGGATTATGCTCGTTTTAATAGTTTAAGTTTTGCAGAAATATGTAGTAAACTAGTTGATATACTATGACTGGAACTAATTAATCAAGGGTGGGCAACGGAATGAAGGCTTTTGAACGGCGTGATCTTGTAATCAACGAGCTCTACAGGCACAAGAAGGTCCACGTAGCGGACCTGGCGCAGAAATTTGGTGTATCGGAGGAAACGATCCGGCGTGATCTCGACCGGCTGGATAAGGAGGGCATTGCCAAGAAGAATTACGGCGGGGCGATTCTGAACGCCCATACGAACGAGGACCCCTCATACTCCCACAGGCACCAGGTAAACATTGAAGCGAAGCGGATGATTGCCGCAAGTCTGCTGGAGCTGATCAGTGACGGGGACAGTGTGATGACCGATACCAGCACAACGGCTTTTGAAGGCTTGCGGAGAATCGTGGAGGACAAAAAAAATCTGACAATCATCACCAATTCCCTGGCGGTATTGTCAGAGTTCCAGCATTCCGGACAGAAGCTCATTTCCACGGGGGGCATTCTGGGTCCGGAGACCAGCTCTTTTGTAGGGCCGACGGCGTCGCAAACGATCCTGAAATATAATGTGGATGTGGCCATCTTCAGCTGCAAGGCGCTCTCCATGACCGGCGGACTCAGCGATTCGAACGAAGCGGAGACTGAGCTCAAGGTGCTGATGCAGCAGCAGGCGAACAAGGTTGTTCTCCTGGCCGACCATTCCAAGTTCGACCGGATCGCTTTCATCCGGCTGTTCAGCTTCGACAAAGTGGATTATATCGTCACCGATCAGCGGCCGTCCGAAGAATGGATTGATTTCTTAAGCAAATATCAGGTGTCTCTGCTCTATCCTGCGCTGCAGTAGCGCAAACTCTGCACCGGAAGGAGGTGAACCACAGAATGGGGATGATCCAGATTACTGCAACCTCCGCTCCGCTGTGGTTTCCGCTGGTTCTCGCCGCCGTCGGCGTGTGTCTGATTTCGCTTTTGTGGATGGTGTTCAAGAAATTCGGCTGATGTTTTGAATGCGCTTACTCGGAGTCAGGGCTGCTGTTCTTAAAAGCCTGCGCTGACACATAGACGAACCGTTCGGCTCTGGCCATCATATGAAACTTCTGCTCCGGGAAATGGCGGTACAGGTGATCGACGAAATACCCGGGATTCTCGGCGTTTCCGGCGAACAAATCATAATGCAGCGGAACGACGGTCTCGAAGCCGCTGGTCGCCGCAAACTCCACCGCTTCCCGGTAGTTCATATTGCCGACAATATTGCGGCTTCCCCGGTAGTAGTCGCGGCCGTTAATCGGCAGCAGCGCCAGATCGATCTTCCGGCTGCCGACTTCCTCAATCAGCTCAGGGAACAGAACCGTATCTCCGGCATGATACAGCGTGACCCCGTTCAGCTGCAGGATGTAGCCGACATACTTGGGGTTGCCCTGTTCATCACGCTCCAGCTGTTCATGCGCTGCGGCAACCGGGAACACCTGCAGGCCGGGTGCGGGTTCTGCTGCATGAGCAGGCAAGGCTGCCGTAAGGCGCTCCTTCTGTATTCCGAGTCCCTGCAATCGTTCCAGGCAGACCGCCGGAGCCATAAACCGGGCTTCGGGATTCAATTTGGCGAGCTCAGGCAACGCACGCTCATCCAGATGATCCGAGTGATCATGGGTGATCAGGCATACCTGCATGTTCGTAATTTCCGCAGGCGGAATCGGCGGCGGGAACGTCCGGTCCGGGTCAGGAGAGACATATGGATCAATATAAACGGTCACCTCTGCCCCTTTGATAATCGCACTGGCTTGTCCCAGAAACCAGACGGCCAGACAGCCGTAAGGCACCTCTGTTTCACGGATTTCCTCGATTAATTCTTTTCCAGTAGGCATAATAGTGCCCTCCCTTCTTCTCGGCAAAATTCTAACGCAAAACAAGCATACACGCAAACGCAGCAGACAAGCCCCTGGCTTCAATCGCGGATTTACTCCTCCGCCCGTTTTCTTACCGCTGCACAATCCCCTCCCTGCCATCCCGCATATGTAGACCAGCGCGTGCTTCGTGAAGCTCTGACAAGCAGATTAGTCCGTCAGGCTATACATCCGGATAATAGATGCACTACTATAGATAAAGAAATAATCCACAAACGGAGGGAAAGTCATGAGTGAAATTGCCAACACACCAGAGCCCCCTTATTATGCTGTGATTTTCACATCCGAACGGACCGACGGGGATAACCAATATGCGGAGATGGCCGATGAAATGGACAAACTTGCAGCCGCTCAGCCAGGATTTCTCGGAGTAGAAAGTGCCAGAGAAGGTGTAGGGATTACTGTCTCTTATTGGGATTCTCTCGAGGCTATCCAGCAATGGAAGCATAACGAACGGCATCTGGTCGCCCAGCGGAAAGGGATTGCGGACTGGTATCTGACTTATAAGACAAGAATCTGCAAGGTTGAAAGAGACTATGGATTTGAAAAGGGGAGTCCCCCGGTCCGTTAACCCATCCTAAAATCAATGGTTGGGTACCGGCTGAATCCCCCCATGGAAATTAGCAGCTGCATATATGGTGATCTTTGGTCGTATCCTTTCTGGCTCTGCATCATTAAATGGATAAACGTATCTTAATTTGGATGTTTGGGAGCGTCAGAGGTAATTAGTTGGAGAAACGTCATTTAATTCCGGGCATTGTCCCTACACTGGACTATTTCCGGCCTATTAAGTGCTGTTTATCCAACTGCTGCCCGGCAAATGCGCCTCCGTTCATGATCAAGTGGAGAAAATCCAACTATTGCCTGCCGCCAACGCAGCCACACCTTTGCCAACGCTGTTCCCGGCTTCTTCAGGAGCTTCTTCGAAGTTAAAAGCGCATCCCCTTCGGTTGCCGCACCCTGCTGCAAATCCCCGCTTGTTACCGATGCCAATTCATGGGTACAATATTTAGATAGTGTACTTCTACTAAAGGACAGGTAAAGGACAGGTGAAATGCATGCAGAATCACGGATTCGCGCGGGTCGCTGCCGCTTCCCCCGAGCTCAAGGTGGCCGACTGCGTATTCAATTCCGGACAAATTATTGAAGTGATAAATAATGCCGCGGCACAGGAGGTGGAGTACCTGGTACTCCCGGAGCTGTGCATCACGGGGTACACCTGTGCGGATCTGTTCCTGCAGCCCAGGCTGCTTGACGCTGCCACGGAGGCTCTGCTCCGGATCACTGCCGCAACGGCAGAACATAAGATGATCGTCATTGCCGGCCTGCCCATCTCCATCAAGAGTCGGCTGTTCAACTGCGCTGCCGTCATCCAGCAGGGTCAAATTCTCGGAATTGTCGTGAAGACCTGCATTCCCGGTTATAGCGAATTCTACGAGCCGCGCTGGTTCGCCGGTGCGGAAGAACTGGAAGTGTCCGAGCTGCGGATCGGCGGAGCCGTTGTACCGATCGGCAATGATCTCATCTTTGCCTGCGAGAGCAATGGCAATGTATCCTTCGGCGTGGAGATCTGTGAGGATCTCTGGGTGCCGGTGCCGCCAAGCAGCCTGCTGGCCCAGGCAGGGGCAACGTTGCTGTTCAACCCGTCTGCCAGCAATGAGCTGGTCGGCAAAGCCGATTACCGCCGCCAGCTGGTGGGCAGCCAGTCCGCTTCCTGCGTAGCCGGGTATGTCTATGCCGGCTGCAATACCGGCGAATCCACCACGGATGTTGTCTTCGGCGGGCACTCGCTGATCGCGGAGAACGGCCAGCTGCTGGCCGAGTCTGAGCGCTTCACCCATGAGAGCCGGATGATCACCGCCGACATCGACCTGCCGCGGCTTCAATATTCCCGCACCGTGATGGGTACCTTCCGGGCCGGCAAGGGCGGCCGCAATTACCGCGAGCTGCTCTACGTTTCACCCGTCCGTGAGAACAGCCAGCGTGAGCTGAAGCGGACAGTGGGTGTCAATCCGTTTGTCCCGGGTAATCCACTGCAGCGTGACGAACGCTGCCAGGAAATCCTCTCGATTCAGACCTCCGGCCTGATGAAGCGCATCCGCCACATCGGCACCAAGCAGGCCGTAATCGGCATCTCCGGCGGCCTCGACTCTACGCTTGCGCTGCTGGTCGCAGTGCGGGCGATGGAGCTGCTCGGCCGTCCGGCCAGTGATGTGCTTGCCGTCACGATGCCGGGCTTCGGTACAACGAACCGTACCTACGACAATGCAGTCGGCCTGATCAAAGCACTCGGTGCCTCGCTTCAGGTCGTTGATATCAAGGCTGCCTGCCTCCAGCACTTCGAGGACATCGGCCATGACAAAGATGTGCATGACCTGACTTATGAGAATGTCCAGGCCCGGGAGCGTACGCAGATTCTGATGGACCTCGCCAACAAGAACGGCGGCATCGTCATCGGAACGGGCGATTTATCCGAGCTGGCGCTTGGCTGGTGTACCTATAACGGCGACCATATGTCCATGTACAGCGTGAACTCCGGTATTCCGAAGACGCTGATCCAGTATGTCGTCGCCTGGTATGCGGATCATGAAGCCGATGAGACGGTGGGCAAGTTCCTGTACAGCATCATCGAGACCGGAATCAGTCCGGAGCTGCTGCCGCCTTCCGCTACCGGAGAGATCGTTCAGCTCACCGAGAACATTCTGGGACCTTACATCGTGCATGATTTCTTCCTCTATTACATGCTGCGTACAGGGGCTTCGCCCGGCAAAATGCTCTACCTCGCCCAGCACGCTTTCGGCGAGGCCTATCCTAAGGAGCAGCTGGTGGCTTGGCTGAAGGTGTTCATTACCCGCTTCTTCACCCAGCAGTTCAAGCGCTCCTGCCTGCCGGACGGGCCGAAGGTCGGTACGGTCAGCCTCTCGCCGCGCGGCGACTGGCGCATGCCGAGTGATGCTTCCGCTGCGCTCTGGCTGCAGGAAATCGAAGAATTGTAATCACCGCCCGGCCACTCTCAGAACACGTCAAAGAGGCGTCCCCAATCATCACAGGATGATGCGGGACGCCTCTTTTTTTAATCAGCTTCAATCATATACATTATCCAGTATCAGCACTTCATCACTGCCAAACGGGGTTTGGATCGTGACGGTATCGCCGGGACGCGCCAGAATCAGCCCCCTGCCCATCGGAGACCAGAGGGAGATGCAGAATTCATCCAGCTCAGCTTCACCGGGAATTACAATTCTGTAGGCATCCTTCAGCGTTTCCTGGCCGATCCGCAGCGATACCCGCGAACCGACCAGAACAGTTGATTGCTCAAGCGCCTCATCCCCGCCGGACAGAATCTGCTCCACCGCCTCCTGATACCTCCTGATCATGGACTGAATCTCCGCCCGCTCGGCCGGCGACTCCCACTTGCCCCTGTCCAGAATAGTGAATTTATGCTCATCGAGATAGACCAACTGCCGCACCAGCTCCTGGCGCAGGGAAATCGTTACGAGACTATGGCTCATAGTAGATTTCACCCACTTTCTTCATCAGGTCATGCTCGAAAATACGCTTGTTCCTGCTCATAGCCCTCAGTCCTCCCGGATAATAAAATAGATCCCGCGTGGGGATCTACTCTCTATGATAGCATCTTTCCATGGAAAGACAATGTCATGTATATATGAAGTTGTGATTTACTGCTTGGCTGCCGCAGCTCTGTTGTACATATTGAGATCCTGGAGCTTGATCAGCACCTTGCCGAACCGTCCGCCCTGGCGGATAACTACCTTATCATCAGGATAAGCCGTCTGCAAATATTCCGTAACTGTCTTCAGGGCAGCCTCTTTCCCGTCCAAATGATGCATAGGCAGCATCTCTATTACTTCATCAAGCGCCGCCTCTATGGATAGCTCCTTGCTTTTTGTCTCGCGGGTCACAATCGATTCGTAGGAATATCCCTTCAAATACAGCAGCTGCATCAGGTAGGCCATATCCGAAGATTCCGCATGCACTGCCCGGCCGGTCAGCAGCGGCAGCACCTCATTCATCAGGCTATGCTCCTGAACCCCCGCCGATGTGCTGATGTAGCAGTATTGCCGGGCGCAGCTAATAACCTTCTCCGCACTCTCCCAGTCGAATACCGCCGGACACATGGACACAAACACAAGATCGAAGGCGTTCAGCCAGCCTTTGGCCGCAATATCGATATCCTCAAAGGCTACGCGCACCAGCTCCACTTGACCGGGGCCGTAGCCTGCGGTGTTGTGCAGAAACAGTTCGGCTAGCGGAATATTAGGCTCTACTGCCGTCACCTTGGCCCCTCTCTCGATAAAAGGGACGGTGAAGCCGCCCGAAGCCGCGCCCACATCCAGGACAGTCAACCCATTGAAATCTACCCCCTGGCCCTCCATCCAGCTGATAATCCGCTCACTTCTGTCTCTTCCGGCGCTGCTGAATACCTCTTCGTTGAACACCTTCGCCTTATGATCGAAGCTGCGGTGCGGGTCCATCCCCATTGCTTTGAATTTGTTGGCCATTGCCTTAGGGTCTTCCTTCCAGGCCTTCTCCCATACTGCTGCATCAAATAATCCGTTGTTCATCTCAAATCATTCCTCTCTTGTTTTACAGACTTAACAGACTTCGAATATCTATGAAATTCTCGAAAAAATAACGGAGCTTAATGGCTCTCCGTTAATTTTCCGGCAAGCTCGGACATCATTTTATTGCGCAAATACTCCTCCATCTGCCCCTCGGCCTTCACCATCTCCTGCTGGATAAGACACTCGCTGGAATGATTAAGCGTACAGTCGAACAGCGAAGCCGTGCCTTCGATCGCATGGATAATATCCAGGAACGAGATCTCTTCCTTCCTGCGTCTCAGACGATATCCGCCATTCGCGCCGGATGCCGATTCTACCAGCCCCGCCTTTACCAGCTTGGTCAGGATTTTGGACAAATAGGTTGGGGATACATTCTGCCGCTCGGCAAGCTGCTGCACGCCTACCGGCTTATCCGGAGCGTAAGCCACCAGGAACAGCATCGTGTGCAGCGCATAGTTCGTTGCTTTTGAGTATTTCATGTCTTGTTCCACCTTAAATATGGACTTTGTTCGCAATCAAAGACTTTATTTATCTATAATATATTTTATACAGCAAAATTGCAAGTGCAGAAATGATCTCCTTCCTGAAGCGAAAGCGGAGAAATAGTCCCGGCCTATCCATAAAATTTTTTCATGGATTGCATGCACCGCTTGAATTTTACGCCTGCAGAATGCTGTTGTACACTTTGAATGTAAGCGTTACCATCATAACAAATGACCTGCGCGCACAAGGTTGGAAGGGACGAAAGCATATTCGATGTTTCTGGAACAGAGCTAGGGTTCCGTTTAGGCAAAAGGTAGGTTACACATTTAATTAGGGGGGTTCTCATGGTTATTCAGGTTTTAGCCATCGTTCTGGCGCTTGGCCTGCTGATGTTCTTCGCTTACCGGGGGTTTCCGGTTATTGTTTTTGCACCTATTTTCACACTGCTTGCAGTAGTTATCTCAGGGGTCGCCCTGATGCCGAGCTACACCGAAGTTTACATGCTGAATGCGGCAAACTACGTTAAGAATTTCTTCCCGATCTTCCTGCTGGGAGCTATCTTCGGTAAAATGATGGAGCTTAGCGGCGCGGCCTCTTCCATCGCCCAGACGATTGTCAAAGCACTCGGCTCAAAACGGGCGATGCTGGCTGTTGTTCTCGCCTGCTCCGTGCTGACTTATGGCGGCGTGTCGCTGTTTGTCGTAGCCTTCGCTGTCTATCCGTTCGCTGTAGCGATCTTCCGTGAAGCTGATATCCCGAAGCGGCTCATTCCCGGTACCATCGCACTTGGAGCGTTCACCTATACGATGGATGCCCTGCCGGGTACGCCGCAGATTCAGAACATCATCCCGACCACTTATTTCGGTACAGATGCCTATGCTGCTCCGCTCGTCGGTATTGCCGGCGCGCTGATCGTCTTCATCGGCGGCCTGTGGTGGCTGGAACGCCGCCGCAAGCAGGCCGCCGCTAACGGGGAAGGCTATGGCACTGGCCATAAGAACGAGCCGGAGGTGCTCGAGAACGCCAAATATCCAAACATCTGGATCTCCGTTCTGCCGCTTCTGCTGGTGCTCGTATTTAACTTCCTGCTCAGCCGGACGTCCATGTCGGTGACGAACTGGTACAGCAGCTCGCTGCTGGAAACGTTCAATATCGCCAATGTCAAAACGGTATCCTCAAGCTGGGCCTTGATTATCGCCCTCTGCATCGGGGTTGTGGCTGCCGGCTGCATTAATATCCGCCAGGTCAAAGGCAAAATGGCCGCTGGCCTGACCGCCGCTGCTATGGGCTCCCTGCTTGCCATTTTCAATACAGCCTCCGAAGTAGGCTTCGGCAACGTTGTCAAAACACTGCCAGGCTTCAAATCGATCCAGGAATGGATCATGAATATCAGCGATCATCCGCTAATTTCCGAAGCGTTGTCCGTCAACATTCTCGCCGGGGTAACGGGCTCGGCCTCAGGCGGTTTGTCCATCGCCCTGGAGGTCATGGGCAAATCCTACCTGTCCATGGCACAGACGCTGGGGATCAGCCCGGAAATGCTGCACCGCATCGCTTCCATGGCATCCGGCGGTATGGATACGCTTCCACATAACGGTGCCGTCATCACCCTGCTGGCGATAACCGGACTTACGCATAAGCAATCCTATAAAGATATCTTTGCCATCACCTGCCTGAAGACGATTGCCGTATTCACCCTTGCCATTGTTCTTTCCATCTTCTAATTCATCCACATGGAGGTTATGCAGAAATGAGCAGATTTTTGGAAAACAGAGTAGCTTTCGTCACCGGCGCTGCCAGCGGCATCGGTCTGGAAATCGCCCGCAAGTTCACCCATGAAGGCGCCAGGGTGGTCATTTCCGATGTACGTGAGGAGCTGGCCGTCAACGCCGCCGAAGAATTAAAGTCCCAGGGCTATGAAGCCTATGGACTTCGATGCGATGTTACCCAGGAGGCGGAATACAGCGCGGCTATTGCCAAAGCCAAAGAAGTCTACGGGAGACTGGACATACTGGTGAATAACGCGGGGCTGCAGCATGTGTCACCGATTGAGGATTTCCCCGTGGAGAAATTCGAGTTCATGCTGAAGGTAATGCTGACCGGCGCCTTTATCGGCATCAAGCATGCCTTCCCGATTATGAAGGAGCAGGGCTACGGCCGCATCATCAACATGGCCTCCATCAACGGAGTCATCGGCTTTGCCGGTAAAGCCGCCTATAACAGCGCCAAGCACGGCCTGATCGGACTGACCAAGGTCGCTGCGCTGGAAGGCGCTGCCCACGGCATTACCGTGAATGCGCTCTGCCCGGGTTATGTGGATACCCCGCTGGTGCGCGGACAAATGGAGGATCTCGCCCGAACCCGGAACGTGCCGCTGGAGAGCGTACTGGAGGAAGTCATCTATCCGCTCGTCCCGCAGAAACGCCTGCTGGCCGTTGAAGAAATCGCCGACTACGCCATGCTGATCGCCAGCGAGCGCCTCGGGGGCGTAACCGGCTCCACGCTGCTGATCGACGGCGGGTATACCGCGCAGTAAGCCAGTTTATGAATAGCCGGTAAAAGGTATACAGCAGCGATCCTGCTTATTAAAAAAAGCAAAGCTCCGGTCCTTGGAGCCTTGCTTTTTGATGTTTCAGTTATTCACCGGAAATACTTTACCGAAAAATTTGAAGGATACAATTTCCTTCTCATTGATTAAATTATCAAACGTTTTGATCGTAAGCATTTGGTTGCTCAAATAATCGCTTGTAGCTAATCCGGTAAAAATGCTGGTCGTTTCCGAGGTACCGTCTTTATAGTTTATCGTGACAGGGAAGTCGTCCAAGTATACATTGAGAGCAATTTCTTCTGATCTGCCGGCGGCTTTGTTAATCTCCTTCAATGATCCGCTGTCAATCTTCAACGTAATTGAAATAGGTGAAACGGAGATCGTTTTTAAGATTGCTTCATAACCATACATCGTAATGCCCTGATTGATTTGATAAAGGGTTGAGTACTCTTTGAAATCCAGCTTAAAAGAAGTTTTCCAGGAACCCGGAATGACGGTTTCAAAGATACCGGGTAAGGGATCTGCAGCTTGCAGATCATAAAGATTAAAGTCAATGGTTTGGCCTGCCAGGGAATTTTCGGTCATTATATTCATGACGAGGCTAAGTTTATTATCATTAGGATCTCCATCGCCGAGCACCTCAAAGCCTGTACTGTGGTAGCTTTGATTCGTCGTAGTCATGCTGAGAAAACGGTATCTCGCCGCATTTAGAACAGTGCCTTCCGGAGCTGTGAAGTCCATTAAAATATAGGTTAGATTGCTGTCACCTATCACCTGCTTAATGGTGAGCGATCCATACTCATTATCTATTGTTTGGTCTACTGCATAAGCGCCATTGGACAAATACAAAGCCTGATCGTTATCGGCAGGTTTAAGGAATTTAATGAAGGCTTCATCCAGTCCCATATATGCTGCTGCAAAAGCAGTTGTGGTTAAACACACCATCAGTACGGCAGCAAGCAGCGCGTGTCTTACCAGCTTAACAGGAGGAAATTTTCTCTGCCCTTTTTGCTCAAAAGAATGCTCATCCGGGCCTTTCAGTAGAATGCTATGTAAAGTTTTCTCTTTTTGTTCCGCACTTGGCGTAAGAGCTTCAAAAATCTGATTAATATTCTTGTTACTCAAAATAATTACCTCCCAGATCTATCTTAAGGCGTTTACGGCCTCTGGATAGTTGCGTTTGGATCGTGCTTTCTTTGCGCTCTAACATCTCTGCAATTTCTTTTACCGTATACTCCTCAAAATAGTACAGATATAAAACCGTCTTGTATTTTTCGGGAAGTGACAGCAGCTTTGTAATCACCTTACCGCTTGGTTCCTCACCATTCCAAGACACAATATCCGGCAAAGTCTCTAATGCTACCCGGCGGCTTGTCCACCAGCTTTTAAGAATATCCTTACAGTAATTGCGGGTAGTTACCGTCAGCCATGCTTTTTCATGCTCCAGGTCATTAAAAGCCATAGGAGCTTTAATCAGTTTCAGAAATACAGATTGAACAGCATCTTCAACATCAACGGGATTCTTCAAGTAAATGAAGCAAAGCCGGTAGACTAAATCTGCACGCCGTTGATATAGTTCAGCAAATTCTTTATCCGTACGCAATAAAGAATGACATTCCATTTTTTCGCCTCCTGCCTTTAACACGATTGAGGATTACAAAATATCTCACGATCCAATATTTTTGTATGTATTTCTGTTTATGAGGAGGACTGAGAATCCGTTATTTGAGTAAATCCGGCGAAATTACAGGTTAAACGGACTCAGAATCGCTTAATTGACCTGAAATGCCTTCTTTCGGGTTCAAAAGAATAAGATAACGGAATCTCAGTCCGCTTCATCCTATATTACAGGTTTTTATGGGAAATAGAGGAATCTCAGTCCGCTTCAGGATAATGGATCTGGGGAGGGGAGGCTGGTCTGGCAGTTTTCATCAAAAATAAGCAAAGCCCCAGTGATAGGAGCTTTGCCTGCAGTAGTCTTGTTCCATATTTCACAAACCTTCTGATCATCCTGGCAAGTATGCCACCTTCGCGGGTGTCAGCAGCTTAGATCCGCTCTAGATCTGTTCTAGATCTGTTCTAGATCTGTTCTATATCTGTTCCAGCTCAGCTCTAGATCCGCCCTAGATCCGCTCAATAATCGTCGTTACGCCATGCCCTCCGCCGATGCAGAGCGTGGCAAGTCCGGTGCGGGCACCGCGCTGCTTCAGTGCATGTACCAGTGTTACGAGAATTCTTGCCCCGCTCGCACCGATCGGATGACCCAGGGCGATGGCCCCGCCGTTCACATTGACCTTCTCCTCCGGGAAGTCCAGGGCCTGGCCTACCGCCAGCATCTGCGCCGCAAAGGCCTCGTTAGCCTCGATGAGATCGATGTCGCCGATCGTCAGGCCGCCACGCTGCAGCGCCTTCTTCGTTGCCGGAACCGGACCCATCCCCATGATGGAGGGATCCACACCGCCGGACGCGTAGGACAGGATGCGCGCAAGCGGCTTCAGCCCAAGCGCAGCAGCTTTCTCCGCCGACATAATGACCAGCGCCGCAGCGCCGTCATTAATGCCCGAGGCGTTCCCGGCAGTCACACTGCCGTCCTGCTTAAAGGCCGGGCGGAGAGCTGCCAGCTTCCCGGCGGTCGTTCCTTTCCGCGGGAACTCATCGGTATCGAAGATAATGGCCTCGCCTTTTCGCTGCGGAATGATGACAGGTACGATTTCTTCCTTGAAATGGCCTGCTTCAATGGCGCGCACGGCCTTCTCCTGGCTGGACGCCGCCAGGGCATCCTGCATTTCCCGGCTGATCCCGAATTGTTCGGAGACATTTTCCGCCGTGATGCCCATATGGTAATGGTTGAATGCGCAGGTCAACCCGTCATTCACCATCGTATCGATCAGTGTCCCGTTGCCCATGCGGTAGCCGTAGCGGGCCTGATCCAGCACATAAGGCGCCTTCGACATATTCTCCATCCCGCCGGCTACAACAATCTCGCTGTCTCCTGCCATAATACTCTGCGCAGCCAGATGGACCGCCTTCATGCCCGAACCGCACACCTTGTTAATGGTCAAGCTGGATGCCTCAACCGGAATGCCCGCCTTAACCGCCGCCTGCCGCGCCGGATTCTGGCCCAGCCCGCCCTGAAGCACGTTGCCCATAATCACTTCGTCAACCTGGTCCGGTGTGACGCCCGCCCGCCGCAGCGCCTCCTTGATGACCAGCGCCCCCAAATCTACAGCGGAAATCCCGGCCAGACTTCCGCCAAAGGTGCCGAGTGCCGTCCGCACTGCGCTGACAATGACAATTTCTTTGGCTGTATTCATAACAACACCTCATCCGAAGGGATATTCCGCATGGGAGACAGATCCGCAGAAACCGTAAACGCTGCACCCGTTTTGTTTGTAACCGTTTCCAATTCTATGCCTGGTGCCAGCTCCTCAAGCACCAGTCCCTGCGGGGTGAACCTGAACACCGCCAGCTCCGTGATAATCATCGCTACTGCGCCGCGCGCAGTAAGCGGCAGGCTGCAGTCGCTCACGATTTTGGGGGCACCGTTCTTGGAGGTATGCTCCATGGCGACAATAACTTTTCTTGCACCTGTGACCAGATCCATGGCGCCGCCCATGCCGGGAACCATTTTGCCGGGAACCATCCAGTTGGCCAGATTACCGTGCGCATCCACTTCAAGTCCGCCAAGAATCGTAACATCCACATGTCCGCCGCGGATAAGCGCAAAGGAAGTGGCACTGTCGAAGAAGGAACCCCCGGGCAGAATGTTAGCCGGTTTGCCTCCTGCATTGACCAGATCGGGAATGATCGTATCCTGCACCGGTCCAAGCCCGATATAGCCGTTCTCGGATTGCAGAATAATGTTGATGCCTGCCGGCAGATAATTTGGGATCAGCGTCGGCAGCCCGATGCCCAGATTGACTACATCCCCGTCATGCAGTTCAACCGCCGCCCTGCGTGCAATCAGCTCTTTCGTATCCATGTTATTCGCTCTCCTTATAGCAGATGATTTTATCGATCAGAACACCAGGCGTAACTACAATATTAGGGTCAAGCTCCCCGGTTTCCACAATTTCATCCACCTGAACAATGACAAGATCGGCGGCCAGTGCCATCAGCGGATTGAAATTGCGCGCCGAATTGCGGTACACCAGATTGCCGGCCTTATCCGCCTTGTGCGCTTTCAGCAGGGCAACGTCAGCCCGCAGCGGCAGCTCCACCAGATATTCTCTGCCCTCAATTGTCAGCGTCTGCTTATTGTCGGCTACCATTGTCCCTGTTCCTGTAGGCGTCAGAATGCCGCCGAGTCCTGCACCGCCTGCCCGCACCCGCTCCGCGAGCGTTCCCTGCGGCACCAGCTCCACCGCCAGCTCCCCGGCGAGCATCTGTCTGCCCGTCTCCGGATTGGTGCCGATATGCGAAGCGATGACCTTCTTCAGCCGCCGGCCCAAGACCAGCGGGCCTACTCCTGTATCCATCAGAGCCGTGTCGCTGGAGATCAGCGTAATGTCTTTGATGTCCCGCTCAACCAGAATACCCACCAGTGCATCAGGTGCGCCGGTTCCCATGAAACCGCCAACCATAATGGTCATGCCGTCATGAAACAGTCCGCCTATTTCTTCAAGCGTCGTTACTTTCCCCACACCAAACCCCTCCTGTTTTTTGCTGCAGCCCATTGACAAATGTGATGCGGATGACTTTATGTATATAGTGTACAACGCGCTTTTTGGGGGGTAAAATTCAGACATCGCATGCGAACCATGAAAATATATCATAGATTGGAGGCGCTTACTTTTGGATGTGCGGAACCTGAAATACGTGCTTGAGGTAGCCAATTTGCACAACATCACCAAGGCGGCGGAGAAGCTTCACCTGACTCAGCCCACCCTCAGCAAAATGGTCAAGAGCCTGGAGGACGAGCTTGGCGTCATCTTGTTTGACCGCTCGGGCAAATACGTCAGGCTGACCGATGCCGGCTCAGCAGCGATGGAACAGATCCGGCTGATTATTGCGGCAGTGGACAATCTGCATATGACGCTGGATGACATCAGCAACCTCAAGACCGGCACGATCAAGATTGGACTTCCTCCGGTGATCAGCTCCGTATTCGTTCCAAAAGTCGTGACTCCGTTCCAAAAAAAATACCCCAACATCTCCTTCGAGCTCATTGAACAGGGCTCCAAGAATGTGGAGAATATGGTGCTGGAGGGCAGTATCGATCTGGGAGCAGTTCTGCTTCCTGTCCGGGAGGGCAGCTTCGGAATCAAGCCTTTTGTCCGTGAGAATCTGGCAATTGTTGTCCATAAATCGCATCCGCTGGCGGCACGCACAGAGGCTTCCCTGACCGATCTCCGCGAAGAACCGCTGATTCTGTTCGCCAAAGGCTTCGCCATGCGCCAGCATATTATTGAAGCCTGCGTCAGCGCAGGGTTTGAAGCCAATATTGCTTATGAGAGCGCTCAATGGGATCTGCTGGTTGAGCTGGTATCCGCTAATCTGGGCATCGCTTTTCTGCCTGAGCCGCTCTGTGAGAAGGTATCCAACCAGAATGTGCGCATTCTGCCGCTGCGGAATCCGTCCATTCCGTGGAACGTCGTGCTGATCTGGAACAAGGAGCGTTACATCAGTAAATGCATGCGGGAATTCATCCGCTTCCTGGAGGATCATTCTTTGGTTGTATAGCACAATAAATCTATATAGCTTGAACTGGTAATCTTTCTGATTAGTCCCGGGCTCACCGCTTGGACAGCTGGCTGGGCCGGGATTCGCACCGTCTAAGCTATAACTGTATTTTGTGCAACTAAAATGGGCGATTATTGCGCTGCGAGGGTTTTAATTGCACTTTCTACAGTTAAAAATCCACATATTTTGTAAAAGGGGGCTCACCGCTATTTTTAATTGTACAGAATACAATTAACCTGGAAAATCCGGAATTCTGCCATCTTTTAATTACAGAAAATACAATTAAAGGCTATCCCCCCCCTTCAGGGGATTCTAATATAAAGATTAATTTCATAATTTCCTATTACACAAAAAAGCAGAGTCCTGTCATTCCACAGGAACTCTGCTACTCCGATTATTTTTGCAGGGCATATCCGAATCTGTATTCACCGGAGCCGACCGTAATCTTCACCGACTGCCCCAGCTGCTCTGCGGAATGAATGCCGCGGGCCTGCTGCAGCGGCTGCCCATTCTCCAGCACACCCGCCAGCGCAGCGTCCGGGAGCAGTACAGTAGCCGAGGTGTTGGGCGGAACTACGGTTACCAGCTCTATTTTGCCGGAATCAATCGTCCACCCGGAGCGGATCTTACCGTACATGGATTCCAGCGCGCCAGCGGCTGAAGTCAGACCGCCTCCCGGATGCGGCTGGATCAGAAACTGCTTATAACCCGGATACTCTTCCACCTGCTCGATCCCGGCCACGCAGCGGTACAGGAAATCGCCAATTGCCCCGTATGCATAATGATTGAACGAGTTCATATCCTTGCTCCAGAAGCTGCCGTCCTCCTTAATCCCGTCCCAATGCTCCCAGATGGTCGTTGCTCCCCGGGTAACCTGATACAGCCAGGAAGGGTAATCGGTCTGCAGCAGCAGCTTGTAAGCAGCATCGTAATGCCCTGCTCCAGCCAGCACCAGATTCAGATAAGGCGTGCCGACGAAGCCTGTAGTGAGATGATATTTGCTCTCTTCCAGCAGCTCTATAAGCTTGGCAACCGTGCGTTCCTCCGCCTTCCCCTCCACCAGACCGAACATTAATGCCAGTACACAGGCCGTTTGCGTAGCTACACTCACCCGTCCGGAAGGGGTAATGAATTCCCGGTTAAAAGCTTGTTTGATCCGCACATGCAGCTGTGAGTAGTACTGCTCATCTTCTGTTCTGCCCAGCACTGCCGCAGTCTTCCCCATAAGCCCGGCAGAATAGGCATAGAAGGCCGTTGCGATATAATCCCTGTCCGTAGCGCCAATGTAGCTGTCAGGCTTCGCATCCAGGCCCAGCCAGTCTCCGAAATGGAAGCCGGTGTTCCACAGAAACTCATCTGTCCCCTGCCGGCGGATATACTCCACCCAGCCCTGCATGCTGCTGTACTGCTGCTCCAGAATCCGCTTGTCGCCATAACACTGATAGATCGTCCACGGACAGATAACAGCCGCATCGCCCCAGGCCGCAGAAGAATGGGAATTCTCATCCAGCACGTGGGGAATTACGAACGGAACACCGCCGTTATCCAGCTGATCGGCAGCCAGATCCTTGAGCCATTTGCTGAAAAAAGGGGCCACATTCATCAGGTAGGCCGACGTGCGGATAAACATTTGCGCATCCCCGGTCCAGCCGAGCCGTTCATCGCGCTGCGGGCAGTCAGTGGGCACATCAACGAAATTGCCTTTCTCCCCCCAGAGAATGTTATGCTGCAGCTGGTTAAGCAGCGGATTGGAACAGGTAAAGGTTCCGGTCGGCTCCATATCCGAATGCAGGACCACCCCGGTGAAATCCTGCAGCGAGAGGTTCTCTGGGAAGCCTATCAGCTGCACATACCGGAAGCCCTGGAAGGTGAAACGCGGCTGGAAGCTCTCCCTGCCTCCGCCTCTGGTAATATAAGTAACCGTCTGTCTGGCCGCCCGCAGGTTATCTGTGTACACATTACCTTCCTGATCCAGCACCTCGAAATGCCGCAGCTGAAATTCCTGTCCTGCCTGCCCTTCCACCGTGAAGCGCATCCAGCCGACCATATTCTGGCCCATATCGAGCACAGTCTCACCGGCCGGAGTGCGCAGGAGTGTGATGGGGGCCAGTTCTTCCATTGCTTTTACCGGAACATTCTCCTGGGCGAGCAGAATATCCCTGGTGTACGGAAGAATCTCCGCAGGTATCCATGCGTGATCATCATAGTCCGGCTGGCTGAAGCCGCACTGCTCCAGGCGGGCATCATAGGTTTCGCCGTGATAAATCTCCGACATCAGCAGCGGGCCGGGCGATACCGCCCACTCCTGATCCGTTCTGATAATCTGCTCATCCCCATCCGCAAAGGTGAGGTGAATCTGCATCAGCAGTGCCGTGCGGTCACCGAACACATTCTTTTTGTTATCCCAGGCCAGGTTCCCCTTGTACCAGCCGTTCCCCAGCCAGGCGCCGACCGCATTGCCCCCCGCTGCCAGCTGCCCTGTAATATCATAGGTCTGGTATTGCAGGCGGGTGCTGTAGCTGGTCCAGCCGGGTGTCAGAACATCCCTGCCGACTCTGGCTCCGTTCAGCTCCACTTCATAGAGACCGAGACTGGTCACATACATTCTGGCCCGGATAACCTGCCGGTCTACATGGAAGCTGCGCCGCAGCAGCGGGTTCTGTTCTGCCTCAGTATCCAGGCAAGCCAGCGGAGCCGTGATCCACTCTGCCTCCCAATCCTCCGGCGAGAGAAGGCCCATCTCCCACCAGGCGGTCTCTGACCACTCTGTCGGCCGGTTCAGCTGATCCCATATTCTAATCCGGTAATAATAACGCTGTCTGGACTGCAGCTCCAGCTCCTTCAGCTCAATATGCAGCGATTGTCCGGACTCCACCCGGCCCGAATCCCATACCGTGCTTACATAGTCCTGATCCGTTGCTACCTGAAGCTGATACGCCTGCTGCATTACATCCCGCTCATCCGCATTCAGCTGCCAGCTGATTCTCGGATAGCGCACATCTATCCCCAGCGGATTTTGTTTGTACTCCACACGTAATTTATGAACAGCTATCATCTCATTACACCCCGTCTTTTCTGGGATTGCCCCTATAAATATGAAACGCTTTCTATTACAATTATAGAATTCCAGATGGTTGGCAAGACCTGTAATATGGACATTTCACCGGGGTAAAAAGGACATTCTGCTGCTTAGAGGAGTGAGCTGATGCATTCGGCCAATCATACGCTAAAAGGGGAGTTTTTCTTCCGGAACAATCTCCTGTTATATGTGAACCGCGCTACCGAGAACTATGATCTCCCGCTTCATTCCCATGATTTCATGGAGCTGACGTTCGTTGCCGAAGGCAAAGGGTTTCATTATATCGGGCAGAAGGCTCAGCAGACCGGCAAGGGGCAGCTGTACTTCATTCCCGTCGGGGTCTCCCATGTCTTCCGTCCGTCTTCACCCAGTACTCTCCGGGAGCCGCTCGTTGTCTACAATTGTTTGTTTAAGCCGGAGCTGCTGGACAACCTTACCGCCTTGATCCCGGACCCGCCGATTGCCTCCTACCTGGAGCAGATCCGTAATCATCAGCTGCCCGCATTCTCCGTGACGGATCTGAACGGCTCCATCGAGAGCCTGTTTCTGGCCCTTCACCGGGAGTATCATCTTCCGCAGACCGGTTCCGGCAGCTACCTGCTGACCCTGTTCATCCAGCTGCTGGTGAGCATATACCGGCTGGGGCATGACGAGGTTCAGTTTCCCCTGAATAAGCAGACCCACTTCCTGCAGATCATGAATTATGTTAATCAGGAGTATGCACAGGAAATTACGCTGACGTCCCTCTCCCGCAGCTTCGATTGGAGCGAACGCCATCTCCAGCGTCTGTTCAAGGCGCATACCGGTCAGACCTTCCATCATTATCTGCAGAATATCCGGATTCAGAAAAGCTGTCTGCTGCTGGTTCAGCAGCCCCAGGCACCGGTTCAGCTTGTCGCCGAGCAGGCCGGCTACCGTGATCTCAAAGCCTTCAATCAGGTGTTCAAGCGGATTATCGGCACTACTCCGGGGAGCTACCGTCAGGCATTCAGCAGGAAGCAACGGGAGGCACAAGAGCTGGAGGAGTAAGCGGAAGCTTTAGCGGGTACTCAAAATGATTGATGTTAGCTGAAAATAGTGTTAGTCTATCAACGGCAAACTCAACATCTATGCTCCTCAATACCTACTAAGATCGTGACAAATTTTGTAATAAAGAAAGGTAACACTATGATAAAAGCGGAACAATTATCCTTTTCATTTCCACAAAAAGAACTATATACAAACATTTCATTTACGCTTGAAGAGGCACAGCATTGCGCGTTCATAGGAACAAGCGGAAGCGGCAAAAGCACATTGATCGATATCCTGATGGATCCGGAAAGATATTTGTACGATGGCAGGCTAGAGATAGACCCGGGTTGCAGAATCGGGTATGTAAGCCAGTTTTCCCAACCGGACAAAACTAAAGATACAACTGTTTTTGAATATATAGGGGAAGAATTTATTAAAATACAGAATGAAATAAATTCCATTTTGACTGAGATGGAAACATCATCGGATATGGATTCGCTGCTGGAAAAGTATCAATTGGCTCTAGACGCCTTCGATGCAATGGACGGGAATGATTACGAAAGCAATATTAATAAGAAGCTGAATTTGGCAAACCTCATGAAGCTAAAGGATGTTAGGGTATCCGACCTGAGCGGCGGGGAATTCAAGCTTATTCAAGTGATGAAGGAAATGCTGAATAGTCCGGACTTAATGATTATGGACGAGCCCGATGTATTTTTAGATTTTGACAACCTAAATGCGCTTAAGAATCTTATTAATACCCACAAAGGCATGCTGCTGGTGGTTACGCATAACCGATATCTGCTCAATCATTGCTTCAACAAAATCCTGCACCTTGAAAACATGGAGATCCAGGAGTTTGACGGGCGGTACATTGATTACAATTTCTCGTTGCTGCAAACCAAAATTGAACTGCAGGAGCTCACCATCGCTGAAGAGGAAGAAATTGCGAGAAACGAGAACATCGTCAATAATCTTAGGGCTATCGCCACTTATAATTCAGAAGCCTCCAGAGGGAAAGCGCTGAAAGCGCGGGTTAAATTTCAGGAAAGACTGGAAGCGCGCAGAATTAAAGCTCCATTCGTAGAGATTAAGCAGCCTGACATCCGTTTCGGTATCGGTAATGAATTGGAGGACAGCATTGTTATACATGTAAATGATTATAGCGTTGCCTTTGAAGAGCTGCTGTTAGAGAATGTTAACTTTGAGATCAAATCTACGGATAAAGTAGCTCTGATCGGTCCAAACGGCACCGGGAAAACGACATTACTCCGGGAGATTTTCAACAATAATCAGGATTCAATTGAAATACATGCGGATGCCAAAGTGGCTTATTTATCCCAGCTTCAAGGCGAAATTCTGAAGGATTCTAATACAATATTAGAGGAATTCATCGATGCCGGGATCGCAACCTATGATGAGATTAGATCGCATCTTTCAAGCTACGGCTTTGAAGGGGAAATCCTTGAGCAAAGAATAGAATCCTTATCCGGCGGCGAAAAAAATATGCTTCAGTTAGCTAAAGTTTCTGCCAGTAAAGCGAACGTACTGCTGCTTGATGAACCGACAAGCCATTTGGACACCTATACACAAATCGCACTGGAAAAAGCCATTCAAGACTATAAAGGTGCGATTCTCATGATTTCGCATGATTTCTATTCGGTGGTAAACGGGATGGACTATGTTCTGATCATTGATGGCAAGACGATTAGAAAGATGACGGTCAAGAAATTCAAAAAGATGATTTATGCCCGGCATTTCGATAAAGACTATCTGGAACTGGAACAAAATAAAAAAGCTGTTGAAACGAAAATCGAATTAGCTTTAAAAGCTACGGATTTCGAACTTGCACAAGGTTTGATGGATGAGCTGGAGGAGCTGATTAAGCAGCTGTAAACGGCCCTTGAAACCGAAACAGCGACTGCCACGGACAAGAAACGTCCTGGACGGTCGCTGTTTTATTTTAACTAAAGTATTCCGTTAGGGTAATATTCTTCGGAGAAATTTAATCCACTTCGGCTCATATGCTTCGCTAATTGGAATCCCTGTATAACAACTATGATACGGGTCCATTTCCCATAGCTTTAAAAGCCCCTCGGGAACTTCATACTTAATTATGGGAGAGCTACGGTCTGCCCTGCTATAATACTTATTGCATGCTACACAGTACATAATCTGTGATTCATCGGATGAATATGCATAAATATTAAGCTCTGTCTTACAGGCTTCGCATCGGCGTATCCGCTTGCGGTTTAGCCAATCAATGAATAGCTTCAGATGATCATCTCCCCGTAAAACAAGGATTATCCACCGCATATTTGTATCCCGTCGCGAAGCATAGCTTCTATGACACACCAACACTTCTCTTATCCAACTTTTTAAAAGCAGAGTATTCGCGATTCAATCTAATAAAATCTAAGATCAAATTGGCGCATTCGTCTGGTCTCAAAATTTCAGTATTTAGTTCAAGGTCATACTCATTAAAGCAATAAACTTGATCGTACTGTGAGATTGCTAATCCGCTCTCTCTATCTTCCCTTAGTTTTTCTCTCCTGATAAGTTCCTCTTTCGAGCAAGTTACTCCGACAAATAGTACAGGATGATCGATTAATAAACTTAGACATGTATTAAACCGCTCGTCATTATCATTTACTGTATCTACAACTACGTTCATCCCCTTTGCCGACATGAATTTAATTGTTGAATAGAATAAAGTAATCAATGGATCAATAATGATTTGGGCCGGAACTTGCACATCTTCTCCTTCGGCTGATTCAATACTTGTGTTAATAAAATCAATGTAGTCATGAAACAGCCCATTGAAAAAATTATCAATTGATAAATGATGGAATGAGACTTCATACTGATTTAATAATTCTGTCGATATGGAAGTCTTTCCGGAACTTGAAGTTCCATTTAGAAAAACTATGATCCCTTGCTTCAAAGTAATCATCCCTTCAAAAAATAATCATTGAGGATCTTACAGATAACGTCTTTTTTGCGAACATAGTAAAATTTGTATATCTAACATATTCGTGTAGTGTGTGAACAATCCTGCTCGTTAGCTTAATGAAAGTACCCGCCAGTCTATATACTTTATTTTCTTTGGCATCAGGGGGGTGCCTCAGTTCGAGTTACCTTCACGGAAGCACATTGTATTCGATTTTTCGCATACCTAAAAAAAGATCCCCATAATCCGGGATCCTTCGGTCTGCCAAATTCTGAATGGGCAGGTTAGCTCAGGCAAAGACAATATGCACCGTATGAATCTCATATGGTTTGAAATCAAGGCGGATGGCCGGTCCGTCCACCGCCCCGGTCTCCAGCGGGCGCTCCATCAGATCGCGCAGCTGCCAGGAGACGGCGGAGTAATCACTGCCGATATTCACCGTGCTGCGTGTTCCGGTATACTCATGCAGTCTGACGATGCATCCGCTGCCGTCCTCGGCCAGCTTGACGGCATCGACGGCAATGTTCGGGGCATCGCAGGTAATCAGCGACTTACCGTTACCGGCTGCATAGCCTCCTTCGACGGCGAGCAGCGGATTGTTCAGCGCCCACGCTTCCTGCACGGTGCCTGCCGCAGCCCAATCCCCCTTATGCGGAAGCAAGGCATACGTAAAGCGGTGCTCGCCCTGGTCAGCCAGCCGGTCCGGGCTGGTTGCCGATTTGATCAGTGACAGCCTCATCGTATGATCCTTGATGTCGTAGCCGTATTTGCAGTCATTCAGCAGGCTGACGCCATAGCCTCGCTCCGACAGGTCAGCCCACTGGTGTCCGACGCTCTCGAACCGGGCATAATCCCAGCTTGTATTCCAATGGGTCGGCCGCTTCACGTTGCCAAACTGGATATCATAGGTAGCTTCTGTAGCCCGCACGGCAACAGGGAATGCCGCCTTCAGCAGCTGATGCTGCTCATGCCAGTCGGCCAGGGTCTCGAAGTCAATCCGCGCGCTTCCGGCATATACCTTAACCTTCTGGATAATGGAGGAGTCCATATACTTCCACTTGAACTCAAGCACCGCCTGCAGAGGACCGCTTTCGGTCAGCCGGACAGATTGCAGATCAGTAATTTCCCGCATTTTCTCCTGGTAGAACAGATCGATATCCCAGGCATCATACATCTTCGGCTTATCCTCGAATACCTGCAGCAGATTGCCGCATTCGCCCGGTGCCAGCACCTCGCGCGCTTCTTTGCGGTCATAGATCCGGCTCAGTTGTCCGGCAGCATTCCACTCCAGAATGTAATAAGGGGTTGTCAGCGTTGAATCCTTCCAGGTAAAAGGAACGGTTGGTTCAGGCTTCTCTCCGGAAGCGTCAGGTTGTGCAGCGCGGATCACTGCACTGCCCATCGCCGGAACAGCTTCTACCTCCACCAGCCACTGACTTCCGGAGCGCTGGGCAGTCAGTGGCTTGCCTGCCGCATCTCTCCAGACGGCATTCTCTGCCCCGTGAGGTACGGCTGCCAGACGGGTACCCTCAAAGAGAGAACTGTTAAACAGCGTGTACTCCTTGTGTGACACGGTATCCGCCGGGTTATTTTCACCATCTGCCGCAGCAGGGCTATTAAGGTTGACGAGTCCATCAGCCGCTGCATCAAGGGCAGCCCGGCCCAGCTGCTCTGCTTCCGCATATTCCAGCCGTGAATCCTGATAGACCTCATGGATAGAGGAGCCGGGGATAATATCGTGGAACTGGTTACGCAGAATAATCTGCCAGCCTTCCAGCAGCGATTCTGCAGGATATTGTGAGAATCCGCCTGTCTCCGCTGCAAGGAGCATCTGCAGCCATTCCGCTTCGCGGTACAGCAGCTCAAGCTTCCGGTTCATTCTTTTATTATAAGCCTGGCTCGTGTAAGTCCCGCGGTGAAACTCCAGATACAGCTCCCCGTCCCAGGTATGCACATATTGATCGGTGCCTTCTATCGTTTCATGCAGCCGCTCGAAATAGTCATCCGCCCGGCCCGGCTTCACTTGCGGCAGACCCGGCATGGTATCCAGCCGCCGGCGCATCTCCAGCATCTCGCGGTTTACACCGCCGCCGCCATCGCCATAGCCGTAGGAGAGCAGCAGCTCACGGTTCAGGTTTTTGTCGCGGTACTGGTCCCAAATCCCCTGCACAGAGAAAGGCTCAATAAGTCCGTTATACGTATAATACCAGGCACTGGAATCAGGAGCCTCCGGTGTGGTAATGAAATGGGTCAGCACCTCGCTGCCGTCAATCCCCCTCCACTGGAACGTATCATGCGGCATGCGGTTATACTGGCTCCAGCTGATCTTCGTCGTCATGAAGGTGTCAATGCCCGACTTACGCAGAATCTGCGGCAGCGCCCAGCTGTAGCCGAACACGTCCGGCAGCCATAGATACTTGCAGTCAACGCCAAATTCCTCGCGGAAAAATTTCGTCCCGTACAGAATCTGGCGCACCAGCGACTCACCGCTGGTCAGATTGCAGTCCGCTTCCAGCCACATCGCACCTCCGGCTTCCCAGCGTCCTTCTTCCACCCGCTGCTTGATTTCGCTATAAATCTCCGGATAATCCTGCTTGATATAGGCATAGAGCTGCGGCTGGGTCTGCAGGAAGATGTACTCCGGGAATTGCTTCATCAGCCGGAGCACCGTAGAGAAGGAGCGGGCCGCTTTCTCACGGGTATGGGTAAGGCGCCATAACCAGGCTACATCAATATGGGTATGGCCGAGCGCGGTTACGGTAACCGGATGCTGCTGCTCCAGCAGGGCCAGGGCTTCGAGCAGGCCCTTCTCGGCCTCCTGGACTGAAGTATAGAAATCTGCGCTGCCGGGTCTTGACCAGTCCAGCATATTAAACGAGCGGTTCAATGCCATCAGCAGCTCATGCTTCTCGATCTGGCTGTCGGCAAGCTGCTTATAGGTAGCCAGTGCCGCCCGGCCTGTATAATACAGATTGTCGGCCGGTTCATCCAGATAAGCCAGCTCTGCCCGTTTGATCCGGTGCTCCTGAGGAATCAGCTGGCCGTCTCCGTTCAGGCCTGACCATAAGCGGAAGGTGAAATTCAGCTCCCTGCCGGCGGCATCCTCCTCAAGAAACACCTCCTGATGATTGGAATCCACACCCTGATACGGCTTGCCGTCCAGAAACAGCAGGGATTCGAAGCCGCTGTTGTTCCCACCGCCTGTCCGGCCGAAATCGAATATACCTACAATACGCTTCCCCCGCCAAGCTGCGGGTACGGTTATTTTGCGGTGCAGCCACAAATATACGTCACTGCCGGTCCAGTAATCCCCTATACGAAGCTTCTTGTCTCCTTCCGGGGCGGACGGATAGACACCATTGTCTCCGTCCTGATCATCAGTAACCGCCCATTCATCAAGCGTAATAACCTCACGGTACCGGTAACCCTCCAGCTCCTTCAACCGCAGTGCAAGCTTCTCTTCAGTCCAGAACATTCCCATTCCGATTCTCCTCCTTTTATATAACACGTGTTATCAAGCAGACAGAGAGGATGGTCCATCCGCTTAAGGATGGTCCCTTCTCCCTTACAACACAACCCACAATTTCACTAGCCAAGCCTTGCTAGACTTCCCGTCACAGCAGTCTAGGCGCTTTCTCCTGGACGCAATACGGCGGGCAGCCAAATCTTCTCTGCCTGTCCTGCTCCCATCCCGCCGTTCATCTGCGTATGTAAGCAGCGCACAGCTTCCTCCCCCATACTTACATAGGGAATCTCTACGCAGCTTAGAGACGGCAGGCTGAGACGGTGGCCCTGAATCGTATCATCTGCCGCCATGATCCTTACGTCTTCACCAATGCGCAGGCCAAGCTTGTGGGCCGCCCGGTACAGGTCGGGAATCGCGCTTGACCAGTTGACCAGCAGCGGCGCATGCTGCGGACCGCTATCCGCCAGCCTCTGCAGGCACTCTGTCCATGCGCCATGGTGCTCCTCCAACCGGATCACGACTGGCTCCATCCCGTGTGCGCTGCACCAGCCTGTATAGGCGTCACGGCGGTTCCGCTCCGCCCAGTTATCCGCGCTATGCTCGTGGTACACCTCGGCATAGACCGGCCCCGGCTGCTGCGGCGTACCCTCCCGCAGCAAATAATTCAGCGCGGTCTCCACACTGCCCGAATAATCGGCCAGTACAGAATATACGCCTGACACCTCCGCGTACCCTTCTACAGAAACATAGGGAATTCCGGCATCTCCTATGCGGGAAGCCCACTCCTGATCCCCGTAGCTGGTGTGGTCAAGCGTCACTATCCCGTCAATTTTCCGCTGGTGATATAACTCCAGCAGCTCGGCCCTGCCGTTGGCATTCCCCTTATGGCGCGGAGAGCAGAGCAGAATATGATATCCGCTGAGCTCACACTCCCGCTGCATGCCTTCCAGCAGCCGGGTGAACAGCGGATGGCGCGTATCTCCATAAGCGGCAAGCGTCATGCTTCTTCCCGTCTTCATGCTGCGCGCACCGGCGTCCACATGATAATTCAGCTCGCGGATAGCTTCCAGCACGGCTTCACGCGTCTCCGCTCCAACCCCTATGCCCGGAGTATCGTTAAGCACCGCAGATACCACACTGCGGGACACGCCCGCCCGCTTGGCTACGTCAAAGCTGGTTACTCTTTTTTTGCCCATATCAGCACCTCACCGAGAGTATAACACGTGTTATAAAATATTGTACAGCGCTTTCTTTATTTTTGTATCCGAAAAAACAGGGCCCTTTTGCAATACGCATGGCCCCTGCTAAGTGCGATCGGAATCTAGACTGGCCTCCCCGAAGGCGGGTGTACCGTCTCCGCCCCCCCTTTCATCCCTGCGGTAGGCCCCGGGGGTTTGTCCGGACCATTTCTTGAACGTTTTGATAAAATAATTGTCGTTCGGGAATCCGACGCTGCGGCCGATTTCATTAACGGTTAAGTCTGTTTCGCGGAGTAAGCGCCGGGCTTTCTTCACGCGCACATGCTGCAGGTAGCTGATGAGAGTCTCCCCTGTCTTCAGGCGGAAAAGACCGCTGAGATAATGCTCCTCCATGGCAACATAACGGGCGACCGCACGCAGTGTGATATTCTCGGCAAAACGGCTATGGATGTATTCCAGTACGCGGTTGATTTCGGGATGATTGGTTGTTACCCCCTCCGCTGCGGCCATGCGTAACTGCATTTCTTCCGCCACAGCCAAAAAGCAATCGAGCAATTCCTGGTGGGTTACCGCTTCGCGCAGACGCTGAGCAGATCCGGACGGAGGCTGATTGCCGATTTCGGCAAAGGTCCGCACCAGGCGTTCCGCCTTCTCTATCACCAGGGAGAAAGGAAGCCGGCTTGACCGCAACGTTTCCCACATCGCGCAAGCTGTATGCCGCATATCCGCGCTCCGCCGCTGGGCAAAGGCCAGAACAATCTCCTTCTCCATGACCCATACAGGCGGAAGCTTGGGCTCTCCGGCCGCATCCGGCCCGGTGGAGGCTGTAGGCGCAGGCTCTGCGCCGCTGCCATCTGCCTGAGCTTTGCCCTTAATTCCGTACCAGAGGTCGTTTAGCTGCCGGTAGAGCCGGGTCCACTCCGCATGGATGAGACCTGGCGGAACCGGACCGCAGGCCACAGCCTGAAGGGGCAGGCCCGCTGCAAGCTTGCCGGGCAGCCTAAGGCTGCCTTCAGACCAGAAGAAGCAGGTCGTACAGCCGTCTGCCGTAAAAGAACCGGTCCACACCTCCTCCGTCCAGGTGTCTGGCGGGCAGGCTTCCAGGACGGCTGCCAGCAGCGGCCGGGCGGTCCCGATGCAGGAGACCATGAGCAGCCGCCGGTAGGATGCCGGAGGCGCTGGCGGCGCTGTCTCCTGTCCCGCCTTCACCGCCTCCCAGACGAGGGGATAATAGCGGTCGAATTCCTGCCCGAGCAGTGCATGCCGCTGCCTGCGCGAGGCAGACAAATCTTCGCCGATCTTAAGCAGCATCTCCTGCAGCTCCGGGATGCTCAGCGACAGCTTGAGCACATACCCGCTGGCTCCCAGCTCCAGCGCTTTGCGGGCATATTCGAACTCGCCCATGCAGGTCAGCATGACAAACCGGCTGTCCAGCCCGGCATGGCGCGTCTGCCGCAGCAATTCCAGTCCGTCCATGCGGGGCATAAGAATGTCGGCAATGACAAGATCGGGTCTCAGCTGATGCATCAGCTGCAAAGCCTCCTCTCCGTCGGAAGCCTCACCTGCCACACTGAAGCCATAAGCTTCCCAGTCCACCAGTTTAAGCAGCTTGCGCCGGACAAACTGTTCGTCTTCAACCAGAAGAATTTTCCACATGCTCTGCACCTCCGGATTGGAAAGGATTTGCAATCAATAACGGGATTGTGATGCGTGCCATTGTCCCCTTCTCCCCTTCCAGAAGAACGAGACTGCCATCTTCCCGGAACAGCAGCTGCAGGCGCTGGCGGATGTTGGCGATTCCGATGCCTTTGCGCGCGCGAATCTCCGGGTGTTCCCCGGCGCGGGCAAGGCCGACGCCGTTGTCCTCCAGCTCCAGAATCAGCGTGCGTCCCGATCTCCTTGCCCGGACAGAGACCCGGGAATCCTCCTGCAGCGTGGAGAAGCCGTGCTTGAAGGCGTTCTCCATCAGCGGCTGCAGCGCCAGCTTCGGAACAAGGGCATAGGCCAGCCCTTCCTCCACATCCAGAGTGACCCTTACTTTGCCCTCATAGCGGATATTCTGGATATATACATACGCCTGCAACAGATCCAGCTCATTCTGCAAGGGAATCAGCTCTACATCCGAGTAAAGGCTTGTTTCCAGCAATTTGCCCAAAGAAATCGATATTTCTGCAATATCATGCTCTTCCTTTTCATAGGCGATCCATTTGATCGTGTTCAGCGTGTTCAGCAGGAAATGCGGATTCATCTGGGCGGTCAGCATCTGATAGTGCAGTGCTTCCTTCTGCCGTTCCTCCAGCTTCAGCTTCTGCAGCAATCCGCCGATATCCGTCATCATCGTATTAAACGTAGCCGCCAGATCCCTCATCTCTCCATGAAAAAAGGATTCTTCCACCCGTGTATTCAATTCCCCCTGTGCGGATAACGCCATCTTGCGCCGGAGCAGCGCGATGGGCCGGGACATGGCACCGGCGATGAGGAAGGTAAGCAGGAGGAAGCCGCCGGACAACAGCAGGGAGAAATTGAAATTCTGCTCCCGCAGTTCCTTCATATTCCCAAGATAAGTATTCAGCGGCATGGACGCGGCCAGATACCAATCCAAATTGTAGAGCGGGCTGATCGTCAAAATCGACGAGCTCTCATAATCAACCCGCTGCATGGGTTCCTCTCTTGCCGGAACACGGATCATTTCTTGGATGGCCGTGCGGTCCACCGCCCGGAAGTAATCGGAGGAATTGAGCAGTTGGCCTCCCTGGTCCATCAATACATAATGCTGCTGGAGCAGCAGATCCTGCGACGCTTCGGCAAGCCAGCCGTCATAATAAAAATTAATCCGCAGATAACCGAACGGCTGCTGCCGGTTATCGAGCAATACTGCATACATGGACAAATCCTCGCCGGTCACCCAGCGGAAGGAGTCTCCCTCAGCACCGAGTCCGGCAAACCCGCTCTCCGAGGCAAAATCGGCATGCTCCTGCCCGGTCTGCACAAGCCCGTCGGTGTGGTACAGCGTGCCGGACCTGTCAGCCAGCGTGACGGTAATCTGGGCGGGCAGCTCCAGCGATGCCGGACGGGCGGTGCTTTGCAGGAATACCGCTTTCTCCGCAGGATTGAATTGTCCCGGATACAGCAATACGGAGCGGGTATACGGGTCCCGCTCCAGGTACACATAATAGAGGAAAGCTTTATTGATCTCGTTGTTCAAGGCGTCGTTAACCACGTTAAGCTGCTCGATGGCCTTTTCCTGAAACTCGCGGGACACTGTCCGTTCCATCATCCGGTAATTATAGATTTGCAGCAGGAAAAAGGGCAGCAGGAGGAAGATCACAACAGCGGCAAACAAGCGGTTTCTGAACTTTTGTGGCCATATGCGTTTCCAGCCTCCCATCGTCTTCCCTCCCGGTTATCATTACCGTAAATTCATGCTACAGTATATCACAACTGCCGGGCTCCGCAGGTTTATCCTGTTCATTCCGCATAACCCAGCTCCTGCAGCTGTTTCATTGCGCTGTCCTGGAAGATCTGGTACTTGAAGGTCGTGTTCAGCTTCTCCAGGAAGCTGTCGTATTGCTCCAGCTTTGTTCTGCCGTATTGGAATTTGAGCATTTCCTCATTCTTGAAGCGGTCGGCGTCGGCTGCGTTGTAGTTCTGCGGGAAAACAACAAACCCGTTGTAGGTATCCAGCACTTCAACCTGTTCGCTAACCTGAATATAGTCAATCTGTTTGGCAAATTTGGTGCTCAGATATTCCGCTTCCGGCCGGCCGGCCAGCTGGTAGACCCAGGTGAATGCCGCCTCTGCGGACCGGTCCGTAATCACCGGCTTGCCGTTTTCTTTGGTGAAATGTACACCTTCCTGGCCAAACTGCACAAGCTCGGAGCCCTCACCGGAGGCTGTATAATTGATAAGGTCAAAAATGCGGTTCAGCTTGGTTTCGTCTTGGGCGGCCTGGCGTGAGATGGCTACGATGCCGGATACGCTGGACTTATCCATGGCGGCAAGAATGTTCGCTTTGGGTCCCTGCAGCTTGTTCAGCATCAGGAATTCCGCATCCGGATTGGCGCCCTTCCATTTCTCCACTTCATTGTCCTTCATAATCTGCGTCCAGTCGCTGATGATAATGCCGGCCTTGCCCTGGAACGCTTTGTCTTTGGCGTTGTCGCCCTTGTTGCTGGCAATCTCCGGATCGACCACGCCGGAATTCAGCACCTTCTGAGTATAAGCCAGCGCTTCCTTCATTTCCGGTTCGAACATGCCGTTGACCATCTTCCCGTCCTTGATATACAGCGCGTCGGCGACGCCATGCTGCAGGTTGATCAAATGGACCAGAGTGCCGAGGCTGCCTGTGATGCCGAACGTGTCTTTCTTGTTATTCCCGTCCGGGTCCTGATCGGTAAACGCTTTCGCAACCTCAAACACTTCATCAAGGGTCTCTGGAACCGGCAGCTGCAGCTTATCCAGCCAATCCTTGCGTATCCAGAATAAATTCCAGTTACTCTGGGGATTAAGCGATATGGCGTAATGCTTGCCGTTAACCTCCACCCGGCTGTACACATTGTCCCCGATGGCATCCGCTGCGGGCTTCAATTTCTCCTTATACGGCTCCAGATCAAGCAGAATGTTCTTCTTGACATATTCCTGGAACTCATTCCGCCCATTGAAGAGGATCACATCGGGCAGGTCGCTGCCCGCCGCCCGGATATTCAGCTTCTGAATGAATTCATCCGCAGAAGAGGTCAGCGTCATTTTCAGATCAATATTGAGCTTCTCATCCAGCGTCTTCTTCACGAAGTTATCTTGTTCTTTGGGCATCTGGGTGGTGGTGTTCCAGCCTACCCGCATGACCTCGATAGCTACCTTCTCCGCCCGGGTGTCCGCCGGAGCGTCTGTTGATGAGCCTGGCCCCTCCGTAGCGGAAGAATCTGACTGCGGGCTTCCTCCGCAGGCAGCCAGCAGCAGGCCCGCTGTTAATACACAGGCCAGTTCAGCTGGAATACGCTTCTTTTGTTTCATAGTGATTCTCCCCTTTCGTATACCAAATGTTGTATTGAGTCGGCACCGCAAATGGCTTCAGCGGCGCCGGGAACAATCCGTTACCCCTTCACGGCGCCGATCAGCATGCCCTTGGTCAGATGCTTCTGCACGAAGGGATAGACCAAGATGACCGGCAGGCTTGCCGCCACTACCGAAGCCATCTGCAAGGTCGTTGTCGGCAGCACAATGTCCGCATTATATTCCATTTGCTCGGAGGATAATAACAGACCGCGGATGATGACCTGAAGCGGATTCAAGCCGGGGTCAGTAATATAGTAGACGGCGCTGAAGAAGGTATTCCAGCTGCCTACGACACAGAACAAGCCGATGGTCATCAGCACCGGGATGGAGAGCGGCAGGGCCAGCCGCAGCAGCACCGTAAATTCGCCCGCACCGTCGATCCGTCCCGATTCGAACAGTTCTTCGGGCAGGCTTTCGAAGAACGTTTTGACCACAAGCACATTCCAGGTCGACATCGCCCCGGGAATAATCATCGCCCAGACCGTGTTAAGCAGGCCTGTTCCTTTTACGACCAGGTAGGTCGGGATCAAGCCGCCGCCGAACATCATGGTGAACACGATCAGGAAGATGAAGAAGCTGCGGCCCACCAGATGCTTTCGGCTCAAGGTGTAGGCCATGAGCACCGTCAGGACCAGATTGATCAGTGTGTTCATTACCGTAACGAAGCTGGTCACGAGGAAGGCGCGGGGAATGGCATCCATTCCGAACAGCGCCTTATAGGCCTCAAAGGTAATCCGGCGGGGAATCAGCACAAAACCGCCGTTGCGCAGCACTTCGCTGTAGGGCGTAATGGATACGGCGAACACATACAGCAAGGGAAAGACGGAAATCACGGCCAGCAATATCAGCAGGACATTAATGAAATAATCGAAATAGCGTTCGTTTCCGCGGCTTACCACAGATTGCCCCCCCATCTCCGGGCCAGCTTATTAGACAGGAATATAAGCACAAGTCCTATCAAGGATTTGAACAATCCGACCGCTGTCGCCAGGCTGAAATTCAGTTGCTCCAAGCCTACCCGGAATACCCAGGTATCAATAATATCTGCCACCGGCATTACCTGGAGATTGTACATAATGTAAATCTGCTCGAAACCGGCATCCAGTGCGGAGCCGACCTTCAGCACCAGCAGCAGGATAATCACGGAACGTATGCCGGGCAGTGTCACATGCCAGATCCGGCGCAGCCTTCCCGCGCCGTCGATGCGGGCCGCTTCATACAGAGTAGCATCAATGCTGGACATGGCTGCCAGATAAATGATAGCCCCCCAGCCAAGATCCTTCCAGACATCGGTTCCCACCAGCACACTGCGGAAATAAGCTGTCGAGGTCAGAAACGGAATGCCGTTCCCGCCCGCCTCCACCACCCAGCGGTTGACGAGGCCGGAGGTTTCGGACAGAAAGGCAATAGCAATGCCGTAGATAATGACATAGGACAGAAAATGGGGCATATAGCTCAGTGTTTGTACGATCCGGTTCAGCCAAAGACTGCGGCCTTCGTGAATGAGCAGAGCCACGCCGATGGCAGGAATCGTTCCCCAGACTGTTTTGTACAGACTGATCAGGAAGGTGTTCGTGAGCAATTGACTGAAATAAGGCGATTCGAAAAAAAACTGAAAATGCTTGTACCAGGGGTCTGCCCACGGACTGCGCAAAATCCCGCTCAAAATGTCATAATCTTTGAAGGCAATCAGCACTCCGTACACGGGAATATACTTGTAAATAATGTAGTAGGCTACACCGGGAAGCAGCATCAGATACAGAACACGCATGCTCCATATACGCTTCCACACCTTAGCTCTGTATGCGCTCTTCGGCGTTGGGGTACGGTTCAGGGGAGCCGGGAAATGCGCCACAAGGAATTCACCTCTTTGCATTGATATCGTTTACAAGTTAAGAATAACAAGGGAACCGCGGCGCAGCCAGGAACGGATTTAAGGAATTGATAGAACAAATTTACTATCCTGCTGGAGCCGGATCACAGGGGAACGACCGACCAGAGGAACGACCGGCGAAGCAACATGGATGACCGGCAGTGGCAGTCCCGGCAGCGTTAGTCTGTAAAGCCGCACTTTAGACAATAACCAATCAAGTTACTGAACGATCGCTGTAGGACTGGCGGAAAACGTGAATTGCTTGCGTTGGATTCATTGCCGGTAGCACGGAGACACTCTGGACGCACTGGGACAAAATTGTTGTACGTTTTACAACTTCAATTCATCGATAACCGGGTGTCTGGAAGGATTGTTGTATAAAATACAAGAATAATTCTGTTAAGCCGTCTGAAACAGGAAAAATGTTGCACTTGATACAACAATATTGGATTTGAGTCGATATTAGGAGGGAAATGTTGTATTTTGTGCAGGATTTCACAAAAAGTCAACCGCTCCCTGCCACGGAAAGCGGATGAATGAGGAAATTCCTGAGGTAACAAAGTATTACTGCATACAAAAAGGCCCGTAAACTGCGGGAACGCAATTCACGGGCCTTATCACATTAGCTGAATGATCCTGAATGATCTATCAGCGCAGACATGCATGCTTGCATGCGTTCCAATACTGTACCTTTACTGTATCTTTACTGTATCTTTACTGTACCTTTACTGTACCTTCGCTGTACCTCAACTTTACTTGCACTCTAACTATATTCTATTCTTACATTACCTCTACCCTACCATTTACTCTACTTTTACTGCACCCTCGCCGTTCCTTCGCGGTATCCTTACTGTGCCTTGAATGTGCCTTGAATGTGCCTTTATTCCACTTTTACTACCTTTACTGCCCCTCACCGTTCCTTCGCTGTATCCATACTGCACCTTCTTTGTAGCTTTACAGTACCTTTGCACTACCGCAAATCCAGCCACTCGATAGCTACCGCACCAGCCGCAGCGCTGACTGTCAGCTCATGTGTTCCAGCTTCCAGTTGCTGGCCGCTCTGGATCCCCACCGTCTGCCAGTTCTGCCCGGAGTCCGAGGCAGCACCGTGAACCCGGCCGACCTCCTGACCGTCCAGCTTCACCATCAGCTCACTGTCCACCCCGCTCATCAGCACCCGCAGCTCCAGAGCCAGCGAAGTCTTCGCCTCCTGCAAGACCTGCGAATCCACCATGCCCTGCGTGTCCTCCGAGTCTTGCGCGCCCTGCGGCTCCCGCCAGTCCTCCAGGCCCTGCCTGTCTTCCAAGCCCCGCGGGTCCTGCGGCTCCGGCCGGTCCAGCAGGCTCAGCCGCTCCGCATCTCCCTGCGAATCCCGATCGGTAGCCGTAAATTCATACGCCGCCCAATCACCCTCTGCCAGTACGACACACAGCCTCTCCTCAGGCAGCCAGGACTGACCGCGGCCATGCTGGAAATTCGGTGCAGTCCGGTCTCCTTCCACGAAGCGGAAGTCCATTCCATCCTCCTCCCGGAAGCCGGCGCCTGCCGGAGCCAGCCTGCCGGGAGCGCGTCCGAAGCTGACACCGCTCCCCTTGTAGCCATAAAAAATAGCAGGAATCCGTACCGGCAGACGCCGGAACAAGGAGCGGACAACGTCCGCATGGTACACACAGTTGTCCAGGCTCAGATTGCGCAAATATTCGTCCAGGATCGCCTGCGCCTCGACGCGCTCCGGCTTCGCGCCTCCCTCCAGATAGCTGACCAGCTTATGCCAGCCTTGCGGAAGAATGATGGAACAGGGGGAGTTATCCGTGTCGAGCTTTTTCCAGGTCCAGAAGTTCCAGGAGATGCCGTGATCTTCAAACAAGCGGAACGCACCGGTGTACCAGTCCTTGTTGTTCTCCCCGCCCTCGCCCATGAACAGCGGCACATTCAGCTTCTCTCTTGCGTCGAGATACTTCTGAATGCTCGCAGTATCGGGATTGTTCCAGTACTTGTGAAACTGCAGCATCAGATTAGGGTCCGGCAGTTCATTGCCCGGCAATCCCTCGAAGATCGACCAGTCCGTCGCCCAGTGCACGCCTTCCAGAATAATCATATGCCGCGCATCGACCTCCCGGATAGCCGTGATAATCTCACGGTACAGGGGCATCACCTGGTCATTGTACTGAGAGAACCAGTCCGGCAGCGGCTCGTTCAGCAGGTCATAGCCCGCTACGATCCATTCGTCCTTATACCGCTCCGCGAGCATCCGCCAGATGGCGATAGTCAACTGCTTGTTGGACTCATCCGTGAACAGCTCCGGCAGATCCTGCGCGGAGTCGTCGATATTCGTTCCGGTCTGGCCGCCGGGTGCTCCATGCAGATCCAGAATGGCGTAGACTCTGTGCTCCCTGCACCAGCCAATGACCTGATCCAGCCGCACCAGATGCTCCTCATGCCAGCCGGACTCCCCCTCTTCTTCCCGCAGGATATAGCGGGCATTAATCGGAATCCGGACCGAGTTGAAGCCTTCTTCGGCAATCCGCACAATATCCGCTTCGGCCACGTAACGGTCGTAATAGGTCTCCCAGAACTCCGCCGCCCTGTCAGCACCAATAAGCCCGGTAATCATCGCCTCGATCCGTCGCGGACGGTCCCCCTGTTCCGGGAAACGCCACATGTAGCCTTCGGGAAGCAGCCAGCTTCCAAGTCCTACCCCGCGCAGCAGCAGCTCGCGTCCTTCCCCGTTTCTTAAACGGTGTCCATCTGCATAGAGAAACCCGCTTACTTCTTGATGGTCCGGGTGAATCATTTGTATTTCCTCCCTTTACCCTTTGACGGCGCCTTCGGCAATGCCATTCAGAATATATTTTTGCAGCAGCAGATATAGAATTACAACGGGCAGCATGGTCAGCACCAGCGAGGACAGAATCGCCGACCAGTCATTATTGCCATATTGCCCGAACAGCATATTGGTGGACAACAGCAACGTATATTGATCGGCATCCGTGAGCATCAGCAGCGGCAGCAGGAAATCATTCCACATCCACAGCAGATTGAGAATCGCCACAGTTGTCGTAATCGGCAGCAGGAGCGGAAAAATAATCGTAGTGAACAGCCTCAGCTCCCCGCAGCCGTCAATCACCGCCGCTTCATCCAGATCCCGGGGGATCGATTTGACGAATCCGTGGTACAGGAAGATGGCCATCGACACGCCAAGTCCGATATAGATCAGGCCGAGGCCGACCGTTGAGCCCTGCACTGCCAGCTTCATGGAGATCCGGTTCAGCGAGATCATAATGGAATGAAACGGAATCAGCATCGACAGGACGAACAGGTTGAACAGGAACGTGCTCAGTCTGCCTGGTGTTCTGGACAGCTTGTAGCCGGCCATGGATGAGAAGAGAATAATGCCGACAAGACCGGTAGCCGCCACCACCACGGTATTGCCGAGACTGCGCAGGAAATTGGTTTTCTCAAAAGCATCACTGTAATTCCCGAATTCCAGCTGACGCGGAATCGCCAGGATATTATTCATCATGTCGCCTTCCGTCTTCAGAGAGTTCAGTACCCCCATGTAGATTGGAAAGAGCGTAATGACAGCACCCACCAGCAGAAAAAGAAAGACGATCACCGAAGACACTCTGCGCCGCCCCGCTATTCCGGACTTAGGTGTAGAATTCAACCGAACGGTGCTCATGCCTCCACCTCTCTTCGTTTCATGATGCTCAGCTGAATCAGCGTGATCACCAGGACCACCAGGAACAGGATCATCGCCTTGGCACTGGCGTAGCCGTAGCGGCCGCTCATCTTGAACGCTTCCTCAAAAATATTCAGCGCCAGCACCTGCGTCGCTCTTCCCGGTCCGCCCCCGGTGAGTGCGAACACGGCATCAAAAGCCTTGAACGAGCTGTTCAGCGTCACGAAGATACCAATCGTTACAGCAGGATAGACCATAGGCAGAGTAATGCTGCGGAAGGTCTGCCAGCTGTTCGCACCGTCGATTGCAGCCGCCTCCTTGAGTGCACCCGGCACCCCTTGCAGCGCCGCAATATAGATCACCATCAGATAGCCTACGCCTCCCCACAGGGAGACAATGACAATCGCCAGAAAAGAGTATTTCGGATCGCCGATCCAGGACTGGTCCAGAAAAGGAAGTCCCGCATGTTCAGCGATATAAGGCAGCGCCTTGGTGAAGATGAACAGCCACATGAAGCCGCCGATAATCATGCTGATCATGTTGGGCATGAAGAAGATCGTTCGGAACCAGGCCTTGCTGCGGCGGCGTGATTCGATCAGCACCGCCAGCAGGACGGCCAGCACATTCTGCAGCACGACCATAAAGATTACAAATTTCAAAGTAAACCAGACTGAATCGGTGAAAAAAGCATCATCCGTCAGCGCTTCGATGTAATTGGAGAATCCCACCAGATGGTAGGCGGGATTCAATCCGTTCCAGTCCGTGAAGCTGTACCATGCCCCGCCGAAGGCGGGAGCAAGCATGAATACGGCGTAGAACAGCAGGGCGGGAAACACGAAGGCCAGCAGAATGAGCGACTGTTTGCTTTTACTGCTTCCACTCATCTCTATCACTCCTATGCTGTTTCTGGGAATCCCTTAATTGCCTGCTTTTACCGCATTAGCCCAGGTCTTGTCGAGCGTCTTAATGAATTCCTCCTGGGTTACCCCCTTGGTGTAATAGCTCTGCAGCAGCTTGGCTGTCTCATCGGTTACGCCGTTCGGGAGTGACAGATCCAGATAAGCCTTGCCTTCGGAGACATAAGAGCTGGCCTCGGTCACCCAAGGATAGGTATTGTAGGTGTGCTGCTTCGCGACCGGATTAAATTTCAGCTCCTCGAACAGCGCCGAAGAATCCTGATCGTCGAGCACATAATTCACCAGATCCAGCGCCACATCCTTGTTCTTGCTGTTAGGGGATACTGCCAGAGATGTCGAGGTCGCCAGATTGATCTGTGTAGCCGCGGGATCGTTGCTAACAGGCAGCGGAGCCACACCAAATTCCATATCAGGATTGGCTTTGAGTATGGACTCAGCCTGCCACGGTCCCTGTACCCACATCGCCGCTTTGCCGCTCGCAAAATCTGTAGAGCCTGCCGCACTGCCCACCTCAAACGGCTTATCCGTGCCGCTCTCCATAATCAGATCAATAATGTTGAAGACATCCTTCACATCGGCATAAGAGGCTTCACCTTTGTTCATCTTCTCCACCCAGTCCGGGTGCTCAGAGGATACGATGCCTCCAAGAGACAAGGCCATCATCAGCTGCGGAATCCAGGATTCCTGGAAGCTCAGCTCAAACGGCTTAATCCCGGCCCCATTCAGCTTGTCAATCGCCGCCTTCATCTCTTCCAGCGTCTGCGGCGGCTGAATGCCGAGCTCGCTGAAGATCTGCTTGTTGTACAGATACCCCCAGGACAGGCTCTCCAGCGGCAGGGCTACAACTTTATCATCATAGGTGACGGTCTGCCGCACACTGTCGTACAGCTTCGGTACAAAGTCCTGATCCGACAGATCACTCAGATAACCTGCCTTGTAATACCGGGGCACATCCGCAATCGCATGGAGGGTGAATACATCCGGCGCATCATTTGAGGCCATCCGGGTCTCCAGAATCTGCTTCGCCTGATCCGGATTCGGCATCTCCAGCTTCACGGTGACATCAATATTTTTGTCCGCCAGCTCCTTGGCCTTGAATTGCTCGAAATACTTATCGAACTGATCCTTGAAGCGCGGGAAGCTCATGAATACCTTCAGCTCAACTTGCCGAGCCGGGCCTTCAGTCGCTGCTGCTGCCGCACTTTCCGCAGGCTTACTGCTTGCACTCTCACTTGGCGTATTTCCATTTGAACCGGAGCTGCACCCCGATACAATCCCCAGGACAAGCATCATTGTCATTGCTGTATTAAGCGCTTTCTTCATCTCTGTTACCCCCTTCGTTGTGTTTGCTTCTTTAGTGTAGGGGATATAAGGGGCCGCGTCTTTTGAGGATATTAACATCAGGAGTTGCACTATATTGATGCGCTTTCATTTCTCATTCCGCAGCTCGCCGGGGGTAATGCCGAAGTGTTTCTTGAAGACACGGTAAAAGTACGCCAGATCCTCATAACCGCAGAGTCCGGCAGCATCCTTGATCGGCATGTCACGAACGGCAATCAGCTCTCTCGCCTTCTCCATGCGCAGGCGCGTGACCCGGTCGAGTACTGTCTCTCCCGTTGCAGCCTTGAAGGCGCGGCTCAGATGCTCCTTGGTGACCAGGAAATGCGCGGCAATGCCTTCCAGAGACAGCGGCTCCTGAAAGTGGCCGCCGATATAATCCTCTACCTCCGCCAGATCCAGCCTGATGCGGTTCCTGCGCTGCTCCAGAATCAGGTTGATGATCTCCGAGAAGTGATCACCCAGCCCCGCCGCCATCGCCTGGAACGACGGCCACAGCTTGTCCGGCGTATCCGCATCCGCCGCCGCTAATCCCCCGCTTGTCTTCCCGGCTTCTCCGGCAAGCAGCAGCAGATCACGGGCTGTCCGTTCAATCATCGCTTCCAGCTGATGCTGCGGCACTGAACGCTCCAGCTCCCGGGCCAGCTTCTCCAGCTCTTCCCTCGCCGCCTGTTTGTTCAGCGCCAGCAGCTGCTCATAGATCCGCTGGCGGTAGGCGAGATAATGCTCCATCAGCGGTTGATCCATGAGCATCAGCGGCGATCCGGTTAGGCGCTGCCGTTCCCGCTCCTTCGCGCACTCGGAGAGAACGTTATTCAGCTCCGCCCGGTCCACCGGCTTCAGCAGATATTCCACCGCCTTCGAGCGGATCGCCTGCTTCAGATAGACGAAGTCGTCATACCCGCTCATCACAATAATCTGCACCTCCGGATACTGCCGCTTCAGCCTTTCCAGCAGCTCGACCCCGTCCAGTCCGGGCATCCGCATATCGGTAATTACAATCTCGGGATGAAGCTCCTCCACCAGCTCAAGTCCTTCGATTCCGTCCTCCGCTTCGCCGATTACCTGCATTCCGTGTTCTTCCCAGGCGCCGAGCGATTTCACGACCTGTCTGGACCAGGGCTCATCATCAATAATCAGAACCTTAAGCATTCCGCTCTTCCCCCTCTGCGGCCGCGGGCCACTGGATGACAACCAGTGTTCCCGCTCCGGCCTTGCTGTATATTTTCATTCCATATTTCTCTCCGAATTGCAGCACCAGGCGCGAATGGACATTGTGCAGGCCGATGCCCTTTCTCCGCCGGGGATGCTCCGCCGCAGCGGGATCAGCCAGCATCGTAACATTGCCCCTGAGTGCTGCCCGGATCTCCTCCAGCCGCTCCGGCGTCATGCCGACACCTTCATCCTTAACCATGAACACGGTGCGGCTGCCGACCGTCCTGATCCGGATCAGGAGCTTCCAGTGACCGCGCTGCGGCTGCAGGCCATGCTCAAAAGCATTCTCCACCAGCGGCTGCAGCGTGAAGCGCGGCAGCAGGCTGGCGCGCGAGAACTCATCTGCCTCAATCACTACCGTACAGCGCCCCAGGAAGCGGTTCTCCTGAATGAACACATAATTGCGCACATGCTTAAGCTCTTCCTCCAGCTTCACCAGGCCGCCTTCATTGCTGATGGAATAACGCAGCAGATCGCCAATCACCCGGGTGATGTTATAAATATCATCGGCATTCCTCGACAAGGCCATTCCCCCGATCAGCTGAAGCGTATTGTTCAGGAAATGCGGATTGATCTGGGCCTGCAAGGCGAGCAGCTGGGCATTCTTAACCTCAATCTCCTGGCGGTACTCGACTTCAATCAGCTCCCGGATCCGTTCCATCATTGAGTTATAGCCGCGCTCCAGCAGCCCGATCTCATCGCGGCTCTGCACGGAGTGCTGCTCGAAATTGCTGACATGCGCCTTGCGCATTGACACCGCCAGGCTGACAATCGGACGGGTAATCCGCAGGGAGAACAGGATGGACAGCAAAATGGAGGCGATCATGAAGAGTCCGCCGGTCAGAAAGCCGGCAGCAATCGTAGGCCGTGCGCTTCTGGCAACAGTGGACAAGGGGATGGCCTTCACAACGGTAAGCTGGCCGTCTGCCACCTTCTTCATGAAGAAGAAGTAGCCGCCCTGCTGCCGGAATTCCAGTTCTTGATCAGAGACGGCAAGTTCCTGCAGCCGCCTGCCGATGTCACTGGAGCTCTCGGAAATCGTCGAGCCGGAGAGCAGCTCCCCCTCATCATTCAGCAGGAAGACCGAGCTCTCGTCTTCCGACTGGAGAATATGGCTGACCTCTTCCCACACCTCTGTGTTGATCCGCACACCTATACCTCCGAGCAGCCGGTGATCCTCGAACCGGTTAATGCCGTGATAGGCATAGATGCCGCTGCCGTTCTGCTTGAAATACATATTGACCGGCCCGCGCGACAGCCGGCTCCAGGGGCCCTCGTGTATATCCAGCGGGGAAACGCTTCCACTATTCACGAAGTCAACGGAAATCGATTTAAATTGGTCATGCATATACAGTGTCAGCTCGTCTACCTTCCGGGAGTTCGTATAGAACTGCGAGGTTATGGCTTCGCGGATATTGTTCAGCGAACGGTACTGGACACTAATGTCCGGGCTGTCCGTACCCGTTAGCCCCGCCATAAGCTGCGGGTTAATCTGCAGGGTATAGAACAGGGTATCCAGCTGTTCAATCAGCTCATCCAGATACTGGTCCGCCCACTGCATCCGGGAGTCATTCGCATTGATTATTTCCTTCTCCACGGATTGCCTCGTATTGTAGGTGGCAATGGTGGTGACAGTGAGGACCGGCAATGTGGTCAGGCAAATCATGATGACCAGGAGCCGGACCCGGAGACTTGTCCGCTTCATCATAGGCAGATTCCTTTCCGTGAAGCTGGATTGCTTTTACCGTCAAAATATAGCATGACAATACGGTGCTGACAATATTGCTGGTTAATCAGAAGAATTCATCCTGCTTTCAATTACCGCTTGTTAAATGACACGCGTGTCATTATAATATAAATGACGCATGTGTCATTTATAAAAAAAGGGGGGAAACGGAATGTCACCCAGAATATCCGGTCAGCAGAAAGAAGAACGGCGGAAAAAGATCCTGGATGCGGCCAAGCTGGTGTTCATTGCCAAAAGTTATGAAGCGGCTACCTTCAAGGATATCCTTGATGAAACCGGAATGAGCCGCGGCTGGATCTATTTGTATTTTCAGACCAAGGAAGAGATCTTTGAGGCGCTGCTGGATCAGCAGGATGGTGAATATGAGGCCTATACAGCAGCCCTGTTATCGTCGCACTCTGGGGTATGGGAAGTCATCCGGCAGTTGTACGCCGATCAGCAGGCTGACCTTCTGCAAACGCCGGGCGGAAGTTTCCTGCCGGCCTTCTATGAATATTTCCTGGGCGGTTCAAGGGATGAACGGCGGCGAAGCCTGCTGCTGAAGCGGTACGAGACCGGAATTGCACGGTTTGCCGCACTGCTGCATATAGGCGTAGAGCGCGGGGAGTTCAGCCCGCTTCTGCCGCTGGCGCAGCTGGCAAGAATTACCGCCTCTTACCAGGAAGGAATCATGACCCATACCCTTGCCGTAGGGCCTGAGCTCGCACACACGGAATTCCAGATTAAAGCTCTGCTTGAATATCTGGAGCAATTGCTGAACCCCGGGCACCGCCCGGCTGAAGAATAGGAGGCCCCGCCACATGTCCGCACTCTTCCGCAATCCCGTCTTTACCAGGCTGTTCCTGGCCGCCTTCGCTTCACAGCTCGGGACAGTTGTCGGGAATATGGCCTTTGCCTATTATCTTGTGGACCATTTCAGCACGCGTCCGGCGCTGGCGGCAACGGCTGAACTGATGTATTCCTTGCCGACGCTGGCCGTGTTCTGGCTTGTCGGAGTCATCGCCGACCTGCTCGACCGCAAGAAGATTGCCGCTTACAGCGACTGGATCCGGGCCGGATTAACGCTGCTGCTCCTGGTGTGCCTGCATTTTGAACTGCTGACCTTATGCTTTCTGCTGTTGTTCCTCCGCAGCGCCGTCGCGAAGTTCTTCGGTCCCGCCGAGATGGGCCTGCTGCAGGGCAGCATCGGACAGGAGCAATATGTTCAGGCAGCGGGCCTGAACCAGATGATTATGGGGCTGTTCATGCTGTTCGGAATGAGTCTGGGCGCAGCAGCTTACCGGCTCCTCGGCATTGAGGGCGCGATTCTGATCGATGCGCTGAGCTTCATTATCTCCGGACTCCTGATCCTAAGCTGCCGGTTCACAGCTGAAGTGCGGATGCCCGGCGGACACCACGCACTGCGGGATATCCGGTTTCCGCAGCTGCTTAAGGATTTCCGTGAAGGGCTGCGTTATATCCTCGGGCACAAGCTGCTCCTTACACTCATCTCCGGCTTCCTGTTCTTCGGCATCGTCAACGGCGTGTTTGCCGTCCTGCCTATTTTTGCAATGAAATACAAGCTCAGCCCGGATAACTATATGCTTCATGCCTCGCTGATTACCCTCTGCCTGGGCACCGGCTTCCTGATCGGCAGCCTCGCCGGCTCCCCGTTGATCCGCCGGTTCACACGCTCCCAGGTACTGATCTTCGGATTGCTGTTATCCAGCCTGCTGATCATTGCCCTGGGCTCGGCGGACACCCTCTGGATCTATCTTCCGCTCGTTCTGATCGAAGGCATCTGCATTGCACCGGTGAATATCGCCCTTGGCAGCTGGCTGCCGGAGCTGGTCATCCCGCAGAACATGGGGCGTGTCAACGCGCTGATTGAGCCCGTAATGATGCTCGGGCACTCCCTGGCGCTTGGTTTTGTGGCAATTGCCTTTCCGGCCGTCGTGTCAATCACTTGGCTGCATTACATTCTGGGCATATGCACCCTGCTGGTCAGCGTGTATTACGGGTTCGCCCTGCCTCCGCTCGTCCGCAGACTGGCCCTGCCTAACGGGAGTTCTTCAGCCGCTGACATTGCAGGCTAAGGACGTACAAGATAACTGTTTTTTAGATCGAATGCACAGCAAAAAGGATGCCCCCAAGCCCATGATCCATTACATTCGGCTTTAGGGACATCCTGTCTCAATTTTCATGCTTCTTTATTCTTCCTCATGCTTTTTCACAGCTGCCTCAGTTTATTTCTGCAGCTCCAGATCCTTTTGCTTCAGCAGGTCAGCGTATTCCGCTTTGTACTGTTCCAGCTTCAGCTTCAAGTCAGCGCTGTCCGGACTCGATTTCAGCAGGCTGCTGGTGGCCAGGATATTATTGACTGCGGTATCAATTTTAGCGTCGATAACTTCAATCTTGCTCTTGGTCACGGTTAAGGCGGGATCAGGTGTAGCAATCGGCACAGGACCAAGAATAGCATTCTTATCGCTTGAGGAAGAAGCGCCTCCCTCTGTCTTTTCATCCAGGCTGATCGTTTTGCCTTCTACGGAAACCTTGAATCCAGCTAATTCCCCGATTGCACGGACGGGTGCATAGCTTTTGCCGTCAATTACTATGGCCGGATCGGCCAGCTTCTTCCCATACACCTTCACGGTATACTCCGCCTGAATTGCCTTTCCTACCAGTGTTGCCGAAGCGCCCAGCGCCTGCGCACCCACCATCAGTATCGCCCCGGCAATGAATCCGGCAGCAATCTTTTTCATAAGAAATTCACTCCCCGTCAAAGACTCTGACTACTATTCTACCATTTTACAGCCGCCTGTGCCGCCATTTGCGGGTGATTCCATTGGAAACGCCTGTCCGAAGAACCCTTTTAACCCAAATTTAAACCCGGCAGATACCGGTATTTAACCTTCCATATGTACACTTTAGAAAGGCTGAATCTATGAAACATGCGGTCTTACTGTGGTTGTAAATATAGGAGGTACATATGAGAGTATTGGAGATTATTTTGACTGTGTCCGCATTATTATCAATGTTCAGCTTCGTGTCAGGCAAGGGCGTTCTCAAGGTAAAAATAGCATTAACTGCGGTTAGCGGCACATTGTGTGCGGCACAGCTTGGGTTCGAAGGGTACCGCTGGCAAATGGCGGGCGTGTATGTAATTGTGCTGCTTGGCATGATCCTCCGCATTGCAGGCATAATCAGAGCCCGTTCGCAGAAGCTGTTATCCACTGGCCAAAAACCCGGGAAATCTGCATTCCGCCGATTGAAAAGCAGCTGTGCAATTGCAGGTATACTCGTGGTGATCGGCTCGGCATCACTGTCTTCCATGATCCCGGTCGTGGAGATACCTGCTCCTTCAGGGCCATTTACCGTTGGAATGCAGACTCTTCATCTCACGGACAGCAGCCGCTCCGAAACTCAGACCCCTGATCCGGAGGATTCCCGGGAGCTGATGGTATATGTCTGGTATCCGGCCGCAGCGGGGAATGGTCGCCAGACTGCGCCATTGCTGCCTGGTGATAGACAGAGCAACCGGAGGCTGATGTCCGCTTTTGCCGGATCATGGGGAATTCCATCTTTCATCCTCGATTATTGGGCGTATATTCATACGAATGCTTACCGGAATGCGGACTGGCTGCGCTCAGAAGGACCTTATCCGCTGATCCTGATTAATCATGGCCTCGGAACCTCCAGCCTGCTGTATCATACCTCGCTTGCAGAGAACCTGGCGTCGCACGGTTATATTGTAGCGGCCGTAGATCATACCTACAGTACAGCAGCTACCTTGTTTCCAGACGGCACAGTTACCGGGTTCAGCGACTCTTTAAGTGCCGATAATTTCATAGCAACAGGAACACGGCTGGGCAAAACATGGAACGACGATAACCGCTTTGTCCTCAGCCAATTGAAGCAGCAATTCGCCGATTACATAGATGCTGAACAAATCGGGATGGCAGGACACTCCTTCGGTGGAGCGGCTGCGTACGAGGCGATGTTCTCCATTCCAGAGCTTAAGGCCGGAATTAATCTGGATGGAAGCTTGTATACCCTCACAGGTCCGTCCCCGGGTAAACCGTTTTTGTTCATAGAGTCAGAGGATTACTATAAGCGGAAGAAGCAGATTGCAGATCCGGATATCGATGCCGAGGAAAAAATAATGAATAATGCCGGGCTTAACGGGGGCGGCAAGCTCTATATCAAAGGCACAGCACACTTCAACTTCACAGACCTGCAGCTCTATTCAAGCCTGCTGAAGTACACCGGAATGACGGGCAGCATTGACGTTAGGCGAAGCAACAAAATTATGAATCAGCTTGTGCTGGATTTCTTCAACGAACATTTGAAAGGAATTCCTCGGGATACAGGTGATCCTGCGGCTGCCGGGTATGATGAGGTGGTTAGGCCTTAATCTCCTTGGAACACAAATCGCTAGCTTGCTGGTTACTTCTGGCTTGGTTCTTACTTGCTTGGTTCTTACTTGCTTGCTTCTGGCTTGCTTCCAGCTTACTTCTGGCATGCTTAGCCCTTACACCTGTTCCTTGCGGACTGTACCGCGCTTATTTTCATTCCTGGGCATAATTCGCCGGGCTAACGGACTCCAGCGCGCTTATTGCCTCTCCATGGAGCCGATTACCGGTGAATCTTGGCAAATAGCTGCATCTGTGTCCGTTAGCACTGAAAAACGATGCTTTTCGAGGAAATAAGGTCTCCTCAGTCCGTAACAGCTGTACCATGTGACAAGGCTGCTAATATATGCTAGAAACCGCTAGAATTCCCCGTATCCACTCGATCAGAATCTTAACTCTCCATCCTGAATGCATGACCTGCCCAGCTTCAAAAAGCCCCCTACGAATTTCCCCGTCTGCTATAACGGGGAATTCATAGGGGGACAAACTAAACACTCCATGCTTAATGTTCATGTTCATGTTCATGCCTCATGTTCCATGTTCCATGCTTCACATTTCGCGCTTCACATTATACTCCGCGCTTCACATCCGGAGACGCAGCCCGCTTACAGCCGGGCCGTCACAATCTCACAAATCGCACCATACAGCGCCGGCTCCAGCTCCAGAGAAGCCAGCGCTGCGAGCGCCGCCGCAGGACCCGCTGCTTCCTTCACCATCCGCCAGATTTGCTCCTTATGGTCGAACCGGATCTGCGCACGGTTTAGCAGGGCAAATACCTCTTCCTCCACCCGGTTCACCGCAACCCGCGCCGCGGTGAGCGTTACCTCCAGCATCTCAGTCACCTCAAGCTCCGGCACAGTCACGGTCAAGGTATGCGAAGCCTCATCATACTTGGTTTCGGCCGCAACCGCTGCTCCTCCTCCAGCCTGGACTGTCACCTCCGTCTCAGCACAGCTCATGAAGACCAGCTTCCAGCTCCGCCGCTCCGGCACCACCGCAGTATTGCCCTGCGCAGGCTGAATGGTGAAGACTCCCGACTGTCCGGTTTGTCCCCATGCCAGGTTCATCCCGGTAACACACCAGTTCCCGTCCAGGTCTTCCGCAGTGTCACCTGCGTCCTCCCAGAGCTGGAACTGGCCGTCTGCTCCGGCGAACACCCGCACCTCCAGCTGCTCCGGATTGTCCACAGATGACGTATACCTGCTCAAATCAGCCATCGGCACGATCGCCCCCGCCTTCGCCAGCACCGGAATCTGCTCCAGCGTGCGGTACAGGGACAATCTTCTGCCTCCGTCATACACTCTTCCGCTGAAGAAGTCGGTCCACAGGCCTTCCGGCAGCCAGGCTTTGAACTCCGCGACACCCGTCTTGCCATTCACAGGCCGCGTAATCGGACATGCGATCAGCTCCGTGCCGAAATAATACTGATTCGGCACCTCATAAGCTTCACGCTGCTCCGCGTGATGGTAATACATCGGCTGTACCAGCGGAAGTCCTTCCCGGCTGGCGTAGCGGTTCATCGTATACAGATAAGGCAGCAGGCGGTGCCGCATACGCAGGGATTCCTTCATGGCCTCCCCGGCAATCTTGTTGAACCGCCAAGGTTCCTTGCTGTTGAACGGACTGGCTGAGCTGTGCAGGCGCAGCAACGGGGAGAACACACCGAACTGCACCCAGCGGAGCGCCAGCTCATCGTCGAGATACCCGCCCATGTGGCCGCCGATATCATGGCTCCACCAGCCATACCCGGCGTTGGATGCATTGGCCGTGAAGTAAGGCTGGAAGTCCAGCGACTCCCAGGTGATGATCGTATCGCCGGAGAAGCCCACCGGGTAACGGTGGCTGCCAAGACCCGCATACCGCGAGAAGGTAAGCGGCCGCTTCCCCCGCCGCCCGCTGTCCAGATAGTGGTAGTGGTTCAGCATCCACAGTGGATCAAGACCCGGAACCTTGGTAATCCCGCCCTGCTGCCAGTCGATCCACCAGAAGTCCACGCCCTCTTCCTCCAACGGATGATGCAGGAACTTGAAGTAGGCCTGCAAGAACTGCGGATCCGTAATATCAAACTCCACCGCCTCCCCATGCTCCGGGTCGATGCCCAGCTCAGCCGCAATTGCCAGATAAGGCTCCTCGAAGGCCCGTACCCCGTCAGCGGGATGGACATTCAGCGTTACGCGCAAGCCCCTGCCATGCAGCCAGGTCAGAAAACGCTGCGGGTCCGGGAACAGCTCCCGGTTCCAGGTGTAGCCGGTCCAGCCGCTGCCGTACTTCGGATCAATATCGACCAGATGCCAGTCCATGTCCATCACGGCCACGGAGAACGGAAGCTGCTCCTGCCCGAATCGTTCGATCAGCGACTTATATTCTTCCTCGGTATACCGGTAATACCGGCTCCACCAGTTGCCAAGCGCATACCGCGGCAGCAGCGGAGTCCTGCCGCACAGCCGGTAGAAGTCCTTCAGACACTTCAGGTATTCATGTCCATAGCCGAACAGGTACAGATCGATTCCCTCCTGCTCCCGCTGCTGCACGGTCCCGTCTGCTTCCAAGAGCAGAGAACGGCTGTCATCCACCACCGTAACGCCTCCACGCGACAGCAGCCCCGGCTCCAGCGGAATAGCGCCGTCGGCATTATCCAGCGTGCGCGCCGTGCCGCCAAGGTCCTGCACGGTGTCACCATAATGCCACACACTCATCAAATGTCCGGATGCATTCCTCACCTTCACGCTCAGCCCATGACGTGAGAATGGCGCTTTGTCATAGGTGAGCTGCAGCCGGTCCGTCATAATTTCCAGCCTGTTTCCGAGATCGTTCACCCGGAATTCAGGGACCTGGAACTCACGGTTCATCACCATTTGGGTCGCCCGGTCTTCGAAGCCCCCCTGCGGACTGTACTCCATCCGGATCAGCGCCGGAGTAAGCACCGTGAACCGGTAGCAGTCACCCTTAATGACTGCACCCGCACTTGCGGCAGGTTCAGATGCGAACCGTAAATGTTCCGGCAACGGCAGCAGCTCTTGAGTTGTTCTATTCATTGATAAACCTCATTTCTGCGTATATAAGCAATCTGTCTATTCCTTCACGGCACCGATCATGACACCTTGATTGAAATACTTCTGAACGAACGGGTACACACACATAATGGGAACGGTAGCAATGATAATGACGGAGTAACGCATCATATTGGCCAGACGCAGGGCAATCTGTGCCGCTTCACCGCTGCCCATGCCGGACTGCATCTGATTCGTGATCAGAATGTTGCGGAGAATCAGCTGCAGCGGATACATGTTCGGATTCTTCAGATAGATCAGGGCGTTGAAATAGGAGTTCCAATACCCGACGGCAATCCACAGGCCGAGCACGGCAATAATCGCTTTGGACAGCGGCAGCACGATCTGCAGGAAATAACGCAGATTCCCGCAGCCGTCAATCTGCGCCGCTTCCCACAGGTCTCCCGGAAGGCTCGTCTGAAAAAAGGTCCGGGCCACAATAATGTTGTATACGCCGACCGAGAACGGCAGCACCATAACCAGGAAGGTATCATACATATGGAAGTCCCGGATCGTCAGGAAGGTCGGAATCAGCCCGCCATTGAAGAACATGGTGAAGATGAAGAACAGCGAGAGGATTTTGCGTCCGGCCAGATCTTTTCTGGACAGCGCATAGGCTGCCGATATATTCACAACCAGACCGATCGCGGTCCCAACCACCGTGTAGAGGATGGTATTCCGGTAGCCGATCCAGATATTTTTATGCCGCAGCAGCTCCTGATAGCCGTCAAGCGTGAACCCGCTGGGGAACAGCCAGACCTTACCTCCCGCTACAGCGGACGGATCACTGAATGAAGCAATGACGATGAAATACAGCGGATAGATCAGGATGATCAGAAACAGGATGGCGATAACATACATAATAATTTCCATTACCGAATCCGAGGACCGGTTATTTTTGATTTTGCCAGTTCTCTTGCTGGCTGCAGGCTCTAGTACTCCCATTGTGCTGCTCCCCTTTCTACCACAGGCTGTTTTCACTAAGTTTTTTGGAAAGCTGGTTTACCATGATCAGCAGAATAAAGTTAATAACCGTATTGAACAGGTTGATCGCCGACGAGAAGCTGTATTGACTGCTGAGCAGACCTATTTTGTAGACATAGGTGGACAGAATCTCACTGGAGGTGATATTCAAATCATTCTGCATCAGATAAACCTTCTCGAAGCCTACGCCCAGCAGGCCGCCTACCCGCAGAATCAGCAGCGTGATTGCCGTCGGCATCAGCATCGGGATATCGATATAGCGGACTTTATTCCAGCGGCTGGCCCCGTCCACCGTTGCAGCTTCGTACAGGCTCGGATCGACCGATGAGAGCGCGGCAATAAAGATAATGCTGTCCCAGCCGACATGCTGCCACACATCCGACCAGACATACACACTGCTGAAAAGTGAGGTCGAGCCCATCAGATCGGGAGCCTCCCCGCCGAACAGGCTGTACAGATTACCGACCAGCCCGGTGCTTGGCGAGAGCAGAATCATCATCAGGCCCACCATTACGACTGTAGAAATGAAATGCGGCATATACGATACGGTCTGAAAAAAACGTCTGAACCGGTTCGGCCGCATCTGATTGACCATTAGCGCAAGGATAATCGGGATCGGGAAGGTGATCAGGCTGTACACGCTGATAATCAGCGTATTCTTGATCGTGTTCGAGAATTGATAGGAATTGAAGAACTTGTCAAAATACTTGAATCCCGCCCACGGGCTGCCGTCAATTCCCAGCGCCGGGCTGTAATTCTTGAAGGCGATAAGTACCCCGTACATCGGTTTATATGCGAACAATAACGTAAGCACAACTGCCGGAAGCAGTAATAAATACAGCCCCCAATTTCGTTTGATCTGTCCGATGGCTGCTGCCGGACTGGCCTGACCGGATTTCATTGAAACCCCTCCTAAAAGTTTGAGTTTGTAGCATAAGCTTCTGTTCGACTTCGGCAAATTCGCTCCAGCAGCATACGCTTATCTATATTTTCATTCAGTATACCTGCCACCGGCCGTTCCAGCCGGACCTCCTCACAGCGTTAACCGGACTTTCGGCGTCTGCAGGAGAGCGCCTCGAGGTGCCCGTTACCCGGGAGATACTAAGCCAGACGGTATGCAGACTTCCGCTGACGTTATCCGGACTTTTGGGGCAGAATCCATGTTTCGGACACCTGACCAGAGAATAAAAGCTCACGGAAGACTAATCCGGCAGCATACCACGAACCAGGCTAACCCCATCCACCGTTCCCGGTGGGATTAAAGGGATTTATCCCTTTATTTTCCTCTTCCCGCCCACTTCTGGCGCATTCAAAGGGATTTACCCTTTCAACAAAAATACCGCCCTGCAGCAGACATCGGTGCGGGACGGCATTTTCTCAAAAGGCAGCTTGAAGCTTGCTCACACTGCTTATTTAAAAGATTTATATATTGCGGGTTTCACCTAAGCTTCAATAATCACCGGCTGGCCGCTGCTGTGCAATTTCCCCTCAACCACGGTTACCCTGCTGCCGTCAATCAAATTGACATAATCTCCATCCGGAAGCTCCAGCTCCACATCCGCCTGCCTGCCTCTCAGGCTGAAAACTCCAGCCAGCTTCTGCTCTCCCCAGGTATGAATGCCGCAGACAATTCCGTCTTCTTCATGTGCCGTCAACCGGCAGACACCTTGGGCCATAATTTCTGTGTGCTTAATAGGATACAGTGCCTTGAAGAGCCAGGACAGGTCCTTGCCCGTATTCCAGCTGACAGTACATTTGTCGAACAGATCTGGACAGAGCTCATTCTCCGTTTCCTGTCCGCCGTAGATCAGCGGCATGCCCTTCTGGAAATACATGAATGCCGTCCAGTTGATCAGCTCATTCTCTTCCGGGAACAGCGCTTTGGCCCGCGGCCGGTCATGGTTCTCCAGAAACCGCAGCTTCACATAGTTGCCGGGAAAGATATATTCCTGCGCGTTGATCTTCTCGACATAGCTGCCCAGTGTACAGCTGCCGTTCAGATACCCTGTGAAATACGGGTATACATCATAGTCGTAGCAGGCATCAAACGCCTGGAGCACCTCGCTGTCGGACAGACTGACCATGCCCCGTGAACGGAGATGCATTGTGAAGTCCGGTTCGATCGATTCGGCCAGCCACAGACAGCCGGGATTGACCGCAGCCACCTCTTCCCTGGCGCGCAGCCAGAAATCCAGCGGCAGCAGCGGAGCAACATCACAGCGGAAGCCGTCTACCATGCCCGCCCACATTTTTAGCGATTCGATCTGATAATCCCACAGCTCCTGATTGTTATAGTCCAGATCCACAATGTCGCCCCAGTCGCCTACACGGTTACCGAGCTTGCCTTCCAGAGTTCTGTAGAAGAATTCAGGGTGATGCTCCACCAGCCAGGAGTCGGGGGAGGTATGGTTATAGACCACATCGATGATGCATTTCATCCCGTGCCCATGAATGGCCTCCGTCAGATTCCGAAAATCCTCCAGACTGCCCAGCTCCGGATTAATCTCCCGGTAATCCTGATTGGCATAAGGACTGCCGAGCCCGCCCTTGCGGGCCGCGAGGCCAATCGGATGCACAGGCAGCAGCCAGATGATATCCACGCCCAGCGCTTTGATGCGCTCCAGATCCTTTTCCACCGCTTTGAAGGTTCCTTCTTCGGTGTGATTGCGCACATAGATCGAATAGACCACCTGATTGCGCAGTGTTACTTCCGTTAATTTAGCCATACTTACACTCCCAGTTGTTATGCCTGATCTGCTCAATCAACTGCCGGGCAGCCGTGGTTCCCAGCTCATATCCCGCCCTGACCAGCTGCTGCGCAGCCTCAAAGGCGGCTATATTCTGCTGCGCACCCACACTTATAATGCCTTCGCCGCCGCAGCGGCTTGCCAGGACAAAAGGGTAGCCGCTGCTCTGCAAATACCCCATCACAGCCTCTTCCCCGCTGGATGGCAGCAGAATCACACCGTCTACGCGCTGCCCCTTCAAGAGACCAGAGACAGCCTCCAGCTCCTCCTGCTCATCTGCACCTGTACAGATCTGGATGTCGTATCCCAGGCTGCCCGCCTCCGTTATAATTCCGCGAATGGTCTCCATAAATATCAGGCCTAGGATAGCCTGCCCATAGGATCCCGGCAGCAGAATACAGAGGCAATGGGCTGACTTCGATACCAGACTTTTTGCGATGATATTCGGTGTGTATCCAAGCTCCTCCATCACCTGCTTCACCTTGCGCGAGACTTCCTCCCTGACCGCCGGCCGGCCGGATAACACCCGGGAGACCGTGGAGATGGAGACTCCCGCTCTCCGGGCGACTTTTTTCATCGTAACCGTCATTTCACGCTGTTATAACGTCTGTATGCATCCGTGCGGATCTTCACCAGCTTATCCAGACCCATGTCGTTCAGCTTCTTCACATAAGCATCCCAGCTCCCGTCGATATCACCTTTGCTGATAAACTGTGCACGCATCGTGTTCACATAAGTATCAATATCCGTGGTCAACGTTGGAAGCTCTTCGAACTCCTCGGAGGTGTACATTACGTTAGGGAACGGTGTAGTTACATATTCACTGCCCAGCTTGTCGAGCTGCAGCTTGAGGCCGTCACCCGCTTCAGGGTTGAGTACGATTTTCTGTTCAAAGGACGGGCTGACATATTTCGGTCCGAAATCCCGCAGGGACTGATCCCAGTACCAGGCATCTGCGCTGGTTCCGGCTGGCGGATCCATCAGTGTATAGGTATCGTCGGCATTTTTCTGGATAACCGTTCCAATCGCACCCCAGAAGTTCTGGATACTCGCTTCATTGGTGTAGAACTGGTCAGCCCAGCGTGCGGCAATTTCCGGTGTTTTGCAGGAAGAGGTGATCAGCAGCTCATTGCGGTTCAGGCTCATCCCGATCGGATTACCGATGGTGTAACGGTTGCCGTCAGGTCCGGCAATCGGCGGAATCGTTACATACTGGTCGCTCCATTTGCCGAATACGGCATCCGGCGTCCACTGGTAGGTGAAGCCGACGATTGGAGCGTCCGGGTTCTGGAACTTGGCCGAGATCATCGTAGCATCCTGGGTGAACAGCTCTTTGTCGAGCAGACCTTCGGTATAGAGCTTATTCTCCCATTTCATGCCTTCCTTGTACTCTTCCGTTATCGGATAATATACAGCCTTGCCATCTTTAACCAGCATGTTGTTGGTGTTCAGGTCGGCAATTCCAAAAGGACTGATGATATCATTACTTACTTCGATATACGGAATTTCATCCGCCTTGCCGTTTCCGTTCGGGTCCTGCTCCTTGAAGGCTTTGAGCACGGTGTAGAGCTCGTCAATCGTTTCCGGAACCTTCAGGCCCAGCTTGTCGAGCCAGGTTTTGTTGATGACCGGCTGGCGTGAGCTTTTCGGACGCGAAGGCAGTCTGGTTGGCATGGAGTAGATTTTACCGTCCGGGAAGGTGCTGATCTTCTTCATATCCGGTGTTTCTTCCATCGCAGCCTTGAGATTAGGCATATACTGATCAATATAATCATCCAGCGGACGGAAATAGCTGAGATTGTTCACGATATCGGAGTCGGTGAAGGTCTGATCGCCCAGCACGACATCCGGCAGTGTGCCGCTGGCCAGCAGGATGGATTTCTGTTCAGCCCAGTCGTTAGAGGACATGACCTGCCAGTCGATTTTGACATTGGTATTCTTCTCGAGATCAATCAGCCATTGGTTCTTGGTGAAGGTATCGCCCATGCTGCCCCAGCGTACCGTCAGTACCTTAAGCGTTACCGGTTCCTTGACAATCGGCAGGCCTTCTTTATTGAAGCTGTCAGTGTTTACAGCCGCCGTGTTATTCTCCTTGTTGCCGCCGCATCCGGCCAGTCCGACAAGCATCGCTGCAGCCATTAGTGAGATGGCCCACTTCTTGGCCACCGGCTTCCTGTTCTGTTTAACCATTCATAATCCCCCGTTTCGGTGTATTAGATCCTTTTGACATCCCTAATGATACCCGCTTGCTTCTCCGCATTCCGGACAATAACGCCCTGTTATTCGGACCTATGCATCCGCTTACATTATTTAGGGAAGCCAGCCCCCGGTTTCAGGCGTTTTTCATGACGCTATTCAGACTTTTAGTTGCTGTATCCGGACTTTGGGGTGAAAAGCCGGGATTTCCCCATGTATTTTTGATCCCGTGGTTTTATAATGACTGTGTTACCTACTCGTAAGTGTACGTCCGGAAACGGACATGCAGGAAAGGACTTCACCAGACAACTATGGCCAAAAAACCGGCAAGAAACAAACCCTACCCGATACGCCATTATGTAAAAATCACGATTCTGATCTCATTCATTGTGCTTATTCTGGATCTTGTCATCAGCGTTGCTTCCATTTCCATCGTCAAGCAGCAGTCCACCCGGTATTTGCAGGATACCGCCGATTTGTATATCAACCGGATTAATCATGATTTTGCCTACATTAATCATTACATGGGCTGGACGCTTGCGAACGATGAGAGCCTGAATATGATGAATGCCCACGACAAGACCAGCAAGGAGTTCATTAATTCAAACGAGGATCTGCACAAACGGTTCACGGAGCTCCAGAAGAATTACGGGCAGGAATATAACTTCTTTTACTATTTAAAAAACCAGTCCTTCTTCCTGAATTGCGCCCCCATCAGCATCGATTATACCGTCTACCGGGAGTTGAAGAAGCAGATTATCTCTTTCATCGATGATAAAGAGGTGTATGAGAAGTTCTATTCCCGCTGGACCCCTATACTCGTGAACGGCAAATATTACATTATTAACATTGTTCCCTATCACAACCGTTATTTCATCGGGATGATCTCGGCCGATAACCTCATTACCCCGCTCCGCCAGATTAATCTGGGCGCTAACGGCTACGCTTCACTCGTCGATGAGAACGGGACGGACCTCTCCACCCTGGTTACGAACAGCGGCAAGCCGCTGCAGGAAGAAACGGGCATCCGGAACCTGTTCCAGTCGCGCACAACCATTAAGAGTGAGTTCTCGGGTACGGCCTTCAGCGCCAAGATGGTGATCAAATTCGGGACTTTTGAGAAAATTATGATTGCCCAGCTGCTCATCATGCTGCTCTTCTTCATGGTCACCTCAACGCTGTGCGCCGTAATGCTGTTCTTCAACCGCAGGGTGCTCGGACCGATCCAGAGCTTCTCGGAGAATCTGGCACATCTTAATGAAGACGGCCAGCCGGCCGACTTCAAGAGCAGCAAAATCATCGAGCTGGAGCAGGCCAGCGCGCAGTTCAAAGGCCTGGTCGAACAGATCCGCAATATCAAAATCGCCATGTACGAGCAGGAACTGGAGAAGCAGAATATCCAGCTGGACTTCATGAAGCAGCAGATCAAGCCGCATTTCTTCCTTAACTGTCTGACCAGCATCTACAGCATGGCGCAGATTCAAATGTACGAGGAGATTGAGCAGATGGCGATGTCCACCTCGAAATATTTCAGATATATTTTTCAAGGCAGCGAGGACTTTGTCCTGCTTGCGGATGAGATTGAGCATGTGCGGATCTACCTCGATATTCAGAAAAGCCGCTACCGCGACGCCTTCATCTATCAGATTGAACAGGAAGCGCAGACCACGGACATGAGGATCCCTCCGCTGGTGCTGCAGACCTTTATCGAGAATTCGATCAAATACGCTATCTCACGAGCTAATGAGATGCAGATCCGGCTTACTGTGAAACGCCGCAGAATAGACGATGAAGAAATGACCGTAATCCAGATTTCCGACACCGGTCCCGGCTTCCCCGCAGAGGTGCTGGATAAGCTTGTGCAGGGTGAGCCGCTGGACCAGTCCAAAGGCAACCAGATCGGCATTATGAATACGCTTAAACGGCTGGAATACCTCTATTTGAGCAAAGCAACCGTCAGCTTTTCCAATCCCGCAGAAGGCGGCGCATGCATCACCCTTTGCCTCCCGGATCTGCCGGAACTCTCAACAGGAACGGAGCGACTCTTATGAATATTTTGCTGGTTGATGATGATTACTATGTAATTGCCGCGCTGCAGAAGAGAATTGACTGGACTCTTCTTCAGATCGAAACTGTATTCACCGCGAATAATGTCTCGCAGGCCCAGGACATCCTGGAGAACCATTCCGTGCAGATTCTCATCTCCGATATCGAAATGCCGCAGGGGAGCGGGCTGGAGCTGCTGGCCTGGATCAGAGAGCAGCAATATCAGGTCCAGACGATCCTGCTGACCAACTATGCCGATTTCAACTATGCCCAGAAGGCGATTGAGCTGCAGAGCTTCGAGTATTTCCTCAAGCCGATCGAATTCGATAAACTAATGCTGATTATCCAGAAAGCGATTGCACGTGCCAGAGAGCAGCAGCATAACGAGAAAGCCATTCAGGAAGGGCAATACTGGCAAAAGAATCAGGCGAAAATTCTCGAGCATTTCTGGCGCAAGCTGGTCAACGACAGCACGGCCTTCCCCATCCGGACCTCAGCCATCTTCCATGCCATGGAGGAGCAGAACCTGAGCTATCAGATGAATGAGATCATTCAGCCTGTGCTCTTCAATCTGTTCCCCCATAACGGCAGCATGGGCAAGGAAGAGAAATATCTGTTTGATTTCGCGCTGCTAAATGTGCTGTATGAGCTGTTGGGGAGCCCGCTTTTCTCGATTGAGAGTATTCTTGAATATAAGGAATCGAACTGGATCGCCATTCTGAAATGGAACCAGGCGTCTGAGCTTCAGCTGCTGGAAGGGCTTTGTACTTCTTTTATTCAAAAAGCCAATCCGTATTTAAAATGCGACGCCTGCTGTACGATCGGTTTATCCGGTGAACTCGGCGACGTCGGCAATATCTTCAAAGCTGCGCTGACGATGGACGAGGAGATCACCCGCAGCCGGAATCATACCTTCCTGGTGGAGTCGTATCTGCAGCATAGCAAAGCCGCCTATCTTCCGCCGGATCTGTCGCAGCTGGAAGAGCTGCTCAGCCAGAACAACCTTTCCGCCTTTCTGGCCGAGGTGACCGGATACCTGCGGGGGATGCTCAGGGGCCGGGCGCTGGACACCTCTGTCCTCAGCCTGTTCCGGCTTGATATTGTACAGCTTGTCTATTCCTTCCTCAAAATGAAGGGCATTCAGGTCCATAAATTATATACCGGCAAAACCCATGATCAGCTGCTGCTGCACTCCCTGGCATCCATTGAAGATATGGAGGAATACCTGAACTATCTGGTCAGCACGGCGATGAAATACCGCGACTTCACCTCGCAGCCCCAGTCGATAGCCGAAGAGATCAAGCAATACATCCATACCCATTACGGCGATGATCTGACCCGGGGCGATCTGGCGGAGATCGTCTACCTGAATCCGGATTATCTGGCCCGGCTGTTCAAGAAGGAGACCGGCATCTCCTTGGGCAGCTATGTCATTCAGGTCCGCATCGCCGCCGCCAAGCATCTGCTCGAAACGACCCACCATTCCGTCTACACCGTTGCGAACAAGGTAGGCTACTCTAACTACTCCTATTTCTCCAAGCTGTTCAAGCAGGAGGTCGGCCTGCCGCCGAATGAATATAAGAAGGATCAGCATTCTCAATCTGTGCTGTAGCTATTTGATATTGTGCATCTAGTTATAGCTAAATTATCTCTATCAAAAATCATCCCCTACATCTTCCAAATGATGTAGGGGATTTTATTTATATTGATTTTGATAGAGCTGTTGCTTAGAAGAGTTTCTTTGAGGATTGACAACCTTGCTGTTCCTCTCTATTATAATAAAATATAATCCAGTGATAATGATTATCATCTTCATTTAGGTGCAAGAACAATTTCACAGTTGAGGACCGGCTGCTCTTACCTCCAACCTTTCCCCCTGTCTCTGCGGACCATTCAAATCCGTTGTAAATAGCGGGATATGCTAGTTAGCGAAAAACAAGGTTGTTGTAAGAAATAAGGTCTGCTCATTCTGTACGGACCGGAAGCCTCTCCCGCAAGATCCATAACAAACCATCATAAAGGAGCGTCACCCATGCTAAGCACAAAAAAGATATTTCTTCCTTTAACCTTCCTGCTCCTAACGTTAATTCTGGCCTCCTGCGGACAATCGAACAACAGTAATAACGCGGCTCCGGCTTCTGCAGCTGCAACGGCGGCTGCTACCGAAGCACCGGCTGCCACTCCGTCGGCAACAGAGCCCGCTGCGCCTGCAACACGGCTATACACGGATTATAAAAAGAGAGAGGTTGAAATTCCAACCGATCCGCAGCACATTGTATATGTCGGCAGCAATCCCGGTGACCTGCTGGCGCTTGGAGTGAAGCCTATAGGTGCCTCGCTTAGTGTCATCGGGACACAGGTTGCGTACCCTGATCTGCTCGAAGGCATTGAAGATATCGGGTATCCTTTCTCCCCTGAGAAGATCCTGGCATTATCACCGGACCTGATTATCTTTGACGACTGGGATGAGACGGGTATTGAAGCGTTAAGCCAGATCGCACCGACCGTGGTGGTTGGTCTGGACGGCACCTTCCCGACGGAAGAACGTGTCCGCCAGTTAGCTGAATTGTTCGGACGTACTGCAGAGGCGGATACCTGGTTCAATGCTTATAAAGCGAAGGTCGCCTCCGTGAAGGAGCAGCTGAATTTAACAGAAGGCGAAACTGCTACCTCCCTGCTTGTCCTGGGCTCTGACCTGTATATCATGGGCAACAAAGGCCTAAACGAAACGCTGTACGGGCAGCTCGGGTTCAAGCCGACAGAAGGTGTCCAGAAGCTGATTGATGCCGACGAACGGTTCGCGAACATCTCCGACGAGGTGCTGACTCAGTATATAGGCACGCATATGTTCATCCTGACCGACAACAGCAGCGAAACCGTAACGAGACAGACAGCACTGATGGACAGCGGCTTATGGAAAGCTATTCCTGCCGTCAAAGAAGGCCGCGTTTATACCTTCGACAGTAAGTACAACTTCGATGACCCGATTACCCTGGACAGGCTGCTGGACGAGATCACCAGTATTTTTAATAGTTCTGGCACTAAGTAGTTCCGCTTCATATCCATATCCAGCCTATTAAAAGGGGATGTCCTCCGCCAACTAAACGGCAGGGACATCCCTTTGCTCATTCATCTAACCCGTTCAGCTTCATCGGCTAGCGGGTTCTTCGCCAGCTTAAGCCAGTGCCGATAAGATTAGACCGCATAATTCCATCGTCTGTACATTATCCCGTCCGCTGGAGAGCGGAGCCTGAGCTTTCCGGCAGCAGTTCATGAAATGCTCCATTTCCCCGACGAAACCCCGGAGATACAGATCCCGGAGACCACCGGACATCGCTGAAGCCGAAGGGGTCAGGACGGTATCCTGCTCCTCCAGTGATTGCCACGGCAGCGAGCTGCCGGAATACGCTCTGTGGATCGTGAGCGAGTTAAGCTCATCGGCATGAGCAAACCCCTGGTCGAAGGTAACCAGCACACTCTCGCTCTCCCTGGACCAGGCGCTCATGCCTGAGAAATACAGGCTGCCCACCACTCCGCTGGCAAACTTTATGGAGAGACTCTGTGAGATATACTCCCCGCTGCTGCCCGACATACCTGACACCTGAACGGCCTCTCCGAACAAATAACGGATCAGATCGACCATATGAATGGCCGCAAGCTTGATGAACTGTTCCTCATCCTTGCAGAAGGGCGTACTGTCTACGGCAAACTTCATCTGAAAAGATCTGGCGGAACCCAGACTTCCATCCTCAATAAGTGCTTTAAGTTTCTGATAAACCGGAGCGTAACGTTTCATAAAGCCCACCATCAGAACAACCCCGGCTTCCTCCGCCGCCTCTGCCAGCTCAAGCGCCTCCGCTGCATTCCAGCCCAGCGGTTTGTCTACATAGACATTTTTGCCGGCCCGGATGCAGTCCAGCACAAGTGAAGGCTGATCCCCGGGCTGGGCTACCACAACCACGCCGTCGCAGGCTTCATTCTGGAGCATCGCTCTATAATCCCCGTATGGTGTCCCGCTGCTCCCGAAACGCTGAAGCGCAGCTGCCGAACGCTCCAGACTACGGGTCGCAATAGCCTGAATATCCGCCTTCGCCTCCACTGCGGCAGGATATATATTCGTGGCGGCATGAAAGCCTGCCCCGATGAAACAAAGCTTGGTTGTATTCACTGGATGAATCGCTCCTTCTTCGTATGAGGCTTCTTAGTTGCCTATATCTTAACGCAGGCTGTGCCATTAAAAAAAGGACAGGCGTCCCTGTCCTTTCTCCGTCCTCAGACTGTCGGGAATATCCCGACTGCCTAAGACGCGTTGCCGAAGCAGAACCCCGGCCTACTCCCTATTTGCTGTCCACCTTCAACGAAACAGCGCTTTTCGGTGCCATGGAGAAAGTCAGCACCTCTTCACCCTGTAGCTTCACAGCTACAGTCTCTTCTGCTTCTCCGTCGTTGAACAAGACTGCCGCAACCGATCCGTCCGGGTTGCGGAAGGCAACGGAGCGCACAAGCTCATTGCTCGCGGCAGAATCAAGGCGCAGCGCCTTGGGCCGTATGACTTTGCTGAAATGTGCCAGTGCGTAATAATCCAAGGTATACGTAAGCTCCCTGGTCTGCTGGTTGACCGTCACAACCCCACGGCAGGTGCTCTTGCCGAAGCCGGGAACAGTGGGGCCGTTCTGTTCATCCAGCGCCATATTCCACAGCACGAACGATTTGCTGTGATTGCGCAGAATCTCAATGCCTGTGCGCATTACATTGGAGAACGCCTGCTCAAACGGCGGAATCCATTCCCCGCCCGAGCCTTCGGTGAAATGTACCTCTTTGCCGGGATAAGCCGCCAGCACTTCTGACTGCGCGGCCGGTGCGCCGCCGTACCAGTGCCAGGCTACACCATCCACTTCAGCTGCGGCCTCCTCCAGAACTGTGAGCGGATAATCCGGCCGGTCCCAGTTGTGATCGTAGCAGAGGATTCTAGTATCCAGCCCATGATTTATGAAGCTTGGCTTCAGATAGTCGCGGATGAACACCAGCTGCTCCTCCGGCAGCATCAGCATGCCCGGATAGTGCTGCGGTTCATAGAGCGGCTCATTCTGCGCAGTGACGGCGTAGGTAGGCAGACCATGAGCCGCGAAGGCCTGGATATAGCGGACGAAATAATCCGCATACACCTGATAATGCTCCGGCTTCAGCTGACCGGTAAGCATCGACCCGCTGGTCTTCATCCAGCCCGGTGCACTCCACGGCGAAGCCATCAGCTTGATTTCCGGATTAAGCTTCAGCGCCTGCTGCAATAAAGGAATAATATCCGCTTCATCATGGGCAATGGAGAATCCGGACAATTCGGGATCGGTCCCGTTCTCAGGCAGATCATTATAACTGTAGACCGTTCTGGCATAATCCGATGCCCCCATCGGATTCCGCAGGAAGGACAAGCCGATGCCGTCCTGCGGATCAAACAGCTTGCTCATTAGTTCCGTTCTCTGCTCCCCGTCAAGCACCTGATGAATCAGATAGGCGGCCGAGTCCGTGAAGGAGGCCCCGAAACCATCTATCTCCTGATACGTTTGGCCGGCATCTATCTCTATTGTGGCAGTAACCGTGTCACCAGAAAGCTGTGGCAGCTGTGCAACAGACTGCTCTACAAACAACTCGTTTTCCCCGTTGGACTGATACATAGTAATATCACGCATGTGTTATCCCTCCATCTTTTTATGCAAAAGGGCCCAAAGCGGGCCCCCTTCCTGCGCCTTGCTTATTTAATGCCCAGCTTTTCCTTGTTGGCCTTCATTTTCTCACTGCGGATCTCTACGATTTTATCCCAGCTGTTTTTGTCCAGGAAGGCTTTATAATCAGCCAGGGTACTGTCAAAGGCTGCATCATCCTTGGCACGGATCATGCTTACCATTGTTGTGTTCCAGGTGGTGTTAATCGCCGTCAGGCCGCGGGCTTCGGCTGTACCCTGATCCGGATTGATGTTCTCCAGAATGAAATGCGGTTTCAGCTTGCCTTGGCCCCATTCCTGCATTTGTTTGATCGATTCAGGGAAGGCATCCTTGCTCAGCGCTTTGTGGCGGTCATGTCCGAAGAACATGAATTCGCCCATCCGGTAATCCTTCTTGAATTTATCCGCATTATTCAGCTGCAGATCCTTCACTTCCGGCAGCAGTTCAACCGTGCCGTCGCTATTTGCCTTGTAGGTCTCGCCTTCAATACCGTAGTTCATCAGCTTCTGGCCTTCTTCGCTCAGCAGGTACGTGAAGATTTGAATCGCTTTGGCCGGGTCCTTGCAGTCCTTGGTGATGTAGCTGATCATCCAACCGGTAATCCCGGACTGATTCAGTGTAGGCTGATGTCCTACTGTGCTCTGCGGGCCATCGATGGCAATGTACTCTTTTCCCGGATTAGCGCTCATGAAGATCTGCAGATTGCCGCCCTGCTGAGGAGTACCGTCGAGCAGCATCGTGGCATATTTACCGGATTTCACTTTTTCCTCAAAGCCTGTACCGTCATCGGCGAAGCTGTCATCACTGATCGCCCCGTCTCTGTATACGGCATTCAGCGTCCGCAGCCAGGTCAGATAATCCTCATCCAGATTGCGGTTGTAGAACTTACCGTCTTCGGTTTCCAGTGGAACGCCGATGAAATCCTGCAGCACATCCCCGAGCGAGCCGGTGCCTTCCCCAATGGAGTTGAAGCCGAAGGGAATCATATCAGGAAACTGTGTTTTGATCTGGTTCATAACACTCTTGAATTCCTCCGGGGTCCCGAAGGATGGACTGCCCAGTGCTTCATAGACATCCTTACGGATAACAAAAGCCGTTTTGGCCGGAATGTTGCCGCTGTCATAATCAGCCTGTGTATTAGAATAGTTAGGATAGCCGTAGGTTTTGCCGTCTTTCAGTTGGAACCAGTTCAGCGTGTCGGCCGCAGCGACCTTGTTGAAGTATGGATCATATTTCTCGGCCAGATCATTCAGCGGGAGCGCCCAGGTAGCGGCTTTCTGCACCACCGGAGAGTTCGAGTCGAAGATCGTCAGCAGATCCGGCATATCGCCGCCCGCGAAGAACGTATTCAGCTTGGTGTCGTCCCCGGTAATGAACTTGATGTCGATGTTCAGATCCTCTTTGATCTTCTTGGTCACCACATCCTTGCCGAAATCTGTATTCCACCAGTCCGCGTTCACATACCAGGTCAATTCAGTGGACTCCGATTTCTTATCCAGCTGCCAGGCCGGGGTTTCCGGATCCACCGTGTAACGGTCTTCAATCGAGACATCGCTGCCTTTCTTCGAACCGCCGTTTGAGCTGCAGCCTGCCACAACCAGCATTGCTGTCATCAGCAGCAGCGCGAGCTTAACACCTTTTTTCCCCAGGACTTTATTCATCTTAATCATTGATAAGCCTCCCAATTTATGATTTAGAAACCGGTTTTGAAAAAATACGCCCCCTCTTCTCTACTCTTTGACCGCCCCCATCATCATGCCGGAGATAAAGTACCTTTGAAGCACTGGATACATCACAACAATCGGCAGGGTGGTAATGACAATTGTTGCTAGCTGAACCCCTTTGGTGGTGGTTTCAATCACGGCGGAGCCCCCGATGTTCTGCATCGACTGGGTCTGCGACTGCACGATAATCTCATACAGCTTCATCTGCAGCGGGTAGAGCGCCTGGTTGGTGATATATAGTTTGGTTGTCATGAAGTCGTTCCATTGCCCCACCCCGTTGAACAGGGCGATTGTCGCCATAGCAGGCATGGAGAGCGGGATGAAGATTTTCAGGAAAATATGCCAGTCGCCTGCGCCGTCGATTTTGGCCGACTCTTCAAGCGAATCCGGGACATTCCGGAAAAAGTTCATCAGAATGACAACGTCGTAATAGCTGAATAATGCGGGTATGATGTATACCCAAAAGCTGTTCAGGAGTCCGAGCGATTTAATCAGCAGGTAGGTCGGAATCATCCCGCCGGAGAAAAACATCGTAATGACGCCCATCGCCACATAAAGCTTGCGGCCGCGGATGTATCTTTTGCTGAGACCGTAGCCGATCATTGCGCAGAAGAACACATGGGTGAAGACCCCGACGAAGGTTTTGGAGATGGAGACCAGGAAAGACTGCCCGATGCTGCTGTCATTGAATACCGCGCGGTAATTTTCGAGCGAGAACTCTTTGGACCAGAAAATAAATCCGCCCTCGGCAAGCGCCTTGCCTGAGCTTAAGGATGAAATAATTACATTCCATAAGGGAACGAGAATAATAACCATGAAGATTATCAGCAGAACCATATTGACCGCGTCAAAGATCCGGCTGTCGATATCTTCTTTAACCACCTTTCGGTTCACAGCAAATGCCTCCTTTTATAACACGGATTGATTATCATTTAACTTACTGGTGATTTTGTTAGCCGTAACCAGCAGAATCACCGATACGATGGAGACACCTAAACCGACGGCAGTAGCATAAGAGAAGTCACCTTGCGTCATCCCCATGCGGTATACATACGAATTGATGACCTCCGCTCTGGCCCTGTTCTGAGAGTTCATGAGGACCAGCGTCTGATCCAGATTGGAGCCGAGTAAACCGCTTACAGTCAGAATCAGATTCAGGCTGATAATCGACTTCATGTTCGGAAGGGTAATATTCCAGATTTGCCGGAGCCGGCTGGCTCCATCTATTTTGGCCGCCTCATAGTAGGTCGGATCTATTTTTGACATAATGGCCAGATACAGAATCGTGCCCCATCCGGCTTCTTTCCAGATATCGGACAAAGTAGCAATCCACCAGTACTTGCCGGAATCCAGCAGAATGTTGGACGGCTTCGAAATCAGCCCGAGATTCAGCAGCAGCTCATTGAACAAGCCTGAGGTGGAGAACCAGGTGATCAGCATCCCGCCGAGTACGATCCATGACAGAAAATGCGGCAGGTAGGAGATGGTCTGGACGAATTTTTTGAAGCGCCCCATGTTCAGCTCGTAAATCATAATGGCGAGAATAATCGGAATGATAAACCCGATCCCAAGCTTCAGGAAGCTGATGCCCAGCGTGTTCACGACCGCATCCCAGAAGTATTCGTCAGACAGAATAATCTTGAAGTTATCCAGCCCCACCCAGGGTGCGGAAGATAGTGTGTCTATGACCGTGTAGTTCTTGAAGGCAATCGTCAGACCGTAAATCGGTATGTAGCAGAAAATAATCATAAAAATAATGCCCGGCAAAATCATGGACTGAATCTCCCACTGCCTTTTGTAATCGATTACAAAATCTTTGATCCGCTGCCCCATAGGCTTCTTGGCGTTCGGCGGCATTGAAGTTGACGGTACTACAGCTGTTTTATTCACGTTCTTCTCCCCTCCAAATCAAGAAATCAGATGTTTAAATCAATAAAAACGTTTTTATTTCCGCGCAAAAAAAAGCCCCCCTGCTGTGCATTTTTTTATAAAACGGATGAAGAAGAAACAGAAGGAACCCTAATATTGTAAAACATATGGATGCTTATATCTGGAAACGACCACTCCTGCTCTTTATGGGCGGTCATTCCGGTCCATCTTTACATGGCTTGAGCCTCTTACAACAAGTTCACCCTGCAATTTCTGTACGGCACCTTGCTCTTTCTCTTGAATCATGCGCACCAGATGGTCAATCGCCAGCATGCCCTGCCTTGCGATCTGATTCCTCACTGTCGTGAGCGGCGGCGAGTAGTATGGAGCGATATCAATATCATCGAAGCCCATTACACTGACATCCTCCGGCACTTCATAACCGTAGCTCTTAAGCGCCTGAATACAGCCGATTGCACTGATATCATTACCGGCCAGGAAGGCATCAGGCAGTTTCTCCGGATGCACGCGCATAAAGGCCTTCACGGCATTATAAGTACTGTCTTCCTCAAAATAACCCTGAATAATATAATCCTCATCCACCGGAAGCTGATATTGGCGGAGTGCGGCCAGATAACCTTCCTTACGCTGCACACTGTCGAACATCGTATCTACGCCGGAGATGTAGGCAATTTTCTTATGCCCCAGGCCGATTAAATACTTTGTAGCCTCATAGCCTGACTCAAAAGAATCAAAAATGATGCTCCCCATACCCTCGTCCTCCAGCACCCGGTCCAGAAATACCGCCTTAATCTTGTCTTTCTTCATCGCGGCAATGTCCTTCTCATCGATGCCAAGCTCCTCGTAGATAATGACACCATCCACGCGCCGTCCGAGAATGTTGCTCATGACCACTTGTTTGTCCTTGGTAACAAATACATTCAAGCCATAACCCAGGCGGTCGCACTGACGGGCCATGGATTCTACCAGCTTATAAAAGTATGGACCTGACACACTTGTGGTGAAAAAACCAAGCATCTTCGTCGTACCGGACTTCAGCAGCTTACCGTTCAGGTTCGGAACATAATTCAGGCGCTGGGCCACCTTCAGCACATGGGATTTGGTCTCCGGGTTGAGCACATCCACGTCATTCAAAGCGTTGGATACCGTGGAGATGGAGACGCCTGCTTCTCTGGCCACATCTTTGATTGTTATCTTTCCCATATCATTGTTCCTCTGCAATAAAAACGTTTTTATAGTTTATAAAATAGCATGAAACCGTTTTAAATACAATACTTTTTCTCATGATCTTTCTCTTGCCACCTTTTTCGCTAGTTATTGCCCGCTGAACGCAAACATAATCTCTGCCTCACACACCCGCTCACCCTCTACAGTGGCGGTTCCGGTTCCTTTTACAATCATCCCCTTGACGCGGGTGACTTCAAATTCAAGGCGCAGCTGATCTCCCGGCTTCACTTGACGCTTAAACCGGCAGTTGTCGATTCCCGTGAGCAGTCCGGGTCGTGCTTCCGCCCTCTCCCTGTGTGGACATGGCTATACCGCCTACCTGGGCCAATGCCTCAACGATCAATACACCAGGCATCACAGGATATTTGGGGAAATGCCCTTGGACGATCCCCCCACAAAGTGGTGTTTAGCTTTGATGATTACTCAGGTACTTTGCGGGGACCCCAAAACATATAAATCCCTAAAAAATAGGTTCGTTTATACTCACATTCTTAATTCCGACCGCCCGCTTGCCTTCATCAAGCTCAGTGATCCGGTCTACCAGCAGAAACGGATAACGGTGGGGAATCCGCGCCTGAATTTCATTGACGTCCAGCATACAGTAGTAACTCCTCCGTGATTAAATTTATCTCATTTTACTATAAAGCAGCGGGATTTAGCTATGCGGAGTTGGGCGGGCGAATTCGGGCGGCAAGTAACCAGGGTGAAGTATGGTGCGGGTGACTGGCGGTGGTGCGGGCGGGGGCGATGGGTGCCGGTGCGGGTATGGGGGCGGATGCGGGAGCTGCGCGGATGCGGGGGCGGCGCGGATGCGGGGGCGAGCACGAGTGGTGAGGTGAGTGCGGACGGCGTGTTATAGGTGCAGGCGATGATGAGGCGTATTGAGGGATGCTGCACAACCCTTTGTTCCACTCACTAGCCCACTTCCAGCAGAATCAAAGGGATTTATCCCACTAATTTCACTCGTCCCGCCTACTTTTGGCGTCTTTAATGGGATTTATCCCTCTATTTCCCTCATTCTGCCTACTTTCGGCGTAATTAGTGGGATTTGTCCCTCTATTTTTCTATCTCCGCTGCCCCACTCCCACCTGAATCAGGAGCACTTTTACACCTCATTCCCTCTCCAAGCCCACTACCACCGGAATCAGGAGCACTTTTACACCTCATTTCCCTCTACACGCCCTCTACCACCGGAATCAGGAGCACTTTTACACCTCATTTCCTCTACAAGCCCACTCTCACCGGAACCAGGAGCACTTTTACGCCTCATTCACTCTACAAGGCCACTTCCACCTGAATCAGGAGCACTTTTACACCTCATTCCCTCTACACGCCCACTTCCACCGGAATCAGGAGCACTTTTGCCCCTCATTTCCCTCTACACGCCACTCCCAGCAGAATCAGGAGCACTTTTGCCCCTCATTTCCCTCTACACGCCACTACCAGCAGAATCAGGAGCACTTTTGCCCCTCATTTCCCTCTACACGCCACTACCAGCGGAATCAGGAGCACTTTTACACCTCATTCCCTCTAATTGCCTACTTTTGGGGGACCCCTGAATACATCGTATAATTTCCTAAACGACAAAAAACCTTGAATATAGCTAAACTCAAGAATAAAGGTCAGCTGATGGACGGCCTCCTGCAGAGCAAGGAGTTCGTCCATGCAGCAATTCAGATTCTAAGTTTACCCTATATAGATTCAAGGTTTTTAAAGAAATCTAAGTAATTTACTTCAGGGCTTCAAGGCTTCAAGACGTCACACCGACGCCACCGGAGCAACACCCTCCGGATCGTCTACACTACCCAATTTCCCCAGCTTCCGGTTGAAGCCGAGGAACAGGATCACACCCAGGAGACTGGTGGTCACCTCGGTAACGGTCATGGACCAGATCACACCATGCAGGCCGAAGAAATAATGCAGCACGATAATCACCGGAATATAGAGCACGCCTTGCGTAACCGCCATAATCCCCGCCTGTGCACCTTGGCCCGTAGCCTGGAAAATGCTCATGAATAGACCGGTAAAACCATTGAACAGCGCAGAAATGAGCATGGCTGCCAGGATGTAAGTTCCCATACTGATCACCGAGCTATCGCTGGAGAACAAATGCAGGATAGGTCCTCTAAACACATAGACCAGACTTACAAACACTACCGCAATGCTTGCGATATAGGCAAAAGAATACTTAATACCGGACATAAGTCTGGCGCTGTTCCTGCTGGCATAGTTAAAGGCGAAGAGCGGGATCAGGCCCAGGAAAAGCCCCATCGACAGGAACTCGGGAATCTGCACAATTCTCAGCGCCACCCCGAACCCGGCTACGACATTCTCACCATACTGGATGGAATAGTTATTAAGCAGCAGTGTGGTCACGATCAGAAAAGCGCATTGCAGCAGCTCCGAGATGCCGACTTTATAGATCTCCAGCTTATCCTGCAGGGATATTCTGAAATGCTTCAGGAATCCCCTCAGATTCTGACTCCGTTTCTCCAGATAATAGAGATAATAGAGTGCCGATCCGAGGTTAGCCAGGCACATCGCCAGCGCCGCTCCAGCCACATGCCAGCCCAGAATCAAGATAAACAGCGGGTCAAAGATCAGGCTGAGTGCCGTGCTGATGAAAATGCCGTACATCGACTCCTTCGACGCCCCCTCCGCGCGGACCAGCTGTTCGAGCGCAAAGTTAAGCACAATTGCGAAACCTCCGGCGAACATCGTCAGGGCATAGGTCTTCGTGTAATCAAAGGTTGCCGCATCCGCACCAAGCAGCCGGGTGAGCGGATTAATCGCCAGCAGAGCCAGTATTGCGATAACGATACCGGCGATAATGCTTGCGTAGAAGGTATAACCGGCGATCCGCTTGCCCTTCTCCGTATCCTTCTCCCCGGCCAGCCGGGTCACGAAGGTTCCGCCGCCCACTCCGAATACATTGCCGAAGGCCATCAGGACGGTAAAGATCGGCAAGCCCAGCGTAATCGCCGTCAGCATCCCCGTATTATGCAGCAAACCGATGAAATACGCATTGATCACATTGTAGACCGTTCCGACCGACATTCCGATCATCATGGGAACCGACAAATGGAATATAGCCTTCTTCATTGGAGCGGACTCCAGATAATATTGATTGGACAATTCTTGTTTCATATTCATTCCTCCGTACATGTACCCTCATGATCAAATTCATTACAGGCTTTGATTAACTTTGGACAGCAGCAACAATAATGTGGCTGCCTCCTCCTTGCTGAGCTGCAGGGTAATGCCGGCTTCGACATCCGAGAACATCAGGTTGAACTCCTCCACCAGGACAACTCCCTTCTCCAATACGGTCAGCTTCTTCTGCCGCTCATCCTTCTCATCAGTGACGCGCGCGATATAGCCTTTCTTCTCCAGGCCCTGGAGCATGCTGGTGATACTGGCCCCGCGCCGTTTGAACTGCTCCGCCAGATCCTTCTGGATTACGCCTTTGTCCTGATTCTCATAGATATATCCGATCATCCGGCCTTGCGCAGAATTCAGTCCCAGCTCGTTCAGCCGGGTATCAGCAGAGCTCTTAAGCTTGAGTCCAATCTCACGGATCAAATCTGAATACGGTGTATGCAAAATGGGTTCGGTCATCTTCGTGTCCCCTTGTCATTTTAGATAGAATTCTAAGCAATATGCCAAGCATAATGTATAGACTTCTAACTGTCAATATTCTAACTAAATGGACATCTTTTAACTATCTGGACATCGAAGCAGACCAGGCCTCTCCTCCTTTGGAATTGCCAATCTCACGGCTACAGACCTAATGTACTTAGGGAATGTAAACTCAATTTAAACGGAATCCAAACAAACAGCATGTATACTTGCCCTTGACAATCCTCACCGGAAGGATAATAATGTCCCTAGAATGATCATTCTAATGGACGGCATATTTTTTTATCGCACACTAGAATGATCGTTCGATCTAATAACCCGGGAGGTATTATTTATGTCTACTAATACAGCAGCTCAAACGATTTTCATTACAGGCACCAGTTCGGGGCTCGGTAAGCTTACGGCGATTCATTTTGCCAAAATGGGCTGGAATGTTGCCGCCACCCTGCGTACACCGGAGAATGAGCAGGAGCTGCGCCAGTACGGGAATATCAGACTGTTCAAGCTGGATGTTACGGATCTTGACCAGGTGAGAACCGCAGTTGATGCGGCGATCGAGGCTTTTGGCAAAATAGATGTTGTCGTCAATAATGCCGGAATGGGCACCTATGGACCGCTTGAGCTGGCTGCTGAGAAGGATATCGATTGGCAATTCGCCGTCAATACCCGCGGGCCGATCAATGTGATCCGGGCGTTCCTGCCGCACTTCCGGCAGAATGGCGGAGGCATGTTCATTAACATCAGCTCTTTCATGGGCGTGACAACCGCTGTACCGCTCGGCTCCCTCTATAATATGTCCAAATTCGCGCTGGAAGGATTAACGGAAGGTCTGTACTACGAGCTGAAGCCGCTGAATATTGAGCTGAGACTTATCGAGCAAGGCGGTTCTTCCGGCAATAACTTCACGAATAATATTATCTGGAACAGAGATGAGAAGATTACGGTGTACGATGAGATGATGGATAAACTGAGTGCGCTTATGGGGAACCGTGATAACAGTCAACTGGATGATCCGCAAGAAATTGTAGATGCGATAGCAGACCTGGCCACCGGGGTAAACAGCAAATTCCGGACGGTGATCGGCGCTGCGGGGAACAGCTTAATGGCGCTGCGTAATTCCGTGCCAATTGAAGAGTATCTGGAGACCATGGCACAGAATAACCGCTAAAACGCAGCCGTACTGCCGTCCCCCTACATGCCTTGACAAGCCGTAACCTCTTGCCTTACATTAGAATGAATGTTCGATTGGAGGCGGGTTTATGTTTGATAACTATAACAAGGTTCAGCAGGCCGTCCTGGAAACGACGCTTGGTCTGATTATTGAGAAGGAGCTGCAGGCGACTTCCATGTCGCTGATTGCCAAGAAATCCGGGATCTCTACCGGAAGTATTTATCATTATTTTGAGAGTAAAGAAGACATTATTAATGAACTGTATAAGGGGATCGTTACTTTTAACGGGCATAAAGTGCTTGATGGTATCTATACCGATGAGCCCATACGCAACCGCCTGGAGCGGGCCTGGAGGAATCTGATTACTCTGTCACTGGAGTATCCGCAGGGCTTCCAATTTATTGAGCAGTATTCGTTCTCGCCCTATATTAAAGATGAAGTTAAGCAAGCTGTCTATGAGGGCGGCTGGTGCCACCCGCTGGAGAAGCTCTACGCCGAAGCCGTCCAGCAGAAGCTGTTCGCCGATATGGACCCCAAATTCATGGTGCAGATGCATTACGGCTCCATCGTCTATGTTGTCAAAAGCGCATTGAACCATTATCTGACCATCAGCGATGAGGTGATCGAAGGTCTGATTGCTTCCTGCTGGCAGAGCGTGAGCCTGTAAATAATCGTTACACAAAGAAAGGCCTTGCGCGGGTTGGCAGGCCTTCTTTTGGTATGCTTACTTATAGTTTCAACCCGAAATTCCGGTATCTCATGACTCTGCGGTAGATCGACTTATCCTTGAGCTGATTAAAAATATAAGGGTCAGGATTCATGTTCACTTCAATAATCCACGGCTTCAAGCTCCGGTCGAGACCGACATCTACACCGAACTGCCGGTGGCGCGGATAGGTCTTCTGCAGTTGAGCCGCGATGCGTGTACCCAGCCGGTTCAGCTCTCCTTTCAGCTGCACAAGCTGCCCGGCCGACAGATGAGTTGAGAGCAATTGCTCCACTGCGGTCGGTTTGCCGCCGCTGTGGTAATTGGTCACTATTTTGCGCGGATGCCCCAGGCGGCCAATGATCCCGGTAGCTTCCCAGACGCCCTTGGGGCTAAGCTGCACCATCACCCGGATATCGAAACGGCGCCCGTGATGCTTCAGCAGATGGATGCCTTTTTGAATCAGATAGCTCCTTCTGCCGATCTTCTTCGCGAGACTGTTATGAAAAGCCTCAAACGTATCGAAATGGCGTAGTGTCTCCTCGTACTGATACGTATACCCCTGCCGCTCTCCCCGTTCAGCGCGGATAACCCCGTTGCCATAGGTTCCCTGCTCCGGCTTAACATAGATCATTCCGTAGCTGTGAATCATCTGCTCCAGATTGCGTCTGGTGAATCTCCGGGTATCCGGGATGAAGGGCTTAATTGTATTATTCCTAAGCAGCAGCTTGGTCTTGTACCATTTACTCTTTCCTGATAGAACCGGCTTGACTGGCACGCTTGCACTCTCCTGTCCGGGATGAGGGCTTCATCCTCCCCTGATTTACATAGTCGCTGCATTCTATGCGGAAGAGAACATATTGGAATAAAGCATTTGCCCCCTACGGGAAGATTATCTTTCAGCATGATCATTGCCCTGTCAACCGTTAATCCGCAGGCATAAACTAATGCAGACGCTCAAGTGTCAATATAGGTACGGAGATGAAACCATGTCAGATGCTTCGGAAAATGTAACAAAAAGCGGCCCTTCAATCGATGTCCTGATCCCGGCTATTGAAAAAGATCTCGCTACCCTCCCCCATGTGATCGACAGTCTCCGCCGCTACGTCCGCCACCCTATCAGCCATATTTATATTGTCTCGCCGAACAGCAGCAAGATCAGGAAGCTGTGCTCCCGCAAAAATTGTGTCTTTGTCGATGAAACTACCGTTCTGCCGTTCACAAAAAAAGCTATCCGCTACTCCTCTTCCCGCTGGAACCGTTCCGGCTGGCTGTACCAGCAGCTGCTTAAGATGAACGGTGATCATATTTGCCGCGAGAAATTTTTCCTGGTGGTTGATGCGGATACAGTGCTGATTCGTCCCCATCGTTTCCGTTCCGGCGGGAAAAGCATCTTTTATTGCCGCAACTGGAGCCAACCGGAATATTTCCGCACCTACCGGAAGCTGCTCGGCGCCGCCGCTCCCTCCCCTAAGTCTTTTGTTACACACTATATGCTGTTCGAGTCCGCGAAGCTGGCCAGTCTCAAAAGAACCATTGAAGCCCGGCACGGGATGCCCTGGCATGCTGCCATTCTCCGCAGTATCAACAAAAAAAGACAGTTCGGCTTCTCTGAATTTGAAACCTATGCCAACTATGTGTACAGCAGGAACAGCGCCGCTGTGCTGCTCAGAAACGCCAACAATAAATCCCTTAGCACCCCGGTTGCAGCACTAGGACAAGAACGGATTCAAAGACTCGCCCGTACCTACCGTTCGCTGTCCTTCCATCAGCGCAAGGGGTATTCCACTCCGGCTAAGCCCTAAGGAGGCAGAACGCCTTGCATACTATTCTTCTATGCGGTGGCTCCGGCCAGCGCCTCTGGCCTCTATCCGGCAGCATCCGGTCCAAAATGTTCCTCCAGCTGCTCCCTGCACCGGACGGAGGCACAGAGTCCATGATCGGACGGGTATGCCGTCAGCTCGCTCATGCCGGACTGGACGGATCCGTATTGTTCGTTGCGCATCAGGAGCAGCTGGCCATCACCCGCCGGTATACCGGAAACAAATATCCGGTAATCGGGGAGCCTTATAAACGCGGCACATTTACAGCAGCCGCGTCAGGTGCCCTGCATCTGCACTCCACAGGAAAGGCTAAACCGGAGGATATCATCTGCGTCGCTCCGGCTGATATGTATGCGGACGAAGACTTCTTCCGGCTGTTTCATCAATTTCCGGATATCCTGGCATCCTCACAGGCAGAGCTCCTCCTGCTTGGAACTAAACCTGCCTATCCTTCGGATCAATACGGCTATATTGTCCCGGCGCAAGGGGGCCGGGAGGCATATGCCCGGGTACTTTCTTTTGCAGAGAAGCCGGACATAGCCAAAGCCCGGGAGCTGATGCAGGAACATGCTTTATGGAACTGCGGGATATTCGCGTTCCGGCTTAGCTTCCTGCTGGCACATCTGCAGAAAATAGGCTTGCCCACTGATCAAACGGCATTTGTTGCGCAATATCCCGGACTCCCCGTCCGCAGCTTTGACAAGGAAGTGGCGGAGCGCAGCTCCAAGGCTGCCGTTGTACGGCATGAAGGGGAGTGGTCCGATCTGGGAAGCTGGGATACGCTGACTGCCCGGCTGCACTCACCGGTGATTGGAGAAGGAGGCCTATGGGGAGACTGCCGGGACACCCATGTTGTCAATGAACTGAATGTTCCCCTGCATGTAATCGGTGTCCCCGGCATAGTCGCCATAGGTAGTCCCGAAGGTATCCTGATCGCGGCCAAGAAGGATGCAAATACTATCAAGGACATCCTGCAAGAGCATTCCGTTAAGGCGCCGATGTATGGTGAGACCGGCTGGGGCAGCTATACCGTCCTGGACCGGACGGCAAACGGCACCAGCCTGGTACTTACAATAATGTTGACACTGCTGCCGGAACACGGCATACCGGAAATGGACGGTCAGCATGCTGCCAAAACATGGATGATTGTGTCCGGCCACGGAGAGGTCGCGGTGAACGGAGCCGCTGCCGCTGCATCGGCTGGCGGGATATTTACAATGACCCGTGGGGAACGGCATGCGATCAGAGCTTTCAGCGACATGAAGCTTATTGAGGTACGGATTAGTGAGCCCGGCGATGACGGGCGTGTATATGGCAGCTGATAAGAAGTTTCAAGGCTTGTTCTTCGCACCCGCCGCTACAAACAAAAAGGGATATCTCAAACGCCAGATGGTGGCTGTTTGGGATATCCCTGATTGCTATACGGACGGCAGAAACTGGAACCACTTGAAGTCAAACCGGCTGCCCGGCAGGAACAGGAATGTGACGGTCTGGCTGCCGCTTACCGGCGGCTCCAGAGTGAATTCACGCTCCGTGTAGCTGGCGCTTCCGGCAAATTCAATCAGCTGCTTGGATTCACCGGCAGGACCGCTGAACAGAATCTGCATTGTATTGTTCGCAAGCGCTGAGCGTCCGCAGATGACTACCCTTGAGCATTCCGCCCCGCCAAAGTCCATCCCGGCAAATATAAGCGAGACATTGTTGCCGATCCCTTCAATGGCGTCCTCTGTTATTGTGAAGGCATCCCCGTAAACCGCACTGTTGGCCAGTGCAGCAAGACGCTCGAACGCCTTGTGCCTGCGGACAAACGAGAAGCCCTTCAGATGAATCTTCTTCCGCAGGACGAAGGACAGTGAAGTGATGCCCGTCAACCGTTTGGGCAGCGTGTAGCGTTCCTCCTGATATACGTTCCAGCGGGACGGCTTCTGGTAAGTCACTGTGGTGAGCAGTTCGGCACCGTTCTCCCCGGGAACACCTTCCCATATTTCTATCGGGAATTCCTGATCATCCAGCGAGAAGATTGGCAGAACAATCTCATCGGCTCCATCTTCCCCGAAGTCGATCCGTTCGAAGCATATCCGGCTCTCCCCTTCCCGGGCTGTGGCAACACCGCGTTCATTGCCGTTGGTCAGATTCCGGCTGTGGCTGCTGTGGAATCCGGAAGAGACAAACTCATACGGATTCAGATAAGCCTGGCCAAGACCCGTGAGCTTGAATTCCATTTGTGAATAGAGGCGAATCCCGTCAGCACCGTTGGCTGTCCCGCAGCGGATGTATACATCCCCGTCACCCAAGGCCGTGATTACCGCTTCATGGCCGCTGGTCTCGATGGTGGCGATATTGGCATCAATGCCAGCGGCGTTCGTAATCCGCCACTCGACATCCTGCCAGGCGGCACCCTGCGGATGAAGCTTCACACGGACAGGAAGCGACGGACGCTCCGGCGTCAGAATATTACCCTCAGGGCAGATAAGCTCCAGCTTGCGGACAGGGATTCCCCCTTCCTTGCTGCTCTCCGGATTACCGGGGGACGCATCCGCCTCCAGCGGATTATGCGCATACAGATACAGCTCATCTTCGGCGATCGTTCCCGGTGCAGGAAGCACCGCTTGCAGTTTAAGCTCAGCAGAAGCCAGATCCGCAGAAGCCACACGCAGGGTGATGGTTCCGGCCTCCAGTGTGCCGGCAATCACTGCCAGCAGCTTACCGCTGAACAGACGGCGGCTTACGCCTTTGTAGGAATCATAGTCCGTGCTGTCCCCGTTATCCAGACCGATCAGTCGTCCGGGACCTTCAATACTGAGGTGAACCCGGTTATTGGCATTCGCTACCGGACGCCCCGACTGATCCAGCGTGCTGACCGTTACGAAGATAAGGTCCGTACCGTCTGCGGCAATCTCCTGCTTGTCAGGAGTTAACACCAGCGAAGCTGCATCCCCGAAGGAGGAAATCTGATCCTCCGCAATTACATTCCCCTGCTCATCATAAGCAGCTGCACGCAGGACACCGTCCGCGTAGGGCAGCTGCCATTCTCCAAGTAGCTTATGTCCGTGGACATGATCGATATCCACGCTGCCCTGCGAGACTTCATTCAAGAACAGCTCGATGCGCGGAGCATTCGAGCAGACCCGCACATCAATCAGCTGGCCCTGCGAGAAATCCCAATATGGGAATATATGAATCATCGGATGAGTACGGTAATCTGTCCATTCCGCCTGATAGATATAATAGGAATCCTTAGGGAAACCGGCGGTATCCAGCTGTCCGAAGTAAGAGTTCTTAGTGTGATAAGGAGTAGGCTCCCCGATATAGTCAAAGCCCGTCCAGAGAAACTGCCCCAGCGAGAAGGAAGCATCCCGGTCTGCGGTGATGCAGGCCTCCGTGCTTTTGGCGCCCCAGCTGGTAGAACTGTTCCCTAGAGAAGAGCACTGCTGATCATCATCGGCCAGAACAGATTGAGCCAGCGGGAAATGATAGACTCCCCGGCTCTGCACTGTCGAGCAGGTCTCACTGCCGTAGATTATCCAGTCCGGATGCTCCCGGTGATGCTGCTCATAATATTTCTCCGCATAGTTGTAGCCTGCCACCTTGACGATATCAGCGCATTTCTGCGCATTCTCCCAAGGCATATAATTTGAGCCGATGGTAACGAACGCATTGCCCCTCGGGTCATGAACCAGCACTTCCTCCTGCAGCTCCCGGGTAAGCTCCTGGCCGCGGCTGTCAGCGTGGGTATCGTAAATCTCGTTGCCGATGCTCCACATCAGCAGGCTTGGACGGTTGCGGTCACGCCGCACCCAGCTGGCGATATCGCGCTTCCACCACTCCGGGTAGAACCGGGCATAGTCATAAGGCGTCTTGCTGCGCTCCCACATGTCGAAGGCTTCCGACACGATCAGCAGCCCCATTTCATCGGCCAGCTCCATAAGCTCCACAGCGGGCATATTATGCGCGGTACGGATCGCATTGACGCCCATTTCCTGCAGCAGGACGAACTGGCGGCGCAGCGCCGCCTTGTTCACAGCAGCGCCCAGAGCGCCAAGGTCGTGATGCTGGCAGACTCCGTATATTTTGACATGACGGCCGTTGAGGAAGAAGCCCTTGTCGCTGTCCAGCTCCATCGTCCGGAAGCCGAAGCGCTCCTTCTCCACTTCAATAACCTCATCGTCTGCCAGCAGTTCTGATTGCAGTGTGTAGAGATGGGGACTGGTAATATCCCATAGCAGAGGCTGGTCAACAGTCAGACGGCTGTGGGTATGTACGGTTAAACCGCCCTGAAGCGCAGGTACCTCAGAGGTTCCTGCGGCAATTACCGTTCCTTGCGCATCCAGAATACTATGCCGCAGCTTCAGCTTCGTGCCCGCCGCCGCAGCTTCAGCGATATGCAGCTCAACATCCACGTCTACAGTCCAGGCCTCACCATCCGCTGCTCTGGCCGCAATATAGATCCCGTCAGCGGCGATATGCGTCTTCGGCGCCGTCTTCAGCCAGACCGGCCGGTAAATTCCGGCGCCGGAGTACCAGCGGGAATTAGGCGATTCGTGGATCACACGCATATAGACTTCATTGTCTCCCGCTATCAGGTACGGGGTGATATCGAATTCAAAGGTGGAATATCCGTATTTCCACTCTCCCGCTACCTGTCCGTTCACATATAGCGTCGAGTTCATATACACTCCCTCGAAACGCAGGGACACAAGCTCATCCGCCGGCACTTCATCGAACCGGAGGCAGGTGCGGTACCAGCCATCCCCGTTCCCGTAGAGATTGCGGGTATCATAGATCAGCCAATCATGCGGCAGCGTAACCGGCATCCAGTCCGCATCTGCGGCCACCTTGGCAAGCTCCGAATGAAGCGGCTGCTTGCTGAACTGCCAGCCATTGCTGAGTTTCTTTTTTAGACTCATGGATAATTCCTCCTAAAGGTTTGTTAGTATAAGCCGGGAAATATGAGTATTATCTAACGGTTCAGGTAACGTTCATAGGCCGCTTGTTGAATTTCCAGCGCACGCCCGATGCCCAGGTCCCTCATCTGCTGCACATATTTATCGTAATTGTCTACGGAATCGGTGCCCAGGATGATCTTGAGCTCGGTCTCTTTTACAAAAGCGTTGATGTCATTCATAATGCTGCTCATTTCGTCCGCTTCTTCGGCGGTTGGCGTTACCGGTGGCAGCAGGTGGCTCTCATGATTGGTCTGTTTCCAGATGCCGATGGATTCGGTCGTTGCCGGATATTTCGCCGGCAGATTGTTGTCCTGCTGAATCATCGGGAAGTTGGTGCCGTGCGAATATTTGGACATAACCTGATCGCTGCCGAGGCCTTCGGGATTCTTAACCACAAGATCGGTATAGACGGGCTTGCCGTCTTCCAGCGTATAGGTAGTCCCTTCAACCCCATAGGTATTCAGCATGCTGCCTTCTTCGGTAAAAGCATAATCCAGCCAGCGCATAGCGGCTTCGACATTTTTGGTTGTGGCAGAGATGGCCGCCGAGCTTGTCCCCGCGTACGCATTATCCAGCTGGCCGAACTCCGGAAGTCCGCCTTTGAACGCAGACGGGTATGGAGCGGCCACGAAGTCGGCTTCCGGGTCCGATTCCTGTACGGCTGAGTTATATTTCTCAATATAGTACTGCCAGCCGATCGTTGCTCCGCTTACATTAGAGGTCATTTTCTTGTCAACGGTAGCGCCGTCAATCGAAGCGAAATCCTTGTCAATCAGCCCTTCTTTGTACCACCGGCTCATGGTATTGAGGTAGTCCTTGTAGCCAGGCTCCAGATAGCCATAGACTACTTTGCCGTCGTTAACGTAGAAGTTACCCATCACACCGAACGCTCCGGCGAACCCTCCAGTCCGCTCTCCCAGGAACATCGTACGGAAGGTTACGGGTGAGGCTGCATTTTTCTTGTCTTTAAAAGCAGTCAGCACAGTATGCCACTCCTCAATCGTTTCCGGGATGCCGAGATTCAGCTCATCGAGCCAATCCTTACGGATAATCGGCCCGCCGTAGACCCGTCCAATCTCCGAGCGGATGAACGGGAAAGCATAATACGTACCGTCATCGGTTTTGATCATTTTGTCGATATCCGGATTCTCCTGGAGCGTTTTCTTCAGGTTAGGCGCATATTGGTCAATCAGGTCATTGAGCTTCAGAATATATCCCTGCTCGACGGCTTTATCAGGACCACCCGGATATTGCAGCCAGGTATTGAGGAATATATCCGGCAGCTCGCCCGAGGCCAGCAGCAGACTGAACTTCTGATCGGTCATCGGTGTTCCGCCCAGCTGTTTGATTGCGATTCCTGTCCGCTTCTCATATTCGTCATCAACCGGCAGCCGTTCCGGCGCACCTCCCAGCTGTTCATTCATATAAGTCAGCTCTATGCCGCCCGTCATCGGATAAGTGAAAGCTGCACCCGCTTCATTGGAAGCCGGGGCATTTCCGGCAGGAGTCTCAGAAGCGCTTTCATAATTAGCCTTTTTGGAGCTGCTGCAGCCTGCAGCAAGCAATGTGAGAGCTAACAAAACGATAAGCGGTTTATGCAGCTTTTTCGATCTGGATGAATTCATCACTGGTACGACCTCCGTTATAGGTGTAGTTGATGGCTTGATGCCTCTACAATGTAAGCTGAATCTTGTATACAAACAATATTCAAAATGCGGAATCAATGGTTAAAAACGCAAAAGGAGAATAGAATAATCCTGATTCTATCCTCCTGTCGTGAAATTGGCTATCCAGTTTGTTTTAAGCAAGATTAGAATGTCTGCTGAACCCCGGTTGCTGGTGGTTCATCTTCTGCGCTCCCTTACCTCATATAGAATTCCACTATATGATAGTTGAGTACAGGGGGCAAACCGCAATATGAGAAGACCTGAAGGGACAGTCATTGTCCCCGGGTCTTCATACCTTCAAAGAGGTTGCGCTAATTATACAATTTGAAATACCGGCTGGTCTTGAATGTAATGCACCGGCAATTCCGGAAACTGCAGGGTCAGCCGCTGCGCCAGCAGCTTCATCCCCGGTGCTTCACTCTCCGCATGGCCAAGCATAATTAATGCCCGGCTTCGGCCCTGCCGGACGGCATCCCGGATATATTCCGGCGTCTCCCACTCCGGGCCCTCACCGGCGATGACCAGATCCAGTGACTCCTGCTCAAATAAGGGAATGGCGGCTGCACTGCCGCCTCTGTAGCCAACCAGCACTCCCACTCTGCTGCATGCAGCGGATAAATCACCTGCTGCACGGACATAGGGGATATGCAGCTGCCGCTTCAAATATCCGGCAATCTCTGAAACTGTCGCAGAAGGAATGGAGAGAATCGACACATGGGGCAGATGCCGTTCAACATACGGCTCCCATTCCAGCTCCCGCAGCAGCCCTTCCGTGATCCCGTCCGGTGTATAGCGGTGCACATAGTCATGGAAGCGGTAAATGCCTACACCGGTGCTGGCAATCAGTGAAGATTTCTGCAGGTATACAGGATCATTCTCCAGCCCATCCCGGTTATCCTGATGGCTATAAAAAACCCCTTCATGTGTAATGATCAGATTGGCGCCAAGCAAGGCCGCCTGCTCAATTACATGTTGCGAAGCGCCGAAGGCGGTCACAATCCCCTGCACTTCTGACTCCGGAGCACCAGGCTCCAGCCTGTCTACCGTTCCATCCGGTTTGCGGATTCCTGCTGTTAAATGTTCAATAACCTGTCTGAAAGTGAGCGTCATGATCCTGCCCCCTCCTAATAGTCCCTTATCAACCCTCAATAGATCTTGCGTGCTCCGGAATCTTCTATGCCGCTCTTGCGGTAAAAGTAAGTATTGATCTGATCACGCCACTCCTTGGAATGCGCAGCCTGTCCCCGCAGACGTTCCTCCACCTGCGCATACAGTCCTTCTGCGATACTGCCCTTCAATCCGCTCCAGGCTGCCAGCAGCCCATCAGCACGTTCCGCACCTGCAAAATGGGTGTCGTAGATATGCTGAATCACGGTTTTGCCGGAATTCAGCACATGGGTATACGGCACATGATGGAAGAACAGCAGCAGTTCATCCGGACATTCTTCAAGCGAATCATAGCGCTGCGCATTGCTGCCCATGTACTGGGCGCTGTAGCCGGTGCCTGTGGCCACAGTCCGGTCTACACCGATTCCCTGATGATCGGCATAATGGTAGGTGCCCCATTGTGAATATTCATAGCCGTCAACATTAGGTCCATAGTGATGCTCGGGATTAATCATCCAGCCCACGCCAAGCGGTGCCGTATAGGATTCGTAAATCTCCCAGGAATCCAGTAAAATCCGGCTGATCACGCCGGCAACCGCTGCATCTGTTCCGAACGTCAAGGAAATCCACTCCGCGGCAATTTCTTCCGCGCTCAGCTCCGGGTTCCAGGCCAGACGCCCGAATCCGTAGAGATTCGCCTGGGCCAGCAGATGTCCGGTCCAGTTCAGGTCATTACCCACATTAGACACCGCGGCCACACCGCTGAAACGGTTGCCCCATAGCGAGCCGTCGACGATATGCTTCACCGGAGCCGCTCCGCCTTTGGCCAGCGTATCAAATTCCATAATCTCTTTCCATTGGGGAACCAGGTAACAGACATGACGCTGCTGTCCGGTATACTCCTGGGCAATCTGAAATTCTATCACCTGATTCGTCTGTTCAAGCGCCCCGAACAGCGGAGATACCGGCTCTCTGACCTGGAAATCCATCGGGCCGTTCTTGATCTGCAGAATTACGTTATCGTGGAACTTGCCGTCAAGCGGTTTGAAATGATCGTAGGCTGCTCTCGCCCGGTCTGTCTTGCGGTCACGCCAATCCTGCTTGCAGTTGTACACGAAGCAGCGCCAGATGACGATGCCGCCGAACGGCTCCAGCGCCTCCGCCAGCATATTCGCGCCATCGGCATGATCCCGCCCGTACGTGAACGGGCCTGGCCGGTTCTCTGAATCGGCCTTGACCACGAATCCGCCGAAATCGGGAACCACCGCATAGATTTCAGCCGCTTTCTTCTTCCACCACTCCCGGACTCCGGCGTCCAGCGGATCTGCGGTTCCCACTTCACCTTCATGCATCGGACCGGCGAAGTTCACGCTCAGGAACAGGCGGATGCCATAAATACGGAATACATCAGCGATCCGGGCAACATCAGGCAGGTAGGTGGAGATAAACAATGTTTCCAGCGCATGAACGTTCACGTTATTGATCGCAATGGCATTAATGCCTGCGGTAGACATCAGCCGCGCGTAATCGGTAATTCTGTCCAGATCATCCGTGAACCGGTTATTCTCATAGAGGAAGGATCTGCCCGAATAGCCCCGTTCTACACTACCGTCGAAATTATCCCAATGGTTGATCATGCGCAGCGCGTTCACCGGATTCACCGTTTCATCCAGACGCTCAATCTCCTTCTGGCTTCCAATCAGGCGCAGGAGGTGGAAGACACCATACAGTACACCTGCCGGAGATGATGCCCCTACGGCAATGCATTTATGGGTCAGGCTGGTGCGGACTGCGAACCCTTCCGGTCCTACCGCCTGTATAGCCGCTTCATCAAATATAGCTTCGATCAGTGGATTGCCGCCATGGAAGGTACCGAACGCTACGGTGAATCCATCCGCAGCCGGTTCAGCCCCAGACTCCGACTCAATGTCCAGCATCGAGGTAATTCCTCTCTGCCATTCACGCAGCGCCGCTTGCACCGTATCCTGCTCTTCCGTCACGGATACGGCTGCTCTGCACCATTTCACATATTGCTTATATAGATTGCCTTGCGGCAGCTTCGGATAGCTTAACCAGGCGTCGTATCCGCTTCCGGTTATTGTGGCAGCCTGATTGTCCGGTTGTTGTCCCATGCCCATATCTCCTCCAGTGTATTATTCATGCTTAACGGGGCGCCCATCTTGTATACTAGATCCTGTTCAGGTTCATCCTACCACGCAGCCGCCGGACGGGAACATTGTCAAATCATGCAATTATTTACCCAAATCAAGCAGGTTTCAGCTATACAAGCTGGAGCTGCCCTATGACAGCCATTACGGATTTGACGATATTGCCTCGGAGCTTGGGATCAGCGCCTCGCACTGCTACCGGGTGTTCCGCCAGGTCTTCGGCACCTCGCCGCGTGAATACCGCGAGTCCGGACAATAAGCTGACATGCCAAATATCCCTGCCTTCATGTCTCATGAGTGCAGGGATATTTGGCATCTGCCGGATGGATCAGCTTATGGATTTATTTCTTGATATAGGTGGCGAAATGCTCCTGAAAGTTCATCGAATCAATATCCGCCCGCAGATGATGATGCAGCAGCTCATCGATGCCCGCCGTGTCACCCTGGACTATATAATCCAGCAGCTGCTGATGCTCCTGCTGAATCGTAGCCAGCTTCTCATCCTTCAGCATGTGCAGCTTGCGGTAGCGGATGTAATGGACATTGAACTGCTGCAGCACTCCCCACAGAAATTCACGGCCGGCCAGGCCAAACATCGTCCGGTGAAATTGATCATCCAGCTGCAGAAAAACCTCGGCCCCTTCCGCCTGCTCAATACATTTCTGCTGCTGCGCAAGGTTGTTCCGCAGCTCATGCAGCCCTTTCAGTGGGATATTTCCAGCCAGTGACTTCATAATTTCCTTCTCCAGCACATTGCGGAGATAGATAATCTGCTCCACCGACTCCAGATCTATGTACGAGACCAGATTGCCTTTTTTGGGATAAATGTCGACGTACTGCTCCAGGGACAATTGCTTCAGTACATCCCGGATCGGTGTCCGTGACAGCTGGAAGCGTTCAGAAAGCGCGGTTTCACTGATCATCGACCCGGGCTTCAGCTCCAGGGAGAGGATTTCCTGTTTCAGATGCGACATTATTTCTTTCTTGGAAGTCATGGAATGGACCAACTTTCTGTACAGGATTCTTCTCCAACTATTATATAGAAAAGAAGCAGGAATTTCATTGACAAAGATTCAAGCTTATTCTATGATCATTACGAATCCTAACTTGTATACAAGATAATCATATCACAAAACGTTTCATCCGTAAGGTCAATTGCCACAAGGCTTCAGAATGCTTTTATTTGTATTTATGTTTAATACCAAGGAGGAAATGACAATGAATATGACTTGGAGATGGTATGGCGAGGGCAACGACAATATTACCCTGGACCACGTACGTCAGATTCCGGGAGTAATGGGTATCGTCTGGTCGCTGCATCACAAGGTAGCCGGTGAAGTATGGGAAATGGAAGAAATCCAGAAGGTAGCCGATCAGATTACAGCCAAAGGCTTCAGCACAGCGGTTGTTGAGAGCGTTAACGTTCATGATGATATCAAAATCGGGCTGCCGTCCCGCGACAAATACATCGACATCTATATCGATACCATCCGCAAGCTGGCCAAGGTTGGCGTTAAGGTCATCTGCTACAACTTCATGCCGGTGTTCGACTGGACCCGTACAGAGCTGTATAAGGAGCTGCCGGACGGCTCGAATGCACTCTTTTATGAAAAGGCTGCCATTACTGATAATCCGCGTGAAATGGTTGACCGGATTCTCAAGGGCGCCGGTGAATTCACGATGCCGGGCTGGGAGCCGGAGCGGCTGGAGAAGCTGGATGATCTGTTCGCGGCTTACGCCGATGTTACCGAGGATATCCTGTTCGACAACCTGAAGTATTTCCTGGAGCGTATCATTCCGGTGTGTGAAGAAGTTGATATCAAAATGGCGATTCACCCGGACGATCCGGCCTGGCCGATCTTCGGACTGCCGCGCATCATCCGCAGCCGCGATTCCATCCGCCGTTTCCTGGACATGGTCGACAGCCCGTACAACGGTCTTACCTTCTGTACAGGTTCGCTTGGAACCAACCCGCAGAATGATCTTCCGGCGATGATCCGCGAATTCCACGACCGGATTTATTTCGCTCATATCCGCAACGTGAAGGTATTCGACAATGGCGACTTCATCGAAGTATCCCACCGCGGACGCGATGGCAGCGTGGATGTAGCCGAAGTTGTCAAAGCGTACCATGAGAACGGATATACCGGTTACGTGCGTCCGGACCATGGCAGACATTTATGGGGCGAAGAGAAAAACTGCCGTCCGGGTTATGGCCTGTACGACAGAGCGATGGGCATTATGTATCTGCTGGGCGTATGGGACAGCCTGGAGAATGCCAAGGGGGCGAAATAAATGCTGAGCCTCACCAGAAGCAGCATTGCGGACCGTGCAGCCTGGGAAGCCGCCGGTGTAGAGCTGCCGCAGTTCGATTTCGCAGCGGTAGCACAGAATACGCTGGAGAAGCCGGAGTGGGTTCACTTCGGCGCAGGAAATATCTTCAGAGGTTTCGTGGCCAATGCACACCAGAAGCTGCTCGACAACGGCAAGGCAGATACCGGCATTATTGCTGCCGAGACCTTCGACTTCGAGATGATTGATAAGGTCTATAAGCCTTACGATAATCTGACCCTGCTGGTATTGATGAATGCACGCGGCGACTTCCAGAAGAGAATCGTCAGCAGCATCGTGGAAGGCATCACAGCGGATAAGAACCGCGAAGCGGATTACAGCCGCCTGACCGCGGTGTTCGAGAATCCCAGCCTGCAGATGGCCAGCTTCACCATTACCGAAAAAGGCTATTCCCTTACTGGTCCGAACGGCCAGTATCTCGGCATCGTAGAGAAGGATATTGCTGGCGGACCGGATCAGCCGGTCCATGCGATGAGCATCGTAGCTTCCTTCGCTTACCGGCGTTATCTGAAGGGACAGTACCCGATGACCTTCGTCAGCATGGACAACTGCTCGCATAACGGCGACAAGCTGAAGAACGGCATGGTTACGATCGCCAAAGAATGGGCGGCCAAAGGCCATGTAGAAGAAGGCTTCGTAGCTTATCTTGAGGATGAGCAGAAGATTACCTTCCCGCTGTCGATGATTGACAAAATCACGCCGCGCCCGTCCGAATCGGTTCAGGCAGCGCTGCTGGAGCAGGGAATCGGCGGCATGGATGTGATCGTCACCTCCAAGAATACGTACACTGCGCCGTTCGTCAACGCCGAGATCAGCGAGTATCTGGTAATTGAGGATAAGTTCACGAACGGCCGCCCTGCGCTGGAAGAAGCCGGTGTAATTTTTACCGACCGGGATACGGTCAACAATGTGGAGACTATGAAGGTCACCACCTGCCTCAACCCGCTGCATACGGCGCTGGCTGTAACCGGCTGTCTGCTTGGTTACACGCTGATCGCCGATGAGATGAAGGATGATACCTTGCGGAAGCTCGTGGAGATCATCGGCTACAAAGAAGGTCTGCCGGTGGTGGTAGACCCGGGCATTCTGAGTCCGAAGCAGTTCCTCGATGAAGTGCTGCAGGAACGCTTCGCCAATCCGTTCATTCCGGATACCCCGCAGCGGATCGCGACCGACACTTCGCAGAAGGTCGGCATCCGCTTCGGCGAGACGATCAAGGCGTATGTACGCCGCGAAGACCTTGATCCGGCGCAGCTGACCGCCATTCCGCTGGCGATCGCGGCCTGGTGCCGGTATCTGCTCGGCGTGAACGATGAAGGCGGCGTGTTCGCGCTGAGTCCTGACCCGCTGCTGGAATCTTTGCAGGCCCGGCTTGAAGGAATCACGCTGGGCGCGAATGCAGAGCAGGCAGCGAAGATGCGGGCTGTTCTCGAAGATCAAGCCATCTTCGGCGTTGATCTGTACGCCATCGGACTGGGCCAAGTCATCCAGGGCATGTTCACTGAGATGCTGGCGGGACCCGGTGCTGTAAGGGCTACGCTGGAGAAGTTTGTCGGCTGATTGGCAGACGATACGAGATAAGTACTTACCGAAAGACCGGGACGGTTGGTCCCGGTCTTCTTTTATATCCAAACCCTCCGTTCTTCCTTCCACACTTCAGCCTTGTTTACTCAGAAACAGTTCAATCTGCTCCATATAACCATCAACCGTAATCTTCCGCGGGGCAAAGAGACTGATCATCAATGCACGCAGTGCAGAATCAGCCGTTTGGACCCGAAGCATAGAGTGCTCGGTGTCCGGGAACAGCCTAACCGTGAGCAGTGAGGCAGGGCTGATGTTCTCACGGTACACCGACTCCGTTTGCTCCACATCTACATTCAAGTCCTCTTCGCCAAGCAGCAGGAGCACCGGGGATTTGAAGTTCTGTAGCTCTTTCGAAGCGTCGGACAGAAAGTTCCGGCGGACAAATGACCAGCGTTCTGCGGACATTTTCTCCTTCGGATGAGTCAATTGAGCATATTCCTCATAGTCTGCCCCCCGAAGCAAAAGCTCGTCTACTTGCTGCTCATAGGTGATCTGACGCTTAATTTCCTCGGCGGTACAACCGTCCTTCTTCATCTGCTGCCGGGTATTATACGCCCCCTGCTGCAGCCAATTGATGGCCGGCGAGACCAGAATGCTGAATGCGAGCGTTTCTTGTGCCGCAAGTTTCGGAATCACCCAACCCGCTTGGCTAGCTCCCCATACACCAATCCGCCCGCTATCCACGAACGTCTGTGTTCTGGCCCAGGCCAGGGCCTGCCCGGCTTCCTCCACCCGATCCTCGATACTCTGCTCAAGCCAGTTGCCTGCGGAGCCATTGATTCCTCTTTTATTAAGCGACAGAGAGGCATAACCCAGCGAGGCGAGCCGTTCCCAGAGCGGTTTATATCCGTCATTATGTGAAGCATCGACCGGTCCGTCGCCATGGATGAATAGTACTAAACCCAATCCGCCTGCGGCGTTCTTGGGGAGCGTCAGTGTCCCCGTTAATTTGCCCTGCGGGGTGGGAATCTCAACGGACTGCTCTAACATTTCAAAAGTATTCTGACGCACAATATAAAGACCCGCACCAAGCAGTATACCTAACACGATGATTAAGCTAATTGCGGTTTTCTTGTTCATATGAACCTCCATATTGCCTGCAGATCATATACTCCCACTTCACTTCACCGGACAGAAACTTGCTTAACAGGCTATACTCTTCCGCTTGGGTGCTGAATCCAAACCGTTCATACAAACTCTTGGCAGCCCTGTTGTTTCCGGAGACATGCAGGCTTAAATATGTTAATCGCGGATGATCCTGCATAAATTGTTGTGCCCGGCGTATCAGCAGTTGCCCTACACCTTTACCCTGATGTTCAGGATGAACCGCAAGATCTGCGATATAGCATTCTCCCGGTAATGGGTCATAGTTCAAGCAATAGAGTGTGGCCAGCAGCAGCAGTGTATTTCTTGTGCCAATCCCTGTAATTTGCTTCCATACAGAAAGCTTAGCGGATTCAGCCGCCTTTCCGGTGATACTTACAGAGTTCTTGTGCCACTTCATGCTAAGGGTACCCACCACTATCCCGCCTCGCAGCGCCACCACCCGTTTCGTGCACAGACCTTCCGCTGAATGCCCCAGCAGCTGCTCGAAAAACTCGGCTAACTCCCCTGGATCAACCTTGGTTAGCGCCATAAACTTACTCTGGAATCCATGCACAATGATCCGGCTGACCTCAAGATTATGTTCCGGCTGTATGTCTACAGTGGTAATCGTTTTGGGAGCAGAAGAATTAGTCATAAAGTATCTACGCCCGAAGCGGCTTCGGTTTCAATGCAGAGCAATATCTCATAATGGAGCATGCCCTGGCTGAACAAAGAGAGGTAGGATTTCTCGATAAGAATAAGCGGACCCGGAAGTTCACCATATTCATGCTCAGCATGGCGGCAGAATTGTTCAATAGCCTTCACAAGCCCGGATTCATCTTTCACCTGTAACTTAAAAGAGAGATAGTTCCCCGCCGGTAAAATCCGTCCAGTTCCTCCGCCCCGCTCCACAGCGGTATACAATGAGACAGTATCCGTACTGTCATAAACATAATGAATATCCGTTTCGAACAAATGGCTTACCCCTGCAGACTGTTCCACCAGTGTTCTTGCATCAAGAGCGGCTGCCGAATCCATGTCAAACCACTTTTGCAGCTGCAATGCTTCACGCATCTTCACGCTGTAGCTCTGCTTGTTTATTTGATAATCACGCTGCTCATGCAGAACCTTCCAGAGGAGCTGCTCCAGCTGCTGGAGCCTGGCAATCTCTCTGCCTACCTCCCCCAGCGAGTGATGCAGCTTCTCTTCCATCGCCTGCTGTCCGTCCTCCGCCATACTTTCCTTTATGGCCTGCACGGGCATCCCCAGCTTGCGCAGCAGCATAATCTGCGAGAGCTGATAGATCTGGTCTATGCCATACTTGCGATACTGGTTCGTATCCGTATAGGAAGGGAGAAGCACCCCTTTTTCCTCAAAATACCTGATCTGATGAACCGACACCCGCATAAGCTCGGCCAACTCGCCAATTGTAATTTCCGCCCCCACCAGTTATCCTCCTCACTTCCCTGCTTATGGCTTCAATGATATACCTTAGGCCAGACCTAAGGTCAATAGCTTAGTTAGAATTGTAAAAAGGCGGCACGTAAGAACGATGTAATGGATATACAAACGCTCTTTCTGTGACGCCTGGTCCTATCGTATTTCAATCAATATTAAGTACGCTTACACATCAAACTCCCGGTACTCAAAATAATCGAAATCCGCCGCATGAAGCGTTCCGCTCAAATCCTGCACACACATGCCGATAAATGTGCCGGTAAACCGGATATAGGCCGGGAAATCATCGGACAGATGATAGATTTCCATGGGCCCGCCGATCTTCTCCCAGTCAGACTTCCCGGCCCGGTAATAGAATTGGGCGAATTCCCGGTCAATTACTACCTTCAACGCTACGCCTACTCCCGATGGCAGCGGGACATCCGCAGTCAGGGTATCCTCGTAAACCCCGTCCCGGGAGCGGATGATGCCCACGCATTTCCCCAGGGTCTCATCATGAGTGATCCGTAAGTAGAGATAATCCTTCGTATCATAATAGACGATCAATCCGGCCATTTGCTGGAAATGCTGCGGCTCGAATTCAATGGCAGTTTCGGCGCTGCAGCGGAAGGCCTGCTGGCGCAGGGCGACCAGACTCTGGCGGTGCAGGGAGCTCATCGATTCCCTGCCGCGCAGGCGCAAATATCCGGGGCGCTCCCGAAGCGAGAGCCACGATTCCTCAGCGGGCACACGCAAGGTGCTCCAGCGGACACCCAGCTCCGGATCATCGAAATCATCACGGGGAGCCGGAGCGGAGAATGGATGCGCCGGAATGTTAGGCCCCGGCACGGTAAGCGCCGGAGCATTCCTGCCGCCGGCCAGGGCGAGCCAGCCGTCATCCGTGAATTCGCAGCGCTGAATCGCTGTCTCCCGGCCCAGATTGCAATAATGGTCTTTCACGGGACGGCCGCACAGATGCACCATATACCATTCACTGGTATGCGTCTCCACCAGACTGGCATGTCCTGCCTTCTGCAGCTCCAGTTCACGGTTTCCGGCAGAAGTCAGTACCGGATTATCTGGGGATGTTTCGTACGGACCTTCAATCTGCTTCGACCGGGCTACCGTCACCGCATGGTTATACTGTGTACCGCCCTCGGCTGTGATGAGGTAATACCAGCCGTCTTTCCGGTACAGGTGCGGTCCTTCTGTTAGCTTCAGCTCCGTTCCCTTGTAGATGGGAATAACCGGACCGGTCAGCCCCTGCTCTTCTGCCGAATATTCCTGCAGCACAATGCCGGCGAAGCTGTTATTGCCCGGCCGGTGATCCCACAGCATATTGACCAGCCATTTGCGCCCGTCTTCATCATGAAACAGCGAGGGATCGAAGCCGCTGCTGTTCAGATACACAGGCTCGGACCAGGGACCTTCAATATTCTCTGCGGTCACCAGATAATTAGGCGTATCCTTGAACGCTCCCTGTCTGCTTTTGACATCGGTATAGATCAGATAAAACAGTCCCTTATCATAAGTAAGGCAAGGTGCCCATACGCCTCCGGAATCCGGGTCACCTTCCATATTCAGCTGAGATTTGCGGGTTAGCGCATAGGTAAGCGGCCGCCAGTGTACCAGATCGCGGGAATGATGAATCCGCACGCCGGGAAACCACTCGAAGGTGGAGGTAGCGATATAATAGTCTTCCCCCGCCCGGCAGACCGACGGATCCGGATGAAATCCGCGAAGAATCGGATTATGAATCAGATTTCGGCTCATTGTTTCTCCTCCAATGCTTGCCGTCCTGCTTCCAGTAAGGCAATGATTCTGTCCGTATCGTAGACACAGCCCTGCCAGGTCCCTCCGCTTGCCGCCTGCAGCGCAGCCCATAGCCGGGTATCGTCAGGCAGCCCCGGATCAACAGCAAGCCCCGGATGCGGAGTCCTCGCGTTCAGAATCTCCGTCCCGGCTTCCTTCGACAGCGGCTGTCCCCCTCCTCCGCCTTCCCCGACCAGATTCACACTCCCCTCCAGGTTCACGGTATCGATCAGCACCTCAACCCAGTCATTGTCCCGCAGCTTCCCGAGGGGGCCGCCGGCCAGCGCTTCCGGACCCATATGCCCGATGCAGGCGCCGGTGGACACACCGGAGAAACGGGCATCCGTGATCAGCGTGACATACTTGCCGTATGGCAGGTGCTTGAGCGCAGAAGTCAGCTGATAGGTCTCTTCCATTCCTGTTCCGCTTGGCCCACGGCCGATGATGGCCAGAATATCGCCGGCCTGCACCTTGCCGTCCTTGATGCTTCGGATCGCATCCTTCTCGGCAGTGAACACTTTCACTCTTCCCGTATGCCTGTAAACTCCCTCGCTGTCCAAGACGGAAGGGTCAATCGCTGCCGATTTGATTACTGCCCCTTCCGGGCAGAGATTGCCGGTGGGGAAAGTCATCGTAGATGCCATTCCCTGCCGCTTGGCTTCTTCCGGACGCATAATCACAGAATCCGGGTCAATGCCATCCGCTTCCTGCAATCTCCGGCGCATATCGGCACGTCTCTGCGAAGTCTCCCACCAGTCGAGATTCTCGCCCAGCGTCCGCCCCGTCACGGTCAATACGGATTCGTCAATCAGTCCCAGCCGCCGCAAATGCAGCATGACTTCAGGGACACCGCCTGCCAGAAATACGCGGATCGTCGGATGCGGCACCGGACCGTTCGGAAGGACACTGACCAGCCGGGGAACCTTACGATTCACCTCGTTCCAGTCATTGACCGAAGGAATCTTCAGCCCGGCGGCATGGGCAATGGCCGGCAGATGCAGCAGGAGATTCGTCGAGCCTCCGAACGCGGCATGGAGCACCATCGCATTCTTAATCGCCTGATCCGTAAGAATATCGCTCATTACTATTCCGCTCTGTACCATATGCTGAAGCGCACGGGCCGACTGGCGGCCGATATTCTTCCAGACAGGCTGCCCCGATGGGGATAGAGCCGAATGCGGCAGTGACATGCCGAGAGCTTCAGCGATCACCTGGGCGGTTGCCGCTGTACCGAGGAATTGGCAACCGCCTCCCGGGGTAGCACAGGCCCGGCAGCCCAGATCCGCTGCATCTTCGAGCGAAAGCTCCCCGTTGCTATACCGCGCCCCGATGCTCTGCACCTTGCCGGCATCCTCACCGTTAACTGGCGGCAGGGTAACGCCGCCGGGCACAATAATGCCCGGCAGCTGACGCATGCCGGCAAGCGCCAGCATCATAGCGGGCAGGCCTTTATCGCAGGTGGCTACGCCGAGGACTCCCTTGCGGGTAGGCAGTGAGCGGATCAGCCGCCGCAGTACCATGGCAGCATCATTCCGGTAAGGAAGAGAATCGAACATGCCCGTGGTTCCCTGGGAGCGTCCGTCGCAGGGATCGCTTACATAACCGGCAAACGGGATCCCCTCGTTCACGGTGATCTCCTCAGCAATCTCTTCCATCATCACGCCGATCTCCCAGTGGCCTGTATGGTAGCCAAGCGCAAGCGGGCTGCCATCCTCCCGCCGGATTCCGCCCATTGTGCCGAGAATCAGATATTGCGGCCTGTTCAGCAGCAGCGGATTCCAGCCCATGCCCGCATTCTGGGTCATCCCGAAGATTTCCCCGCTTGGAGCACTGCGGAGCTGCTCCCCCGTAATCGGCAGCTTGCCTGCCGGTCCTTCCGCAGCAGTATGTACAGGAACAGAATCATCTATAGCTTCCCTCATGATCTCTTGCAAAGTCAGTCCCACGCTCGACCCTTCTCTCCTTCAGAATGAATTTGCACAGACAGTTAAGACAAGGATAGTTTCCCCGCCAGCTCCCTCACTTCCCGGACCGCAGCCTCCTGTTTATCGGCAAAAGCATGCTGAAGCATCGAGGTGCTTACAGCGGCAACGGCATTTCCGGCGGCATCCAGAACCGGCGCAGCCACGCAGCTGATGCCTTGAATAATCTCTTCGCGGTCCACTGCGTACCCGGCTTGGCGGATATCAGACAATTCGCCCGTGAATTCCGCCCAATCCGTCAACGTGTGAGACGTAACCGCAGTTAATGTTTTGCCGGAATAACGTCTTTCGAGCTCGCCGTCCGGCAGCAGTGCCAGCATCATCTTGCCCATGGCGGTCGCATGCGCCGGAAACCGCATCCCGGGACTGGACTCCAGCCTCACAAGGGACGGCCCTTCCTGCTTGGCCAGATAGATAATCTCATCCCGGTCAAGGATAGATAATTGAAAGGTTTCCCCGATCACCTTAACACTCTGGGCAGATCTGACCATGAACCGTTCCACCAGACTTGTGTTCTGCTTAAGGGACTCATTGTAGACCGTATTATAGTAGGTGATCCCCGCTCCGAGCGCGTAAGCCTCACTGTCGTCTTTCACCACCCATTGCAGAGTTTCCATCGTACGCAGCAGCGAGAACATGGAGCTTTTGTTAATGCCCGTTTCATCGCACAGGTCGGTCATCTTATGTTCTCCGGGCTTCCGGGAGATGGCTGTAAGAATCAGATCGGCCCGTTCTAAAGCCGGAACCCAATATTTCCGCTCCAAATCTTCATTCCCCTCTCTCTCATAAATCAATTGATTAAACCTATTTAGTTCATTATAATAATCCTATGTTTATAATATCAAACCTGGAGGCGGAATAAAATGAAAATTTCTAACATGACCATGAGACCGCATCATACAGGCATCATCCCCCCGGTTCCGACGATTCTGGATCAAGACGGGACCTTCAGCCACAGCGGGATGAAGCTGCTGATCGACAGCCTGATCGCTAACGGGGTTCAGGGACTCTTTTTCCTGGGGACAGCCGGAGAATTCAGCTTGTTCAGCACAGAGCAGCGCGAGGAAATCGCTGAGGTATGCCTTAAATATACGAATGGCCGTCTTCCGGTATGGATTGGCACGGGCAGCAACACGACAGCGGAAACCATCCGCCTTACCCGGCATGCTGCGGAGCAAGGCGCGACAGGTGTCGTTGTCATTAATCCTTATTACTACAAGCTTAGTGAGGAGGCTTTGTTCTCGCACTATGCCTCCATTCTGGAAGCCGTTGATGTGCCGCTGATTCTGTACAACTTCCCGGCGCTGACCGGCCAGGATCTGAGTCCGGCCTTTGTCAGCCGCCTTGCCGCCAAATATACAAATGTAACTGGAATTAAGGAAACCGTAGACCAGCTCAGCCACATCCGGCAGATGATTATGCAGGTGAAGGCGGTTAAACCGGACTTCTCGGTATTCTGCGGGTTTGATGAATATTTGCTGCCTACCCTGGCTGCCGGCGGGGACGGGGCGATTGCCGCCAGTGCCAACTTCGCACCGCAGCTGATGCTCGGCTTATTCAGCAGCTTCCTGAAGAATGATCTGCCAGAGGTGCATGAGCTGCACCGGAGAATCATAGAGATCCCTGCGCTGTACAGCATTGATGATCCTTTCATTCCTTCGATAAAAGAAGCCATTCGTCTGGCCGGTGTGCCGGTGTCCACCTTCTGTCTTGCACCATCAAGTCTCTGGAACGCAGACAAGGAGATTAAATTGAAGGAGATCTTCAACCGGGCAGGAATTCCCACAGTCTCTATCTAATCCTTAGCCCGCATAACCCAGGAGCGTGGCTGCTTATTCTGCATGGCTCGTTTGCCCGTTGAGTCCTTCAGTCCGGTATGCGGATTCCGTCTTTATTCTTCGTGCGGAATGCTCTATACTTTTGTTCAGATGCACAATGGAGTGTACAGAGGCTGCTTAGGCGGTAACCCAGACACGGCGAGGGGGGAAATTCCGGTTGTTTCAGCTATCGGAGAAGCAGGCGCAGGACATTGTAGACAAAATGATGATGGATATTCCTTATAACATCAACATCATGAATCATCAGGGGATTATTGTCGGCAGCGGAAATAAGGAGCGGGTTGGCACAGTTCACCAGGGGGCGGTCAAGGCATTGTCCACCGGGCAGATGGTGGAGGTGCTGGAGGATGGTCTATATGAGAAAAAAGGGACCAACGAGCCGATTGTCATCGGCAACACCCGCGTTGGTGTGATCGGAATCTCCGGCAGTCCGGAAGAAGTCCGGCCTTTCTGTAACATCGTAAGAACCACGGTATCCCTGCTCATCGAGCAACGGAATACGCTGGAGAATCTCGCGAATGAGGCAAACCGCAAGAAGGCTATGCTGGAGATGCTGCTCGCCCATCAGGGAGCATATTCCCAGAAATTAAGAAAAGAGGCCGCCCCCTACAACATCGATCTGCTGCTGAAGACTACGGTGCTCTATCTCAAGCACTTCAATCCGGAAAAGGATGCGGCGAAGCTCCTGCTGCGTTACCCGTCCTTCCAGCTGGATGAGGATACCTGGCTGCTGCTGATCCAGAACCGTCCCGACTGCAGCCCGCTGATCGCAGAGCTGCTGCATAATCAGCCGCTCCTGCTGCTGGCCTCCGGCAGGCACGAATCCAGCATTGCGGAAGGGTACCGCCAGGCCAAGTCAGCCTTGAGTATACTGCTTGCGCTGAGGCCTGCTTCACAATCCATTACCTTCGATGAAGCTGAATTCCTGGTGAAGCTCAGCCATGCGAAGCTGTCGGACAAGCCCGGCCGGGCGATCAAGCTGGAGGATACAGCCGATCTGCTGGAAACCCTCAGAAGCTTCATTAACCATAACTGCAGCGTCTCGCAAACGGCGGATCATCTCAATATTCACCGCAATACTCTGCAATACCGCCTGAAGCGGATTGAGAGTATTACCGGCAAAGACCCGAGGAATCTGCTGCAGCTCTTCGAGCTTACGTATGAGTTGCTGGCGCTCTATAAGTAGAGCGTCTTCTCGTGTTGTTATGCTTGGGTGCGGGTGCGCGGGTGCGGGCGGGCGGCGCGGGCGGGTGGGGGTGCGGGCGGTGAGGGTTGCGCGGGCGGGGGTGCGGGTGCAGGCGGGCGGATGCGCGGGCGGGTGCGGGCGGTGCAGGTGCGCGGGTGCGCGGGTGCGGGTGCGGCGGGTGCGGTGAGGGTTGCGCGGGCGTCACGTGCGTTGAATTACTGCCTCGCGTTTCTAAATGTTGTACGTAATACAACTCTGATTGATAGATACCGGGGATTTCGTAACGATTGTTGTATGAAATACAACAATTTCTCCGCTTACCCGCTTATACACGGGGAAATGCTGCATTTCATACAACAATCTGCGATTAGACCCGATATCACGGGAAGATTGTTGTATTTCGTGCAGGATTTCACCACTGCGAGGATTATTCATAGTATTATCTCCTGCACAAAACCAATAGCCCCTGGGAATTATCCCAGCGGCTATTCAATCAGACTCAATTCAACTCAATCCAATTCAGCTCAACTATTCACCCAGCTTCACTATTCAATTAGCTACACTATTCACCTAGCCACATTATTCGCTAAGCTACACTATTCGCTAATCGTCAGCAACCTCGCGATATTCTCGCAGGTCCGCTCTACATTGGCCGGCCCTTCGGCCAGCAGCTGCTCCAGGCCGGAAGCCCCCGGCACAATGCCAAAGATAGCATCGATACCTTCTGCATACAGCGTTTCAATTCCTTCGCCGATGTAACCGGCCAGGGCAATCACTTTCTTGCCGTTGGCCTTGGCGGTACGGGCTACGCCATACGGTGTTTTGCCGAATTTGGTCTGGAAATCGATTCCGCCTTCACCGGTAAATACGAAGTCCGCATCCGCCAGCTTCCGCGCAAGACCCGTGTACTCGATCACGATCTCGATCCCCTTCTGGAGTGTGGCCTGCGTAAAGATCATAAGGCCTGCCCCCAGACCGCCGGCCGCACCGGCACCGGGAAGATCCCGCACGTCCTTGTGAAGCTGCTGCTTCACCACTGCCGCATAATGGGCAAGGTTGGCATCCAGCTGCTGCACCATTTCAGGTGTAGCGCCTTTTTGCGGGCCGAATACCGCCGATGCCCCGTGATCGCCGCAGAGCGGATTCGTCACGTCGCAGGCGACAATCAGCTGAACCTGCTGCAGTCTTGCATCAAGCGAGCTGATGTCGACGCTGCTCAGCCGGCCCAGACTACCGCCGCCGCGCGGCAGCAACTCCCCCGCCTCATCGATGAATCTCGCACCCAGCGCCTCGGCCATGCCTGCGCCGCCGTCATTGGTCGCACTCCCGCCGATGCCGATAATAATTTTCCGGATTCCCTGTTCCAGACATTCCAGAATCAGTTCACCTGTACCGTAAGTCGTTGTGATCAGCGGATTCCGGTCTGCCTTATCCACCAGCTGAATGCCGCTGGCAGAAGCCATCTCGATCGCCGCAGTCTGTCCGTCACCAAGGATTCCGTATTTCGCTGTAACCGGCTGTCCGAGCGGCCCCACTACTTTTCTATAATGAATCTCCCCGCCGGAAGCATCCACAAGGGATTGTACCGTCCCCTCTCCGCCGTCTGCCATGGGAACATGGATATAAGACGCTTCCGGATAAATCTTCCGCAGTCCGCTCTCCATCGCAATGCAGACTTCCTTCGCGGTCATACTCTCTTTAAAGGAATCCGGTGCCAGTACAAAGGTTTTCTCTCTCATTTCCACACCCCGTATATGATATTGATATTAGAATAAAAATCCGTAAACCAGCGTAGCCACAATCGTCATCGTTCCGCCGACAACCGCTTCGTAAGGAATAAGCCCCATACGCTGCTTGATCGTCATCTTCATACTGTCAGCAGTAACGTGGAAGTAGGTGCCCTGCGGCAGCGAGTCGATGACCGTCGCCCCGGTATGGACCATAACGGCTGCCGCCAGCGGAGCCGTGCCCATATCCAGAATGGCCTGTCCGAAGGAGCCGGTCGCCACAATAACCCCAGTCGAAGTGGACGCGGTTGCCGCTGCCATCAGAATACCGGAGATCGGTGCCAGGAACGTGCCGGAGATACCGGACAGCTCAATGAGATGAACCACCTGATTCGATAAATCCGAAGCAGAGATCAAGCCGGCAATTCCTCCTGCCCCGATCAGAATCAGGACGGTGGCTGTCATTTTACTGAGACCTGAGGACGTATACTGCAGAACCTTGTTTCCCTGTCCCATCGCCAGCATACCGATAATACCAGCCAGCGGCAGAATATAAAGCGCATCCACTTTGAGTCTGGCCAATGCCTCTATTCCGGATATCGAACCGATTGGATTAATCATCAGCAGGACAATCGCAACCAGAGGAGCGACAATCGCTCGGCTGAGCGGCGGATAAGTAGCTGTATTCGCAGTGTCGGTACCGTTTGCAGCTTCTTCAGTGGTAACCATTATACCTTTTTTCTTCAGCAATGAGGCAAGGATAACGGTTACAATTAATCCGCAGACAGCCGGGATCAGGCCCGCCAGCATCACATGGCTCAGATCCAGGTCGAAGCCCCGTGCGGCTGCGATGGTATTCGGATTCGGGGATATAATATTCCCGGCTTTGCCTCCGCCCGACAGCGCCAGCAGCAGCGCTACCTTGGAAATGCCCATTTTGTTACCCACCGACAGAGCAATCGGAGCTACAATTAAGACAGCTACCGGGATGAATACCCCCATGGCCGTAATGACCATCGTCGCCAGCGCCAGCGCCAGAATTGCCTTGCTTCCGCCGAACTTTTTGACAATAGCCTGGGCTATCGCTTCAGCCGCACCTGATTCCATCATGACACCAGCCAGGACTCCGGCGGCCAGCACCCGCAGAACCGTGCCCATTACACTTTGTGTACCGCTTACAAGAACGCTTACCGTCTGTTCCAGATTGGCTCCACCGATAAGCGCCCCTACAATGGCTCCCAGGAACAGTGCGTATACCGGATTTAATTTTCTAAGGATCAGAATAATGGCAATTGCCAGTCCTGCCAGTGCTCCGTACCAACCAATGATTAATCCTTCCATTTCGAATATCCCCCTAAGTACTTGTTGAACACGCTCTCATTATACGGCCCCGGGGCAGCAAAAGAATATTGATGATCGGACGAAATGCATTGTGCAAGTGACCAATAGAAACCAGCCACATTTGTACTCCATTGTAAAAAGAGGACCTCCGGCAAATGCCGGAAATCCCCTTTTTTAACTCTCGAATGTTAAGAAGCAGTCTGACGTCTTGGCTTATCCGGCTGTGCTGCAGCATGACTGTGAACGATACTCCGTCTCACGAAGAACCCGGCAATCACACCAATCAAGGTGATCGCTGCAGCCAGAATGAATGCATTATGCACGCCTGCCGCCAGACTTAGTGATCCCATCTCCGCTGCGGCGGTACTCGAATGAGTACTGATGTAGGTGCTTTGGCCCGCGGTCATCACACTTACAATCAGAGCTGTTCCTACGGCACTGGCTAACTGCTGCAGAGTATTCATGATGGCTGTACCGTGCGGATGCAGTTCCCGCGGAAGCTGATTCAGCCCGTTCGTCTGCGCCGGCATCAGGGTAAGCGCCAGGCCCGCCGTCATGCAGCAATGCATAAGAATGATCATGTAGACTGGAGTATTTACGTCAACGCTGGTGAACATCCACATGGCGGCCGACAAAATGATCATACCCGGAATAACCAGTACCCGGGGGCCGACTTTATCAAAGCTCCGTCCGATAATGGGTGACAGTATAGCATTGACCAGCCCGGCGGGAAGCATGAGCAGCCCGGCATACAGAGCTGACAATTTCAGCGAGCCCTGCATGAAGATCGGCAGCAGGTAGGATGTCGCGAAGATCGTCAGGAAGCCGATGACAATAAATAATGTACCTGTTGTGAACATCGGATATTTGAACGCCCGCAAATTCATGATCGGCTGCTTCATCGTGAGCTGGCGCAAGATAAACAGTAAGAGTGCTGCAAGTCCGATAACAAGGCAGGCAATAACCTTCGTGCTGCCCCAGCCTCCATCTCCTTCGCCCACCACACTAAGCCCATATACGATTCCGCCAAAGGCGATAGTGGACAGGATAAGCGACAGTGCATCAATCTTCGGTTTGGTGATCGTTGCCACATTCTCAATATTAAGCAGCCCGATGATAAAGTCGATCACGAGGAATGGGACCAGCACCCAGAACATCCAGTGCCAATCCAGCTTGTCGATGATCAGCCCGGACACGGTAGGTCCAAGCGCCGGAGCTACCATCATCACGAGACCTACCATCCCCATAGCCGCCCCGCGTTTCGCTGGTGGAATAATAGTCAGGATCGTATTGAAGATAACCGGCATCAAGATTGCAGTACCCGCCGCCTGAACCAAACGCCCTATAAGCAGCATCCCAAAGCCCGGGGCAAGTCCTGCGGCCAAGGTTCCGAGCATAAATAAGCTGATTGCCGTGACGAATAATTTCCTAGTTGTGAACCACTGCAGCAGTAAGGCTGAGACCGGCATAATGATGCTGATGACCAGAATGTAACCTGTGGTGATCCATTGTGCGGTTGAAGCGGAAAGATTCCACTCCGCCATAAGCACCGGCAGGGCCACGTTCATCATGGTCTCACTTAACAGACCGATGAATCCCCCCAGTAATAGCGCTACGAGCACAGGGATTACCTTGTATTTCACCTTGATTTGTGATGCCTCATTCATGTACTAACGTTCTCCTCTCGAATTGCCTATCCATATTATCTATACGTCCGCTTATTATATGTTCACTTATTAAATAGAGTCAAGGTTTTTCTTTTAACTTTCTTTTGGCAAATTCGTTCCAGCTCTATGTCGACAGTGTCTTCAACCGGGCAATGAAATCTGGCATATCCGGCCCCAGCTTGGAGAAAAACATCTGATCTGCGCTCATAACGATCTGGCTGGCACGTTCCATTACAGCTACTCCGGATTCGGTCAGTGCGATCAGCTTGGCTCTTGTATCCTGCGGATGCGGCACACGGCTGATATACCCTTTTTTCTCCAGTGTTCTCAGCACTTCTGAAGCCATCATCGGATCGATATCAGAATTGTGGGCAATCTGAATCTGCGTCACACCGGACGCGCTTTCCCGCTCATTCAGTGCATGGCAGGACCGCAGCAGCGCAAACTGGACATGTGTCAGATCTACCTCCCGCAGCTCGGCTTTCATCAATTTTTGCCAATTGTTCGTGACTCTCCACATGATATAACCTATATCTTCTGTATATTGATCCATTCCCGCGTCTCCCGTCGTTGTTGCTGCATTATATTTGTTCATTATAAGCAGGAGAGGAAGTGCCGTCAAAAAATATAGATGCTCCCCATTCCGATTATTTTGCTGCTAAATTACAACATCCTGATATCCAACATCAATTACAGCTTCATCCAATAAACGAAGTCCCAGGCCATTTTCCTGATCCCATGTACAGTCAAATGTCAGTCCAATATATCTGCCTTCAAATCGTCTTGCAGATGGTACAAAAATTCCAACTAACATGATACTTTCGAGAAGTTTATCATTGGATTCAATTAAAGGGTACTTTTCATTATATGAAACGTCATACCCAAGTTCAGATCGCTTCGGTTTGTAATAGTCTAAAATTTGTTTCAGAATACTTTGCTGAATAGCCCTCCAATTTTCTTTCAAAGTATTATATGAAGCATACTGTTTTTCACTAAATTCTCCATCTTCTTCACCATCTACCATCAAAGCAATATTGACATTTCTCCGAAAAACTCAATTGTAGTATCTTTGCTTGATTAACAAATCTGTTGTCCTCGGTCTTAATAAAACCATTAAGGATGAATATTATCTTTTTTCTAAACTGGTACTGCCGAACCCCGATGAGAAACGAAAACAACAAAAACAAGTCAATCATGGGGGCATCTGACCATAATCGACCTGTCCTGTGTAATAGAATAGCGATACTTTCTTCATCATAAAAGAATACTTCAAGTACTTGACTTAGGTCATAACTTGACTCTTCCTCCTAATTGAACGAACATAATTTCTGTTTCATTTGCAATTAGGCAGTTCGGTGACCAACGTTAATCACTTCCAAAAAAGAAACAAAATCATTGGGTTCAGACTTTATTATTAGTTAGTCCCATTTTAATTTGTTCAAACCATTCCATAGAAATGTCATCTGCAGTTTTAACAGGATCATTAGTATGTATCAAATCATATTTATATTCAGCATTAAGACTATTCTTATCTACTTTGTAAACTAGTTTAATTTCAGTTGGCATTTCTCTGTTGTACTCATTGCATAATTTATATATTTTTTCGATGTCTCCATTTATTATTCTCATTACTCCTCTTTGCCGGTCTACAGATGTATTATATTGAAATTCATTTTCATCTTTTTCCAAAGCATCATTTAATTTGTTTTTTCTAACAACTTTCCCATTAATCAAGAAGAAAAAATCACTGGAAATGACCTTTTCCTCAAATGAGCAATAGATAAATATTGTATCAGCATTATTACTAACATACTCCAAACATATAGAGACCATATCCGCTTGCAATTCACTAAAAAAATCTTCAAATACCTTATTCATTGATTGATCATCCTTTCAATTCAATAAATCCTTAGAAAAAAATTCTCCATCTATCTCGTAATCTATAATAAATTTAGATGGTCGTAAGTCATCTCCCTCATATTTCACTTCAACATTTACTTTTACTTGCTTTCCTTCCTTTATTGCTGCCGCCCACTGATTTTCAATTTTTTTATACTTACTCAAATTCACATTACTTGACTGAGATACAAGGTTATCAATCTCTGGTGACCCTCCAAATCTGTCTCCTGCCAAATGACCTGCATGGTCTCCAGTTACTTTGCCCGGTGTATTTGCATCATGCGGTAACCTTTCATCTCTTGCCGTTAATTTTAGCTCATCCGTACTAAACTTTTCAATTCTACCCAACTGATCTGTTTCATAATTATATTGGTGCTCACCTGCCTTATACTTCGCATTAGGTATAAGTTTCCCTGTATCATCAAAAGGATTATCAGCAAAAGTCTTTTCAGGTACTTCACCCGGCCCCTCAATCCTACTCCCGCCACCACCCATTTCATCCATCGCATCAATATATTGCTGCTGCACGGATGTCTTCGGCAACGCTGGGGCATCGGGTATCTCCCCTGCCTTGAAGGCCAGCCCTTCCGGTGTCTGCAATACCGGACCCAGATCCGGGAGCTTCTGCTTGATCCCTTTAAGGGCATCTTTCGCCGCCTGGCTGACGACGTCTTCCACCCCGCTGAACACTTTCCCGGCTTTTCCGATTTTGGTGACCTGCAGTCCCGGAACCAGGATGGACGCTACCGAGCCCAGCATCGCTGCCTTCTCTTCCGGCGTTCCTTCGTCAAAATTATGATACGCCATCTTGGCCGCTTCCACCAGTACTTCCGGATGCTCCATGATATACACCGCTTGATTCTTCATTTCCGTTGTTGTTTTGACCGGGTGAACCACAACGTTGAAGGCAAACGTAGCCGTATCCGCCACACCCATGACGACCTCTGTGATCAAGCCTTCCCCAAAAGCTCTTACTACCGCGTCCGCTTGTACGACTTTTTTCCGCCATGCCGTCATACCGTACGTGTCTTCCAGCCACATTTCATAGGCCAGCACCTGATTGGTTACTTTGGGATCAGAAATCCGCTCCATATAATAGTTAAAGGTCGTCTCATTTCTTTTGTTGCTAGCGGTAATCGGAGTGCCGTCCGGCAGTTCCAGCGGCGGACCGTTCAGCCGTCTTGCAGCTTCGATCTGCTCCTGGACCTGCCTCACAGCCTCAGCGATCCTGATCTCCTCCCGCTTCACTTCCAGCTGGCTTCGCGCATAGTTCCCAGCAGCACTCTTCTCCATCGCCAGCCGCAGCAGCAGGAGATATTCTTCATTATGTATGAGCGGTACACTCTCCGCCGTGATCGACGGATCATAATCGCAGGCTTTGACAGCCGGCTGCTTGAAATAGCCGCTTAGATCTTTCCCTGCTTCATATTGGACCTTGCCTACACCCAGGGACGCCAGCTTCCGGCGTGCTTCTTCGGCCTGCGCGTGGACGGCCTCCATCTGCGTCTTGTTGCCGAACGCTTCATAGACCTTGAAGGCCATCTGCGCCTTCGCGATCCCATCCCGCGCCGCGAAGATATCCTTCAGCTTGCTTAGGGCCGCAATACCCTCTACGGTCAAAAGCCCGGACGTTTGGATGATATTCCGCAGCTTCTGCACTGCCGGATCGTTATTCAGCTCATCCTTTCCCAGCAGGACGGTAACAGAAGTGATCAGATACGCTACACTCTTCTGCACAAAGGCTGGAATGGAAACCCGGCCAGCGGCATTTGGCGTCCCAAAGCTTCCGAATGCACCCGTGAGAAGACTAAACTGCTGCGTAAGCTTGTCAGCCTGCCGTTTATTCTCCTCCTGCAGTCCTGCGACTCCTTTCAGGGCGGTCCGGATGATATCCTCCAATTTCTCCGCTTCTACGGTTAATTCATTGATCATGACCTGGGCCTTCACCAGGTGGTCTCCCAGGGGAATTCCGCCCCAGCCGCTGGACTGGCCCTTCAGCTGCAAATACAGCCGGTTGGTGTCCTGGCTTACCTGGCCTATTCTGGTCTGCAGGCGCTGGACTTCATCCTCGTTAAATATAAGTCTTGCGGAAGACAATATCATCCCTGCTTCCTTGTCAATATATATCCATTAATGTTATACAGATTTCTTCTTTATCGGATTTATCTTCCATAAATTTAAGGGATAACCATTGAATTGAAAGAGTAAGGGATGTTAACACTCCGGCTATTGATCTTTTGGCGCAGACAATACTTTTTGCTGATTACGGTATTCTACCGGACTCACACCTTCACTTTCTTTAAATACCCGGTTGAAGTTCTTCGTGTTCTCAAACCCGGAATTCTTGGCGATCTCGTAAATCATATCATCTGTGGTTTGAAGCAGCTGCTTGGCCTTACCGATCCGGTACTTCTTCAAATAGTTCACAAAATTCTCTCCCGTATATTCCCGGAAAGCCTGGCTGAAATAAGAATAGTTAAAGGATACTAGATTAGAAATAATGGTCATATTAATATTCTGTGCATAGTTCTCTTGAATGTACTGGAGTGCCTTCTTCATTTCTTTATTATCCATCTGCACGGATTTCAAGGTATGGAGGTAGTCATCCAGCAGCAGGAACAAGCTCTCTGCTTCACGGTAATAGTCTTGGAAACAGCTGAACTGATATAAATCGCTTACCTTATTGTACCGTTGCAGCATTTCCGCTGATTCTTCTTTACCATACAATTGAATGGATTGATTAAATACAATTTCGTTCAGGGCTCTGCTGATTCCCTCAAGATACCCGATATTCTTCGGGCTGATATCCGCAGCGTCCAATATTTCATGAAGCAGCCTCAGCATCTCCGTCTCACGCCCTGAACCCAGCATATTCGCAACCCTTTTGATTGTATCTACAGGTACCTGATAGCCGCTATCCTTAAGGCAAATCTCCTCGAATGTTACGATTCCGGGTGCGGGCAGCATGAAAGTATGCTTCAAAGAAACAGCCGCCTCCTCATAAGCAGAGTAGAGCTTCTCCATCCCATAATTCAGCCCGCTTACGGCGATGTTCAGGTGAGAATCAGCCTGCATCAGCTGTCCGGTTATAATCGGTGCAGCAAGCGCGCCCTCCGTCAGGATAACAGCATGCGAATTTCGGTCAAAAAACCGCACGAAGCGAAAATGAAATGCGGGCTGAAGCTGTTCTATTAACGCATGAATCTGCGCCTTAAAGGTAATCGTCCCTATTGCCTGCACATCCCCGGCATATTTGATTATCACTGTATGAAAACCGTGATCCATCCAGTCCAGCTCCAGCTGGGCCAGCCGCTCTCTAACCTCTTCCGCCTCAGCTGAAGGATAGCCCGCGTAGTAATTCAGCTGGCTCTCCATGTACTCCTCCCGCTGCTCAGAGGACGCGGACAGTGCATCTATCACTTCCGCTCTTCGTACAAGCTCCTCTTCAGCGCGCTTAATTGCAGCAGCCAATTCCTCGCGGATCACCGGTTTGAGCAGATATTCCTTCACTTCATAGCGGATAGCCGCTTTGGCATAAGAGAAATCATCATAGCCGCTGACAATCACAATTACTGGCTTCAGATTGAAGTCTTGAATCGATTTTATTAATCCGATCCCATCCATCTCCGGCATACGGATATCCGTAATCAGAAGGTCTATATTCTCAGATTTCAGTATGTCCAGCGCCTCAAATGCATCACAGGCCAAACGGATGTCATAGACATCTTTATATTCCCGCTCAATCATGGCCTGAAGCCCGCGGCGGATATTCTTTTCATCATCCACAATCAGGAGCTTTCTCATATAATCTGTGTTCCTCCTCTACCTGATGTTAATAAAGGCAGCTTCACGGTTACTTGGGTATAGCTTCCCCGCTTGCTCTCTATCCGGAGTCCATACTCCTCCCCGTACACCATCTGAATCCGCTGATTCACATTTCGCAGCCCGATGCCGCCGCTCCGCTTATTCAGCTCCGCCGTCTCCGTCGTCTCCCCGGGCAATGCATAGAATTCCTCGTCGCTCATGATCAGCTTGCGATTCAGCTCCTGTAGCTTATCCCCGGCAATTCCGATACCGTTGTCAGTCACCTCTATATAGAAGAAACCGCCTTCTTCAAAAGCCCGTATAGCCACAACCAGGCCGTCACCCTTCATCAAAGCGGAATATACCCCGTGCTTCAAGGCATTCTCCACAATAGGCTGCAGGGACATCTTTAATAATTCATGATCCCGAAATCTGTCCTCCACCTCAATCACCAGTTTCAGCTTCTCGTCATAACGGATATTCATGATCGTTACGTAATGCTGAATATGACCCACTTCATCTCTCAGCTGCACCCTGTCACTGGACCATCTGAGATTGTAACGCATAATACTGCCCAGGGAAGTGAGCGCATCCGATACGGTGTATTGTCCTTCGACTTCTGCAAGCATCTTCAAATTTTCCAGGGTGTTGTATAAAAAATGGGCATCAATCTGATTGTGCAATGCCTGGAGCTCGGCTTCTTTCGTGGCTGCGCTGCGCTTTACCGCATCGGCTATCATTTCATTGATCGTATTCAGCATCTGCCGGAAATGATGGGCCAGCTCTCCGATCTCATCACCGCCTCTGACATCAATGTCTACGCCAAAATCGCCGCTGCGTACTTGTTTCATGGATTCCCGCAAAATATTCAGTTTGTTCAGTATGATGGACTGCATGAAGAAGGTTGTAATGGCCAGAAGTATCAGCAGGATTAGAATGACCACAATGACGGTGTTTCGGGTTTGATCTATCTTGGAATATGTAGTCTGTAATGAAATCACATTGATAAGCTCTGCATTTATTTTATCGATATGTTCCACGAGGTATAGGAAATCCTCCCCCTTACGGGAGAGCAGCAATGATGACTTGCCTGCTTGCTGGTACTTAGCGACGGCCTGCTGAATATCAGCTTCATCCAATTCCGGTAGCGGGTCTGTGTTGTTGGCATGCAGGTTGCCCTGCTGATCAAGTATGTAAAACCGGGAAACCCGGTCACTGCTGTTGTTATAAGCCTTTTTGAAGAAATTCCCGATGGGCATATCGACTTTGATGATTCCAAGATGCTGGATAAGATTCTGGCTGTTAATCTGATTAACTCCCGCCATCAAGGAGACTATAGAGCTTGAGCTTTGGTTCACAGCAGCGTTGCTGTCCTGTACCTGTAATAGTGTATCTTCCGATTGAATTTCCCATAGAATGTTTCCATTTTGATTCATCATTTTAGTATAAAAGGGGCTGTCCTTAATCCTCTCTTCATGATAAATGATCGGCCAGAGCTCACTGATCCATGGATTATTCACGAAGAAACGGATACCCGCGATATCCGAATTATTAAACAGCACACTTTGCAAAAAGGTCAGAGAATACTCTTGGAACCGCTTGATATCCTCCAACTCGGGCTCCGATTCAACAGTTACATACTCCCTCAGCTGCCGATCCGAAACCAGTAACCCGATTGACTGCTCCATGACCTCGATCTTGCTCATAATCTCTTGTTTCTCATTATCGGTCTGGTAACGGTTCTCCTGAATGATGTCTTTAATCGTATTCTGATAGAACCCGGTAAACAAATAGTTAGAGATTATAATAACCGGAACCAGAATAATCAAGATATAAGCCCCGATTAGCTTAATTTGAATGGACAGATCCGCAAACCACCTCATTAGCTTCTCTGCTGTGCTCCTAACCCTGGCCATCTCCCGCCCCTTTTCTTCAACCGCTCCTGTTATCTCAATTATATTTCATCATATTTGAATTCATAAGGCAGCAAATTTCAGTCAGGGTTGCAGAATTTTAGTTATATGTCTCAAAAATATAATGTATAGCACAAAAGGCCGGCTCCCTCTGTCAGGTAACCGGCCTTCTATTATCGTAAAGCCTCTACTTTAAGGGGTTAACCCTCTGGTAAAGGTCTGCACACTCTCCGTAATGAATGCCTCAAGTGAGATTGTACCAATATCCAAGGTATTGGCGAATACCCCGTAATTCATCGAGATGAAGGAATAGGCCTGAATTTCCGGATTGACATCGGCCAGCTTCCCCTTTCCGGACATCACCGTGAAATAATTCGTCAAAATCCTTATAAATTGTCTGGGATGCTTCAATGTTCTTTCACTGAACCCCGGTAAATTATCCGCTTCTTTCATGCTGATCATAATCATCTTCCGGTTGCGGTTCATGATTTCATGGTAGGTCCGGCTGATCAGCAGCAAGTCTGTCTGTAAATCCCAGATCAGCTTTTCATCAAACAGCCTGGTCATTTCTTCAGCATAATGAAAGCGGTCAAAGGCAGCTTCGAGCAGGTTCTGTTTACTTCCAAAGTGGCGGAACAATGTTTTCTCACTGAATCCGGCTGCGGCAGCTATTTCCTGGGTGGTTACCCCTTTATAACCCTTGCTTGCGATTAAATCGATTGCTGCGAGCAGCAATTTGTCACTGTTGCTTATACTGCTGTCTTCGCTCACTTAATCCACCTCCGCTTTGTATTTTAGCACTGCGCCCGAATTGAATGAAGTAGAGCAAGACCATTACCGCAACCAATAACGCAAGCGCAAGGAAAATATTACTGTAAATAAAAGCAGTGCTATTGCCCGGGACCGGATTTAGATGAATAGTTGTTGTACCGGAATCCAGAATCTTCCCGAAGACTGCTGCAGAGACTGCCCCGGCTATGAAATTAAACATGGACAAGAGGCCCATCCCAATTCCGATTTGCTCCTTCGGCAGCGTCTGTGAAACGGTATTCGTCAAAGCAATCTGCATAAATGCTTGACCAAGAACACTGAAGATAAGAAAGATTGAGATAAAGACCGGTGACATACCCACAACAGAAGACAAGCATAAGAAACCAAAGATTAGAATGCTGGCCGCTGTATATAGCAGAAATGGATTGCCTTTCTCATCCGCCAGCTTGCCCCCTTTGCGTCCCATAAATGCAGTTACAAGGGCCGACGGCAGCATAACGATCCCCGTAACGGCTGGTGAGAGCTGGTTTACCTGGGATAGCATTTGAGGCGTAGTGAACGGAGTCCCGAAGCCTATAGCAGCCATCACAAAATATATTGCTAAACCGAAGGTAAACGGTCTGTTGCGGAACACAGAAGGTTTGACGAACGGATCAGCAGCATAACGGATACGCACCATGAACAGGATCAGCATAACACCCCCTGCCAGAGCATACCCTCTCCCTCCGTTAGTCAACGCGAGCAATAAGGCAGCAATGGTTCCTGCCAGCAGAACTCCGCCGATGATATCAATGGTGCTGTCGCTGCCCTTCTCGTCATCCAGATATTTGCGGTAAAACGGCAGCGTAAACAGCGACAGCAGGGGAATCACAAACAGCACCTGCCAGTTCCAGGCGGTGGATACGAAGCCGGCAATAATCGGGCCCAGTGCAGCGCCAAGAGAAGTCCCGATCACATTGATGCCTAACATCCGGCCGCGCTTTTCAGGTGCAAAATAACGGATGGGAATGATCATGGCCAGCGCAGGAATGACCGATGCTCCAACCGCCTGCAATATACGGGCGGCGATCATCATCCAATACTCGGTAGCCAGAAGCCCTACTATGGAACCGGCAGAAAGAAACAATAGACCGAACGTCAGCAGATTCTTCAAGCTGTATTTGTCCGTCAGTTTGCCGAAGGTTACTGTACCAATAGCGTACACTATCAAATAACCGGTCACGATCCAGCTCACCTGCGATGGGGATAGTTGAAACTGTCTGCTGATCACCGGAAGAACCACATTAAACATCGTTCCATTCATCACGGAGATGATCAGTGTAAAAACAAGAATACGCATTAATGGCATTCCATGATTTGCTCTCATGTTACCGTTTGATTGCGTGTTGTCGTTCGTTTGCATTTGTTCGCCTCATTTCTATGGCCACATATGACTGTCAGTACTTACTGACATTTAAATAGATAATAGCTTACCCGAGGTATAACGTCAAGCTACAGCTGCATGTTTAAGAAAATATGCTTAAAAGGCATACGATTGAATCATCGCATGCCTTCGCGCCGTAACTATTACTCTGCCGGTACAGCAGATACCTGTTCACTTTTGACAGGCCCTCTTGAGGGTAGCTTTAAAAGAAGAGAAACCAGGAACCCGGCGAAAATAATCGCCCCCAAGATCCCGAAGGAGAGCGGATAGTTCTCCGTCTTTAATAATTTCAGGGCTAATAGAGGTCCCGTGCTGGCGCCTAAGAACAGAATAAAGGCGTTGAATGAAATCGCAGACCCGCGCGCGCTCCCGCCCAGCTGGCTGACGATAGAAATGACAACGGGAGTTACCAGGGCAATCCCCGCCACAAAAATAACACTCATCAGGACAATAACCGGCAGGCCCGGGTTCAAGCCTAAAGCAAGCAACCCTACTGAACCTAAAGCTAATCCGCCCCGCAGAACGGCGGCCATCCCCAGCCTTTGGGCAATTCTTCCCGAGAAGGGCGATAACAGCATCCCGGCGATCCCCGCTGCACGAATCGAAAGGATTGTCTGTGCGGAGAGCCCGAACTTGGCTGAGCTTAAGTAACTTCCTAATACGGTGTACATCCCGACCAAGGATAGCAGCAGCACGAAGGTTATGGCAAAAGCCAGCAGCAGCTGTGTTTGTTTGAGCAGACCGGCCATCTGCTTGAACTTTAGCAGCACATTTTCTTTCGGCCGGTGCAATTCATCCTTCGGGAGAAAGCGAATGACAATGACTGCCGTAATCCCGTACACCACTCCGAGAATGAAGAAAATTTCGTGCCAGCCCCAATATTCGTTCACCAGCCCGCTAAACACCTGGCCTACGATCCCTGCCATCAGCAGCCCGGAGCTTATAAACCCGAGGGCTGTAAGTCTTTTATGGGGAGGAAACATTTCCCCGGCGTACACAAGTGAAATCGGCGCGAATGCAGCAGCAATAAGCCCCTGGACCCCTCTGAGGACAATCAGCCCGTAGAAGCTATCCACAAACCCGATCGCAACAGTAACTAAAGTTAACCCGACAATACTCGCGGCCAGGAATACTTTACGTCCGTATCTGTCAGAGAACGGCCCGTAGAGCAGACAACCCAGCGCATAACAGAGTGAGAACGAACTTCCGATCCAGGCGGCCTCACCCGGGCTGATCTGGAAGGCCTGCGTAAATACATCGGCCAAAGGAATTGTGATATACATGCTGGTTAAGATGACCAATCCGCACCAGAATAAAATGACCGTCATTAAAGAGTAGCTTGGATTGCCGCTCTGCTTGCTTATCGTCTGATTCATGAAGTAAAGCTCCCCGGTTTAATAGTTTTTTTAATTTGCCGCAGCAGCGATTCCATTCATCACATGGATCAACAGATCGTTGATGTAATCCTCATCCGGGATTTTTTTATAGATCAGAATCTGAAAGTAAATGGGACCATAGAGCAGGTCCAGGGCGACATCCAGGTTAACCGCCGGTTTGACTTCACCTTTATCGATCGCTGCCTGGAGCGCTTGTTTGGCTGTATTTCGCTTGGTGATTAAGAATAGGTTGTAAAAGTCTTCGGCAATCTCATCGTTCTCCGTAACAATCGTTAAAGTGGACTTCCCGATCGGGCTGTTAAGTATACGTGCCAAAGCTTCAAGCTGCTGCCTAAAGTTATCCTGAACCGGTCTGTTGCCGTCAAACTCAAACCCGGATTCCGCGGTCATGAGAAACGCATCCAGTACAAGACGCGCTTTATTGTTCCACCATCTATAAATGGTTGATTTGCCTACTCCGGCCTGTGACGCAACCGCCTCAATGGTTAAAGAGGAATAGCTGTTTACTGCCAGCATCTCAATCGTTGCCTCAAGAATCCCCCTCTTACTCCGGGCTTCCTTGTGCTTCATAGTTATGTTTATGTCCGTGTTCATTGGTTTCACCCCCTGAATTGCAAATCATGCTTATGAATAAACGAAACGATACGTATCGTTATATTATCATATAAAAATTCATATTTGTAAATTTAAAATAATATTCGTGAGGAGCAGATTAGCCGGCTGAGTGCACACGAACAACCTCAAGGCCTGATTTGTTAAAATAACGGCCCTCCAGTCCGCAAAGGTGCTGCCGCTGATGGAACGCTGCAGTGTGACGGGTGCCTTACAAAAAGAGATGCCCCGTCCAGCCATGTTATGGCTCTGGGGACACCTCTGATTACTCTGGTTACTCTGGTTACTCTGGTTACTATGACTATTCTAGTTACTCTGATTCCTCTCTTAAGCTACACCGGTTAAATTCTGTTCTGCGGCAGCAGGAATGTTATACCCGCTTATCTGCCAGCTTCCTCCTCAATCCAGACGGACATTTCACCAGCTCCGCGGTTGGCCCAGGCAAAGTAAGGGATGAATTTCAGCTGCACTTCCCGGCCGGTCCAGGATGCTCCGCTGCTGTACAATCCCTCCGCTGGCCACTCTCCTTCCGGCTGTGCCCTGATCCCCGCGACGCTCAGCGTCTGAATGCCCGCCGGGAATCCCGGCTCTCCGGCAAGAGTATAGGCTCGCCCGGCAGCCAGGCGCAGCTGGTACAGCCGCTTACCGTTATCTGCCTCCTCCAGACAATAGACGAACGGACCGCGCTGCAGGGCGACTTTGGAGAAAGTCTGGCGGATATGCGGATGTCCCTTCATCCGCTGCACCGGCATCGCAAAGCACACCTCAATGGCATCGCCGGACGCCCAGCTGCGGGTGAGATGAATATACCCGTCAGCACTTCCGCCGCTATATGTATTGGCCTGGCCGTTAATCGACACTATCGCTTCATTACTCCAATCCGGCAGGCGCAGGGCGATGGTGAATTCCCGCTCCTGCTCCGGATCGACCACAAAGCGGACATTGCCATCCGTGCCGTAGCTCGAATGCTGTTCGAGCCGTAACGGCAAGCCGTTTATCACCGTTTCCAGCTGCCCGCCGATATAGAGCTCAACATACAAGGTATCACCTTGCGCCGAATACATGTAATCTCCAAGCGAGGCCAGCAGACGAGCGACATTGGGCGGGCAGCAGGCACAGGTGAACCAGCCTTGGCGCTCTGCTTTTACATGCTTATAGTTCTTGTTCTTACCCAGAACTTCCGGATACACTTCCAGCGGATTCACATAGAAGAACCTGGTTCCATCCAGCGACATGCCGCTGATCACGGTATTATAGAGTGCTCTTTCCAGCACATCCGCATATTTGCGGTGATGATCCAGTGCCAGCATACGCCGGGCAAAAAAGATCAGCCCCACAGAAGCACAGGTCTCGGCATACGCCAGATCAGGCGGTAAATCATAATCAGCCGTGAAGGATTCGCCTTGTTCCATGGACCCGATGCCGCCCGTAATGTACATCCTTCTATTCACGATGTTATCCCACAGCTTCCGGCAGGCGGCGAGCAGCCCTGCGTCCTTCGTCTCCAGGGCGATATCAGCCATCGCCGTACACATATAGACCAGGCGGACCGCGTGCCCCTCAGCCGTGGCCTGCTCTCTGACCGGAAGATGGGACTGGCTGTAAAGATGGTCATGCACCATAGAGAGCTCCGGGAAATGCAGGGTACGGCCGCGCCGCTCCCATTCCTCTTCGAAATAATGCGGCTGCTGCCCCCGCTGCTCCAGGAAATAACGCCCCAGCTCCAGATACTTCTTCTCCCCGGTAGCATGGAATAATTTCACGAGTGCCAGCTCGATCTCCTGATGCCCGTCATACCCGTGCAGCTTGCCGGGCCCGGTTCCGAATACGGAAGCGATGTAATCGGCATAGCGGCTGACCGCATCCAGCAGCTTTCTTTTCCCGGTGGCCCGGTAATAGGCTGTTGCAGCTTCAATCAGATGTCCGGCACAATATAATTCATGGCATTCCGCCAGATTGCTCCATTCCCGTCCCGGCTCCTTCAGCAGAAAGTAGGTGTTCAGATAACCATCCGCTCTCTGGGCGGCAATCAGGAGTTCAATCACCTCATCGGCAATGTCCTCAAGCGCGGAATCGCGCTGTGTCTCCAGCAGATAAGCAACCGCTTCGAGCCATTTGCCGACGTCGCTGTCCTGAAAGACCATTCCGTAGAACCCGCCCTCCTCCCGTCCGGCGGCAATCTTGAAATTGCGGATCGCATGGCTGGGGGCCGCCCCCTCAATACGGTCGTTCAGCGCTTCCCACTGATAAGGAACCATAACTTCGCGGACCAGACGGATATATTCCGACCAGAACACATCTTGAATCTGAACCTTGCCGGATGCGGCCGTGGTGATTTCATTCATTATATGGAACGCTCCTCTCAGGCTTCATCATTATTGCCAAGCCTTTTCTTTTCATCTTTCCAACTTTAAAGAAAGCGCTTTATTTATAATAATACATGTTGTATCATGAGAAAAAACGAGGATTTCCAACCTGATTTTTCATCATTTCAACCTACTGGAGGCTTATCAAATGCTCTCACCGATACTCCATTTCATTTCCCCTCCGATTCCTTACTTCATAGATTGCGGACACGCCACTTATACGGCTGGTGATTATCACATCAACCGCAACTGCATCGGGGTATTCGATTTGATCGTTGTGCTGAAGGGAACCCTGCCGGTCGGTGAGGACGGGAAGGAGTGGCAGCTGAAGGAGGGCGAGATCCTCATTCTCCGTCCGGACGGGCATCATTACGGCAGTGCTCCCTGCACCGGGGATACGAAGATTATCTGGATTCATTTCCAGACCTTCGGCAGCTGGAAGGAATGTGAGAGCATGGATGAATGTCTGGACAATCAGAGCGCCTTAATTGAGAGCCATAAGCAGAAGGCCTACCTCAATCATGCCGACGTCTGTTCCATTTACATCCCCAAGCATATGAAGATTACAGCCAAAGCAATGGAGGTGCTGAACCTGTTCTTCGAGCAGGAGCAGGAGCCGCAATCCCTGCGGAACTGGAAGCGCCAGGCTTCCTTTCAGTCCTTCCTCCAGCATCTGGACCGCGACCTCGCCTCCCCCTCTGACGCTACCGCCATCCAGCTTGCCGAACGCATTGAGCTCTATATCCGCCGCAACTATACCCAGGACATCAACAATCCGCTGCTGCAGAAGGAATTGAATTACCACTCCAACTATCTGGCCAAAAGCATGCTGAAAGCCTACGGCATGACGCCTATGGCTTATCTCCAGAACTACCGTGTCGAGCAATCGAAGCGTCTGCTGCTGCAGACCTCCTGGTCCGTGACCCGGATTGCCGAGGAGGTCGGCTTCCATCATGTCTCCCATTTCTCTTCCTGCTTCTCCAAGAAGGAAGGCCTGTCACCGTCAGACTTCCGCAGCAGGTTTATCCGGAAACGCTGAGCGTGCATTCATAATTTCCCTTACAACAAAGAGGGAGAACCCCTAATTCCCGGGTTCTCCCTCTTTACTACATGCATTTCTCCCGGGAAGCCTGCCAGAGGTCAGCTTACAGGCACTTCAGGTGTTACTGGTTCTTCAGGTGTCACAGGAACCTCCTGTGCACCTGTCTCTGGAGAACTGCCGTCCGGTTGCGGAATGACTTCGCCGTCCGGCTGCTGTCCATCCGTTTCGTCAAGCGGCGGCAGGGCAAGCCCGGAATCCGGCTGCAGCGCATCCAGTTCCTCCAGAGAAGCGGAAGCCGACAGCGCAGGCATCGTCCCGCCGAAGAGTGCGGTAATCTCGGAAGCACTGAGGGCACGGTTAAAGATTATGAAATCATCGACAGCGCCGTTCAGATTAGGATCACCGTATTGTGATTTGCCGATATAGTTCTGCGTGGTATTGCCCAGGCTGGAAGGCTTCAGTGTCATGCTTGTGTTGACGGCAACCTGTACGCCGTCCAGGTAGAGACGGCCTGTCGTGCCGGACAGGCTCACAACCACATGCTTCCATGCTCCGGTGGCCAGCGGTGCAGTTGCCGTAAGCTGCTGCTCTGTGCTGTTGCCGCCGGTGGTGATGGCAAAGCGCATCCCGCCGCCGCCAATCTGTGGCGCCAGGAACATATTAGCGGTTGTTCCTGTGCCGAAATCAAAGATTCTCGCCCAGTCACTATTGGCCGTAATCTTAACCCAGGCGGAGATCGTAAAGTCGTTCAGCTGGCTGACCACGCCAGCCGGCAGCGAGGCATACGCGCTCGTTCCACTGAGATTCAGCGCGTTGCCTGCGCCTGTGCGGCCGGTAACCCAAGTGGCAGTTCCTGTCAGTGCTGCATGGTTCAAGCCGTATGAGGAATCCGTAACCGTTGTTCCGGAAGACTGATTCATGTTGTAGTTGACAACGATGGAGGAGACCGGGGTGGCAGTTCCCTGCTGAATCTTCACCTCATAGGAAGCCCCTGTGCCAATATTCAGGCTGGCGGTTGCAGTCTGTCCGCTCACCGCAGTGAAGCTGCCGGATGCCACATTGTTCACCGTTACGTTATAGGTTCCGGGGGCGAAACCGTTAAAGGCCACCTTCGTAACATGTGCTGTGCCCGGTGTTGCATTGCTGAGTGTGAAGCTGGCACTGGTCTTCGCCTTGGCGACGGTAGCCAGAGTGTATTTGTCCCGCTCCAGGCTCATGCCCCATTTCTCAGTGATCAGATTCAGGCGCTGATATACACCGTCCTTGGGTGTAACGATGTAATTCCCGCCGCTCTCCGTAACCTCACAGCCATAGCCGTACAGGCCGAAGATCGGATCAACCGCCACATCGGAGCTCAGCAGCTTTATCGCGCCGAACAGGCCGAGATCCGCTTCACCGGACATGCCGCGCCAGCCATTGAACAGCGGTCCGCCGTCAAGGCCCAGTGCGCCGTTATTGCCCTTCATCGCTTGATACGTCCAGGATACGGCCCCGATATCTGCCGGATCGGAGCTGATCTGTCCGGAGTTAATCGCGGTCAGATTCGCGAGCTTGGCGGCATAGGTTAAACGCTGCTCAACTTCCGGAGTGGCGGAATTATTGCGCACCCAGTCATCCATAGCCGTTCCGGCAAGCGCTGCGGTGTATTGGAACTGCCACCAGGGCTCCCCGTTGATCGTTACCGGATCGGAGTAGAAATACCATACCGGCATTTTTCCGCGGACGGCACGGGTTTTGGTGTTGATTTTACTCTTAATCGTATTGTTGTTGTTCATCTTCGCCAGCATGTACACGGCTTCTTCGCCAGTATTGTCATAGTTGTATTCCGAGCCGTAAGGATAGGTTGTACTGGCAAAGTTGTTGTATTTGGTATTCATTTTGGCAATGATATCGTTGGCCTGGGTAGTATAGCCCTCTGCCTGCAGGGCCTTGATGATCTCCGGAGTAGTCATCTCTCCCATCAGGCCCGTATTCCAGTTGTAGGCTACAGGACCGTCATAGAGCGCTTTCATAATGTTATAAGCCCGCAGCAGATAAGTATTGCTTGGCTGTGCATAGGTGATCAGGCCGGGGTACAGCTTGGAAATCTTGTACATGCTGAAATACGTATTGTAGATATGCGGGTAAGCATACCCCCGGTAGGTCGGTGTGGTGTTCGGCGCGGCCATGAGGAAGTCAGGCACCAGGTAATCGGTATGATGGCCGGCCATCAGGTTCGTCCAGATTGTGGTCTCCAGATACTGGTCGAGTGCGGTGATCTCTGAGGTTACCGGCTTCTGGACATTCTTCTCGGCGAGGAATTGGGCATGTGTATAGCCCCAGTCATCCCCCCAGCCCCAGTACCCGGCAAAATTATTGCGTTTCGTATTAGTCTGCATCATCCAGTCGTCGAACGCCTTGTCCCGGATATCTCCCGGCACGTTCCACTGCTGATTGTTCACCATGAAGGTGGCGTGGCGCTGGAGTGCCGTATCTACCGGTTCAATGGCGTAGAACTGCAGGGTCGTCTTTTCTCCGCTGCCGTAATTGACTGTGATGTTGTTGGGACCGAGGTGGTTCATCTGCAGGGAGTACAGCTTGTGATCCCCTGCCGTTGTTCCAAGGGAGGCCACCGTCGTTTCGGACGGATACTGCGCAGTTACGGAAGTAATGGTCTTGGACGTGCGGAGGTCAAACTTGGCTGTCTGATTGGTTGGCACGACCAGACTGGGGACTACCGTGGTATCGATCAGCCCTTCCGAGTACAGGCGGTCCTTGGTGGCCTGCTCACTGGCTGATTTGAAGAATTTGAAGGCATAGGTTTTGCTTGCTCCCGGGGCAAGTGTCAGGCTGCTGTTCGGCAGGTAGCCGCGCCCCGTACTCTTGATCACATTGGAGTGGATGTAGTAGACCGAGAGGCCTTCCACCCAGCCGCCTTGATCGCCCGCCCATTTGCTGCCCGCATGATCCTGGATGCGCCAGTTATCCATGTACTCGAAGCCTGCGCCGGTGGTGGCATCCGGCACCAGCAGGAGAGAAGGGCCGATGCCGCTGGGGCGCTGCGCGGTTACATAGGAGCTGTTATTGCCGATGAAGGATTGGGTGACTACTCTGGATTCATAAATCTGCTCATTGCCTCCACCGGTCCAGAATTCGTTGAAGGGCAGCGGCAGGCCGAAATCACCGATCTCCAGAGTCTGTGTGCTGGTGTTGGTCACTTGAATCTGCCACAGCAAGTAATCGCTTACAAGAGAGTAGCTTTCATTCACCCGGAAATTACGGATGCCCTCGGCATTCGCGGAATTCTGATAGATGATGTTGACCGTATTGCCGGTCTGGCTCTGTGTGCGGCCGTCGGCTGATTTGTTGGTCAAGGCTTTGGTCCAGGCGCCATTATTCAGCCGGTATGTGAACATCAGCTCTCCGAGCCACTGATGGTCTGCCGTATTCTGGTTAGGGGCATTGGTCGCATTCATGACATAGTTTGTGGGGAAGTTATCTCCGGTCAGCTTCAGGCTGGTAATATCGCCGTTGGTACCGGTGCTGACCTGGAAACTGCTGTTCGACAGATCATAAGCAAAGGCGGGCTGGGCAAACCACAGTAAACTTAAGGCTGCTGTGGTGAATACGGCGCTTAGCAGCGTCCTTTTCACGAATGGGGATTTCATTCTTCCCGGCATTGCAATTCCTCCTTGGAAAGCGGAATGTACAGTATGTCTCTTAATCCACTTTACTGGAATTCCTCTATGAATCTTCGAATCTGCGAATTCTTCCTCCCCTCCCGGTCAGGCATTGCACCCGTTAATGTATTTCAAAATTATAGTAATTCATCTACAATAATACATGCTCTCCGGCGAAAAAAAATCGCGGATTACAACCTCATTTTTAACCATTTCAACCTGCTTCACAGGGAATGACGACCGTTACAGCCGTTATCACTGACCGTGAAGTACAGCTGCCCCAGTGCAGGTCATCCTCCACAAGGCAGTTAAGGAGAACCGCTGATTTCCCCAAACTCCATAAATGAAGACAATAAAACCCAAATAGATTACATATATTGGTTCCCGGTTTGCAGATATACTCTTATGTAAGCGTTAACAATCATGAGCTGACGGAGGGGATTGAATTCGTGTATACCCGTATCATCACCTTAATGAACAATCTGAAGCTCAGGACCAAGCTCTTTCTATCCTTTGGCTGTGTGGTCCTGATCCCGGTGCTGATTGTGGGGGTGTTCCTGACCAGTGAACTGCGGAATATGGCTCTGGGCAATGCACTGGAGCAGATTACAGCCAATGTGGACCGGGTGAAAAAACGGACGGGCGAAATGCTGAACGTTCCGCTCGACATCGCTTACCGGCTGTCCAATGACAGCCGGCTGGAGGAGGCCGCCAACCACCGCTATGAATCGGTCTACGATGTGGTGCAGGCCTATTGGGATTATCCGGACTTCCGGGAATTTGTCCGGCTGTACAAGGAAATCTCCAGCATCCGGCTGTACATCGACAACCCGACGGTGCTGGACAACTGGGAGTTCCTCCAGGCAGATGCTGCGGTAACGCAGGAGGCCTGGTACCAGACCGCCCTTGCCCAGAAAGGGCTGGTCTGCTGGAATTATATCCGCGACAACCGCAACGGCCGGTATTATCTCAGCCTGATCCGCAAGATCGATTTCCTGAAGCAGCGGACGACAGGTGTACTGATCGTGAATGTCAATACGGAGAGGCTCAACACCATCCTGGACCAGGAGACCTTCGAGACGATTATCGTAGACGAGAACGACAACATCGTTGCCTCTAACCGTGCAGATACGCTGGGCAAGACGCTGGATGACATCGACTTCAAACCGCTGTCCCCCCTGGCAGGACAAGGACCGGCCGATGTAATGATTGACGGCAAGCCCTCCAAAATGCTGATTGATGACTGGCATCCCGGAGGAAGCCTGAACAGCCTGCGGATTATCTCCATCTTCTCTGTCGGGAGCATCGTGGGCGAGCCCAACCGGATACTCTCACTGGCGTCTATGGTCATTATTTCAGCTCTGATTCTGGCAATTATCCTGATCTACTACTTCTCACGGCTGCTCACCGGACGCATGCTGCACCTGAGCAAGCATATCTCCAAGGTCGCTTCCGGGAATCTGGAGGCCCGGCTGGTGATCGACGGCAAGGATGAGATTGGCCAGCTGGCGAGGCAGTTCAATCATATGGTACGGAATATTAATGATCTGATGAGCGAGGTGCAGGAATCGAACCGCCAGAAGAATGCCACCCTGCTGAAACAGAATGAGATTAAATTCAAGATGATGGCCAGCCAGATCAACCCTCATTTCCTGTTCAATGCCCTGGAATCAATCCGGATGAAGGCCCATTCCCGGGGCCAGACCGATATTGCCAAGGTCGTGCGGCTTCTGGGTAAAATGATGCGAAAAAACTTAGAGGTAGGTAACGGGAGGATCGCGCTGCAAAGCGAGCTGGAGACCGTAAACTGCTATCTGGTGATTCAGAATTTCCGCTATAATGACCGGCTCGCCTATGAGCTGTATGTAGATCCGGCAGCGAATACCATACAAATCCCGCCGCTGATTATTCAGCCGCTGGTGGAGAACTGCGTCATCCATGGGCTGGAGAATGTGATGGACGGCGGAATGGTTATGGTAGATATCCGAATTGAGAACGAAATGCTTAAGGTTCAGGTCTCTGATAACGGAATTGGCATGTCCGCCGCCCGGATCGAAGAAATCCGGCAAATGCTGGACAACAAGGATGACTATGAGACCAATAATATCGGGATGCGCAATATTCACCTGCGTCTTCAGCTGACCTATGGCCCTGAATACGGCCTGATTCTGGCCAGCCAGAGCGGATACGGCACGCAGATCAGCTTCGCCATCCCCCTAAGGAGAGATTCTTATGTATAGTGTGTTAATTGTTGATGATGAATTGTCCATCCGCGAGGGATTGGTCACGCTGCTGGACTGGGAGAGCCATGGCTACCAAGTGGTGGATACAGCGGCCAACGCGGTTGAAGCGCGGCATAAGGTTGAGCTGTATTCCCCGGATCTGATGATTATCGATATCCGTATGCCCGGGAAGGACGGACTGGAGCTGATCCGGGAGCTGCGGGAGAATGAGGCGGAAATGCATATGATCATCCTGAGCGGCTATGCCGACTTCAGCTATGCCAAGCGCGCGCTGTCTTACGGCATCGATAACTATCTGCTCAAGCCGGTCGATGAAGATGAACTGCAGTTGTATTTGTCTGATCTGTCCAAAGTACTGGATGCGCAGACTGTGCACCGCAGGAATCACGCTGCAGTTAAGGTATGGAGCCGGGAGATGATAGTCCAGTCGCTGCTGATGGAGAGCAGCCTGCAGCCAACACCCGCTCTGATGGACTCGGCACTGGAATCCGGTCTGCTCTGGGATTCCTATCAGGTTGTCCTGATCCGGCTGCTGCTGCAGGATCATGCGGACAACGGCCCTTCCACCGCCGTCAAAGCCAGGCTGACGGCAAGCTTTGAGAACAACAGCTGGGGCATCGTCTTCTCGCTGGATTCTTATCTGGGCGTGCTGCTGCAGCCCTCTTATCAGAAGGAGCTTGTCCGCAAATTAATGGTGCAGAGTATCCGTGAAGCTTCCGCCGCCGAGGGGCTGGAATGCATAATCACCGCAGGTGATATGGTAGACAGTCTGGGCGGGCTGCCTGGCTCCCATCAATCCGCGCTGGTCCGGATGAAGGATCATTTCTTCTATGATGAGCCGGGGATGATCGGTCCGGATTCGCTGAAGCTGAAGACAGGGCTGCCTTCCGGACTGCAGGAAGCGGAGAGCCGTCTGGCACCGCTGGCGGACCGGCTGTATTTCGCCATGGATATCGGGGAGCTCACCGTGCTTCCTTCCCTGATCCAGGAAGCCGGGGATATTATGACCGCCGCCGGGCTATCCGAGCTGGCTGTGAAATCCTATTACGTCCGGACATTAACTTCATTGTGCAACAAGCTCTCCGTCCAGTACAAAGAGCTGATTCTGGCGCAGAGCCGGATGGACGGGCAAATCCAGCAAATTTATAAGCATACTTCCCTCCCCCGGCTGCAGCGCTACATCACAGGCCTGCTTGAGCAATATGCCGGCGGCATTATCCGTAATGACATGGATGTACTCATGAAGCGGATGCTGGACCTCATCCACCGCCATTATGACGAGAATCTGAAGCTGGAGACTCTGGCGGATGTATTCACTTACAGCAGCGCCTACCTCGGCAAGCTGTTCAAGAGCAGCACTGGCTCGTCCTTCAACACCTATCTGGACAATATCCGCATCGGCAAAGCCAAGGAGCTGCTGGACCAGGGCTACAAAATCCATCAGGCGGCAAGCCGTGTCGGCTTCAGCGATGTGGATTATTTTCGTGAAAAGTTCAAGAAAATCACCGGCATCTCCCCCTCGGTCTACCGCCGGAAAGATTCGCAGCCGGAGGAGGATTTTTCAGAAAGCGCTTACGAAAAGGACTGATTTCCCCCTGTTTTTACACTTAAATCTTCGGGTGTTTCCTTGTTTTCCGGGAGATTATGATAAAGCCATATCGAAGGAGGGACATAAATGAAAGCGATTACCACCACCGTGAAGCCGGAGCTTAAGAAACCCGGCTCACGCTTTTGGGCCAAATTCCGGCAGCAGAAATATCTATATATGATGGCGGTTCCCTTTGTCCTGTGGGCCTTCGTCTTCAGCTATCTGCCGTTATGGGGATGGATGATGGCCTTCCAGAAATATAAGCCGGGCAAATCTTTTTTTGAGCAGAAGTGGGTCGGCCTGCAGTATTTCAGGGAGCTCTTCCAGGATGAGCAATTCTTCAATGCCCTGCGCAACACCCTGGCAATGAGCGTCATGGGACTATTAGCCGGATTCATCATTCCTATCATCTTCGCCATCCTCCTGAATGAGGTAAGGCTGCAGGTGCTGAAACGTTTTGTCCAGACGGTGTCTTATCTGCCGCACTTTGTGTCCTGGGTGGTAGCCGCCGGGATCATTACCAAGATGCTCTCCACCGACAACGGCGCAGTCAATGACCTGCTGCTGAGCCTCCATATCATTAGCGAGCCGATTCAATTCATGGCCAAAGGCAATCTGTTCTGGGGGATCGTAACCGCATCGGATGTGTGGAAGGAAACGGGCTGGAACACGATCATCTATCTCGCCGCGATCTCGGGTATTGGACCGGAGCTGTATGAAGCAGCCAGGGTGGACGGCGCAAGCCGGCTGCAGCAGGTGCGGAACATTACACTGCCGGGCATCCGGGCGACGATCGTTATCCTGCTGATCATTTCCATCGGCCATCTCATCAGCATCGGGTTCGAGAAGCAATTCCTGCTCGGCAACAATCTGGTACGCGACTATTCGCAGACACTGGATCTGTATGCACTGAACTACGGGCTCGGCATGGGACGCTTCTCCTTCGGGACGGCCATCAATATTTTCAACTCGGTGGTCAGTGTGATTCTGCTCTTTACGGCCAATGGCATCTTCAAAAAAATAACCAAGGAAAGCATCATTTAGGAGGCCCTTATGCTGATCAAAAAACTGGCCGCCGCGTCTTGGTCGGACCGCATCTTCGATTTGGTAGTCTATGCTGCGATTACTGTGGTGACCATTGCCACACTGTACCCTTTTCTCAATGTGCTGGCGATTTCATTCAATGACTCTACCGATAGCATCAAGGGCGGGATTACGGTCTACCCCCGGATGTTCACCTTCAAGAATTACGAGACGATCTTCGCCTTCTCCGGACTCATTACCGGATTCAAGATTTCTGTTCTGCGTACCCTCATCGGCACCCTTCTCGGACTGATCAGCGCCTCGATGCTGGCTTTCACCTTAAGCCGTTCGGACTTTCAGGGCCGCAAGTTCGTCTCCACCTTTCTGGCGCTGACGATGTACGTATCCGGCGGACTGATTCCCTTCTACATTCTGATCAAGAATCTGCATATGATGGGCACCTTCAGCGTGTATGTCCTGCCCGGCCTGGTCAGTGCATTTAATGTGTTCGTCATCCGCTCCTTCATCGACGGTCTGCCTTACGCCCTGCAGGAATCTGCCAAGCTGGACGGAGCCAATGACTTCACCATCTACTGGCGGGTGATTCTGCCGCTGACCAAGCCTGCGCTGGCGACCATCGCCCTGTTCCTGGCGGTTGGCCAGTGGAATGCCTGGATTGACACCTACCTGTATAACGGCTCGAATGACGCACTGACGACACTGCAGTTTGAGCTGATGAAGGTCATTCAGAGCACCACCACCAATGCGGATAACTTCCGCGGCCGGAATATGGTCGAAGTGATGGCACAGATCTCCCCGGAATCGGTCAAAATGGCAATCACCATTGTCGTCACCGTCCCTATTCTGATCGTCTATCCGTTCCTGCAGCGTTACTTCGTCAAAGGCATGACGCTGGGTTCGGTCAAAAGCTAGTCCGCTTACGGTATCGTCAGGTTAACGCCTGTGTATACAATATGTTCTCACCAGACAAAGGGAGGGTTTCTATTCATGACAAGAAAGACAGCGAAACCGTATGTTCTGCTGATGGTCTTGACCTTGCTGCTCAGTGTGCTGGCCGGCTGCGGCGGAGGCAATAACAACAAGAATACGGCCGAGAATACCGGCGGCACCAAAGCCGCTAATAGCGCAAATGCGGCCGCCACGGCAGAAGCTACGGCAGAAGCCGAAGATTTAAGCCCACTGACGCTTTCCTTCTTCGCGGAAGACCCCAATCCGAACTGGAACAATATGAAGGATGAGGTCAGTACCGTTCTTACAGAGAAAACAGGCGTCACTCTCGATGCCGAGTTCGCCGTTGGCGATCCGCAGCAGAAGATCGCGCTGATTGCCGCCGGCGGTGAATATCCCGACATCATCTCCGCCAAAGCCGATATCGGCAAGCTGGTGGATGCCGGCGCTGTCATTGACCTGACCGAACTGATCGACAAATACGCGCCCAATATCAAGCGGGTGCTTGGAGACAATCTGGCCCGGGCCAAATACACGAACGAAGACCAGTCCATCTATGCCATCCCTACCTGGGCAGCTGTGAATGAGAAGAAGTTCGTCGCCGGCGGAGGCTTCGAGCTGCAGCACAGAGTGCTGAAGGAAGCCGGATATCCGGAGATCAAGACGGTCCAGGATTATGAGAATGTAATCAAGGCCTATCTGGAGAAACATCCAACCGATGAGAACGGCAACAAGAATATCGGCGTATCGCTGAACGCAGATGACTGGCATATGTACATTTCCGTAACCAATCCTGCAGTGGCGACTACCGGCGGTTCCGATGACGGGGAATATTTCGTCGATCAGACGACTCATGAAGCGATCTACCACTTCCGCCGTCCGGAAGAGAAGGAATACTTCCGCTGGCTGAACCATATGAATGACATCGGCCTGCTGGACAAAGAAAGCTTCGTGCAGAAATACGACCAGTATAAAGCCAAAGTGGCCACCGGACGTGTGCTTGGCCTGATTGACCAGGATTGGGACTACAATGACGCGCAGCAGGCTCTGAAGACGGCCGGTAAATTCGATCAAACCTACGGCCATTATCCTGTGACCTTAACCAGTGAATACAAAGAAACCAGCTTCTGGCCTACAGGCTTCATGGGCGGCTACGGAATCTCAATCTCGACCACGAACCCTGACCCGGTCCGGACGATTAAGTTCCTGGATTACCTGGCTTCCGACGAAGGGCAGATCCTGAACAACTGGGGCATTGAAGGCAAACATTATGTCGTAGAAAACGGCAAACGCGTCGTCCCTGCCGAAGTGCAGGACCGCATTAACAATGATAACACGGCCTTCACGAAGGAGACCGGCATCGGCTTCTACTGGAATATGATGGTCCACTACGGCGACGGGGCCAAGGATTCTACCGGCAACTATTACACCAAGAACTTCCCTGAGCAGCTGGTACTCGGTTACAGCGATGTCGAGAAAGAAACGCTGGCGGCTTACAATGCCACTACCTGGAAGGATCTGTTCCCTAAAGAAGAGGAGTTTACTGAGAAAGCGTACGGGGCAGCCTGGAATATTGCCCTCCCCGGCGAGGATGAAGTCTCCATTCTGGGCAATAAAATGAGAGATATTACGTGGAAACGCATCCCGCAGGCGATTCTGGCCAAACCGGCTGAATTCGATAAAATCTGGGATGACTACATGGCCGATCTTGAAAAAGCCGGCGTTAAGAAAATGGAAGCCGGCTACACCAAATATGTGCAGGACCGCGTGGAGCTGTGGAGTTCCAAATAGGGGGTTCATTATTGCTTGAGCTTAAGTTTGTTAGAAAAAGAAAGTGTCGCTGCTGCGGGGATTTTGGACTTCCGGCCGCTGTTGTTCCCAGATTTCTTGATTTAGACCGCTACTCGCGGTGGAAATCCGGTAACTGCATGCTTACGATGCGAGCTTTCCAACGGAAAGCTTTCAGGCGGACGCTACCGCTCCTACAGTTCCAAATTTCCCCTCCGCTTCTTTTCGCTTTTCGTTAGTCTCTTTAGTACTTCCTTTTCTCTAAAGAATTAAAGTCCAACCAATAGTTCACAACAAAATCACCTTAACGGGTGAATCAGCCCGAGCAACGCAGCCTGATGTAGATTGTAAGCCCATCTCACATTGCTCTATTCTGACCGCTTTGTTTGGGCAGCCTCCGGTAAAATCAGGGGTACTTTTGCTCCTCATTCCCGCCTGCCGCCCACTTTTGGCGGATGAGGGGCACTTTTGCCCCTCATTCCTGCCTGCCACCCACTTTTGGCGGAATGAGGGGCACTTTTGCCCCTCATTCCTGCCTGCCACCCACTTTTGACGGATTCAAGGGCACTTTTGCCCCTCATTCCTGCCTGCCACCCACTTTCAGCGGATTCAGAGGGATTTATCCCTTTGATTTCCTCCTACCGCCCACTTTCGGCGGATTCAGAGGGATTTATCCCTTTGTTTTTCTCCTACCGCCCACTTTCAGCTGATTCAGAGGAATTTATCCCTTTATTTTTCTCCTACCGCCCACTTTCGGCGGAATCAGAGGGATTTATCCCTTTGATTTTCCAAGCCTCCGACTTCCGGGGATTCTGTGGAATTCCGGATACAAGAACACATTCGTCCTTCAGACGGACCTGCTCCAATTTCCAGAGAAGCTTATCCACAACAGACGAATATCGTAATTCCTATACACCAAGCAGAACCAACCGTGCGGGAAGCTGCACGGTTGGTTTTTTACTGGACATTATTTAATTATCATGCAGCTCTTGGTAGGTTTGTCTAATTAAGTCCGCATATTCAGAAGGCGGATAATCCTTCACCTGATCATAGGCGAACCGGACTTCATGGCGGGCTTCCTCCAAACGGCCTTGCTTCGCGAAGATTTTCGCTTTGTATGCATAGGCAGTGAGCAGGTCGACCCGGTCAAGCGGATGATAGACCTGGTCGTTCAATACTACTTTGGACAAGACCGCCAGTGCCTCTTCATCCCTCTCCAGATGGTAGTGCGCGATCCCCATCATCATATGGACAAAAGGCATGAACTGGCTGTCCTTCGCGGGATAATGCTCCGCAAGTACCAGCACTTCCCCGTAACTCTGCTTCGCAAGTGCCAGTCTAATTTCGCCAAGGTGCACCAGTTCCAGTGACTCCGCAGCTTCTGTGAACTGTGCGAACAGCTTTGCCTTGCTTAAGTATGCCTCTGCCTGCTCAAGATCATTGTGAAGCAGGGCCAGATGGGAGAGTAGACGGTACAGATGATCCGACAATGAGTAGACTCCTTCTTCATGCGACAGCTTAAGTGCCGCCAAGGCAGCTTCCCGGCTGCCGGAGTAATCTGCCAGTGCAGACAACGTAACACTTTCCGCATAATAAAGATCGATTTCAAATAAAAAATCGTTGCCTACCTTATTGCTCACATATTCTTTACGGACACGGCGAATCAGTTCCAGCCCGTCCTGGTATCTGCTCTTGGCAAACAATAAAGCATAAGCCAAATACTGAATCTTGGCACGCTCTACAAATAAACCGAAACGCTCATAGATTTCAACAGCCCGTTCGATTCCTTCTTCTCCGCCCTCTGTTCCGGTGTGGTAACAGGAGCCCACATAAAACTCCATCAGCCGTGCGGCATCCACTGCCATCGGAAGCGTATCCTTCATCAGCGGCTGGATTTCCGCAACGATCTCCTTATACTGCTTCGCCTTGTACTGCTGCTCGATCTTACGGACGAGCGGACCCAGCTCCGCTTCGTGCTCACCCTCCAGGAAATACCCCGCATCTGTACCCAGACGCCCGGCAAGGAATTGCAGCGTATTCATAGAAGGCAACGCCCGTCCGTTCTCGATTTGGCTAAGCATGCTTTTGGTCATATGTTCTCCGGCCAGGTCAGTCTGCGTAAGGCCCTTGGCTTTACGCATTTGTTTGACTTTGTCGCCGATGGTCAGTTTAGTCGTCATCTGCTGTGCCAACTTTCTTTGGTTGCTTTTCTTCCAGTATAGCCTAATATTCAAGCGAGAAAAAGCCGCATCATGGCAAAAGTTAAATATAATTAAACTTTTTGTTGCAATAATCAGATCCAGCCTCTACAATAAGTTTAATATAATTTAACTTTTTCGGAAAAAGGAGTGCTCGTAATGTCTGAACCAACGCCGGTGTCGGCAGCATCCAACCGCAATATCATTCTTTTCTTCAGCGGAAAATTCGCTTCTGTTCTCGGCTCCAGTATGTACACCTTTGTTGTCGGCCTGTATATTCTGCAGCTCACCGGTTCAGGAAGCAGCTTTGCGGTTACGTTGCTGTGCGGTATGCTGCCCAGTATTATTCTGTCGCCCTTCGCCGGCGTGGTGGCCGATATGGTGAACCGCCGCAAGCTGCTGATCGGCTCAGATGCTGCAAGTGTCTTGATTATGCTGCTTTCCTTTGCCGCCGTCTCCATAGAGGGAATGTCCCTCTTACCGATTTATATCTCACTGATCCTTCTGTCAATCTGCGCAACCTTCTACAGTATCTCCGCCTCCTCTTCCATGATGATGCTCGTTGACCGTGATTCCATCCAACGTACCGGCTCCCTGAATCAAATTGCCAGTTCTGTCGGCCACCTGCTGGCTCCCATTCTTGCCGGTATGCTCTACGCCTTCCTCCCGCTTGAAGAATTCATGCTGCTGAACGCGGCAGGGCTTACCATCTCGACCGTGATGGGCTGCATGCTGAAGTTTAGACCGGTTCCAGAAGCCTTATCTGAAGCTGGGCTTACAGACGGGGCTGCCGAAACCGGAAACCCGCCCTTCCGCGAACGCCTGGGCAGCGTTGCTGCCGAGGTCAGTACGAATCTGAAAGAAGGCTTCTCCTATGTAATCCGCCGTCCCGTTATCCGCTCCCTCCTAATTATCGTGTTCTGGATTAATTTCTTTGTAGTCGCGCTGAATGTCGTGCTGCCCTTTGTGGCCGTACAGACCCTGGGGCTGTCTTCGAAGCAATACGGTATACTTGAAGCCATGCTGGCAGCGGGCATGCTGCTGATGTCCCTGCTCCTCACCGTTCTCCGCCAGAGCAACAATCTTGTAAATACAATTATCGGAGGTCTAAGCGCACTGGGGCTGCTCTTCCTTGCGATGGCCCTTCCGCTGCTGCTTCATTTCACCGCTGCCGTTACCTTCATCTTCTTCCTTCCGCTGCTCCTGCTTGTCGGTATCGTAATTATGATCATCAATATTCCGATCCAGGTGTATCTGCAGCAGAGTATAGAAGAAGAGTACCGCGGACGCGTATTCGGACTGGTTGAAGGCATCGCCGGTTCCATCGCTCCGCTGGGCATGCTGCTCTACGGAGTACTCCTCGACTGGATTCCCGGTTCGATCATTCTGCTGGCTTCCGGTGCGGCTATTCTGGCGGTAACTCTAACCGGACGGAGAGGGCTGGTCAGCAGCAGGGCCGCAGAACAGCAAGGGGTTCATACAGAGGTGGAGCAGGCTGGGGCGTAGTAGTTCAGGCTTTGAGCACATATGAGGGGGATGTTATTGCAATTACTGGAATAGAAGTGTGTGACTCAAGCACATATCCTGCACGAAATACAACATTTCCTGCACGATAACGCTCCTCCCCCCCGAATTGTTGTACGAAAGGCAACATTTCCCCTCCTCCCAGCCTATTAAACAAACTATTCTTGTATTTTCTGCAACAATCCTCCCAGACACCCGGATTTTTCTGCCTTCGAGTTGTAATTCGTACAACATTTCGCGAAACTCCGTTTGACCGCCAGCGACGGGACGGAAGCTTGATTGAGGAAGCAGCTATAATTATGCTGTTTTTCAATTTTAGTTAAGAACCTAAAGCAAAAGGCCACCCTAAGGGCGGCCTTCTCCGGCAAACTTATTTCTGCACCGAGAGCACGAACCTCTCCAGCGAGCTTATATCGGTGATACTCTGATTACATCCATGATTATCTATACATACGTATTGCCCCACAGAAGCTATGTTATCTGCTGAAGCAAGCTCAGGCTTGGTCTTGACTGTAAGGAAGGCAAGCTCCTGCTGGCGGTTGCAGAACAGGCAATAGCCTTTCTTGTGGGTCGGTATTATTCTGCCCTCTACGCCGATGAATTGTCCTTCGTATGGATAGACAATGAACAGCTTATTCGTCGCAATGTCTGCCCAGGCCAGATACGTCACATAACGAAAATCAAACGATGCAAGATCAGGTAGCTTCATCTTCTTATTCTTAGGAAACAGCTTCTGAATCTGCTTCAGTGTAATCGGCGGAAATGGCTCCAGATAAGGCTCGAAGCCGCTGATATACTGCTGGAAATCCTCGGCTTTCTCCAGGGTGGAGATAGGCTTCAGCATTTGCTCCTGATCCACAGTAAGCGAAGAAAATGCCTCCGTCACATTCACCTCAGCACTGTACCTTACGGTCTCCAGGACACGCCGGTCTGCTACAGACCGCAGTGTTTTGAGCACGAAATCCGATTGTTTCTTAATATAATTATATTGATGGTTTCTAATAAATGTTGTAGTCACAGCTCTTCAGCCCCTTATTATTATTGGTCAATCCAATAAGGTGCAGAGCCTGCTAATTAGAAACGATAAAATCAGTTTGGGCGATCAAGATCTTCCTGCCGCACCCCACGCAAAGTATCGCCCCGGATCAGGCTCTGCATGAGGACTTCCTAGCTAATGAGCAATTCGTTGCCATCAGTGTAACCCCCTATCAACTAATATGGAAAAAGTATAGCAGGAATTTCCGGAGGGTACAATTGATAATCTCTTATCTGTCATTCCCCTTCATACACCGCCAGCAGCCCCTTGATTCTCCGCACCAGCTCCGCCCGCACATGGGACGGCCCCAGACACTCGCACTTATCCCCCATCCGCAGCAGCATATTATACCCGAAATCATTCTCGGCAAATGGAAAGTACACGGTAAATTTATGGTTCCCGCAGGGCACTACATTCTCCTCGCCGCATAGCTCAAGCATCAAATCCCGTAATGAGGAATCTATCTGCAGCGTAAGGGTTACCACTTGCTGGTCCGGCGGATGCAGCGGCTTAGGATCAAATTCCCTTGGCGTGAAGGTCCCCTCCAGCACCTTAAGCCCAGTGATGCGGGATAGCCGGAAGATGCGGAAATCCTGCCGGGAGATGCAATATCCCTGCAGATACCAGTTGGAGTCCTTCAGCACCAGGCGGTAGGGTTCAACTTCCCGGCTGCTCGGCTTCCCCTCCTGATCACTATAGCTGAACGATACCAGTCTGCACCCGTCCATAGCAATCTTAATGTCGTGCAGATTCAGCTTCAGAATCTTATTGCCCAGCCAGGGCGCATGATCGATGACGATCTGACCGGATTTCAGCTCAATCTCCCGCACCTGCTCCTCGGGAATCAGCCCCTTCACCTTAGCCATCGCATTCAGGATTTCCTCACCCGACATCGTAGCGTGGATACTCCCGAGACCTGTTAACAGGGCGGTGATATCCGAAACGGTAAATAATCTTTTCTCCACCTTATATTGCTCCATGATGCCTATGCCGCCGCGTACCCCGGGATACGTAACAATCGGAATTCCCGCCTGATTGATCGAATCAATATCCCTGAAGATGGTACGGGGCGTGACCTCGAACATCTCTGCTAACTTGGAGGCACTCACTTTGTCGCGTTCCAGCAGAATCATGATTATGGAGATTAACCGGTCTATTTTCATTCTGATCACCTTTTTTTAGTTTACCACAACAACCATGACAGACAGCTGTCATAATTCCGTATGCTACTATCAGTTTAGGCCGCTAGATCACGACGGTTCAATACATTAACAGAGGAGAATGAATATGGAATATGTACAAGGCTTCAAAGAAATTATGGAGGTCAGCGCACACCTGGCCCTAGCCACCTCAATGGATAATAAACCGAACGTGAGAGTGATGAGCCACTTCTACGATCAGGAGAAGGGCATTGTATATGTCTCCACCTTCAAGCAATCCCCCAAAACTGCAGAGTTCGCAGCCAATGATAAAATAGCCTTCACAACTCTCCCCGAACCCGCAGGCAGGCTGGTGCGCGTAACTGATGCTATCGTTAAGAAAAGCGGGCATACCGTATATGATTTGAAAGACGGCTTCACGAAAAACAATCCGGCCTTTGAAGGCACACTTGAAAAAATGGGCCCGATGTTTGATGTGTATGAGTTTCATTTCAATGAAGCCATTGTAACGCTGGGGCCGATGAAAATGGAGAAAATCACGCTATAGCAGCTTAGATAAATGGTAAGATAGGGTGGTGTTTACCAGCGCTTCAGATGAAAGGAGGGATGAACGTGATGGACATCCACAAATACGAGCACCTTGTGCCTAATGTCTTTTTGTTTGTGGACCGCAGATCCTTTGCAGACTGGGAGATTATCAGCAGCACGATAGATTTCCATGATCTGTCGTTCATCGTGGAAGGCAAAGCGGATTACTTCATTAACGGGAAGAAATTCTCTGTAGAAGCCGGGGATATGCTCTATGTCCCTTCCGGCAGTGTAAGGGAAGCCCATACCTTTGCCGAGGCACCTATGCATTCCTTTGCGTTCAATTTCTTCTGGGAGGGTGCGGATAATCATGTGCACCTGCCGTTTGCGTCCGTAACAAAGAATAGGATGACTAAGGAAATCCTCGATGATATCAGGGAGTTCTCGCATATCTGGATGGGCACGCAGCCTTTCTACAGAATGAAGGCCCGGGCCATCTTCCAGCTGATTGTCTACCGCCTGCTTAATATTGCCCATCATCAGGAGACGCCGCTGCTTGATCCGAGAATCCATAAAGTAATGACTTATATGATGGATCACTATGCGGAGGACGTTACGATTAAGGATCTGGCGGAGTGGATCGGACTGAATTCCGTCTACCTGGGTAAGCTGTTCAAACAGAATACCGGCTCCACCTGCAAAGAATTCCTCAACAAGGTCAGGGTCAATAATGCCGAGATGATTCTGTCTGCGGGCGGGTTCAATGTGTCTGAGGTGGCTGAGCACTGCGGGTATCATGATGTGGCGTACTTCAGCAATGTGTTCAAAAGCATGAAGGGGTATCCGCCGTCAGCTGCTTTGAAGTGACGGCGGATGGAGTCATGTTAGTCTATTTTACAGAACAAGGGTATTAAAAGATTCCGCAGCCAAATTGAGCTCATATTGCGTTTCATCGTTAGCCAAAAGAATCGTTCTTGCTTCCTTGAACGGATTCGCAATCACCAGCACCCGTCTGCCTTCCGGCGTCCCGAATGCCAGCGCATTGCCTGTCCATTTGCCCTTCAGGCCGATTCTGCGGGAACCGGGGCCAACGAAATGGGCGAAATGCTTCATGACGTAGAACTCGGGATTATGCACGGCCTTGTATTCATCCGGCTCTACCGTAATCATGGAGTTCTGTTCCCATCCCCAGGTACTGCGGCCCTTTGGCTGAAGCACCATGTTCCAGTAAATATAGGCGTTCACACCATTGGTGAAGTAATGCTGATACAGGTTAAACACATATTTGGCATAAAACCAGGTGTTCTCCCCATCCCCGCACTCATTCTCCGTCTGCATGTAGCGCAGTTCAGGATAAGCCTGCACCGTACGCTGAATGCCATATTTGCCCGCCCATTGGTAGCCAACGCCTTGCACATATTTGTATGCTTCAGGATCGCTTAACACCGTGTGCGCATAGGCATCGAATCCGCTGTCCTTCTGCTTCATCCACTCATCCCACGGCTCCGGCGCATTAATCGTGCCCAGCCATATTTCCGTATCCAGGCCATGCTGTTCAAAAGCCGGTCCCAGATAGTCGCGGATGAATTCACGCAATTGCTCCCCGGTCCATACGCACGAAGGGAATTTCTGATCCGCTACGACTTCATTCTGCACATGAACCTGATGGATGGTGATGCCTTCCCCGGCATACGCCTGTACAAACTTCACAAAGTATAAAGCATACGCCTCTAGAATCTCCTTCTCCCAGCGCAGCGTGCCGTAATTATACGCCCGGGGGAACTTCATCCAGGTTGGCGGACTCCAGGGGGAGGCGAATAATTTCAGCTCCGGATTCAGCTTCAGCGCCTCCCGGATGTACGGAATCAGGTACTTGCGGTCCCGTTCGATCGAGAAATGCTCCATGGCGTAATCGCCATCGGTTTCATTCAGGCTGTACCATTCAAGTGCATAGTCACTCGCCCCGATCGGCAGCCGGCAAATGCTGAACTTATGATCCCCTTCCGGATGGAAAAGCGAGTGCAGCACCGCGCTTCTGTCTTCTGCAGCCAGCAGATTCAGCGCCTCGAATCCAAGCTCGTTGAAGCATCCGCCGAACCCTTCAATGTTCTGATGAATTTCTCCGGTGAACGCCAGATCCGCCGGCGCGTCCGCAGCTGCAATTTCCACGCTTCGGGTAACCCATGGGCCATTCTCTGTACTTGATACCCAGACTATATCTTTAACGTCCATATTGCTGCCTCCTCATCCTATCTCCCTATGGGGAGGATCGTTACTTACTCCTCATAGTTAAAGCAATTTATTAACTTTCACTAATAATAAATATGCCCCAAGCATCCAGCTTCAGTTCCTCAGCATGCGCTACGAGATTCCCGGACAGAAGCTCCTGCCCCGCTCCATACGGATACTGGAATGTAACGGACTCAGCAGAGTAGTTGTAGTAGTAGCGGATGGTGCTGCCGTGCCGGTTCACACCGGATTTGACGATTAACGGGAACGACAGCTGCTGGTCTTCGCCCCATAATCCGGCAACCTGGAGCGTATCCCGCAGGATGACCGCCAGCGCGGCAGGCTCCGCCATACATCCGATATAGGTAGCGGTACCATCACCGAAAGTGTTTCTCGTGACCGCAGCATATTCGCCCCACTGGGGATGATCATAGCTGGCGAGTACTTCGGCCGAATCCGGAACAAGCATTTCCATCCATGTTCTGACGGTATGAACGCCTGCTTCCGTTCCCTCGGGGAACAGCTTGCCGGTAAGTCCGGCAGAGGCATTAGGCGTGGCAAAATGGCTGTAAGCCACTCCGCAAGCCTCATGAATAACGCCCGGCTGCGCTGTATGCCGTACCTTCACCTGCTCATCGGTGAATCCGCTTTTGAAGGAATAGACGGCATGACCGCCGCTGCGGACATACTCATTCAGCCGCTGCAGTGCCTCGTCAGAGACGGCATACAGAGAAGGTACGACAATCAGCTCATAATCGTTCAGCCGGGTGCTGGATGGCTGGATGAAATCGCAGGCGATATTCATTTTGTACAATTCGTCATACATCCAACGGACCACATCGTTATAAATTACTCCGCCGGGAAGCTTGAACCATTCGATCGCCGACAGTGCTTCGTTGCTGACCATAACAGCCACTTTGCTGGTCTTCTTGAGCCCAATCAGCTGATCACTCAGCCGCTTAAAGTCAGCACCGATCGTCCAGGCTTCCTTATATACCGGATTAGGCAGGAAGTCATGACTAAGCAGCCCTTTCCAGTAGGTCTCGAACGAATTATGAATCGAATGCCAATGCCAGTAGGCAACCATGGAGGCACCCGATCCCAAATGACTGAAGGCTTGCAGCCGTAGCTGCCCTGGATAAGGCGTCCACTCAGGAAAAGCCTGCGCCTGTGTCTCCAGGACGAAATAGTTATCCTGCTTAAGCGAGCGGGTCATATCTCCCCCGAACGAAATCTCGGTACCGGTAAGGTTGTCCTGCGACGGATGGTAGATATCTACACCGGCAATGTCGAACGGGGCTGCGGCGGCAAAGTGATCCACAGACGGCTGCACCCCAAACGAATGCCCTCTCCACTCAAAATCAAAATTATGCGTCGTGAACTGCTGCGGCTGCTTATATTCATTCACAATTCCAATCTGCCAGGCCAGAAATTCATTCACAAGCCCGCGCTGGAACCTGGCAAATTCCGCACCGAGACTGCCGTTGATCGTGCCAACCATCGACGGGAAGTCCTCCCAGCTGTCGATCCGGTTGCTCCAGTAATCCAGGCCGAACTGATGGTTAATCGCCTCAAGGGTTCCGTAGGTTTCTCTCATGTATTTGACGAATTTGAGCTGGACATTCGGTCCGGCGGTCTCATAATGCTTCGTTTCATTATCTATCTGGTAACCGATAACTGCCGGATGCCTGTGGACCACGGCCATCAGCTTGCGGATGATCCGTTCGGCGTAGAACAGATACACGGGATGGGTAATGTCCATAATCTGCCGCGCACCGTACTTACCTTCACCTTTTGCCGTGACGGCCAGCACATCCGGATGCTCCTTGACCATCCACGCAGGAATGGCGTAAGTCGGCGTGCCCACAATGACATGAATCCCGGCGGCATGCATGGCATCCAGCACTCTTATCACCGGACTGAAATTAAATACGCCATTCTGGGGTTCATGGGTGCTCCAGGTGGACTCGGCAATACGCACGGTATTTATTCCCGCTTCCTGCATCATCCGGATATCTTCATCCAGACGGTCATAAGGCATATATTCGTCATAATAAGCAACACCGTATAACAAGTGATCCATTGTTGTCCTCCTAAAAGTTTTGTGAGCATAGGCTTCTTGAATCTCTTCGCAAAACTCACTTCGGAAGCATACGCTGTGTGAAATTAACCTTTTACCGCACCGGCAGTAACGCCCTTCGTAATCTGCTCATTGAAGATCGCGTAGATGACAATCGCAGGGATGGAGGTCAGCACCATGACGGCAAACTGTGAGCCATAATCAGAGGAATACTGGCCGGCGAAATTCATGACCGAGAAAGGCAGCGTTTTCAGTGCATCCTTGCTGAGGAAGGTCGAAGCCATAATGAACTCATTCCAGCAGTTCAGGAAAGTCGTTACGACTACTGTTACCAGAGCAGGTGCGGTAAGCGGTGCGATGATCTGGAACACAATCCGGTAAATATTCGCCCCGTCCACAATTGCCGACTCTTCCAGAGCTTTGGGAATACTGCGCAGGAACCCGGTCAGGATGAACGTCCCCATGGGCACGGACACCGCAGTGTAGGGTAGAATCAGGCCCAAATAGGAGTCGGTCAAGCCCAGCGCTTTGAAGATCGCGAAGTTGGGCAGCAGGGTGGCATGGATCGGAATCATAATCCCGAGCAGGATGATGGTGAAGAATACCGAACGGAACTTCCACTCCATCCGTGTAAACGCATACCCTAACGTTAAGGATAGCACAACGGTCAGAAGGATTGTTACCGTAGTAATAAACGCACTATTAATGAAATAGCGCAGAAACTTGCCGTCTACCCAGGCGTTGATATAATTCTGCCATTGGGGTGCGCTTGGCCATTTCAGGATGCTGGAAGAATAGAATTCATTGCTGCTGAGGAATGAGAAATCCGCCAGCCAGATTAACGGGAACAGTTGAACCAGGGCGACAAAGAGGAAGAACACCCATAGTATAGTTTTAGTACTTTTGGTCATGGTGTTTCCTCCTTAGAATTCCGTAGCATCACTGCGGGTAAGTTTGTTGCTGAGATAGGTGGCCAGCAGGCAGACAACGATGAAGAGAATCGAAATGGCATTGGCATAGCCGTATTGGCTGGCCGAGAATGCCTTGTTATAGAGATACACAGCCAGGAATTGAGTGGAATCGCCGGGACCGCCGTTGGTGGTCAGGAACACGGTTTCCATCTGCTTCAAGGCGGTAATCATAGCCAGTGTGATCTGCACCGTAATAACCGGTGACAGCAGCGGAACAGTGATCCGCAGATGCAGCTTGAAGCCGGAAGCTCCATCCAGGGAAGCGGCTTCATACATTTCATCAGGGATTCCTTTGAGGCCGGCATAATAGAACAGCAGCCCCCAGCCGAATCCGGCCCAGATTAGAATGAACAGCATCGTAACCAGTGCTGTACTGCTGTCCCCCAGCCAGGCATGCTTCAGGAACCCAAGGCCCAGTGTATCCAGCAGTTTGTTGAATGCACCGAAGGTAGGGTCGAGCAGCGACAGCCACATTTTGGAGATAACCACTACAGAGATTACGCAGGGAATGAAAAAGATCGTTCTGAACCACTTCTCCGCTTTCCCGCCCAGGCGGTCCAGCATAATGGCAAAAAAGATGGCAATCGGATGTTGAATGAAGATGAAGCCTAGACCCAGCAGAACGGCATTCCGCAGCGCCAGCCAGAAACGGCTGTCGTGAAACAGCAATTCCGTATAGTTAGCGAACCCTATGAATGCAGACGGTGTGCCTGGTGCCAGGGTATCCCGGAACGAATAGTATCCGCTGAGCACAATCGGGACCAGAAAGGTTAGGGAGAATAAGAGAATTCCCGGGAAGACGAACAGGAAGATGGCCATTTTATTGTTGAATACTTTTTGCATGGAAGTCTCACTCCATCCTTAAGATTGGAGAAGGGCAAGAATGGTTCCTGCCCCTCCCCTTTCACTCTCTACATTTGTTATTGGGATTCCGCTGCTTTCTGCAGGTCTGCGAGCAGCTCTTCCGGTGTCGAACCGCCGGCGAAGAATTTGCCGAACGCGTTCTGTCCGTCATCCTTAAACTTCGGAGTTCCGTAATCAAGACCCAGTGAACCTGCAGTAGTGGTTGCTCCGGTAAGAACATCTGTCAGCTGTTTCTGCAGCCCGCTCTCCGTGCCGGTCAGCTCATACTTCTGGGCAGGAACAGCCGCGCCGGTATCCCAGACGGTTTTGGCCCATTGATCTGCTCTCATCAGATAGTCGAAGAATTTCTTGGCTTCTTCCGGATGCTTCGAGCTGCTGACCAGTGAATAGCCGCCGCCGTTCCAGGCCAGAAGGTCTGTATCCTTGCCTTTGCCGCCATCCACTACAGGGAATTTCAGCACAGCCACATTATTGCGGAAGTCTTCGGATAGGCTCTCATTCGTAGCCATTCCCGCTTCCCAGGAGCCCATGTACCACATTGCCGCTTTTCCCTGCGTAAATAAGTTCTGGGATGCACCGTAGTCTGCGGTCATGAATGATTCCTGGAACAGCTTGGCATCTCTTGCCTCACCCAGCAGCTTGGCAGCAGTGATGAAGCTCTCATCGGTTGTGAAGTTCTTCTTCTGTTCCACCGCATCCAGCATCAGACTCTGATCTCCGCTCACTCTAATGACCAGATCCTGGAAGAATGCCGCGAAGCTCCACAGGTCTTTACCGTTCACCGACATCGGCTCAATGCCTTTGTCACGGAATTGTTTGGCTGCATCCAGCAGCTCCGCATAAGTAGTGGGTACGTTTACGCCATTGTCTGCAAACATTTTTTGGTTATAGTAGATGACCTCATAGTCGCTGTTCCGGGGCAGGCCATACAATTTGTCATTGAAGGTGAAAGACTTATATACGCCCGGGAGGAAGTTATAGGTCTCCCCTTCGTACCCGGCCGGGTCCAGCTCTTTCACATAACCAGCCTGAACCAGTGTATTAAGCTCTGCTCCCCCGTGCACCATAGTGATGTCCAGCGCTTCATTTGAGGCCATATAGGCTTTTAATTTATTCTTAAAAGGCTCTTCGGCCAGCGTTTCGAGCTCGATTTTCACATTAGGATTCTCTTTCGTATAGTTGTCGATCACCATTTGCTCGGCCAGGCCCTGGCCCGATTTACGGTCCGGAAGGTTGGAGAACACGCGCAATGTGACTTGTTCAGCGGCGGGATCGGCTGCGTTGCCGTTTGTACTGCCCGCACTATCATTCTGATCGTTGCCTCCGCATGCACTGAGTACCGAGACAGCTGCCAGCGCTGTAATCAGCAATAGATTCCGTGTGGATTTTGTATTCATAACCATTTAATCTCCCCCTAATTGTTGTTGATTGTGCTTGCCTTCTTTGTTGTGACCACATCGTAACAGAGAACCTGATCCGGGGTCAGTAGAGAAAAAGAGAGTAAAGTTTAAAATTGTCGACTCCTCTTCCGGCACTCTTGTTTAAATTCAACATTACGAATAAGATAAAAAACAAAAAGGTCAGTGATCACGTGCTGCGTTTCTACTTAAATATGAATCTGCGTTATAAGATAACGATTCTTATCTTTCTCCTGATCACCGCAGTAACTTTTGCTATAGGCGGATATTCGTATAGCATCTCAAAAAAACAGATCATTAACAAAGTAAGCAACTCCAATCAGAGCGTGCTTAAGCAGATTGACAGCAATCTCTCCAGAATGCAGAAGACGATTGCCGACTGGGTTACGGTATTCAGCCTGGCTTCCGTTGTACAGGAGACGTTAAGAAGCAATACTCCGGATTCTGTCGAGATCGAGGATCAATTCTATAACGGGCCGACCGCGTCCATGATGAACCAGATGCTGGTAACCGGCAATTTCGACTATCTGGCGCTGTACGGCAGCCTGTCCGCACCCATGTTTCAGGTTGCCACCGATGACAGCAGCGGGGCCTACGGCCTGGACAAGATCACCCCTCACAATATTTATAAGGAATCCGTTGCCCTGAACGGCGCCTCCTATTGGTTCCCGCTGACGGAAGAGAATAATGTCTTTATTCAGAGCAACCGCAATGACAAGCTAGGTATGACCCGGATTATCCGCGATATTGTAAACGGAAACAGAATCGGCTTTGTATTTGTCGGCATTAATCTGGAGACGATCCGCAGAACCTATCTGACGGATCTCTATGATCAGGACCACGGTATTCTTATCCTGAATGAGAGCGGTGAACAGCTCCTGGCCGCAGGCAAAGAAACGAATGACAAGAAGGCAGTAGACTTCGTGATGAAGCAGGCTGAAGCCGGCATAATGTCCGGTTATACCATTGTGAACCTGCAAGGCGCAGATACGCTGCTGAACTATAATATCAATGCCAACGGCTGGATTACGCTGTACAGCGTGCCGCTCAGTTCGTTGACCGAGGAGCTTAACTCGATTAAGTCGGCTGTGCTGATCATGATTCTGGCCAGCTTGGTCCTTAGTATACCCCTGCTGATGTTTTTCTCCTCCTTCCTGACCGCACCGATCAAGACCCTTCTCCTGTCGATGCGCCGCTTTCAGAATGGACAGTTTGAAGAGAAGGTTAACATTAAATATTGGGATGAGATCGGCCAGTTAAGCCGGGGTTACAACAACATGGTCGCCAATATCAAGGCGCTGGTGGACGATGCCTATCTGCTTAAGCTTAAAGAGCAGGAAGCGGAGCTCAAGGCGCTGCAGTCCCAGATCAACCCCCATTTTCTGTATAACATGCTGGATACGATATTCTGGGAAGCCGAAGCTGCGGGCCAGGACAAGATCAGCGAGATGGTGATCAACCTCTCCAGACTGTTCAGATTAAGTCTTAACCAGGGCAAGAGCTTCACCAGCGTCGCCAAAGAGAAGGAGCTTATCGAGCTGTATCTGTCCCTGCAGAAAATGAGATTTAAAGACTCTCTGGATTTCGTAATCGATATCCCTGAAGAGCTGCATCCCTATGTCATTCTGAAGCTTAGCCTGCAGCCTTTTATTGAGAACGCGCTGATTCATGGGATTGAACGTAAACGCGGCGGCGGCTGTGTGAGTATCAGCGGACAATTAACCGGAGATCAGCTGAAGTTCGTGATTGAAGATAACGGGGGCGGCATGAGCAGCGAGACGCTGCAGAAGATTCTCACCCTGCCGGATGAATCGGATATTTATACAGCCCGGGATACCGGGGGATACGCGGTGCAGAATGTACAAGCCAGACTGAAGCATTTCTATAAAGGGGATTTCACCTTGAACTACACCAGCGTTCCGGGAGAGGGTACACGCGTGGAGATCGTAATTCCGGCTATCCTGAATGATATTTAGGCTGAATATAAAGAAGAAACGGCTTCGCCGACCTTTTAAGGACGGGGCGTTTCAGCGAGAAATAGAAGGATAAGTTATCATGCGAAGCATATAAATTCTTCTATTTTAAGAACCTAACAAAAAGCGCAAGAACGGAGGAATTATCACTTGTTTAATATGATTATCGTGGACGATGAAGAACGGGCCCGGGTCGGAATCAGAACCTTAATCGACTGGCAGGCGCACGGAATTACTATTGTTGCCGAGGCAAGAGACGGCCAGGAAGCACTGGATATTCTGGGTACCCACCAGGTCGACATCATGCTGACGGACATCCGGATGCCGCAAATGGATGGTCTGGAGTTAATCTCCATTGTCTCAGGGAAGTATCCCCATATTAAATCGGTGATTATGAGCGGGTATGATGATTTCGCCTATGCCCAGCAGGCGATTAGAGTCGGGGCCAGTAACTACCTGCTGAAACCAAGCAGAAGACAGGAAATTCTGAGCACTGTACTGGACATCACCGAGCAGATTCAATCGGAGAAGCTGGAGATCAAATCGCTGGAGCATCTGCGGCAGGGCTTCCGGGAGAGTCTGCCCCTGCTGAAGGAGAAGACCTTAAGCCAGCTGGTTCTCACCGAAAGTCCTGCATATCCGCGGCTGCTGGCCAATCTGAAGATGAACAATCTGGTATTTCCTTATCTGCTGTATGGCGTGATACTGCTGCGGATTGATAATTTCCGGCAGCTGCACCAGAAATATCTGCATGAGGATACGGAGCTGCTGAAATACGGGCTGAAGAATATTTGTGAGGAGTCCCTTCCGGAGACGATAGTATGTATCGCCTTTGAACATCAGGATGATATTGTGCTGATCCTTAATACGGATGAGCTGCTGGATCACGAGGAATTAAGCGGCTATATCCGGATCATTCAAGACAATATCCTGAGTTATCTCCGGTTCACGGTCTCTGCCGGAATCGGAAGTATAGATAAGAATCTTCAGCATTTACGGCGTTCTTTTCTGGAGGCATCCCAGGCGCTGAATACGAGAAACTACACAGGCACCGGCAAAATTGTGGAGTTCAGCGGGGAATTTGATGATGAAGCCTCCCAATCCTCCTATCCTTTGCATGAGGAGCAGGAGGTGCTTAAGGCTGTCCGGAACGGCTCCCCCGAAGAAATTGCCGGGAAGCTTACCCTGTTCAACGTGGCCCTTCAGCCCGAAACGGTATCCAGGGACCAGGTGATCAAGTCAAGCCTCGCCCTGTTCTTTGCGCTGTATAAATTATGCATTGAGAATAACGTCAACGTGAACAAGGTGTTCGGACAGAATCTGACCGAGCTGATCCAGGTTCTGTCCCGCTCCAGTCTGGATCACATTTTCCAGTCTCTGCTTGAGACTGCCCTTCTGGTTAGTGAGCATTTGACCTCCAAGAAGAACAGCAACAAATTGCTGGAAGCGGCCAAGCTCTATATCGGGCAAAATTACATGAAGGATATCAACCGCGAGATTGTCGCCAGGGAAATCTATATTACACCCGGCTATTTAAGCCTGCTGTTCAAGCAGCAGCTCAAAACCAGCTTCACCGATTATCTGCATAAGGTCCGCATCGAGCATGCCTGTCTGCTATTCAAAGATCCCGGAATGCGGATCGAGGACATCGCTCTGCAGTCCGGGTACAATGATACGAAATATTTCTATCAGGTGTTCAAAAAGTATAAGGGGATTACTCCGAATCAGTTCCGCAGTAATGCGGAGTAACGCGGAGGATGCGGAGAGGAACGGCAGTGCGCCGAGAGGAACGGTAGTGCGCGGAGAGGAACGGGAGTGCGGCTAGTGTTGCGGGCTGTCCGCCGCCATCTGCTTGATGATGGCGGCGGCGGCGGTCCCGGCAACCCGCCGGAGGTCAGGTATGGAAGCTCTCCACCGGCCTCAGATAGGAATACGGCAGCGGTCCGGAGGACAGCACCAGCTTCTGCAGGACAAGTCCTGCATCCAGTCCGTACACGCGCAGCGTATGCTGGCCCTTGTCGAGCCTATGGCGGGTAACCTGCGTATGGATATTGTCCATGACCGCACGGCACCACGGCTCATTGTCATGATTGCCGCCCTCATAATTCGGCGGCAGCGCGTCTGCGGTGACCGGCGTTTCCCCGTCGAATCCGGCGGCATATCTCAGTCCGCTGACCGGAGACAACTGGTTCGTCGGCGCGATATAAGCGGTCAGGCTGTATTCGCCGTCCTGATGGACGAGCAGCCGGTACTCCAGGTAAGGCGCTTCCTCCGGCTGATCAAAGGAGATGCCGGCGGGGAGCATTTTGACCGAAGATAAGGTCCGGCCGTAGTTGCTGATCGTCTTCCACTCGACCCCGGATTTCGCCACACGGCTTGCAGTATGCTCCGCTTCGATAGAGACGGTGTGATGCGTCTCGATGAAGGTCACCGGCGGCATATTGGTGAGGCTGGTCCACTCCAATGTTACTTGCACGGTTACAGTATTGCCGGCACCTGATAGAGTAATATGGCCCGAAGCCGCCCCTTGCACCTTCTCCCAATCTACTGAAACCCGGATCGTTACTCCGCTGTCAATCCAGCCTTGGGTCCGGTCCAGCCTGATCCAGTCCGCGCTGCTGGCTGCCTCATATTCGAACCCCGCTCCGCCGCTGCTGACCGTAATCTCATAGCTTTCCTGCTGCAGATTCGTAAACGCCGGGAGGCCTGCTGTCCCTGCGGTGTAACCCTGCTCCGTCCCCTCTACACCCACAATCATGATAGCTTCCTGGGCTGGAATCACTCTTGTAACTTCCGGATAACTCCACCCGTCCGCATTCCAGTTGACATAGCCGACATGAGGGGAGCTCATCATGCCCTGCCATTTTCCGCCTGAGATTCCGGTATTGTAGTGCTGCTCCAGCTGCTTATCCCGTTCAATAGCTCTCTCTGCCAGATCAGCATAGGTATTGGCGAGAATACTTCCCCGCTCAGCATACAGGTTGTTCAGCCCCGCATAAATCTGCATTGCGATGACATTGGCGGAGGCCACTGCCGGATAATAGACCAATTGGTAGTAGGCATCCTTCAGCGGTGAAGGGAGTTTCAGCTCATACTTTGCAGCAGCCTGCTCCAGGCTGAGCGCTTGTTCCAGCACTCTCTTCGCCTCCTGATGATGCAGGACACTGAAGGTGTCAGCCCGGATAATCTCCGGCTTGCGCCGCCCGTTCATCCGGGTGTAATCCGCTAACACCTGCGCGATTCCGTCTACCGTCCCCGTTGTAAGGTCTGATCCAAACTGCTGCTCTACCCAACGCCGGGTGTACTCCTCCGTCTGGTTAATCGCTCCGGTTCCCCAGCCTGCAAAATCATAGGCTAAGTCCATGAAGTAGGATAGCGGCAGCTCCATCGGCTTCAGATCGCCGACATTCACCACCCAAATATCGCGGATGCCGTAATCATACGCCATGGTCATCTGCTCCCAGACCTTCTCCAGCGGAGTTACATTCACCCACTCGTAGGAGTGCGGGCCGCCGTGATAGTCAAAATGGTAGTAGATCCCCCAGCCGGCCTCCCGTTGCTGCTCATGTTTTTCCGGGATTTTGCGGAGATTGCCGAAGTTGTCATCCGAGAGCAGAATCGTCACATCCTGCAGCACCTCCCAGTCCTTCAGCCCCTGCACCTCTGCCGTGCCGTACCAGTATTTCTCAACCTCTTTGTAGACTGCCAGCACCTGCGGCATATGCTCCAGATTGTATTTCTTCAGCAGCGCCTTCTGGGTAAGGATAATCTGCTTCAGCAGCTCAATATTCTCCTGGTCGGAGCCTTCCAGTGCAGAGTCGCTCTCTCCGCGCATGCCGAGTGTGATCAGATTGTCATAGTGTCTGTTGCGCTTGATCCCGTCTTCCCAGAAAGCAGTGATCGCCTGCGGGTTGCGGGCGAAATCCCACCGATTGCTTGTCCCGTACTGCGCATACACCTTCTGCCATTCGCTGCCGGCCCGGAACAACGGCTCATGATGCGATGTTCCCATAACAATGCCGTATTCATCGGCATGAACCGCATTGGCAATCGGACTGCTTTTCCCGTTCAGACTGAATTCTGCACTCCACATCGCCGGCCACAGAAAGTTCCCCTTCAGTCTCAGGATCAGCTCGAACACTTTGTCATAGAAATCCTCATTGAAATCACCGAAAGCATGCGTGACCCAGGAGCCGAGCGACGGCCAGTCATCATTCAGGAAGAATCCCCTGTATTTAACGGAAGGCTCTCTGGAGCTGCGGTTCAGCCTGCTTACAGGAATGGACAGGGTGGTGTTCCTGTACGGAACCACATCGGCAAAATACACCCACGGGCTGACTCCAATCGTTTCCGAAATCGAATAGATCCCGTATATCGTTCCGCGTTTATCGCTGCCCGCAATGACAAGCGCCCGGTCCACGCCAGGCATTGGAGCTTCAACCAGCTGCAGCCGGAAGCATTCCCGCTTGCCTTGAATCGCCGTGACGTCGAGGACGCCTTCTGCAATCAGCCTGTCGATCAGCTCATTTCCGCCTATGGGTCCGGCGATGACGACGGTTCCTGCGAGCTGCTCCAGTTGCGTAATCATTACCGGTGTTATCCCGCTCACCAGCTTGATATCCGCGCCGAAAGAATCCGCCACCCGGCGCAGTCCGTTATAATCAGTCCCCTTCGGGTCCAGGTAAATTTGAACCGCCTGGTCTGGCGCGGCAAGTATAAAGTCCTCATTCGATTTCATGGAATAGCTTCCTCCCGGATTGTCCGATTTCGTATGCTTACGCACATTATATCGGGAAAACGGTTACAGGCTCCATGGTCTAACTAGCAAGTTTTTGTAATTAGTAAAGGATGCGTGTAGCTTGCTATAGCCCATTGAACTGCTTGAGCATGTTAATGAACTGATGCAGCTCGTAATCATTCCAGCCGGCAATACGCTCATAAAAAACAGACCCCTTTTCATTCAGGGCACCCAGTGTTTGCTGATGTCCGAGCTCCGTTAACGAAAGAAGAATAGCACGTCCGTCATCCGGGGAGGCCTCTCTTCTCACATAGCCCATGGACTCCAGCTGTTTGATCAGACGGCTGACCGAGCTGCGGTCCATGGCCGTTGCTTCCGCGATGGCGGCAGCACTCGCCGGCCCGTAAGAATAGAGCCAGCGGATAATATGGAAGGCCGCCGGCTGCAGCGAGGAATCGAATCGTGCGGCGGCTTTGACATTCAGGGCATGCGATGCGCTGATAAGTGCATTAAGTTGCGCTCCCAGGGCAAGCTCCAGTTCTTCCCTCGGAGGGTTATGATGCTGACTTTGCTTCATTCTTATTCACCTGTCCTTTAGTCCAAAAAAATAACCGACGAAAACTAATTGACATATATCCATTAAATAATTATAGTGGACATATGTCAACCATATTTAAAGTTTTTTATGTACTTATTCAAGCTGCTGTATCCCAAAATATTGTAACACATAAAGGAGAATGACCATGCCGAAACATCCAACTGTTGTTATCACCGGAGCTACCAGCGGACTGGGGCAGCTTGTTGCCATTCAGTTAGCCAAACGCGGCTATCATCTTGTTCTGACTGCCCGCAGCAAAGAGCGGGCAGAGCAGACAAGACAAATTATACAAGCTCACAACGCTAAAGTGAATATCCGCTTCTTCTTCGGGGACCTGTCGCTGATGCAGGATGTGAACCGGGTTGGCGCAGAAATTGCCGCCGCCTGTCCAGTGATCGACGTACTTCTGAACAATGCAGGCCTCCATGCCTTCGAACCCCGCACGACTTCCGAAGGATTGCCGGAGATGATTGCGGTGAACTATCTGGCGCCGTGGCTGCTGACACACAGACTGGAGCTACCGCTGCGCAATGCCGGAAAGGCCCGGGTAGTCAATGTAGCCTCTGAAGCTTCACGCCGCCACGGTGTGCTCAGTCTGCCCGGAGATTTAACAGATACTACAACATTTACTGCCCGCGGGTCTTCACCTATCTATGGCAAAACCAAACTATTAAACATTATGTTCACTGCAGAACTGGCCCGCCAGTGGGCAGGCAGCGGGATCAGTGTCAATGCCCTGAACCCGGGCTTCAATGTAACCGGTCTGGGTCGTGAGCTGCGGTTCGCCTCGGTGCTTGAACGGATCTTGAAGCTTTTGCGTCTCGGAGATCCGCAGAGAGGAACTGATATTATCACACGGTTAATCGTGGACCAGCATTATCAGGAGGTGACCGGAGGATACTTTAACGTGGGCACAGGGAAGCCGATCGTACCGGTATCTCCCGGCGGAGATCAAGCGGTGCAGCGCAAGCTCTGGAAGGATACTCAGGACTTGCTGGACCAGCGGGGTTATCTTCGGTAAGCAGGTACTCAGAAAGGAGACAGTGTCTTATGAGTCAAGACATTCAATTGAATAGTATCAAAAAAGGACCTCTTCTCTTCATCATGATTCTAGGCGCATTTATAGCGGTTCTAAATCAAACCATCATGAGTGTGGCGATTCCCGAGCTCATTACGGATTTCAATATTGCAGCGACCACCGCCCAGTGGCTGACAACAGGCTACATGCTGGTTAACGGTGTATTCATACCTGTGACGGCTTATCTCATGCAGCGTTTCACAACCCGCGAGCTTTTTCTTTCGGCGATGGCTGCGTTCCTTGCCGGATCTACTATATCCGGTATCGCTCCAGGTTTCGAAGTGCTATTAGCCGGGCGGCTGATCCAGGCGGCTGGAGCTGGTATTATCATGCCGCTACTCATGAACGTTGTGCTTGCTGTTTTTCCAGAGGAGAAGCGGGGCGGGGCCATGGGATTAATTGGAGTTGCTATTATCTTTGCACCCGCCATCGGCCCAGCCTATGCCGGATATATGCTAGACCATTATGAATGGCGCTCCTTGTTCTATGTAATAATTCCGTTTGCCGTAATCGTAATTATCATGGCCAGCTTATATTTGAAAAATGTAACAGAGCGCACTCATCCAAAACTGGATATATCAGGAATAATCCTGTCAACTCTCGGATTCGGGTCATTATTATACGGATTCAGCAGAGCCGGCGCAATTGGCTGGACTAGCCGCGAGGTGCTGTTAACGATAATCACCGGTGTGATTTCCTTGGTTCTGTTCTCCATCAGCCAGTTGAGTAAAAGCAGCCCTCTGCTGGAGCTAAGAACATTCAAATACAATATGTTCACGCTGACAACAATTATTAATATTGTTGTGACCGTGGTCATGTATGCGGATATGATGCTACTGCCGATCTATTTGCAGAACATGCGGCATTACTCGGCCTTCGATGCGGGTATCCTGATGCTGCCGGGCGCATTAATCATGGGGCTAATGATGCCGGTTGCAGGCAGATTATTCGACCGGTACGGTGCCAAATGGCTGTCAGTCGCCGGTATTGCGATCACAGTCGTGACAACAATCAGCTTCACCTCATTAACAGATACTACAAGCTATACGTATCTTGTGCTAATGTCCACGGGCCGGCGGTTTGGAATGGCTCTGTTCCTCATGCCGATTACAACCGCCGGTCTTAATCAGCTGCCCTCGGCACTGCATGCCCACGGTACCGCTATATCCAATACCGTCAAGCAGGTGGCTGGGGCCATTGGCACCGCGCTGCTAGTTTCGGTCCTTACCCATCAGGCGCAGACTCACGCCATTAAGCTGGCTGCAGCAGGAACAATCAGTGATCCTGCACAATTGCTGCAGAAGGCTTCCATTGCAGGGATGAATGACGCCTATTTCATTGTCATTATATTTGGATTAGCAGGACTGGCGTTATCCTTCTTCATTAGGAAGACGACCCAAGCTGATTCCTTGCAGATTCCCAGCCGTTCCAATGAATAATTCAAATAAATGAAAAGAGACTACATCCTCAGCAGTTGAGCGAAGGTGTAGTCTTTTATTGCTATAGTAGCGATATCATAATTTCCGTTCCGCCCGTAGTTTGAACCATGATGCCATCCTCAGCAAAAGTAACCTGCAGCAAGGACTCGGGAGATTGCTCCAGAATATTACCGACTCCGTTCACCTGCCGGGCTGAAGAATCAGCCGAAGGATCACCGTAGACAGCCGAAGCCAGCCAGTGAATTCCGGGCTCAAGCGTAGCTGTCAATGTGGGCAGTACTGTCCGGGGACGAAGCACGTTCGTGTTGGCATTGGGCCAGATCAGCTCTGCCTTTCCGTAACCCATCAGTCCCTTGATTCCGCTGGTTCCCCAGGCTGTAGATACTGCTATGCCCGAGTTGTCGGTCTGCTGCGCAAGCTCCGTTTCCTGGCCCAGGGCGAAGCCGCCTTCTGCGGCGTCCAGTGCACGGCCTGTCTCAATCCGGTGAATCCGGATATGCCAGGGAAGCCCGGCTACCACCCAGGTACGGACTTCCACATTAGCCCATGGCTTCCAGACCGACCGCAGGACGTTGTCCGTGATCTCGGATTCCAGATTCCGGCGCCGTACGCGGTACAGATTGTCCCCGCCTTCACTGAGCGCAAGCATGGAGTCGAATGCTCCCTGCGACAGTCCCCACTCGGAACGGGGTACGCTGAACCCGAAGCCTGTGGAATAGACGAATTTCTCGTATTTGGCCGAGGTATGGGTATGTTCATTCGTGTACAGGTGGCCGCTGTTGAAGGCCGCCACATGACCGGAGGCCGGCGTGCGCACCAGGACAAGATGTGCAGGCTTCTGGACCATTACTGCCGGAATTTCCGGCAGCGGCAGCTCCTCTTCACTCCAGAAAGGATGCTCTGCGCCAAGAGCCAGCGGCAGGAAGGTCTTCAGCGCCCAGTAAGGTGAGCCGGGCGCATTATAATTCTCCGCCATGACCAGATTCGGATACGTGTATCCGATGGTCAATACGCCAGCCGCATCAAAGATCGGCTGGCTGAACCACCAGCGCAGATTGCGCAGAACAATGCCTTTCACCACACCGGCAGGGAAGCCTTCAACATCCGCATATGCCAAGGCACTCCAGAACGCTGATTGGGCAAAGCGGTAAGCCAGGCTGCGTCCGTAAGGAAGCGCGGAGCCATCCGGGGCGAACCAGCCCAGGAATTCAGCGGCGAACAGCCGGGCGCGTTCTTTGAACAATCGGGAACGTTCTGGGTCCTCCTGCTCCATCAGCTTGGCATACAGCAGCGAATAGTAATGAATCGCAAACGGCCCATAATAATCACTGTGCCCGTCAACACCATCGCTGTACCAGCCCTCGCCCAGATAGAATGCATCCATCCGCTGCAGATTGTTCTCCAGCTGCACCGCATCATAGGGGCGGCCGATGGTGCGGAACCCGACATTAACGAGTACATTGAAGAAAAGCCAGTTGCAGTCATAGCAGGGATGGGAGTTAATCTGATTCAGCCAGTTGTACAGGTGATCCTGCTCCTGAGGAGCAAGCGGTGACCAGATCTGCTCCGGAACCGCTGCAAGCGCGAAGCCGAAGGCCGCCATCTCAACCAGACGCTGGTCGTAATCCCGTACATCTCCCCAATATTCATCATGGGCAGGGTCGGTGCCATGCCGGATGCCATTCAGCACGATGTCTAGGATTCCGCTGTTTCCGCCTCCAATGAGCAAGGGAATCAGCCCCCACAGCACCCGGGAAAAACCCTCCATTCCGGCAGTTGCTGCCGGATAACTCGCTCCGCTTCTGCCGATCTCCAGTCTTGCGCCGCCTTTGCTGTAGAGCGGGCGCAGCGGACCTGTAAGCTGTTCAAGCGCGGTCACCAGGTCCTCCCGCGTCCTCAGCGGATTGTCTGCAATCCGCGAGGATAATATTTCTGATGCTGCCTTCCCGTTAGTCATCATATCCCCCTACTCCCAGTAGAACGGGCCGGCTTCTTTGATCCGCGCCAGTGCTTCAACATAGAAGAAATCACCATAGATCAGCGGAACATCGATATTCCGGTTCTCCGGGTAGTTGCTTGTACCGTGAAGCAACAGCCCTTCTTCCTCCGCATTGTCCCATGTTCCATAATTCCGGTAGAGGGATTCCGTAATTCTGAGTGCGCCGTTCCGGTATACATGCGCCTCCGCTTCATCCACCTGGCTGGCCAGCAGCAGCAGGCCGCTCGCCGCGCAGGAACCGGCGGAGCTATCACGAATTTCGCCGATTTCACCGGGAGCCCGGAAGTCCCAGTGCGGAACCTGATCCTCCGGCAGACGGGTCAGGAAGAAATGGGCCACCTGCTTGGAGGCATTGAGGTAGCTCTGCTTGCCTGTATGATGATAGGCCAGCGACAACCCGTAGAGTGCCCAAGCCGCGCCGCGCGACCAGGCGGACTCCGGTGCATAACCCTGTCCGCCGCGCTTCTCAACCACTTCGCCCGTCTCCGGGTTGAAGTTGACAATGTGATAGACGGAGCCGTCCGGCCGGATGAAATGCTCCAGTACCGTGTCCATATGCGCCTCGGCGATATGCCGGTAACGCGGATCTCCCGTTACTTCGGAAGCCCAGAAGAGCAGGCTGGTATTCATGCTGCAGTCGATAATAGCGACCCCGCTGTTGTCCTCGCCTTCTCTCCATGGATTCCAGGCGCGGATATAGCGGCCTTTGAGATTGAAGCGGGCGGCCAGATAGTTGGCAGCCTTAAGCGCCCGGACCCGTGATTCCTCTGTGCCCGTGAGCTTGTAGTTGGCTACGCTGGTCAGCAGCCACATGAAGCCTAAGTCATGATCCAGCTTCACATAACCATCCAGCACCTCATCCAGCCGCTGCTCGCAGCGCTCGGCAATATCCTTCAGACTCTCGTCACCGCTCACGGCATAGAGCTGCCAGAGCATGCCCGGCCAGAAGCCGGCTGTCCACCAGCTCGGTGTCTCCAGTACGTACTTGCCGCCTTGGCTGGCATGGGGGAATTCGGCACCGATTCTCAAGCTGTTTGCTAGCGTTTTCTCCAGTGCTTTGCTCCAAGCCTCATCTACCCAAGCCTGCTGTATTGTTCCACTCATCTAAATCCCGCCTTTGTTTGAATTTATTTGCTTATCTATTTAAGCTGATCGAAAGATATCTGCACAAGAATTAGCTTTCACCACGCCAAATCCGGCAATTCCGGGGGCTTCCGGCGGCGGGCGCCGCTGCTTCCGGGCGGCGGGCGCCGCAGCTTCCGGGCGGCGTGCGTCGCAGCTTTCCGGGCAGCGTGCGCCGCAGCTTCCGGGCGGCGGGCGCAGCAGCTTCCAAGCGGCTTTCCCGGCGCTGCTATTGCCGCAGAAGTTCCGGGTTCCCCGACCATTGTGAAATCCTGCATAAAATACAACATTTTCCTCCAAAAGCCGACCCGAATCCAAAATTGTTGTACAAAAGGCAACATTTCTCCTCATTCAAGCCGTTTAATGGAACAATTGTTGTATTTCATACAACAATTCTCCTGCACATCCCGATATAACAGTACCTAAGTTGTATTTCATACAACAATCCTCCCGCACATCCCGATATATCTGCATCCGAATTGTATTTCATACAACACTTTACCGGATTTCGTCTGAACACCAGCGATGGACCGGCCGCTTTGTTGGCATCAACCATCGTCTTCTATGCGGGTTATATCCCCCAGCAGAGAAGCGGTATCCGCAGCGGATGCGGATACCTGGAATTGCGGCCGCTTAATTCAATGTTCACAGAAATTGAAAAGTGAATGCTAATGTGCCCTCCGCCCCGGGCTGAAGAACATGGAAGTCCAGACTGTGCCACAGTGTCTCCTGGCCATAATGATCCCGGTACACATGCGCGGTAATCTCCGGCTGGACTGCCTCCGGATCATAAGTGACCTCAACGCCGAGGCCCGTAGTGCCCGGCAGCAGTACGCTGCCCGGGTGAAGGAGCTTAGGCCTGCGCCAGGTTACAAACCGCTCCGTCCAGCTCGCCGGAGCTTCCTCGTACCGGTAACGGTCTGTCAATTCAAGACGGGGCAGCTCCTCTTTGTGCCATACCAGCGAACGCACTAAGGACTGCAGTCCTGGCACCGGATAAGCCTGTGCCATCTCCAGTGTCAGCTCATCCTTCTCCGCCGCCGCAGATGCATGCAGCACTGCGGCGCTGAACTCCCGGCCGGCACCCTGGTACTGCCCGTTAATGACCGGCACCGAATGGCCCTGCGATCCATTGCAGTCATAGCTGTAACGGCCGGCACCGAAGTAGTCAGCGGTATATTCTCCGCTGCCCAGATCGGAAGCGTAGATCTCTCCCCGGCCGCTTAGAATGAAGTGGCCCAGATCATTATGATTATGCGGCTCATCATTGTGGCCGGCTTTGGCGGCGAACCCGAAGGCCCCTGCTGCCGGCACATGACGCGAGAGCAGCCAGGCGGCATCGGGAAGATAGCAGCTGGCAGCTTCCCACGCCTCATTCTCCCGGCCGGCTCTGGTCCAGATCAGATTGCGCAGCGCCGGTGCGAAGCGGCTGCAGTGATCGTCGGTGAACGGCGCGCGCAGAGCGGACGGAGGCCGCAAGACATCCGCATAGGCATCCGCCAGATAATGGGACAGGCCCATGTGTACACGTACCTGAGGCACCGAATCCGAGAAATTGGCGACATGACTTTCGTCAATGAAGCATTGTTGCTGGAAACGGGCGATCTGCGATACCTTCTCCTGCTTGAACCAGTCCAATCGGCCTCCGGTGCTTGTCCGGAGCAGATCACTATAATAAGTGAAATAGCCAAAGCCATAATTCCAGTAGCCCAGCCCCTCCAGACAAGCGCCGTCCTCCCCGAAGCCTTCCAGATAATAGTTCATGCTGCTCTCTGTCTTCATTAGAATATCCGTTAGCATGGCTGCGTCCTTCACCAGCAGCAGCGCAGCTCCCCCGATGGAGCCCGCGCAGACTGCCGCCCAATTATGGCGTGATGTCTCCCAGAAATATGGACCCTGCTCAAGAAAAGGCCGGAAAATTCTGCGCTCTACCTCATACCGTATCCGGGACTGCAGCAGCAGCGGAAGCCGGTCCCCCAGCAGAAGGGATACTTCACTTAAGGTAAATCCCGTCTCGGAGGAGAACAGGTCAATATGCCGGCTGATCTCAGCAGCATCATGTTCTGCGGGAAGATGGGCCGGAAGACACCAGGTGTACTCATCACATATGACCCAGAGGATATCCTCCAGCTTCTCCAGAAACTCCGCACGATCCGGCTCCAGCAAGCTTAGAAATGCATAGGTATTCAGTCTTCTTCTCCGTTCGAAATAGACCCGTTCATATTCCAGTCTCGAACCGGTACGCGCAAAAATAGAAAATAGCGTGTACGTCAGCGCGGATATAGGCTGACCCTCCAGCCGTTGCGCCTCTGCGCGAATCTCGCTAATATCTGCCTTTAACACTCCGGATGACAGCGCCCGGGTCCAAAAAGCAGCCGAATCTCCCTGCGGATAATACAAGCTCCAATCAGCCGGTTTCATGTCCTCCACAATACCGGCAAGCTCCTGTCTGTTCATGCCCACTTCTTCCTCCTTATCAGTGCCCATCTGATTCGTGCTGTACTTCATTCTCGCTATAGCGGCGGAACACCCGCTATTCCAGCGCGTGATCCCGCATAACATTCTCACCGTCTGCTATTCTTAGCGCAGTCCATTTCAGCTCTTCGCCCGCCCAGAAGGGGTCGGACGGAAGCAGCCCGAGCGGAAGGAATACCGCAGCGCATAAATAGAGGCTGCCCGTATTGATATAGCTCTCGGCCAGCTCCGGCTGATAGCCGTAGATCCCCGGACGCAGCCAGCCGTTCTCATCCAGCGTGCCCGGATAACTCATAATCCGGCTGATCACTGCTGTCAAAGCACAGCGTACCTGTGCCGGAGGCAGCGCCTCCTCCAGGAAATGCTGCAGCGCTGCCTGCGACAGCAGCTGAAACGCGCCGAAACGGTACACAATCGAGCGCCCGAGGAACGGATAGGTGCCGTCCGGGGCAATGCTCCGTTCGAGCACTGATGCATATCGCTGCGCCCGTTCCATAATCAGCGGCTTAAGTGCAGCATATTGCACCGATTCCTGTTCAAACAGGGCCACGACATCAACCAGCATCGGCTGAATCACAAAGCTGTTGTAATAATCCCAATGAAAATCCTTGCCGTCCCCGTAGACCCCATCACCCTTGTACCAGTCCATGAACATATGAACCGCATAACCGACACGCATCCGGTCATAGTCAGGATCGCCCAGTATATACAAAGCCGCTTCCACCATTGCACTGAACAGCAGCCAGTTGCTGCCGCTTGGAGCGGTCCGGCGTGTCTGCTTCAACGCGGTTATTAAATTGCCTTTGACCCGCTCAGTCAGCTGACCTGTAATTGCTTTCGGTGCGCGCACCAGCGCATGGGCCAGAAAGGCTGCATCTACCAGCGGCTGGCCTTCCGTCTTGAACTCCATATAGTCAGGCGACTGCGGATCGGCTGCTGCATCAATAGCTTCCAGCATCAGCCCGGCGTAACGGACTCTAAGCTGTTCTTCTTCGCCTTCAAGTCCCTCAAGCTCCAGCCATGGAGCCATTCCGCAGGCCAGTCTCGCAAAAGCCTCCAGATGGGCAAACTGACTCCGGTCACTATGAAACTCTGTTGGCAGCTGTTCTTTCAGTTTCCGCTTGGCCAATGCCTCCAGCACGGGTCCCCCGATCAGCAGCATCGTATCCAGCCAGTATTTACGCTGTTCCTTCCCATTCATCCACAATTCCACCCTTTCAGGTATTCTTCTTCTCTAGTTTAGTGTGGTATTATTGCAATGTCTTTGCGAATAATGATGTTTTATTGCGTTTATTGCGATCACTAAGTGAAAATGGCTTTGCCGTCCTTTAATAGAACGCGGTATCGTTTCAGCGAGAAATAGAAGAATAATGATAGCGCGAAACATATAAATTCTTATATTTGGAGAAAGGGGCAATCCCTATGAAGCATGCCCAGTATTATGAGCCGTTCGCTGGTGATATTCTAGCCGGAATCGGCAATTCACCAATCTCGCCGACCAGGGATTTCCACATTCATGACCACTATGAAATCTTCCTGTTCCTCGGCGGCAACGTAAACGGCTTTGTAGATCAGTTCAGCTATCCGCTGCAGCGGGGCAACGTGCTCCTGTTCAACAATCACGAAATTCACAAAATCATCAATTTATCATCGGAGCCCTATGAGCGGCTGACGATTCATTTCAAAGCCCCGCTGGTTTATCCATTCTGCACCGCAACCACAAATCTGCTCGCCTGCTTCCAGAACCGCCAGCCCGGAGAGCATAATCTGGCCCATATGGAAGAACCGCTGCTTGCAGAGTACTTAGCACTGGCTTCACTTCTGATGGCAGCATTAAAGAGCGGGCAGTATGGCAGCGAGGTGCTGGCTCTGACGTACCTGATTCAGATCCTGGTAATCGTCAATGAGCTGTACAGCCGCACCCGCTCCGCCGTGCCCAGCATTATTTCCTCACATATACAATCGGCCATGAGTTACATTGACAACCACCTGCACCTGAACCTCTCGCTCGAGCACATAGCCGGGGAACTGAACGTCGATAAATACTATCTCAGTCATCTGTTCAAGCAGCAGACCGGCGGAACCATCTACCGTTATGTCCTGCTCAAAAAAATCGCCTTATCCAAGCAGCTCTTGTCCGCCGGAAACTCCGTATCCGATACCTGCTATCTGTCCGGCTTCAACGACTATGCCAATTTCATCCGCACCTTCAAGAACATCACAGGCATCCCGCCCGGCAAATACGGTAAAAAAAGCTGATGTCCCCCTTATGATGGGGCGCTCTATTGAACTAAGGGGACGCTGGCTGGCGGAATTAGTGGGATAAATCCCTCTAAATTCCTCGTTCTGCCCACTTCTGGTGGATTTAGTGGGATTTATCCCTCTGATTTCCTCATTCTGCCCGCTTCCGGTGGATTCAGTGGGATTTATCCCTTTCATTTCCTCATTTCCGGCAAAACAGGCCGAATCTGATGTATTTATCCCTCTAATCCTGCGGGCATCTAGAAATTGAGGTCAAATTTCACATCCGTATAAAAAACCTGACAGCCCGCTAAGCGCAGCTGCCAGGTTCTTTGAGCTCCTGCTTACAAATGTCCCAGCAGATTAGCGATGACTTGCGCGCTCTCTGCACGGGTCATGCTCTCTTGCGGCGCGAATTGCTGATTGCCGCGTCCCTTGATCAGCCCAGCCTGCTCTGCGGTGCCGGCTGCGTTCTTCGCCCAGTCATGAATCAGGGAATAATCACTGAACGCGCCTGCAGCTGTATCACTTACCTGGCTTACCTGGCTTACCTGGCTTCCCTGTAAGTACTCATAAGCGCGGACGATCATGACCGCCATTTCCTCACGGGTAATATGTTCATTGGGAGCGAATGAATCCTTGCTGCGTCCAAGCACGATACCCGCTTCATTTACTGCGGCTACAGCTCCGGCATACCATGACTCGGAATCCACATCCGCAAATGCCGGTGTACTTCCCGCCTTGAGGCCAAGCGCACGAGTAATCATAGCGGCGAATTGCGCCCTGGTTACTTCCCCCTGGGGATTGAATTCTGTAGCCGAGATGCCCTCGATAATATGCTTCGCAGCCATAGACTTAATAACACTGTTCGCCCAGTTACTGCTGCTGACATCCACGAAGCTCTTGTTATACTCCAGCACGGCATACTGGCTGAAATGCTGCACATCGGCGGTGAATTTACCGTCAGCCAGTGTTCCGCCCATGTATTCAAGCGCACCGCTGGCAGCGATATAGTAGACGCCAAGCAAGCTGCGGTTGGCATTAGGATCTACAGTGAAAGTAAGAGTAAGCGGTTGGTCAAAAGCGGTTACCGGCACAGCTGTACCGTCCGCAGCAACAACCTCGAGGCTGAAGCTGATCACATCACTTGCCGCCGATAGCTGAACGGAACCGTTGACAGCCGGATTGTTCATCAGCTGCTCCGCAGCAGCCTTCGCTGTCTTCACGGCTGAAAGCTTAATTCTTGCCCCCTCCGGTTGTTCTCCGGCAACAGTAACCTTCTCCTGAATGCTCTTCAGCACTTCCGGAGTCAGATCCACTGCAACCGTACTCCAGGCGAGACGCAGGGTATTCTCTCCTGTAATTCCGGATAATCCTGCCGGAAGTAGTACGGATTCTGTAGCATCAGTGAGCTGAACCGTTATTACCCCGCCAGCCGGAGCCGCGAAATCACCAGTGCCAAGAACCTTCTCGGTCTGCGGCTGCGGCGCCGGTGACGGCGTAGCCGCTGGTGTTGGTGCTACCGTCGACACAGGCGAATCCGTAGGGGCCGGCGTTGCGGTTGGTGCTGTTGTCGGCTCAGGCTCAGGCGTCGGTGTTGGTGTCACCGGCGGCTGTTCTGCTTCGCCTACAGTCACCGTTCTGGTCACTTGGGCAGCCGCATTGCCCGCAGTATCCGTCACATTATAATGATACAAATAGGTACCCGCTGCTGAGGTATCCAGCGTCAATACAGACTCCCCGTCCTTCGTAATCGTCGCCACGATGCGCTCCGTAATGTCTCCGTCGCGGTCATCTGCCGCAGTAGCTCCGGCATCGGTATAGCTTACGCCATTCTCCAGTTGAATGGATTCTTCCCCAAGCAGGGTTATCACCGGCTTCGTTACATCCGGGTCAAGTGCAACGACTACGGTTCTTGTTACTTCCTCCGCTGAATTGCCTGCGTTATCACTGACATTATAATGGAAGGTATAAATATCCTCTACCGCCGTATCCAGCTCTGCCAGGCCATATACTTCACTGGTAACTGTTGTAACGATACGGCCAGTTATATCTCCGTCCTGATCATCAACAGCCGTTGCTCCGGCATCGGTATATTCCGCACCAACCGGCAGATTAACTATCGCCTCGCCATTCAGATTAATTACCGGCAGAACCGTATCCGGTACCGGCAGCGTAATTGCTCCGCTGGCAGAACTATCCGCCTTCGCCTCCCCCTTGCTCAGCGTAACCGAGAAGGTGAAGCTGCCGTCCATGTCGTCTGTTGCTTCCTGGAATGGCGACAAAGTGATATCACTCATGGTAACGCCGGTAGCACTGAAGCCGGGCAAGCCGTTTATGGTTTGCACAAGCCAGGCCTGAACAGCCTCTTCACTGTTTGCCGTTTCCTTCCCTACATCGTAAGCTGCACCTTCAATAATACTCTTGGCCTCGTTGACTGCCTGCTCATTGGCAACGCTGACCTTGTCTCTGGCTACAGCTACATAGCTGATTACCGCAGCCTGACTGAACGTATTGTACACTGAATAGGTCACGGTACCGTTCACGGGCAGCGTGAAGTCATGATTGACTGCGGTACCCGCAGGACCTGCAACCAGGCCGGTACGGACCTTTTCAGATACGGCTTTCCCTTCCGCATCAGCATAACTGAGTGTAATATCCATGGTCCGGCTGCTGTTGTTCCACCAGTCCAGATGATAGGAAGTAATCGTATATTTGCCTGCATTCAGAGGCAGCTTGTAGACCAGGGGTGTATTCTTCGTATTCGAGCTGTATACCCCAGTCTGAGCTTTGTCTGTAGCAACTACAGCTCCGCCAATTCCCTTGGGACTGTAGTTTGCCGTAATGTTGGTATGTCCCCAGACCGTATCATCTGTAGACAACTGATCCGCCTTGTTATTCAGCAGGCTATTACCGACGAAATTCTTGATCGTTGTATATGGCGGGGTGTCGCCGTCTGCCGAAACTCCAGGGTCCAGGAAGTATAAGAGACCTTCCGGAACCACTTCCACATACGCTGTTGTCTTCAAATTTCCGAAAGTACCGGTTACAGCTACCCGTTCATATGGAGTGTCGAAGCTGACTGCGTCTACATTCCATTTCACAGTCACCTGCACCTTGCTGCCGTCAGCGCGCGTTGCTTCCAGCCTGGCCGGCAGATCCGGCTTCTTCCCGGCATAAGTAGCCGTATCCTGAGGAGCGGCAAGCTCCCTCACATCGCCTACAACCAGCCCGATATAGGCAGATGTCAATCGCGCTTCAAGCTGCGCTGCACCTTCCTGATCCAATCTGTATCCGGCAGGATTATTTAATGCTGCCTCCGCTGCACCTAGCGCACCTGAGAACAAATTCCAGTCACTCTCCGGGAATTCATCCTGCCGGGTGATTTCCTGCGCAGCTTTTACCGCCAGCTCAAGCGCGGCAGTGTTCACGTTTCCTGCGGCTCCCCCGTCGATAACCCCCACAGAATCCACAGCGAGTGTACCGCTGAGCACCTTAATCTGAACCGTGTGCTCCCCGTACTCCAGCCCGCGCAGCATGAAGGTCTGGTACAGCTCCTTCGATGCCGCAGCTGCACCCGAGAGCACTACAGTCCGGCCGTCCACACTCACTTCCAGCTTGGCTGAGCCGTCATTCTGGCCCAGAATATCAAGTCCGGTGCCGGTAAACGTGTATTTCAGCACCGCACCCGCAGCCTGACTGGTGGAAAGGGAACGCTGGTACACATACATCCCTTTGCCATTCTCATGGGCCCACGCACCTTCGTAAACCAGCTTGGCACCCGGAACCGCAGCCAAATCGTACATCTCCAGATTATCCAGCAGCTCAGAATAATACGGCGTATAACCGTCTACCTTCTCCACCTTCAGATTATCGAAGCGGACATGATAGAAGCCGCTGGCCAGCTGTACGCGTCCCGACAGCTTCGGATTCGGGTCGGTATAAGTTTTAAGCTCAACATTATCCAGATAAGCAGTGATTCTATCACCCGCAACCTGAAGAGCAATGTTATGCCATGCGTCGTGTGCGGTATCAAAACCTGCGATCTTCACGCCGCCGGCGCCGGTGGCCGCATTGCCGCTGGCGACAACGGTGCCGCTGGACAGCAGCTGCCATCCGCCGTCGAACCAGAACTTCAGGGCGTATGGCGTACCGCTTAGCGTCTGCGGGCCGCCCTGATACCGGGCTCCGACCGCCGCGTAATTGTTGCCGCTGTAAGTACTATTCTGTTCAAAAGACACATCGGCACTGACTTTATAGTTGGTCCAGCGGTTATCCCCGATCGCGGTGACAGGGTCTCCGCCATTCCAGGCGCCGCCTACTCCTGTAGTGTTCTGATCAAGCTGCTGGCGCAGGACATAGTTATCCGTATCGCCTATGCGATACCCCTCGAAGGCACCGTTAAGGTCCTGGGTATAACGCGGAATGACACTCTGCTCGCCGCCGCGGGAGCTGACATAGCTCTGCTCGCCGGTGATTTCACCGCCTTCACCGATGACCGCAACGGTTTTGTCCCCATAATTGAAGTCATCCGCATACAGAATTCCGTCTTCTGTATTCTGTACGGAACCTGTTGCATCAGTATCCAGCACCGTACGCTCTCCCTCAACCGGAAGCGCTGCTGGCTGCCCCTCTGTGGCGTGGTTATCCAGTGTGCTTACAGTTACAATCGAGAACGGCTTCACGCGTACCGTGTACACGCCGCTGCCATCTGCAGTTACATCGCCCAGATATTTCATATAATTGCTGTTAAAAGCCTGACCCTGATCCGCTGCCCGGGTCTCCCATACTTCCAGGGAAGGATTGCCCGTATAGCCCATGTTCACGGTCTGAAGCTTGTAGATCTTCTCGTACTCGCTGTCATTGATGAAGACTGTCGAGAAATCCTGCTTATCAGGTGCAGCAAGTGTCATGTAGCTCGGAGTGCCGTTGCGTCCGCTGACCGGATTCGTACCTGTTGCTCCGGTGTAGCTGGCCTTGGGAACCGCTCTCCAGATCCCTGCGGTATTCTCTTCATTCTCCCAGCCTGTCTTGGCAAATCCGTTGAAATGCTGGAGAATAACCAGCCCCGCATCATAATGAATCCAGCCCGACCACGGGTCGCGTGCACTGAGCAGCTCTTTGAAGGAATACTGTCCGCCTTCATAGAAGGAGCCGATGGCCGGCTGGTAGATGAAGTGCGTCCGGCGGGAATTCACGAAGCCTTTAATGATGGTGTTGCCCATCTCCAGCGGACCGCCGGTGCCGCCGATTCCCGTGCCGGCCGCCGACGGGTCCTTCATATTGTTGTTCGGGCGGAAGGCCGAGTTGCTGAAGGTCGCCTGCGCCTCACTGTTCCAGATTTCCTTGTCGAATTCTTCGGCCAGCCGTTTGAAATTGCCTTTGCTGTCATCATCAGTATTGTAATGATATCCTGCGGCCGTTACCGCCTCACGCAGGGAAAGATCGCTGACCATAGCATCGCCGAAGGTGCCGATTCCGACCTCGTCGGAAATAATCAGCTTAATGTTGTGATACAGCTCCTCCTCCTCAGTGTTTTTGAAGCCTGTAGAGTCTGCTTTAACCTTGGCGCTGTATTGCTTGATCCAGGCCAAATCCGCTGCATGCTCATTGACATCGGGATTGACGTAATCGACCATATAACCGTATTCACGGTAAGCGGCCAGAATCGTGTTTTTGTACCAGGTATATATTTTGTCGTTGTTATTCGCCCAGGCCGGAGCGTTCCAGCGCAGGAAGCTTACCTTAACCGCAGGATTAATGGCCTTCGCATCCGCCGCCAGCTGGAAGCCGGGATGCCGGGTTACATTGGCCGCTTCATCCTCCGTACGCATCGTTGAAGGGTCCGGACCTGTAGAGTTGTTGCGGTCATTCCCCATTTCAATCTTGACATGGTCGATCAGCGGACGGTCGCCGCCGAACAAGACCTGCAGCAGCTGCGCATAAGCCTCGGGCTGCGCAGACTTATAGTCCATCAGCAGGGCGCTGGTGCTGTTGCCGCTGAGCACGCCGAAGCCTTTGAATGTGAGACCGTTGACATTGTCTGCCTGGATATCGTTGCCGTCGAGCAGAACTTTAACCGTAGAGGCTGCGGTCTGCCGGGCATCATCAAGCTCTTGCTTGATCGCGCCTTTGGCAACAGCGAACCAGCTCAGGATCGGCTTCTCCCCGGAGACATAAGCATAGGTCAAGGTCATAGGACTGCTGACATCAATATCTCCCGGAATGGTGAATTCAGCGGAAATAAGCTGGGTTGTTTTGCTGTTGAACTGTGTAAACGGAATGCTTCGGGTTTCCCCGGAGACATTCATATATTCCAGCCGGGGCTGTATGACCCGGTCGCGGCTGCCGTACCAGTCATAGAAACCGCTGCTGAGTGTATAAGTACCTGCATTAAGCGCTTTCAATTTATAAACGATATGATTGCCTGAAGGATCAGCACGCAGTCCTACCTTCCATATAGACGGTTCGGTCGCCGGATCGGCAAGATTTCCGTCCTTGGAGTTCTTCACCTTATTGCCGTTATCATCAAAACCCCAATCCGTCTGGCCGTTAATATACTTCTGATCCGGTAACCCGTTAAGCAGGCTGCCGCCGGACAAGGTTTTGACCGCTTCGTACAGCGGAGAAGGCCCGGAAGGATTATTTAACGAATCGCCGCCCCTGCCGCTGTCCACGAAGTAGACGAGCGGACTGCCGGCCGGCGGAATCACTTCCACATTCGCCGTAACCGGCCCGCCGTTCGCGGTTCCGTTCACGGTTACGGTGTCATACGGCACATCGAAGGTATCTTCGCCAATGCTCCAGTTCACAGCCGCACTCTGGCCTCCAACATCAACGCTTGCCGGCAGAGTCGTACCTGCCGTTGTCTTTGCTCCCATATAGGCCGCTGCATAGACCGTATTTACGGTGGCAGCAGATGCAGCCGGTATACCAAGGGCCGGAAACATTCCGGCTACAAGAGCACCTGACATCAGCACTGAGAATAGCCTTTTCTTAACGCGGGTTTTACTGGTCATTCATTCATCCTCCTCTTTTGCATGTAAGTATGTGATTTTATCTTCGTTGTTAGAAGAATAATCCTTCTCGGCTGACCTCCATCGTTCACCCTGCATAGTGGTTATAAAAATACCCGGCAGACTGCGAAAAGCTGCAACTGCCAGGCGCATTACTGTTCTAGCCTTTAATCCCCGATGCTGCAACTCCTTGTACGAAGTATTTCTGCAGGGCCAGGAATACAATCACTACCGGAATAATGGAAACTACACTTGCTGCCATGATCAGCCCGTACTCCGCAGAATACTGCGAGATGAACATGCGCAGACCGATCTGAATGGTCTTAAGCTTCGTGTCCGTCAGATAAATCATCGGCCCCAGGAAGTCATTCCAGGTGGCGACGAAGGTGAAGATGGTGAGTGTGGACAAAGCCGGCTTGGACAGCGGCAGCATGATTCTTGCCCAGATGCCGTATTCACTGAGCCCGTCGATCCGGGCTGCTTCACATAATTCATCAGGTACTCCCTGATAGAATTGGCGCATCATGAACACACCGAATGCCGAGAACGCCTGCAGCAGAATGATCGCCAGGTGGGTATTGTTCAGTCCCATGTAACGCATCAGGATGAACTGCGGCACCATGTAAGCCTGCCAAGGGATCGCAATCGTTGCGATATATCCCAGGAAGATAAAGTTCTTGCCCCGGAAATGCAGCTTCGAGAAGGCATAGGCCGCAAAGCTTGAAGTCAGCAATTGCAGAATTGTTACGATAATTGATAATTTCGCGGTGTTAAAAATGAAACGCCCCAATGGAATCCGCGTCCAGATATCCGTGAAATTCTCCCAGCGGGGGTTCGCCGGAATCCACTGCATCGGGAAGGAGAAGACATCCTTGTTAAGCTTAAGCGAGGAGGACAGCATCCATATATACGGAACCAGCATCGCCAGCACGGTCGCAAACAACAAAATATACACAAGAACCATAAGGCTGATTCTAAGTCCTTTACTTTTTCCAACCATATCTTTTGAATCCTCCTATTGTCCGTATTTCTTCTCGCCGCGGAACTGGACGATGGTGATGCCAAGTACCAGCAGAAAGAGTACAATCGCCATTGCGCTGGCATATCCGTAATCAAGTGAACGGAATGCCGTATTGTAGATTTGATAGACCATAACCCTCGTAGAGTCGTTGAGCTGGTTATCGGCGCCGGCAAATAGGTTGATAAAGATATCGTAGACCTTGAACGAGTTAATGACCAGAATCATCAGAACAAAGAAGGTTGTCGGTGCCAGCTGAGGCACGGTCACGTTGCGGAATCTTCTCCACGGGCCTGCGCCGTCCAGCTCAGCGGCCTCGTACAGCTCAGGGTTAATTCCCTGGAGTCCTGCCAGATAGATGACCATGTAATAACCCATATTTTTCCACACTGTGAAAAGAACTACGGTAAACATGGCCCACTGCTTATCTGCCGCCCAGCGGGGAAGATCCTCCAGCGGGATACCGGTAATGGTATGCAGAATGTTGTTGATCGGACCCATGGTAGGACTGAAGATGAAGTTCCATACCGCCGCAACGGCTACCAGGGAGGCTACATACGGGAAGAAGAACACGGTTCTCATGAAATTACGGCCCATAATCTTCTGATTCAGCAGAATCGCCAGCGCCAGTGCCACAATCATGGTCAGCGGCACGACTCCGATGGTGTAGACAACGGTGTTCCACAAGGCTTTGTGGAAGGTTGAGTCTTTGATCAGCCGGGTGAAATTGTCCAGCCCGATAAACTTCATCGGATTGGCCCCGTCCCATTTCACAAATGCAAGGATAAAGGCAAAAATCATGGGTACCAGTGTAAACAGGGCAAATCCGATAAAGTTCGGCGCAATGAAGCTGTAGGCAATCAGGTTATCTTTAACCCCTCTTGACATACGTCTTTTTGGGCTCTTATTTGTATGCAATATGGTTTCGTTCTGCATTGTTTCTCCTCCAAACCTTATATAACATCCCCGCAAAGTATGAATTACTGCGATGCCTGTTCAGGTACTTTGCGGGAACCCCAAAGCTGTCCTTTGTCATATAGAGGGCGGGCCTTCGCCCGCCCTTATATCCACCACCCTTTTTTTCAAGGCGGTTAATTGTTCAAGAGCTCTCCTACACGTTTATTCATATCCTTCAGGCCTTCATCAATCGTAGCGTTCTTCGTCATGATGTTATCATGTGCTTCATTCAGAATAACTTCGATGTCTGCACTCTTTTCATGCATAGGCATTTCAAGATAGGTCTGAACCGTATTCAAGGCAGCCTTGCTGTTCTCGTCTGTAGGGAAACCGTCGATGGAAGTGATGGAATTGATAACTTCATCATTCTTGATCGCCGGGATCGTTCCGGTAGAAGCAATAACCTTCGCGCCTTCTTCGCCAGTTACGAAGTTCATGAAGTCAAGTGCTGCCTCTTTGTGCTTGGATTTCTGGTTTACAGCCAGGGAAGTAATGGTTCCCAGGGTTGTACCGGCTTCCACACCGTCAGGGTGAGGGTATTTCACAATGCCCCATTCAGTCGATTGGGATTCGCCGCTCTTCACTTTCTCGATCTGGGTGGCAATGAACCAGCTGCCCATGTTCATCATGGCAACGGAGTTGTTGTAGAATACGCCGGAATAATGCGTGCTGGAAGTCTTCAGTGTAGCGTAATCCATTACGATACCGTCTTCCTGCTCTTTCAGAATCCGCTCATAGGTAGGCTTCAGGAAGTCATAGTTGCCGCCAACAACCGTGTTCTTGCCGTCAAGGATACCGAACAGCTGAACCGCGCTCCGCCAAGTGTGGTAGTGGGCACCGTATACTTTCTCGGAACCGCTGCCGGAGGTCATTTTGCGGGCCAGCTCATCATATTGGTCGAAGGTCATATCGTTGCTTGGATACTCTACGCCTGCTTTGTCGAACAAAGCTTTGTTGTAATAGACCACCCAGAAGTCACTGCGGAAAGGAAGCGCATACACCTCATCGTTAACTTCAATCTGCTCCACAGTACCGCCATATACGGAAGGATCAATGGAATTCGCGCTCATGTAGCTCTTAAGCGGCTCCAGGTGATTCTGCTTCACCAGGTTCGAGTAGCCGGGAATATCTTTAATGGTAAGAACGTCCAGGTCTGCACCGCCGGAGAGCTGTGTGCTCAGCATGGTCATATAGTCCGTGGAACCAAGGTCGACATATTCGATCGTTACATTCGGATGTGCAGCTTTATAGGCATCAATCAGCGGTTTGTAGTAAGCGGTGGCTTCCCAGTCCCACAGTGCCCATTTCAGAGTCACCGGCTCCTGGCTCGGTTCAGCGGAAGCGTTTGCAGCGTTACCCGCCGCAGGTGCGGTAGTTGCAGCAGCTTCATTATTGGCGTTGTTCCCGGAACATCCGGCCAGCATGCTCACGGAGAGCGCGGTGGCAAGGGTCATGCCATAGAATCTTTTTAAGTTCATTTAAATATCCCCTTTTCCTTCTTATGGTCTATCAGTGACCGGTCGATCCGGCCTTAGTTCAAAGTGTAAGCCTTTTCAAGCGGGATTGGGATGCAATATCAAACACAGATCATTCACTTTTCTGTGCTCTTCGCCCCCCCGTCCGGTTTAAACCTGTAATATCCTATCCGAAACATGTAAAATTCTCAGCTTCTACTCCTTGCCCTGTATTGAAACGCAGGAATATGATAAGGTAGATGAAAACGCTTAATATGTTTTCACAATGGACAAAGGAGTGTTCACGACGGTAAGAAAATCTACTATTAAAAGCCGCATCATTCTGCTCATGGCCGTCTTCGCACTGCTGATCGCGTCGCTGCTGTCTTTTTTCAGCTATGAATTGATTACTTATTATCAGCGTAAAACAACCATCCAGGCGACCGAGTTCAATCTGCAGCTGGTTTCCCATATTATTGAACAGGATCTGATTAATCTATCTGCCCTGGCCATGACCTGCAGTACCAACTCGTCCACCAATATCCTGATCACGAACTATTTCGCGTCCAAGAACCCCAGCTCCAAGGAAGCTGTGAATGTCTTCAACTCGATGCAGCAGGAATTCCTGAATAACCGCTCGAACAGCTATGCACGCCGCCTGATTGTTACGGATAACAACGGAAAGTTCCTGCAGGTGGATAACACTGGCACCTCCGTTCCCCTTACCATACACAATATCGGTCATATCGCCGGCCTTAATGCAGTTGCTGAGGAGCAGTGGGATCAGGTAATCAAGGACCCGCTCTCCAACACGAATGGAATCCCGTTTGTGTTTCCGATTTACGGCAAAGGGGCTGTACGGGTTGGAACGGTATATATGTTAGCCAATACCTCTGTTATAACCGACAAGCTGAAGGGATACTCTCTGCCTAAAAATTCCCGGCTGCTGCTGACGCTCGGCAATCATCATTATCAGCTCACCGGTGATCAGGTCACTGCCATTACAGAACCTTATGAACCGGTGGCCTATACCAATGACAAGCCTGTCGGCCCGCAGACCGAGCTGTCTATGGTGAAGCTTACGGATGATAAAGAAAGCCATATTGTGGTATCTTATCCCGTACGCAGCGGAGTCATTCTGTCCCAGACTTTATCGAATGACCAGTTCGCGCCTAAGGCAAATATATGGATTCTGGTCATGATCGGCGTCGTCCTCCTGGTCATTGTCTTAAGCGCTATCATTACACTGTATTTGACCCGTACCATCAGTCTTCCGGTAGAGAAGCTCAAGAAGCGCATCGATAAGATTGCCCAGGGCAATTTCCTGATTGACCGCAATATTGAGTGGAAAAGCGAGCTCGGCGACGTCGGACGCGGTATCAACCGCCTGTCCCAGGACATCGTGGCCCTCATGGACAGCCGGCTCGCCGACGAGAAACAGAAGCAGGAGCTGGAATACCGGATGCTGCAGAGTCAGATCAATCCGCATTTCTTGTATAACACCCTGAATTCGATCAAATGGATGGCCACGATCCAGAATGCTACAGGTATTGCGGAGATGACGACTTCACTGTCCAGACTGCTCCGCAGCATCGCCAAGGATAACCGGCGGCTGATGCCGCTGAAGGATGAGCTGAGCCTGCTGGATGACTATTTCCTGATTCAGAAATACCGCTATGGCAGCACGGTCACCATGGTCAAGGAAATTGAGAATGAAGAGCTGCTCACCGGCCTGATTCCGCGGTTCACCCTGCAGCCGCTGGTGGAGAACGCGATCTTCCATGGCATTGAGCCCAAGGGCAGAGGCGATATTGTCATCACGGTGTCCAAAAGCGGATTCGCCGATATCCTGGTCACCATCGAAGACAATGGTGTCGGCATGAAAGAAGAGCAAATCTCCACGATCCTATCCGTTCCTGAGGACGAATCCAAGGGAATGCTGGAGAATGTCGGACTGCGCAGCGTAAATGAACGCCTGCAGCTGGCTTTTGGCGGGAATTACGGCTTGTCTATTGAGAGTGAACTTGGACAATATACCATCATGAAGCTGCTGCTGCCCTTCCTGCAGAGGGAGTAGCCAAGATAACCCCACAAAGTGGGGCTTTAGCTTCGATGTTTACTCAGGTACTTTGCGGGGACCCCAAAACTCCACCCCACAACATAGCAAACTTAGCAAGGATGTGATGAACTTGATCAAATTATTAATCGCTGATGACGAGGCTCTGGTCTGTATCGGCCTGCAGTCCATGCTGAAATGGGAGCAGTTCAATATTGAAATTGTCGGCATCGCCCACAACGGCGCCCAGGAGGAAGAGATGATCGACACGCTCCGTCCGGACATCGTAATCAGCGATATCAAAATGCCGATTAAGAGCGGCCTCGAGGTAGCCGGCTCGGTACGCAAGAAGTACGGCCGGCTGCCGCTCTTCATTATGCTGACCAGCTATGAAGAATTTCAATACGCCCGCGGCGCGATTGAAGTGCAGGCCACGGATTATCTGGTGAAGCTGGAGCTGACCCCGGAGGCACTGTCCGAATCCATCCGCAGAGCGATTGGCATACTTGAGACTTACCAGGCGATGGAGAGCTACCCGAAGCTGGTCCACCGCGGGAATATCCAGGCCCAGCGCGATAAATTCTTCATCCGCCTGTTCAACAACCTGTTCGAGAACAAGAACCAGTACCTCCTGCAGAAAGAGGATCTGGACCTGGATTTGCCAGGGGCTGCCTATCTGGTCTGCACCTGCCGTATTCTGGGCCCGGATACGGTTCCGCCGCGCGGGGATAAGCTGGTCGCCTTATGCTCCAGCACTGTACAGATGGCTAAGGATACGCTCTCTTCCGTCAGCCCCTGTTATGTAACCAGTCTTGATCTGCGCAATTTCGCTGTGGCCCTGCCTGTCCCGGAGACGGATCCGCGGCTCTGGATGCCGGACATCCAGAAGCTGCTTGGGGACATGGCCTCCGTGCTGCACAACTATTTCAATGTGACGATCATCGGGGCCATCGGCTTCGCCGTCGAAGATCCTTATCTGCTGCGGGAGAGCTATCTTGCCGCCCGGAAGGCGCTTCCGGCTGCGGTTAAAGAGCGCTCCTTCGTCTTCTTCACCGAGGGCGAGGCGCTGGCGCAGGAGCATCTGCTGTTCGATTTCTCCGAATCACGTTCGGAGATCCGCCGGGCTTTTGAAGAGATGGATACCCGGGCCTTATACACCATTATCTCCAGAATGATCGAAATCTTCGACGGCCGGTCCGACCTGCTGGTTCCCGCCACCGATGCCGCCTGCAACATCCTGTATATGGCCACTTCCCTGCTGGCGGACGGGGAGAACATTGTAGAACAGATATTTGAGAATGAACCGGAGGGCTACCGGGCCATTTATCAGATGCATACTATAGAAGAGATCGCCGGCTGGCTGATCCAGTTCCGCGACGGTTGCTCGGACATTCTCTCCACCCGCAGACAGAGCTATAAGGAGCAGGTTGTGAAGAATGTCCAGGAATATATCAAAAGAAATCTCGGCAGCAAGCTCTCGCTCAATCAGGTGGCGGATGTATTCAATTTCAGTCCCAACTATCTGAGCCATCTGTTCTCCAAGGTCGCCAAGGTGAACTATGTAGAGTATATCACAGAGATCAAAATCACCGCCGCCAAGGAAATGATGGTCCGCGGGGAAGGCCGCATCTACGAGATCTCGCAGAAGCTCGGTTACGAGAGCGCCTTTTACTTCAGTAAGGTGTTCAAGAAGGTCACCGGGCTCTCCCCCCGGGACTACATGCAGCAGATCGAATCAGGTACGGAGGATGTGCGGAGTCAATGAGGGAACGCGGCTGATGAGGATGATTGAGTTAGAGGATATGGAAGTGGACATGAGTCCGCATGGCCTGCCGAATGGCGGTATTCAGGCAAATAACGACTCTCCAGTCCTCAAGAAATCTGCCGATATATGAGAAGTGCCCCTAAGCAGCCAATACACGGCAGCTTGGGGCACTTTTTTTATAATACAATTATCAACCCTTCACCGCAGACCCTACGGTCATGGCACGCTCCACCTGCTCACTCAGCAGCAGATAGACCAGCACCATCGGAATCGAGGCAATGGTCATCACTGCCCCCATCGCCCCCCAGTCGGTACTGTAAGAGCCCTGGAAGAAGAGCAGACCAAGCGGCAGTGTCTTCATATTCTCGTCTGAGATCAGAATATATGCCAAAGTGAATTCATTCCAGTTATTGAGGAACTGGAAGATGGCAATCGTAGCGATGGCCGGCAGGGCCAGCGGCAGGATAACCCGGCCGAACAGGCGGTAGATGCTCGCGCCGTCAATGCAGGCTGCCTCTTCAATTTCCCGGGGAATGCTCACCAGGAAACCATAGAATACCATCGTGGAGAATGGAAGGCCGATAGCAATGTAGGGGATGATGAGCGCGCCGAAGGTGTTGGTCAGATGGAAGTCGCGGACCAGAATTGCCAGCGGAATCATGATTACCTGCAACGGCATGAACATCCCGACAATCATATACGTCCGGACAGCCGAGCGGAACTTCCACTGCATCCGCGCCACGGCGAAGGCGAACATTAGCGCCAGAAGAAGAATGCACAGCGTAGAAATAGTAGATACGACAAAGCTGTTCATGAAATACCGCGGAATATTGAACTGCGTCCAGGCATTCACATAATTCTCGAATCGGAAGTGCGTCGGGAAGCCGAACGGATTGGTCACGAAGATTTCGTCATTATTTTTCAGCGAGTATGAGATCATCCAGAACAGCGGATAAATGGATACGATAAAATACAGCCATAGCGGTATTTGCAGCAGGATTTGGCCGATGGACCGGAATGCAGTTTTTGAATTCATGTCGTTCTCCTTTCCCTTACGCGTTCTGTCCACGGTCGAATACCTTGTTAATGACAAGCGTAGCCACAAGCGAGATCATCACAAGCAGAACCGATACTGCGCAGGCATATCCATAATTGCTCTCCATAAAGGCATAACGGTAAATCATGAAGGTCAACGTATAGTTGGTGGTCCCCGGACCCCCGTTGGTCATAATGAGCATCTGCACGAATGCGCCGATCCCGGAGGTGATGGCAATCGTGAAGCAGAATTTGAAAGTCTCGCGCATCAGCGGCAGCGTTACATGGAAGTGGGCCCGCCACTTGCCGCAGCCGTCAATCGTAGCAGCCTCGAAGTAATCCTCCGGCACAGCCTTAACTCCGGCATACAGCAGCGAGAATTGATACCCCATGAACTGCCAGGCATTTACAAAAGCAATAGCAATAATAGACTGTGTCGGTGAGCTAAGCCAGTTCTGGCGGTAAGGAATGTGCAGCAGCTCGAACAGCTTGTTCACCAGGCCATTCGTCGGATCGTACATCGCAATCCACAGCTGGCAGACTACCGTAACGGAGAGCACTACAGGGATGAAATACGCCGTCTTCAGCAGCTTGCGTCCGCGGATCTGCGGATTGGCACAGACGAGCGCCAGAATTGTACCGAGACCGATCTGGAATACGGCCAGCACAATGGCAAACAGCAGCCCGTTCTTCAGCGAAGTGGATAACAGCGGATCGCTGAACAGCTCACGGTAATTAGCCAGACCCGTGAAGGTAGCTGTACTTAGCCCATCCCAGTCGTAGAAGCTCCGCAGGACCGTCTGCAGGACCGGATAGATCAGGATGACACTGTATAACAACAGGGCAGGGAGCAGAAACAGCGCCAGCGCCGGTTTGTTTCCCAAGTATTTATTCATGCGGTTCTTCCCCTCCTTGTTTCATTACAGCCGGGCTCCGGGGCAAAAGGCCACAGGGTCCGGCAGGTTACACTCTACTTATTTTCCTTCTCCAGCGTACGGTTCAAGTTCTCTGTGAACTTATCTGTAGTGAAGCCGTCCACCAGCATGTTCTGTGCATTGTCATTGATCGCATTCTGAATTTGTGTATTGCTCAGCAGCTTAGCGTATTCCTTGGCGTTAGGCAGCAGTTCATTGGCAACCCGCTGCATCATAACAGGTACGTCTGAAGCGATCGGCTTGTCGGTTTTTGGTGAAATTATCGGGCTGCCCAGCTGCGTATATTTATACTCGGCTGATTTCGCTGCCAGGAATGCTGCTACCTTAACTGCCGTTTCTTTGTTGGCACTAGCCGGAGATACGGCATAACCCTGCGGTGCCCCTGCACCATCGATATAATATTTGGACGCTTCATAAGTCGCTTCGTCCTTGGCCGGCCAATACATCCAGTCTACCTGGTCGCCGAGCTTCTCCGCTGCGCTGTAGATTTCCCATTGGCCGTTAACGAACATCGCGGACTTGCCTTGATAGAACTGCGAGGAAGCCTGATCATAGTTCGTGTTCGTAGCGTTGGCGTCGAAGAGTTTAGCCTGCTGAAGCTGTTCCAGCTGCTCTGCTGCGGTAACGAACGGCTGCGGCAGCTCTGTCATTCCCTGTTCACCCAGTGCGCCGAAGCCCTGAGACTCTTCACGGGTCACGAGACCGTTATAGAAGGCGGCGCTGATCCACTTTTCCTTGGCGAAAATCGACATGGGCACATACCCTGCTGCGTTTAATTTCACAGCAGCAGCTGCCAGCTCATCAATCGTCTTGATCGGTGTGGCAATACCAACCTTATCGAAGATGGTTTTGTTATAGTAGATCAGCTGGAACTCGATGCCGGTATCAGGATAGGCGTATACATGTCCGTCCGGTGCAACCAGGCGCGATTCTACACCCGGATTAAGATTTTTCTTGTACTCCGCAGTAGTCTCATAGTCATCCAGAAGCTCTACATTTTTCGATTTGGCAAAGGTCTGCAGGGTGGCCCAGTCTGTGAAATATATATCCGGCATGTTCCCTGTAGCGGCATAAGTTTTAAGCTTCTGATAACCATCCTGCACCGCAGGATCAAGCTCAATCTCCACCTCAGGCATTTCCTTCTTCAGCTCTTCCACCGCATAATCGAAAGGCCCCTTGGTATCATCGTCAAAATGCTGGGCGTATACCTTTATTTTGACTGTACCGCCCTCTGCCGCTGTGTCCGCAGCCGGAGTGTTGTCTGAAGCGGTGTTGCCGCCGCAGGCAGACAGCAGGAGTGTCATGGAAAGCGTTATCATTAGTGCGCTTAAACGTTTGTGCTGAATGATCATAGTGTGGATCCCCCTCATGCGAGTATGTTGTCTTAAGACTATTATCTGCTTGCTACTTTCACATTATAGCCTCCGGGAGACGCTGATCTTAAGGCATAAAACGGGCCTTACCCGTAAAAAACGGGACAAAACAGAAACAGCTTTACCTCTTACTTTAAGGCCGGTGCTGTTTCTGCGGGAGTGTAATTGCTCATTATCTTATACACGATAGAGTAAGATCATAATTCCTAACAAGTGATGCGAAGCATATCCATTCTCATATTATAGAAAAAGCGGCCCCCTGCCGGGAACCGCCAATCCCGCTCAACCGGAACCTCCGGCTAAACGGATATGAAACACCCTGCCGCCGTACTCCGCAGCTTCCGGGGCATAATTATTTTTTGACCAGCTGCTCGTATTCCGTCGGTGTCACACCGAAACGCTTTTTGAAGCTTTTGCTGAAATAATTGGGATCTGCGTATCCGACACTCTCCGAAATATCAGCCAGCTTACGGTTGCCTTCCAGCAGCAGTACCCGTGCTCTCTTCATCCGGATATGGGTAATATGGTCGACAATCGAATAACCGGACTCCTTGCGGAAGACACGGCGCAGATAGCTGGAATCCACATATACGCCGCCTGCCACCTGTTCGGCCGACAGATTCTCGTCCGCGTAATGCTGTTCAATATAGCTGATCGCTGCGGCGAACAGGCTCGATGCCTTGGTCGGCTTCACATCCTCCGTCAGTTGAATCACCCTGCGGTACAGGCCGATAAGCCATTCCTCAGCCTTATCCCAGGAGCCGCATTCCTTCAGCCTGTCATACGGTGCCTTATCCTCATCGTTATTCCATACCCTGTGAAAAGGAAATCCGCGTTCACCAGCGAAGGTTAACACAAGTGAGAGCAGCCCCATCATCATCGCATCAGGATATTCGTCCCCCCACTTGCTGCCGCGGAGCTGGCGGATGGCCTTGCGCACCTCCTCAAGGATATCACCGTCCCTCATCCGCAGTCCCAGCACAATGGCATCACGGATGGAGCTGAGATCTGCCGCCTCTTGTCCGGACTGGACCGCCGCCGTACCGCTTCCTTCCGCCGCCAATTCTCCGGCATCCCGGTCGGTGGACAGGCGGGGCAGCTTCGTCCGGACACGGGTCAGCATCTCCAGCATTTCCTCTTCGTTGAACGGCTTCAGCAGATAATCCTGCACGCCCGTCCGCACCGCCTTCTGCAAATATTCAAATTCGTTATGTCCCGAAACAAATACAATGACAATCCGCTCGAAGCGGTCCTTCAGCTTGCCCGCCAGCTCAATGCCGTCCATAAACGGCATATTAATATCGACAAGCGCCAGATGGGGCTGATGCTTCTCCGCTTCAAGCAGCGCTTCCTGGCCGTCCCTCGCTTCACAGCATACGCGGAACCCGTGCCGCTGCCAGTCCATCTTAAGCCGCAGATAATCGCGGAACAGCGGCTCGTCATCAACAATCATCACCTTGTACATCCTGCTCATCCCTCTTTTCATTTGCAAGCATTGGCAGTGACAGCTCTACTACAGTGCCTTCACCGGCAGCGCTTCGGACCGTCAAGCCGTATTCCTCACCGAAATACAGGCTGAGCCGCTGGCGGACACTGTACGTTCCGATCGACCGGGCCTCGTCCTCCCGTGAACTCCCGGACATGATGGCTGCGATTCGTTCCCCGTCCATGCCGACCCCGTTATCCGTCACTTGAACAATGACCTTGCCTGCTGAAATACCGGCCCCGATGCGGATAAAGCCCTTGCTCCCTTTCTTCTTCAAACCATGATATATCGCGTTCTCCACAAGCGGCTGCAGCGACAGCTTCGGAATTGGTGTACCGGACAGCTCAGGCGGAATATCGATCTCATAGCGGAACACATCGGGGTAACGGATCTGCATAATCGCTAGATAATCATCCGTAATCCGCGCTTCCTTCTCCAGAATGATAAGCTCCCTGCCTTTGTTAAGCACCATCCGGTAGAAATCCGCCAGCGCCTTGGTCGTATCCCGCGCTTCCTCATTGCGGTCCAGCTCGTTCAGGACATATATGGTATCCAGCGTGTTATACAGAAAATGCGGTTTGATCTGTGCGCTGATCAGGGCAAGTTCATATTCCCGCTTCCGGTTCTGTTCCTCTGTCACCTCGTCCAGCAATTCACCTACCCGGCCGACCATGAAATTGAACGCCTCGGCAATCGTACCAATCTCGTCCTCCGTTCTCGCTGCCGCAACAGGACGAAGATCACCGCTCACCACCTGGCGCATTGCCCGCGTCAGTCTCTCCAGGGGGCTTGCAACCATCCGTGACAGAAAATTTGCCCCGAACAGGGAAAAGATCAGACACAAGGCTCCGACCAGCGCTGTCAGCCTGACATTCTGCTGTACATCCGCTGTCAGCAGCTTAAGCGAGACCACATTGATCAGCTCCCAGTCCATCCGCCCGTAATGGCTGACCGTAACCAGATTACCATTGTCCCTGTACGAAAAACTGGCCGCGTCCGGCGGACGGCTGTCTTCTTCGATTTCAGCTGCCATCGCCGGCTCTACCGGCTGCAGCAGGCTGCTCTTGTCCGCCGCCGCTACGACCCTCTCTTGTCCGTCTATGAAATAATAAGCCTTCGGTGCCGCGGGATCGCTGGACTGGAGGAATGCCGACAGCTGTTCCTCTTTTACCATCAGAAACAGGGTACCTAGGGGCTCGCCGCTATCAATATTGATGACCATCTTTCCCAGCGTGAGTACAGGTACGGCCGGATCAGGCGTCAGGTAGCTGCGTTTGTCCATATCGAACCAATGCGAAATTCCGTAGCTGTCCGATGCCTTAACCCGCTCCAGCATTCCGCTTGACGCAATGCCTCCCTCATCCCCGCCGGAAGTATAAGAAGGATATACCGTTCCGTCCGTGCCGACGAATACGGCTGCATCCACCTCCCGGAAGATCGACAGGTCTGTGGATAGACGGCTCTGCATCAGATTGGCAAAACGCACCTTATCCAGCGGCATTGCCTGATCGCCCGGATAAGACTCGTAGAGGCGGTTGATGTTGGTGACCATAATATTGGACGCAGTCTCTGCACTGCGGAGGATATAGTCCGTGCGGGAAAGAATCAGCTGGGATTCATCAGCCACATTGCGAGTAGTCCGGTCAATCAGGGAACGGCTGAATAAATGGCTGGACAGTACGCCCAGAATAAGCAGAGACAGGATAAGCAGCGGCAGGAATATCGCAATTACCTTGCTTTTGAAGCGGAGCCGGCCAAACCATTTTCTGATGAATGTTGTGTATTCCAAGCTCGTTCTCCTCCACCCTCAAATGAATATCCAACATGGTATCACAATCACAGCAGGTTTAGAAGCCGTAAGATTCAGCTATAGCTCCGGGTTGTAAGCGCCTCTAAAAAGCCACTTGAAAGAAAAGCAAACAGGTGGTAGGATAAAAGCGAAGTTTTAGTAAATATATTAACTAAAAAGGCGTGAAGCAGCTTGGCAACGATTAAAGACATCGCCCGTGAGGCCGGCGTATCCGCCGCCACCGTATCGAGAGTGCTAAATAATGACCTGTCCCTGGCTGTCAGTGACGATACGCGGACCCGTGTGTTTGCGGTCGCAGAGCGGCTTGGCTACAAGCCCTCCCGGTTAAGACAGCTGAAGCGGGAGACCGAGCTGAGCAGCAAGGCTATTTCGCTTCTGCTCTGGTGTTCAGCGGAAGAAGAGCGGGATGATCCGTACTACGGCTCGATCCGCCGCGGTGTTGAGCTGCGCTGCGAGGAGCTGGGGATTGTGCTCGGCCAGACGCTGCGCGGACGTAACCCGCTGCCCCCGCTCCGGGCAGACGATGGCCTTATCGTCGTAGGCGGCTTCGACCCTAAGGAATTCGAAAGGCTGCATGCCGACAAGAGCACGACGGTGCTGGTCGACCAGTACGTGGAACGTCTGGAGTATGACTCCGTACGGACGCATTTCCGTCAGGCTGTCGATCAGGCACTTAGCCATCTGCTTGCCCTTGGCCACCGTGATATTGCCTTCATCGGCGGCGGAGGCGAGGGCGAACGCCGGGTGCATCATTTCAGCCGGATGATGCAGAACCAAGGCTGCTACGATGCCGGACTGGTGCGCACTGGCGGCTGGAGCAGCGCCGACGGTTACCGGATGATGGACGAGCTGCTGGCAGGTGCCACGCGGCCGACGGCCTGCTTCGCGGCCAGTGACCCGCTGGCGGTCGGCGCCCTCCGCGCCCTGCACGACCACGGCGTGAAGGTGCCTGCAGAGATGGCTATCGTTGGCTTCGATGATATCGAGATGGCCGCTTACGTCCAGCCCCCGCTGACAACGGTTCGCGCCTATCCCGAGCAGATGGGCAAAGCGGCCGTCCAGCTGCTCGCCGAGCGGTTCGAAGGTCGCGAAGCGCCTTCGCATACGATTATCGGCACGAAGCTGATCGTCAGGGAGACCAGCGGCGGAATGCCTGAATAAACGCAGGCTGCATCTATGCAAGCAGAAATTATATGTTACAGCTGCAATGACGGACCGGAGCACCGGACCACATCACATCCGACAAGGAGCGTTATGAATATGAACATTTATGCAGATGAAACGCTAGGCCTGTTCCACCTTCAATCCAAAGATACCAGCTATATCATTCAACTGGTAGACGGATATCCCGCCCATGTATACTGGGGCGCACAGCTCCGTCATGACAACAGCCTGACCGGGGCGCTTGAGCTGCGCGAGCGTGCTTCCTTCTCCCCAACCCCGCTGCTGTCCAAACCTACCCTCTCTCTGGATGCCCTTCCCCAGGAGTATCCGCAGTATGGAACAAGTGATTTCCGGCGTCCTGCCTATCAGGTTCAGCTGACGGACGGCACACGCATCACTGAACTCAAATATGCCGGCTACACGATTACAGCGGGCAAGCCAGCCCTTGAAGGACTGCCTGCCGTCTATGCGGAGAATGAAGCGGAAGCCCAGACACTGGAGCTTACCCTGAAGGATGATTACGCCGGTCTGACCGTTAAGCTGGTGTATACCGTCTTCGCTGGTCATAGCGCGATTACACGCTCCGTACGTTTTGAACATAACGGTGAGGCTCCGCTGCGGCTTGAACAAGCCCTCAGCGCATCCGTTGATTTCGCGGATTCCGCCTACGATACACTACACCTGAGCGGTGCATGGGCCAGAGAGCGCCATGTTCAGCGCCGTCCGCTGACTCCGGGCGCAGCCCTGTCGCTGGAGAGCCGCCGCGGTTCAAGCAGCCATCAGACCAATCCGTTTCTTGCCCTGCTCCGCCCCGGCGCTAATGAAGATCAGGGTGATGTATACGGCTTCAGCCTCGTCTACAGCGGCAGCTTCGCCGCCACTGCAGAGGTTGAGCAGTTCGGGCAGACCCGTGTAAGCATCGGGATTAATCCGTTTGATTTCTCCTGGCTGCTGGAGCCGGGCCAATCCTTCCAGACGCCGGAGGCTGTGCTCGTCTATTCCAGTGAAGGAATCGGCGGTATGTCACGCACCTATCACCGGCTGTACCGGACCCGGCTGTGCCGCGGCGTTCACCGCGACCAGGCCCGTCCGATTCTCGTCAATAACTGGGAAGCAACCTATTTCAATTTCGATGCGGACAAAATCGCAGCGATCGCCAAGGAAGCAGGTCCTCTCGGTATTGAACTGTTCGTACTCGATGACGGCTGGTTCGGCAAGCGTGACAAAGATAACAGCTCGCTGGGCGACTGGTTCGAAGACCGCCGCAAGCTGCCTGAAGGTCTGGCCGATCTGGCTGGCCGCGTCAATAACGAAGGCCTGCAATTCGGACTATGGGTAGAACCGGAAATGGTCTCTCCGGACAGCGATCTGTACCGGAAGCATCCGGACTGGTGTCTGCATGCCGAAGGACGCCGCCGTACCGAAGCCCGCAACCAGCTCATCCTGGATCTCTCGCGTCCTGAAGTATGCGACTATCTGTATGAGACATTAAGTGCTGTCTTCTCCAGCGCACCGATTACTTATGTCAAATGGGATATGAACCGTAATATGACCGAGATTGCCTCCGCGACAGCCAGCCCGGAGCGGCAACAAGAAACCGCCCACCGCTATATGCTCGGCCTGTACAACCTGCTGGAGCGCCTGACCTCGCGCTTCCCTGATATCCTGTTCGAGAGTTGCTCGGGCGGCGGCGGCCGGTTCGATCCGGGAATGCTGTTCTATATGCCGCAGACCTGGACCAGTGATGATACCGATGCGCTTGAACGCCTGGCCATTCAATACGGCACAAGTATCGTATATCCGGCCAGCAGTATGGGTGCTCACGTATCAGCGGTTCCGAACCATCAGGTAGACCGCATTACCTCCCTTGCCACCCGCGGGGATGTAGCGATGAGCGGCAATTTCGGCTATGAGCTGGATCTTACCAAGTTCACCGGTGCCGAGAAGGATCTGGCTGCCCGGCAGATTGCCCAGTACAAGGAAATCCGCACGCTGGTGCAGCAGGGCGATATGTATCGCCTGCAGAGTCCGTTTGAGGGTAACGGCGACACCGCCTGGATGTTCGTCAGCGAAGATAAAACGGAAGCCTTCGTAGCCTATTTCCGGGTGCTTGCCATACCGAACGCACCAATCTCGCGCCTTACGCTCAAAGGGCTCAATCCGGAGCTGGATTATGTGATTGAGACTGGCGCAGCCGGTGTTACCGCAAATGGCCACGGCGGCGGAGAAGCCGCTGTACCTGCTGATGGGCAGAGCTCCGCTCCGTTCCAGACAGCATTTGACGGCGTACCTCACGGCGGCGACCGCCTGATGCGTATCGGCCTGGTTGTTTCCGACCTGCGTGGCGATTACGCGAGCTGCACCTATCGCCTGAGAGCTGTACAGCGTTAATCCTTAAATATTGAGAAGGCTTCAGTCTCCCCGGGGGACTGAAGCCTTTTTGTTATATGGATCGGCGAGGCTATAAATCAAATAAAAATAGCTAATACTTCATTGAAAGGTTAGGCTGCCGTTGCGGTTGCGGTTGCGGTTGCGGTTGCGGTTGCTGCCGTTACTGTTGCGGTAAATTCCTGCTTAAGCGGCTGCTTTTAAAATCCTGCACCAAATACAACAATTCCCTCGCGATCACGGCCATAATCTGAAACTGTTGTACAAACTGCAACATTTCTGCTCCCTCAGACGGCTCAGCCGGATAATTCCTGCATTTCGTACAACAATCTGCCTGAACAGCCGGATATTTGTGAACCAATGTTGTAATTTGTACAACTGTTTCGGTTAAATAAAGTTGGAATCTATGTCGAAAAAAGTGTGATATCTAATGTTGGCAATTATGATCGAACAACTTTTAATATCCATAAAAAAAGACCGTCGATTGCTACGATGGTCTTACACATTCATCATTTAAACTTCACATGAGTTCAGAACTCTGGGGTGATTATCCAACAAATTTATCCTTCATGAGGCATATAAAATTTTCAATGTGATAATGTTGCATATCATGAAGAACCTCTGGAAGGTATTTAATTCTAAGATAGGGGTAAATGAAATCCTCTTTAAAAAACGAAATTCTTTCATCGTTCGGATTGAGATTCACTAATCTTCTTGCCCCTTCTTATGCACCACAATGTAAATAAATCACTTCAGGATATAAATTGAAATAAGCACCCAAGTGTAACGCAGTTCATATACGGATAATGGCCCCGAGCCTTTTACTTTAGGCGATATTAAATTCTAATGTTGATATTTGACCATAAGAAACAGCTTTGGTGAAAAGGCTGTTTCTTAAGCTATCGTAATCCGTTAAATTAATAACTTTAATTGAACTCTAATTCTTATGCTTATTATGATTAGGCTATATCAAAATGTAATCTTCCGTCTTTTCCACTTATGTAAGGTTGACGTTCTTTTATGTGTGCGTATTCTGGATATCTGCTCTTTAGGTTGCGAAGCATACAGATATTTACAGGGTGAATCGTTTTATCGTATTCGCTATTCATGATTGCACTCTTTGTTGTCAGCCATGGCATTATCTCACCTGTATATTTTTAATCTCTGATTCAGCAATTTCAAATGGTTGTTCAGAAAGGCAGAGCCAGAAATACCATTTTGCAAACCATGGGCATTTTCTGTCTCCAACATGACAGTTATAATTATCAATTCTGCCTTTTATCCAATCTGTATCTTCAGGAGATACCGTTGCAAGATAGCATAATACAACAAGCGATGTATCAAAGCACTCTCCCACTCCGTCATCACAGTTACCAAAGCATGTGGTTTTCAAGCGTATAGAAGTTTTATCTACTATTTCTTTTACATTAGGGCTATTTGGTGCAAGAAGGTAAAGTAAGCTGATAATTTCAAGCTCATACATATTAGCGGAGAATATATGAGTTTTTTGGTGTTTGATTATAAATAGTTTTGAGCTTTACTCCATCGTTATATGGTGGAATAAAGAAAATCGGATACATCTGCCGCCCATAACCGTCAATATTATTAGTAAACTTGACAGCCTTATAGAAACTCATTGCCTGTTCTAGTTTAGTTAGTACCAAAAATTTTGTATTCGTGTCGGTAACAGTAACCAGGCACGATTTGACCGCCGGTTATCCACTTTCGGCGGATATACATCTACATCGATATTTCAATTTACATGTATAAACTCCTTTTATAGTCACTTGGAGATCTATTGTTATGCTATTTCCCCCTAAATCCACTTCGATTCTCTTGAATAAAATCGGTATTATCTGAGAGATATACACCTAATACAAAAATGATGAGTTAGGTCTTTATAACGTAAAAAACCTACCGAATTGAAAGGTAGGCTCTTTATAATGATTCAAAATTATTCAGTAAAGTTGATGTATATGGAAGCACCATTGGCAGTTTTACTCCAAGTAACCTTTGCGCCAATTGCTTCAGAAATAAATCTTAAATTCACAAAGAAAATATTACTATCAGGTTCTAGAGAAGGAGCCTGAGTTAATGCTACTTTACTTCCGTTCACATACGCCTCATACGAATTATTCGTTAACTGAATTTTATCATCCCCTTCGGTCGCAGTAACCGTTTTGGTCGTGTTATCCCATTCTACAGTCATTCCATAAGCCTCGAATATAGGCCGCATGGGAACAAGCGTTGTCCCAAGAGTTGTAACATTAGCGTAGATATCCAATTTCTCATTATTGATAAAAACACTTGGATGTTCTCTGGAAGATTTCACACTAGTTATACTACCACTAGGATCTTTAGAAGCAAAAACACTATTTACTCCAACACTCATCAAAAAAATTACAAAAATAAGATATATGTTCAATGATTTTTTCATACTAACCTCCTTTTTAATAATAACAGACAATGGATAAATAAATAATCCATCGTCTGTTATCATACCTAATATCGGCCTCTGTTTACAACAATTGTAATCGAAGTGCTGCTATTCACAGTTACAATAGAATGATCATTCTGCGCGCCTGATAATGCGCCACTAGCAAGTGGTGTACCATTGACTACCAAACTAGAAAAGGTGGTTCTGTTTTTCCCCGAATCATCACCACTAACAACGGTTGATAAAAGCTTCCATCTACTGATGGAAGGAATATTATGACTACCATCTGATTCTATAATTGTAATAAGATGCGAATCGAGCAACTCGGTTCCTCCCAATGTAGGAGAAATTGCCCAGCCATCAAATAGTAAAAATGAAAAACGGACTCTCGTTATGAGAGTCTTGCTTTTTCATTTGCTTCATTTTAAAAATGGTGGCGGCTCTCATAACATTACACTTTTTAGTTCGGCGTCGGTTGTGATTATTCGTTTAACATAAAGTCTCCTCCATCTCTAATGGGCTCCATTTCGCGTATAAGCCCTTCCATGTTTCAACCTCAACATCCTAGCTACGACATCAGTGAGTTAAGATCCCTTTATGGAGGACCTGCATTAAAGGCTCCCGACTTAAATGCAGAAACTCCTAATTCAAATGAGGTTAACATTGAAACGGAATATGATATTTATGATAACTTATCTGAATTGTCAAATTATTCAGACCTCGTTGTTGTTGCATCACCTATGGATGATTTTGAAAATAGAAAGCATATTGCAACTTTTTACGATACAGGTGATTTACAAGATTATTACACCTTAAATAATCTTAGTATTAAAAAAGTATTAGCAGGAGATTCATCAGACATAGGTGAAAATTTAGAAGTGATTGAATCTAATGCTATCGTTGATTTTGGTTTACAAAAAGTGAAAATGGTTAATGATGGCTACCAAGAAACCCAAAAGGAACAGAATATATTTTATTCTTAAGTAAAAATCCTCAAGGCCAATATCAAATCATCAATAGAAACGCAGGAGTCTTTACTCTGGATGAAATTAATTCTGCCGCTACTAATAAACGAGGAACTTTTATAACAAGAGATAATGATATCAGAGATAATTTGCTAAATGAAGTTACTAACACTTACTCAAATGAGCTATAGAATTGTCTGGAGGCTGAATATTCAGTCTCCAGATTTCTTCAGTAGGGAGGTAATTCATGAAAAAAATTAGTATCTTTTCAATTTCAATCATACTTTTAGTGATTTTAATTTATGTATTTGCCAGACCAAGACCAGATATCATTAGTGTTAATCTTGTGTCCGAAACTAATGAGATCACTTACTCTGACAGTGAAAGCGTTCAAATCTTCGAAGATGCTATAAGAACTGTTAAAAAAGTACGCGGGTCTGTTGATGTGGGTCCACCAAATTATCAGATGACTGTTACCTACGCTGATTCTAAGGTTGTTGAGTACAGCCTTTATATGGATTTTAAAACTAAAAACGGCTTCTTGATTAAACAAAGTAATAGTGAAAAGATGCTGGACTTAAAGGATCATAATTCGGAAGAACTCGCCGATCTGTTAAGTAAGGGAAACAAAGAATAATTTTAAACGTTCACTTAAAAAGGTCGTTGTAGATGCTTCGTCCATTGATTATTTCTTGTTAGTAGTGATTCTTCAGAGTTCGAGTTGTACTCTAGCTCACTCTGCTCTCAAATCCCCATCTCATTTTCACTATGTAGATAATAGACACCTTTCTGGTGTCTTTTTGCGTTCAATCACTTTTTTGTGCACATAAGAGGGGATAGCATTCAATAAAATTGGACTGATGAGACTTCATTATGTATAAATTAATTTTTAGCTTATTTGAAAATAAGCGCCTGATCAAAATGAGTAATACAGTCTTGGTCCGCGCTCCTTCTTCTTTATAACGTTTGTTCCTTTCTTTTTATTGAACTGCTCCTTCCGAACAATTTGTACGTTCGTACGCAAATAATAACTACTATTACTTTGAATCGCTGATGAGCTATAGCTATGTATCATTTTATTTTGCTCACACAGATGATTCCCCATCCATATGTCTACAGGAGCGACCAATTAACATTACACTTTTTAGTTCGTCGTCGATCGTGATGATGCGTTTATTTATTTATCACACTCCCTTTCTAATGGGCTCAATTTCGCGTATAAGCCCCTATTCGTCACAACCCCATAATGACCTGTATGTATGAATAAAAAGGCACCTGCGGAGCAATTAAGCAAGGTTCCTTATCTGTCACTTGTTTCCTAAGATATGACCATTCTGGATGTTCAAAATCAGTGCCATAATCCTTCGTTTTTTCATTGCCAACTATATTTAATTGAATCAACAACATTTCCCATTCTCCACGCCAGCAAGGTTCCTCCGACAACTAACCATCAGAAACGGGAAACTGAATTATTACGTTAGATTTTAAATATTCACGTTTCAGACACTAATTGCACATTGTGCAATTTTGCTCTTTGAGCAATAATATAGACTGTAGATAACAATTCAGCGTTCATCCTATACATAAGAAAGGAGGAAGCATACAACTTGAATCCCAAACTGACACTGCGGGACCAAAAAAAAGAAGCCACCGCCTACGCTTTGGCTGTAGCCGCCTTCGAGCTTGTACTGGAGCAAGGTATGGACGGCTTCATCGTCGATGATATTGTCCGGAAGGCCGGCTATTCCCGGCGGACCTTCGCCAACTACTTCTCCTGCAAAGAAGAAGCGGTAGCGCAATATTTCATGGGCTGTGTTACAAATCAGGATGAGAAAACGATATTCGCGGATTTCACAGATGATTCAACTCCGCTCGATGTATTGTACGGTCTGCTCAAGATGCAGTTCACTTCCGAGTTCCTGCATAAATTGCGGCAGTTCGTCTCGCTTGCGAAGCAATATCCGTCACTGGAGCCGTATATCCTGAGCGTATTCCGGCGCTTGCAGATCGCGGCCCAGGAAGTACTCGAACAGTTCTCCAACGGACGTTATGCGGACGGATATACCCATCTGCTTGCCGGGGCCGTCTATGGAGCGTTCGTGCCCATTATGGACGGACGGCTCAATGTTCTGTTGCCTGGCGAAACCCAGGATGACCGCCCCGGCGCCATATCGTTTGATCAATATTTGAATTCCATGTTTGCTTACTTACGCAACGGCTTCTAAATAAATTCAGAGATAAAGAGGAGAAACCATCACATGTCAACATTTCTATACCGCTTAGGTAAGTCGGCTTATTCCAAGCCCTGGTATTTCATCGCGGCGTGGATTGTCGTGCTCGGTGTTATTGGGGCGCTGCTTGGTGTCAATGGCATCCAGTCCAGCTCCGAAATGAAAATTGAAGGCACCGAATCGCAAAAAGTGCTGGATAAGCTGACCCAAGAGCTTCCTGCTGCTGCCGGCGGCCAAGCTAGTGTCGCCTTCACCGCACCAGACGGAGAACGTCTGGATACACCGGAACGTGTAGCGCTACTTCAGAAAGCTATCAATGACGTCTACAATATGGAATACGTCATCAATCCGGTTGAACTGGCAGCACAGGCTGCTGCCGCTGCTGCTCAAGCCGCTGGCGCTGATCCTTCCGCTGCCGCCGGCCAAGCCGCCGCTGCTGATCCTTCCGCTGCTGCCGGCCAAGCCGCCGCTGCAGCACAGTCGGCCCCTTATGGTCCGCTGATGGCTGACGGCGCTCCGGTTCCAGGCGTTATGCTGTCTGCTGACGGCAATATTGCCCTGTTCCAGTTCCAGTTCACGGTTCAGCAGACATCCCTTCCATCGGAAGTACCGGATAACATCATCGATACCGTGACTGAAGTCGAGCAGGCAGGGTCCGGAATCACTGCGATTCCGAGTGATTCCCTGAAGAGCATCCCGGCTATCGGTTCGACCGAAGCAGTCGGAGTTGTTGTCGCGGCGGTCGTACTGTTCATGACGCTGGGCTCGGTCGTTGCTGCCGGTCTGCCGTTGATTACCGCTCTCCTCGGCGTCGGAATCAGTGTCGGAGGTGCTTTCGCACTCGGCAGTCTGATCCAGATGAATGACATTACGCCGATTCTCGCCGTGATGATCGGTCTGGCAGTAGGTATCGACTACTCCTTGTTCATCGTGAACCGCCAACGCCGCCTGATTCTCGATGAGAAACTAAGCGCCGGCGAATCCGCCAGCCGGGCACTGGGCACCGCCGGCAGCGCCGTATTCTTCGCCGGTCTGACCGTTATCATCGCCCTATGCGGCATGCTTGTTATCGGCATCGGCTTCCTGTCGACCATGGCACTTGTAGCTGCAGCCAGCGTTCTGATCAACGTTCTGCTCGCCCTGACCCTGCTGCCTGCCCTGCTCGGACTGGTCGGTGAGAAGATCGTCACCGCCAAAGCCCGCACCAAAAACACCGGAAACAGCAAGAAAGAGCGCCATGGCTTCTCACACCGCTGGGCAAATGCCACAGTGAAATACCGCTGGGTGATCATTATTCTCGTTGTACTCGTTCTTGGAGCAGCAGCGATTCCGGTAACCAAGATGGAGCTGGGCATTCCTTCGGGCGCCTCGGCTAACCTGGATACTCCGGCTCGCCAGAGCTATGATGTGATCTCCAAAGGGTTCGGCGAAGGCTTCAACGGACCGCTGCTGCTGGTGGCGGAGCCGAAGAACCCGTCCGACAAAATTTCGATGGAGCTGCTGGGCAAGCTGACTCAAGAGCTGCAAATGCATGATAACGTTACGCAGGTGTCTCCGATGGGCGTTAATGCCACCGGTGATCTCGCCATCATAAGCCTGATCCCGAAAACGGGTCCGACAGATACAGCTACAAGAGATCTCGTGCAGGAATTGCGAGATCCGTCATCCAGTCTAACCTCAGGCAACAATATTAATCTTGGTGTGACCGGCTTCACCGCCATCAATATTGATATGTCTTCCAAACTGTCTGATGCCTTCCCTGTCTACATCGGCATCATTGTTATTCTCTCGCTGATCATCCTGCTGCTGGTCTTCCGGTCGATTATTGTTCCAATCAAAGCGACCATCGGCTTTGTTCTCAGTATTCTTGCCACCTTCGGCGTGACCACAGCCGTCTATCAGTGGGGATGGCTGCACTCCTTGTTCGGCTTCGATACAGGAGGACCGCTGCTCAGCTTCATGCCGATTCTGGTCACCGGTATTCTGTACGGGCTGGCCATGGATTATCAGGTATTCCTGGTCAGCTCCATGCGTGAAGCTTATGTCCACGGCCGCCACGGCAATGACAGTGTCGTTCACGGCTATGATCTCGCCAGCCGTGTTGTGCTTGCCGCAGGCGTAATCATGGTTTCCGTCTTCTTCGGCTTCATCTTCGCTCCTGACGCGATGATTAAGCAGATTGGCTTCGCACTCGCCTTCGGCATCCTGATCGATGCCTTCATCATCCGGATGACGCTCGTTCCGGCCGTCATGGCCGTCTTCGGCGACAAAGCCTGGTGGCTGCCGAAATGGCTGGACCGCCTGCTCCCGAATCTCGACGTGGAAGGCGATAAGCTGATCGCCAAGCTGAATGCCGAGAGCGGACAGAAGCACTAAATAACCCCGCAAAGCGGAGACTTAGCTTCGATAATTACTCAATTAATTTGCGGGGACCCCAACATATATTAGTTCATCAAAAATAATGGACGGCATCACCGCCGTCCGCCCCCAAACAAAAGAGGGCCTGCAGACATTGTCCGCAGGCCCTCTTTTCTATACAACAGCTCTTCTCAAGCTACACTGAAAACCACATGCTTCCCAGCTGCCAGCGCCTTATCGTAAAAACCCAGAAGACCTACAATTCACCCTTTAATTCCTGTCTCAGCGTTTCCGTTCCGTAACCCGGCTTCAGCGTTCCCATCAGCTTTACTGAACTCACTTCTATAGTTCTGATGTTGTACTTGTACAATTGACGGATTCAGTTCCAAGTGGAAATTCAGTAATAGTTGTATACTGTACAATTAAAAACAGCGAAAAGGCAGGCTTGAGTCTTATAACTGTAGTCTGTACAACTAAATTTGCCCGAATGGGTGAGTATCAGGCTGTAATCGCAGTTTAATTGTACGAAATACAACTAAACGGAGAATCGGTTGAAAAACATAACTTTTAGTTGTACAAAGTGCAATTAAGCATACTGCGTATACCGTAATCGGGTCACTGCAAATCCTCAGTAAGCGATTTACCAATGTGGTTTTCACCAGTTGAAATCTGACGCTATACAAGTATCCTTACACCATCTTCTTCTATAAAATAGGCGACAGCAGCCGCGAGATCCCTTCCTTCAGCTTAATCATAAGCGAACGCTCCTTGTACCGCTCAGGCGTAAGCTCAGAGCTTACCCGGCTGTCCTGCAGAAACAGGTCCTGAAGCTGTGCGGCCACCTGCCGGTCATATACAATGGCATTGACTTCGAAGTTCAAACGGAAGCTGCGCGAGTCGATATTCATCGTCCCTACAGATGCCACTTCCCCGTCTGCCACAATCGTCTTGGCGTGCAGGAAGCCGTTCTCATAGAGCAGAATTTTGGCCCCATAATTGAGCAGATCTCCGGCATAAGCCCAAGTAGCCCAATACACAAACGGATGATCAGGTTTATTAGGGATCATGATGCGCAGATCCACCCCTGAGAGCAGGGCGATTTTGCAGGCATCCATGAAGCTGGTGTCCGGAATGAAGTAGGGAGTCTGGATATATACACTTTTCCGGGCCGATAAAATGAGCTTGATGTACATGTTCTTCAGATGCTCGGTCTCCGAATTGGGGCCGCTGGTGATGATCTGAACCGGGCTTGTCCCTTTATGCCCCCCTGTATAAAAGGAGAATTCCTCATAATCCCCCCGCTCATGCTTCCCGGCCTGATGCCAGTCCAGAACAAATCTGCCTTGAATGTGATTGACGGCATTCCCGGTGATCCTGAGGTGGGTGTCCCGCCAATAGCCGAATTTCTTGTCCAGTCCAAGGTATTCATCTCCGACATTGAACCCGCCGATATAAGCAATCCTTCCATCTATAATGCACAGCTTGCGGTGATTCCGGTTGTTGATCCGGAAATTCAGCGGTCTGAGCAGAGACGGGAAGAACACCTCCACCTCTCCACCTGCTGCACGTAATTCTTTGAAGAACCCGGGCGGAATCCGTTTGGAGCCGACTTCATCATAGAGCAGCCGCACCTTCACGCCTTCCTGCGCTTTGCGGGTTAATTCATCCCTCAGCTTCTTCCCCAGGGCATCCGGCTGAATGATGTAATATTGAATATTAATCTCTGTCCTCGCGGACCTGATATCCTCGAATAATGCGTCAAATTTCTGCTTCCCGTCACTATAGATAACGATATCATTATCACTGGATAAAAGACCATGCGACGATCTGATGTTCATCGTGATGAGCTCTGTATATTTCTGCAGCCAGGGAGATATCTCCTGGACTTCGTCATGCAGCGAAGCCAGCTGCCGGTCTGTCTCGGCCTGGACAAAATCCTGCTCTTCAATGAACAGATTGTAGAAATTCTTCTTCTTCAGATTCCGCCCGAAAAAGATATACAGAACGAACCCCAAGATAGGAATGAAGAACAGAACCATCAGCCAGGCCCAGGTGTAACCCGCCTCTCTCCGCTCAATGAACAGGAACCCCAGCGCCAGCAGAATATTTATGAATGTGATGCTTGAAATAATAAGCGTCGTTATACTTGCAAATTCCATGCCCTGTCCCCCTCCCGTGCGTAAGCCTCAAATCCTCCCGTGACTAATACTGCCACCTTACGGGCGACTTCCTCTTTGTCCATGCTGATCTCCCCGGACACCCATTGAACAGCTCCTTCATGGATAGCCTGGGCAGCAAAAGAAGCCATTATTTTCCGCTCACCCTCCGTATAGAGACTACCCAGACCGTCCAGCAAATAAGCCTTGAGCGCAGTTAACATCTTATCTCTGAGCTGCGGTACGACGAATCCTATATAGCTGCTGCGGCAGCTCACCTCCGGCTGGTCATAGAAATCGCACACGGCCAGAACAAGCTGCCCGATGCTGTCCGGGTCAACCTTCACTTTCCCTGCAGTGTGTTGTCTGATGGCTGCCGATGCAGAGTCCCCCATCATGTAGTCCAGTAATTCGTATTTATCATTAAAATGTGCATAGAAGGTAGCCCGGTTCACTTTAGCCCGTTGGGTGATATCGGCAATCGTGATTTTCTCGAAATCCTTCACGGACACCAGCTCGATAAAAGCACCCGCCAACGACTCCTTCGTATGCGTCACCCGTACATTCATTACTTTATTCGCCATAGCATCCTCCCGCCCGACAATAGGTACGTCTTGTTGCTATAGCAACATCTGCACCTGTTTTGTTGATTGTTGCGCTGCATGATAAGCGGTATATTCTGATTAAAGCAACACGCGTTAATTTAATATATCACATCGAAGGAGAGTTTAAACTATGAGAACTATTGCAATCGTCGGCGCAGGCCCCGGATTAGGCCTGTCGTTAGCCAAAAAATTCGGGGAGAACGGATTCAGGGTAGCCGTAATCTCGCGTAATGCAGAGAAATTAGCCTTGATCGTCAGCGGGCTTGAACAGCTCCATATTGGAGCTCAAGCTTTTGCGGCAGATGTTACGGATTTGAGTTCTTTACAGCGGGCCCTCCGGGCGGCAAAAGAAACGTTTGGTCCAATCGATGTGCTGGAATTCAGTCCTTATGCGGGCTGGGCGACATTCACCAGTGTCCTGGAAACTACGCCGCAAAGTACTCTTGAACAAATCAACAGCTATCTGCTGCCGGCCATTCTGTCTGTGAATGAGGTATTACCCGATATGATGAACAGCCGCTCCGGAGCGATTCTGTTTACGACCGGGATCTCGGCGATGTACCCGCTGCCTTTTGTCGGGAATGGGGGAATTGTAATGTCGGGGATTCGTAACTACGCGGCCAATCTGCACAATGAGTTAAAAGATAAGGGGATATACGTCGGGCATCTGTCCATCGGAACCGCAATCGAGGCCGGAACGGCAGGTGACCCTGATGTCATTGCAGAGACTTGGTATAGACAATATGAGAGTAAGGAGCAGTTTGAGGCGGTATTTCCTCAGGGGTTTGATCCGGCGGTGATGGGCTGATAAATAAGGGAAATAGTAAAAGCGGTAGGACAACCCTTGAAGGGGTAATGTCTTACCGCTTTTTTCCAATAATGATATTCAAACAAATAAGTACAATCATAGCCGTGTTTGCTATTAGCGCCCCAATATAAACATCCGATAATCTGGTTCGGTGTACCCATATCTTAACAATTTCACCCGACACCCCCATTTTCATTAAATAGGGTTCCAATCCCTCTGTAGTAAGCTTATCACCGTAGACCAGCGGTATATCAATAATATCGTTGGTTCCTATTTCGGGAGTAAATTCAGCCCATAATTGTTTGGCCCATCTGTCATATTTATAGCTGAATACTTCGTCTGATTCACGGTATTCCCACCTGTAATTCCCCGCAACACCTAATATCACGAGTGTAAGGATGCTGATTAGCAAAATTTTAAATTTCAATAGGCCGCCTGCTTTCAGGACAAACAAGTCAATCCAGATTGCTGGATAGAACTTGTTGCCCGTTATTTTCCATTCGCCCGCTCACTCCGGCAGCTGAAGCAGGTAATCACGCAGCTGACGATAAGCATCATCCCAGCCCATTTTGGCATAGAAACGGAGTGCGTCCAGACCTTTGAAATACCGCGCACCGGTCAGCCGTTCTTGGAAATCAGGGATGATGATTCCCTCCCTGTGTTGGTATTCCTGATAAGCTTGAACTACATCAAGCTCTCCTAAATTCCCTTCCAAGGTAGCCAGATCGACCAGGAAATCTCCATAGGCAAAATTGCCGTCGATGATTCCGGTGATCTGCCGGCCATCCGACAGGATATTCCAGGGCTGAAAATCCCCATGGATAAAATAGCGGTGCGGCTCGTTATATTCCGCATACGCCAGCAGACGGTGGTAGCATTCTTCGAATACATCCTTTTCCAGACAGGTCGCCGTAAATAAGCTGTGCCAGCCTTCCCAGAAGGTTCCGGTCTGATCCTCGGCGAAGAATGAAATAATATACTCCCGCCATGCCGGGTAAGTGCCGGCTCCGCTTGGCTGTATCCATCCGAAGCCGCTTGTTGCGCCGAGACCGGCATGATTCATCCGGGTCAATATGCCGATAAGCTCAGGAAGCAGGCTGCTCTTCTCACGATCGGAACAATCCACAAGATTGCCGCCTCTAATCCGTTCCGAGATAGAATAGCTGAGCGGACCCGCTTTACCCTGCCCCAGACATTTGGCAAACGGGATGCCCTGGCTGGTTAACAGATTTGCTACAAAACCTTCTGTATCGTAGGCTCCCTCCATATCACTAAACTTAATAATGTAGTCTTGCCTTTCATGCTCAAAGGAGAATACACTGCTGAGGTTTCCCCCTTCTACTGGCGTCACCCTGAACGGACCTGCGCCAAAATGCTGCTTCAATACATTTTCTACTTCTGCAATCTCTAATTTTGCTTTCTCATATGCAGTCATTGCGGCATCCGCCCTCACATAGCTATTGTGAACCCAACCTCAACCTTCACTAACATAATGGAGCACAGTTCCGTAGTATTTCATGAATCTCTTATAATCGTCATTCCCCGCCATACTGATGACCGCCGGATAAGCATTAACCTTGCGCTGCCTGAGTGCAGCCAGTATATTCTTTTGGACAGGGCAATGAAATTTGCCTTCTGTATACTGAATCACCAGCGGAGGGAATGCTGCTGTATCCTCATCTTGTACATGAGCCGGGTCATTACTGCTGCCCATATGTTCATCACGCCCTATAAGCCGCAGCGGAAACTTCACAACGCCGAAGTACAGCTGCTCTTGCTTCCCGGATTCCTCCTGCCCGGTTAAGGCCTTGCGGGTGAGCAGCAAATAACACTGAATCCATTCTTCGATCATTCCGGCATCCATGAACTGTACAGCCGACTCCACAGTCGGGGCATACGTTAAAAGCCGGTCATTTTTCTTCGAGTAGATGATCTTCTTCACCGAATCCAGGGACAGGTAATATTCATCTGCGATTTCCGCAATCGTCACTCCATGCGCGTACTTGTTGCGGATCATCAGGTTGCGCTTTTGCAGCCGCTCTCTGTATCCTGTCGACTCTCCCCAGGCCTTCTTCTCATCCCCTGCCGGGAAATACAGAAGCCTGCCTGCCGCATATTTCTGGACTTCCCTTAATAACTCCTCCGGGATCACATCACCGGCATGCTCATATTTCATACATTCATTCACCTTCTACAGGGCTAAAGAGCGTAGATCCGGTCCTTCAGCTCACTTATGGATTTAACTATGGACTTGCAGGAGCACTCATCATCAATGGAGGCATGCCAACGCAAGGTGTCGATTCCTTTGTAATACGCCATGCATAAGAAGCGTTCTTTGAAATCCGGGATGATGATATTCCTGGTCTTGCAGTATTCATTGAACAGCTCCGGGATGTTGAAGTAAGGCTCATTCAGATCCATATTAGCGATATCTACCAGACAATCGAAAATCCCGCACTTGCTCCAATCCGGGAAACCAAGCACTGCCCGGCCGTCTGTGATCATATTTTTGAAGTACGCATTATTATAAACCAGGTAACGCTGGCCTTCGCAATAATGGATACGGTCTTCCATTTCCTTATAGTACTGCTCGAAGAAGTCACGGTCCAGCACGGTGGTGTCGAACATCTCCCGCCAGTTGAACCAGTAGCCCTCCCTTTTTTCATCGAATGTTCCCGTCAGGAACTCCCGGCAGGTTGTAAATTCCGTCTTGCCCTCTTCATCCAGCCAGCCATAGCCTGCTATGCCCGATATATCGGAGGAAGAGATCTCCAGGATGTTGTCAAAAAACAACTCAGAGCGTTCAGCAAACTCTTCTGCGCTTAACTGATCAGCAGCAAACCCGTTCGGTGTCATATTCACCTTGTCAGACAGCAGCGATTTAAGAAAATTGTCCTTCCCCATGATCATCTCACCTTTTTCCCATTCACTAGAATATACCAGCTGCGCATCTGATATTAGAATGATACACCCAGAAATTCCAGGGAGATAGGTAATGAATTCCTTAAGGTAACTTTGCATAGAACCCCATACCGGTCAGAAGATAACAGAAAAACCGCCACCCCTCATCAGGTTTGACGGTTCTCCCGTGCACAGCTTAAAACTCTTCCAAGACCTTGGATTTGTCACCATAAACCTTGTCCAGGTGATCCTCCCCCCAATAACATAAAAGGTCCAGCGCGGGCTTTAATCCCCAGCCGTAAGACGTTAACTCATACTCCACTCTCGGCGGGATTTCCTGATAAATCTTTCGCGCTATAATCTCATCTTTCTCCAGGCCTCTTAGCTGGGTGGTCAGCATTTTTTGCGTAATGCCGGGGATTAACCGCCGAAGCTCGGACGTCCGTTTGCACCCTGTCATCAAATGATAGATGATCAAAGGCTTCCACTTGCCTCCCATGACCTCCAATGCCGCCTCTACTCCGACTCTATACTTCTTTGGCGTGCTATTGTCATTCTGTTCTGTCATTGCTTATTCCTCCGTCAAAAGGCTGTATATATACCGGAAATATACTATCGGGTGCAGGGAACTTCAATGTTCCTATGGTACCTTTCTCATCCTATAGAACATGAAAGTGCGTACTTCCAGACATTTTTATTCCTGTTTATAATAGCATCAGCCACTGATCATGGCTACAAATTGGCGGTTCAGAAAGGTAGTGAAGATACTAGCATGAACGTATTAATCGTTGTTTCGCACCCAAGACCAGATTCCCTGACCTTTGCGGCTGCCCATCGTTTCGCACAGGGTCTGGCCGAAGCAGGACACGGCTATGAGATATTGGATTTGCACGGGATTGGTTTTGACCCTATTTTGAGAGGCTTAGACGAGCCTGATATGTCGATTGAGGAGCAATCCTTCTCACCTGAGGTGGAGAGGGAAATGAAGCGGATGAAGGAGCATGATGCCCTGGCCTTTGTTTTCCCCGTCTGGTGGTGGCATTTGCCGGCCATGCTGAAAGGTTATATCGACCGGGTGTGGAACAACGGATTTGCATACGGCAAGAACCAGCTTCATCATCAGCAGGTTCTGTGGATGGCTCTGGCAGGCGTGTCACAGGAACAGATGCAGAAGCGTAACTATGATGAAACGATTGCCCACCAGCTCAATGTAGGAATCGCAGATTATTGCGGGATCTCCAATTCCAGGGTTGAGTTTCTATACGAGACAACATTAGATTCTAATCCCCGGCATTATGAGCTGCTGCTTAACCAGGCCTATCAATTAGGCTTGAATTATGCGGAGCAACAATGAGGAATGATATAAGACGAATTGAAGAGGAATATAGGAGGAATAACAATAGGCGAATAACAGAAGACGAATAATATAAAACGAATAGTATAAAACGAATAGTGGAAAGGACAAATTCACCCGGTTGGCGGACAGGGCGAGCCCATCGGAATTCATTCTCGCAACTGAAACTTGGCTTACTCATCATGACTCTGACTCCACAGCCAGCTAGGCGGACTGAAATTCCGCTATTGGTGCAAATTAGGCGGATTCGGTGATCAATCGGACTCAGAATCTCTTATATGGCCGAATCTCCTCCATTTCAGGCTCGAATGAACAAGATAAGCGATTCTCAGTCCGCTTTACCCTGATTAAAAGCTTTTTGAGAGATATAACGGAATCTCAGTCCGCTTCACTCGGGGGTTTGACTTCTCAACGGAATTTCATCGTGTAATTACCCAAATAGGATTAAAATCACCCTAACGGGTGAATCCTGCTGGAGCTTATGCAGCCTGTGCAGCCTGTGCAGCCTGTGCAGCCTGTGCAGCTTATGTAGGTTTTAAGGTCCCCCATCATTGCTCTATTGAGACTACTTCTAGGGCAGCAGCCGGTGGAATCAAGCGCACTATGCTCTTCATTTCCTCCTGCTGCCCACTCTCAGCGGATTCAGGTGCACTTTTGCTCCTTTTTCCCTCCTTGAACCCGCATCCGGGTGGAATCAAAGGGATTTCCGATACAGGAATAACTTCATTCTCTGGACTAATCAGCTCCAAATTACAAAGAGACTTATCCGTAGCAGACGAATATCACAATTTCCTAAATGAAAAAAAAGCTGCCCCAACAAGCCTTTTTGGCTTGTGGGACAGCTTTGAATTTCAACTATTAACCGCGTCAGCTGAACTCCGCGTAACCGGCCAGCTTCTGCTTCCCCAGCCACGCTCTCTCCGCCATAGCGCTAAGCGGCCCGCGGATTCCGTCTGCCACTTCGTGTTCGGTCTGCGCTGCCGGCTTGTCGCTCCAGATAGAGAAGGAACAGCCGATTAACTCACGCGGATAAGAACCCGCGGGATATTCCTGCTTCGCTCCGCCGGACCGCTGCGGGAACAACCCCGGATGCCATGAATTGCAGATTTTCTCTCCTTTTGGATACGTATAGCCTGCATGCTCACCAAGTACGTAATAAAAGTAAGCATCGTTGAAATTCATCACCTGATGTCCCTGCGCAATGATCTCTTCAACCGGGGCCATCATCTCATGCCATTTTGTCCAATACGTAATTTGGATAGAAGGTTTAGGCGCTACCCTCTGGATCTGATCCCCACGGTACAGTCCATCATTCCAGGCGCGGACGGTCCAGCCCTTGGACTCCAGATGTTCAGCAACTCCGTTAAGGTAGTCAATGTAAGTGTCCACACCCGTCCCGCCGCTGATGTTCAGTACATTCTCCGCATACTCTGCCAGCTGAGGATATTCATCAAACTGTCCAAAGTTGATAAATTCATCGCCGCCGATATGAAAATGGGTGCTGCCGGCAAATAATTCGGCATACTCATCGATCAGCTTCAGCACGAATTGCCGCGCAGCGGCATTCGTAATATCCAGCGCGCCCGGAGCTGCGTTTCCCGCTGAATCCCTTAGTAGCCAGTCCGGATGAATTCTCAGCGCATAGCCCAGATGTCCCGGTGAATCCAGTGAAGGAATAAGGGCAACATGATACCTTGCAGCCGTATGAATAATCGCCTTCATTTCCTGCTTGGTTAAATATTCTTCCGACATAACCCCGGGATGACTCTCGCTCATCAGCCGGAAGCCTTCATTCTCCGAGAAATGCAGCTGCAGCGTATTCAGTCTTAGCCGTGACATCTCCCTAATTCTGTCCATAATCCACTCGGCGGTATAGAATTTCCGCCCGATGTCAATATGCAGCGCCCGTTCAGGCATCACGGGATAATCAAGAATTCTGCCGTAGGGCATGAAGCCGTCAGCCAACAGCAGCTGCATCACCGTCCGTATTGCATACATCACGGTCCTTTCGCTAGGGGCCATGATGTGTACGAACTTGCCGATTTCAATGATATAACCTTCCCGGCTGTCCATACCTCCGCCTACTCCGCTGTCTCCGGTGTTTCCACTGTCGTTCAATTCAATGACAATATCTCCTGAAGCCGGGGTCTCACACTCTCCATATTGTACAGGCAGGAGACGGCCGGATGGAGCCAGACAGTCTGCGTATTCCGAGAGAACGATGAATATCGTATCATTCAGCACTCTGTTGCCATCTGCTCTGGCATTATCTACAATTCTAACCCGGGATTGTGCAGAGAGTCTCCATTGCCCAGGAGAAGCCTTAGTATATTGCTGCACAACGGAGAACGGGCTTTGATCACCGTTTAGCTTATCCATCTGCGGGTCACCCCCCACTTCTACTTCTACTCTTACTTTTACTTTAACTTTAACTCCAATTCTACTTCTAATTTAGCTTTATCCTTATATCAGCCAAGCCGGATGCCAACGGTCAGTATTTCATGTCCGACCAGCTGAAGCTCCACCGCATTTGCTCCGCCGTGCGCCGGCCGTCCAGTCTCAGCCGTAACCTCCGCCCCCTTAGCTTCCAGCACATTCGATGTATAGAAGCCCGCAGCCGGAAGTTCCGTCTCCAGCTTCAGTTCACAAGGCTGGCCGGTCATATTGAACCAGCGGAGCAGCAGATCACCGCTGTCCCTGTTCATCTTAAGCGAAGAGAAGGCGGCAGCCGTGCCGCTCCAGCGGACAGCCGAGTACACGGCAGGAATAGTTCCTGCGTGAACCTCCGCCTGAGCGCAGGTCCAGGGAATCTGGAACTGGTAGGCAGCGGCAGCAGCTCCGGAGGCTACAGCATCCCCGCTGTGCGGAATAAGCAGCAGCTCCGCCGTATGCTCACCTTGGCACTGGGCTTCCGGTGTCGGGAACCAGCCCCAGTCACCCATCTCCCCGACACAGCGGAGCAGGGTAATGGCGATGGTGTTGCGGCCGTCACGCAGAATTTCATATTCATGGAGTCCGAGATTAGCAACCGTAAGCCCCGCCTGCCCCCCGGCAACATCCACAAAGCTCTGTTGATGCTGCGCATTGCTCGGGTTCAGCCACTCCGGCGCCGGTTCATTCGGCCGCTCCGCCAGCTCGAACATCGAGTCTACGCGGTGGAATGCCGCTTCAAGATCTGTAGGGAACAGCATCCGCAGACGGTGGTCCTTCGCGGTATTATGGATGTAACTCTTCACTTCCAGGCCCTTGCCGCTGCGTTCCAGCCTTAATACTGTCCGCAGCTTAAGCAGTACTGTGTCCGCTGAGCGCTGTGCCTGCCGCTCCGGATAATAGACCAGCGCACGCTGCTCTTCTTCCAGCACGGCATCGGCGGAAGCAGGAATCTCCCATTCATGGGTGATCTCTACGGACGCCCGGTACGGCGCATCTTCGATGATGCGGATATCAGCCGTCAGCCCCCGGGTAGTCAGCGGAACTTCACCCGCAGGCTGTCTGTACATATATTCGTTGCCGATGTCCCCGGTATTCTCATAGACACCGAGATCACGGTATACTTTGCCGCTTGGCTTATGCTCCAGCGTGAAGGAACCGTCTGTCATAATCTCCACCCGCAGCGATTCGTTCTCCAGTCTCCGTCCGCCGTGGACAAGCGATGCCGCGGCTCCGGAGACTGCCGGAAGTTCTGCCCCGTTCGTTGTTGCGGTTGCGGCTCCGGCAACCGACAGCTCCGCCCCGTTCGTTGCCGCGCTACCCATTGCTGCAGCGGCCCCTGCCAATTCATGGCCGGATCGCCCGGCAGCAGCTTCCGCCAGCGGGCGGACCCAGGCATAAGCGCGCAGCCCTAGCGCTGGCACATCCGCCGCTTCGAAGGTCAGCTGCACCTTGCGGCAGCTGTACGGCTGCCGGAACCGGTCATCCGGCAGGTCGTAGCCGAACGACAGACCCAGGTCCTGAATCGTACAAGGCACTTCGTTGCCTTGTTCATCCACCAGGACACGCCCGCTCAGGTCAACCGCCTTCATCCGGCGGGCGGTCTCTTCCAGCGTGAAGCCTTCGCGCAGATACAGGCGGGCTGCGTCCAGCTCCACGCTGACTGTGCCCGTGCGGCTCCAGCCGCTTGTATTCGTCACAACGAGCGGAATGGCAGCTTCACCATACGCGGCGAAGCCTGATGTGTCCACTGCCGAAGTGATCGCCTGCATGCTGTCCGCCACGATGCCTTCGGCGGTGTGACGGCTCTTGTCGAACCGGGTTATCATCTCCCGGTGCACCTCGTCCACACTGCAGCCGCAGATGGAATCATGCGGATGGTTCTGCAGTAGCGTCTTCCACGCATAGGTGAACAGGTGATGCGGATACTCCCCGCCGTGCAGCCTGGCGATAACGGCCAGCGGCTCGGCGACCTTCTCCAGCAGCGCCTGGCCCCGCTGATTCAGCTGCTTCAAGTACACCCGGGCGGAAGCCGTATTGACCAGCGTGCCCCAGCCGTCGGTGCGCTGGCTTCGCAGCTCGCCCTTCACGGTGGAGAGACTGCGGCCGGCGAGCGAATCCTGCACAGCCTGGATATAGCCGGCAAAGTTCGAATGAACGAACGAAATCTCCGGGTACAGCTGCTCCGCGGTACGGATCGCTTCCGGCAGATCGGTCTGCAGCGGCTGATGATCGCAGCCGTTCATGAACAGCAGCTGATCCGTAGCCGCATACTGCCTCGCATCTGCCAGCTTGCGCTCCCAGAAGCTCCCCGCCTCCTCCGCACCTGCCGGAATCTCATTACCGTTCGAATACCAGTTGGCGAACAGGATGCCCAGCACCTTGGAGCCGTCCGGACCTTCCCAGACCAGCTCTGAGAACGAGGATTCATAGCCGTCGCTGGAGACCGTATTGTTGAAGCCCGTCGGCTTCACCCCGCGCCCGAAGAAGGCATTGGTGATTCCCGCCTGTGCCATGAGCTGCGGAATTTGTCCGGTCAGGCCGAAGGTGTCGGGGAAATAACCGATCTTCGATACCTCACCGTATACCTCCGCGTCCTGATGCCCGATCTGCAGATTGCGCACGTTGGCTTCCGGACTGGTCAGGAACGCATCCTGCAGGATATACCACGGCCCGATATAGATCCGCCCTTCGCGGATATGGCGCTCCAGACGTTCCCGGTTCTCCGGGCGGACCTGAAGGTAATCTTCTATAATAATCGTCTGCCCGTCGAAGAAAAAGCTCCGAAATCCCGGATTCTGCTCCAGCGTGTCCAGCAGGCTGTCGACCAGCCGGATGAGCCGGAGATGATGGCGCTCATAAGGGAGATACCATTCCCGGTCCCAGTGCGTATGGGAGATGATATGCGCCGTTTGTGGTTTGTTCATGGCTGTTACACCTCAGTCTCCAGAGGATACTCCTCCATATAGTTAAGCAATTCGTCGACGGTAGTGAAGGCCAGACCCGTAACTGTATCCGCACAACCGTAGTAGATGGCAATCCGTCCTGTAGCCGCATCTGTCAATGCCGCGCAGGGGAAGGTCACGTTCGGCACATCGCCCACACATTCGTACAAGGTTTCCGGGCCGAGAATATAGTTGCGCGAGCGTGCTTTCACCTTCCAGGGCTGATCCAGATCCAGCAGCGCACAGCCCATGCGGTAGACAAACCCGTTGCAGGTGTTGATTACGCCATGGTAGATCAGCAGCCAGCCCTTATCGGTCTCAATTGGAATCGGACCCGGGCCTATTTTTTTGGACTGCCAGGCAGAAGCGTCACCGTTCACCGTACCCATCACATAGCGGTGTTTACCCCAGAAGGTAAGGTCAGGACTTTCGCTGTAAAAGATATCGCCAAACGGGGTATGTCCGGTATCGCTTGGACGGCTGAGCATGGCGTAATGGCCGCCGATCTTGCGCGGGAACAGCACACCGTTACGGTTATACGGCAGGAAGGCATTTTCTATCTGATGAAAGGTTTGAAAATCAAAGGTATACGCGAGCCCAATCGTCGGCCCGTGATAGCCGTTGCACCAGGAAATATAGTAACGGTCATCGATCTTGCATACCCGGGGATCGTAGCGGTATTCGCGCTTGATCACATCCTCATCGCCCTGGAAGACGATAGGTTCATGATTAATCTTCCAGTTCACTCCGTCCTCGCTGAACCCGGCAAAAATATCCATGCTGACCGATTTGGAATCGCAGCGGAACACACCGGCGAAGCCGTCCCCGAAGGGAATGACCGCCGAATTAAATACACTGTTCGAATTCGGAATGGCATCCCGGTGGATGATCGGATTGGCGGAGTATCTCCAGACAGGCGCATTGCTGCTCACCGGCTTCTCTTGCCAAGGGATATTTGACAATGTTTCTCCAATAATTGTACTCATGCTCAGCTCTCCTTTATCTATGAAAAAGTATGATATGAATTTAGAGAATGCCTTCCTGCAGCGCCCGCCAGACCAGCTGGGAGAACAGGCTGTTCGACCAGGCGAACCACTTGCGGGTGAAAACCGACGGATCGTCAGCCAGGAAGCCTTCATGCATATAGCCGGTATCGGCATCCGTTGCTTCAAGCATGTCAATTACCGCCAGCTTCTCTTCCTTACTGTCCGCCGTAATCCCCTGCATAGACAGCGCCATATGCCAGATATAACCCGGAGGGGTATGCGGACTGCCGATACCTTTGGCGGATTGGCCTTCGTAATAGAACGGATTCTCGCTGCTCAGCGCAAAACGTCTTGTATTCTGATAAACCGGATCGTCATTCTTCAAATACCCAAGGTAAGGAATGGACATCAGGCCCGGTGTTCCCGCGTCATCCATCAGGCAGTAATTACCGTAGCCGTCCGTCTCGTAGGCATAGATTGGCCCGAACTCAGGGTGGCGGTAGATGCCGTACAGCTTGATGCCGTGATCCACCTCCTGCTCCAGCGCCTTCAGCTCGGCCAGGAAATCCAGATCGCGGAACACCCACTCGGCGAAGTCCTGCATCTGGCGCAGAGCCACCACGGCGAACATATTCCCCGGAATGTTGTAGTGGAAATCGCAGGCATCGTCACTGGAGCGGAAGCCGGACCAGATCATCCCTGTATAGTTGACCGGCATACCGAGTCCGCCGTTACGGATAGAGTCCTCCATAATCCCGTTGTTCCGGGTGAAGCGGTACGGGGATTGTTCCGCATGATGCTGCTCCCGCTTGAAGAGATCGGTAATGGTGCGCAGCATTTTTTTGAAATCAGCCGTGAAGAAGTCCGTCTGCTTCGTCTCCTCCCAATAGGCATGGGCCAGCCGGATCACGAAGCACAGCGAGTCAATCTCGAACTTGCGCTCCCACACCCAGGGCGACATCTCCGTCACATCCCCGGCATTCCAGTGCCAGTCGTTAGCTGTTTCGTTGAACGCGTTGGCGTAAGGATCGGTCAGCACATACTCTGTATGACGCTTGATCAGCCCGCCGATAATACGCTGCAGGTCCAGGTCTTTGGCGGCAAAAGGCACATAATGAATCACCTGCTCGACTGAATCGCGCAGCCAGCAGGCCGGAATATCACCCGTAATGACAAACGTGGTTCCGTCGTCCAGCAGCTTGGTGGTGGTCTCCAGCGTGTTCGGGAAACAGTTCCGGAACAGGCGCTGCAGCTTGGGCCGGTGGGCCAGCTTCTCGTCGGCTTCGGCAAGCACAGCCTGAATGGAGGACGGCAGCGGCAGCTCCGGCATGTGAATCTGGGGAAGTCTGAATTGTTCCAAGGTGATAGTCTCCTTCGGCTTAATCTATAGAATGAATAATTTTAATAGTCTTGATCTCAAACGGGAGGAACGTAAGCGTCAGCTCCCCAGCCTCATCCGGCAGCAGCTCCGTCTCTTCTTCCAGTGCATTGGACAGGTATATCGCCGAATGCGGCAGCGGCCAGCCGAGCTTGACGGTCTCGCGTCCGCCGGCGGATTCATACAGCCGCAGAATGCTGCCGGTTCCGTCTTCCGCCAATTTGACCGTATCCAGGATAACCTGCTTCCCGTCATAAGGGAGGAAGGAGCCGGAAGGCGGCAGCTGTCCTGCACTTGAAGCACAAGCGACCGCATAGGAAGTATGATTCAGCTCAGCGGCTTTGCGGAGGGTATGCGCCCCGCGCCAGTCTCCGGTATGCGGATACAGGGAATACGTGAATTCATGTGTGCCCAGATCCGCCGAATGATCCGGCCAGCGCGGCGCGCGCAGCAGCGACAGCCGGATTGTGCTGCCCTGCGTGTCGTAGCCGTACTTGCAGTCATTCAGCAGGCTGACGCCATAGTCATGCTCTGACACATCCGCATAGCGGTGGCCGCAGACTTCATATTGCGCCTGCTCCCAGCTGGTATTGCGGTGGGTTGACCGCTCCAGCGCGCCGAACGGAATCTCATAGGTGGCCTTGCTGGTCACTACATCTACCGGGAAGCCGACCTTCAGCAGCTTATGGGCTTCATTCCATTGCACCTTCGTCTTAAAGTCGATTCGCCGGTCACAGTGATACAGGATCAGCTCCTGCTCAATTTCGGTCTGGCCGATGCTCCAGCGGAAATACAGTACATCGCAGACAGGGCCTGAGGACAGCAGCTTCTTCTCCAGCAGAACGGCTTCTCCGGCGGGCTGCTCCTCATACCGGCTGTCCAGATCCCATGCGTCCCAGAGCACAGGACGGTCATGGAAGAAATGCAGGCGGTTCGCGCGCTCACCGGGCTTGACGATCTCACGCCCGGCTTCCTTGTCATACAGGCTGATGATCTCACCCTGTTCATTGAACCGGAGCCGGTAATATCCGGTTTCCCATTCCTGGCCGAACGAAGCTGCAACCGAAGCTTCATTCGATGCTTCAACCGGTGCCGGCTCATCTCTGCTATCGCTGCCAACCTCGCCGTTACCGTCAACTCTGCCATCTCCGCGCAACGCTGGATGTTCCTCATCTCTCAGCCACACGGTTGCATACCCGAACGCCGGAACCTCCGGAACCCGGATGCGGAGAACGGCTGACTCTCCATCTGCAACCGGCTCCGCGGCCAGCCGCATTCCGTTCCGGTCATATACGGCGGCAGCAGTGTTATCTGCTCCGTCTCCGGCCGCCTGGAGCTCAACCACCATATCCCGGGTCCAGCCCAGGCTGTTCAGAATGACAAAAGGCTTGCCCTCTCCCCGGGTGTCGATCCCGGATACAGCCGCTTTCATGACACTCTTCAGACTGTCCTCTCCCAGATTGAAGATATCCCGGTACTCTTTGTCCGAAGTCTGATAGACCTCGGGAATCGAGGAACCCGGAATAATGTCGTGGAACTGATTCAGCAGGATCAGCTTCCAGCCTTTATGCAGGGCATGGCCTGTCTTTTCGCGCAGGTCAGGCTGCATACGGTCTCCGGCCAGTGTCTGCCATACTTCTGCTTCCCGGTACAGAATCTCCGCCTTGCGGTTATTGCGTTTATTCTTGGCATGAGTCGTATAGGTACCCCGGTGCAGCTCCAGATACAGATCGCCCTGCCAGACCGGCAGCTCCGGCTTAGCCTGCTCAATGCCGGCGAAGAAATCCGCCGCCGTACTATAGGTTGAAGCTGGCTGGCCTACCATCAGCTCCGAACGGTTGATATATTCGAGCATCTCCCGCGTAACTCCGCCGCCCCCGTCACCGTGTCCGTACAGCAGCATCTGCTCGCTGTGGACCGTTTTTTCCCGGTAGGACTGCCAGTGCTCATGGATATCCTTCGGCAGCGTATTCTCATTTACGCCGTGGTTCATGTAGGACAAGAGTGCAGTTCCGTCTATGCCTACCCAGTAGAACAAATCGTAAGGGAACAGATTCGTATCATTCCAGCCGAGCTTGGTTGTCATGAAATAGCGGACCTTGCCGTGCTTCAGGATCTGCGGCAGGGAGGCGCAATAACCGAAGGTATCCGGCAGCCATTCAATCTCGGAACGCAGTCCGAATTCCTCCTGATAGAACCGCTGCCCGTACAGCATTTGCCGCATCAGGGACTCACCGCTGGGAATATTCAGGTCAGGCTCGACCCACATGCCGCCGACCAGCTCCCAGCGTCCTTCACGGATCCGCGCCTTCACCTTCTCATACAGCTCAGGGTCGTTATCCTTCAGATAAGCGAACAGCTGCGGCTGGCTCTGGGCATAGCGGTACTCCGGATATTCCTCCATCAGCGCATGAACCGTCGAGAATGTACGGCTGGCCTTGCGCACAGTTTCCCGCGCCGGCCACAGCCAGGCGATATCGATATGCGACTGCCCGACCATATGAATGAAGCCTTCACTGTTGCCGCCGATTTCCCGGACCTTTCCGGTCAGCTCCTGCTCGATGCCTTCGATTCCGCCGCTGTCCCCTGCTGCTTCTGGCCCCATAAGGACAAAAGCATCCATCGCCTGATACAGCGCCTCCAGGATACGTGCCCGCCTGAAGTCCTGCTCCGGCAGCAGCAGCGCCGAATCACGGATCACGATCACGGTGTACATCAGCGACTGCACAGGCAGGTTAACCCTAACGAGTGCAGCGGTTATGGACCGGACCGGCGGCTGGATCACCGCCTGCTTATTCAGCGGGTCATCGGGCTCGGGAACCGGATCATACAGCTCAATCTCAATCTCCGGCTTTCGTCCGTCGGCCTCCGGATCAAGGGAAGCGAAGGTATGATTGCGGTCCAGTCCCTGGCGGGAAGCTCCGCCCACACGCAGCAGCCCTTCTCCGCCCGAACGGAAGATCAGTCCCGTGTCTGCTCTAGGCCATTCCTCCGGAATATCGAGCGTTGTACGGAACATATAAGTAGTTCCCTGCACACTCGGGAACAATCCGAAGGCTTCACTGCCCGGATACGGCTGCAGCTCATCATAATGGCCCGGCTGCCGGTAGGCTGTGGAGAACACCTGCCAGTCCTCAACCACGCGGTATTCCAGCCATTGCTGCTGCGATAATTCACGGATAAACCTGTCTATTCGCTCCATGTCTATACGTTTCATATCTGCTCCTCCATAACTGCAAGCTCCATATCGAGCGTATCGTTGACGTTCCTTCCTACTCCGATCCGGAAGATCCCCGGTTCAACCACCGGCTTGTACTCCGGCCCGATATAGCTCAGTTGATCTGCACTGAGCCTGAAAGTAACCGTCTGCTTCTCCCCCGGCTCCAGGTAAATCTTCCGGAACCCTTTCAATTCTTTGGCCGGTCTGGTCACCTTGCTGACCCGGTCGGAAATATATAGCTGCACGACCTCCGCACCTCTGCGGGAGCCTGTATTCTCTACTTCCACAGTAACTTCAGCCGTTCCGTCGGCCCGGATTTCAGCAGGTTCTACCTGAAGCCCGGTGTAGCTGAATTCGGTATAGCTGAGTCCGAAGCCGAAGGGGTAGAGCGGCTGAGAATCCCCTTCAAGATACCGTGCACCACGGGACCGTTTGCCCAGATAATATACGGGCAGTTGTCCCGCGTCCGCAGGCAAGGAGAGGGTCAATCTGCCTGACGGATTCACATCGCCGAACAGAATGTCCGCAATGGCATGGCCGCCCTCCTGCCCGGGATACCAGGCTTCCAGAATGGCATCCGCCTGCTCATCGATCCACGGCTCGGCAACGGGACGGCCGTTGATATATACAACCACCACCGGCTTGCCGAGCGCCTTCAGCTGCTTCATCAGCTCCAGCTGGACGCCGGACAGCTGAAGGGACATCCGGTCGATGCCTTCGCCGCAATCCATATCACTAAGCTCGTTCTCCGTCACCTTCGAGGCTCCGGTCCGCAGATCAATGCTGCCCTCGCCAAAGTCTCTGGCGCTCGACCCGCCCAGTGCGAGAACGATCGTATCCGCCCAAGCCGCAGCCTGGAGCGCGGACTCGAACCCTTCGGTGGAACTGTCTTTGATCCGGCAGCCCGGCGCATAGCGTACCAATTCCTTCTCCGCGGAGAGCTTAGCCCGTATTCCGGCCAGCACCGTCGCCACCCGGTCACGCGGCTGCGGGGAGGTGTAATCCCCGAGCTGATTGTAGCCGGTATCCGCGTTGGGTCCGATGACAGCCACTTTGCCTATGCCCGCAGACAAGGGGAGGATACCGTTATTCTTCAGCAGCACAATTCCTTCTGCTGCTATGTTCCGTGCCAGCTCCGCATGCTCCGGGCTTCCGGTCACACGCTCCGCCAGATCGGGATTCGCAAACGGCTGGTCGAACAGCCCCAGCCGGAACTTCAGCTCCAGCACACGCGCGGCTGCCTCATCCACCAGCTTCTCCTCCAAACGGCCGTTGCGCAGAGCGTCGAGCAGATACCGGCCGAACATGACGCCGGACATCTCCATATCTATCCCGGCGCGGAGCGCCTGCACAGCCGCATCTTCGCCGCCGTCAGCCGTATCATGGCCCGCCGCCAGCATATCAATCGCGCCGCAGTCGGTAATGATCAGGCCGCCGAAGCCCCATTCCCCGCGCAGCACATCCCGCAGCAGCTCCTCATTGGTTGTGCACGGTACGCCGTCAATCTCGTTATACGCCGGCATGATGGACACCGCACCGGCTTCCACCGCCTTGCGGAACGGATACATATCGACCTCAAGCAGCTCCCGCTTGCCGATATGCGCCGGACCGGCATTTCTGCCGCCCTCGGAGCTGCCATAAGCCACAAAGTGCTTCAAAGTCGCCCCCACACTGGACCCGCTGGCCAGCTCCTCGCCCTGCAGCCCCTCCACGGAAGCCACGGCGAATTCGCCGATGAGATACGGATCTTCTCCGAAACATTCCTCGGTACGGCCCCAGCGCGGATCACGCACCACATCTAACACGGGAGAATACGTAACCGCCCCGCCTTGCGCCCGGGTCTCCAGCGCCACGGCCCGGCACATCTCCCGGTACAGCTCCACATTCCAGGTGCTGCCGATCAGCAGCGGGACCGGAAATACGGTTGCCCCGATTGCCATATGACCATGCGAGCATTCCTCCCCGATCAGCAGGGGAATGCCCAGCCTGGAATGCTCCAGCACATAACGCTGGATCGCATTCACCGCTTCGGCTCCGGCACGCGGCCCAAGTCCTGTCTCCAGGGTGACTCCCGTCCAGGGGTCTGCCCGCAGGGTTCCATATAATGCGCCAACTCCGCCTTCACGGACCTGGCGTTTGAAATCTTCTGTCAGCTCTACGCTGCCTTCTGTATATTCATAGGTCTGCCACCCGAACAGCTGAATCAGCTGGCCAACCTTCTCTTCCGGTGTCATCAGCCCCAGCAGATGCTCTGTACGCTCTCCGGCAGGCTTCGTATGATCTCTATATAACATCCGGTTCCCCACACCCTTTCTCCTGTTGAACTCCTATTCTTTAACTGCACCTATGGTAAGGCCCTGGATGAAGTAACGCTGAAAGAACGGATACGCGAATATAATGGGCCCGGTAGCCAGCACCACCATTGCCATACGTGAAGTATCCTGAGGCATGGAGCGCATCGCTTCCAGGCTGAGTGAGCTGTTCTGCGAATTCTGCATAATGAACTGCATACTGGTCTCAATCCGCATCAGCATCGACTGCAGCGGCACCAGATTGGGATTATCAATATAGAGCAGAGCATTGAACCAGTCGTTCCAGTACCCGAGCGTGCTGAACAGGCCAATTGTAGCCAGGCCGGGCAGGGACAGCGGCAGAACAATTCTCAGGAAGGTGCGGAACTCTCCGGCACCGTCGATTTTGGCCGACTCGATCAGGGCATCCGGCACGCTGGTAATGTAGAAGGTCCGCAGAATCATAATGTAAAAAGCATTGACCGCCAGCGGCAGCACCAGCGCCCAGATACTGTCCTTCAGGCCCAGCAGCTGCGTCACGATAATATAGGTAGGCACGAGCCCGCCGTTAAATAACATGGTGAAGAAAGCAAAAAACGCGAAGAAATTGCGGTATTTGAAGCTTTTACGGGAAATGGCATAGGCATAGAGTGAAATAAGCAGCAGGCTGACCAGCGTGCCAATTACGGTAACAGCAATCGTCACCCCATAGGAACGGAGCAGCGTATCCCCCGAGCCAAATACATATTTGTAGGCTTCGAGACTCCATTTGGCCGGAATTAATTGATAGCCGTCCCGCGCAAGCGAACCTTCGTCAGTGAAGGAGATGAGGACTACGAACAGAAACGGGAAGATGCACAGTATGGCAAAGCCTCCGGCGATACAGTTGAAGATGATATTCCACACGGACGACAGCCGGTGAAAATCGCGCGATTTCACAGCATTAGCAGACATTGGATGACCTCACTTTCCTTCATTTTCCCTAGAATAATGCACTGTCCTTATCGAATCTGCGCACGATGTAATTCGAGGTGATGACCAGTACAAAGCCAACCACGGATTGATATAAGCCCGCAGCCGTGCTCATCCCGATCTCGCCGGTAGTCTTGAGCCCGCGGTACACATACGTATCGATAACATTGGTCACGCTGTAGAGTGTCCCCGAATCCCGTGGCACCTGATAGAACAGCCCGAAATCGGCATAAAAAATCTTCCCGATCGCAAGCAAAGTCATGATGATAATGATCGGATTCAGCAGCGGCAGCGTAATATTGCGGATCTGCTGGAACTTGCTGGCCCCGTCGATCATCGATGCTTCGTACAGGGACTTGTCGATGCCCATGATGGCGGCCAGATAGACCACACTGTTGTAGCCGACAGCCTTCCAAAGATAGACGAATATAATAATGAACGGCCAGTATTTCGATTCGGAGTACCATGAGATTTTGCTGCCGAATAAGGCGTTAAGCAGTCCCCGCTCCGAGCTCAGAAAGCTGAAGGCAAAGTAGCCTACAACGACCCAGGACAGAAAATACGGCAGGAACATTCCAGTCTGATAGAGCTTGGCCAGCTTTTTATTGGTAATCTCAGACAGCACAACTGCCAGCAGCACCGACAGGATCAGGCCAATGATAATGAAAGCCGTATTATATAGAAGCGTGTTGCGTGTGATCAGAAAAGCATCGTTGGTGCTGAACAGAAACTTGAAGTTATCCCAGCCGACCCACTTGCTGTTAATAATGCTGGCCCAGAACCCGTCCCTGCTGAACCGGTATTCCTTAAACGCAATGACCGTACCCACCATAGGCAGGTAGGAGAAGAACAAAAACCACAGTGCGCCCGGGAGAACCATAAACAGCAGCACTTTATTTCTGACAATATCTTTAGCGGACTTTCCTATTTTCCCCATGCTCCCAGTTCCTCCTTTGCCGGAAAATTCTTCCGTTAATACAAAAAGATCGGGCCAAGTCTAATCACCCGCCCGATCTTGAATTACCTGCTACTTATTGTTCGCTGCTTTCCAGGCGTCGAGCTGTGTTTGTGCTTCGGCAATAATTTTATCCAGACCGGCGGCTTTGAATTTCTCATTGGCCTTGGCCAGATACTCTTCCGGATCTACCGAGCCTGTCATCAGCGGTGCCCAGAATTCTTCCTTCACGTTCTGAACGGCAGCAATTTCATTCGTGATGTTGGACGTATCGAAGTTAAAGCCAAGCAGCGGCGCGTTGATGCCGGAATCATTGAACTTCTTGAATTCTTCCCATTTGTTCTCAGGGTCGCCTTCATTCAGGTAGTTGATCATAATGTTGCCCAGTGAGAAGGTCGGCATATCGTAGTTCTTCGCATCCGGGAGGTTCTTGATCATGTTGTCGCTGATTTTCTCGTAATGGACGCCTTCGATACCGGAATCAATCATGTTGCGCAATACAGGATCTGTATTCAGCAGGTTCAGGAATTCCATTGCTTTCTCAGGGTGCTCGGAGTTGGCGGAGATGGCCTGCATGGACCCCATAACGGACCAGTTGTAGATGTAAGGCTGGCTGGCCGGCGTGGACACAACCGGATAACCGTAGCTTGCACTCCACAGATTGTCAGCCATCGGCTGGGTGGCAGCCCGGTCGGTGAACCATTTACCCGCTTTGTACAAGTCATCCACCGACGATGTTGTAGCTACTTCAGGAGAGATGTAGCCTGCCTGATAGAACTTGCGGACGGTTTTCAGCGCTTCCTTGATTTCCGGGGTTTCCAGGATGTTCACTACTTTATAGTCCTTGGTGTCCATGTATACCGCCATAGGCATCTTCTCGATGATATAGTCAAACGGCATAATCGGCATGAAGTCCTTGACCATGGCGTACGGGGTAATCTCCGGCTCGTTGTCTTTGATTGTTTTGAGCAGCGGCTCGAGATCTGCCATCGTTTTCACGCTGGTGAGATCAAGCTTGTATTTGTCCAGCAGCTCTTTGTTGAAGCGGAATACCTCTTGCGCAGGCAGCTCTTTATTGGCCGGAATCGCATAGTTATGGCCGTCCACCTTGGAGCCTTCCAGGAAGGCCGGATCAATGGCATCCACGATGCCTTTGCCCTGATTCTTCAGCAGATCATCCAGCTGCAGGAACGCCCCTTTGCGGGCATTCTGCACATAATCAAACGCCCAGGAACAGGTGAACAGAATATCCATCGGTTCGCCCGAGGCAACCATGACCTGCATTTTCTGCGTGTAATCCCCGAAGTCAATCATCTTCACATCGAGTGTGGCATTGATTTTGTCCAGCGTGTATTTATTAATTTCATCAACAACTTTGTTCAGGTCCTTCTGCGGTGCCCCGATGGTGTACCAGATCAGTTCTACGGGATCTTCCGAAGGCTTGGTTTCAGATGTGGCCGCTGTGTTCGTCCCCGATGCAGTTTCTCCGCCCGTATTCGTATTCTTGGCGTTGTTCCCCCCGCATGCGCTAAGCGCCAGTGATAATGTTAAAAGCGTTGTCAACAACAAGGAGAAGTGTTTCTTTTTCTTACTCATTTGCCGTACCCCCTTTTAATTAGCCGTCCGGAAATCCAGGCCCGCCGGGCATTCCCGGCTGCAGGTTTCCATGAGCTATACGTTTACTTTATAAGATGAAAGCATTTTCAAATAGAAGAGAAACTATATAAATTCATGTATGAAGTAAAGAAAAATACCCTCAAACATAACATCTATCTTACAAAAAGGAGCTGCCTTAGAGCAGCCCCTTGAATTCTGTCGGAGAGATGCCAACGTATTTCTTAAATTGTTTGTAGAAATAGCCCATCTCCCAGTAGCCGACACTTCGCGCGATCTCATGTACCTTGTGGTTTGTCGAGCGGAGCTGCTCCTTCGCCTTCTCAATCCGGTAACGGTTCATATATTCCGCAAACGATTCACCGGTCATTTTGTGAAACAGCTGTCCGAGATACACCGGGTGAATATTGAACATGAAGCCCAGCTTCTTCAGCGACAGATCCTCACTGTAGGATTTCTCAATATAATTCAGCACCTGGTTCACAACCGGGCTCTTCAGCTCACGGTCCAGCAGTTCGATGATGCTTCCGGCTGTCTGCATGACAGCAGCGGACAGGCCCGGCAGTGAATTCGCCCTGTGTATCGCGGTCAGCCCCTGCGCAATAAGCTCCCGCTCCATTTCACTGCGGATCTCTTTAATCAGCATGCGGAAATACAGAATCCATTCCAGGGAAATCTCCCGGAGCAGCTCGGGGGTCAGCCCCTCCATACATTTCGCAGAGAAATACAATTCGAGCCGCCCGGTCAGCGCCGGAAGATTCTTGGCCATAATTAATTTCGAATACTCGCTCCAGTCCTCCGGTAAGGCCGCTTCAATATCTTCCTTGCGCTCCTTCAGCTGTTCATAATAGATCAGGCTGCGCTCCGGGTAGATTTCCAGGAATTCCTGAGCCTGCTTCGCCTGCTCATAGCTGGCCGGAGCAGCCTGCACCCCGTCCATGACGGCTCCAACCGCAACGCGCAGCCGCTGGCCGGGAGCGCCTAAGCCGGTGATCTCCTGCAGAATGGAGGCCATCTCTTCCGCCCCTCTGCTCTCGTCCGCATAATTATGTATGAGCACCAGATCACTATCCGAGTCCCAGAACATGAAGAACGAAGCATGGGCACCGACTAGAGCGGCGGCATTCTTCCGGAAGGCTTCCGTGGCCGGCTCCGCCTGGACCAGCGCAACTTGAATATAACGGCTGCTGATTGACAAGCCCAGCAGATTCAGCCGTTCGGACAGCTCTTCAGGATCAATCTGCCTCCGCATCCAGCGCAGCAGCACATTATCCTTCAGCACGGAGTTCGTATACTCATACCACTCCGTATCGAGTCTGGAGACATTCAGCTTCTCGGCAATCGTCTCCAGCGTACTCTGGAATTCCTCCAGGTTGATCGGCTTGAGCAGATAATTCTCAATGCCGAGCGACAGGCCTTCTTTGACATAGATGAATTCATCATAGCCGCTCAGCACAACCACCTTCAGCTCCGGAAGGAATTCCTGGGCAGCACGGATCAGCTCAAGGCCGGTCATCACGGGCATGGATATATCGGTAATGAGAATATCGGCAGGCACCTCGCGCAGCTGCTCCAGCGCTTCCTGCCCGTTCTCGGCTTGTCCCACAATCGTGAGGCCCAGCCGCTCCCAGTCCAATATATCCTGCAGGCCGCTAAGAATGAACGGCTCATCATCGACAATAAACACCTTATACATGCTCTGTCTCCTCCTTAACGGGATATGGAAAAGTAATGGTGACCTCGGTGCCTGCTCCTTGTTCACTAGCCAGCTCAACCCCGTACGGCTTGCCGTACATCAGCCTTAGCCGTTCATGGATGCTCCGCAGCCCGAACGACTCTGATCCGGACAATTCCCGGTTATCCTCCAGCCCCAGCCGGAGCCGGTCCAGCTTCTCCCCGGCAATGCCCAGGCCGTTGTCCGTGACTACAGCCCGTATATTGTTGTTATCATCGGGATGGATCCTGATGCTGATCACGTTACCGGTTTGTCCGGTGCGCATGCCATGCAGAATGTAGTTCTCGATTACCGGCTGGAGGGACATTTTGAGTACAGGAAGACCTTCCAGCTCTTTACTGCAGTCGATGGTATAAGCGAACCGGTCCTTGTAACGGATCCGGAACAGCTCCAGGTACATACGGCAGGCTTCCAGCTCATCCTTGAACGTATATTTCGCCTTCGGGCGGACATACGATTTGAAGAGCACAGACAGGCTGTAGATCATTTCGCCGACATCCTTCGCTCCGCTGGAAATCGCCCGCATCCGTATAACCTCCAGCGTATTATAGAGAAAATGCGGATTCACCCTAGCCTCCAGGGTAGCGATTTCCGTATGCTTCTGCTTGATTTCAGCTTTGTACACCTGATCAATATACTGGTTCAGTTCATCCAGCATGCTGTTGAAGCTCTTGGCAATCTGGCCTAATTCATCCTCACGGTTGTCTACGATCCGGGTGTTCAAATCCCCGTTTTTGACCTTGCGGGTGAAGCGGATGATGCGGTGTGTCCGTTTGGCAAAATTCGAAATAAACATCGCCGGCAGCAGCACTGCGAACAGGATGCATACGAGGGCAATCGTAACAATGGTATTGCGCGCACTGCTGTAGGTTTCGGCGAGCTCCTTCTTAGAGATCAGGCTGACCACCGTGTAACCCGCCTGGCTCTGGGTCAGGCGGGTCGCCACCATCCCGTCCATGGAGATTTCTTCCCCGGAGTTCGCCCCTTGCAGCTGCAGATATTTCCGGCCGTACCCTTGACCCGAAGTGTCAAAGATGACTTCATTCTGGGCAGAGAGCACAAGAATTTCGCCTTTGAAATCCTGCTTATAATTATTCATCGCCTGCCAGATGGATTCGGAATCAAAGTAGACCAGCATCTGGCCGATATTGAGCAGCGACGACTTGTTGGTAATGGGGATTTTCACCGAGAACATAGGGGTTCTCTGCATGCCGATGCTCTTCAGCACCCAAATATTCGGCACGGACACCAGGCTCTCCTCATCCAGAACCATCGAATCAGGGACGAAGGAATGGGCCGCATTGGTCGATACCCGGTCAAACTGTCTGCGGTTGTCATAATAGTACATCACCTGCTGATTGGCGCTGTACAGCATCAGGCTGCGGATATCCGGATCATCGTCGATCTTGTTCTGGAAATACTGCACAGCGTTAGACGTAGACTGATCCCCGAGCAGGTAGCGGTCCAGCCGGTGCTCGACATATTCGCCGAAGGGATGCTCCAGCAGAAATGTGGTGTTGCTCGCCAGACTCCCGTCCCGGTAGACATCACGCATCATATCCTGGACGGACTGGTATTTGTTCTCCACATAGTTGCTGATGCTCTCCATCGTCTTGCGCTGGATATCCATCTGCCGCTGCACCGCAGAATCCGAGATCAGCATCAGCACCAGATACGAGAAGGCAATGATCGTTGCAATGAAGATACAGGATACGATAAGGGTAAACCGCATAAACATATTATCTTTAAAATACTTGCGGTACAGGGAATTACTCCGCATAGTCCACCTCCTTAACATTTGCTGGCTTACGCCTGTCATTATGATACACAAGAAGCGCTCCCCCCTAATACTGTTCAGGAGTGAGCGCCTTGTTTATGGCTTGCAAGCGGGCGGTAATTCCTTACCGCCCGCCAGGCTTAATTCAAATAATTCAGCAGCAGCTGCGCAGCTTCTGCACGGGTGGCAGGGGCTTTGGGCGCAAAGGTTCCGTCAGCCCGCCCTCTCACGAGGCCAAGCGCTGCCGCTTCAGCCACCTGATCCGCTGCCCAGTCCGAGATATCCGCAGCATCCTTAATAGTCAGGCTGCCCGCTGCGGCCGGGATTGAACCCTGCTGCAGCCGGTAAGCCCGCATCAGAATGACGGTCATCTCTTCGCGGCTGATCTCCGCAGACGGCTGGAAGGATTCCGGCGTACGGCCGGTAATCAGCCCCGCCTGGACCATGCCGGAGAGCCCACTCTGATACCAGGCGCCTGCCGGAACATCGGCGAAGGAAGTAGTGCCGCTGCCGCTTAGCTGCAGCATGCCCGCCATCAGCTGCACGAATTCAGCCCGGGTAATATTGCGGCCCGGCTGATAAGCCTGCTCTGATATCCCCTTGATCAGATGCTTCGCAGACAGCTCACGCAAGGCTTCAAAGGCCCAGTGCGTGACCGGAACATCGCTGAACTGCTTGGAATACTCCAGCAGCGCATACGTGCCGCCGCCGTCCAGAAGTCCCGTGAGCCCGCCGTCTTCTGCCGCCCCGCCCAGATAGGCGAGTGTGCCGTCACTTCCCGCACGGTACAGGCCAAGCAGCTTCGGCGTAAGTCCGTCAGCCTGCCATACCAGACTCACTGGAGTTGTATAAGCTTCAAGATGGTGCGCCGTTCCATCCGCCCCGGTCAGATACAGCTCATAATCGATCAGCTTGCCTCTCAGCGTTACGCCGGCCTCCGTCTTCAGCTTCACTTCATCCAGCGCCTTCAATTCCGCCTTCAGCAGGATCTTTGCGCCGCCGCTTTGATCAGCAGGCAGGACTTCCGCCAGCTGCTTCAGCAGCGCCGGCGCCAGCACCAGCCCGATTCCGTCTCCCTGCACACGCAGGGAATGGGTTCCCAGCAGCGCCCCGGCATCCACCGGAAGCTCAATGACAGCCGCTTGCCCTATCTGCACTGTAACTACCCCGTTCACCGCAGAGCTGCTAAGCTGGGCGGCGGTAATGACTGCAGCCGAAGGACCCGGCGTTGCGGCTGGTTGTGGTGTTGCCGCAGGCTTCGCCGTTACTGACGGCGGACTTGTTGTTGTCACCGGAGGATTCGTTGGCGTCACGGCTTGGCGGTTGACGCTCAGAGCAATCGGCTCCGTGCGGACCGCATCCGTATAAGTACGGTTACCAATGATGCGGGTATTGGTCACCTCAACCTGGTACGCCCCCGCATCAGCAATTTGAGTCTGTCCGATGGTCAGGCTGCTTCCAAGCGCACCCTCCAGTACAAGGTCATTCTTCAGCCAGCGGTAGCTCAGCTCCCCGTAAGTTGAAGCGGCAACTACGCTGAAGGTTACCGGATCACCCTCTGGTACCGGATTAACCGTGGCCGTAAATGCTTGAACCGACGGGAGTTCATGCGCCGGATAGACCTTGAGCTTAAGCTCCGTTCCGGTGATACGTTCTGCATTCAGCTCCGCTTTGCCGGTCAGCACCACACGGTACTGCATCCCGTCATCTTCCACTCCCGGAGTGAAGCGGTACACCGCTCCGGTAACATCCGGAACCGGCAGCCAATCCCCGCCGTCCGCGCGCTTCATCTCCCAGGCGATGGACTCCACATCTCCTGTCAGATCCACCAGCAGCGTTACAGCTTCCCCTCCGGTTGTCTCCAGCAGAGGCGGCAGATCGGTCACGAATGCCGGAAGAGTCCATTCTGCTTCAGCCGGAAGCACCTGCAGGAGGTATTCCTGCTCACCGGTCAAGCCGCCTTCGCCTGTCACGACTACCTTGTACCGGTAGCCGCTCATCGACTCCGACAACTCCGGAAGCGTCAGCACCTCCCCCGTTCCGGCCGGTTCGCCATAGCCCTCTCCCCTGTCCACATACCAAGTGTAGGATAGACTGCCTGCCCCTTTGCCGGCGGCGCGCAGCACACCAGTCCCGCCCGCCCGCAGCGAGCCTTCACTGACAATCTGCACCTCCGGGGCCTTGAGGGCCCATTTCGCCGTCAGCGTTAATTCACCAGGTACCGTCCGGGCAGCAAAATCCCATTTCTCGGCACCGTTGTACCAGCCCTCCAGCTCGTAACCTTCCTTCGTTACAGCCGGAGCATTCAAGTACTCCCCGTACACAGCCTGAACTACTGTTCCGGCCGGACTTCCCCCGTTAGCATCAAAGGTGATATCATAGCGCCCTCTAAGGTATACAGGCCGGGACTTGTTCCCGCTGTAATCCTCCATCACCGCTGTTACCACTTTAGCTGTTGAGGTAAAGCTCAGACTGGCTTTTGTCGTGCGGCCGCGGATAATCATAGGCTTGTTCGCAGCAGCATCCGACAAATAGGTTACCGGAAAGGATCTGTCCTTGCCGTCTTCATTAATATACATATACCGCCAGTCCCTGGCGTTCGGCATCGGCAGGTTCAGCGTATTGCCGTTCCACGACCAATTCTCCGCATAGGGCTCGGACACCTTATCGGTGAAGGTCCCGTTATAGGTTACCTTATCCGTATTGCCAGCCTGGACCGTAACGGTATACTCGTCTCCGTTCACCGGCATGTTCGGGAACAGGGCTGAAGTTGTACCCTCGGGCAAGGTCAGTTCCTGCAAGACCGGCTCAGGCGTGGTAATCCAGTTGGTCGACTTCACTGTAACCTTAACCGCACCCTGGGCGGAACCGGGATTCGACCATTTGACCAGTAAATCCCCATCCGCAGCAGACGCTGCTTCAATATTCGAGACCGCCGAATTCAGGTCGAAGGACAAGCTGGCTGCGTCCCCCTCCAGCCCGTCCGCCCCTACCGGAACAACCTTGAGGACACCGGCTTTGGACGGCAGCTTTTTGATATAGAACATCTCGTCATATTTGCCGCCCATATAGATATCGTTCACATATATATTGTATTGCTTCACTTTGGAATAATCAGGGTCCATCTCCCAATTCACGATCATTTCATCTGTGCCTGACAAAGCCTGCGCAATCGCGAGACCCTCAGGAGCCGGAGGTTTGACAGCCGAGCCGTCATGGATCCGGAGCTGGCCGATATTCACCTGATAATCCGCAATCGTACTCTGTCCGGGTGTAAATACAAGGCCGAGAGCAGCGATTTCCCGTCCGGCGTAAGCCCCGAGGCTAACTTCACGGGCCACCCAGCCTGCGGTTTGTTTGCCGCTGTCCGCCAGAGGAACCTTAACCACCTCAGCCGGGTTGTCCCGGAAGATCAGACCCGCACTCATTACCGAAGCATCGTCAGCCGAAGGCTTGTTATAAACAATGGACAGCTTAGAGTCCGCCTTTACAGCCAGGTCACTCTTATACAGCCGGAGGAAGTTCTCCTGATCCAGTGCCCCGTTCACCACCAGGGAACTGCCGCCGTTGTAGCCGCCGATCTGCTCATAATTCATCCGCGGATTGGCGGACAACTCATATTCCGGGCCATAATCGAAATCTACCTCCAAGCGGTTGCCCGATGTGTCCTGCCACCATTGCCAGGTTACCGGGACATCCTGGAGACTCATATTCGACCACTCGTCTCCGCTGGATTCCGCTCCGTTCACATAATAGGACAGTCCGTGGCCGGTATTGAAATTCGTGTAGAAGCTGAAATCCTTCACTACTGACCGTTCCGTGATTACGGAAGCGATCCCCGGCCAATAGCGGTTATCGGCATACACATCGGATACAGTGTTCGCAGCAGATACCGCGGTATTATCAGGATTTACATTGGGTCCCGACCACCAGAGCTGCTCCCGCAGGTTCGTCATCCACTGGTACTTGTTATCCGTCCGGTTCGACACCGGCCAGGCTTTCCCCATATCCTCATCCAGGCCCGCATGGACAAAGTCGGCTCCCAGCGTCGCCATGCTTAGCCGCGGAACACCGCCGGACAGCTTGCTGCTTAGCGCCGTGCCCTGCACATTCTTGAAGCGGTCCCTCCCAGCTTCCAGTCCGGCGAAGCCGACATCATAGAGGCTGAAATCAGTCCCTTGTGTATTGTTCAGATTATTCAGATAATTCGTTGCTGCATTGATCTGCGAACTGCCCATCCCATAATCAAAGAAATAAGAATTCGAGACCTGTTCCTTGCTTGTCTTGTCGTACAGCATAGAAATATTATTATCGTTAAACGTTCTGGCGAAGGTATTGGAGCCCGTTGCTGTATTCAAGGAATCATACCACTGGACATACAACCCGCCCTTTTGCAGCGCTTTCATAAATGCAATGTAATCCGGAATATCTGCGGTCACGACGTTCGGATTCTGCTCCTCCTGGTTAAGGAAATAACCATCATAGCCGAAGTAACGCGCCATTTCAATCATTTTCGCGGCTACGGGGAAGTTCCCGTTCTCATCCTTCACAAGCATTTGTTTATAGGTCTGCTGCCCCCGATCATTATTGGAGAAGAAAACACCAGCCAGAGACATCACGCCATTCTTGTGCGCGGCATCGGTGTAGGTTGGGTTCGGGATGTTCAGCATGCCGAATTCAAACCATTTCTGCTGCCAGTCGGACTGGGCCAGATCGTCATAATATTCCGGCGGTGTGTATGCTGTCGCCGTACCATGCCAATAGGAATAATAGTCGATATACTGCCAGAAATTGAAGTGATATTGTGCGAACTTGTTGGTATAAGGAGCGTTCTCGATGAATGCATTCCCATAGTCTCCCGCTACGTTAATCATCTGTACATCCGGATTCAGGTCCGGATTCGCCTGCGTAGCCTTGAAGGGCGCAATCCGCTGCTGCAACGGGACCCGGGAACGCAGAAGCTCCGCATCCTGATCCGTCTCCGGACTCCAGTCCGCTATCTGATTACTGGTGTAACCATGTACGCTCGGCTGGTTCGCCCCATGCGCACTCTCCTCTTGGAACGGCCAGGTGTCTCCGGCCAGGGCTGTCTGCGGCAGCAGGGTAACCAGAAGCGCTGCGCTTAACACAGTTGAAGTTAGCTTGTGAAGTTTCGGTGTTCGGGTATGAGATACCATTGTCCACTCTCCTCATTCTTGGGTTAATCTCCGGCTCTGTCAGGTAATCCAGCGGTTTAATGAGAACGCATTCATATAAGGATAAGTTATAACGTGAAGCATACAAATTCTTACATTCTGATAAGTACTGCTCCTCCTCTTATTTTTTATCCAAGCTTAATATATAGCAGTTTCTGCCGGATCTAATAGAAGCGAAATTAAAGATACGCTGGCCAAATTAAAGGAAATGTTCAGTCCCTGGCCAAATGACTTGCTTACCAAAGCCAAGTTTACTGTCTTACAAGCCCGCTTAACCTGCCGAATATGCTGGAGCTCCCGGCTATGGATGCTGTACAGATTACTTTCAATAATCCTGCACCAAATACAACATTCCCCTCACTATGCAGAACAAAATCCAAAATTGTTGTACAAAAGGCATCATTTCGCCGCCTCCAGACGGTTTAACGGGACAATTGCTGTATTTCGTACAACAATCCTGCCAAACACCCGGATATCCGGGTATCGAAGTTGCACTACGTACAACATTTATGCCGATACAATCTGAACTTAAGAATCTCAGCGCTGCCGGTACGAATCCGGTATGAGAAACCAAGAGATTCTCCCTGTCTCTACGCGTGAATCGGCAATTTGTCCGGGCTTACTCTAACGTGCTAACGTGCATTTTTATTGCCGGATTATTCATTCTGCATACAGCAAAAAAGCAGCCTCCGCGGGGAAGCTGCCCTTTGATTCTGCTGCCATGCAAGCTGCTGAGCCTGCGGATTACTCCGCAGATTCAGCAGAGGCCGGATAAGGATTAATCTTCTTAATCGTTCCGTCTTCATTATATTTAAGCTCGGTATATTTCACGCTGCGCTTATGATTCACGCCGCCCGACAACGAGCTGTCGTGATAGAACAGGTACCACTTGTCTTCAAACTCAACAATCGAATGATGGGTAGTCCAGCCAACGACCGGAGACAGAATCTCGCCCTTGAAGGTAAACGGCCCCATAGGATTCTGGCTGACGGCATATACCAGCGTGTGTTGTGTTCCTGTCGAATAAGAGAGGTAGTAAGTACCGTTGTACTTGTGAACCCATGGCCCCTCGAAATATCTCCGCTGCTCATCACCGGCAAGAATCGGGTTACCGTCTTCATCCACAATCGAAATCTCTGCAGGCTGCTCCTGAAAAGACAGCATATCTTCGCTCAGCAGAGCCACACGCGGTCCAATCGCCGGCGCATCCAGAGCAGGTCCCTCCGCATCCGGCACGAATGTGCCTGTCTGCCATTTCTCCAGCTGGCCTCCCCAAAGGCCGCCAAAGTAGATATATGCCCTGTTATCGTCATCCACCAATACAGCCGGATCTATACTATAGCTGCCGGCGATGTAATCGGGCTGCGGGTCAAACGGGCCTGCCGGTGAAGCAGAGGTTGCCACCCCAATCCGGAATATTCCGTCGTGGTCACGGGCCGGGAAGAACAGATAATAGGTATTGTTCTTATAGGCTGCGTCCGGAGCCCAGAGCTGCTTGGAGGCCCAGGGGATCTGATCCAGATGAAGCGCCTGGCCGTGATCCACTACCGGCGACTCAAAGTTCTCCAGCGACAGAATATGATAATCTTCCATGGCATACTGGTCCCCGTTATCATTATCCGGTCCGTCATGATCCAGATCATGCGAAGGATAAATGTAGATTTTCCCTTCATAGACATGGGCGGACGGGTCCGCAGTATAGATGTGGGTAACGAGCGGTTCATTTTGTTTTGGCAAACGTGTCATAGGACATCTCCTTTGGTATTTGTGTAATAGAATTCGGCAAAATAACCTGGAGCCGCAGCATCCATCCCCTCTCCCGAGGCGTGAAGTCCCAGGCAGACCCCGGTGAACCCGCCGTTCACCTCAGGTGACAGAACAGATACATGGACCTGCTGCTCTGCTTCCTGCCAGGATACCCCATCCTCCGAATACGAGCAGGTATAGACTTCACCGTCCGAACCAAGGCGGAGCCGGACCTCCCCGGAGCTACCTGCTGCGTAATGGTACACCTGCTTATGATCCCCGTCTTTGACGGTAAGCTCAATTACGCGTCTGCCTTCCCTGCCGGCAAGTCCCCAGAAGATGTATCCCCGGTTATTCAGGCGGGCGGCCAATCCGGCATACTCCCCATCCTTCGCGGGATCAAAATCAAGATTAACGCCCGTCTCCATCCGGTGATGCTTCTGGCGGATACAGGCAAACACTGCCGGCGCCTCGTCATCCAGCGTATAGGCATTCCCCCGGATGGCAAGTTTACCCTCCTGCTCTGTCCAGGAATACCTTTCCTCCTCATAGCTGCGGAGAAAAGCCCATTCCGGCCCGAAGCTGCCGCCCAGCTCCAACCGCTGAACACGGTCGTCCGGGCCTGCATCCTCAGCGGAGACCACTGTTCCTTCATTGTTGTCAATCACCGGCCAGCCCTCTTCCGTCCAGGTCACCGGAGCCAGGAAGGTCTCTCTGCCCAGCGGAGAGTATTTACCGTCCACCGGACGCATGCCCAGAAACACGGCCCACCAATTCCCCGACATATCCTCCACCAGATCCGCATGACCCAGGCATTGAACCGGATGCTCCTTCAGCCCGCGGTGGGTAAGTATAGGTTCAGGCTTATCCTCAAACGGCCCGTAAGGGTTGCTGCTGCGGGCAATGATCTCCCGGTGATCCCGGGCGGTGCCGCCTGATGCCGTCATCAGGTAGTAGACGCCCTTGATTTTGTACAGATGCGGCCCTTCTACCCATGGACCCTCATCCCCCCGCCAGATCTCCACAGGCTCCGACAGCACTTCACCGGACACCGGATCAATCCCGTACTGGATAATATGGGATTCATAGCCGGCTCCATTCTGCACAGTCACGTAAGCGCGCCCAACCTCATCGAAGAACAGGGACGGATCGATTCCCCCGTAAGGCAGCAGAACCGGCTCCGACCAGGGACCTTCCGGCTTGTCCGCCGTCACGAAGAAATTACCGATCCCCCGCACATCCGTAGTGATCATATAGAAGCGGCCCGCATGATGGCGTATCGTAGCGGCGTATATACCGTCAGAGCTGCCGCTTGTCCGCAGATCCACCTGGGATTGCCGGGTCAATACATGCCCTATCTGCGTCCAGTGAATGAGATCCTTGCTATGGAAGATAGGGACGCCAGGGAAATACTCAAAAGAGCTGTTAATCAAATAATAATCATCATTTACGCGGACTACACTGGGATCTGGATAGTAGCCCGGGATCACAGGATTCCTGACATTTGTTGAGTGCATAATACCCTCCCTGAAATTGTGCGCAAGCGTTTACAATCCTCAGTACCATTTTACAAGCCGATATTATTATTTCCCATACGCAGAATAAAGGACTTACCCCGAAAATTATGAGAATCGCCATCCTATCGAAATTGTAATTCAAACAACGGGCCTCTGCTCGCCATTTTGCTTGGAGGAATGGTCATTTTTTGCTGAATGTTTATCAAATGTTAATGAAGCCTTAATGGCTTGTTCAGATTAGATGGGGTGAACGTTTATAACGGCCCGCTAGAATGAGAGAATGCCGGCAAACAAATTAAATACATAGAACTGTAGTGGGGTGGGACAACGCATGAGCGAATATGTGCTTCAGGCACACCAATTATCGAAGCATTACAAGAATCATCCTGCTCTGGACCGTGTCGATATGTCGATACGCCGGGGCAGCATCTATGGGTTCATAGGCCAGAACGGCGCCGGAAAATCAACCCTTATGCGGATAGCGGCAGGACTTTCCAGGCCAACCTCAGGCCAAATCGAATTATTCGGATACCGTGAAGGTACCAAGCTTGTACAGGCGAGAAAAAGGATTGGCACGACTATAGAGACCCCCGCCCTTTTCCCTCATCTGACAGCAGCAGAGAACCTGGAGGTATTCCGGCTGCAGAAGGGAATCCGCGACAAGTCTCAGATCCGCCAAACGTTATCATTAGTAGGACTTGAGCAGGCCGGCAGCAAAATCGCTGCCAACTTCTCTTTGGGTATGAAGCAGCGGCTGGGTCTGGCGGTCTCACTGCTCGGCAACCCGGAGCTGCTTATTCTTGACGAACCTACCAATGGGCTCGATCCTGTGGGGGTTGTTGAATTAAGAGAATTATTGCTTCATTTAAATAGAGACAAGCGCATCAGCATTCTTATATCCAGCCACATTCTGAGTGAGCTCCATTTGCTTGCAAGTGATTACGGCATTATTCATAACGGGCGGATGCTGGAGCAGTTATCTGTAAGCGAGCTGCAGGCCAAGTGCAGGCAATACCTGCACATCAAGGTGGACTCACCTGAGAGGGCCTTAGGAATTATACAAGAAGAATGGCAGACAACGGAATACGAGATAGATGCTGACGGTATCATCCGCTTGTATGAACCGTTCGGCCGTCCCGGCGAGCTCTCCGCGAAGCTGTTTGCAGCAGGTCTTGAAGTCCAGCAGTTCATGCCGATGGGCGAAAAGCTGGAGCGGTATTATACCAAGCTGATCGGAGGGGCGGCAAATGGCAAACCTGTTACGGTCTGAACTGTACAAGTTGTACAAAGACCCCTCATTCCGGATTCTGTGTTTCACTTTTTTCTTCGTGGCGGTCATCTTGTCCGGAGTTATAAATTATATGGGCTCAGAGCAGAAGGTTTTCAGTGGTATTACAGGGCTCGGCTACGGTGTACAAGTTAATGTGCTTGTGCTTAAAGTCTCTTTAGCCGTAGTGGGGGGCTTCTTCCTCTCAAATGAGCATGGCCTTGGGATTATGAAAATATCGGCTGCTTCGGGGTACAGCCGCGGGCAGATTTATGCTGCCAAGCTGACGGCCTATTCTACCGGAATCATCATTTTGTCCCTCATCGTCCCTGTAATATGCGTGGCAGCCGGCAGTATGCTGAATGGCTTCGGCAGCCTCCCGGAAATTCATGCCCCCCTATATTTATTGCGCACACTTGCCTTCACGATCCTATATGCAGCGGCCTTTGCTTCCATCGTTGCCGTGTTCGCTGTCACAACGACAGTAAGCGGCATAACGATTGGTGCGGTGCTCCTGGTACTGCTTTTCTTCGATACAATCTCACAATGGCTGAGCGGGAAATGGGCTGTGTACAGAGAATTTTATGAGCATACCGTTTTTAAGCTATTTATGGATATCACCGCCTACCAGCCGACAACATATGAACTCGCTCTCTTTATTCTGATTCCAATTGCAACTATTCTCTTATTTGCCTGGGTGGGGATTATGAGCTTCAGAAACATGGAAATCAAATAATAAACAGAATTCAAAGGAGACCTAATTATGAAAAAACGCATCCTCTATCTGGTGATCATTGTTGCCGGCGCATTATTGATATTATCCATGATCGGTTTTGAACCGGCCTGATTTACGGAAATATCCAAATCATATATGATGGTTTTTATATAAGACGCACTAATAAAATTAACAAAAAGCGAAAGAAGCGGAGGGGAAATTTGGAACTGTAGGAGCGGTAGCGACCGCCTTTGTCACCGGATTTCCACCGCGGACAGCGGTAATAATCAAGAAATCTGGGGACAACAGCGGCCGGAAGTCCAAATGTTCACCGCAGTGACGACTAAGCTTCAAGTTCAACTCTTGAGTGCGTCTTATATAGAACAACAATCCTATGAAAACGGGTGTGTCCTTACTATGGCAAGTGAACGGATTATGATTGTCGAAGATGAGCTGGAGATTGCCGAGCTGATCAGGGATTATTTGGAGATAGAGCGATATGAGGTGATTCTCTGTCAAGACGGTGAAGAAGCGCTCCGGGCTTTCAGAAGGTTTCAGCCGCAGCTGGTTATCCTTGATATTATGCTGCCGCTGCTTGATGGCATGGAGGTATGCCGCAGTATACGTACAGAGTCTGATATTCCCATCATTATGCTCAGCGCAAAAAAACGGGATTCCGATAAAATTCTGGGGCTCGGTCTTGGAGCGGATGATTATGTGGTGAAGCCTTTCAGTCCTGGTGAGATTGTGGCCAGGGTAAAGGCTCAGCTGAGGCGTTTCCATGGATTAGCCATACCTTCCAAGCAACAGAATTCAGTCGTATATCCCGGCTTGGAGCTTGATCTTAAAGCATATGAGGTCCGGGTACGCAATGAGATCGTTCATTTCTCCGCGAGGGAATTCGAGGTGCTGCGCTTCCTTGCCATCCATCCCAATCAGGTGTTTACCCGTGAGCAGATTTTTGAGAGTGCCTGGGGAATACACGAATACGGGGATCTCAATACGGTAACCGTGCATGTCAAAAAAATACGGGAAAAGGTCGAACTTGATCCTGCAAATCCCCGGTACATTCTTACCGTTCGAGGCATAGGCTATAAATTTCACGGGGGGACTAAATGATGAAACCGGGCCTCCGCTTCACCATGGTTGCTTCGATGTTTATCATTATCCTGCTTCCGTTGCTGCTCATATCTGTAGCTCTTGGTACCGGCAATAACAACGCACGGGCAGATGAAGCTTATAATGGAATGATTCCTGTGATCATTATGGTGTCACTCCCGCTTATCTGCTGTACGATTTGGATGACCCGAATCATTACCCGCAAAATTCTGCTGCCTCTCCGGGAGCTTACGCTTGTGGCAGAACAGATTGTGCAGGGCAACATGGATTGCCCGATCACTTACCGGGCCAATGATGAAATGGGCAGGTTCAGCGCTGTGTTCGAACTGATGAGAACCCGTCTGTTAGAATCCAAGGTGAACCAGGACGCTTATGAACAAGCACGCAATGAGCTTATAGCGAGCATCTCTCATGATCTCAGAACCCCTCTTTCATCTATCAGGGGATATGTGGAGGGTCTGCAGGACGGCGTCGCCCGGGATACGATCAAATTCGAGCGTTATTTATCGATCATCCGGGACAAGACAGACAAGCTAAACGATCTGATTGAGGATCTGTTCCGTTTCTCCGAGCTGGAGTCGGGGCAGCTGCAAATGAACTACGGGGAGATGGAATGCGCCCTTCTGCTGGAATCCATCGTGCGGCCGCTGGAATATGAATTTGCCGGGGGCAAAGCCAGATTAACAGTGGTCCGTCCCTTTCCGGCTGGAATGGTGCGGGCAGACGAGGTCCGCCTCACGCAGGTATTTAACAACCTGGTCGGCAATGCCACCAAATACGCAGGTGAAGAGGCACATATAACCATAGCCGCTTCCCATACCGGGAAGCGGCTTGAAGTCAGCGTGAGCGATAATGGCACAGAAATCGCACCTGAACATTTGCCCCGCCTCTTCGAGCGTTTCTACCGCGGGGATAAATCACGTTCCAGCCAATTGGGGGGAGCTGGCCTTGGGCTGGCCATCTGTAAATACATTATTGAAGAACATGGCGGGGACATCGGGGTTCACACCTTGCCCGGTACCGGAAATGTGTTTTACTTTTCGTTACCGCTGATTTCCTAGGCGCCGCTTTCAGGCCTATTACCGTCTTACCCGTCTGGCAAAATCCACAAACTGAAACTTATCCAGCCGGTGCCTGGATTCGGTATATTGGAACAGCACCGTATTCTCCAGATACACATAGTTTCGCACAACAACAATATGAGTGTATTTCTTCAGATCAAGCAGGCGATGATCCTCCTCCGTCGAAGGCTCCACGGATATCAGCTTCTTCGCATAACTGATCTTCAGCCCCAGCTTCACTTCCAGATATTCATAGATAGAGCCTTCCGCGATCTCTGCGCTTAAGAACGGCACAATATCCGACCGGAAAAAGTCCTTATCCAGAATGATCCGTTCTTCTTCAATCTCTCTGGCGCGGATTACCTTCCATACCGGAGTATCCAGCGGAATCTGGAGTTGTCTGGCTAACGCCGCGCCTGCCGGCTCCAGAACAGTCTCCTCCACCAGTGTCCGCGAGGGAGCGCCCAGCGTATCCGCCATTTCCTTGAATGAAATCAGTCCGGTTACGGGAAAATCCATCCGGGTCATATCCAGCACGAAGGAGCCCCGGCCTTTAATTTTATTAATATAGCCCTCGCGGAACAGCAGATTCAGCGCTTTGCGCACCGTTTCCCGCGAAGTGTTGTAAGCTTCAGCCAGCTCACTTTCGGAGGGCAGCTTGGTCCCGGGCAGCAGCTGGCCGGAATGGATCTGGTTACTGTATTCATTATAAATTTGCAAATATATATTTTCTCTCATTATAGATCACCGCCCTATATTGTATCACGCCATGCCTTTGGACGCATTGATTCAATTCTTAAGTACGGCTTCTCAGCTTTAAAGAAAAACAGCCCCGGAGGGCTGTTCTGCCTGTAATTATAAGTCTTAACCTATACTGAATGGGTTAACCCTTGAGATGGATGGTCAGAATACTGGTCTGCTTCGCCGTCGCCGGTCCCGTCTTCTCCTCAATCTTCTCCACCATCTCCTGCCCTACAGGGATGATGATTGGAGTGATCACCGGGTAGCCAGCTGCGCGGATGGCATCCATATCGAATTCCAGCAGAAGCTCGCCGGCCTTCACCTTATCCCCAATATTCTTAAGCTGGGTGAATCCGCTGCCTTTGAGCGACACGGTATTAATCCCTACGTGGATAAGCACCTGCACGCCGCTGGCATGCTCCAGAATAAGCGCATGTTTGCTCTTGATTACATGGGCGACTGTGGCATCAAACGGTGCATATACTTTCCCTTCGGAAGGTTCGATGGCAATCCCTTGACCCATCTGCCCCTCGGCAAAAGCAGGATCGGGTACCTGCGCAAGCGGTACTGCCGTGCCGCTGAGCGGTGCAGCCAGCTCCAGTATGTTCACCGGCTCCTGTGAGCCTTGAACGGACCGGCGGCTGCTGAGTTCATCTTGTCCGGCCGGGGGGCTGACCGTTGTTGTTCCCGCTGCTGTTGCGCCTGCGGCTGCAACTGAACTCTTCTCGGCACGGCTGACGACGGCACGGCCATACAGCACAGTAGCCACAAACGGCACGATCAGCACAATCGCCATACCTACGAAGAATACGCCCCACTGGTTCGGGAAGATGGACAAGAAGCCGGGAACCCCGCCTACTCCAATGGAAGAAGCGCGGACCTGGTTAATTGTGAGCAGAACCCCGCCCAGTGCAGAGCCGATCATCCCGAAGATGAACGGATAACGGTAGCGGATATTGACCCCGAAGATTGCCGGCTCGGTGACTCCGAGGAAGGCAGAAATTGAAGACGTCACTGCAAGGCCTTTGGTCTTCTGTTCCTTAATGACGAACATCATCGCCAGTGCCGCAGCCCCCTGTGCAATGTTGGAGAGAGCGAGCATCGGCCAGAGGAAGGTGCCTCCTTCACTGCCGATAAGCTGAACGTCAACCGCCAGGAAGGTATGGTGCATCCCCGTGATGACTAACAGCGCGTAGAATCCGCCATAGATTAAGCCGCCTAGAATCGCGAAATGATCGAACACATAGACCAGTCCGGAAGTGATCGCATTGGCAATGCCGAATGTAACCGGTCCGATGATTGTGAACGCCAGGAAACCTGTAATCAGCAGAGTCACTGGCGCAACCACCAGCAGTTTAATCGAGTCATGGACTCTCTTGTTCAGGAACTTCTCAATGTTGGCCAGAATATAGGCCGAGACCAGCACCGGCAATACCTGTCCCTGATAACCGATCTTCTCCAGATGCCAGCCGAACAAATTCCAGGTCGGAACCGTTCCTTCCGTAGAAGCACTGGCATAGCCGTAGGCACTTAATAAATCAGGATGGACAAGAATGAGTCCGAGCACAATCCCTAGCAGCGGACTGCCGCCGAACCGGGTCACTGCCGCCCAGCCAATCAGGGCCGGTAAGAAGGTAAAGGCCGTGCTGGCAATCGTATTGATAATCGCCGCAATGTCTTTCCACTGCGGATAGACGTCAACCAGCGACTGGCTGAAGAAGATACCCGGTCCAGTCAGAATATTATTGATCCCGAGCAGCAAACCTGCGGTTACGATGGCCGGAAGGATCGGAATAAAAATATCGGCGAGCGTCTTAATCGCCCGCTGCAGAGGATTCTGCTTACGGGCCGCTGCCGATTTCACCTCATCCTTGGAAGAACGGGCTCCGCCGGTCAGCTGAATCATCTCGTCATACACTTTATCAACGGTTCCCGGACCGATTACGATCTGGAACTGGCCCTGGCTGGAAAATTGTCCTTTGACAAGGTCGTTGGCGTCCAGCGCTGCCGAATCCACCTTGCTCTCGTCATAGAGCGAGAATCTCAGCCGGGTTACGCAATGCGTCGCGACCTCAATATTCTCCTTGCCCCCAACCGCCCGTACAATATCCTCTACATTCTTGCGGTCAATAGCCATATCATCACTCCTCACGTATTAGATGTTGTTAACCACATATAGGAGGCATAGGGACTCAGCTTAAGCTCTTGCGTTAATGCAGGAGCATCGGCTGTATTACCGATTATAGGCTTGTCCGTGCCAGCATGGCTTAAGTCTGTCCAATATTTGTCCTCGAACCGGAAGCTAATCTCCTTGCTGCTGAAGTTCGAGACCACAACAAGCGCCTCCCCTTCTCCTGTCCGCGTATAAGCGAACACTTCGGGATGTCCTTCATCCATTCTGCGGAATACGCCTCGGGTGAATACAGCATGCTCTTTGCGCAGCGCAATCAGCTTGCGGTAATGATGGAGAATGGAATCCGGCCGCTCCAGCTCTTTCTTCACATTGATGTCCGGGTACCGCTCATCGACCTTCAGCCATGGCGTACCGCTGGTAAATCCGGCATTCGGACTGTCATCCCACTGCATCGGCGTACGTGAATTGTCGCGCGAACGTTCCTGCAGAATGCTGAGGGCTGCTTCCGGGCTTTTTCCCTGTTCCTGGAGAATACGGTACATGTTCAGGGACTCAATATCGCGGAATTCTTCGATGCCCTTCCACTTCGGATTCGGCATGCCGATTTCTTCACCCTGATAGACATAAGGGGTTCCTTGAAGACCATGCAGCGTTGTAGCCAGAAGTTTGGCGCTTTCTTCACGGTAAACATCATCGTCGGTGAATCTGGAGAGGGCCCGCGGCTGATCATGATTGTTGAAGAATAAAGCGTTCCAGCCTCCGCCCTGCTGCATCCCGGTCTGCCACTCACTGAACAGCCGTTTCAATGCCTCGAAATCATAGGGCATCAGCTCCCACTTCCGGCCGCCCGGATAATCCACCTTCAGATGGTGGAAATTGAAGGTCATGGAGAACTCCCGCTCTTCAGGGTTCGAGTAGCGGATACAATGCGCAAGGGTAGTGGATGACATCTCCCCGACCGTTACCATCTCAAACGGGCCGAACACCTCTTTATACATGTCTTTGATGTATTCATGAACGCGCGGTCCGTCCGTATAGAACTTCCGTCCATCTCCCGGCGGCACACTTCCGTCATCATTAGGAAACTGCTGGTCCTTGGAGATTAGATTAATAACGTCCATCCGGAAGCCGTCCACACCCTTGCGGGCCCAGAACAGCATCATATCGTTAACCGCTCTGCGGACCTCTGCGTTCTCCCAATTCAGATCGGCCTGAGTCTTGTCGAACAACGTAAGATAATATTGTCCCGAAGCCTCATCGAACTGCCAGGCAGGCCCCCCGAACTTCGACTGCCAGTTGCTCGGCAAGCCGCCGCCCGGCGCCGGATCCTTCCAGATATAATAATCACGGTAAGGGTTGTCCTTGCTTGAAACCGACTGCTTGAACCACTCATGTTCCGTCGAGGTATGATTAACCACGATATCGGTCATCAGCTTCATGCCGCGCCGGTGCAATTCCTGTATAAGCTCGTCGAAGTCCTCCATTGTCCCGAAATCGGGGTTAATCTCCTTATAATCTGCAACATCGTAACCGTTATCATATTGGGGCGAGACATAGACCGGCTGCAGCCAGACGATATCAATCCCAAGCTCCTGCAAATAATCCAATTTCTCAGTAAGGCCTCTTATATCGCCTGTTCCATTGCCTGTCGTGTCCTTGAAGCTCTTCGGATACACCTGATACACTGTGGACCGGCGCCACCATTCTGAATACCGGGACTGGGTCAAATTAAGCACCTCCAAAAGAATTGCTGTATTTCAATCATTAAACTTGTATATACAAGATCAAACACCTCACACAGTTTAAACCTGTATATACAGGTTGTCAATAGAGTTAATCCGCCAATAGCTTGTGTAGGACAAATGTTTGCGTAGCACGGATGTAAGCGAAGTACAGCTGTTTGCGTAGTATTGGTGTTTGCGCAGTACAGATAAATGGCATTAAGACAGGCGATAATGTGTATCGGGGGGAGTGCAGCGGCAACGCCATGATTGCGGTAACTGCGATAACTGAAGCGTAGCGGTAACTGCGATAACTGAAGCGTAGCGGTAACTGCATTAATAGCGGTGTTAGTTACTGTAATAGTAGCTTTAGCCGCTAATTGACCGCATCGCGCTGGAAAGTCCCCCGTTAAGCATAAATAACAGTAATATTTGGTTAAATCAAGGGTGCGTGAGCAATCTGCAGCGGGGAATTGGACATTTATCGCAGTAATGGCCCGTTTTGATAAGTTTGTCTCTAGCCCAGTATTAATTAAGTGGAAAATGTACATTTAAATTTCAATAACCAAACTGATTATTAACAATAAGTGGATAAAGGGCATCTAATTCACTCCATTTCTCTGCGGAAGGCATATTCGGCAGAATTAGTTGTTCTTTTTCCACTTATTATCCTCTTTTTAGTATTTGATGAGATATTAAATGTTCTTTTTCCACTTATTTCGATTGACCAGCATCGGGGCGGTGCGCGGGATCGCTCGGGATGAGCTGCGGGGCGGATTAGTCGGATTGCTGGCGCGAAGAGGTACGGGGCGGATTAGTCGGATTGTTGGCGCAACGGGCTGCGGGGCGGATTGGCCGGAGCGACGAGGTACGGAGCAGATTAATCGGATTGCTGGCGCGACGAGGTACGAAGCGGATTAGTCGGATTGCTGGCGCAAGGGGGTACGAAGCATGTAAGCCGGATTGCTGGCACGACGGGCTGCGGAGCGGATTGGCCGGACTGCTGCCACAGCGGTTGCGAACGGGGTAGCGGAGCCACGCACAAAAACAGCGACCCGCCCCCGGACATAACGGGAACAGATCGCTGCTTTTAAACCTGTATATTCACTACTCCAAATATCCTTTCACCAATCCCAGCGGCAGCAGCTTCGGCTGCTCGCAGCTGGTCACCAGCTCCGCATAGCGCTTAGTGTCTGAGCTGGTGTGGAACGCATGCATGATCTCGAGCACATGATTTGCCAGCTCGCCATTGGCCCGCGGGGTGTCGCCTGTCCCGATGCAGCGGGCCATATCCGCTACGCCGATGCCGCGGCTGTTCCCGGCATAATTGTAGATCAGAGGCACCTCTTGGAATTCCGTGCTGTGCGCCGGACGCAGCAGGACCGGCCCGCCGAAGGTGTTCGGGTCGGGTACGATCAGCGTGCCGAGCGAGCCGTAGATTTCGATCCGCGGCAAAGTGCTGTGCCAGACATCGAAGCTCGTAATCATCGTGGCTACCGCACCGCTGGCGAACTCGATGATTCCGGCCACATGTGTAGGCACTTCGACATCAACCACCTTGCCGAACTTCTTCTCACTGGTGATTGTCCGTGTCGGAAATGAGGTTTTGGTGATCCCGCATACCGTCTTCGCCGGGCCGAGCAAGGACACCAGCGCCGTCAGATAATATGGCCCCATATCAAACATCGGGCCGCCGCCGGCCTGATAGTAGAACTCAGGGTCCGGATGCCAGCTCTCATGGCCATGGCAGAGCATGAAGGCCGTTGCGGCTATCGGCTCTCCGATATAGCCGTCCGCAATCAGCTTGGCGCAGGTTTGCAGGCCGCCTCCAAGGAAAGTATCCGGTGCGCAGCCGATGAACAGATTTTTATCTTTTGCCAGCTTAACAAGCTCGGTTCCATTCTCCAGTGTCAGCGACAGCGGCTTCTCCACATACACATGCTTGCCGGCCAGCAGAGCCTGCTTACACACATCGAAGTGGAAATTAGGCGTCGTCAGATTAACGACAATCTCAATCTCTTCTGAAGCCAGCAATTCCTCTGTTGTCCATACATGAGGAACTCCATATTTCTCCGCGGCCTTCCCTGCCCGCTCAAGGTCAAGATCGGCACAGGCATAGACCTCCGTATTCACAAAGGTTCCGGTCAAATTCTCGAAATAAATGCCGCTGATATTCCCGCAGCCGACAATACCTACTTTCACTTTTCGCACAATGAGTCCCTCCTTGTCCCGTTTTATTTAGCTGCCCAGATGAAGCCTTTACGCATCAGTTCCTTGGCTTCCGGAATATCGAAGATATCCGCATGATGGCCAAGTGAGTTATAGAATACCTTGCCCTGACCCCAACGTTTCGTGTAAACAACAGGCATGGTGATTACACCGTTCGCCGAATGGTCGCCTTCACTCAGCACAAAAGTAGTTGTCGCCAGTACGTCCACCGCCGGATCCACATGCAGGTAATACTGCTCGGACTTCACCTTGAAATCCGGGATGCCTTCCACAATCGGGCTGGAGCCGGATCTTACGATGTTCACTTCATAATCCACCCCGTCGTTGAAGGGATGCGCCACCCACTGTGATCCGGTCAAAAATTGCCATTCTGTATTGTTACGGAAGGAGTCGCACATCCCGCCGTGACAACCGGCAATGCCTACCCCGGAAGCCACAGCCGCAAGCACCGACGCCACCTGTTCACCTGCGATTTCACCCATTGTCCAGACGGGCACAATCAGGCTCAATTCTTTAAGCGCATCAGCGCTGTTGAAGCTGTCCAGCGTATCCGACACCTCTACCTCGAACCCTTCAGCCTCCAGGATGCCGGCAAAAATCGCTGCAACCTCATTCGGTTCATGACCATCCCATCCGCCTTTTACAATCAATGCCTTCTTCGCCATCTCAAGTTCTCCTTTTGTCCTGCAATCAATTTTGGTTATGGAATCAATAAGCACCTCTATACCCTGAGGAAATTGTAATCCATACAGGTGGCGGATGCTCGCCATTTTGCTTGTATGAATGGTCATTTTTTGCTAAGTTTATATACACATAGAGCGATAATCATCAAATCTCTGAAACCGCTTCCTGACAAGCGGACCAGCAGACTCAGAACAGGAGAGATCATGAGAGCTTTTCACGAGAACCGAACGTATGGAACAGCTTTTCCCTTCACTGCATTTATAAGCCACAATATTGAATATCTCGCCCACTGGCATAATGATCTGGAGATTGTCTATGTACTGGAGGGATCGATCCGGATGGGGATCAACTCGGAGACACGGGTGCTTAAGGCAGGTGATCTGGCCGTATGCAGCAGCGGAGATATCCACTACTATGACAGCAGGGACAACACGTCCGAGCTTATTTTGATTATTTTTAATCCGTCGCTGATCGGGTTTCCGGCAGGCTGGCCCCTGAATCTGCGGCTCACCTCCCCTTTCCGGGAGAACCGGCCGTCCACACCGGAAGAGGAGGCCATTAACCGCCGTCTGTCCGCAATCATGCAGGAGCTGCTGCAGGAACATGTTCAGAAGCTTCCGCATCACGAGCAGCTGATGACCGGCCTTTTGCACGAGCTGTGCGCATTGATTCTGCGGCATATGCCGCTTGACACCGTCAATCCCCATAAGGATAAACGGCGCATTACGAATATGAAGATCATGCAGGAGGTCCTTGAATATCTCGACGTCAATTACATGTATCCCATCACCCTTGCCGACGCCGCCCGTCACGCCAACATGAGCCTGTTCTATTTCTCCCGCTTCTTCAAAAGCATCTCGGGCATGAGCTACATTTCGTACCTCAACAGTATCCGGGTCAATCAGGCTGAGCGGCTGCTGCTGAACACAGACAAAAGCATACTCGATATCGCGCTCGAATGCGGTTTCTCCAATATCCGCACCTTCAACCGTGTATTTAAACAGGTCAAGCAGCGGACACCAAGCGAACTTCGTTGATCCTGTGTTAATGCTCTGTTTGCGCTAATCATCTCTTGCTTATTTGCCGGGAAGTCACTACAATACACTTATTATAACTCTTTTAATAATAGTATTATAATCATCCGGGAGGAAGGTTCCGATATGGCCACACCGTCTCATAACACACAGCTGGTGAAGAAAATAAATGTCGAACTGGTTAAAAATATACTCCGCACATCCGGCATAGGCACCAAAGCATCCATTGCCGGGCTGACCCGGCTAAGTGTAGCCACCTGCGGCACCATTCTCAATGAACTGGTTCAGACCGGGGAGATTCTGGAGCTTGGCTGGGAGGAATCCAGCGGTGGCAGGCCTGCGCGCAAATATCAGTTCAACGCTAATTATTCCCTCATGATCTGTATGATCGTGCGTTCAGAGGGCGGAATTCAATCCATTAGCTATGCGCTGGCGAACCTGAATGGTGAAATCCTGGAGCAAACGGATAAAGTGCATGACCAGATTACCCTAGACACCCTTACAGACTGGCTGGATCAGATTATTGAGGTTCACCCGAATGTTCAGGCGGTTGGCATCGGCATACCGGGTGTAGTTCAGCAAGACCGGATCGGGATCTGTGATGTTCCGGCGCTCGCAGATCAGCCCCTTGGTATTCTGCTGAAGGAACGCTATGAAGAGGTTGAGATTATTATTGAGAACGATATGAATCTGACGGTTTACGGCTTGTATCAGCGGCTGTTTCCGGATGAAGAGAGCCAGTTTGCCGTGCTGACCTTCCCCAAGGACCATTTCCCGGGGGCCGGCTTTATGGTGAATGGGCGTTTGCTTAACGGGAACAGCTTTTTCAGCGGAGAAGTGTCTTACCTGCCTTATGGCATTCCGAGGGAGAAGCAGCTGCAGCTGCTTCAGAACGATGGAGATCCCGGCAAGCTGGCGGTACATGCACTGGTGTCCATTATCAGCATCATTAACCCTGCTACGATCGTTATCACCGGTGATAATATATCGCCCGGGATGCTGGAGGAGCTGCGCAGCGGCTGCCGGGAGATTATTCCGCCCGAGCATATGCCTGAGCTGATCATCCAGAATGACACCCGCCAGGAATACATGGCAGGACTGATTACAACAACCATGGAGAGCCTGACCTACCGGTTCCAGCTGGTTGAACGGAAGTAAGCCACACATCATTTTTATCATCCGGGAGGCATCATTTTGAAGGCTCAAGCACGCAATTCTGCAGGCAAACGCAACACGATTTATATCATGCAGCTCGTAACCATCTTTCTGGGGTTTATTGTCTTCGGGATCTCGGAAAATATTAAAGGCCCCGCCATTCCGCGGATTCAGTTCGCTTTCAACCTGGATGAAGGGCAGCTGGGTACGCTGCTCTCGCTGAATGCGCTGGGCTATCTCATCGCCTGTTCGTTCACGGCAATTCTCGTCCGCAAATGGGGCATCAAGGCGGTCACTATCGTTTCGTTCGCCTCGATGGTCCTCTCGGGTGTGCTGATCTTCCTCTCGCATACCTATCCTTTATTCGCTTCCTCCTACTTCCTCATGTACATCGGCAACGGGATGCTGGAGATTGGCCTGGCGATTCTGGGGGCGCGGATTTTTGTGAAAAACACGGGGATGATGATGAATTTATCCCACTTCTTCTATGGACTTAGTTCAACCGTAGCGCCGCTGCTCGCCACCGGGGTAATGTCGCTGAGTGTGTTTGGACATCTGCTGGACTGGCGCGGAATGTATCTGGTGATGCTGTCGCTCTGTCTGCTGCCGATTGTGTCGGCGCTGCGCAGTACCTTTCCCGGTGATGATCTGCCGCATGAGGACCGCACTTCCTTCAAGACCCTGATGCGCGATCCTGCGCTCTGGATGATGGTGATGATCCTGTCCTTCGGCGTGGTCTCCGAGCTCGCTGTGGGCGGCTGGCTGGTTAACTTTCTGGAGAAAGCGTACGCCTGGGACACCGTCAAGGCTTCCGGCATGCTGTCGGCCTTCTTCCTGCTCTTCTCGCTGGGAAGACTATTAATCGGTCCGCTGACAGACAAGATCGGCTTCGTGCTCTCGCTGATTATTTTCTCATTGTTCTCGGCGCTCTGTACCTTTGCAGCCCTCGCTGGTGGGGAAAGCCTCGCTTTTCTGTTCGCCTTGTCCGGAGCAGGAATCGCGATCATCTACCCCACCGTTATGGCGTTTATTGCCCGCCGCTATCCTAACGGGAGTGATACGGCTATTACTTTTGTGGTGACGCTGATGGGTCTCGGCAGTGTTATCGGGAACTATATCATTGGCTGGGTAATTGAACTCGTCAAGACGGTGTATGGCCGTTCAAGCGAGCTTGGCCTGCTGCGCGGTCTGCAGGCGGGGTATGGCTTCATCGGCTTATGCGCAGCGGTCTGCTCCGTGTCGGGAATTGTGCTGTATGTGTACTTGAAGCGGCGGGAGGAACTGATCTGAGGACAGTGGGATAACACAGCAGCGGTTCTCCCCTCCGGAGAACTGCTGCTGTGCATTGTGTCAGGTGCTTATAGATATTCTTGTAGATTATTAAGGACCACCGCGTACCCATTCGCATACATATGAACGCCATCCATTGTGTATTCTTCCTTCAAATTCCCTTCCGGGTCCATCAAGCCTTCATTCACATTAATGAACGCATATCCATGCTGCGCCGCTAATTTCTCCACTTCGGCATTGGCTTCGAGTAACGCGGCATTCGTTCTTGTTCGGAAGTAGCTTTCTTTCGCAGCCTGATCCATGCCGGCAAAATCAGCTTGTGCGTTCACCGGATAATACGCCATTACATATACCTTGCATTCCGGCAGCCTTACTCCAATCTGCGTCAGAATCTCATTATAGTTCGCAAGCAATCTCGCGGGGTCATATTCGCCGTCTGCCGAGCTGATGTCATTGGTACCGATATTAATGAACAGCTTAGCAGGCTCTAACTCAAAAATACATTCTTCGAGCGAACTTAACAGCTCACTCGTTACATAGCCCGCAATTCCGCGGTTGTAAATAACCGTCTGCTTCGCCAGCGTCTGCTGTAATTCATTCACCGGAAAGTATTCCATCAGGGACGAGCCGGATAGTACGGTCTGTCCTTTTTTGGCGTATTTATTTAGAATCTTATACTTTTTTACTTTGTCTTCTTTCTCTCTTTTCATGTTATCATCCAAAATTTCGTTAATAAGGTCTTCCTGAGTCAAGGTAATCTCCTCCTTTTGGCTGTAGCAGAGCATCTGCCAGATCCGTTACTTATTATCCCCGGATTATATAGCAGACTCTATAACTATTTTTACAGAATGTATGACAAGCAGAAATGGCTGCGCGGTGCGGACAGAGCACGTTGAGGGCTTGTATCTTTCGTATACTCAGAATTAATCACACACTAGGCTCATGTGCATATAATTGAGGGTGGAATTACTTACATTATCGGAGGGTTACGCTCATGAATATGGTTTATCCGTATTGGTTCAGACCACAATTCGCTCCCATTTGGGCAACTTCAAGCCAAGACGCACTTGAATTAATAAGAACTTCAGTGCAGGGGGAGCGAAATGATGAACTTTTTTATGACCAGCTCATTCAACTTGCTCCTGGCCAGGAGCAGGCTGAAGTTATTACCTCTATTCGTAATGATGAACGGGGGCATAATCATATGTTCCGACAAATGTACAGGGAATTAACTGGACATGAAGTGACAGGCGTTAGCAACGAAGTTCCTGAACATGTTAATTCGTATATTGCCGGGTTGCAAAAAGCCTTCCAAGGTGAATTGTCCGCAGTTGAAAAGTATCGAAAGATTTGGTTCGGTCTTCCTTACGGCATTTATAAGGATACTTTGTATGGCATTATTCTCGATGAGCAAAAACATGCGGCGAAGTATAATAATCTGTTGCTACAACACTTAGCTGCAAATCAGAAGTAAGTGGGCTACACGAACAGATTCCTTTTTTGGTTTGTATTTACGAACATACACTAATGTGTGAAAATAGAGGTACAGCAATTGGAATTTTATTGGGATCTCTATAGCTGCATTAGGTGATGGAATCGCTGCGCTAGCGGCCGGATTAGCGTTAGAAGCTTTAAAACAGGATTATAAAACCAAAAAAACAGTCGTACTGCTTCTATTAAATCAACTGAGAATCAACTTGATTATTTTATTAACGAGTTAGTCAAGATCAGGAATAATGTTGGATGATAAGATTCATTAGATTAGGCTTAATCAACAATGAAGAAATGACCGGCACTTTTGCTGGTTTTTTTAATTGCGCTATATGAGTCTACCAATCACTGTCTTCGTACTGTGCAGCGGGCAGGATTGTTTAATAATGGTCCGAGGCAGCGGATATCCGAATCGAAAATCACCTCAGAGCTGTCCCCCGAATTATAGTTTTTGCGTCTTCATAAAGGTTGAGCACATGAAAGGGTGATATCGCAATGCAATTCAAGTTGTATACGGATGTGCATGAGTTTTACAAGGATACCTATGCTGTACTGATGCGTCATGAAGCACAAAATTTGATTCCTCTTGGCAATATCATCATTGGGCATGAAGGAAAAGACAAAACAGACTGGCGTGACCCTGTTAATTGGCTTATGGTAACGATTTCGGATGCTAAGGGCATACAACTTACCGCCATAATGACACCGCCACACAATATTACGCTTTATGCAACAGACAACATAATTAACCCCGAAGCTATCAACTGTCTGATCGATGGGCTGAAAGACCATGAAATTCCAGGGGTGATAACCGAAAAAACCTTGGCAGAGTATTTTGCCAAAGCATATACCTTACGCAAGGGGATTACCTTTGAAACAACCATGAGCCAGCGTATATATGAACTTACGGCAGTAAACCCAGACATTCAAAAGGCTGGTATCGTTCGATTGCTGGATGACAAGGATATTCACTTTTTCCCCTACTGGGCTGAAGCATTTTATGCAGCGGCGAGTTATGGCAAAACAGAAATGTCCATCCCGCAAGATGCAGACCCTTACCTCTACCGGATAGCATCGAAAAAACTCTATATTTTAGAGGACAACGGGGTACCTGTTGCTATGGCAGGATATACAAGGGAAATGCAGACGGCTATTGGCGTGGCATTTGTATATACCCCTCCATATATGCGCGGAAAGGGTTACGCTACTTCAATCGTGGCGCAAATTAGCCAGCTTGCATTGGATAAGGGCTTTACTAAATGCGTCTTATATACGGACTTAGCAAATCCGACATCTAATAGCATCTATCAAAAGATAGGCTATGTGCCCGTTTGTGATTCGCTCCAGTTAAAATTTGAATAATAGAATGATGGGGCGTACTGTGCATCACCTGTTTCCCCCTCCTATGGTGCAATATCCCAATAAATATGAGTGGTTGTCGCAGAAAGGTGAAAGATAATGCAAACAGTATATATATTGTCAGGGCCGGCAGGAGTCGGGAAGTCCACTACCTCGAGTTCATTGGTGAGCGCCTTAAGTAACAGTGCGTATATTTCAGGCGATGATGTAAGCCATATGCATGTTAGCGGGCGACAAAAGCCTTGGGAAAGCAATTCAGAATCGTCGCTCATTTGGAATAATATTTTGAGCCTTACCCAAAATTTCATTCAGAGTGGAATTGATGTTGTAATTGATTATGTTACTTTTCCAGCTGAGGCATTTTGGCTAAAAGATAAACTAAAGGGGTTAACCGAAAATGTCATCTATGTAGTTTTATGGACCGACCCTGAGACTTTGTTAAAAAGAGACCAGCTTAGATTGCCGGAACACCAGATGGGTGAACGCTGCCTTTCTTTGATCAAAGAATTTAAAGAATCCGTAATAAACCATAAATATTTACTAGATACAAGCCTGAAAGATGTAGATGCTATCCATTTAGTTATCGAAGAGATTATGAACAATACACAATACAGCATTGAGGATTAAGCTTACAGAACACTTTAGCTCAACAGCGCTAATTAGAGTAAGTGGCTATGACCCTACATAAGTAATTCCATTTAAAAAGACCAACAGTAGTCTAGGACTTTATTGTTCCGTCTTAGACAGCTGTTGGTTTTTATTGGCGGTGACCGCTACAGAATCCGCAGTTTACGCCTCTTCCTACTCCTGCTGCCCGCCCTGATATTCGGTTTCATCCTTGCGTATTTCCCGGCCCTCCGCCTTCGCCTGTTCGAGCAGCTCCGCCGCATCATCCTGAGGCTTGTATCCGATCAGCTCCTCCAGATAACCGATGGTATAATAGTTGTCACTATTCGCCGAGGTCCCGTACAGATTCAAATATTGCAGTCCCTCATCCGCTTGGATACAGCAGTTGACCAGCTGCAGCAAATCACGCTCCGAGATCCAGATATGCCCTGCCCGCTCCGAATGGGGACGGTCATCCCCGGGGAAGTTGCCGATCCGGATATTCAGTGAAGAAATCTTGCCCTGGTCCGAATAGAGGCGGCCGAGCAGCTCGATATAACATTTGCTTAATCCATAGAAGCTGTCCGGCCGGTAAGGGTCAGACGGTCCCGTTGTCTCATCCGACTTATAATAGCCGGTCGCATGATTGGAGCTGGCGAATATAATGCGCCGCACCCCATTCTGCACCGCCGCCTCAAACAATTTATACGCACCCGCTACATTCCCCTGAAGCACTTTACCGAGGAAATCGTCTTCATCCTTAATCCAGGCAAAGTGAAGCACCGTATCGATCCCCTTAGTAAGCTCCGCCAGCCGTGCTTCATCATTAATATCCAGTTGGGCGATCCCCTGCTCTTCGTCTGCCTGTATATCTGCGCCGATTACTTCATATCTGCTGTCTTCTTTCAGCCCTTTGAAGAGTGCGTTGCCGATCCTTCCAGCCGCTCCGGTCAGTAAAAGTTTGCGTTTCATTCATCCCATACCCCTTTCCAGCCTGCTAGTCCTAAGCATTATTAACCGCTGGAGGGGAAAAGATTACAAACGGCTTGAATTTTACAGATCAAAATAAAACAATTCTTCGAATTTCATATCCAAAGCAATACATAAAACAAGCGCCAGCTTGGCAGTAGGATTGAACTGTCCGGTTTCAATCGAACTTATCGTATTCCTTGAAACACCCACCATTTCTGCCAGCTCAGCTTGGGATATTTTTTGCTCTGCCCTTGCCTCCCGCAGCCTGTTTTTCAAAACCAGCTTATCATTCATGTTGACTCCTATCCTGCAATTAAAAAGTACTTTACGAAAAAATAGATGCTTAATACAGGTCCTGCGATAGCTTTAATTAAATCTAATTTCTTTTTAGTTATACTATAGATCCCGATACTTTCACAGCCTAAATACCCCATAAATACCGCTACTAATGCAGTATTCGTCTCTTGATGGTTATCGTATAAATTATAAACAGCCAGGATGCTAAAAATAATCAGCATACCCAGGACTCCAAATTTCCTGCCTCTATTATGAACAAATTCTCTTCCTTCGTCGTTCTTCTCTTGTCTGCTTTTTTCTAATATCAGTTCCTTTTCCATTAGAAATCCTCCTTTGATTATGACAAGTAAACTTGGCATCTTCATTATAATACGCCAAGTTTACTTGTCAATAATCAATCCGGAATTTTACAATAAAGACCAGTCAAAATAACATAAGAAAGCTAAAAATATAGCAAGAACACCGGGCTGCTCTCCCCGCCCCCTCTCCGGCTCAGCCAATCGCTCAAAATATCGCAAAACATGATGCGGAAAAACAGTTCCGCTCTTATTTTATAATGGAAGCGTAGCGCTGCAATTAATGGTAAGCGGTTTCAAGAAAAGCAGGGTCATATCTTTGCGGAGGAGGGCAAGTGAACATAACTTTTGTCAAATTGATCAGAAATTGCTTAGAAAAGGAGATTCATATGAGGAAAAAAAGCTTAAAGCTGCTCCCCCTGGTGTTGATACTTTCATTGCTGCTGTCAGGCATATCTTACGCGGATGTAACCTCTAATTACGTTAACCCGCTTATGGGCGGTGCTGATCCTACAGTGGCCAGGGCTGCTGACGGTTATTACTATTCTGCATCTTCAGGCGATAATAACATCACCTTGAAAAGGCATGAAACCATTCTCGGCGTATCTACGGCCAAAAGCAAAGTGGTCTGGAAGAAGCCCGATAACTTCGGCTATGTGTGGGGTCCATATGTCTACCGGCTGGATGGCAAGTGGTATCTGTATTTCTCTTCCGGCCCGGAGGACAGCTTCGGATATGGGCATCCAAGCTCCTACGTTCTGGAGAACGCATCACCCGACCCTTTTGAAGGAACCTGGGAGCTCAAGGGCGAATCTGCCAATGAAGACAGCAACGGCCAGGTTACGGTCAAGCAGGGACTGCTGAACACGGAAGGCTACGGTTTGGCCTGCGGTGTGGTTATGATTAAAGGGGAACCCTACTTCACCTATACCAAATACTATTATTTCACGGACCCGCAGAATCCGGAGAATACGAAATTCGATGAGAGTCCGACGATTGTCAAAATGAAGAACCCGTGGACCCTGGAGGGGCCGGAAGGCACGGTGGCCAAACCGCAATATGATTGGGAAAAGAAAAACGATAATATCAACGAAGGCGCTGCGGTAGTCGAGAGAAACGGTAAAATCTATTTTGCCTACTCGGCCAGCAGCTTCATGAATGATAACTATGCGGTTGGCGTATCCGTTGCGGATGCATCCTCGGATGTGATGAATGCGGATTCATGGGTCAAATATCCTGAGCCTGTGATGAAAAGATCGGATGAGAACAGCTCGTACGGCCCCGGCTCTCCCCTGTTCCTGAAGTCCGAAGACGACAGCGAGGATTGGATTCTGTATCACGGCATACCGACCCATGGGCAAGGCGGCGGGAACAGAGGCATAAGAGCGCAGCGGATTCACTGGGATGATAATGATTTCATCAATCTGGGCATTCCTTCCAACCCCGGCACCGTCCTGAACAGACCTTCCGGAGAAGAGAGAAGTGAAATCTATGAAGCCGAGGAGGCAAAGCTGTCGGGAGTAGCGAGAATCCCCGGAGGAACGGCTTATGCTTCGGGCGGCGTATACGAGAAGTACAATAACAGCAGCACTAATGACTATATAGAGTTTACAGTAAATACTGCTGCTGGCGGGACCTACTCGCTGGATTTCAGATACAACAATAACACGGCGGATCCGGTTACTATGAAATTAGGCGTTAATGGGGGAGCAACCCGCGATCTTTCCTTCCCTTCGAATGCCGGATTTGCGGCGAATTTCGATCTGAAATCCGTTTATAACCTTCCGCTGAACGCCGGAAGCAACACAATCCGCCTGTCCGGCAAGAGTGCTTTGGCTCTGGATGCCATGATTATCAAGCGCAGCACCTTGTATGAAGCAGAAAATGCCGTGCTGTCCGGAAATGCAAAGGTTGATGCAGATCATCCGGGTTACAGCGGAACGGGATTTGCCGGAGGGCTCTGGACTTCTAGCTCTGCCGTTTCTTTCAAGGTAAATGCCGCTGCTGCCGGCAGCTATTCGGTTAAGCTGGGCTACAGCCTGGGGTTCAATGATGACCGGACGCTGACTATGTATGTGAACGGTCAAAAGATTAAGCAGGTCGATTTCTTCAGTCTAAAAAGCTGGGACCGCTGGGCTGACCGCTATGACAATGTTTTCCTTCAAGAAGGGGAAAATACAATCACATATAAATATGACGAAGGCAACACCGGCAACGTCAATCTGGACTTTATAACCGTAACAGAAGCAACAACCTGGCATTATGGAGCTGAAGATGCCAAGCTGGCTGGCGGGAGCGATGCTGCAGTTGTTTACGCCAAAGACGGCAATCTGGGAACCGGTTATGTTTCCGGGCTGTCCAAAGCGGGTTCGTCCGTGGAGTTTGCGGTAAATGTTGAGAATGCGGCCTCTTATGATGTGAAGCTGAGATATGCCAAAGAAGCTGCAGGTTCAACCTATAGCCTGTATTTGAACGGCACGAAGATTAAGAATATTACTCTCCCTTCTACCGGCGGACTTACGGCCTGGAAGGAGCAGCTTGAGACGTTAAGCCTGAAGGCGGGTAAAAACACGATTACTTATAAGAATGAAACAGGAAACTCCGGCATTCTAAATATGGACAGTATTCATCTTAACAAGCGTACGCCGTGGAGATATCAGGCCGAAGATGCCACCCGGCAAGGAAGCCTCAAGGTTGTCAGGGATCATTTATGGTATGAAGGCAACGGGTTCGTAGGCGGATTTGAGCAGACCGGCGACGCGCTGAAGTTTGAAGTAAACGTCCCAAATACGGCTGACTATACGTCGACTTTGCGGTATTCCGGTGTACAAAGCTCGAATATTACCATGTCGATGACGGTTAACGGACAGAGAATCAAGCAAGTATCCTTAACTCCGACGGCGAATTGGGATATCTGGGCTAACAGTACGGAGTCCGTGAACCTCAAAGCCGGCAAGAATACGATTGAATTCATCCGCGAACAAGGAGATACCGGCAGATTCAATGTCGACAGTCTCACGATTGATAAGACGAGCGGCGGATTTATGAGCTCGATTGCGGGCAAGATCATTCCGGAGAAAATGGTTAAAATCCAGCCCAAGCACAGCGGAAAAGCATTGGATGTGGACAGAGTGTCCAGCGATCCATTAGCAGTGATTAACCAGTGGTCTAACGGTGACGGTAATAATCAGCTGTGGAGATTCCTGGATCTCGGTACAGGCTATTATCAGATCCAATCGGTCCAAAGCGGCCATGTGCTCGACATTCTTCCCGGTTCAGCAATCCAGCAGCTGTGTCAGAATACGAAAGCTTCCGGGACGATACCGGATACGCAGCAGTGGAAGCTGGAGAAAGACGGAGATTACTACAAGATCCTTAACAAAAGCAATAATAAAGTAATCACTGTAGAAGGAGCGTCCAAGAGTGACGGTGCAGCAGTGAGAGTAGCGGATGATCAGGCGAAGGATAACCAGCGGATGAAAATTGAAGTCCGTAACCTCAGCAATAGTGAAATCAGCGCTCTGACCGAGCTGAACGGACGTTATGATATTACCTTTGATGCGAATGGCGGAAGTCCGGGACAGACAGTCGTTCAGGCTGCATACGGCGAACAGTTAACGGCTCCGGCCGTAATGAATAAAGGTTATGTACTGGAGGGCTGGTATAACGAGACAGAGCTATGGGATTTCGCAAATCAGACCGTGCCGGGTGTAATGACGCTGACGGCGAAATGGAACCAAAAGGCGCCGGAGGTGCAGATTGTCAGTGAGGGCTTGATGCGGGCGGGTTCAACTGGAGTACTCCGCGCCGCCGGTAAAGGAGAAGGAAAACTGTCCTTCACCTGGTACCTCGACCAAGGCGAAGGCTATAGCGAACCGGTCGGTTCAGGCGATAGCTTGACGCTTACGGGGTTGACGGAAGCGATGAGCGGCTACCGGTATAAGGCCGTCGTGACAGACGAAAGCGGCTTAACCGGTGAGCAGGAATATATTCTGCAGGTGCTCCCGGCTGCGGTAGAGTGGATTACCCCTGCCTTCGCGGTAGATTTGCCTTCTGCGATGGACGCCGTTGAAGGCGAACCCTTGACGCTGCTCGTTGATGCAACAGGTGACGTGGAGTCTATCGGCTGGGAAGTGAAACGTCCGGACAGCGGGGATTGGCTGCCGCTGACGAGTGTTACTGGCGCAGTATACCGCTTCACACCGGGAATGGAAGATGACGGAACGCAGTACCGTGTAGTACTGACCGGCAAAGCCGAGGTGAATCCGGAACGTATCACCGGAACGGAGCTGGCACTCAAGGTATATCCGGCACATGAAGTACCGGTGATCCAGTCGTTCACGGCAAGTGTAAATCCGGTAAAGGAAGGGGATTCAGTTACCTTTAACGTTGTAGCCAATTCTGTGTATGGAGAGCTGAGCTACCGCTGGCTGAAGGACGGCCTTGTCCTGGACGGTGCCGCCGGCAGCAGTCTGACACTGGATAAGGCCGCTATATCTGATGCAGGGGCATACAAAGTTGAGGTGATGAACACCCGTATGATCGGGGAGTATGCTTATATGGATGCGGTCGATACAGCGACGATTGAGTTGACTGTCAACCGTCAGCAGGTAACACCAACGGACCCTCCGGCCACACCAACGGATCCGCCAGTGACACCGACAAGTCCGCCGTCATCTACAGCGAAACCTGCGGCAACACCACAGCCCACAGCAACGCCGGGTCCTTCGGCTGCAGTCATCACAACCGCTCAGCTGAGCAGCCCTGCGGTGAATGGTGTGGTTACGGTGCAGGTGGGGCAAGCGGCTGCGGTTGAGCTTCCGGTGAATGCCGGGACGCTGCTGGGAACCCATTCCCTGCGTGTACAGGGAGACGGAATAGAGCTGGTGCTGGCACCGGAGCTGCTGAAGCAGCTGGCGGAAGCCGTGCCTGCTGTCGGGAGCAGCGGCGCTAAGATTGTGCTGAAGGTGCAGCCCAAGACACTGGAAGCCTTGAAGCTGAAGACAGAAGCTGGCGTAGCGCTGAAAGGCAAGCTGATGGATTATGACCTGAGTCTGGCCGGGGCGGATGGAAGGGTTCACCGTCTTGCGGATTATCCGGTTCCGGTAAGCGTCAGCTGGCTAGCTGCCGGTCTCGATTCGAGGCTGCTTGGCCTGTATCGCGTAGACAGTGACGGCACACTCACCTATCTGGGCGGAGCAGCTGAAGCCGGCGGATTAAAGGGGCATTTTGACGGCAGCGGCACGTACGCGCTGCTGGAGTACTCCAAGCAATTCAGCGATGTTCCGGTCACGCACTGGGCCTTTGAAGCCTTGCGTGAGCTGTCTGCGAAACATCTGATCCGGGGGATCTCGGAGCAGGCTTATCAGCCGGGCCGCAATATTACCCGGGCTGAATTCGTGCAGCTGATGGCCGGTGCGCTGCAGCTGGGCGGCAATGGCGGTAGCAACAGTGGCAACGGCATCGGTAACGACGGCAGTGGCGCCAGTGGGAACGGCGCCAGCAGTGGCAACACCGCATTCACCGATGTTCCGCAAGATGCCTGGTACAGGGAAGCTCTCTCCGGCATGGTGCAGGCCGGCCTGATTACCGGACGGAGTCCGGAGTCCTTCCAGCCGAATGCAGAGATCAGCCGTGAGGAGATGACCGTCATTCTGATGCGGGCTTACAAGCTCCAGAATGGTGCAATCCCGGCTGCTAAGGGCATCACTTCTCTGAAGGATGCTGCGGACATCTCCGGCTGGGCAGCGGAGCAGGTAGCCGCTGCGGCCTCACTCGGCTTCGTGAAAGGACGGGCTGACGGCACCTTCGCTCCGAAGGCTCCTGCCACCCGTGCAGAAGCTGCGCAGATCCTGCTGAATTATTTGAAGTAGAGAAATGAGAGGCGGATATTACCGGTTCTGCTGCAAGGCATAAACAAGGCGCTCCCCAGGAACATTGTCCGGGGGAGCGCCTTTTGTTTACCCTGTAATTATTCACCTGTAGCTTATTCGGGCTGTACAGCGACCTTCCATTTGGCCCGTTTACCCTCGTTGAAGCACATTGTATTCGGTTTTTCGCATACATTTGGCCCGGTTACCTTCGCGGAGGCAGATAGTGTTCGGTTTTCCGCATACATTGGTCCGTTTACCTTCGCGGAAGCAAATTGTATTCGGTTTTTCACATACATTTGGCCTGACATACCTCGCAGCAGCTGGCAAAGCAAGCAACCTTTGAGCAGAAGCCGAACCCGGCAGAAACCCAAAGAAAATAACCAGATGCCGGAAATCTACCGGCAGCTGGTTATTTGTAGTTTCATTTGAATGTGGATGGTGTCCGCGCTACTGGCATACATCAGTTACTTTGCTGCGCTTCGGATCATGTGCGCAAGGGTTGTGATTTCCTGGGGATCACGCGAAGCCCCGATGATGATCCAGCCGGTGCTCTGGCCGCGGGGGCCGATAGAGACTACTTCACCGTCTATCGTTTTTTGCTCCAGCGAATTGGGTCTGGTCTTGCAAGGCTCCAGCGCATACATGAAGTCACTGATCGCCCGTTTGGCGATCAGTGAACGGGGATAACATTGCAGGGAACGAATGACATAGGCTGCCGTATCCTGCCCGGCATTCACCAGCATCTCAGCCGTCAACTCTTGATCATCGGCCGCGGCTGCTTGGTAGCCGCGGACCTGCGGCAGATCCGCAAGCCCTTCCACCGGCCCAGGAATGTACTGATAGCAGCGGATCGGGTCCAACCTGGTCCCGGAATCGTAGACAGTTAACGGGTCCCCCTCGGGCGGAGCAGCGTCGCGAAGCAGCATTTTACCCGGGGAAACAGGCAGAATATAACTTCCGCCTCCTGACATATAAGCCCCTGCCAGCTGAATATGATACCCGTCATCCACTGGCTGGGCAGCATCAGTTAAATTCCGCACCGTATCCTCCCGGAACAGCGTGGCTGCCCCGTAACGGGTTACGATCCGGATTGTTTTGTCATACACCGGCAATGTACTGTACCCTCTCACCGGAACGTTGCCCTCCAGGCAGATCTGCTGCTCATCCCAGGTCAGCCGCACCGATTCCGGCAGCGCCGGGGAGTAAGAACCCGTCCCGTGGACGGTTCTTACCTCGTCCGGGGTGCCGAAGATTTCCGGCCCAATCGCTGCCACCGCCGCATAGAAGCCGGAATCCCAACCCGAATGCTCATTGTCTGTCAGATCCACATGATCCGGATGCAGCAGATACTGCCCGTCACGCTCCCAGCTGATCTTCTCCGCATCCAGCCAAATTTCCCCAATGTCCATCCCCCGCTCCAGAATTACAGTAAAGACAAGCCGTCCATTGGATATCGTCAACAGGTGCATTTGCGAGCCGAAGCGGTCCGTAACAACCGTTAGGGTGACGAAGCCGCCTTCCGGCAGCTTCTGCGGAATGTCCGGTTGCAGCTGCGCCAGCGTCAATTCGCTTATTCGCTGATTGCTATTTTGCTCATCGCTGTTCAGCTCATTGCTTATTCGCTGATAGTTTTTTTGCCCGTTGCTGTTCGGCCCTTTGCTTATTCGTTCATTACTTATTCGTTCATCACTTTCCCGCTCATCACTTTCCCGCTCCTTGCTCATTCGAACAGTCCCCCCTTCCGGAGGGACTGTTCAAGCCGATGTGGCTCAGCAGAAAAACAGGCTCCAGCTGTTCAAAGCTGGCGATGGTAAGGTCGGCGCGGGCAAGCAGCCTCCCGTCACCAATACCGACCACGCGCATGCCCGCCCGGATCGCCCCTTCAACACCGGCAGCCGCATCTTCAAAGACAAAGCAAGCCGCCGGGACCGCATCAAGCAGCCTGGCTGCCTGCAGGAACACCTCCGGGTCCGGCTTCGCCCTGACAATGCTGTTCCCGTCCACCACCACATCAAACAGCGGTGCGATGTTCACCTTCTCCAGAATCAGCGGAGCATTTTTGCTGGCCGAGGCAATCGCTGTTCTGACTCCGTGTGAGTGCAACAGCCCAAGAAAGCTGCTTACTCCGGGTAATACATCGCCCGGAGTGAGCGTCTCAAGCAGCTCCTTGTACCACTCATTTTTGCGGGAAGCCAGCTCCTCCTTACGTTCCGCCGTCAGATCTGTTATTCCGCCAGAGCGCAGCAGAAGTTCAAGCGACTCCATACGGCTGACACCCTTCAGCTGCTCATTGGTGCGCTCGCTGAACTCGAAGCCGAGCTCACCGGCCAGACGCCTCCAGGCCTGATAGTGAAATTTCGCGGTATCGACAATGACGCCGTCCAGATCAAAGATAGCCGCCTTAAAGGGTTGTGCCCGCAACATAGCCCCTCCCTTCCAGCTTGTGCACTTCATAAGCATCCGGATGAACAGTGATCCGGTAGCGTTCCCCCTGCCAGGCAAGCTGGAAGCTTAGCTCCGTCCAGCCTTCCGGCAAGCGGGGCTCCAGCTCAATGCTCCCGCTCCACATCGCACTCTTCAGACCGGCTAACCCGTATACGATCAGCTGCCACAAGCCGCCGCAATTGGCGATATGAATTCCCTCGGCGGCACCTTTTTTCTCCGTTGAAAGATCGATAGCCATCACCCGCTGCAGGAAATTCGCCGCCGCTTCCGGCTGATTCAGCCAGGTGGCCACAATGCCGTGAACCGCCACAGACAAGGAAGAGTCATGGGTTGTGATCGGCTCATAATAATCATAGGCCGCCTTCAGCTGCTCCCGGGGGAATTCCTGCGGGAACAGCAGCATCAGTTCCAGAACATCCGCCTGCTTAAGCGCCTTGGAGCGGTAATTGCGCTCCTGGGAGATGAAATGGCCGAAGGGTCTGGACCTGTCAGTCCAGATCCCGGCAAAATCCACATCCGCATAGGAGGCGAAATCATCAGACTGCGGAACAACGTCCGTCCCGCTGTCATACGGCAGCCTCAGCTTCTCCGCCGTGTGCCGGAACAGCTCCCGTTCCTCCGGACGAATATTCAGTCGCTCGACAGCAGCCGCATAGCTGTCTTGCTTGCTGCTCATCAGGCTGTCCAGACAGGTTACGGTCTGCTCCAGACTGAACTTGACCATACGGTTGGTGAAGGCATTATTCCGGGTTAAGGGCAAATATTCATCCGGCCCCATTACGCCGAGCAGCTCGCACTCTCCCTCCCGGTTCCAGTCTACCCGGCCACACCAGTAACGGGCCGTCTCCACCAGAATATCAATGCCATAGCGTTCCAGGAATTCCTCGTCTCCGGTAGCCCGCACATAATGATACAGAGCATACACTATATCCGCTGTTATATGAATTTCATGATCCGCATACTGCCAGTTGGCGCATTGCTCCTCCCCGCTTAACGAGGACTCCCAGGCATACCTTGCTCCGCGGTACCCATAATTCTGCGCGTTGCGTCTGGCTCCGTCCAGCGTATTGTAGCGGAACAGCAGCAGATTGCGGGCGGCCTGCGGGTTGGTGTGCAGGTAGAAAGGCAGCAGATTGATCTCTGTGTCCCAGAAATATCTGCCGAAATAGGCTTCACCGGCATACCCCTTGGCACAAATCGCTACCCGGTCATCCTCCTCCCTATTAGCACGAAGCAGATGATAGATGGAAGCACGGACGTTTAATTGCGCCAGATCATCTCCTTGGATGATGATATCGGCATGCTGCCACTTGCTCTTCCAGCTGGCAGTATGCCGTTCATACAGCCCATCCCAGCCTATATCACGTGCACGGCTAAGCTGCGCAAGCGCTCTGCTGCCGGTCCCGCCTTGCTCCATATCCCGGTCCGTGGTCACCGCAGTCAGCTTGCTGACCGTCAGGCGGTCCCCCGCCTGCAAAGCAAACTCTCCGCGGAGCGCAGCCGTCACCCCGGTGTTCTCCTCATGCCATATCACCGCTTCCGAGGCTTCCAGCGCAGAGTGCATGAAGATCTGGTTGCCCCCCTCCGTCAGCGTTTCCAGTGACAGGCTGCACCCAACTTCCGCCGAGGGAACTACACTATCAAAATGATTCATCCCATTGGTCCGCACATCACCGCGGAGGGTGGCTCTCACCTCCAGCCTGCCTTCCCCTGCCAGCACCTCTACCTGTACACGCTGGATGCAGAGATGCTTATCCGCCATACTGATGTAGCGCTCGAAATTACACTTAAGCAGCATGCCTCCCGGAGTCTCCCATATTAATGAACGGTGAAGACATCCATCCCGCAGATCCAGCCAGCGGCTGTAGCCGCTGATCCGGGACAGGTCCATATCCAGTCTCCCGCCGGCAGACCACAACTCCAGCCCCAGCATATAAGGAAGATTAACAATCTCCTCCTTCAGCAGCGGATGCTGTGCGACAATACCCGGGATGAACGTTCCCTGCTTGGACTTCGGATGCCGCGGCTTCTCCAGCGTGACGTTATCCGGAAAACGCAGATATTCCTCGTCCTGAGGCGCATCACTGCAACCCTCCTCAAAGCTTCCACGGACATGCATATAGCCGTTCCCCTGGGTAAAGAGTCCTTCATAATGCTTGTGCAGCCCGGCCTCATACCCGCTTTCTTTCAGGCACCACAGGTGTTCCTCATTCATCTGCAACCCCTCAATTCTCCGGTATCTTTCCATGACATTCCCGTCCGCTCCGTCATCCCTTCACCGCTCCCGCAGCAAGTCCGGATACCACCTGCTCCTGCAGCAGGATATAGACCACAATACTCGGGATGATTACAACCATCGTAGCGGCGAACATGACGCCGTAATCACTGGCAAACTGGCTTTTGAAATAATAGAGCGCAAGCGGCAGTGTCCGGCTCTGATTGCCTGTCGTCAGAATGATCGCGAATTGGAATTCATTCCAGCAGAGCAGGAACTGCATTACCCCTGCCGTGCCGAAGCCCGGCTTCGAGATCGGCAGTATAATCCGGAAGAAGGTCTGGATGAAGCTGGCACCATCCAGATAAGCGGATTCCTCCATTTCCTTCGGAATTGTCAGGAAATAGCTGGATAGAATGTAGAGCGAGACCGGTAATCCAAAGCCGGTATACACAATAATAAGTCCGATCAGCTTGTCATACAGCCCGAGCGCGTTAACTGTCAAGTACAGCGGCTGCAGCATCGCAGCGCCCGGAATCAGCAACGAGAGGGAGAAGGCTCCCATCAGCAGCTTTTTGCCGCGGAACTGAAAGCGTGCCAGAACATAGCCGGCCATCCCAAGCAACAACAGATTGAGTAGTGTTCCAAAAATCCCCACAATTACACTGTTGATGTAGAACCGGGAAATCGGCGCGATCTGGAAGGCCTTCGTGTAATTGGAGAATTGGAAGCTGCTTGGCCAGCCGAGCGAATTGCTCAGAATCTCGGCATTCGTCTTAAACGAAGCCAGCAGCACCCACAGGAACGGACCCAGGGACAGCAGAACAATCAAGATTACAAATCCATACTTAAGTACACCCAAACTTTTTGTCAACATTCTCACCCCATCCGCTCCATTCAGTGCTCAGAGCTGCCTATTCTGAATAGATTTCGGCACAGCAGGACAAAGATCAAGCCAAAGCCGATTAGGAAGACGCCCACGGAGTTGGAATAACCGAAGTTATTGTCCATGAGAGCGGTCTTGTAAATGTAAATGGGCAAATTCATGGTTGCATTGCCGGGTCCGCCGCCTGTTGTCATCAGAATAATATCCATCTTCTGCAGCATGCTTGTTCCGGACAGAATGACGCAGGTCCCGATAATGTTGCGCAGCATAGGAATGATGATGTACAGGTTGATTTTGAAATTGCTGGCTCCGTCAATCCGCGCCGATTCGAACAGGCTTTCCGGAATGGCGGCAATCTCAGCCAGAATCAGAATTGTAACCACCGCCGCATAAGGCAGCCAGGTCATCGTAACCGATAGAAAAGCCGTGGCATAATCCATGAACCAGTTCTGGGAGTAATCCGCATTGCCGAATAAACGGACGATACTGTTCACCGCACCGAATTCAGGATTGAGCATGCACAGGAACAGCATACCTACGGCTGCACCTGAGATAATATTCGGAAACATGTACACCGTGCGGGCAAACTTCCAGTAGAATTCCTTCATACTGAGAATAACCGCGAACAGGGTACCGATGGCAACGTGGACCGTAGATTGCAGCACGACCCAGATCCCCGTATTCAGTGCGCTTTGGCGAAAATCGGCATCGTCCGTAAACAGCTTGATATAGTTAGCGAGACCGGTAAACACCGGGCTGCGTCCGGCTGACCATTCCGTAAAGGATGTGCCGAACAGAATGACAAGTGAGACGGCATAGACAATAATAAACAATGCTACAGTCGGTAGCAGGAAAAGCGTGATATACCCTCTATTTTTCCTAACCATCCATATGGTCCTCCCCAATCCTCAGCTTACATTGCTCTTTATTTATTCTTAGCGGCAATATCCGTCAGTTCCTGGGCGATCTCTTCGGCCGTTGCCCGGCCCGCTACCAGCTTCGGATACAGGTTCTTCCAGGCATCTGTTACGTTCGGATAGACGATGGAGTCCAGTGTCCGGTAATGCAGCTGTGTCTTTTGCGCGACTGTGATCGATTCGACCATAATCGGATATTTCTCTTTCAGTGCGTCTGAAGGCTGAACTTCACTGGATACCGGCATTACATTGCCGTATTCAAGCGCGATGGTTTGCCCTTCAAGGCCTGTTTTGAACTTGATGAATTTCTCCGCAGCGTCGCGGGTTTCCGGCGTTTTGGCGCCGATCATATAGCCGACCTCATAGGTAGAAATCAGGCTGTTGTCCGGATACGCGGCAACGCCCACTTTTGCATCGAACCCTTCACTGCTCTTGGCCGGATCGCTGAAGTCCCCAATCATCCAAGGACCGTTGGCAATCATCGCTGCCTTGCCCTGGCTGAATGCGTTCGCTGCATTGGCATATCCCGCTCCAAGCGCATCCTTCGTCGTATACTTCTCCAGCAGCTCCTTCATCATGTTAAGCGCCTTAATCATTTCCGGCGTGTTGAAGTCGGTAGGGTGCAGGGTGTTCATGAACGCTTTGCCGTTATCGCCGTTCGTACCGATCATTGCGGCAAGAATCAGGTTGGAGGTCCAGGCATTCTCCCCGGTCATCAGGGCGAGCGGAACGAAGCCTGCGGCCTTCAGCTTCTCATTGTTGCTCATGAATTCATCCCAAGTCTCGGCGGGCTTGATGCCTGCCTTCTCAAACATTTCTTTATTGTAGAAGTAGCCGATATTCTGCTTCTGATCGCTGATCGACCAGATCTTCCCGTCCCGGGTATTGGAAGCGAGTGCATCTTCTCCGATGGCTGCCTTCCATTCCGCGTCCTTGTCTAAATAATCATTGAAAGGGGTTGCAAGATTCCCTTTGATTAAGACGTCATTAATTCCGTCCTTGCCCATAACGACATCCGGCACATCCCCGGAGGCTGCCAGAATCTTTATTTTATCCACATATGCGGCATCACTTGGAATCTCTTCAACCACAACTTCCACTTCATTGCCGTACTTGGCATTGAACTGCTTGATCTGCTCTTCCTCCATCTTGGCTGACGCATGCGTGCCGACCCGGAAGGTAAGATAAGAAATTTTGACCGGCGCTTTAGCCGCAGGCGCTGCTGCATTTCCTGAGCCTGCCGTTGCGGCCGCTCCATTATTCTCTGCTGAATTCCCTGATCCGCATGCCGTAATGGACATGGTCAGCATCAGCATGCCTGCTAAGGTACAGCCCGTTTTGTACAAAGACTTTCGCACAATAAATCCCCCTTTAGAATGATGGCTTAAGCCAGGGCATCTCCCAGCAGCCAATTACAGTTGTTTACAGGTCTCATTGTAGAGCAAAGAAAAAAAGTTATGAATTCGTTTTTCCGCATGATCTTTTATAATATCTTGAGCAAATGAAGCACGGCAGCGGGATAAGTGTAAGGGTTTTCAGATTTCTTTAACTCTTTATCATTTTCTTTACCATCTGGCCGGAAAAGGCCAGTTTTCGCCCGGCTCCGCTATTCGCCGCCAGGAAATGAATATATAATGGCTGTACTACAGACTCATCAGCAAGGAGCAACCAACATGTCCAATCAGCATATCCTGAAGCGGATCAGCCTTACTCCAATACTCGGACGTTTCTCCCGTATTCCGGTACGAAATAAAATGGTCATTATTATCTTCCTGCTCATTCTCCTGCCGATGACGTTCGCCGGCTGCTACTTCTATTGGAGCATCTCCCAGATTCTAACGAGAAATGCCAATGATAATCTGTCCCTGCTGATCCGCCAGACCAACGACAATATCGAGAAGTCTTTTCAGATTATCGATAATACCTCCCTGCATTTCCTCTCTACTAAAATGTTAAGAAACTGGCTAATCGACGATATGTCGCTGAGCGATGACTTCTATAAGAAATTCGTCAATAAAAGCGAAATGGAAGAGGATTTGAAGTACAGCCTTATGTTCAACAATGCTTGGAATATCAGCCTGCTGTCAACGGCCTATGTGTTTTTTGACACCGACAATTATGTATCCGTTCTGAAATCCCCGCCGAATATTGAACAGATTAACCGGAACAATCTCGCAGTCTATCAAAAGGTTAACGGTAAAATGGTCCGCGGCAAAGAAATTCTCACGCCCAGTCCCGGTGACCCCACTCTCTATTTCACACGGGTGATGTCCAATATCAATCTTCCCGAGCAGCGCCTGGTGCTGATCTTCGGTACGAATGAAGCGGATTTAGCAGAGGAGTATTCCGGGCTGCTCGAATACCCGGGCGCCATGGCCTACATCATTGATAATCAGGGAGTCATCTATTCTAGTGCGGGTAAGCAGGAATTAGGTTCAACTGTTCCTCCCGATGTGCTCGCGCTGAGAGATCATACGGAAGTAAGTGAGGTCAAGCTTAATCAGGAGACTTATCTGGCCGCTTCCCGCAGCATCGGTACTACCGGACTTACCTTCATTGCCGGCATTCCGAGGAAGCAGGTACTCGCCAAATTATCGGGAAGCATGCACAATTATATCTGGTTTATCGCGCTGATTGCGTTCGTCTCGCTTGCAGCAGGTGTCCTGCTATCGCTTCGCTTCACCCGGATTATCCGCGATCTGCTGCGGAGTATCCGTAAGGTCAAGAAAGGGGATTACAATACCCGGATGCCGGCCTTCAAGGATGCAGAGCTCAACCAGCTCAGCTCTACCTTCAATAACATGACAGACGAAATCAATTACCTGATCAAGGAAGTCTATGAGAAACATCTGCTGGTCAAAGAGTCGGAGTTCAAATTTCTGCAGGCGCAGATGAATCCGCATTTTCTGTTTAATACGCTGATTACCATCGGCTACAAGGCAAAGCTGTCCAAAGATGAGACCGTTTACAAAATGGTAACGTCCCTCACAGAGCTGCTGCAGGCAAGCATCTATTCCAACAGCCTGGCCAAAATCCCGATCCGGCAGGAGCTGGATTTCATCAGATTCTATCTGTATCTGCAGAAGGAAAGGTTCGAGGACAAAATGGAGTATACGATCCAGATCGAGGATGAGGCCATACTGGATCTGCTGCTGCCCAAGCTCAGTGTTGAACCGCTGGTCGAGAATGCTGTGGTGCACGGGGTGGAGCGGAAGCTCGGCAAAGGAAACATCTGCATCCGCATTTACCGCGAGAACGATTCGGTCTATTTCGAGATCACCGATAACGGCAGCGGGTTTGAGCATGTCCCCAAGAATTGGAGTCATTTCGAGAGCGATACCATGCGCAAACAGGGCCACAACAATATTGGCCTGATCAACACACATAAACGGGTTAAGCTGCTCTACGGCGAGCCTTATGGCATTGAGGTCGAGAGCGAGCCTGGGTCAGGTGCGAGAGTCACTCTACACATACCGGCAGATCAGGGGGAACTAACACATGTATAAGGTCATGATTGTAGACGATGAGCCTGTGATCAAAAAAGGGCTGCAGTGCTTCATCGATTGGAGTATTCTTGAGTGCGAGGTTGTTTGTGAGGCAGCGAACGGATTGGAAGCGGTCGAGCTGCTGGGCTATTACGATGTCGATATCGTTGTCACGGATATCCGCATGCCGGGAATGGACGGCCTTGCTTTATCGGATTATGTGCACCGGCACTTTCCGCAAACGAAGGTCATTATTCTTACGGCCTTCGCGGACTTCGCCTATGCCCAAACGGCCATACAATATGAAGTTGTCGATTTTGTAGTCAAGACCAATCCCACAGAGCAGATTCCCCGGGCGATTGAAAAAGCCACACAGCTGCTGGAAAAAGAACGGGAGCAGACGCAGAAGGTCCGGCAATTGGAGAGCAAAATCAACGATAATCTGTCCGAAATCAGCGAAAAATTCCTTAGAGAGGCCGTCTATGGCCTGATTAGCGATGAAGCTGGTCTGTTCAGCCGCTCTAGAGAGCTGGGGCTGCAGCTGGAGAACTATTTCGCCGTCTATATGGAGGTAAAAGATATGCCCGGCTCCCAAGGTTATACCGGGAACCCGGCGAATGACCATTACCGCTTCCTGGCCTCCATCCGCCAATTCCTTGGCCTGGCCTTCGGGGAGCGCCCCTCTTCTATTATGGCCATGGAGAAAAACACCCTGCTGGCGCTTGTCTCCATGGGCAGCGGCAATACCGCAGTCTCCACCCAGACCCTGCTTACGATCAGCAATGAAATTCTCGCCATGGCGGAGAACTTCAGACAATGCCATGTCAATATCGGCATCAGCTTGCTGCACAGGGATATATCTACGCTGACAACGGCTTACCTGGAGGCCAGAGAGGCGCTGCAGGGCAGCTTCTATAACGATAATTATGTGGCTGTATATATGCCTCATTCGAACCAGACAATCACTCCCGGAGCGCCTCCCCATCACGCCGCAGAGCAAATTGCCGAACATCTGCAGCAGGGACAAAGCGAGCTGGCAGTCCAGCAGCTGGACCAGCTGCTGGAGAGTTACAAGAGTACTAAAGAGCCGATCGAGAATGTCAAGGTAGCCTGTCTGCTTATCGCTTCCTACTGTTTCCGTCTGCTGAGCGCAAGCACACCCTTCGCACCGGAGATGGAGGAGAGCCAATCTGCCGTGTATAAGCAAATTCAGGAGAGCAAAAGCATCCAGCTGCTGGCAGATATCCTGGGGCGCCTGATTCTGAACTGCTCCAGGGCAGTGGCACTGAGTGACAGACAGCCCAATTACATCGTGATTGAATGCCAGAAATATATCAGAGAGCACTACAATCAGAACCTGAGCCTGCAGATTATTGCCGACCACATCCATATCAACAGCAGCTACCTCAGCCGCCTGTACAAGAAGGTCACCGGTGAGTCTATCATCGATGTGATCAACCGGTACCGGATTGATATGGCCAAGAAGCTGCTCCGGAATCCGGCGAGTAAGGTATTCGAGGTTGCGGAAGCCGTCGGTATTGAGACTCCTGCCTATTTCACCCATGTATTCTCCAAATATACGGGAATGAGTCCCAAGGAATATAAACTGAATTATTCACAGAGCGAATTGGGATAAACGGAAGATTTCCTGGGAGGGTTATCCCTGAGGAGGAATCTGGACCTGGACCCGGCTAAACTCCGCCACCCCCTGGCTGATGAATAGGGCAAGCTTTCCATGCTGAATGTCGTACATTCTGGCACTCATTGCCACCTCTCCGCCGATATAAATTTCACAAATCGTCCCATCAATAAACACCTTCAGCTCATATTTCTGTTCCGGCACCAGCTTGAGCGGACGTTCCAGCTCGACCTCGTAAGGGAAGGTTTTGCCTCCCTCCTCCGATTGCATAACCGGCCCGCGGAAGGTAATCCGGTTACGCTGTGGCTCCAGTGTGATGTAGTAGGCGAAATCCAGGCTATCGCCTGCCCGCAGCATGAACCCCAGACCTTGGCTCTCCCCGGTAAATCTGACGAAAGCAGAAATCTTGCATAGATCAGGCAGTTCCTCCTGAGTAATACAGCTGGCAAAAGCATAAGGGGAATCGCAGTGGAGCACATCGCCCGTCATCGTCCACTCCCCTGTAACTCCATGAAAATTAGCGGGGACCTGCTTGTCAAAAACCGAATCTACGGTTTCCGGGACCTTCACACCCAGTGTTCCGTCCAGCCGCTGAATGATTTCATGCACAACCATGTTGCCGCCCCAATCCCAGGTATCATAATCTTTGCCTGCTGCCTTAGGCGGGTTCCAGCCGAACAAATCGTCATTTTTTGTCGGATTCCAGCCAAACAAATAACGTTTTTGTCCGTCGGATACCGACTTAGCAGCATAATAGGCACGTCCATCAAATGCCTCTTCCTGCGGCGTAATCCACGGCCCGTTCAAAGAACGGCTCATCCGGTAAAAGGTGCCGAAACGTCCCGTATAAGAGGAATAGATCAGATACCACCATTCTCCCATCTGGAACAAGTCCGGACATTCGTGTGCTCCTACATGCAGATTCGGCGCGTACAGCGGCTCCCGGTATTCCCAATGCTTGAGATTCTTAGAGGTCAGCAAACCTGTACAGCCTTTACGGTTCGTCGGCCCCTTCTTCAGGGCTGCGATCAGCATCCAGTATTGCCCTTCTTCCTCATTCCAGAATACAAAGGGATCACGCCAGTCCGCCAGCTCATAAATCTCGCCGTCCGGACCAAAAGTGTCTTCAGGGATCGGCTCCCATGTTCGCAGATCCTTGCTGACGGCATGGCAGGCAATCTGTTTCCCTTCAGGAAAGATACAGTAGAACATATGATAAATATTATCCACCTTGAGAATGTGGCCGGTTCCGCCTTCGATACTGCAAGACCCATCCTCTCTAAAATCCACGAAATCCTTCGTCCCAAGTAAATGCCAGCCGTGATCCAGCCCTTCCTTATAATTCTCTCTCCAGCCATGGAGATAAAAGAGTTTAAACTCCCCGCCTTCATAGTATGGAATAACATCCCCTACCCAGGCGTTCTCAGGGCGATAGAAAAATTCCTTCATAGATGATTCCTCCCGTTATTTATTAATTCTGTCAAGCAATAGCGAGACAGCTTGGGCACTTTCTGCACGGTTCACAGTTTCATGCGGTGCGAATAACCGGTTGCCGCGCCCGGTAACTAATCCGAGCTCCTGTAAGGCAGCCACTGCATCTACAGCCCATGCACTAATCGTGCCGGCATCCTTGAAGTTACTCATTTGACCGAAGACAGCATTCTGTCCTGTATGGAACAGATACGCCTTGTAGATCATGGATGCCATTTCTTCACGGCTTATCGTTTCCCCAGGTGCAAAGGTATCTGTGCTTCTTCCCGTTACAATCCCCGCTTCATATGCTGCGGCAATAGAAGATGCATACCAATGCTCAGGTTCTACATCCTTGAATGCGGTTAAGTTCGTCCCTGTTATTCCAAGTGCCCGGGTGATCAGGGAAGCGAACTCCGCTCTGCTCACCTTTTGCTTCGGTGCGAATTCCGTCTCACTCACACCCAGGACAATCTGCTTTGCTGCCATCTTTTTGATAACATCATGGGCCCAATAGGAGGCATTCACATCTTCAAAAGATTTATCATAAGTAAGGACGGCATACTTGCTGAAATGACTCACCTCTGCCGTCCATTTACCGTCCGCATAGGTTCCAACCATATATTCCAGTCTTCCGTCATCTGAGATGTAATAAATACCCGTTAAATCCTGGCGGGAATTCTCCTGTGCGCCCAATCGGATTGTGATGGGTTTGGAGAACTTCTCAAGCGTCAGCTTCGTTCCGTCGGGCCTTACAATAGACAATTTGAATTCGTAGATCTCTCCAGCCACTGAAATGGCTGCCTGATTTCTTTGTCCAACTTGCCCAACCAGCTCTTTACTCTGCTCTGAAGTTAAAGTTTCCATTTCAAAAGAGATCTTCGCCTGCCCAAGCTCACTGCCCGTAACCATTGCCTGTAAATCCTTCAATACTTCTGCGGGAACTTCAATCTCCACATCTGCATGCTTGATCTTCAGCGCATTCTTACCGTCATTGGCTGCCAGAGTCGCAGGGAATAGTACCTGTCGCTCGCCTTTTCCCAATTCGAATAACAGACTGTTCTGACTCTCCGGCTTGCTCACTGGAGTGGCAGACTGAGTCGGAGAGCTGGTTGGATCGCTCGGACCGGTTGGACTCGGACTGCTTGGACCGGTTGGGTCAGTTGGATCGGTTGGATCGGTTGGATCGGTTGGATCGGTTGGGTCGGTCGGATCAGTCGGGTTAGTCGGATTCACCCCATTCTGCACCTTAACCGGTACATTGAAATCATCGACATTAATATGTCCGAAACCGCCTGTGGATTGGTCAACTACCTTAATGTAGAGCTCCTCACCGATATACTGCGAAGCATCCCATATCTTCCGCTGATACTCCTCATAATTCGTGGCAGTTTCTTTAAACAGCTCTTTGCCGTCCGATGCACGGACTAGCGCAACATACAGCTTATCGATATCACGCCCGCCGCTAACCAGGAAATTGAGCTTGCCGTTCCCGCCAAGAACGAAATTCTGTGATTTCAGCGTTCCCGTTAAGCTGTCACCTCCGGCTTCCTCGTTAAAGCCCCATAAATGATAGCCGCCCGGAATTTTATGCGACGGATTGAAGTAGATCGTGTCCCAGAAGAACTGGGCATCGGTCACGTGGACATCCTGGAAGGCGTCTCCTTCTGGAATCCAGCCTGTTAAGTCACCTGTGGCAAAATCATGGTTAGGCAGATCCGCAATATCGGTATATACGGAGTTGTCCCAGTTGTCCGGCACATCGACCGGAGCAGCCGGTTCACCCGTCAAGGCATTCATATTCCATACTTCCATGGATTTGACTGTAATATCGTTGTCAGCCCAAACCTGCAGGCCCAAGGAATCGTATCGGCCTACATAGACTCTGGTTGTCAGCTTTTTCTTATCATTGGCAAAGGCTTCCACAACCGAACGGTCAAGGAAAATATGCAGCTTCAGGTTCTCTCCGTCCAGATCCACGGCCCCGCCCTGAATCCCGTCTACGCGTACATCCGGATCAATGCTGCTCTTGGTCCGGTCCACATTGAAGGTCCCGTTTGTCTTGTCATAGTAAATCAGTGTTTCCTCCTGGCCGTTATCGGAGCGCCGCACTTTGAGACCGAATTTCTGGGCTTCACCCGGATCAATTTCCATCACAATCTCCAGCATGTCGCCTTTGACACTCCGGATCAATTGATTGGCGGCAGCCAAATTCTTGTCCGAGAAATCAGCTATCTTATCTCCACGGAGACTCTGCAATTCCTCAATAGGCTCAATGCGCAATTCATCGTGTTCATCCAGGCTCAGGGAAACCGGCAGTGCCAGATTATGAGCCCATCCGGCCTGATATTCAGCCTGCGGAGTTCTTACATTTTGCACCATGGAGTATACGACCGTTCTTCCGTCAGGTGTAACCATCCCGCTCTCGGCGGTTAAATATCCATCTCCCACATCCATTTTGGAAGGTGCGTCCTGATCAGGTATAAACTTGAAGTTATCTCTATCCCAGGTTCCAATCCAGTAAAAGACTTCAACATCTCTCTGCACATCATCAGCTGGAGGAACCTGCTCCGGCTTCTCATGGGGGTTAACCATGAAAATGTATTTTTGTTGTCCTGTACTATCCCCACCCAGCGGCAATAATACCGGCAGTTCCCATACCGTACCGAGCTCCGGATAAAGATTTCTGTCACTAACGTATAAAGGCCCCTTATACTCCCAGTTGTACATATCGTCAGACACATACACCAGAGCTGTACCGCTGCTGAAGTCTTGTAGGCCGGATGTCACCAGCTGGTACCACTTGTCGGTCTCTTGGTCATACCATACAAAAGGGTCACGGAACTCATTATGGATGCCATTTCCGTTCTGCTCCGTTACCGGCTCAGAATATTTCACCCATTGCTCCAATTTAGGGTCCGACAGATCAGCCGGAGTCGCCAGGCCTGTTCTTTGATTTGGTGACAAAGAGTCATTGCCGGCAGTATAGAAGAGCACAGGATTGCCGTCCCGGTCATAAGCTGCGCTGCCAGACCATGCACCATCCGGGTCAAGAGTACCCGCTTCCGGCGCAAGTGCAGGCCTCACATTCTCCCAATGCACCATATCGTCACTCACCCAATGTCCCCAGTGGATTTGATGCCAGAATGGACCTTGCGGGTTATGCTGATAAAATAAATGATACTGGCCGTTATAATAAATCGGTGCATGCGCTTCATTCATCCAGTTTTGCGGAGGCATCGCATGGTACTGCGGACGGTGCTGATCACCGTCAAATACACTAGGATCCTCGTCAATGTCACCATTCGGGATTTCTGGAACCATCCCGCCGTGAAGCGCCTTCACATTCTCATACTCAGCAAGGATCTCTTGCCCCGTGAGCGCTTTGTTCTGCAGTTTCACTTCATCGATAAGTCCGCTGAACATATTGTAGGAGAACAATCCTGCAAACTCTGCAGATCTATTGTTTTTTCCGATCATCAGCTTTTCCGTAGAAGGTGTAACCGGAACGTTGACAGGAGTTGCCTGAGAAGCTACTTCCTGGCCATTTAGATATAATTTAATGATACCGTCCTTTTTGTCGAACGTAGCTGCAACGTAATTCCATTTGTATTTTTCGAGCGGATGGTCCTTGACCCATACCTGTATCCACTGTCCGCCAATTCCGGCCTGCATTGACCATGTACCGTGCCGGTACATCCCCAAAGCGAATCCTTCCATCTTATCCTGATCGGACTGGTTCACGATAGCAGACAGCTTGTTTCCGTCTCCCCACTCGTAGCTGCGCGGGGCAACCCAGGCTTCAAGCGTTAACGCGTCACTTACAGGAACGGCATCCTTTGCGTCTACCTCAATATCATTTGAGTATCCATCGAAGAGCAGGGCCCCGCCTTTTACTCCTCGCGGAGTCCATCTTGGATCTTTGGAGTCCATATATCTGGCGTCATTAAATACGTAGTTTACGTCATGCTCAAGATTGCTTACTTCCTCAAGCGCCTTTTTTCCTGCGCCTTCATCAAGGCTCATATAGAAAGTGGTTCCCGTATTATTCGCTTGAAAAGCATCAACGGAGATACGGGCTTGATTGGATTGATCGATAACCTTGATATAAAGCCTCTTATTGTAGTGCTTCTGCATTTTCCAGGAGATCTGCTCATTCGCACTGACGTTCCCGGTCTTCTCAAGCAGTGTGTTCGTACTGGCATCATATAATGCGACATAAGCGTCCTCCGGCTTGTCGATGCCTAAAACAGTGAAGTTAATCGTACCGGTTCCCTGAAGAGTGAAGGTACTAGAGGTTATTGAACCCTGCCCCTCCAAGGAGGATTTGGCATAATAGTTACCTTCTTTACCAGCCTGAGCATCATTGCTCACTTGAAAAGCGCTGCCCTGAGCGGCCCAGCTCTCTAAATTACCGGTTTCAAAACCGGGATTCCGGATTTCGTTCGGCATTATATTATCTGCCATAACTCCTTCTTCAGGTACCAGTTCATTGAAGGTGTGAAAGGCGTCCGCAAAGATGACTCCCCAATCCGCGTACCCATTATCGACGATCTCCACATACAGCTTCTTCCCGATGTACTTGGAGAGATCAGCTTTATATTGCTCCATATTCGCGAGTCTCAGGCCTTGTGCCGGATCCGGGAACCCTGATTCATTAAATTCGCTGTTGCCGTATCTGGCCATCAGGTCTCCTGTATCTGCATCGATAACACTCACATACACTTGATCTGTATGCTTGCCTCCGCCCAGTCTGAAGGTAATCCAGCCTGTTCCGCCCAGCTCGAAGGTACTGGAACGAAGCTTACCTGTCGCAGTCTCGTTATACTTCAGTCCGTTTAAATGATAAGTGCCTTCCTGATTATAGGGGATTTGTTCAACCCAATAGGTAGTTTCGTCCGACACGCTGTCCGGTCCAAACGCTTCGCCTTCTACAACCGTCCAGCCTGTTAAGTTCCCGCTTTCAAAGCTGGGATTCTCAATTTGATAGCGTTTGAAATCCGGCTTAATATCTATTGCGGCAATCCCGGCTGCGGGCTCGGATTCATGGTACATGAAGAAGGCGTCCGCAAATACCACTCCCCAATCCGAGGTAGCATTATCAACGATTTCCACATACAGCTGTTTGCCCAAATAATCCGACAAATCCGCCTTATATTGCTCCATATTGGCAAGCCGCAAGCCTTGTGCAGGATTCGGGAAGCCGACATCGGCAAAGGCGCTGTTGCCATACCTCGCAATCACTTGGCCCGATGCAGCCTCCACGACATTTATATAGGCCTTATTTGGATTCTTCGCACCGCCAAACTTGAAGCTGATCCAGCCGCTGCCCCCGAGCTCGAAGGTGCTGGAACGAAGCACACCGGTCGCAGCCTCGTCATGCTTCCAGCCGTTTAAATGAAAGGCCCCTTCCTGGTTGTACGGGATTTGTTCCGCCCACCAGGTGGTTTCATCTGAGACACTATCCTGACCGAACGCTTGTCCTCTGACAACCGTCCAGCCTGACATATCACCATCTTCAAAACCCGGGTTCTGAATTTGATAGACTGCATCCGTAACTGACCGTCCCAAATCCTTCACTGGACTATGATAGACCGTATCCGTAACTGACGATCCTATGTCCACCTGTGGAACAGAAGCTTCCCCGCTTTCTAATACAACTCCTGCTGCGGCTGCACCCTGGATTGCCGGAGCCATAAGCTGAAGAGCCATAACCCCAACAACTATTTTAGAGATCCAAGATTTATTACTTTTGGCGTCCCTCATTAACAAGCCTCCTTAGTCGCTTTTATTCCACATCAAAACTGAAGCGCTTCCATATAGCGGTTTACTTGTTGAGGTTTTGTTTCTTCATGGGGTAAGGAGCGCCTGGGCGCCCCGCGTTACCAAATAGACTGCATATCCCATATTTCCATAGACTTCACCAATGACTTACCGTCTCCCCAGAGCTCAAGCCCTAATGCATCCTTACGGCTTGGATATACCCGGGTCGTCAGGCTTTTCAACCCGTTGGCATAGGCTTCGACCATGGAGCGGTCCAAATAGATATGCAGCTTCAGATTCTCTCCTAACAATTCCAGCTTGCCTCCTTGGATTCCCCTACACTTTTCACCCGGATGCAGTGTCGTTTTCGTGCGGTCAATCACAAGCTTAGCTTCATTGAAATCGTAATACAGCAGTGTTTCTTCTTCTCCATCCGGTGTACACCGGACCTTGATTCCTAGTTGTCCTGCATTGCCCGGCTCCAGCTCCACTTGAATTTCAAGCATGTCACCTTGTACATCCTTAAGCAGGACATTAGCTTCAGCCAATGACTTGTCCCGGAGCGATAACCGTTTCTCCCCCCGCAGCGATTGCAGCTCCTGAATCGGCTCAATGCCCAGCCGTCCATCCTCCCGCAAATACACACTTAGCGGCAAGCCGCCGTTATGGGCCCAACCCGATTGGTATTCCAGTTCGGATGTACGGTCGCCCTGCGCAATTGTAAAGACAATATTCCGGCCGGTCTTCGGGTCCACCATGCCGCTCGGACCGGTGAAATGAAAATCACCGACATCTATCAATTGCGGTTCTTCCTGATCCGGGATAAATGACAGCTCATTCTTGTCCAACTGCCCGATCCAATAGAATACCTCAACATCGGCGCCTGCTCCCACAGGGCTGACCAGCAGTAGATACTTGCTCACACCATGCTTGTCAACGCCCAGAGGCAGAAATACAGGGAGCTCCCAGATGGGCCCGAGATAAGGATACTTCTGAATATCCGCTGCAAAGAATGGGCCTTTGTACGTCCAATTCAGCATATCCTGTGAGGCAAATGCCAGCGCTGCCCCGCCTTCACCTTCAATTCCCGACCCGACCAGGGCATACCAGCCCTCTTCATCCTTCCATACGAACGGATCGCGGAAATCTCCGAATGCGCCCATTCCCTGCTTCTGAACGATAAGCGGCTCCGGATGTTTAATCCACGTTATCAGATCCGGGTCTCCATCCTGCGGGTAAGTGCTACGGGCAAGTGCCACACTCTGATTCGGCGAAGCACTGTCATTACCCGCTGTAAAGAACAAGGCAGGAAGTCCGTCTGCATCATAGGCCGCGCTTCCCGACCAGATTCCGTCGGGTGCGAGCTGATCCTTCTCCGGTGACAGGGCCACAGGAAGATCACGCCAATGTACCAGATCGCTGCTCACCCAATGTCCCCAATGAATATGATAAAAGAACGGCCCCAATGGGTTATGCTGATAGAACAAATGATATTGACCGTCAAAATAGATCGGTGCATGCGGCTCATTCATCCAGTGTGCCGGCGGGCTGACATGATACTGTGGTCTATGCCGGTCTGCCAGCAGGGGAGTGCGATCCAGCTTGATGTCGTCATATTTCAACGGCGGCCGGACGCCTCCATGTGCAGAATCCAACACTTCCCGGTAAGAAGCGGCAACCTCATCTTTGCTCAAGCCGCGGTTATATATCTTCAACTCATCCATGATCCCGCTGAACATCTGAAGATTGAATACTTCTGCCAGCAGGCTGCTGTGATTATTCTTGCCAATGAGCAGCTCCGTGTTCACAGCCTCTGCAATACGGGAACCGCCCGGCACATCAGCCGAAGCAATTTCAGTGCCGTTGAGAAACAGTTTAATTTCGCCTTGGGTTCCATCAAATACAGCGTTCACGTATGACCACTCGTTCTTGGATAATTCATAGCCCTCCGGCGCCCAAAGCTCCTTCCATTCTCCTCCCTCAAGCCCAACCTGAAAGGACCAGGAGCCGTGCCGGAACATGCCAAGCAGATAACCTTGCTTACGCTCCATATTGTGACGGTTTACGATAGCAGTTAACTTGCCTTCATAACCCCAATCATAGGTGCGCGGCGCCACCCATACTCCGATACTTAGTGCTGACAGAAACTCCTGCCCGCCATTCTTTTTCTCTTCATTAACAACCGTATGGACTACAGAAGTGGAATACCCGTCGAACAGAAGCCCGCTTCCCGTTACACCCTGTCTCCACTGCGGACCGCTATGCTCGTTAAACTCCGCTTGATTAAATACATACTGTATGTCATCACGGATTTGGGACACGCTCTCCAGTACGCTTGTTCCGCTTCCTTCATCAAAGGCCCAGTGCATCAGCAGTCCTTGATCTCCGTTTTTGTGGCTCACACATCATTCCTCCCTGCAGTCTGTACTGTAGCGCCACCGGGAATATGAACGGATTCGAGCGTATGAATCTGCAGCGAATCCAATACAACTTGCCCGGATTGCGTGCTTACTTCAATCCTCTGCATTGGAGCGTCGGGGAATATCTGATCTGTCAGAGCAACCAGGCCATTGTTGGCATACACTTCAACCGCATTGCGGTCCAGCCAGACCTGCAGCTTGATCTTATCGTTCACTGCAGCCATCCGGGCACCGTGCCTGATTGCGAACGAAGGGTGGAAATCCATCACACCCGATTTAGAGCGGTCAATGAATAGCCATTGCTGAACAGGGTCATACCCAATAACAATTTCACTCTGCCCAGAGGATTTCAGACTAATATGAACCTCTTCCCCGGACCGGATATCGATTTTCGCTTCAATTTCCAGCAAATCTTCATTCATTATCTGTCTAAAGGGGGATACTGGAGTAACGGTAATCTCCTTCCATTTCATAGAATCTTTGCGCAGCTGCTCCACTTCCCGGACAGGCTTTTGGGTCAGAACTATACTTCCGTCATTGATTGTCAGAGACAAGGCACGGGGCAAGGTCATTGCACCTCTCCAGGAACCGGTAGGTGTCTCGTTGGCATATTTCCAGTTGCTCATCCACCCTATGATTACACGGCGTCCGTCCTGCTCAGGGATATCCGACCAGGTAACCCCCGCATAGTTGTCCCTGCCATAATCCAGCCAGAGGATATGATCTGACGGATTGTCATTCATAAACTTAGTTCCATCGAAATCCCCTATGAAATATTGTGTACGCGATCCTTCCGGACAGTCCGGATTATCTCCTATGCTTATGATAAGCACCCATTTGGAACGTCCAGTGTCATCAATTGGCAATTCAAACAGATCCGGGCATTCCCAAACACCATCGTGTGAGCCTTCTCCTTTGCCGAATTCTCCAGTCAGTGACCATTCGCGCAAATTAGCAGATTGATAGAATCGCGCATGATCTCCAGCAACAATAACCATAACCCACCGCTCACTTTGCGGATGCCAGAACACCTTCGGATCCCGGAAGTCTATCAGGCCGTCTTCGGCAAGTACAGGATTTCCGTCATACTTGTGCCAGGTCTGGCCTTTATCGCTGCTGTAGGCCAAGCTTTGCCGCTGGCGCGGCTGCCTCGTCTCCAGATGGGTGTCCGCATGGGTAAAGATGGCAACAAGTCCATGGGAATCTTTGAATAGACCGCTGCTATTATTCCAATCCACTACACAGCAGCCGGAGAATATCGCTCCATGCTCGTCCGGAAATAGAGCCACAGGTGCGTGCACCCAGTGAACCAGGTCTTCACTTGTAGCATGGCCCCAGTGCATTGGCCCCCATTTATTACTGTAAGGATGATATTGATAGAATAGATGATAGCTTCCCTCAAGGTAGACTAATCCGTTTGGATCATTCGCCCAATTGGAAGGAGGTGAGAAATGAAAGCCCGGTCTGAAGCGATCGGCATTATTTTCTTTACTGGACTCTATTATCTGATTAATCTCATCTGTTGTCGGCATAGACATAAGAGCCCCTTTTCGTGTTGTAACTGCCGCTCCGCCGGCATTAGCAAAGGTCAGCATGCTGCTCATTTGCTGGCTGGTTAGATTTTGCAATGAACTTCCGCTTTCCAGAATCTTATACAAGAGGCACCCCAGAAAAGCATCGCCGGCTCCTGTCGTGTCGATGGCCTTGACCTTAACCCCAGGCACATATCCAGCGTGACCAGCCATACGGTAGTAACAGCCTTTTTCCGCTAGAGTCACAATGATTAAGGCGATTTCGAATTGTTGCTGTAGCTCCAGTGTGCCTTTTTCAACGTCGCTGGTCCCTGTTATAAAAGAAAGCTCTTCTTCCGAAATTTTCAGGATATCGGCGTAATTCATGCCCCAATAAATACTTTGTCTGGCTTCCTCTTTACTCTCCCATAACGCAAACCGGATGTTCGGATCGAACGACAGCATCACTCCTGCTTCCTTGGCTTTGAGCACTGCTGCCTTTGTTGCGGTACGGGCCGGTTCATGGGTCATGGACAATGAGCCATAATGCAGAACCCGGCATGCTCCGATCCGCTCTAGCGGGACATCCTGCGCGTGCAGGAAGGTATCAGCCCCCGGCTTCCGGAAGAAGCTGAACGATCTGTCTCCCTGTTCATCCAGATGGACAAAAGCAAGCGTTGTGCCCGCTTCATTGGTGAAAGATACATCGGTTACATCAACACCGCTGCTCAGCAGTGTCCGGTGCAGCAAGGAACCGAATTGATCCTCCCCGACCTTGCTGATCAATGCTGTTCTGGCTCCTAACCGGGATAGCGCGGCTACTACATTAGCCGGAGCCCCTCCCGGATTGCATTCGAACTGCTCGTTACCCCCGGCTGAACGTCCTGCCGGAGTAAAGTCTATCAATACTTCTCCGATAGCGATAACATCAAGCACAGTTTCTCCCCACCTATCATCTATTTATTTATTTTTTCAGATTTGCGTTATAACGGTCCAGACCCGTTTGATAAATTTCCATCAGTTCGTTTAGGCCCATTTTGTCCAGTGTCTTCAGGTAGCTGTCCCAGCCTTTATCTGCACCGCCATCTACAATAAATCTTCCTCTTTGGGTATTTACATACTTAATGAGTTCAGGCTCAATCTTGTTAATTTTATCCAATTCCTCCGGCTCAAAGAAGATGTTCGGATAATTTTCCTTTTCCATGTAAGGATCGTAATATTGCTCTAGATCTTTAGCACGCTGCTGGGCGCGTGGCTCCAGATCCACAATTTTCCCCAGATCTTGGATGGTAATAACGCCAGGTCCGCCCGCGCCTGGGGCAACTTTTTGACGGAATTCACCTGCAGAGGCTCCCTCAGGAAGCGGCAGATTCACCAATTTTCCGTTTTCGTCTTTCTTGAATACGACATCCAGTGGACCCCAGTGAATTTGAGCAGCCATGTAAGGTTCATACTGCTGGTCGATCCAGCGCATGGTTATTTCCGGATTGCTGTTCTCTTTTGTAATCACAAAAGCCCCGCGGCCCGGACCTCCGCCATTAGCACGTCCAATGATTTGATCACCTTTCGGTCCTTTCAGCGGAGACAGCAGAACATAATCCTTACTGCGTTCAGTTCCGACTACCTCTTCAACTTCCCACCAGATATAAGATCCAAGCGTTTCATCCGTTGTTTTGCCTTTTGCCAGATACTGTGCCGCATCCTGGGTGAAGGACTCCGGATCGATCAGGCCTTGCTTATACCATTTTTCATGGAAATAATTCAGAGCTTCCTTATATTCAGGCTGAGTTGCGGTAAAAATCACCTTTCCGTCACGCACGACCCGGTGCTCCAGATTATCCGGAAGTCCAAAGGCCCCGAATAGTCCGGCAATATCCATACACCACTGCATATGCATGAAGCTTAGCGGAATCTCATCCTGCTTCCCGTTGCCATTCGGATCCTGCGTTTTAAATGCCAGCAGAGCCTCCGTATATTCATCCAGTGTTTGTGGTACCTTCAGCCCCAGCTTATCCAGCCAGGCTTTATTGATGACGTGGAAGAAGGGATTGGTTCCCAGGTTATTCTCTTCATAGGATGGCAGTCCGTAGATATGCCCATCCGGTGCTGTGATCGAGGATTTGATATCAGGCCGGCGGTCAAGAAGCGCTTTCAAATTAGGCGCATACTGATCAATTAAATCCTCCAGCGGGATAATGGTTCCGTCCTTACCGTAATTGATTAACTCGTAATCCGTGAATCCTGCTGCATAAAAGGCATCCGGCAAATCTCCGCTTGCGAGCAGCAGGTTTTTCTTTTCTGTATAATCGGTGTCAGGAATGTTCTCCCAGTTAATTTTTACATTGGTGTCCTTTTCCAGACGTTTGAAAATTTCCATTTCCGGGAATTCCGGTGCCAATGCAGCTTTCGGGGACACCATTCTTAAAGTCACAGCTTCTTTCACAATCGGAAGACCCGTTTGATTGAAATTCGCTTCCTGATTCTGATTGCCGGACTGATTATTTGCCCCGTTACCATTTCCCGAACACCCGCTGACAGCAAATGCTCCGGCCAGCATTACAATCCCAGCGCCTTTGAATAAAGATTTCATTCTACATAACCTCCCCTTATTTCGTTCCACAAGCGAAAATCATACGTTACTGTTCCTCAGGTTTCATCTAATTCTGTACATCACCCCTTTCAGGACTCTGTCAGCCTCACCCCTTGATCGAGCCAATCATGACACCCTTAACAAAGTACTTCTGCAGGAAAGGATACAAGACAAGCAGCGGCAGACTGGACACCATGATGACACCGTATTTAATTAGCTCTGTAACACGCATCTTGGCTGCATAGGATTCCACATCGATCATCATGCCGGAGTTGACCTGATTCTGAACCAGGATGTTGCGGAGCACCAGTTGCAGCGGATACTTGCTCTCATCATTAAGGTAGATCAATGCGTCGAAGAACCCGTTCCAGAAGCCGACCACATGATACAGCACCATTACCGCCAGAATGGACTTGGACAAGGGCAGGACGATGCTCCAGAAGAACCTCGTATTGGAGCATCCGTCAATCGATGCTGCTTCCCACATTTCATCCGGGATGGACGATTGGAAAAAGGTCCTTACAATGATGACGTTGAATACACCGCCTGCCCCTGGAATGACTAGAGCCCACATCGTATTCAGCAGGTGAAGATCCTTGATCAGCAGATAGGTAGGAATCAGCCCGCCGCTAAAAAACATAGTGACCAGCAAAAACCACATAATCACAGACTTTCCGGCCAGTTCTCTGCGGGCTAACGGGTAGGCTGCAAACACAGTCACCGCTACTCCGATTAATGTTCCGAGAGTTGCATATATAATCGAATTGGCGTACCCGATCCATATGGAGGAATCACTGAATATCCGCTCATACCCGTCCAGTGTGAAGCCTTTCGGAAACAGCCAGACCTCACCCGAGTAGATATAATTGGGATCACTAAATGAGGCAATCAGTACAAAGTACAATGGAAATAATACGAGCAGCATAATTACGGTCAGCAAAAAATAGTTGATGATGTCAAACCATATGTCCCCTCTGCTCTTTCTCTTCAATAATTGATTCATAGGTAAACTCCTCCTTACCACAGACTGGTTTCTGTCAGCTTTTTGGCGATGCGGTTAACGGTGAAAATCAGGATAATATTGATCAGTGAGTTAAACAGGCCAACCGCTGTAGAGAAGCTGTATTGCGCCTTCTGAATCCCCATTTCATACACATAGGTAGGGATAATATTGGAGGTGGCGTAGTTCAAATCGCTCTGCATAAGGAATGCTTTTTCAAACCCGATACTCATAATGTTGCCGAGTGCGAGAATTAGCAGAATAACGATTGTAGGCAAAATACTCGGAATATCTACATTGAGTATGCGCTTCCACTTATTCGCCCCATCCATAGTTGCAGCTTCATGCAGTTCAGGATTGACCCCGGCAAGAGCAGCCAGGTATATAATCGTGGCGAAGCCTGTCTCCTGCCATATCCCGGATAAAATATACAGAGGACGGAACCAGCCTGCATCGGCCATAAACAGAATGGGATTTCCTCCAAGCCAGGTGATGAGGTGATTCACAATTCCGCTGTTCGGAGACAGAAAGACATTAAGCATTCCGACCAGGACTACGGTTGATATAAAGTGCGGTGCATAGATTACGGTCTGCACAAATTTCTTGTATGATTTGCCCAGCATCTGATTTAGCATAATGGCGATAATGATGGGAGCCGGGAAACCAAACAACAGTGAAAGGAAGCTGAGGGAGAGCGTATTCTTGATAATGGTCCAGAAGTTGTAGGAATTGAAAAAGTCTGTAAAGTGCTGGAATCCTACCCACTCACTTCCCCAGATTCCCTGACTTGGCGAGAAATCCTTAAAAGCAATCTGCACCCCATACATCGGGTAATATTTAAATACGAGATACAGAATAATGATCGGCAGTAGAAACAGGTATAGTTCGTAGTCGCGTTTGACCCGGGCCCACACTTTCCGTTTTGGTTTGATCACTGCCCCGCTGGTTGTTGAATTCACGTTTATTCTCCCTTTCATGTAAAAGTGACCAGTAAATTTGAAACGTTTCCAATTTTGGGTAAGAAGAGATTATTTTATATTTCAAATGGTCTGAGTAGGCTTAATTATCTTTTTGAAACGTTTCCAATTTTGAAAGAAAAACGTCAGTTTATTTATATCCATACCGGATGAGCTGATGTTTTCCGATCCCCCAGGGATCATGTAGTTTCACCTTGCTTGAACATAACAGGGATACGATACACTTGCTTGTCTAAGGGTATACCCTCGATCTTGTTATAGAGAAGTCTGATAGTCATACGTGCCATTTCTTCTACCGGCTGTCTGATTGTTGATAAGATTGGATGGAAATAAGGATTATCCTGAATCCCGTCGTATCCGATAACCTTGATATCTTCCGGAACACGCTTGCCCTGCCTGCGGGCTCTTTCAATATAATTGGCAGCTAACATATCGGTAATCGCAAAAATACCATCCACGTCGCCATGCTCCTTCAGGAATTCGTTAAAATAGGCATTATCATCCACAATGGGATCCGGTTTCTCATAGATTACATAATCGATTCCCAAAGCCTCTGCCTCATCAATGAATCCCTTTCTCCTGTTCATCGTTTCACTGAATACAGAAGTGATACTTCCCAGAAATGCCGGTTTCTTTACCCCCGCCTTTACGAGCTCCCGTAAAGCCAGCCGTCCGCCTTCATAATTATCCGAGGTTACACAGGTGATTTTCTTGTTAAAGTGTCTGTCGATGCTTACAATCGGAATGTCGTTGCTCACATTATTCTCGATATCATTGTAAGTAATGCCAACGATACCAGCCACTTTGTTTTGCCGGAGCATTTCCAGATAATAGAGCTCCTTCTCGGGTTTGCCGCCGCTGTTGCACAGCATAAGCTTGAACCCTTCCCGGTCCAATTCATCCTCAATGTAATACGCCAGCTCCGAAAAGAAAGGATTCCAGATGCTGGGAAGCAGCAGGGCAACCATCTTGGACTTCTGCATCTTGAAATTCCGGGCCACTTCATTTGGGAAATAATTTAGCTCTTGTATGGCTTCCTCTACTTTTTTGCGTGTCTTCGGCTTCACAGCGCCAGAGTTGTTAATGACTCTGGACACGGTCCCTACTGCAACCCCTGCTAAGCTGGCAACATCTTTAATGCTTGTCATTTAACACCCCCGAACTCTCTTATGAAAATTATAATAGCACCAAAGTGGAAACGTTTCAATAATTATTTTGGAAACGTTTCAAATATTATAGGATTATCTTTTAAGTCCCTAAAAAGGCCGCTGGCGCAGTTTGGATGACGAGATTTGGACACAAATGTGTTCCCCTACTCTATCGACATTAACTCACATGATATGTTATTATGATAAACTGATAACGTATTAACGAACTAAAGCGCAGGCTGCTGCGTGTAATCTACTAGGGGGAATAGAGAGATGAAGAGACAAGGGATATTGGGTTTATTGGTAATTATGGCTATTGCTATAATAGCAGGCTGCTCCAGTTCCGGAAGTAATGACGGTAAGCTGGTGATCGGTATAGATGATAAGTTTGCCCCGATGGGCTTCAGGGATGATAACAATGAAATTGTCGGGTTCGATATTGACTATGCGAAAGCGGCTGCTGAGAAAATGGGCAAAGAGGTTACCTTCCTGCCGATTGACTGGTCTGCCAAGGAATCGGAGCTGAATAGCGGACGCATTGATATGATATGGAACGGCTACACCATCACAGACGAGCGCAAGGAAAAAGTATTATTCACCAAGCCTTATCTGGAGAACAGCCAGGTTGTAGTCGTGCTTGCAGATTCAGCGCTGTCTACGCTTAAGGATCTGGCCGGCAAAGAGGTCGGACTGCAAAGCCTCTCATCTGCTGCCGATGCCCTGGATGCTAATCCGATCAAGGCGGAGCTTAAAGGTGTCTCTGAATTCACCGATAATGTGCTTGCCCTGACAGACCTGAAATCGGGACGTCTGGATGGAGTAGTCATTGATGAAGTTGTCGCCAGATATTACATCTCCAAGGAGCCGGAGACTTACAAGCTGATGGATGAATCGCTGGCTCCTGAGCAATATGGCATCGGGATTAAGAAAGGCAATGAAGACCTGCTGACTGAGCTGCAGAAGGCATTGGACGCGCTGAGCAGTGACGGAACGGCTGCCGAGATTTCCACGAAATGGTTCGGAGAGAACAAAGTACTTAACTAGATGGTTTCCTTTAGGAGTCGGGTGAAGACATGAATATTGACTATATTATCAAAATTTCCGGACCGATGCTGGAGGGGGCACGGACAACGGTATTGCTGTTCCTGATCGTAATCGTATTGTCCATTCCGCTCGGAATGGTGGTTACCCTGATGGCCAAAAGTCCGGTCAAGCCGCTGGCCTGGATTGCACATACTTATATTTACGTGATGCGCGGAACTCCTCTGCTCTTGCAGCTGTTGTTCTTCTGCTTCGGCCTGCCGCAGATTCCCGTGATTGGACAATATCTGGTCATGGACCGGTTCGTTGCGGCCAGCCTTGGATTTATTCTTAATTATGGCGCTTACTTCGCCGAGATCTTCCGCGGGGGAATGCTCTCGATCGATAAAGGCCAGCATGAGGCGGCCAAGGTTCTCGGGCTGAGCAAATGGCAGACTCTGCGCAAGGTCATTCTCGCCCAGATGTTCCGGGTGGCGCTGCCTGCAGTAGCCAATGAGTCCATAACCCTGGTCAAGGACACTGCCTTGCTGTATGCCGTAGCCGTACCGGAGTTGCTCAATTTCGCCAAAACGGCGGTAAACCGTGATTTCACGGTTACCCCTTTTGTCGTAGCGGGCGTAATTTATTTGCTGATGACACTGGTGCTTACGCTGTTCTTCAAGACACTGGAGAAACGTTTCAAATTTGAGTAGAAGGGCTGTTTGGCTATGAGTAGTATGATTGAAGTATCGCAATTGCAGAAATCCTTCGGCAGCCTCGATGTGCTGAAACAGATTACCTTTGACGTTAAACCCGGAGAAGTCGTTGCGGTGATCGGACCGTCCGGCTCAGGCAAAAGCACCATGCTGCGCAGTCTTGTGCATCTGGAGGAGGTTACCGGCGGAAGCATCCTGATCTGCGGCAAAGCGCTCGTGGACAATGGCAAATATGCCGGTAATGCGGACATTAGGGAAATCACCTCGACCATGGGGATGGTGTTTCAGCACTTTAATCTGTTTCCGCATCTCACCGTAAGGGGTAACCTGGAGCTTGCCCCGAGAACGCTGAAGCGGGAGAGTGTTCAGGATATCACGGCCAAAAGCGAGGCGCTGCTCTCCAAAGTAGGTCTTGCCGATAAAGCAGACGTCTACCCCGCCATGCTGTCAGGCGGGCAGAAGCAGCGGGTGGCAATCGCCCGGGCGATGATGCTGAATCCGGACATTCTCCTGTTCGACGAGCCGACCTCGGCGCTCGATCCTGAATTGACCGGTGAGGTGCTGCGGGTCATCCGCCAGCTTGCGGACGAGAACATGACGATGATTATCGTCACGCATGAGATGAACTTCGCCCGCGATGTGGCCGACCGTGTATTCTTCATGGATAACGGCGAAATCGCCGAATCCGGCACACCGGAGCAGATCTTCGGCAACCCGCAGCTGGAGCGGACCCGGACATTTCTGAACCGGGAGTAACCAGAGGTGGATCAGAAAGGGGCTGTCCCATTAGCCATACAATGGCTACTTGGGACAGCCCCTTTTCTGTTATCGTTTGCCCTCGCAGCGGCACATTGTATTCGGTTTTTCACATACATTTGGTTCGTTTGCCCCCGCCGCGGCACATTGTATTCGGTTTTTCGCATACATTTGGTCCGTTTGCCCTCGCTGTGGCACATTGTATTCGGTTTTTCGCATACATTCGGTTCGTTTTCCCTCGCAGCGGCACATTGTATTCGGTTTTTCGCATACATTTGGTTCGTTTACCCTCGCAGTAGCACATTGTATTCGCTTTTTCGCATACATTCGGTTCGTTTGCCCTCGCAGTGGCATATTGTATTCGGTTTTTCGCATACATTTGGTTCGTTTGCCCTCGCAGTAGCACATTGTATTCGGTTTTTCACATACATTTGGTCCGTTTACCCTCACGTTGGCACATTGTATTTAGTTTTCCATATACATTTGGGTCGTTTACCCTCGCATATTGCCCCCTTCCGGCGGATTCAGGGGCACTTCTGCTCCTCATTTCCTCAGTTTGCCCACTTCCGGCCGATTCAGGGGCACTTCTGCTCCTCATTTCCTCAGTTTGCCCACTTCCGGTGGATTCAGGGGCACTTCTGCTCTTCATTTCCTCAGTTTGCCCACTTCCGGCCGATTCAGGGGCACTAATGCTCCTCATTTCCTCAGTTTGCCCACTTCCGGCCGATTCAGGGGCACTTCTGCTCCTCATTCCAGCAGTTTGCCCGCTTCCGGCCGATTCAGGGGCACTTCTGCCCCTCATTTCCTCAGTTAGCCCACTTCCAGCGGATTCTGGGCGCCCCCTCTATACCCTTAACAAAAAAACAGCAGCCCGGGAGAATTCCAACTCCAGGCTGCCGTTTTTATTCCCTTGAGTCCCTCAAATCCATTGATTCCCTTAATTCCCTTAATTCCCCCGAGTTCCTTGATTCCCCGAAGCTATCTCCGCTCCGAGTCCTTCCACACCGCATCAACTGGCGGCAGCTTGTCACCGGTGGTCAAGTAGATCCGGTCGATCCGCAGCTGCGACTTTCTGGCCAGGACGGAGAGTACATGCTCACCGGCCGTGAGCGCAAGGTCGGATATCGCACACCAGTAATACACATACGCAGTGTTGTACGTATGCAGCGTACCTCCGCCGAACTGCTCGGATAACGGCTGCACTTCGCCGTCCAGCGCCAGGTAGCAGGAGTCCGACTTGTCATTATAATGCCGGAGCAGCATCCAGACCTGGTAAGTTCCCTGTGTACTGATATCCAGCCGGTAGTTCATAGCCGGAGCCTGCTCCGGGTGATCCCACCGGATTCCCGGCGCAGCAACGTGCATCGCCAGCCCCGTTCTCCCGTTCTTTTCTGCCTGCAGATGACTCCAGCTCAGGCCGCTTCCGTCAGCAGCCGGCGTCAGATAAGCATTCGCTGAATTCTCCAGCGCATATTCCGCTTCAATCGCCAGAACTCCATTCTGTTCAACGAAGACACCGGAACCAAATTCCTGAAGCCAATCCTTACTCCCGTCACTTCCGCTGATGTTAGCATAGCGCGGCTCACCTAACTCAGTCTGCGGGAAATTCACAAGCTTATTAAAGATCTGAGTGTTCATCGTCTGGAAGAACTCCCGGTCCGCATACAGGACATTGGGAGGAGGAACCTCATCCGAACTTGTTAAATAGAGTCCGCTGCACAGCCGTTCCACTTCATCCCACTGCACTTCCGGACCCTCCAGTCCATACGCGGCAACCGGTGTTTCCCCATGTCTGCTGAAGAGAGGACCCAGATTGCTTCCGCTTTGCGCGTTGGTATACAGCACAAGTTTGGTAAGGGTCACATAACGGTCCATCATATAAATTTTCAGGGTATGGGCTCCGGCAGAGAGGAACGGAAGCTCCACCGTTATTTTCTCACCGTTATCGAACACAGCTTCCTTCCAGTTGCCGAGCCATTCGTCACGGGTCTCGCTTTCTACGATAAACGGATCTTCTTCATCTATGCCGACACCGAAGCGGATCTGCCCCGTGGAATCCAGTGTAAGGAACCTGCAGATTTCCAGCTTGAACTTTCCGTTATGCTGTAAATAGAGATCATATTCCAGATGAGGACACGCCTTGTCCAGGACTTCCAGCGGACGGAGCTCCGAATGCCAGGCCATTACCGCATCCCCCTCATGCCTGCCGAGGCCCGGCACGGTTATCCAGCCGAACTTCGCTGCATCCCCCTCTACAGCTTCATGGAAATTGTTTCTGTCGTAACCCGCTGCCGGAATGGATACATAACCGTCCGCTTCAATATAACCCGAATAACTGCCGGGAAGCTCTATCCCCTTCTCAATCTGAACCTTAACAGAGTATTCCGCTCCATTTCTATGATCGCGAACAGTAACTACTCCCCGCTTACCCGCATGCTCTGCCGGATTCAATACCGATACAAGAATTCTTTTCTCGGTGTGGATCATGCCTTCATGATCCGAGAGTGTAATCCAGTCCGCACCTTCAGTGACTTCGATAGAATAAGGAATACTTCCCGCTCCCTGGTTCCCAATCTCGATCCACTTTTGCGCCACCCCATACGCTGAGAATGAGAGTGCCTCATCGTTGTTCCACAGGTCCACTCTTGCCCCGCTTCCGGATATGCGCAAAGCAGGTTTTCGTGCCGGAAACATTGCTGTCGGAGGCGGCGGGAAGCTCTCAGGCGTGAGGATTCCCTCCCATTTCCCTTCGCTCATCTTATGATTGTAGAAATGCAGCATGCTCCGCTTGTAGGCCAGCATTTTACCGGATAGCTCCGTGTACTGGTCCGCTGCCTGCATATTCCCCCGCGCGTAGGAAAGGTTGCTCCGGTCAGCATAATAGAATTCGTGGTTGGTATAGTAGGAAGCATGTATCTTCATCAGGAACAATTGGAAGAAGGCAGCACGCTCCTCCGGCGGCAAACTGTCCAGAATCGCATTTCCCCGCCGGAAAATATCCTCAAGCATCTTCAGCCGGCGTCCAGCCTCATCCCCCAGCACCGTTTGCGTGAAGACATCCGAATTCATATGTTCAATCTTCCGCACATTGGTTACCCGGGCAAAAACTTCATATAACTCAGCCGCTTCAGCACCACGATTACCGGAGAAGTTCGTATTGATCCAGTGCTCGGTGAACTGCCGGGTATTCCTGGTAATCCCCGTTTCTTTCCCTGCTTCCCAGCCGTAGCGGATGAAGAATTCCATATCCTGCTCCAGCGGCTTGAGTCCGCCGATATTCTGCACCCATATATTCCGGATTCCCGATTCATAGGACTTCTTCAGTTCATTGCCGGTATGGGCCAAGGGAATCGAGTTGATAAACAGATAACTCATGGCCGTTCCCCCGTGCGCCCAGTAGGATGAATGGTAATACAGCCCGTGCCCGCCGCTGCGCCCCCGTTCCGCCTCATTCGGATAACGGCGCACATGCCCGAAATTGTCATTCGCCCAGATCAGTGTGACATCCTCCGGCACTTCAAGACCGAGATTGTACAGATCCAGCACCTCTTTATAGGGTACAAAAGTCTGCAGTACCTCGGCCCCCTTGGCTTCCCCGAGTACTTTTATCAGAATCTTGCGCTGATCCTTGATAATATCACCAAGCAGACGTACCTTAGCCGTGGTCTTCTCCTCCGCGCTTAAGGAATCATCTTCATCAATCGACTTCGTATGAAACCCGGAATCATGAATACCGCGCATGCCCATCGTAAAGCTCACTTCATAATCCTTATTCTGTTCCACACTTTCCTGCCAGTATTCCAGCAGAACCTCGCGGTTTCTTCCTTCTATAGAATAGTCGTAGACGGCATCCGTATAGCCTTTGCTCATGATCCACGGCGTCCATTCGTTCTGGTTGCTGCGCAGCAGCATATCACAGTGGGATGTCCCGACGACAATCCCCATCTCCTCCGCAAGTGCGCCGTTCCGCAGGTTGCCATTGAAGAAATTCACATGCATCGCCGGCCAGATATAATTCCCTTTCAGGCGGAGCAGCAGCTCAAAAATTTTCTCATATGCCTCCGGGCCAATCGTATCGTCAGCGGTATGCAGCTTCGCCCAATCGTTCAGCTCCTCTTCATCATTCAGGAAGATGCCTCTGTATTTCACCGACGGCCAATCTGTCTTGGAGTAATCCGCAGGAAGACTGAAGGATTCTTTGACTTTAACCGGAACATCCGCCCAGTAATACCACGGAGAAACGCCGAGCTGCTCACATAAATCGTATATTCCATAAATAGTCCCGCGTCTGTCTGTACCGATGATATACAATACACCGTCCACCAGCTCATGGAGAAAAGCTTCCCAGCGGTAAGCGCCTTCAGCTCTAAGCTTGTTGAGCGATAACTGCTTCCCGGAAATGTTCTCAGCCACCGCCTCGTTACCTGCGGTCCCGATTATAATGCTGCATTGACCGATCTCTTGTGACAACTCAGCCTTGCAGCCGCACACCGCCGCAATATCCCGGATAAGGTTGTTCACCGCTATATGTACCGCGCTGTTCTCTGTTTCGGACATGTAGATTTGGATTGTGGTGTTTCTCTTAACTAATTCGTACGACACGCTGCTTGCCTCCTATATATAAATCTATATTTATTGACTCGAATATACAGCAAATCATAGCAATAATCTTTTAGTATATTGTTCATTTCACGATTTGTTGTATTATATTGCTATAGATTAAGGAGGCATCAGTTATGAATGCTGATTTATATCAAGCCCATCCGTTATTCTCCATGGAATACGAGAAACATGACTCCAACTACCGGATGCCCGCGTTCCACTATCACAACTCTTATGAGCTATATTTTCTCGAAGACGGCTATCATCATTTCGTGGTCAATGACGCCTTGTATGACATCACGATGCATGACGTGGCTTTATTCAAGCCCAACTCCTTTCACAAAAGCCGGGGCAATCACTCCTGTGCCAGAACCTGCGTGTATTTCACCGACCGTTTCCTGCGGCTGCATTTCACGGACCGTTCGATTCAGTCGCTGCTCAGCTGCTTTGACAAAGAAATCATCTCCACCAGCAAAGAAACCTTCCCGAGAATTAAGAAGCTGCTGCTGCTGCTCGACAAAGAGGATATCGATGACCCTGCCAACCGGATTTTCATCTATCTGGCCGATATCCTGAACATCCTGAATGAGAATGTAAGATCTCCCAGAGTGGAGCATGTGCCTGCGGCCTACGCAAATTTCGCCCCGATCCTGTTGTACATCAGTCAGAACTATAACCGGATCAGCAAAATCGAAGAAATCGCCGAAGAGTTCTTCATCTCCAAATATTATTTATGCCATGTCTTTAAAGAAGCGACCGGTCTCACCCTGATCCAATACCTGAACAATATTAAAATCCAGCATGCCTGCAATCTGCTTGTGAATTCCAATCTGTCCATTCTGGAGATCGGGAATGCCTGCGGCTTCAACTCATCTATGTATTTCTGTAAAATCTTCAAACAGGCGCTATCAGTAACGCCCAGCGAGTTCAGAAAACAGGCTGCGCAGTAAACGTTATGAATTTCCGGCGCTGTTAATGGGATTTATCCCTCTATTTTCACCATTCAGGGCCATTTCCTGCGCTGTTAGCGGGATTTATCCCTCTATCTCTCACCATTTGGGCCATTCCCGGCTCAGTTACTAAGCATCATCCAGTCCAAAAAGACCGGAAAGCCAAATGACGGCCTCCCGGTCTTACCCGCATACAGCTTAATCCCCCGCTTCCGCAGGCACCTCCGGTTCCTTTTCCCAGCGCTGCCGGACAAACAGCTCATATAGCTTGACTGTGATAATCTTCAGCATCATGTAGACGGGTATAATCAGCAGGATGCCGATAATGCCGCCGAAATCGCCTCCGGCAAGGACTAGAATGATCGTCGTCAGCGGATGGATATCCATACTTTTTCCGAAGATATAAGGGGCCACCAGATTATCCTGAATCTGCTGCGCGACCAGCACCACCACGATCGACCAGATGGCCGTGGACGGCGACTCAATCAGACCGAAGATAAAGATCGGCACGGTGGACAGAATCGCTCCGATAAACGGGATAAAGTTCATCAGCACAGCCACCAGTGTCAGCAGCAGCGAATATGGCAGCCCAATCATCAGAAAACCAAAATACATCAGGACACCCAGCGCCAGGTTAACCAGCACTCTCCCGACGATGAAGCTGCTCATCACCCCGTCGATTTCAGCAACAACGGACGCACCTTCCTCATGATAACGCTTTGGAAAGAAGCTCACGAGCTTGTCGCCGAACTTCCCGCCTTCTTTGAGCATGTAGAACAGCAGGATCGGAAAGGTAAAGAGTACAATCGCGAAATTGGAGACAAAGGAGAATAATCCCGACACATAAACCGTCATAAGTGAGAAGCCCTTATTCAAATAATCCATCAGCTGGCTGGCCGGATTCATATCCGCAGGAATCAGCTTCGACAACAAATCGCTGTCCTCCAGCTTCGTCAGCTGCTCTCCCACGGCATTGAATACGCCCGGCATATTATTCGCCAGATTCACCAGCTGATTCTGCAGCGACGGCCAGACGCCTACCGTGAATCCCAGCAGCAGCACAGCGATAACCAGATAGACCAGCAATATAGCGACTGTCCGGTTCAGCTTGCGGGAGGCCAGGTAATCAATCAATGGACGCAGCAGATAATAGAAGAAGACGGCCAGCATTAACGGCACAATGGCAACACTGAACAGCGAGATAACAGGTGTGAAAATAAAGTCCACCAGTGAGCTTACATAGATGATTCCCAGCACCAGCAGCACTGCAATACAAATGCGGATGAACAAATTCAGTTTGGCCATGAGTGACTCCCGTTTTCATATTTGAACCGGCGGTTCTTTTCCCTATAATATAGTGCGTCATTCTTAATTCAGACTAAACCAAGTCTAAAGAAAAGCTAAAGATTTTGTCTTTAGCCTTTTTTTCCATTAGAATGATGGGGAAACGCGGTCAAATCCGACAACCTATGGAGTGAAACCATGATAAAGATCCTTGTTGTAGAAGACGATAAGCATGTACGCAAGCTGATGAACGCTGTCCTGAAACGGGAAGGTTATGAAGTGATAACGGCTGAGAATGGAAGGGAAGCCCTGGAGGTTCTTGAAGTCCAGCATATCGATCTGATTATTCTGGATATTATGATGCCGGAGATGGACGGGTATGAATTTGCCGAAGAGCTGAAGGAAGCGGACAATCGAATCCCCATCCTTATGGCCACAGCCAAACAGCTTCCTGAGGATAAGAAAAAAGGCTTCCGGCTCGGAACCGATGATTATATGACCAAGCCTGTGGATACAGAAGAAATGCTGCTGAGAATCCAGGCCCTTCTCCGCCGCTCGCAGATTGCGAATGCCCGTAAGCTGGTGATCGGCAAGGTTCATCTGGACTATGACACATTAACCGTCTCCCGGGACGATGACAAACAGACGCTTCCGCAGAAGGAATTCTATCTGCTCTATAAGCTGTTATCCTATCCGGAGCGCATCTTCACCCGCATCCAGCTGATGGACGAGATTTGGGGGATGGACAGCGAAAGCACGGATACTACGGTGAATGTGCATATCAACCGCCTGCGCAAACGTTTTGAAGCCTATCCGGAGTTCGAGCTGGTCTCTGTCCGCGGGCTCGGATATAAGGCGGTGAGAACATGAACATGATCAAGAGGCTGACGGGTAAAATCGGTCTGTCGCTCTACTTCTCGCTTGCTGTATTTATCATCTTCCTCATTACCGTTCTGATTACCGGCATACTGGTCTATCTGCTGATGGTCTTTGGTGTACTCAATGAACGCATCATTCAGGATTTCAAAGTCCTCACCTTTATCACATTAATTGCTTGCATCATGATCGGCACCGTCACCTCGGGTCTGGCCAGCCGGAGGATGCTGAAATCCATCCGCACCTTTATCGATGCCACCAACCAGCTGGCAGGAGGGGATTTCACCACCCGTCTGCGGCTCAATAATCCGCCCGAATTCAAGATTCTCTCTGCCAATTTCAACCGGATGGCGGATGAGCTGGGCGGTATTGAGATTCTGCGTACCGATTTCATCAACAATTTCTCGCATGAGTTCCGCACCCCGATTGTGTCGATCAAAGGATTCGCTGAAATCCTCAAGGATGATGAGCTGAGCAAGGAAGAACGGAATGAATATCTGGATATTGTGATCGAGGAATCCACCCGTCTGGCCGCCCTCGCTTCCAACGTCCTGAGCCTGTCCAAAGTGGAGGCCCAGACGATATTAACGGGCCGCGAGCCCTTCAATGTCGGTGAACAGATCCGCCAATGTGTACTCCTTCTGCACACAAAAATGGAGAAAAAACATATCTCCATCACAGCCAACGTGCAGGACTATGAGGTACCGGGAAATAAAGAGATGCTGAATCAGGTCTGGCTGAATCTGCTCGACAATGCTATTAAGTTCACTCCGGAGCATGGCGAAATTGAAGTTTCGATGCGGCAGGCCGAAGACAAGATCGAAATCACCTTTCGGGATAATGGTGCCGGGATAAGTGCGGCTGCACTTCCCAAGGTGTTCGACAAGTTCTATCAGCAGGATACTTCCCACTCCGCTGCCGGTAATGGCCTGGGGCTTACAATTGTCCATAAAATCATTCAGCTGCACGGCGGCACCATCACCTGTGGCAGTGTTCCGATGCAAGGGACCACCTTTACCCTGCTGCTTCCTGCCTCAAAGAAGCTGCCATCCACCAAATAAAATATCCCCACAAAGCGGGGCCTTATCTTCGATGATTACTTAACAAAGGGCGGTCCACATGACCGCCCCCCCTATTAGCCGATGGTATCCACAACATTGCCCTCCTGGTCTTTGATATACGTCTTTCTCACCCGTATCATCAGCTCCTTGGCTGTGGACAGCTTGAACTCACTCTCCTTAGGCTTAAGCTTCGATTCCAGCTCCAGGACAGCCTCTTCACTTAGGCCGATGCGGACGGTCCCGCCGTCTTCCCCGCAGCCGGTCTCTTGTGCCGGTTCCAGCACAACCTGCAGTTTGGGGCTGGTGAGCGTCAGCTTCCTGCCCTTCAGCAGGCGGCCGCGCAGCAGCATGGCTACCGTTGCTGCCTGCTGCGCCCCCATGGCCAGAACGGCCGGCGCTTTGCTGAGCAGACGGTTTCTGCCAGGCTCGAAGTCCAATTGATCCACGTACAGGATGCCTGTCTGGGACCCGTCACGTTCAATCCCCTGCCGCACTGCATCCTCTATTGCCGGAAGCCGCAGCAGCGAATCACGTCCAAGATCAGTAATATATGCAGGTAGTACTCCTTGGCTGGCCTGCAGGAATGCGTTGGTATTCCAAGACATCATGGCTTCCAGTTCATCCGCTGTAATCCCCACCATTTGCAGAAACTCTACCCGCCCATTCGGGGTATCGATCGCCGGAAGCTCCGGATCACCGGTAAAAGCCAGAGCGGTCAGCCGGGTATCCGCCCCCAGACAGATGGGACCGTTCGCATCCAGATAATGCCCTGAAGCAAAAATATTGCCGCTGCTGAACACATATCGAGCCATATTCTGCAGCAGATTCATGGCCCAGGCCGGAGGCTCCTCTTCTCCGTCAGTACGTGCCAGCCGGAAGGTCAGCTCAAATCCGTAGCCGCTGTATTCAGGGTCCTCTGATTCCTTCTCATACAGCTCAGAGAATCCGAAGGTCACAAAATGCCAATGCGGATAGGGCTGTTCAGCTTGATAGGCGCTGATCCCGTTAAGCGGGTCCTTTCCTCCCAGAATGTAGGGCAACAAGGCAGCATAATGCTTCGGCTCCTGTTGTCCATACAATCCCGACATCTGTTCCTCAATGGCATCCCAGCCGGTTGCTTCCACTTCTTCTTCGCTCATTATGTTCCCTCCGGATTCAAAATTATGTAGTCCTGACCCATTCAAGCCCTTAATCTCCCGTTCATTACCCGGAATTACTTGATCATAACCAGCTATAACCAGTGCAAGGTTCAGCTGCCTCCAGGTGATTGCCCTGATTAACCTGCCGCTCTTGTTCATGTTACACTAAATCTACAAGACTTAAGGGGGCTACCAGCAGATGAATGCAGAATCGTTGTTTGAGATTTGTTACCAGAAGCATCCGGGGGCTTCGGAGCCTGAACTGACGCGCTTCACAGAGGAATGGCGGAAGCCTTTGACGCATGAGGAAATCACGGAGATTACCGGACGGCAACGGAATCCCTTTCCGGTTAACGATCCGCTTCATGCCGTATACCGGCCGTTCGATCCTGCACTCTGGACCCTTCCGGACATGCCTCTGCCAGCGGCATATCTGAATTTCCTGCGTTACTCTAACGGCGGAGAATTCGGCACTGCTGAACGGTATGTCCAGTTGTTCGGCACGGACCAGTTACGCTCCATGATGCTGGCCTATGAATTCCCTGAATATATGCCGGGCGGGGTTCCCTTCGCCATGGACGGCAGCGGCCATCACTATATCTGGGATATGCGCACGGCCCGGGATGATGGTGCCTATCCCATCCTCATCGCCCATTCCGGTAATCTCGGTTATGAGGATGCGGCATGGATTGCCGGAAGCTTCCAAGAGCTATGCCGGGGAACCGTCTCGGCAGAAGATGTACTTTATAATTCTTGAAGCAGTGAGGTATAAATCGCATCGCCGAACTTGCCGATTGTTGTACGAATTACAACTTTGATTCCAAGAACTACAGGTGTTCAGGAGGATTGTTGTATGAAATACAACAATTATCCGCTACACTGCTTAATTGGAAGTGAAATGTTGCATTCTGTACAACAATTTTGGATTACGGCCAATTTGAAGAGGGAATTGTTGTATTTTGTACAGGATTTTGATGACTCTTACCAAACTAGAGGCTATCCCAGCTGAACGGCCATCTCATGGCAGCTCCCGGGGCGGCCTTTTTGTCATAGCCAGTCTCATGGCTGCTCCCGGGTTGGCCTCTTTTTCATAACATTTTCTGCTTGTTTCAGCAAAAGTTAATTTTCAGTTTATCATTCTCCGTTACGATCGTAGCAACAAACACGCAAAGGAGTCATTCTTATGTTGAAATTACTGAAGAATCTGGAACCCAAAGAATGGTTCTTATTCGGCATCAGCCTCATGTTCATTATCGCGCAGGTCTGGCTGGACCTGGAGCTGCCTGACTACATGAGTGACATTACCCGGCTGATCCAGACCCCGGGCAGCGAAATGAGTGAGATCCTTACCGCCGGAGCCTGGATGCTGCTCTGTGCCCTGGGCAGTCTGGCGACTTCCATCGTCGTAGCAGGTATCGCTGCCAGAATCGCAGCCGATCTGTCCGCCAGATTACGCGCTAATTTGTTCGACAAGGTACAGTCCTTCTCCATGGAGGAGATCAGCAACTTCTCCACCGCCAGCCTGATTACCCGGTCCACGAATGATATTACGCAGGTGCAAATGCTGATTGTCATCGGCTTACAGCTGCTGGTCAAGGCTCCAATCCTTGCCGTATGGGCGATCCTCAAGATTACGGGTAAAAGCTGGCAGTGGACGCTGGCGACAGGTGCCTCTGTTGCTCTGCTGGTGCTGATTGTCGCCGTCTGCATCACTCTCGTTCTTCCTAAATTCAAGAAACTGCAGCAGTTAACCGACAATCTGAACCGTGTCTCCAGAGAGAATCTGAACGGTCTGCGGGTCATCCGGGCTTACAATGCCGAGAAATATCAGGAAGAGAAATTCGCTTCCGCCAACAACGAGCTAACCAGCACCAATTTGTTTGCCAACAATGTAATGACCACGCTGATGCCGAGTATTTCCCTGATTATGAGCGGACTCAGCCTCTCGATCTATTGGATCGGTGCTGTAATTATTCAAGCGGCCGACGGCACCGCCAAGATGGGCTTGTTCTCGGATATGATCGTCTTCTCATCGTACGCGATGCAGGTGGTTATGGCCTTCATGATGCTGATCATGATCTTCATTCTGCTGCCCCGCGCCCAGGTATCGGCCAAACGTATTAATGAAGTGCTGGAAACCGTGCCTAGCCTGAAGAACGGATCTGTCACTCATTTCCCTGTGAAGCGAGAAGATGAGCTTGAATTCAGAGGGGTCAGCTTCAAATATCCTGACGCAGAGGATTATGTGCTGGAGAATATCAGCTTCACGGCGAAGCAGGGGGAGACGGTTGCTTTTATCGGCTCAACAGGCTGCGGCAAGAGTACACTCGTTAATCTCATTCCCCGTTTCTATGATGCTACAGAAGGCGAAGTGCTCGTGAACGGCATCAATGTCAAAGAATACGACCAGCAGGTGCTGCGTAATAAAATGGGCTATGTCTCCCAGAAGGCGGTGCTGTTCGGCGGAACGGTGGCTTCTAATATTGCTTTTGGCGAGAATGGTGCCGGTCAGGTGCTCAGCTCCGATATTGTCGATGCGGTGTACACCTCCCAATCCTCTGAATTTGTAGAGAAGCTGGAGGGCAACTATGAGGCCCACATCGCCCAAGGCGGCTCCAATCTGTCCGGCGGACAGAAGCAGCGGCTCTCGATTGCCAGAGCGATTGCCCGGCGTCCGGAAATTCTGATCTTCGATGATTCATTCTCGGCGCTTGACTATAAGACGGACCGCAAGCTGCGCAGCGAGCTGAAGAAGGACGCTCATGCGTCCACGATGCTGATCGTTGCCCAGCGCATTGGTACGATTAAAGACGCCGACAAAATCATCGTGCTGGAAGCCGGACAAATCGCCGGTATGGGCACACATGATGAATTGATGCAAACCTGCAGCGTCTATCAGGAAATTGCTTACTCACAGCTGACCAAGGAGGAGCTTGCCTAATGAAAACCAAGACTAAGGGACAGAATACCTGGAGCAAGCTGCTCCGGTACTGCCGTAAATACGTTCCGGTGATCGTCATTGCGCTGATCTGCGCGGCGGCCGGAACTGTGCTCACGCTGCTGGGTCCGGATATGCTCTCCGAAATTACGGACAAAATCACAGCCGGTCTCGCGGGCGGGATCGATATGGACGGCATTGCTGCCATCGGCATCACCCTCGTCGTGATCTACGCCATCAGTGCGGTATTATCGCTCTCGCAGGGCCTGATCATGTCGAATATTACCCAGAAGGTCTCGAAGAAATTAAGAACCGATCTGGCTCATAAAATGAACCGGCTTCCGATCTCCTACTATAATAAATCGGCCACAGGGGATATCCTCTCCCGGGTAACGAATGATGTGGATACCATCGGGCAGGCGATGAATCAGAGTATCGGTACGGTCGTGACCGCCGTAGCCATGTTCATCGGTTCGATCATTATGATGCTGCGGACCAATGTAATTATGACCCTTACCGCGATCGTAGCAACAATCATCGGTTTCGGCCTGATGGCGGTTATTATGAAGAAATCGCAGAAGTATTTTGCCAGCCAGCAGGAGTATTTGGGCAAAATCAACGGTCATGTTGAGGAAGTCTATACCGGACATAATGTTGTAAAAGCCTATAACGGTGAAGCGCAGATGCGCACCACCTTCCAGGAATTGAATCAGGGGCTGAAGAACAGCGCGTTCAAAGCGCAATTCCTCTCCGGACTGATGCCGCCGCTAATGGGCTTTATCGGTAATCTCGGTTTCGTTGCCGTTTGTGTCGTTGGGGCTGTACTGGCCTTGGATGGAACTATTTCCTTCGGGGTTATCGTAGCCTTCATTATGTATGTACGTTACTTCACCCAGCCGTTATCCCAGATCGCCCAGGCCGCGCAGAACCTGCAATCGGCATCAGCCGCCGGCGGACGCGTGTTTGAATTCCTCGAAGAAGCAGAAATGGAAGACGAGAGCCGCAAAGAGAACACACTGGCAACTGCGGTAGGCAAAGTAAAATTTGACCAGGTGAAATTCGCTTATGAGAATTCCGAGAACCTGGTAATCAAGAACTTCTCGACAGAGGTGAAGCCGGGGCAAAAGGTGGCCATCGTCGGCCCGACCGGCGCAGGCAAAACCACGCTGGTCAATCTGCTCATCCGGTTCAACGAGCTGACCGGCGGAGAAATCTACATTGATGACACACCGATCAGCAGCCTGACGAGGGAGAACATCCACGATTTGTTCTGCATGGTGCTGCAGGATACCTGGCTGTTTGAAGGCTCGATCAAGGAGAACCTGATCTACAATCAGCAGAATATCACGGACGAGAAGCTTGAAGAAGCCTGCAAGGCCGTTGGCCTGCACCGCTTCATACAATCTTTAACGGACGGATATGATACCGTCCTGAACGATAAGGTCAACCTGTCCGCCGGCCAGAAGCAGCAGCTGACCATCGCCCGCGCGATGCTGAAGGATGCACCGATGCTCATTCTTGATGAAGCTACAAGCTCCGTGGATACCCGGACTGAGCTGCTGATCCAGCAGGCGATGGACCAGCTGATGGAGGGCAGAACCTCCTTCGTCATCGCCCACCGGTTGTCCACAATCAAGAATGCTGATGTGATTCTCGTCCTGAAGGACGGCGATATCCTGGAAAGCGGCAGCCATACAGAATTGCTCGCGAAGAACGGATTCTACGCCGAGCTGTACAACAGCCAGTTTGAGCAGGCCTCCTAAGCGGGAGCGTGCCCTTCAATTTGGAGCTTGCTTCACATATAAACCGCAAAAGAAACGGCAGGCTCGTAAATGAGCCTGCCGTTGTTTGTATAGCATACGCAGGTCCGTCTGGACTAGTGTATTGGCGATGAATGACTGTTCTTCCGCACGGCAATTACCGCCTGCGCCGCTGCCACCCGGGCATAAGGTACCCGGTAAGGCGAACAGCTCACATAATCAAGGCCCGTCTGCTGGCAGAAAAAGATTGAGCTTTGATCTCCGCCATGCTCTCCGCATAGCCCTGTTTGCAGAAAGGGTTTCTTCTCCCTCCCCCTGGCAACGGCCCACTCCATAAGTTTGCCTACACCCTCCTGATCCAGAATCTGAAAAGGATTACCGGATAGTATATTTTTGTCCAGGTAGCTGTTCAGGAATTTGCCTTCAGCATCATCTCGGCTGTAGCCGAACGTCATCTGAGTTAAATCGTTAGTACCGAAGGAGAAGAAATCCGCATGCTCGGCAATCCTGCCGGCCAGAACAGCGGCCCGCGGCACTTCAATCATAGTACCCACCCCATAGGTAATCGACTTGAACGCTTCTCCAAGCACTTCTGAAGCCACTTTATCCACCAGCATCCGCAGTTCCTTAAGCTCACCCGGGTCTCCTACCAGCGGGATCATAATTTCCGGCCGCACTTCAATTCCTCTCTGTACTGCAAGTTTGGCCGCCCGGAAAACGGCCTCAATCTGCATATCATAGATTTCCGGGAATTGAATGCCAAGCCGGCAGCCACGCAGGCCCAGCATTGGATTTTTCTCCTGCATGCTGCGGATCCTGGCAATCATCCGCTTCAGGCGCTTCTGCTCTTCCGAATCTCCGCCTGCCAGCTGCAATCTCCGCAGCTGTTCTCCGAGCTGCTCCAGATTAGGCAAAAATTCATGAAGCGGCGGGTCCAGCAGCCGGATAGTCATCGGCAATCCATCCATTTCCATGAACATATCCTCGAAGTCGGACTGCTGCATGGGAAGGATACGCTCCAGCAGGCTCAGCCGCTCCTCCCGGCTCTCGGCGAGGATCATGGACTGCACAGCGGGCAGCCGGGCAGCCGAGAAGAACATATGCTCCGTCCGGCACAACCCTATTCCCTCAGCTCCCAGCTCCCTTGAGATACGGGCATCCTGCGGCGTATCTGCATTGGCATAAATCTTCAGCTCCCTGATCTCATCCGCCAGACTTAGCAGCTTCAGCAGCTCAGGGGTCATCTCCGGATCGCTCAGCGGTACATTCCCGGCATATACCCGGCCGGATGTACCATCAATCGAGAGGATGTCTCCTTCTTTCAGAATGTTCTCCCCCAAATAAATGATCCGCTGATCCGCATCTATAGTCAGCTCCTCGCACCCGCAGACACAGGGCTTGCCCATGCCCCTTGCCACAACCGCCGCATGGCTAGTCATTCCTCCCCGGGCGGTAAGCACGCCTTCGGCGGCGAGGATGCCATGAATATCCTCAGGTGATGTCTCGGTGCTGACAAGCATGACCTGATTTCCTTTCCTCTTCCACGCTTCTGCTGTTTCAGCATCCAGCGCAATCATCCCGGATGCTCCGCCGGGCGAAGCCGGAAGTCCGGCAGCCAAGGGCTTCAGTTCCTCCAGCGGAGATATGGAACGGTGCAGCAGCTGATCCAGATGACCGGCATCAATCCGGCTGACAGCTTCTTCCTTAAGGATCATTCCATCCTCGTACAGATCTACGGCAATTTTCACTGCCGCCTGGGCGGTACGTTTGCCGCTGCGGGTCTGAAGCAGGTACAATGTACGATTTTCTATTGTAAATTCGATATCCTGCATATCCCTGTAATGTGCCTCCAGCCCATTAGCCAAAGCGGCAAGATGATCGTAGACCTCCGGCATATTCTCCCGCAGCTCCGTCAGTCTGCGGGGTGTCCGGATACCGGCCACCACATCTTCACCCTGTGCATGAATCAGGTACTCGCCATACAATTCCTTGGCTCCGGTAGACGGGTTGCGCGTAAACAGAACGCCGGTACCGGAATCCTCACCACGGTTTCCAAAGACCATGGCCTGCACATTCACTGCTGTTCCCTGATCATGAGGAATCGAGTATAGTTTGCGGTAAACTTTGGCCCGTGCGTTATTCCAGCTGCGGAACACCGCCTTGACAGCCATATTGAGCTGCTGATCGACATCCTGCGGGAAGTCAATCCCGCTATGCTCCTTAACAAGCAGCTTATACGCACCCGTTAACTGCTTCCATTCCCCAGCGCTTACTTCCCCATCGCTTTCGCGGCCTGAATGAAGCTTCAGGTTCTCTAATTGGCGGCTGAACAAAAAGCCGGGGATGCCCAGAACAATCTGGCCGTACATCGCGATGAGCCGGCAGTAACAGTCATAGGCAAAGCTCTCACTTGCAGTCTGCCGGGCCAGCCCCGCCACGGTTTCATCGTTCAGACCCAGGTTCAGGATGGTGTCCATCATACCCGGCATGGATGTGACCGAACCGGAACGGACGGATACCAGCAGCGGCTGATTGGCGTCACCGAACCGGCAGTCCTTCACTTTTTCCAGGGCTACAATGGCTCCTTTGATCTCAGACTGCAGCTCAGCGGTCAATCGGCCTCCTTGCTTGTAATAGCTTTTGCATGCATCCGTGGTGATCGTAAATCCCGGCGGAATAGGCAGCCCGAGTGCTGTCATCTCAGCCAGATTCCCGCCTTTTCCTCCTAAGAGCTTGACCATAGAGGCGTTTCCTTCTTCAAACAGGTAGACCTGCTTCTCTGTAATTTGTTCAGCCGACATCTTTGTATTTCCTCCTCCATAGCCCTTCTTCATTTTACCGGGATACAATTCTGTCCAGGAATTAGTTAATGCCGATCAGCAGGTTTTTTCTGGCTACACCGCTTTTGAACGCTGCCTGGGCAACAGCCATGCGGATTCTTTCAACCACCCGCGGATCAAAGGCATCGGGAATGATATATTTCTCATGAAGCTCGGACGGATCAATTACCGAGGAGATTGCCTCTGCTGCCGCCAGCTTCATTTCGTCATTGATATCCATGGCCTCACAATCCAGCGCCCCCCTGAAAATCCCGGGGAAGCACAGCACATTGTTAATCTGGTTCGGATAGTCGGAACGGCCTGTTGCCATTACTCTCACATGCGGCGCAGCAATCGCGGGATCGATTTCCGGAGTAGGATTTGCCATGGCGAACACGATCGGATCCTTGGCCATATTCAGCACATCATCCAGTTTCAGTACACCAGGTGCAGACACCCCGATAAAGACATCCGCCCCTTTGATGACATCTGATAAAACGCCGGTTTCGAGACCGGGATTGGTGATTTGGGCAAAATCGCTCCAATGGGTCCGGTTATAGGTCACCCGCCGGTTAATGGCACCTTCCCGGTCCACGCCGATCAGGTTTACGGCTCCTGCACGCAGCAGCATTTTGGAGACGGAGATCCCTGCGGCACCGACGCCATTCACCACGATTTTGACATCCCTGATATTTTTGCCGCATACCTTAAGCGCGTTAAGCAGTCCGGCAAGCACAACGATGGCCGTGCCATGCTGATCATCATGGAATACCGGGATATCCAGCTCCTTTCGAAGTCTCGTTTCGATCTCGAAACAGCGGGGAGAAGAAATATCTTCAAGATTAATGCCTCCGAATGTAGGAGCGAGTGCCTTCACAATCGCGATAATTTCTTCCGTATCTTTCGTGTCAAGGCAGATGGGCACGGCGTCGACATCTGCGAACTGCTTGAACAGTGCCGCTTTGCCTTCCATTACCGGCATGGCCGCTTTAGGACCAATATCCCCGAGTCCCAGCACAGCAGTTCCATCGGATATGACTGCCACGGTATTTTTTTTCGTCGTCAATTCATAGGCCTGGGCCTGATCCTGTGCAATGGCCTGGCAAACCTTCGCCACTCCCGGCGTGTATACTTTAGATAAGTCCTCTTTGGTCCGGATCGGATTTTTCAAGGTTGTTTCAAGCTTGCCGCCTTTGTGCAGCAGCATGATTTCTTCCAATAACTCCACAATATCTCCTCCGCTCAACTGGTTTACCGCTTTTTCAATCCATTTCTGATCTTCAATCTGCTCCACGGAAATTGCGACATCGGCACCGGTCAGGTCCGTGCGCAGCTCCTTCAGCTCCGCACTTATCACCATGCCTTTATAGTTCTCGGCGATGCTCACCAGATTCGCAAGATAATCGCTATTGCTGCGGTACTGGACACGAAGCGTAAACACATGGGAATGCCCGCTGGGCTTATTCATACTAATCGCCTCCTGCATAATGTTTTGCCGTAACTGGTGTGAATCAGCCGCCCCATACGGAGATGAGCAGCGTTGCTGCAACAACCGTAATCGCTCCTCCGATACGCGTAGAGATCTGTGCGAAAGGCATCAGCTCCATCCGTCCGGACGCTGACAGAATTGCCACATCGCCCGTTCCGCCAAGGCCGCCGCGGCAGCCGGTTACTATTGCCGCTTCTACGGGATACATGTTGACCCATTTGCCGGTAAAATAGCCGGTGAGAATCATTGCAACGATGACAGTAGCGCAGACAATAATATAAGGAATGGAGATCAGGGCAGCCACATCCTCCAGCGGAATGTACAGCATGCCAAGGCCCACCATGAGCGGCCAGGTCAACGTGCCGGAGACAAATTTGTAGAGCTGGTAAGCGCCCTGCTCAATTTTGGCCGGCAGCAGCTTCACTACTTTCAGCAGCGCCGCTGCAAAGATCATCAGAATCGGACCCGGAATACCGATAAAGGGAGACAGCAGATGTCCGGTAATAAATAATCCGCAGGCGAACAGCAGCCCGGCGCCCATCAGCAGGAAGTCCGGCTTTTCACCGTCATAGGTGCTTCCGCCCAGCTTCTGTCCATCCTTCGATTTCACCAGTACGCCATTGCCGGTAATCGACGGATTTTTGTCAGCCATCCTCTTAAGCAGTCCCGCACCGATAATCGCGAACACATTGCCGATCACCGCCGCCGGAATCATTTGGGCCACATAGGAACCCGATTCGCCGCCGAGAATCTGCGAGAATGCGATGGACAGCGGAAGGATTCCTTCACCGACTCCGCCGCCTATAATAGGTACGATAATGTAGAACAAGGTCCGGTGCGCACTGTAGCCGAGCAGCATACCGACGCCCAGACCCGCGCCTACCGCAACAACGGTTCCGGCCATCATCGGGATAAAGATGCGGATGAAGCCGCTGATTAATGTGGTGCGGTTCATACCGGTAATGCTTCCGGCCACCAGAATGGAGATATACAGATAGAGAAAGTTCGACGTCTTCATCAGCGTGTTGACCGATTCGATAACCGAAGGGTCAAGCACATTCCAGAACACCATGAACGAGGGAATCATTAACGAGAGGATTGCCGGGCCTCCGATATTTTTTAGAACCGGAAGCTTGAAGCCGAGATCGCTGAGCAGGACACCGAGCACAATAATCACTGCAAAGCCGCCAATCATATCATTTGGCAGTTCACCTAGCACGGATGCCGCAACAATGATGAGTGCAAATACAACATACAGCGGAAGCGGAATGACACCCACCTTTAATTGCAGGATCCGCCGGCCAAAACTTTGTTTGCCTTGTTCCGGTACATGCTGATGTTCAGGTACTGAAAGTGGCGTTTGAATTGCTTTTTGCATTTATCCTTACCTCCTTAACTCTTTTACAAATTCATCATAGCCGCTTTGAAAGCGCTTTTGTTTTTGTGTAAATAATGAAGAGGTTTTGTAAATTATTAAAGTAAGCGCTATCAAAAATATCAAAAAAAAAGCCCGGCCGCGGTTTCGCAGCAGAGCTTACGGTATTGTTAAATGTATTGGGTTATCAGCGTTCTCCCACTGGGTGAGATCCTGTATTTCTGTACCGGCCTGCCGACGCTCCCATAGACCAGATCCATTTCCAGCACACCCATCTCCGTCAGCCCGACCAGATACTTACCGGCAGAAACCCGGGAAATTCCGGATACAGCCGATATGTCCTCCGCAGAAAAAAACTCGCAATTGCAGGCCTCAACCGCTCTCCAGATCGTCTGCAGTGTCTGACGGGTGAATCCCTTGGCCAGCTCCTGTGAAGCAGTCCGCTCCTGCTTGAATCTGGACAGCTTGTCCAGCTCAGACTGGTTCAGCCGCTCCTGGGTGCGGAACAGCCGGTTCTGCTCCTTATATCCGTTCAGGGCGGCGCGGAATCTGGAGAATTCAAACGGCTTAATCAGATAGTCCACAGCTCCGTATTGCAGGGCTTCCTGAATGCTTTCCTTGTCGCTTGCCGCCGAAATAACGATGACATCAATCCTTAAGCCTCTCCGCCGAATCTCGGACAACAGCTCCAGCCCGTTGCTCTCTTTCATGTAAATATCCAGCAGAATCAGGTCATAGACATTCTCTCCCAGCATGTCCAGTACCTCCTGGGCAGAGCTGGCCCAGCCTTCGGCGCGGAATCCTTCAACCTGCTGCAGATAAAATTTATTCATCTCCGAAACCATCGGATCATCTTCAACAATAAGTACTTTTATCATAGCTCGTTATCATCACTCTTCGCAATATAGGGTAACTGCACAGTAAACTCGGTTCCTTCTCCGTCGCGGCTCTTATAGTGAATGGTCCCGCCCAGCTTGGTCACACTCCGGTGTACCAGGTACAATCCGATCCCCCGGTCCTTGCCCTTGGTAGAATAGCCTTGCTCATAGAGGTAATCTCCGTTCTCGGCAGATATACCTGCACCACTGTCGCAAACCGTGAGTGTAAGCAGATTATCCTCGTGCCGGAATCCAATCTCAATCAGCTTGTTGTCTGTACCCTGCACAGCCTCCAGAGCATTATCCAGCAGATTGCCGGCTATTGTGACCAGTTCCCGGGATACATCGTGATCGGCAGACTCGGGCAGCATACCATCGCCTAGAATCACCAATCGTACATCTGCCTCTCTGATCCTGCTGAGCTTGCCCAGCAGAAACCCGACCATAACCGGGTCTTTGACCTGTCTGACTACGGAATCCGCCTCTGTCCGGATGCTCTGCACAATGTCTGTCAAATATTCCTCCAGCCGGTCGTAGCTGCGCATATTGGTCAGACCCATGATCACGTGCAGCTTGTTCATAAATTCATGAGTCTGTGCACGCAGCGCCTCTGCATAGAGAGATATTCCCGAGAGCCGCTCCAGCAGAATACTGATTTCGGTCTTGTCCCGAAAAGTGGCAATGGCTCCTTCAATGGTTCCGTTCACCCTTACCGGAACCACATTCACCAGCAGCGTGATGCCGCTCTGCTCCACTTCCTTATCCTGCAAAGGCTCACCGTTATCCAGCACTTTCTCCATCCGCAGGAGAGGCCAGAACTGATCCACCTGCCTGCTCAGCGGGTCCTGGTTCATGCCGACACTGCCCATCAGCCTTCGTGCTTCAGCATTAACTAAGGTGATACGGGACTCTTTGTCTATTGCCAGAATCCCCTCCTTGGTGGATTGAAGCATGGCACTCCGCTCCTCCAGCAATTTGGCGATTTCCTCCGGCTCCATGCCAAACATCATCCGCTTGATTTTGCGGGCCAACAGCACAGCTCCGGCAATCCCCATAAGTCCGCCAACCAGTATCCCCGAGTAGATGATCCACTGGTTCTGCTGAACGGCTGAACGGACGCTGCCAAGCGAAATTCCTACGGCCACTGCACCGACCTGCTTCCCCTCGGAGACGAATATGGGTGAAAACGCTCTCACGGAATAGCCCAGTGAACCTTGGGCAATGGATATTGTCTCCTTGCCGTGTAACGCATCCGTTTCATCGCCTCCCATGAAATGCTTGCCGATCTGGGTAACATCGGGATGGGAACGGCGAATCCCCTGCATGTCCATAACAACCACAAACTGGACGTTATTAATGGCACTGATTTCTGTTGCGTAATCCTGAATGCTGCCGGAATCCGCCTTGTCCAGCAGACCGTCAATAACAACCGGCGTGCGCGAAACGGTTCGGGCAATGGTGATGGCCTTGTTCTCCAGCGATTCCTGGGCTTGCCGGGAGAATTTCATGCCAAACATCACATATACAATCAGCAGCACGAGGACAACGATCAAGCAGATCATAAGGGTGATGGTTGTCTGAAGGCGTAATCTCATTTTCCCAATTCTCACTGTGCTCCACCTTCAAGAAATTTTTCTCGATTATAACGCAAAAATTCTAAAAGCGCGATAGTTCCTGTTCTAAAAACGCGATAACCGTCCTGTTCCTGCCCCCGCTCTTGGCCAGATACAACGCCTGATCCGCCTTCTCCAGTAATCCCTCCCGGTCAGAGGAATGCGATGGATAATGGGCGATGCCCTGAGAAACCGTAACCTGTGCCGCAACCGGAGCCTTGCTTACTTCTACTGCCCGGCGAATTCGTTCAGCTGCTTTGAAGGCTGCTTCAGGTGTAGTACGGGCTAGGAGAATAACGAATTCTTCCCCGCCATAGCGGTAACAGACATCGTCCGGACGAAGTGAGTCCACGACAACCCGCGCAACATGCTTCAACACTTCATCGCCGCTGTTATGGCCATAAGTGTCGTTTACGAGCTTGAATTTATCTACATCCAGCATAACAAGCGAGAATGGTAAACCCGACGCTATCCATTCACTTATCGTGTGTTCAAGCGATCTGCGGTTCATTAGGCCGGTCAGAACATCCGTCACGGCTTCCTGAGTCAATTGCTCGGTCTGCTCCTGAATATTAGCCAAAGCAAGCAACACACCATTGGTCAGCAGATGGGCTTCCCGGCTCCAATACTGCTTTGCTTCCGGCAATTCTATCTTTTCCTTTCCCATCTTGCTCACCACATTAGCCAGGTAGACAAAAGGACGCGCAAACTTGCGCGCTAAGAGAATGACGCCCAGCAGCATGATGATAAACGGCAACAGGGAATACCAGATTAGGATACGAATGTGGCCGATCAGTTCCTTATGGATCTGACCAACCGGAGAAACGACCACAATTCCCCATCCATTGGACGGGACACTGGAATACCCGGCAAGCAGCTCTGTGCCTCGGGTGTTGCGGACCTGTTGTTCCCCGCTTTCCTTATTCATCAGTCTCTGGACAACCACATTGCTGCTGACACTCTCTCCGATAAGCTGCTTGTCCGGGTGATACACCAGATGCCCGTCGGAATCCACAATATAATAATAAGCGCCGGAATCATCCTCTTGGCCGTTGTCAAAAATATCAGACAGGACATTGTTATCCTGCAGATAGATCGTGCCGCTCAATATTCCCAGGTATGTACCGGTGTTATCAAAGATCGGCTGGCTCAAAAATACGATTAGCCGCTTAGTATTCGCTGTCAGGTAGGGAGAGGATATATACGGCTTTTGGACCGCCAAAGCTTCCAGGCTAATTGCAGAGGTGATGTGCTTACCTGCAGTTCCCACGCTTGCCGGTGCTACATTACGGATCAGTCCATCTGATTCGATCACTGCAATGGAATTGAAGAAATTACTGCTGCTCTGCATCAGATCTAAATATTCATTTACGTCCTCCGGTGCCATTGTATCGATAGCTGACAATTTACCGGCAGTGTATTTCAGGCTGCTCTGCATGGACAGGAATAAGGAATCCATCGTCCTTGACATACGGTCGGCGTTACTATAGTTCAGATGCATCGTCGTCTCCGTCAATGATCGTTTCTTGGACTCATACGAACCTACCAGAAGAATACCTGAAGTTAGCAGAATTACCAGCGTCACCAGCCCCGTTAGCAGCGTTGTGAGACTCAGCTTTTTACTTATATGGAGCGCATTATTTAACATATTAAGCAACCTGCAATCCTCCTTGGTGTCTGAAAACATAGTTACTTAATATTACATTGAATTATATTATTGTTCGGCAATGGATTATTTGCAGGAGGGGTTATGGGCTATACCGGGGAGCAAATACAGAAAAACGGCCCGTTCACAATGGTGAACGGGCTGTTGTCATATCACAAATTCATAAATGCCTGCAGTGTCCGGTCGGCAAGATACGGAAGGTACTCATGGCCGTATTCGTGATATACCAGGAGTTCCTTGTCAGCCGTAATTTTATTGTAAGCAGCAAATTGGGTTGAAGGCGGACAGATTGTATCTGTCAGCCCGGTTACCCATAGCACCTTAGCCTGCACCCGGCCGGCCAGATTCTGAATATCGATATAACCCAGGCGGCCAAAAATTTCTTCCTCGCGCAGATGATGCGGATCGAAGAAGCGGAAATAATAGTTCAGCTCCTCATAGGCAGAGGTTGTAATATTCGTCTCCCAGGCCCGCTTATAGTCGGAGAGGAACGGATATACAGGTACGGCCACCTTAATGCGCGGCTCCAGCGAGGCACAGGCAACAGTAAGCCCGCCGCCCTGCGATAACCCAAAGGCGCCGACCCGCTTGGGGTCAACCTCCGGCATGGCCATCAGGATACGTGCGGTCTGGGCGGTATCGAGAAATACATTGCGGTAGTACAGATGATCCGGGTCCGGATCATCGATCCCGCGGATGATATGCCCCCGGACCGTTGTGCCCTGAACGGTCAGGTTATCCTCGGACAGCCCGCCCTGGCCGCGGCAATCCATGGCGAGTACGCTGATTCCGTGGGCGGCATACCCCACCTTCTCCAGCCAGTCGCCGCTGTCACAGGCGTAGCCGTGGAACATGACCACTCCCGGACCGCCCTTCCCGCCGGATATTGTCTTCGGCCTGACATATTTGCAGTGTATTCTCGCTCCGCCGACCCCGGTGAAATACAGATGGAAGCAATCCGCCAAGGGGCTCGTAAATTCCGCCGGTACCAGCTCATAATCCAGCGGCTGCGCATCCAGCTCACGCAGCGCACGATCCCAGTAGTCCCCGAAATCCGCCGGCTTCGGGCTGCTGCCTCCGTAAGCCTGTAATTGCGGCAGTGATCTTTCGTTCATGGTGACTCTCCTTAAGGTTGATTATGTCCTAGATCTTGCCCAGGCCGGCATCGTCGCCCACTTCCTCATGGGTGTCGATGACATAGTTCACGATATCCTGGACAGTAGTGTAGGCCACGCCTACATAGGTATCGGCAGCGCCGTAATAAATGGCGATGCGGCCGGTTTCGGCGTCGGTCAGAGCCGCGCAAGGGAACAATACATTGTTGACGAAACCTCTTTCCTCATACCATTCCTCCGGGGTAAGCACGAAGTTTCTGGAGCGGTATTTGACTCTTGACGGCTCGTCCTTATCCAGAATAACCGCGCCCATGCTGTACACGAGCCCGTTGCAGGTTCCTGTAACCCCGTGATAGAACATCAGCCAGCCTTCGCTGGTCTCGATCGGTGCAGGGCCGCCGCCGATCTTGGTGCTCTGCCACCAGCCTTGTCCGCCCTTGGTCATGACATGGCGGTGTTTGCCCCAGTATACGAAGTCCGGGCTTTCGCTCAGGAACACATCACCGAACGGCGTGTGCCCGCTGTCGCTCGGCCGGGACAGCATCACGAAGTTGCCGTTCAGCTTCTTGGGGAACAGCACACCGTTGCGGTTGAACGGCAGGAACGGATTCTCCAGGCTAATGAACGTTTTGAAATCCTGTGTCTTGGCTACCCCGATGGCAGCCCCATAGAAATCTGTACACCAGATGATGTAATAGGTGTCTTCAACCTTTACCAGACGCGGGTCATAGGCATAACGCGGTGCATACGGCTGGCCCGCTTCATCAATGAACTGAATCGGCCCGTCAGCGATTTCCCAGTCCAGACCGTCCGCACTATGGCCCATCCGCAGGTGAGGGCGGGTCGTATTGTCTTCTACACGGAACACGCCGAGGAAGCTGCCTTCGTAGGCAATAACGGCACTGTTAAAGATCCGGGCAACGCCTTTGGCCGGATTGCGTTTGATGACCGGGTTGTCACTGTGTCTCCACACCGGATTGTCATTGCCTGCGGGTCTGCCCTGCCAAGGCATGTTCGGGATATTATGGTCAGTAGTCAGCTTAACTTCTTTCAATGGTTGATTCCTCCAAGTGTTTTTATTTTACTGAACCTTGAGCAAAGCCGTTGTAAATGTACTTCTGCAAGGAGACGAAGGCGACCAGCGTCGGAATGATCGCAATCATAATCGCCGCACAGATGACTTCCCACTGCGAGCCGTAAGGCCCTTTAAATTTGAACAGCGCGGTAGAGACGACCTGCAGGCTGCTTTTTGGCATGTACAGGAAAGGCGTGTAAAAGTCATTGTAGATGTTAACGCCCTTCACGATAATCACCGTAACTATGGCAGGACTGAGCAGCGGCAGAATAATTCGCCAGTAAATCGTCCAGTACGACGCCCCGTCCAGCATGGCCGATTCATCCAGCGACTCGGAGATCGAGTCCAGGAACTGCATGAAAATATAAACGGCGATAATGTCGGTACCAAGATACATCAGAATGGGCGCCCAGCGCGTATTGAACAAATCCAGCGAGTTGATGATCTGGAAGGTAGCCACCTGTGTCGTTACGCCCGGAATCAGGGTAGCCAGCAGAAAAGCCCCCATCAGCAGCTTGCTGCCTCTGAATTTGAAGCGGGCCAGAATATAAGCCATCATTGATCCGGTCAATGTAGCACCTGCAATCGAGATCAATACGATGATGATGGTGTTCATGAAGCCCAGCAGCATTTTGCCGTCGACAAAAGCTTTGGTATAGTTGCTGAAATTCAGCCAGTTCTCCGGCATGGTGAGCGGTCCGGTACTGGCGTACTCCGCATTGGTTTTGAGCGAGGCGAAGAAGACGACAATGATCGGAATGAGTGCGGCAAGCGCTCCTAAGACTAAGGAAAGGTACTTGAAGAAAGAAGCTGCGCTGTATTTGAAAGGTTGCATCTCTTACTTCTCCTCCTTAATCAGCACACGCTGCAGAATGGTCACGAGAATCACAATACCCAGAAGCACTACAGCCATTGCCGAAGCAAGGCCCAGCTTGCTGTATTTAAAGGCCACATCGACGGTCTGAATGACAAAGGTGCCGCTGCCGTTAGAGCCGCCGGTCATGACATACGGAATTTCGAAGACACCGATCGCGCCGCTCACCGCGAGGATCAGATTGAGCTGCAGAATACGCTTGATGCTTGGAATGATGATATGTCTGAACTGGTGCCAGCGGTTCGCACCGTCAATTTCCGATGCTTCATAAATATCGCTGCCGATGGAAGAAATCGCTCCGAGGAAGATAATAAAGTTCATCCCCATGTATCTCCAGACGGAAGCAAATGCGAGTGAAATATTGATCAGATGCGGATTCAGCAGCCACTTCTGCTGCCATGCGCCGAGTCCAACCAGGTCAAGCAGCGTATTGAGGGTCCCCTCCGGCTTGAAGAAGAACAGGAAGATGAACCCGATGGCCACCCCGTTGAGCAGTGTCGGGAAGAACAGAATGCCTTTGAACCAGTTCTTCAGACGGACATTGAAGCTCAGGATGGTCGCGAAATACAGGGCCAGCCCCATTTGCACAAAGGTGGCAAAGAAATAATACAGACTGACCTTAAACACGGTGAAATACTCCGGTCTGGTGAAGATCGTCTTGTAATTGTCGAAACCGACATACTCCATTTTCTTGCTGAAGCCGTCCCAGCTTGTGAAGCTGTACTGGAACATTTTGAATACAGGTAAATATGAGAACGTCAACAGCAGCGCTACCGGAACTAACGAGAACAGCAGAATGATCAATAGCCGCTGATTTTTATAGCTTAAGTTGGACAATCTCTCCACACCTCCTAAGAACACTGGCTTATTACTCCATATCCTGCCTAACCCCGCAAAAGCGAAGGGGAAAATGCCCTGACGGCATCTCCCCGTTCTCTTGAATCTGTCTTCACTCTGCGTTTATAAAAGCTTATTGCGCTGCTGTAATCTTAGCTCTTGCCGCTTTCCATTTGTCGTTCAGGTCCTTCATGATATCGTCGTAGGAATCCTTGCGGTTGCCGATGGCGGCTTCAATGATTACTTTCTTGAAGTCAGGCTGCCAGAGGCCGATCTCCGCTTCTTTATCGATCGCATCCACCCAGCCCTCTTCACCGGCCTTGGCTGGTGCAAGGGTGTCGAAGGTTACGTCCGTGCCTTCAAATTGCTTGAGGATTTCCGGAAGCTCAGCGCCCTTAACCGGGCTCATGCCGCCGCCTTCAGTGGTCGGATAACCCGATTCATTAATGAACCAGTCCACCCAGGCTCTTGCCGCTTCTTTGTTCTGGCTGTGGATGCTTACACCCAGGTTATAATCGTCGGATAGCGGAACCAGAATTTTGTCTGCGTTGGTAGGGAAAGGCATGAAGCCGACATCATCAGGATTGGTTGCCAGTCCTTTGATCTGGCCGATGGCCCAGGAGCCGAGCATCATCGTCCCGATTTTACCGTTTGCCAGATCAGCCTTGGAGGATTCCCAGTCAGTAGTCGTAGGATCCTCTTCAATCAGCCCGTTCTTCGCGGCGTCGTACATTACTTTGTACAGGTCGTAGTGAGGTTGACCCGGCACGAAGTTATCATCCGAAGCAACCTGGGCAATATTTACATATTCCCGGTCTCCGGCAACCGTAGCCAGATCGGCTTCCCATTGGGTGAGTGTCCATCCTGCTGCATAGTTCGTGTACAGCGGAACAGCGTCGGTTTTGTCCTTGATGCTCTGCAGTGCAGTCTGGAACTGTTCAAAGGTTCTTGGTACCTCAGTGATCCCCGCATCTTTGAATACCTGCTTGTTGTAAATCACACCGGAGAAGTTAACGGTGACCGGAATCCCGTAGGAAATGCCGTCTACAGTGCGTTCTTCCAGGCCGGTATACTGCTGCTCCAGATCGGACATTTTACCCAGCGGCTCAAAGAACTCCGGCAGGTCTTTGATCGCCACGCTGGTTGGCAGCAGCAGCACATCGCCGTAATCACTCGTGCCCATCCGGATTTTAATCTGGTCCTCATAGCTGGACAGCGCTTCAAAGTTGACTTTGACATCCGGATATTTCTCGTTGAACTTGGCTGCGTAATCCTTGAATACGGTATCAACGATATCCGTTCTTTGGGTAATTACCGTGATATTGCCTTTAATATCCTTGGCCGCATCTCCCTCAGGAGCAGCAGTAGCCTCGGTGCCTGTCCCTGTATTTCCTCCATTCGTTGCTGCTGTATTATCCGTGTTGTTGTTTGATGAACAGCCTGCGAATAAGCCTGCCATCAGCGTCAATGCTGCTAAACTGGTAACTGCCTTTGTCTTCTTCATTGCTGGTTAAACCCCTCTCTGCGATTCACATAACATAATAACAATCAACTAACAAAACTTTACCCAGATAAAAGCATAATTCACTCCACAAGAGTTTCATGGATGTCTTCACTCGGGAAATTGAGTGTTGGTATCGCTTACAGGCTAATTATAAATCGTAATCCGCCCTAAAACGATGGTTTGAATTGTTTTTTCTGGTCTTCAATTTGTTATTTTTGTTTTTATTATTTTATTATTCTATGCAGAAAAACGTCAAAAAAGAGGGCTTTCGCCCTCCTCCAATTCATTTCATCCTGTTCACATGCATGTATCGATGCTTCTTAACCTCTGGGAATTCTGCAGCCGCTCTTATAGTCTTTGGGAGTCATGCCGCATATTTTTTTGAACAGCTTGTTGAAATATACGGGATCATTATAGCCTACCCGTTCGGCAATCTCGTAATTCTTGAGTTCAGGCTGCCCGGTCAGAAGCTCCTTGGCCTTCGCAATCCGTATACCAATCAGATAATCGGTAATCGTCTGTCCGGTCTTGTATTTGAACAGGCGGCTGATATAGCTGGCATTCATTCCGACCGTCTCCGCCAGGCGCTCCAGCTCGAAATTATGGCTGTATTCCTTCTCCAGGATTACTTTGGTCTGTTCGACCACGTGATGTTCCCTGCCTCCCGGAGCCAGCACTGTCGGCTGTTCTGTTCCGGAAAGCTTCAGCTGCCTGCTCTCCTCCACCCGCTTCAGCAGCTCATATAACTGGGCTTTCTCGATAGGCTTCAGCAGATAATCCAGCACCCCGAAACGGATCGCCCGCCGGGCATACTCGAAATCATTGAATCCGCTCAGCACCGCAATGGGCAGATTCTTCATATGGCCCCTGGCTGCTTCAATCAGCTTAAAGCCGTCCATTCTCGGCATCTTAATATCCGTAATCAGCAAATCAATATCCTCTGCGGACATTGTTGAAAGGCGGTTCCACGCCTCCAGGCCGTTACCATACGAGCCGATAACCTCCACTTCCACATCCATTCTGGAAGTAATCTTCCCAAGCCCGCGGCGAATCACTTCCTCATCATCCGCAATCATGATTCTGATCACTTGGCAAACCGCCTCCAGCCTTATTATCGCTTGCACAATGATTGCGTTACCATTTCAATTATAGGCTTCATCCCTGCAATATAAAATGTGCTGTATTGCCTTTTTATAGTCTTCTCTTTACTTTGCGTCCGATAAAGCGCGTGCTTCCTCCCACTTCTCATTCAACCCGTCAAAGGCCTTCTGCAAATCCGGTGCGGCAATCAGCTCCTGGATATAGTCTCCGGAGGCAAACGACAGCTTCGCGCGGTTGGCCATATCAATAAATGAATCCGTCTGTACGGTCGCTTCCACCAGCTCAGGCTGATAGGAGAGAAATTCACGGTATTGTTCCATGGAAGGCTCTGTGTTACCGTCCAGTGGAAGAAATCCTTCTGCTGTATAAGAGGTTTCATGAACCAGGAAGTTCACCCAAGACATCGACAGTTCCTTGTTTCTGCTGAATTTGCTGACTCCGATGAACCAGTCGGGATTCAGCGGTGCATAATGCTTCAGCCCGTTATCATAGGGAAACGGGAAGAAACCGATATCCTCCGGAGCTGCTCCGGCATCGAGAATCTGGCGGACGGTCCAGTTGCCGCTCAGGAACATCCCGGCCTCCCCTTTAGCCAGCTTGGTTTTGGAGATCTCCCAATTATTCGAGAACAGCTCATCCTCTGCATAACCGCGGGCTATGATTGTACGGGTAATTCCGAGCAAGCGGCCCCATTCATTATCAAGCTGCCAGGGAGCATTCTCATGAACCATATTGTTCAGGTAATCGGGATTCCCGGTCATGTAATTGACCATATTATTGCCCCATTCCCGCAGCGGCCAGACTGCACCGTAATTCATATAAATCGGTGTAATGTCCGCTTGCTTCAGCTTGGCGCAGATGGCGTAGAATTCATCCAGCGTCTGCGGAATTTCCGTGATGCCCGCCTGCTTAAATGCCTTTTTGTTGTAGACAATCCCGCTTGTAGTTGTCCCGGTGGACAGACCGTATCTTCTGCCGTCATAGGCAGCAAAGGTAGTGAACTTCTCCCCCGCAGACATCTCCGCACTAAGCGGCTCAAAAAAATAATCCAGCTCCCTCGCAGGCAGATTGACCGGCAGCAGCAGCACATCACCGGCATCCTTGGTGGAGAGACGCACCATAATATCGGTCGCATAGTTGGACAAGCCTTCGAATTCTACGCTTGCTTCCGGATACTTCTTCATAAACTGGTCGGCGTACCCCTGCATTGTACCGTTCTCAATAAGATCAATCCGGTTGGTCAGCATGAGAATGCTACCGGACAGGCTCTGCTGTTCATGGTCTGCTGCAGGCGTTGCCGGAACGGCCGGCTTGCTGCCGGAGCTGTCACAGCCCGCAGACAGCAGAAGCAGCAGTAATAACATTGTACGCAGAGGCCGGTGTGCGTTCGTCTTTTTCAATCCGCTTAACTCCCTTCTGTCTCTGAATCACTGGCTGAGCGGTACGGGGGCAGCGGCAGCGAAAGGATAACATCCGTCCCCTCACCCGGCTGACTGAACACCTCAATGCCATAAGCCGCCCCGTAGTTCAGCTGTACCCGCTGATGCACATTTTTCATGCCGATACCGCCATTGATGCTTTTCTTCGGAGGCGATTCCCGTTTCAGATCATCGTTCAGCTTGTCCAGGGTCGCCTGCTCCATCCCGCAGCCGTCGTCACGGATATGGAACAGCAGCTTCTGATCGGTGAATTCACATCTGATGCTAAGATGCATATGCTCTTTACTGTCATCGAGCCCATGGTACGCGGCATTCTCGATAATCGGCTGGAACACCAGCTTGATGATCGAATAATGATCCAGCTCCTCGGGAACATCGATCTGCAGCACGAACCGCCCGGGATAACGGCAGCCCAGAAGCTCAACATAGTTGCAGACATATAACAGCTCCTGCTTCATCGTTGTCCGGCCTGACAATTCACTGGTGCTATACCGCAGCAGCTTGCCCAGAATTGAGATCATATCGGCAGCTTCTACATCATCGTTAATCTCCGCTGTCATCCGGATGGACTCCAGTGTGTTATAGATGAAATGCGGGTTAATCTGGCTTTGCAGCGCATGCAGCTCCGCTTCCTTCTTCTGCTCCTCGATCCGGTATATATCCTGAATCAGCTGCCGGATGCGGGCCAGCATCCGGTTGAACTGATGGCCGAGCAGGCCGATCTCATCCCGGCGTTTCACGCGGAAGTTAACGTCCAGATCACCGCCCTGCACCCTTTTCATCAGCTGAATCATTTGGGTCAGCGGTTTGGTCAGCGCGAAGGACAGCACAATGGAAATGATCAAGGCCAGCACAATAATAATCAGTGTCGCCGCCAGGGTCGCGTTACGGGTCAGCTTCACATCACGGGTTAATTCATCGACCGGAATGGAGATAATCACCTTCCAGCTCGTCTTCGAGGAACTGGAGTAAATATTCAGCCTCTCCTTGCCTGACACTGTATCATAGAAGCTTCCGGCCGCGCCCTGGGCACTGCGGAACAGCGGAGTCTGCGAGATATCCATCGTCAGCAGCTTCTGGTCACTGTCATAAATGACCTTGCCCTTCTCGTCCACGATCAGCGATGTACCGCGGGTGACCCTGTCCAGCTCCGCTACCTGGGTCTCCATATTGCTGATATTAGCCTCCACCGCGATCAGTCCGACCGGGTTCCAGAGCCCGTCGACGATTTTGCGGACAACGGTATAGGCATAACGGGTGCTCTGCAGATTGGTAGTGTAAGCCTGTGTGCCGAATAGCAGCGCTTCGCCGCTGGAATCCTTGGCCTGCTGGCTCCAGAAGGTATAGCTCTGATCCAGATCAAGCCGCACGCCGCCATCCTTGGCAGAATAATAACCGTGACCGTAGGCGTCAAAAATATAGACGGAGTTCGTCCCCCGCTTGATATTGTTAATGAAGGAGATATTGCCCTCTATACCCCTCTGGATAGACAGGAGCAGATCGAAATCACCCGGCGCTACCCCGGCGCTTCCATGATCCCCCTCAATCATCTTCTTCTGTTCATAATACCGGTTGGACGCGATCAGATTCTGCTTGATATCGTTTACATAAGCCGGCATTGAGGAGATTCTTTTCATATCTTCTATGTAGTCATCGATCCCGTCCATCATTTGGTCAATCAGCTTCTCTGAATAAGCGACGGTATTCGCTTGAATCGACTCGGAATAGCTCTTAAAGCTGATGATGCTGATAATAGAAAGAGGCAGTGTGATAATAACCAGGAATACGAGCAGCAGCTTACGTTCCATGCCCATGTCCCTGATAAAAGACCACCTGCTGTGTTTGTGTTGGTCCATCATTTGGTCTTCCCCTTCATCAGCTTTACCTAACTTTTTACAATAAATCATAACATTTAACTAACAAAATTATTATACTTGTTAGCTTTAGCATACACAAGGAAAACTGCCTTCCGCTTCTATTGAATAGTAATGCCGTGGAAACATTAATAAATACCCTTTCACTTCTCCCGGGAAGTGAAAGGGCAGCAAAGTTAATTCTAACGTGATTATTATTGCGGTTCTATTCCCTGCTGAACCGGATTCAGCCTGATGTAATCGACGTTGTACCAGCCCCAGTTGCTCCGGATTACAATTGAGTTCCCGCCTTCCAGCAGCTCTACGGAAATGGCCTCACTCTCCTGGAATCCGGTGGAGGCAGCCAGGTCCAGCTCTTCACCGTCACTGCCGTTGACGGCAATGCGGGTCTTCTTATCGCCGTACGGTGAGCTGTAGCCCAGAATCAATTCATACGTCCCTGCCGCTTCGGCGTTATACTTCAGAGTAATAGAGCCGTCCTGCTGGAAGGCAACGTAGCCGTCTCCGCTGTAGCCGCCCGCTGCTGCCGCGACCGCCGCACCCTCTGCAAGGACGCCGCTCTCAGCCTCGACTTTAGTGGTATCCGGGCTGCCCGGTGTAGTACCGGCACCTGCAATCCGCACTTCGTCCAGATAGGCCGAAGCACTGCCCGTGCCGCTGAAGCTCTCGAACTTAATGCCTATAGCCTTCACCTGGCTCAGATCGGCTATCCCCGCCAGCGGCAGAGTCAGCGTGGTAAACTGGCTGGAATCTACCCCGGACAGGCCGCTGTCTGCCCAGGCCCAGCCGGAGCCGGTCTTGATGTACAGGCGGGCCTGGGCAGTGCCGGCCGAGAGCTTGACCTTCGCGCTCAGCGTATCGACGGCGCTCAGGTCAAGGGCCACATATTTGGCCAGCTCAAAATCGCTGCCGCTAAGCGAAAAGACGGTGCCGAGCGCCTTGCCGCCCTCGGCGGAAGCTGCTGTGGTAACGGCTGCTGCAGCCGCTTCTGCGTTATTCGACTCCACGGCCCAGCCTTCGGCATCCTGCTCGAAACCGTACAGCAGTCCCGGCTGCGCCGGCGACCCGTCCGAACCGGACCCGCCGTTCGGGACACCGCCCGTGCCGTCGCCAAACGCCTGAATATCATCGAAGTAGAGCGTGCCGGAGTTGCCCGCCGTCCCCTCGTTTTTGTTGACATAGATGGAGAAGGTCTGGACATCCTTCAGGAACTGCTTCGTAATGACGCGTCCCGCGTTGGCTGTATCCCAGGGTGCAGGCTTGAATTCACTGAACGGAATACTTATCTCGCCCGCTTCCGTACCGGCCAGGGAGGGATAAGCCTCAAAGGAGATGCCGCTCATCTTGATCTGGATGACCAACTTCTGGCCGCTGCCGTCCGGCTGATACCAGAACTTCAGCTGATTCGCTTCCGACCAGTCGGCATTGTCGACATTCTTCGATTGGCCGGTATAACCCTGAGTATCTACATTGTAAACGAACTTCAGGCTGTACTGGCCGTTGTTCTTGTGCTCTGCATCCAGCGAGATCACGCTGAGGTCCCCTCCCGGACTGTAAGCATTGTCCAGCAGCCCGTTATTGCCCTTATAGTCCTCGAAGGTGTCTACAACCAGTGTATTCGCGTTCGGCAGCGTATCGCTGACATAGACCTGAATACTCTGGTCCAGTACGCTTCCGTTCTTCGCGTAAGATTTGACCGTAAGGGTAGTGCCCATCCCGGAGAGCGAAGCTCCCGGCGTCCAGTCCGCCGTATAGTAGAAGCCGGCGCCGTCTGCCGCCATCGGATGCTCTGCAGGATCATCTCCAATCAGATAGACGACTTTTTCAATATCCTGATGGGTTACACGCACCCGGATAGCCGCAGTACCTTCGGTCAGAACGGTCTCGTTGCCCACAGGTGTTGCGATATGCAGGCCGGGTTTTTCCTGGGCCGCATCCACTGGAATGGAGTACACCCCGTCATCCTTGATCTCACCCAGGAAGGAGGAATACGGGTCCCCGTAGTATTCCACGAAATCCGGCAGCAGCGCGTGATCCCCGAGTCCGTTCAGGCCGTTCTTGTACGGAACGAAGAAGTTGTCTGTGCCGAAGTTGGCCCAGGTCAGCATGTAGGCCATTCTGGCAGAGTCCGGATCGGACTTCAGCGCCTCCAGCAGCCTGGTGAAGAATTCCAGATCCTTCGTACCTGCCGGACGCAGATTGGAGTAACCGAATTCGGTCATCGCTGCGACCTTGCCCTTGGCATCGGCGAGCCTGGAGACCAGCCCCGCATCCTGAACCGCACCATTGAACCAGCCTTCCGCACTGCCGTCGTAGTAATCGTCGAATCCGAGAATATCCACATACTCATCCCCCGGATAGGTCTCCAGGTAAGTGGCTTCCGAATTATTGAACGAGCTGTTCGGCGAATAGGCATACAGGAAGTTGTGGACTCCCTTCACATCGCGCAGATATTCCACCGTATAGCGGTACAGCTCGATATATTGCTCCTTGGTCCGGTAAGGGGCACCCCACCAGAACCAGGCCCCGTTCTGTTCATGGAACGGACGGAAGATCACCGGGATCGGCGTGCCGGAATCATCCTTGAGGTTGTTGGCAAAGTCCGCAATCATATCAAGGAACTGGTTGTAGGCTTCGTGCTTATCTCCACCCGGCAAAATATGTGATACCACCTTGCCCTTGGTATCATTGAAGCTGCCTCCGGTCACGAAGTTCGGCATGTGGGCACTCAGGGCAAGCACGCCGCCCTGACCGTATGCCTGCTTCATCACACCGATCAGGTTGTCCCGGTTCTGCCGGATGGCATCCAGACTGACACCAGGCTTCTCTTTGCCCTCCAGACTTAAGGTATCCCAGCCGAACATTCCGGGCAGATCGCCAACCGAATTCTTAACATCGGACTGGGTTCCGTCTTTGGCAGTGATGGATAGCCCTTCCGTTGTATCATGCTGGTGCCCGAATATAGTCTCCTTGCCCCGGTTGCTCTCCAGATAGGCAAAAAGCGAACGGGTGGCAGCAGTCGCCTCCGAATCCGCCAGATCAATGCCTGGCTCCGGCGTATTTGCCGGCGTTGGCGACGGAGTCTGTGACGGAACCGGCGTGGCCGGAACAGGGGACGGAGACGGCGTTGCTGTAGCTGCCGGCGTTGCGGGTGAACCCGATCCGCCGGACACCGGTGCCGCAGATGCCTTGGCTGTAGCGGATGGCGGCGGGGAAGCAAGTATGCCGCCGCTGATCGTGTGGGTTCCGGCAGGCAGCGCTTTGCCGCTCAGCGTGACGCCTGCAGCCTTAACAGTCACACTGCCGATGTCGCCGCCTCCGGTAATTATCGTCCCTGCGGCTGCCTCGTTAATGATCAGGCTGCCGATCTTCCCGCCGGCCGGCACTACCACTTCGCCCGGGGTATTGAGCGTAACCCGGTCAATGATCGCTCCGCTGCCAAGTTCCAGCCTGGCGCTGCTGTTGATATCGGCGGAGGAAATCCGCGTGGAACCGTAAGCCAGCACCCGGACCCGCCCGTCCTTCCGCAAGATATCCAGTGTGTTCAGAACGGTGTCCTCCAGAACAACGGAATGCTCCCCGCCGCCGGCCACAAAGGTCCTGCCCTTGACGGTCACGCCGTCTAGCTTGACCTCTCCGTCGCCGATACCTGCGCTCAGATACAAATTCCCGCTAATGGTGGCGCTCTTCAACACGGTTCCGGCATGGGAAATGACCGCGTTGCCGCTAACCATCCCGCCGGTCTGCCCGCCCACAGCTGAATAATAAGCGCTTACAATCCGGTCGATTAATGTTACAGCTTCTGCACGTGTAATGCTTCCCTTCGGCTTAAAGCTTCCGTCGCTGTAGCCCGTAATCGCTCCGGCAAGCGCCGCAACCGCCTCCTTCGCGTAGCCGCTGATTTCCTCCGAATCGCTGAAAGCCGCAGCCGTTGCAGCCGGACTGCCTGCCGGTTCAAATATCCGGGCCAGCAGCGCCGCCGCATCCTGCCGGGTGATGGCCGCATCCGCCATCGCACGGTTGCCTGCGAACCCTTCGTAGTATCCGGCATGCTTGGCAATGGCCAGCTGGCCGCTGTACCAGGCCGATGCCGGAACGTCGGTGAAATTGCTGTCCGCCTTCACGGACAGGCCTAACAGCTTATTAATGACCGTTACAAATTCCGCCCGGGTAATGCTCCGGTCCGGACGGAAGCTTCCGTCCTCATAGCCGCTGATGATGCCGTTCCCCGTCCATTTGGCAATACTGGAAGCTGCCCAGTGACCGGCGGAATCCGCAAAAGCCGCTGCGGTCTTCGGGGTCTGCAACCCGGACTGCGTCGCTCCGTTCTCTGCCAGTGCGGGGCTGAGGGCCGACATCAGCATTACGGAGGCCAAAGCAGAAACCATTAATTTGCGAGCTTTTTTCATATAATCCTCCCGATGGTTTGATGAATGAAACGCTTTCACTCTTTAGTTTTGTTAGTAAATAATTATTAAAATAAACTAAATAGTTTTTATGAAAGCGATTTATCATTATTTTATCAGGTGATTATTGAATGAACAGGGGCTGTGTTTACATTTATATAACTCAATTTGTTTTTAAGAAAATAAAAACAAAGACTGTAACTCAATAATGAGCAACAGTCTTTGTTTGAATAGCAGCCATCAGTTTCATCTATTATATGGATTTAACTGATATAACTTATGCCTGGCTACTGCCGTGCCTGCAAAATTTCATCCACCCGCTCCTTCGCCCCCTGCCAGGAGGTCATCAGCGGAAAGGCATATTCCTCCCGCGCCCGCAGGTTCCAGGGATGCGGGATGCAGAGCACCTTCTTCCCTGCCTGCACAGCGGGCAGCAGATTATGCGGGCCGTCATCAATCAGCAGATCGAAGCCGATCAGATGCTTGCGCTTGCAGGTGAAGAAGTTCTCAGCCGGGATATACGGCATATGCTTCTGCAGCCAGTTCCATTTCTCAAGCACCGTCTTAGGTACAGCGGCTGTAACAATAATGACATCATATGCGTTGTGAAGCTTCTCCATCTCTTCGACCACATATTCATCGAACAGCTCCAGCTCCTCGTACAGGCCGGGTCTGCCGAAGAAAAGGTCCATCGTGCTGTCCGGATGGCGCAGGTGATCCGTGTTCCAGTCCATCATATCTTCGTAGCGGAGCGGATGCGTCGGAAATTCAATGTTGTTGTGGTATATCGCTCGTTTGACGAGATGGCAGATGGTATCATCCATGTCGACGGCGATGATTGGTTTATTCATTGATTCTCCTCCAAATTGCATAGTGATTACATTATAGGCATCCGGAGGGAACGTGTCCAGACTGGCCGGGCGGTTTCCTCTGGATGCCCTGCGGCTGAATCAATGCTTACGAACAAAAAAACACGCGTCCCCATATAAGGGAAACGCGTGCTTGCCGTTCTATCTGCTTCATTAAGTATTTTAAAACAGCTGCCAGTTATGTCCCGCTGTCCCGCTAACTCCGGGAACGTCCCCGGAACAGATTGATCACAAAGAGGACCGCAGCGACAATAAGAAGAAGATGAATTAGATTGCCCATGACATGAAAGATGAAGCCGAACAACCACATCACGACAACCAGTCCGATTAATCCCCACAACATAAGATTACCGCCTTTCTCCCCGAAGGTTATTTGTCTCTATCTTACCCTTCTGCAGGGAGATTCAAACGGCTGCTGCCGGGGAGCACCGCTTTATCCCGGCTGCGGCCGGCTTTGCAGATGTAATTAACACACCCCGAACCGCCCGAATTCGGCGTACCCGTTCTCCTCCGTTAAGGTGCCGGATCCGATGGATACCGCGAATATGCCGAACTTGGCACCCACCCAGGCCCCTTCACCTTCCTTCAAGCGGAACGCAGCCCCCATCTCCGTGTAAGCTTCTCCGTCAAGACTGTATGCCAGGCGGCATTCCGCTTCTTCCGAGACTGTAAGCTGAAGATATGCAGCGTCCGAGTCCAGCTTTACACAATCATCCGTAAACGTACACTCCTGTTCCGCATCTTCCTCGGGACCTGCCGGCAGGCTCTCGAACCGGCCTAAGCATAGGCCGCCAGCCTCACTGGAGAACAGGCTTAAATGTACCGCTTTATGCCCCCATACCACCAGACCCGCGCGTTCAGACAACGCCGCGAACTGCGGTGTGATCTGTACCTGCGCCGTGAATGCAGGTGCAGCGAATTTCTGCATCAGAAGCTGCGGCGCATCGTATAACCGCTGCGTATCCAGCGGCGCGCAGCGGAGCCGGAGTCCCGGCCCCGGATGGCCGGAGGCAAGCCAGCCGTCCTGCGGATTCGCCTGCCACTGCCACTGCAGCCCCGGACGGCCGTCCGTGAAGTCATCGGAGGTTTGGGGAGCCGCCGGAAGCATTGTCCCGGGCAATTCCGGCTTCCGCCACTGCGCTACCGGCGTCCCGGTCAGACTGCCGGGTGCAGCCTGACCCATTACCGGCCAGCCCTCAATCCATTCCACCGGCTGCAGATGAACAATCCGACCGTAAGCCCCTTTGTCCTGGAAATGCAGGAACCAGCTTTCTCCTTCCGGCGTCTCTACCCAGCCGCCCTGATGAGGACCATTCACCAGGGTATCGCCCTGCTCCAGCACAATCTGGTCCTCGTAAGGGCCATAGATGGACTTGGAGCGGAGGGCAGCCTGCCAGCCGGTTGACACACCGCCCGCAGGGGCAAGGATGTAATACCAGCCGTCCCTCTTGTACATCTTGGGGCCTTCCAGTGTCGGATGATCCATAGTTCCGTCAATAATCAGCCGGCCCTCATCCAGCAGCTCCCTGCCGTCCGGGCTCATTTCGCACACATGCAGAATGTGCTTAAGGCCGCTCCGGCTCTTCGCGAAGGCATGGACTAGATAAGCCCGCCCGTCCTCGTCCCAGAAGGGACAAGGGTCAATCCAGCCTTTGGCCGCTTTAACCAGATGGGGCGAAGACCACTTCCCGAGCGGGTCCTCTGCCTGAGTCATGAAGATTCCTTCATCCGGCGTCCCGAAGAAAATCCAGAACTTCCCGTCATGATGGCGCAGGCTGGGTGCCCACACGCCTTTGCCGTGCTGAACCTGGTCATATCCCGGCAGGTCCAGCCTGTCCAGCGCGTGATTGACAATCGTCCAGTTCACCAGGTCACGGGAATGCAGGATCGGCAATCCCGGCATGTGGTTGAAGCTCGACGCTGTCATATAATAATCGTCCCCGGCCCGGATCACATCCGGGTCGGAATAATCTGCATACAGCACCGGATTGCGGTACCGGCCGTTGCCAAGGTCGGATACCCAGGGCGCATTGATTGTCTCCATTGAATAACTCCTTCAGCGCCGGACGCCTACCGCCCGGGCAGTTTATTGTGCCGCCTTCTCCTGTTCCAGCAGCGATGCCCATTGATCCAGCATTTCCTGCGCGGTCAGCTGTTTAGCCATTACCTTCTGAATCAGCGGTTCTACCGATTTCTGCACATTGGAATAACCCGCAAGATAGTACGGCACATCGGAGAACTTCGTCTCCTGGCTGTTCAGCAGATCGGAGGCTGATTTCATATAAGGCACGCTCTGCACCCACTCGTCGCCGGCAGCTTCTGTATTGGCCGGAATTTCGCCATAGAGCTTGCCGTATTTGCTGTTGATATCATGCGACAGGTAGAAGGTCATGAATTTCCAGACCGCATCCTTGTTCTTCGCCGATTTGCTCATCGTCAGCCCCAGCGGCATCAGGCCGGGGTGCTCGCGGTAGCCTTTTACACTCTTTGGAAAAGGTACAGCTTCGAACTTCGTATAGTCACCGCCGAAGGCTTTCTCATGGGAACTGGCCGAACCCAGGTTGTGTACGACGATTCCGGCTTTGCCCGACTGGAAGGTTGCAGCGAGTTCACTCCAGCCTTTGTTAAGGTCATCTTCCGGCGTATAGATATTGTAAGAACCCAGATATTTCTCTACAAATTCAACATTAAGCGGATCATTGATTGTTGCTTTGCCGTCCGCCGTGAAATAATCGGTAATGCCGGAGTAAGCATACATCAGCATTTCGAGTGTATTGGCACTGCCGGCGCCCCCGCGGATACTGAGCCCGTAACGGTCTTTCGATTTATCCGTCAGCTTGGCAACAGCATCGAAGAATTGATCCCAGGTATCCGGCAGTGCCAGTCCGGCTTCCTTGAACCAGTCTGGACGAACCCACAGATTCCAGGTCTGCGAGCTGTATGGTAGCGCATACAATTTACCTTCTGCAGTATCCAGCTTGCGGTTACTTGCAATCAGTTCCGGGTTGATCAGGTCCTTGTCCGCCCACTGCTCATAATAGGTGTCCAGCGGCTCCAGCACACCCCGGGCCAGCAGATCGGATTTGAAGTCATTCATCACATCCGGCGCCTGATCGGCAGAGATGGCCACGTTAACCTTTTGCTCATAAGCCGCGAGGTCTCCCGGTACACCCAGATAATCCACGTCGATATCCGGATTCTCCTGTTCGAACTGCTTCACGATCTCTTCGAAGAAGGCATTGCGTTCTGTGGTTACAGCTGCAGCCCAGAAGCTGATTTTGGCTTTCTCTCCGCTTGCCGCTTTACCTGCCCCGTTATCCGCCGCTGCCGCGCTGTTTCCCCCGGTATTTCCGCCATTATTTCCGCCGCAGCCGGCCAGCAGCAGCAGCAATGCTGCCGATACCAGTGCCGTGCGTTTCGCTTTGTGTTTCCCCATCATTCTGTGATCCTCCCTAATTGAAATTCTTGTATATACCTCAAAGAACGAACCCGGCGTGTTCTGCCCTGGCCGTGTCCGTCCTTGCGATACCGGACACTAGCCTTTGACTGCGCCGCCCAGTCCTTCGACCAGATAACGCTGAATGAACATGAAGAGCAGCACCGGCGGAATCAGCCCGATAATACTGCCGGCCGCAAGCGACGCGTACTGGACGCTGAATTCGCCGACCATGAATTTGAGGCCGATCGGAATCGTGAACCGGTCCGGCGTCGTAATGAACGAGAAGGCAACCAGGAATTCATTCCACACTCCGATGAAGGCGAACGCGCTTGTTGCTACTATTCCCGGCAGCACGACCGGCATAATTATCGCGAAGATAATCCGGAAACGTCCGGCTCCGTCCACCATCGCCGCTTCATCAATTTCCTTCGGCGTCGAGGAGATGAAGCCGCGCATCAGAATCGTGTTGAACGGAACCTGAAGCACGATGTAGAACAGGATGAGCGCGTACGGCGTGTTGATCATCCCGAGATTCTTGAAGATCAGGAAGAGCGGAATGACGAACAGAATGACCGGCATCATCTGGGTCGCGAGCAGCACCAGCATGAACGCCCCTTTGCCCTTGAACTTGAAGCGGCTCATGGCGTAGCCGTTCAGCACGGACAGCACCGTAATTGCCACTACGGACAATACCGACACGAACACACTGTTCATGAAATATTGCGAGAAATTGTTGTCGTTCCACACATGAATGAAATTCTCGAAGGTAGCCGGACTCGGAATGTACCGGACCGTGCCGCTAAGTACGTCCCCCTCCCGCTTCAGCGAGGTGGAGATGGCCCACAGGAACGGAACCAGCACGAACACCAGTGTCAGGGCCAGCGGTATGTAGAACAGCAGCTTCGAACCCAGCTTTCGTTGCCGTTTGCTATTCATCCTGCATCCCTCCTGACCGGTTCAGTCTGAGGTAGAGGACAACGAAGATCATCAGGAACGCGAACGTGACCACGCCAATTGCCGAACCGTAACCGTAGTTCCCTTCAAGGATGGAAGTCTTCATCATATAGATCGGCAGCGTGGTCGTCATATCCATCGGTCCGCCGTTCGTCATCGTAAAGATCATATCAATGGAGTTGAACTCCCAGATGGCACGCAGCAGCGTAGCGAATACAATACTTTCTTTCAGGAAAGGCAGCGTGATGAAAAAGAGCTTCTTGACGCTCCCCGCACCGTCCACCTCACAGGATTCATAGACCTCATGCGGAATGGTCTGCAGTGCCGCCAGCAGCGTGATCGCGAAGAACGGAATCCCGCGCCACAGCTCGGCGACAATCACGGAACCAAAGACGGTATGGATATTGGCCAGCCAGGCGACTGGCTCAGAGATCACGCCCAGCTTCATCAGGATATCGTTAATGATCCCTATGTGCTGGTTGAACATCAGCGACCACAGCATGGTGGTCAGTACACCGGACACCGCCCAGGGAACAAGCACCAGGGAACGGACCAGACCGCGCAGCTTGAACGCCTGGTTCAGCAGCAGCGCAACCACGAGTCCGAATACGAGCTGCAGCACTACTTCTATCAGCACCCATTTCACCGTGATCCACAGTGAAGAGTAGAACATATCGTCCTGCGTGAATATATTCCTGAAGTTCTCGAGTCCGATGTAACCCGCTTTCTGCAGCCGGGTGAAATCATAGCTCTGCACACTGAGATCGAACACCCTGAAGATCGGGAAGACGAGAAGTCCCGCGATCAGCAGGACTGTCGGTGCGATCAGCAGGTAAGGGAACCAGCGGTCGCCCGTTTTTTTGCGGGAAGCTTTAGATTTGACGGTCATTGTCTTGCCGCCGGTTGATTGGGATAATTCCATAACAGCACCTCCACGCTTATCTTAAACCAGAGCGTGAACGTGCTGAATACACTATCTTTCGAGGATTGTTTGTTTTCTTTAACTGATTTGTTTGATCATTTATCCGCTTGAAGAACTAAGCCGCTCTAAGAATGCTGCCGGTCCCTGCGGTACTCGGAAGGCGATTTGCCGTAATGCTTCTTAAACAGCACACTGAAGTACTGAGGGTTGCGGTAGCCTACCTGCTCCGATACCTCATACGATTTCGCATCCGTGGTAGACAGCAGCTCCGCTGCCTTGTCTATGCGCAGCTGAATGAGATACTCGCTTAAGTTCATGCCTTTATATTTCTTGAAGAGCGTGCTGGCATACGCGGATGAAATATGCACATGGCCCGCGATGGCGGTCAGGTTCAGCTCCTCCTCATGAAAATGCTGCCGCATATACTGCTCCATCTCCTTCAGCAGCGTATGATGTGAATTCTGCGAATGGCGGATTTCTCCGCTGACGAATACACCGGCTTCACCGATGACCGGCTTCAGCTGGGCAGCGTTCAGTGCCTCGCCGTAAGAAATTGCGATGCGCCCGATCCCTTCCCGGCAGCTGCCCAGACCGACGCTGATCTGAAGCTTCAGGCAGGTCTCCAGCGTCCGGCGGATTTCCCCCAGATGCTCAGCCAGCTGCTCCGCCGCACCTTCCCGGTCTTCCGGGGCAGGCAGGTTAAAGAGCAGGTTGACCCGGTTGTTATAGACCGCCGGATACCGGTAGGGAAATTCCCCGGACTCAAGCTCCGAGCAGATATTATGAATGGAGAAGAGCAGCAGCTCCGCATTGTCCCCTTCCCCCGCGCGGGCAAAGCGGCGGTTGTCCTCCGGCTGAATCACCGCTACCTGGAAGCAGGCTTCCGGTGCAGCTATGCCGAGATTGTCCAGTTCCTTCCGCGCCCACTCCGGGTTGGCGCAGCCCTCGAACAGCTCTGCGAAGAACTTGTTCTGGATCAGGGCCTGGCTCTTCCGGGCTTGCTCGGCCCCCCTCTTGTCGGCCAGCAGAGTGCTTGCGGCAGAAGCAACCGCATTTAGAATCACTTCATTATCCTCATATTTCAGAATATAATCGGCCGCCTGCAGCCGCAGCGCCTGCTTGGCATACGAGAAGTCATCATAGCCCGTCAGGAAGACGACCTTGGTTCCCGGGTATTCCCCGTTAATACGTTCAGCCAGCTGCAGTCCGTCCAGAAAAGGCATCTGGATATCGGTCAGCACCAGATCCGGCCGCAGCTCCTCCATCAGCTTCAGCGCTTCTTCCCCGTCAGCGGCTGTGCCGGCTACCTCAATGCCGGCCTGCTCCCAGCGGATATTGCGCCGCAGGCCTTCCCGGATCCACATATCGTCATCTACTATAAGCAGTTTAATCATGGGAATCTCCTTCCTTCTGCACCCGGGGCAGCCGTACCGTGACCCGGGTAAACTTCATCTCTTCGCTGTCAAGGACAAGGCCATAGGCCGGTCCGTATTGCAGCACCAGCCGGCGATGGGCGTTCCATAGCCCGAAGCTCAGCGCATTGTCGCCTGCGCTGTCCGCCTGCAGTGAATGGCGCAGCTGCGCCAACCGCTCAGGGCTAATGCCTTGTCCGTTATCATAAATCTCCAGCACTGCGCCGTCTTCATCCGCATAACCTGTTATCGTTACCATTCCTTTGCCGCGCTTGTTCTTGATGCCGTGGTAGACGGCATTCTCCACGACCGGCTGCAGTGTCAGCTTAGGGATGCGCAGCGTCAGCAGCTCTTCGTCCACTTCTATGGCATAATCGAAATCCTGATTATACCGGATGTTCAGAATCAGCAGATAACTGCGCACATGCTCGATCTCTTCCGCGACGGTAATCAGCTCGGCGCCTTTGCTGATGCCGATGCGGAAATACCGGGTCAGCGCGCCCACCATCACGGAGGCCCGTTCCCGCTCCTCCAGATCAATCAGATGCTTGATTGAACCGAGCGTATTGTAGAGGAAATGCGGCTGAATCTGCGCCTGCAGCGCCCGCATTTCCGCCTTGCGCTTCTGCTCCTGCTCCTCCCGCACCTCATTCAGCAGCTGCTCGACCGAATCGGAGAGCCGGGTCAGGCCCGTGGCCAGGACGCCGATTTCATTGCGCTGGTCAATCTGGAAGCTGACGCTGAAATCCCCGCGCTCGAACCGTTTCACCTGCTTGGACAGGTAACGGATCGGGTTGCTCAGATTGCGTGCCGCCAGCGTCGTCGCAGCTGCCACCAGCACAAGGATGACCAGCGTGACCGCCAGAACGATCCACTGGATGCGCGATGCACCCGCGAGAATATCCTTCTCCGGCACAATAGCAGCCAGCACCCATCCGTTCAGCGGCAGCGTCTGATAAGCAATATCCAGCTTCTGGCCTGCCGCGCTTTCCACCGCAAGACTGCCGTTCCCGCCGGCCAGCTGCCGCAATTCGGTAATTGTACCCGGCTTCACTTCATAGTCCGCCTTCAAGGATTTGGAGAATAGCTCGCCGTCCGGGCTGATCAGTGCCAGCGCGCCGTTCGGGCTGATCTGTACATTCTGCATGATTTCCAGGAAGTAGCTTTCACGTAAATTGATCAGCACAATTCCGCTTGAGGGGGAAGTCGGCGTGCCGATCATTTTGAAGCTGCTGAGCACCCGCCTGTCCTCCACCGTATTGAAGATGGCATCTTGGTGGCTGTTCAGCCAGTAATAGCCTTTATCTGAATCGTTGTACCGTTCCTGCCATGCCGGAAGATCGATCGAGACGCTCCGGGGCACATATTCCTGCTGGAGGTTGAAGGTCCTGCCGTTGTTGAAGGCAACGTAGATGGAATCAACCATGGCATTATAGGAGTGGTATACGCTTTCAAGACGGTTATGCAGCTCAATAATGTCATTGAATTTCTGCGGGGTATCCCCCTGGTCATTCACCGACAGCAGGTTGCGCAGCGATGTCGTATCCTCTAGATTAACGAGCTGTTCAAAGATCGTCAGAAATTTATCGTCCAGGAACAAGGCGGTCTGATAGGTGGTATCGGCCAGCGAATACAGCGAGTTCTTGCGGAGCTGGTCACTGGCGGACCAGTAGGAGAACGATCCTGTTGCAATAACGGACAGAATCATGACCGGCAGAAAGGTAATCAGCAATTTGGTTTGAATGGGCTTATCCAGAAAATAGCGTTTCATGACCTCTTCCTCTCCCCTAGCACTCGCCGCCGCATAGGAATAAGCCTGCCGGCACGGATGTAAGGGCTTTAATAATGACTGAGTCTAGCACAGAATCATGCAATTGCAAACCTAACTTATCACCTGATTACAAGGGGCAGCGGGGAGTCACCAGATTAAGCTGGAATAAGAAATGAAGCTTTCACGGGCTTGTAACATACTTAAGAATCGCTTGAGGGCAAAGCCAATGGCCAATCCAAAGTTCATCCCTCTCCGCTTGAAACTCGTTTTAATTCACTACTCTTGTACTGTATCCCTAAGGTCTGCAGCTGGCAGACTTGCGTGATGATTTGGTATCCGTCCACGTACTGCTGTGCTGCATTCAGCTTGGCAACACGGCGTTCGAGTATATCACTTTATCCGCTGACGGCTAAGGCCTTGCATGCCGAGTAACAACTCTCGATTTCACTAGCGCCAGGCTCAGGCTCCTTTCGTTCTGTTGTTTCTTACGGACATCAGAGCCTTTATTTCCCCCAAAAGGACACATCAAGCGTGCTAACGGACCGTAGCGACCATAAATCCTGGTCCCGCCGGACGTGGGCGATATGAGGAATTTAAAGGGATAAATCCCTTTAGTCCCGCCGGATCTGCTGCTCGGTTAGGAGCAGCAGGAGCTTACCGTTATTTCCCTGTAATGACAATTGTGCTAACCCGGGTATGCATGTACAATATACGAAGTTAATGATTTGAAGCCCGGACAGGAGAATGCGGATGAAGAAACCAAGAATCAAATGGCTGGGTAGCCGGAGTGTATTGCTGACCTGGACCTTATCCTATATGGCTGTTCTGCTGCTTCCGGTTATTCTGAGTTCGATTGTATACTTTCAGTCCAGCAAGATGCTCGCCGACGAGATACATCTGGCCAATAACTCCCTGCTCAAGCAGCTGCGTGAGAATATGGATAAGCAGCTTGAAGCGGTCAACCGGCTTAACTTCGAGCTGAATTGGAATACCAAGTTCAGGGAACTGGTCGATCAGCACAAGTACTCCATTTTTCCGGAAGATTATATGTACGATCTGTACGACGCCACGAAGGATATGTCCTTATATCAATCGGCTTATGCCGAAACCGGCTTGTTCTATATCTACCTGGCATCACGGGATACCATTCTGCTCCCCGGCGTTTACCGGAATACGAGATTTGCCTACGCGGAGCATAATGCCTCCGGCACCTTAAGCTATGAAGCATGGTTAGATATCCTCCGGCAGAACAAATTCAAGGGCTATGTACCGATGAACCGTACGACCGAGAACGGCGTTTCCGTGAAAGCGCTCGCATATGTCAGCACCTATGACTACGAGGACGGCAAGCCGTCCGGAGCCAATGTGATTATGATCGACAACAACAAAATATTATCCTCCCTCATGAATATTGAAGCGTTCAGCAAGGGGCATGTGCTCATCACCGACTCCGACAACCAGGTGCTGGTATCCAGCTCCAATACAGATCTTCCGGCACAATTGCCCTTCGGCAAGCTGACCGGCGACAGCGGAATGTTCATCTGGGAGTTTGGCGGGGAGCGGTACGAAGTCTTCTCTATACAGTCTGCCGAATCCGATCTCCGCTATATTTCCATGATTCCGAGTGAAGTCTATTGGCAAAAGGCGGAGCTGGTCCGCAGACTGACCTTACTAAGTATTATGGCCAGCCTGCTGGGAGGCGGGGGATTAACGTATATTTTCCTGCGGAAGAACTATAACCCGATCCGGCGGATTGTACATGCCTTCAGCAGCAAGACAGCCCTCCGGGAGAAAGGCTCCAATGAATTCCTGTTTATCCAGCAGGCTGTGGACAGCACGCTGAGTGAGCTGGACCATATGCTGCTGGAGATGAAGCGGCAGAGTTATTCGCTGCGTTCCAATTACATCCTGCGGCTGCTCAAGGGCAGGCAGGACGATGAGCTTCCTTTGGCGGAAGCCTTAGCCGCCTTCGATATTCAGCTCCTCTCCGGGGATTGTGCCGTTCTTCTATTCTACCTGGAGGATCTCGATGTCTTCCTGGAGCGTGTCCAGGGCAAAACCGCTGCCCAGAAGCTGCAGCTGCTGCATTTCATTGTGAATAATGTGGTCGAAGAGCTTGTAAGCGTTAAGCACAGGGGTTATATGGCTGAAACGGATGATGCCATGCCTTGTCTGGTCAGCCTGTCCCCTGCCTCCCCGGATGAGCACAATAGCGATCTGCTGCAGGTGGCCCGTTCCGCGCAAGAATTTCTTGCACAGACGTACAATATCTACCTTACGGTGTCGGTCAGCCGGGTTCATCACGGAATCCGGCAGCTTCAGCAGGCTTATCAGGAGGCCTTGGATGCCATGGAATATAAGCTGGTGATGGGCAAACAGGAGATTCTCTCCTATGAAGAGATTGAGCGGAACATTACCCGTCCCGATACAGATTCCGGTTACTTCTATCCCCTTCAGCTGGAGCAGCAGTTAATTAATTATGTAAAAGTAGGCGATTTCCAGTCGGCTGTTACCGCCTTGGACGATATCCTGCAGCTGAACCTGTCGAATCACCCGGTAAAGATCCCTTTAGCCCGCTGCCTTATGCTCGATCTGGTAGGGACTTTGATCAAGAGCATCGGTGAACTTGGACCCGCGCAGGATAATATCCTGCTGCAGAATCCGAAGCGCATCGACAGGCTCTCTTCTGCAGAGACGTTAGCTGAAATGCAGGAGCAGCTGAAGTCCATGCTTAAGGAAGCCTGTGAATATGCCGGGGCCAGACGGCTGCAGAATGTTCAGGAGAACCGTAACCGGGCCTTGAATGACCTAATCAGCGGGGTAACGGCATTTATAGACGGACATTTCACGGATCCGGGCTTGAACGTCTCCATGCTGGGGCAGCACTTTGATCTGAAGCCTACTTATCTGTCGAAGCTGTTCAAGGAGCAGTCGGGGGAAGCCCTTTTGGATACGATCAACAAGCAGCGGATCGGCTGGGCCAAGCAATTGATTCAGGAGCAGCGGCTGACGGTCAACGAAGCGGCGGAGAAGTCAGGCTTTAATGATGTTGGCACCTTTATCCGCACCTTCAAGAAGATCGAGGGGATCACCCCCGGCAAGTATAAAGAGGTCACCGAAGATTAACAGTGCCCCTGCCCGTCACCCAACCGTGGCGTACAGGGGTTTTTGGGCATTCTGCAAGGACTTCAGCCGCGCCCGCAGAGCAATCGCCTATCGTTTTGTGCATTTTGCCGATACCCGCAGCAGCTTTTTCAACCGCATTGGATGTACTGCACATATACAGCAAACCGGGGCCGACCGTATAGTTATGGCATGAACCCCGGCACCACAGCGGGTTCTTACAACTACTAATGGAATCAATTGAGGAGGTTAACAAGAATGAGGAGAACAAGCAGAAAAATAATGTTTTCGCTCATGGCATCCCTGATTGCAGGCACCACGCTGGCAGGATGCTCCGAGAACAAGGCAGGGAATAATACCCCTTCCGGCTCAGACACAGCATCAGAATCAGCAGCGGTATACCCGATGAAAACAGACAGCACACTCACTTATTGGGGAGCATTGCCTAACAATCTGACCGGGGTGAAGTCTGCGCATGCAGAGGTTCCCTTTTATCAGGAATGGCAGAAACGCACTGGGGTTACAGTAGATTTCACCGCACCTCCGGCTAACCAGGTCGACGAATCCTTCAACGTGATGCTCGCTTCCGGAGAATTGCCTGATATGCTGGAGTACAACTTCTTCAACTTCCCCGGCGGCCCGGAAAAGGCAATCAAGGACGGCTACATCATGGAGCTGAATGACCTGATCGACAAATATGCTCCGAACTACAAGAAGTATCTCCATGAGCATCCTGAGGTGGAGAAAATGGTCAAGACAGACAAGGGCAGCTATTACTCGTTTCCTTTTATCCGCGGGGATGAATCGCTGCTTACCTTCCAGGGGCCGGTGATCCGCAAGGACTGGCTGGATGAGCTGGGTCTGCCCGTGCCCGAAACCATCGATGAATGGACTACTACTTTGAAAGCGTTTAAAGAGAAAAAAGGGGCCGCGGCACCGATCTCCTTCGTCGCCAAACCGCGTGTGTTCAATGAACTGGGCAACGGCGCTTTCATCGGGGCGTTTGGTGTAACCCGCGATTTCTATCTGGAGGACGGCAAGGTTATATTTGGTCCGGCAGAGCCGGGTTATAAGGACTTCCTTAGCCTGTTCAGGGGGTGGTATGCTGACGGACTGCTGGATAAAGACGTGGCCACCGTCGATTCCAAGGTGATGGATGCCAATATTACATCAGGGCAGACCGGGGCTACCTGGGCCAATGCAGGCGGCGGTATCGGGAAATGGCAGCCGATCCTTAAGGGAGCCGATCCGCAGGCTTCCATTGTCGCGGCCCCTTATCCGGTGCTGGAGAAGGGCATTACACCGAAGTTCGGCCAACGCGATTATGCCTTCTCTACCGGCGGGATGGTGGCGATCTCGGCAACGTCCAAGAATGCGGAGCTGGCGGTCAAGCTGCTTGATTACGGCTACAGCGAGGAAGGCAATAAGCTGTTCAACTTCGGAACAGAGGGTGTCAGCTACACCATGGAAGACGGTTATCCGAAATTTACGGATCTGCTGATGAGCAATCCCGACAAGCTGGCCCCTGCACAAGCCATGTCTCTCTACATTCGCGGCAATACGATGGGTCCCTTTGTCTCCGATAAACGGGTCTCCGAACAATACCTGAACCTGCCGGAGCAGCAGGCCGCGATACCTATCTGGCAGAAGACGGATATGGCCAAATACCAGATTCCGCTGTTAACTCCAACTCCGGAGGAAAGCGCTGAATATGCCAACATCATGGCGGATGTGAACACGCTGGTCGATGAAATGACACTGAAGATTATCCTTGGAACTGAGCCGCTTGAGGCTTATGACAAGTATCTGGAGAAGCTGAATTCCGTCAAGCTCCCGCGTGCCATTGAGATTAAACAGGCCGCACTGGAGCGGTACTTGAAGCGCTAAACTACAGCCAAGCCGGGAGCAGCACGTTGATCGGCTGAAGAGCTGCTCCCGTAAGGAGGAAAAGAGAAATCATGTCCAAATTAGCTCCTATGACCGGCGTTCAAACTTCTGTTAACAACAGCTTTAAGCGACGTTTTATCCGTGATTTTAAGCTGAACAGACTGCTGTATATCATGATGATTCCTGTCATCCTCTACTATGCCGTATTCCATTACGCACCGATGTATGGGGCGATTATTGCCTTTAAGGATTTCTCCCCGATGAAAGGGATTATGGGCAGCGACTGGGTAGGATTTCAGCATTTCAGGGATTTCTTCTCCAGCTATTATTTCTGGCGTATTCTGGGTAATACCGTTCTCATCAGCGTGTATTCTATTCTGTTTATGTTTCCGGCCCCGATCCTTCTGGCTCTGCTGATCAATGAAGTGAGAAATCAGAGCTTCAAACGGATAGTCCAGACCTTCTCGTATATGCCCTACTTCATTTCACTCGTCGTCATTTGCGGTATGATTACCGACTTCACCAACAGCAACGGGGTCATTAATACACTATTCTCCTGGTTAGGGTATGACGGAACCGCCATGCTGCAGAAGCCCGGCCTGTTCCGCCCGGTTTATATCCTGTCCGAAATCTGGCAGAAGATCGGCTGGGAATCCATAATCTACATTGCCGCCTTGGCCGGTATTGACCAGGAGCAGTATGAAGCCGCCCGGATTGACGGTGCCAGCCGTCTGAAGCAGATGCTGCACATTACCCTGCCGGGAATTCTGCCTACGATCACCATCATGTTCATCCTGCGGATGGGCAATATGCTGAATGTCGGCTTCGAGAAAATCATTCTGCTCTACAATCCTGTAACCTATGAAACAGCTGACGTCATTTCTTCCTTTGTGTACAGAAAGGGCTTGCTGGAATTCGGCTGGAGCTATAGTTCAGCAGTCGGCTTGTTTAACTCGGTTGTGAATCTCATTCTATTGATCTCGGCCAATTATATCAGCCGCAGAGTCAATAAAACCAGCCTTTGGTAGGAGGAAACCGTTATGCATGCCGAAACCGGCCTGAGAAATAAAATCTTTGATTACACCATTAACACCGTGCTGATTCTCCTCGTTATCGTAACGTTATATCCGCTGTTATATGTACTGTTCGCCTCCTTCAGCGATTCCGCGCAGCTGGTTGCGAGCAAGGGATTCCTGTGGAAGCCGCTGGGCTTCAGTCTCGAAGCTTACAAGAGCGTGTTTAGCAATCCCGGCATTATCAAAGGTTACGGCAATACATTGTTCATTCTGGTCTTCGGTGTCACCCTTAACATGCTGCTGACTGCCATAGCAGCCTACGTGCTGTCGAGAAGAAATGTAATGTGGAACAGCGCCTTCACGCTGCTGATCGTGTTCACGATGTTCTTCCACGGAGGTCTGATACCGATGTACCTGATCGTAAAGGGCGTCGGATTAATTGATTCCATCTGGGCCACCATCATACCGTTCGCTGTCAGTACCTTTAACCTGATTATCATGCGCACCGCATTCTCGGCGATTCCCGAGAGCCTGGAGGAATCGGCCAAGATCGACGGCGCTAACCATTTGACGATCCTGTTCCGGATCGTATTGCCTTTGTCCAAGCCGGTTATAGCTGTAATGGTGCTCTATTATGCCGTCGAGAAGTGGAATGCGTGGTTCTATGCATCCATCTTTCTGAGGGACAGAGACCTGTTCCCGCTGCAGCTGGTGCTCCGGGAGATCCTGATTGCCAATTCAACAGACAGCATGTCGGCAGGAGCAAGCTCGGCGGATCAGTTCATGATAGGAGAAACGATTAAATACGCCACCATTATCGTGGCAACGGTGCCCATCCTGTGTGTGTATCCCTTCGTCCAGAAGTATTTCGAGAAGGGTGTAATGATTGGTGCGGTGAAGGGGTAATAGAAAGTCGAGACTCCAGCCGGGTGGTTCGGACAGGCGGATACGGGAATAGAATCGCAGGAATGGCAGGGTTCTCCCGGCTATTATGGGGACTGGTTCCTTATTGAGCCGGAGGGGCTTGCCAGCGGGATAAATCCCGATTCCCCGGCATGAAGACACTCACTAGAATGTTCTGTAAAATATACAGCCTTCCCGCCGGTCAATCTCCTGCATCCCCAGCTTGGACAGAACCTTAATAGACGGAAGGTTATCCTCCAGACAATCCGCTGTTACAGCGTTTACTCCATGTTGCGCCAGACCCCATTCCAGCAACGCCGGGACCGCTTCAGATGCATATCCCTTTTCCCGCTGCGCTTCAATAATGGCGTAGCCTATGTCAATCACACCATGCTCATCAGGAGCGCCTTTGAATCCCCCATCACCTACAACGGAATGATTCTCTTTACTGATAAATAACCAGGCATCGAAGCCGTCAGGGACTGGATGATCCGCCAGGTTCCCTAGAATCATTGGCAGAATATCCTTGATATCTGCCTTTTCCGGCCACGTATCCGTCCTTACCGCCCCCAATAACTCATAAGCCGAGTGATCATGACCGATTATTTTCCGCACAAAATCATAAGTCATCGGAACTAAACGGAGCCTCTTGGTTTCGATTATTACATTACTTTGGGTCACAAGATGACCTCCCTCAACACATAAGGATCAACAAAGCAGATCATATCAGATTATCAATTGAAATAAACTGTAAAGTTTGATTTCAAAATATGTGTACAGCAATCCGCTCGTGTTACGGGACGTTCTTTGGCTCCCCTCCTTCAAGGAGTCCTGGAATTCCCCTGACTACCAGGACAGGTTTGAACACATCTGGAGTCTAATCAAACAGGGGGTTTGATGAGAACCACCATAAATGCCAACTTTGTTTCAATGAGGAATGAGCGGGGTAAATTCAACTCAAAGTTACCTTTATTACATTTTAAGTATCTGACAGACCTTCAAGCCGAAGGTCTATTTTTTACGACAATATAAACTTTTCTAGGGAGGCCGCCATGCATCGCGTAAATCTGAACCAGGAACGATTTAACCAGCAGGTCATTGATAATGCTTCCTTTGGAATCGCACTCGTTGGACCGGATGGTGGGATATTGACTGTGAATCACGCCATGGAACGGATTTTTGGCTATTCCGGGGCAGAGCTTGATGGTATGAAGCTGGAAGACCTTTTTAATCCCGATGATTTGGGAAATATTCACGACCTCAAGGAACTCATGGGGGACCGAACAGTTATACAGCTTGAAACGCGGTTTCTTTCAAAAAAAGGTGAACCTATGTGGGGAATGCTCACTCTCACCTTTTTCAGCGAAGATGCGGATCATCCATCATATTACATTTGCCAGATCGTTGACATTACTAAGCAAAAGGAATCGGAGCAACACCTTCAGGAGTCCGTTGAACGTTACACTTCGCTAAAAAAGTACAACCATGATTCCGTCATTTCCTTTGGCCTCGACGGCCGGATCATTAACGCTAACAGTATGGCAGAAAAATTAACCGGCTACTCCATCGAATCCGATCTGATCGGGATGGAACTGGCCACTCTGATCGGACAGGAAAGTGTCCAGAACATTCTGGACAGAGCTCTGTACGATAAAACGGTTGATCAGCACATCAACTCCCTTTACGTCAAAAATGGCGAGGTCGTAGAAGTGCTTACCAGCATTGCACCGATTTACGTAAATAATCAAAATATCGGCTTCTATCTTATATGCAAAGACATTTCCGAGCAGAGACAGCTGATGCTTGCCAAGGAAGCCGCCGAATCTACAAACAGGGCTAAAAGCGAGTTCCTGGCCATGATGAGCCATGAAATCCGCACTCCGATGAACGGGGTTGTAGGCATGACGGATATTCTGCTGGATACCACCGAAGTTACTGAAGAGCAGCGGAGCTACCTGGAAATTATCCGTAAAAGCGGTGAAACCCTGCTTAATATTATCAATGATATCCTCGATCTTTCCAAGATTGAAGCAGGCCGGACTGAACTGCAGGAGCATACCTTCGATCTGCGTAAATGCATCAAGGACAGCTTTGCCGTCATTTCCATGAGTGCTGCCCAGAAGCAGCTGGAGCTCTCCAGTACTATAAATCACGATGTTCCCGATTATGTATACGGAGACAGCGAGCGTCTAAAGCAGGTGCTTCTCAACCTGCTCGGCAATGCCGTGAAATTCACCCCGAGCGGCAGCATCTCCGTAAAAGTGAAGCTTGTCCGGGAAGATCCGTCCATGCTGGCCTTCACGGTGACAGATACGGGCATTGGAATTGATCCCGCCCGGCTTACCGATATTTTCGAACCCTTTTCACAGATTGACAGTTTTATGACGCGTAAACATGAAGGCACCGGACTTGGCCTTGCCATCAGCCGCAGAATCATCGGCATGATGGGCGGGGAGATTTATGCGGAAAGTGACGGCACAAGCGGCTCTTCCTTCACCTTCACCATCAAGCCCAAGCAAGCCGCAGGCCCTCACACCCACGAGGCTTCCATAAACAAGCTTGCTGACACACGCAAGGTTAGCATTCTGCTTGCTGAAGACAATTATATCAATCAGCTGGTGATGACCAAAACACTTGAAAAAATAGGCCACAGGATTATTACCGTCACGAACGGGATAGATGCTGTTGAAGCCGCATGCAAAGAGCCGTTTGATCTCATTTTAATGGATCTGCATATGCCGATTATGAACGGTTTCGAGGCGGTAAAGAGGATCAGAGAAGAGCTTAAGGAGAAGAGTCCGCCCATTATTGCGGTTACAGCAAATGCCTTGAAGGGGGACCGGGAAAAGTGTCTGGCGGCAGGGATGGATGAGTACGTCAGTAAGCCTGTAAAGCGGGAGGTCATTCTGAAGCTTATCAACCAGTTTGTCAACTCCTCAAGCTTATAGAAAATAATCTGATACAGCGCAAGTTCAGCAGACTTCTGGGCATGCTAACCCTGTTTGACATTAAATCATAAAGGAGCTTACTTATGACTGGAATTCTAGGCGGCAATGCCAAAGATGAACCGATGCATTATGGAGAGATCTACAATGTATGGCAAGCCTCAATGGTAGCCAAAGGCGCACTATCATGTTATAGGGCCTATATGTATCATGCGGGTGACCATGATCTCAAAAAAATATTAGGGACTTTAATTGATCAGGCGGAGCTGGAGATCAGTGAGTGCGATTCGCTGCTGGCAGATCAGGGCCTGGCCTCGGCACCGGTAATGCCGAACCGGCCTGAAGCGAAGCTGGAGGATATTCCTGTAGGTGCAAGATTCACAGATCCGGAGATTGCCGCCAAACTTGCTGCGGATATCGCTACCGGGCTGGTGGCTTGCAGCATGGTAATGGGTCAGTCCATCCGGGAGGATATCGGCGCCTTATTCGCTAAATATCACCTGACCAAAGCGGCAATCGGCCTTAAAATTATGCATCTGACCAAGAAAAACGGCTGGCTCATTCCTCCACCGCTTCAGGTAAAAAGACCGGAGACGGTTAAGGCATAGCTTAAGCTTAGCAGAAGGGAAATTGTTTAAGACGAAGGCCCGCGTTTCCGCGGGCCTTCTTTTTTGGTTGTCCTACAATCCCCTTTTTCAGAATACGCTTAAATATGAAGGGGGAGGATAATATTAACGTATTTATAGGTTATATCTTTCTCGGGCTTTCTCTCTCCGCACCGATTGGTCCCATTAATGCCGCACAGCTGGACAAGGGGCTCCGCGGAGGGTTCCTGCACGCCTGGTCCGTCGGACTTGGTGCCGTCAGCGCCGATATTATTTACATGCTGCTTGTCTATTTCGGCATGATTCATTTGTTGGATGCACCGTTTGTCAAAGCTTTTTTGTGGCTGTTCGGGTTCTTTGTCCTCGTCTATACAGGTGTGGAGAGCATCCTAAATTCCGGGGAAATTTCAGCAACAGAACTTAGAGGAAATGATGCCTCTCTGTTTAAATCCTTTTTGTCCGGGTTCATGATGTCACTGTTCAATCCCCTGTCCATCTTGTTCTGGCTGGGCATTTATGGTTCGATATTGGCCAAAGCGGCAAGCCAGTATCCAATGCACCAGTTATTGCTGTACAGCGGAGCCATCATCCTGGGAATTCTGCTCTGGGATGTAACTATGGCAGCCGCCTCCAGCATCTTCCGCCAATTTATGACGGTCCGGGTATTACAAGTGATCTCTGTATTGTCCGGTCTGTCGCTGGTCGGATTCGGCTTCTATTTCGGTGTACAGGCTGTGCAGCTGCTCTTTCTTTAAAGCTTGCTCCTCCGCATCCGGATGCCCTTAATCCGGAACCCGGGGCCGCCAGCCAGAGAGTGGTGATCATTCGTTTGTCCGTCCAGTGAGCACTCCTTAACGGAGTTGCCTGTCTTATTACGGAAATGTTGAAAGATCCAGTCACTTAAGGCAATTAGCGAAACAATCAGCAGACTGATATAGAAGCCGGGACGGCTGAGCCGGTGAAACAGTGTGCCCGTTACAGCTGCCCCAATCAGTATTAAGCCCGTCCAGCGTTTCACACCGCTTAGCTTGGCCGGCTTCAGCAGTCTGCCGGAGGAGAGCAGAATAAAGGACCAGTTATACAGGATCATCAGTCCCGCAGCCGTAGTGATGTATTCATATACTTTGCCCGGCAGCCACAGTGACATCATAATAGCACCGGATAATCCGGCAGCAATCAGGCACAAGGCGTTGAACGGATATTTCTTCTTCCATTTCTTCGAGAATAGCCGGGGGGCATCGCCTTCCTGGGCCAAGGTCATCATCATGGAGGTAATGGCATACAGTGATGCAGTCATCGTAGAGAAGCCGGCTATAATCAATACTCCGTTGAACAAATGAGGCACGAAAGCCAGCTGGTCGCTGCGGAGTGCCAGCACAAACGGACTTTCCTTCGGATTAAACGCCCCTGCAGGAACCATGATCACAGCAAGACCGATCGACAGGACATACACCACAGCCAGTGCCAGCAGCATGACTTTTCCTGCTTTGGGTGCATCTTCAGGTTTCTGTAGCCTGAACGCCATAATGCCGAGCACCTCAATGCCGCCATAAGCATAGAAAGCAAAAATAAAAGCTGACCATAATCCGGTCATTCCGGAGGGAAACAGTGCCGGATAATCCAGCGGAACCTTCGGGGTGTATTTGCTGCCGCCGATCCAGCCGGCCAGAAGAGCAGCCGCAAGCAGCAGAAACATCACAATGGCCGCTACTTTAATGATAGCCAGCACATTTTCAACCCGGTCGAATCCTTTATTGCCAAAGAAGACAATGCATAAGCTCAAGACGGCAAACCCTGCTGCAAACATCCACATTGGCACAGCCGGGAACCAGAATCTTGAGAAAATAGACAAGGCGGTGAGCTGGCTGCCCATAATGAGCAGCTCTGAGAACCAGTACACCCAACCGCTCCCGAATCCGGCCCAGCTGCCGAATGCCTGTTTGGCATAGGAACGGAAAGAGCCCTGTTCAGGATGTTCTGCTGTCATTCGCGCTAATGCGTCAAATACAACATAGGTGCCTACAGCCGCTAAAATATAAGCCAACAGCACCGCGGGCCCGCCGATGGAGATTGCCAGGCCTGACCCGAGGAAATATCCGGTCCCTATGGTTCCTGCAACCCCCAATAAGCTCAACTGCCACCATTTCAGCTTCTTGTCTTCCTCCGCCTTACTTGAAGTCTGGTTCATTCTTTCCGTCCTCATCACTTCAGAATTTGAGATTTCTCTCCAATTCTAGAATTCCCTTTACCTCCATATTCATGAATTTATATTGTATCCGGCACTGGTAATCCGAATACCGGCAGTCCGTCTTCTCCCCAGGCCAAAGGCTGGACACGGGTATGTCGGTTAGGGTCATTCAAGGGATCTCCCTCTATGTCCTTATAATTTCTGGCGTGATAGACGAGCAGATCCTCAGTTCCATCAGCTGTCACTGTAAAGCTGTTATGTCCAGGACCGTACTGGCCGTTCTCCTCGCTTGTCGTAAACACTGGAACCGGGGATTTCGTCCACGAGCCGGAGTCCAGCAGATCGCTGTCATCCGGCGCGGTTAGCAGCCCCATGCAGTAATGGTGGTCGGTGGCGCTGGCAGAATACGTCAGGATCATCTTGCCGTTCTTTTGTAATACAGCAGGCCCTTCATTTACACGGTATCCGACCGTTTCCCAGTCATATTCCGGCCGGGTCAGCAGGACTTGCTCACCTTCCAGAGTCCATGGATTAGCCATCTTCGAGATAAACAGGCTGGAGTTCCCCTGAACTGAAGGGTCCTCCTGCGCCCATACCAGGTACTGCGATCCCCTATGTTCAAAGGTAGTGGCGTCCAGCGAGAACGTATCCCAAGCGGTATAGATTCTCCCCTTCTCCTCCCAGCTTCCTTCCAGCGGATTGCCGGAATCATTCTCCAGCACATACAGACGCTGCGCAAAAGGAGCATCATCACTCCCGGCGGAGAAATAGATGTACCACTTCCCATTGATGTGATGAATTTCAGGTGCCCAGACATATCCGCTCATAATACCGGAGATATGCTTCGTCCAGATGACGACAGGCTCGCTGGCTGTAAGTCCGCCGATTGACACGGCTCTGCGGAGCTCAATCCGGTCATATTCGGGAACCGAAGCGGTGAAGTAATAATAGCCGTCGCTATGCCGGTAAATGCAGGGGTCTGCCCGCTGAAGGACCACTGGGTTTGTGATTGTTTCATTCATTATATAATTCAGCCTCCTGAGTGATTTGCTTGTTAGAGCTTCAACTGCTGCATCAGCCCGTCTGCGCCGAACTCCAGCGGATCAATACAGGTTTCACGGTGAATTCCTTTGTAATCGTTGAACCGGGTTAACGGTGTCACGAACCGGTGATAGGCAATCCAGTATTGCCCGGTATCCGGGTCACGCATGATCGAATGGTGGGCGGTGCCGAGCATGCTCTTGTCCTTATTCTTGCTGAGAACCGGATAACGGTAGGTCACGGGTCCGTACAGTTGCTCTGCTGTACCATAGTTGACATGGTAATCTTCGCTGCCCGTATCGTCACAGGACCAGGTAAAGTGATACAGTCCGTCCCGCTTAAGTACGGTAACTGCTTCCCGGAAGTCGTATAATCCATCCAGATTTCTCATCGTGTCTTCATTGACCGTTACCATATCCGCACCGAGCTCCACGATCGCCGGATGACTGTTACCAAACAGCAGATAAGCTGTACCGTCATCCTCCACGTAGATGGACGGGTCAATGGCCTGTCCTATGACCAGACCAAGACGTTGGATCTGTTCCATGGTAATTAGCGGCTCCGGCTGCGCGCGGAACGGGCCCACAGGAGTGTCGGCGACCGCAACGCCGATGGCACTTTCCCCATCCGGCTTTTTGCCGCAGAAATAATAGAAATAACGGCCTTCCTTGCTGGCGATGGCCGGAGCCCAGGCACTGCCGACAGCCCAGGGTACATCCTCCGCCGCAAGATCGAGAATAACGCCTTCATCCTGCCACAGCTTGAGATCCGCTGATGAGAATACATGGAACTGTGTTCCCGACCAGCCTGTGAAGCCATCTGTTGTAGGGTACAGATAGTAGCGGCCGCCGAACTTCGCCAGATCCGGGTCAGCGAATTGTCCCGGCAGCACCTGATGCCCGTCTCCGAAGGCTGCCAGCAGCAGGCTGCATTCTCCGGCGGTAATCGGAAGGACTCCGCCGTGGCGCTTTTTGCTTACGCCAAGGTCGAACTCCCCGTCTGCAAGCACGCGGAAATCGCCGTTCTTAAGATCTGTCGTCAGCAGGGGAAGATACCCCTTCCCTTCCGCATAACGGTCCACAATCAGGCACCATTCCCCGCGGTCGTTCAGCTTATAAATCTCCGGACCTTCCACGCCCATGATGGCCTCCAGAACCGGTGCATCCACAAAGCTGAAGGCGTCTTTATCCAGCGACGCACCTTGCTCCACCCGGATATTCTTGGTCGTCTCATCCTTGGAGAAGCGGTAGTACATTCCGCCATCTGCGATAATCGTCGTATCAATAATATGGTTGTCACGTTCAATGTATTTCTCAGCCGCTGTGAATTCCCGGAAATCCTTCGTGCGTGCACTGTATATTTTGTGCTTCCGTTCACTCTCATGCGGCTCCTGGGTAGCAGAAGCCCAGAATACGAGAAATTCATCTGCGGCCTCATCGTAAATAGCTTCAGGAGCCCAGACACATCCGGCACCTTCCACGCCAACCGTGACTGCCCATGGCTGTGACCAGTTCACCAGATCGGCGGATTCCCAGACGATAATATCACGGCTTCCGGCCTCCACCGCCGCACTCCAGCCCTTGCCGCTGGCAATGCGCAGATCGGTGGCGATCAGATAGAATTTACTTTCCTTCGGCGAACGGACGATAAAGGGATCTCTGGCTCCCTTCTCACCGAGCTCCGAGCGCAGAACAGGTTGACCCGCGTTCAGGTCCTTAAAGTGCAGGCCGTCCTCACTGTAGGAGAAATAGACCTGTTCGCCATCCGGCTGCTCTCCGATGAAATGAACTAAGAGATAACCGGTGTATGCGGGTATGGATTGAGACAAGATAAGCCCTCCTTAGGGATTTCAGATTTATGAATGTTGTCGCTTTATTCTGAGCAATGTAACGGATTGGCCCGGGAAGTCATAATCGAAGCCGGTTCCTTCGAAGGCTATAGCCCGGGTAGAAGGGCTGACCTTCAGCGGATCAGCGAAGCTGTTCTCAGCATCCAGCGCTACTCCCGACAGTTCATGTACTTCTGCTGTATATGAAGCGGCCTTCAGCTCCTTCAGCTCAACCCGGACGGACAATGGGGTATCCAGCACATTCACCGCTTTGACGATTACATCTCCTGAAAGGTCTTCCACGCTTGCCGTATAGTACAGCGGCTGAATCTCAGGTAAGCGGTCTTCCGCCCGGTTAATCTCAATGCCATTGATTGCTGCCGTAATCAGGCGTCCTGAAACATGCAGCTCCAGTTCATAATCCGTGTCATTCTCCACCGTGAACAGGCTCTGGGTCAGACATGAACCCCGGCCGCCGGAGACCGCGCTCAGTATACTGTCCTGATTCTGCCAGCCGCCGAGCTCCCAGTTCAGCCGGTTCATTCCGTCCTGCATGCCGAAATAGATCAGGAATCCGCGCACGCCTCCATTTTTGCTGGCGGTCAGTTTGAGCGTGTAGTCACTCCAGTCCGTGTCATCCAGAGGGAAGGAGCGGAGTCCCTCCTCCTTACTCGCAGCCGCTTCCGTATCGTCCAGTTCAACAATCTCTTCTATTACTCTTCGCTCGCCTGTAAGGTTATTCGTCAGAGTAATGTTCCGGTAAGTAACAGCAGACTTCTCGGCAGCCAGCACAATACTTCCCTTGACTGGTTGCTGAAGCGCTTCGGGCTGCCCGGGCAGATGCTCGGCCTCAATATGCAGCAGCCGGTCTCCCTGATGATTCATGAACAGCTTCTGGACGTAGTAGTTCGGTGTGCCGAAGACCTGGTGGTTATCGAACCAGATCATATCCGGCTTCCAGTTCACATAGTCTACATTACACAGCATCGGCGCGTAACAGGCCAGACCGACTGCATGGGCATTCTGCTCCAGCCGGGTCATGAATGCAGCCTCTACCAGTGCATTATAGTAGGTATTGCCCCAGGAAGCGTATTCACCAAGAAACACCTTAGGTTCGTCTGCCTTGAACAGGTCGTACCGGTCCATATTTGCAAGGAACCATTCCGGCGACTGGTAATAATGCTCGTCCACCAGATCCGAACCGTGCTCTCGTGCCGAAGCCCAGCCCCGTTCATATTCGCCGCCTGCCGCGAACGGCCCGCTGCTGTTAATCACCTGCATATCCGGATAACGTTCCTTGATCGCTTTATGGAAATACGGGTAGCGCTCGAAGAACGGCTCCCCGACCTCTTCGTTGCCGATCGCAATATAATCCAGCCCGAAGGGCTCGGGATGGCCAAGCGAGCTGCGTACCGCTCCCCATTCGGTAGAAGCGTCTCCTCTGGCGAATTCGATCACATCCAGCGCATCCTGAATCCAGGGTCCCAGCTCGTCAAGGGGAACTATGCGCCCATGATGGGGGTCGTAGCCGCCGGGCAATACGGGAATGGCTTTGGCCCCGATATCCTCGCAGAACTGGAAGTATTCGTAATAGCCAAGGCCCAGTGTCTGGTTATAGCCCCAGTTATTGCGCCGCGGCGGCCGCGAGGTTACGTCTCCGATTGTTTTCTTCCAGCGGTACATCGAATTCCGGTCATCCGGGTTCAGCGAGCCGTCATGCACGAGACAGCCGCCGGGAAACCGCATGAATTTGGGCTTCATATCCGCCAGCAGCACCGCAATATCCTCCCGCAATCCATTGCGGCGGCCAAGATAGGTCTTCTCAGGGAAGAGCGACACCATATCGAGTTCCAGTCTGCCTGCTCCCCCGGTCAGAATCACCAGCCTGCAGGAGTTATCGGTGGAAGCTGCGGTAAGAACCGCTTCATATTTCTGCCACCCGGCAGAATCTACAGTGATAACTGCCGATGCAGTCACCGCTCCCCCGCTATCCTCAATAAGAACCTGCACAGGTGTGCCGAAGCTCCCGCTGCGCCGCATATATACAGAGAAGAGATAATTCTCGCCTGCCTTGACCGGAATGCCTGTATTGAAGCCCGCATTAGACAGCCCTACTCCGGTGCCCGGCTCCAGAATTTCGATTACCGCATAGTGGGGATTCTCCGGATGAAATGGAGATTCGTCCTCCACACTTAAGCTGGCCCGGCCGCCCCCGCGTTCAACCTTCTCCCAGGCCGTCAGCGGATGGTAATCATGACGGTCAACCGGGTCAAATTCAAACGAACGGTTCTGCACCAGTTCGGCGTACAGCCCCCCGTCTGCCGCATGATTCAAATCCTCGAAGAAAATACCGAATAAATCCCCAAGCTCAGCCCCTGTCTGTTGCGTATACACATTCAGTTTCGGTTTCGTGTCCATGGATGGATTCCTTTCAACAAACTAATTTAGTTAATATTTATATTAACTTTTTCATAATTATATTAATATTATAGTTACTAGAGAGTTATGCAGTCAATGCTCTATTCCTTGAGAACATGAATGAAAGAGACTAGTAATAATTTCAGAATCCTCAATTTAATTAATATATAAATTACGGTTACTTCAGCGGTCGAAAAAACGCCTTCCCATTCATATTGAACGGGAAGGCGTTTGTATTCTCTGTACGGCTCGCTCAAGAAACCGGACATCATCGTCATTTAAAAACAAGCCTCCCATTAATGAGCGGCTTGTTTTTATACAACATATGGAACTGGTCATTCTGCCCGTGCCGCGGGTCCCAGCCGGCTTCGTCCAGTGGCAACCAGTGCACGGAACTGTAGCAACTTCACAATGTCGTCAGCTGGTCCATCAACCTGGTATCTTTCGTAATCATCACCCCGTTAGAATTAGCAAAAGAGTCAGTAAGTAATTATATTGAAGCAGTTCAATCTGGTGATGTAAGAGAGGCAGTAAAATGGGTTATTGATACCAGATTCGCTTCAGAGGAAGATCAACTTAAACAATACAAGGATTCTTTGACTACCGACCCTTTTTCAACTGCAAGTATTGAGAGTGTTGTGGCTGAATCCGAGAGCAAATTTATAGCCACACTCGATTTAACACGTAAAGAAAATGGGGAAACCACTAAGATCTCTCTTCCTATTATTGAGAAAGATGGAACTTGGAAATTATTCTTAAATGGGCAAGAAACAATGAGTACCGCTGCACAAAAAATATCAGATTTACAAAACAAAAATAAAAGCATCATCGCTCCTCTAGCTTCAACTTTATTAGGAAGTTACGATGACACAATAGTTGGAACAGGAAATTCATTTTATAGCAATCAATTTAATATGACTCAAACATCATTAGGTATTACTGGGTGGCAACAGGTTCCAGGGGTATCTGTAGACAGTACAATGAGATATAGTGTTGTGTATAAAGGTTTTTTTAGCGATGATACAATCGGAGAGATATTCCATACAGGGTTTAATGGTTGGAATGGTGCTGCCTTTTATGAAACAATATCTGTAGGAGCATTAAATGCTCCACAAGGTGTGTATCTAAAGATATCAAATCCGAGTGCAGCCCATGCAGTACGAGTAAGAGGTCATATCTATGGCAACTGATAACTAAACTACTAATCCGAGATCAGGAGAATTTTTTTTGATCATCTCCTGATCTCAAAAAAGAGGGAAGATATGGTTAAATTAAAGGATAGCACCAATAAAGATTCAATCAAAGAACAGTATGATCAACTTTGGAATGAATTCCTCAATACTGAGGAAAATAAAGTTAAAATTATATTAAGAAATGCTAACAATGGTTTACTAACAAAAAGAAAACAACTATTGCTTTTGCTCAACCCCTTTAAAACACATCTAACATGGATTATTTTATTAGCAGCCCTTGGAACAGCCATTTTATTGTATGTAATATTTATATGTGTTGCATTATTAGTAGAATAGAGTCTAAAATTCCCAATAATCTTATTTGTATAGCTTTTTATTGAACAATAAAGTTTACTTATATTATTTAGTCTAAGATAGATCTCATATTTGAGTCGGCCAAAAGTAACCGCTTCAGTCCAGACTTACCTCAATGCCTTCTGTCTGTCTTAACCGATTTTTTCGTTACTGCTCAAACAGATATGCCAGCAGGCCTAAAAATTGATTGTCCATTTTATAAATTGTGTAGGAATTAAAACGATTTTGTTATTCAGGCATACAATAGTGCACCAATCTCGCCGTATTATATTTCCACTCAGCAATAATGCCGTCATAGTCTCGAACTAAATAATCTAGGTCATCCCCCATAAACTAGAATATCTTCCGAACCATAAGCCTTATAACGTAGATGTTCAAAATCTTCTCCACTCTGTTTGTCAACAAAAATAAAATATTCTTCAATCCCCAAGTCCTTGACTTTAAAATACTACGTATCCCATTACATTTTTGCGGTATTGATAATATTCATACATTTATAAAGTGTTCACCACTAAAGTTATTCCCTGTGACACTCACTTTCCTCTTATATAAAAAATTACTCTGACAATATTTAATCATCCTCATGAAGGATTTGAATATTTAGGCGCACCTAGTACATTAGCCAGATCTTTTAATGTTTCAAATTAAATTTAAAAATGAAGACCGCCTATTGATGCTAAGGAGTTTCGCAAAGGAGGAATTGCTGATTATGACTAGACTCCTCGCTTCATTATTTTCCGCTCTACTTCTGTCACTTGTTTTCACAATGGTCAGTCAAAATAATAATACGGATGATACTGTTTTGTATTATTCATTCGCGAATGAATTTTTTAATGGTTTCTTGATTATGTTCTGCATTTATTTATTCTTTGTAACGCCTGTTTCATTGTATATAGATAAAATAATCATAAATCGCAGTCTCCTTTTGCATTTCCTTCTATATTTTTTTATAGGGGCCCTACTTGGTTCATTAATTCTTTTGATTAATTCAGCGAATAATTTACAGGCTTCATTACAATTAATTTTGCTCTTCGGGTTGGGTTCGTTTGTGTTTTCTTTATTTTTGCACTTATTTTCATTTATTAAGAAGAAAATAACTCCTTGATTCCTGCAAGAACCATCTCTATCGGGGCTTCGCGGTTGATCAGCTTAACCCGGGGTGTTATGAGTTCAATCTAAATAGGTTGTTGTCGGGGCACGGAGCCTTTCGATCACTGTATTAGTGAAGGTTCTAGGCCGGCGCAAAACAAAAAGCCCCGCTGACCAGTTTTTCTACCGGAGGGGCTTTTTCGTATGCCAAGTTGATAACATCTGGAGCATTATTGAAAGCAGTCTAACTTACGGATAACCCGCTCTTAATCCCACTGATGCTTAGGTTTAATTTGCTTATCAGCACAATCCAGCCTGAACCTTATCCGAACCTGCCACAAAGCAGGTAATCGCGAACGCAAACGTGCTGCCCTGCTCGCTGGTATCCTTAAGCCATACTCTGCCGTTCATTAACCCGGCCAGCTGCTTACAGATCGAGAGCCCAAGCCCGGCACCGCTGTAACTCCCCGGTGAACGTCTTTCATGAATTTGCGAGAAGGAGCGGAACAGGTTATCCTTCTGATCTACAGGCAGTCCAATGCCGGTGTCCTTCACTTCAATGGAGAAGGTGACACTGTCTTTTGCATCGGCCTTAGTTTGCACAATTATGCTGACCTCACCCTGTTCCGTAAATTTAAGCGCATTGCCCACCAGATTGGTGAGAATCTGATTAATTTTATGACTGTCACCCACAAGAGCGGGTATCGCTTCACTGCCGAATATGGCATGCAACCTGATCCCTTTCTTCTCAGCCTCGGCTGAGAACAGCTGCACGACATGGGAGACAATATCACGGAGGTGGAACGGGCTGCTCTCCAGCGTCATGGTCCCGGCTTCCATTTTGGAATAATCGAGAATCTGATCCATCATGGCCAGCAGATTGCTGCCGCTCTTCTCAATCACATCCACGTACAGCGTCTGCTCTTCGGACAGCTCTGTCGTCTGCAGCAGACTTGTCATCCCGATGACCCCGTTCATCGGTGTACGGATTTCATGACTGAGTACGGCCAGCAGATTATTTTTATCCTCAAGGACTTGTGTAGCCTGTTCTTCCGCAGCTTTCAGCCTGCCAAGGGTCGATTCCATTTCCAGCAGATTCGTATAAAAAGCCGACAAAGACAGCAGCAGCTCCACATCCCGCTCCTGATACTGATAGAAATTCTGGTCAAACGAACACAGCGACCCATAGAATTTACCTTGCTCCGTACGAATAGGCACTCCGATGAATGAACATCCCCCCACGAACTGCGTCGCATCCATATCCCGGGTCAGCGGGTGGGTCAGATTATTATCTATTAAAAGCGGACCTTGCGCATGCTCGGTGACCAGGGCACAATAGGATTCCTTATTATCCACCACCAGTCCCTCAACCAGCATAACCTTCTCCCGGTTAAACGATTTGAGCACCTTGGTAGACACATTGTCCAGATTGGCGATGCAGAACGTATTCGCCGGGATTAGCTTACTCGCAGTATCCATAACATTCGCTGCCGAAGTATATAATTTATTTGAAATGACTGACAAGACCTCAATATATTCCGTTTTTAACATAATCCTGCCCGTCCCTTCTACTGCTTGTTAAGCTTGTATTATCTCATTATACATCACAGAACGGATAACCCGAATTTCACAGGGCTATTCCTGAGCATATACTACAACATTCTGAATGAGATATGATACATTTATAGAGATGCGCTGCACGAAATTCAATGATAATGGAGAATAGAATGAGAACTTTCACAAATGATACCGCCCGTAAAATATTAGCAAATGAAATTAGCGTAGAAACTTTATTACATCAGTATCCGGAGTATCAACAGGAGGTCCTGCAAGAACTAAGCGTACTTAAGAACACTAGGAATGCTAATTTAATACATGCCATTATTGATAAATATTCGGCAAGTGCAAAGATGGCCAATCACAAAATCTCCAGGAGCGGGTTCAATGAAAAAACGGTAAATGCCTTTCTGCCTAATGTAATTAAGGCCAGATTTGCCCTTCATCTGCTGGAGCAGCTCAATATAAGCGCTTCTTCAAAAACGTCTGCCGGAAATGTAAAGTTCAACCTCTGGGACGGCATGATATTACAAAAGCTTTTATTCAAAAAGGGGCTTGAACGAAAGCCGGTATCTCTGGGCCTATTCAGGTTGTGCTGGCGGATTCTCCTGAATAGAAAAATATTGATGCCCCTCGTCAATAAGAAAGGCATCTATTGTTTCTACTCGAAACCTTTAATTAACGAACTCTCAAGCTTGATAGGCGATAAAAAATGCCTTGAGATAGCTGCAGGCGATGGTACGTTAACCAAGTTTTTGAACGCAAAAAATATCAGCTGCACTGCAACCGACGACTATAGCTGGAAGCACTATATCGATTACCCCGCCTTTGTGGAACAGGCAGATGCCAAAACTGCTCTTCATAAATACAGCCCTGAAGTAGTTCTCTGCTCGTGGCCGGTACCTAAGAATCCGTATGAAAAACATGTATTTAAGACGAATTCGGTTGACTTATATATCGTTCTTGGCACAAAAGACCCTGCGGTTACTGGAGATTTCGACTCTTATTACAGCGCCGATCACTTCACGATGGAGTTCAGTGAGCGGTTGTCCTCACTCCTGTTGCCCCCTTCGTCTGAAAATGCTGTATATCTTTTCAGACGGAAACCTGTTTCTTCATAAATATGACCTATAGATTATCTTCTTCCGGAATCATAAAAGACACCGAAGTACCTACAGCCAGTTCACTGTAAATCGACAGGCCCCGGCCATATAACTGGCTGAGCCTCCGGTGGGTATTGGCCAGACCGATGCCGCTTTTCCCTTCCATTACCGGCTTCAGCAGTAATTCAAGCGTTTCATGATCCATGCCTTGTCCATTATCTTCAACTTCAATCTTTACAGATTTGTGCTGACGTTCTATCCGGATCTGAACGATTCCGCCTTGCCTGCGGCTGAGCAAACCGTGCTTCACTGCGTTTTCAACCAGAGGCTGAATGGTTAAAGGGGGCAAGAGGATGTCAATATCCGGATCCACCTTCCAAATTACAGAGATTCGTTCTGCAAACCGCGACTGTTCAATATATAAATAGGACTCCACCAGCTCCAGTTCATGTGAGAGGCTTACAAGTTCTCCTGTGTTCAGGAAGTCAAAGCTGATTCTTAAGTAGGATGTGAATGCATCAATAAGCTCCTGCATTTTGCGGGTATCCACTTCACCAAGTGCTGAAATGGAATTCAGGGTATTGAACAGAAAGTGCGGCTCAATCTGTGCCTGCAGATAAGCCGCTTCAATCCGCACCCGTTCGTTAAAAGCTCGCTGCATCGCCGTCAAAGCCCGGATGCGGTATTTGAGTTCCATTGCATCTACCGGCTTGGTGACATAATCATTGGCTCCTGCCAGAAATCCGGTATAGATATCTGCGGGCTGACTGCGGGCGGTTAGCAGCAGCACCGGAAGCTCGTATAAGGAGTAACGCATCCGGATCTTCTGCGTTAATTCATAGCCCGACATCTGCGGCATCATCACATCGCCAATGAGGAGATCCCACTTCTTATTATCCAGCACCTCCAGTGCTTCCCGGCCGGAATTCACACCAGTAACGATATAAGGCTCGTTTGCCAGAATGCCCTTCAGTACAATCAGATTGACAGGATCATCATCTACAGCCAGAATATTCATCTTCGTGTCTGCAAAGAGCGGCGGAACCGGTTCAGTTCCCGGATGGGGACTTGGCTGCTCACCCGATAGACGCCACTCGGCCAGCTGCTGATGAATGGCATCCGCCAGCTCCTCTGTAGCGGAGATCTGGCTTACTCCCATCTCCCAGCCTGATGCGCTGGCCAGTGGGAGATTAAAGCTGAAGACAGAGCCTGTGCCGGGCTCGGATTGAATGCTTAAATGTCCTCCATGCAGTTCCACCAGCTGCCGGCAAATACTTAATCCCAGCCCGATTCCGCGCCCGTCACGAATCCCATGCGGGCCTTGCTCATAAGGGAGGAACACCCGGTCCATCGTCTCTTGGGTCATACCGACTCCGGTATCTATTACATGAACAACGACATATCCGTTCTGTTCTCTGGCCGAGACACAGACCTGGCCTTTCTCCGTATATTTGAGCGCATTGTGAACCAGGTTGAATACAACCTGTACCAGTCTTTTCTCGTCCGCAAAAACAAGCGGCACCGACTCCTGAATGTCCATGACCAGCGTTACCGGCTTGCCTTCAATCATATGCTGAAGCATGCTGATGACTCCCGGAACAACCGATTGAATGAGGACCGGCTCCTGCTTCAAAATAATTCGATGCTCCTGAAGGCGGACTACATCCAGTAGATCTCCAAGCATATGTGACATCCGGCGGCTGATCGTAATCAGCAGTTCCATATCCTTGCGGCTGCTCTCATACAGCCTGCCTTTCTCCTTCGCGACGATATTCTCCGCAATATTCATAATTCCGTGAAGCGGCGTCCGCAGCTCATGAGAGGTATTGGCGAGAAACTGATCCTTGAGTTTATCCGCTTTTTTCAGCTGCTCGTTCAGCTTCATATTCTCTTTGGCATTATGAAAATACTGTTTGAACCAATATGCAGAGAAACCAACGATGGCAGCTATAATATCCAGGGGGTAATAAACAACGGCAAACTGTCCGTTATAATCCCATAAATTCCACAGCAGATTCGAGATAATTGCCGCTCCTGACAGCAGCAGGTAGACAACATCCTTACCTTGTTGTTGTCTGAATAATAAACGGCCCAGACTATAAATCAGCCAGAGGAACGGAATGTACTGAAAGACTTGAACGACTCCCCAGTGAACGGACGTACTAACTAGTGCAGCGGGAACGATTGTTACAAAAACGGAATATAGACCCAAAGACAGTATGTACATGCGTAATCCTTTGTTCATTCCGGCGCCCGGGGTGAACCTTCTAAAGACGAGCAGGATCAGCAGATTTTGCCATAGGAAAGCAATCAGCCGGATCTTCAGGGACCAGGTGTAATTCACTCCAAGAAGATCAAGAACGATGTTATCACTGCGGGCCATCAAGATTATGGCGACAGATAAAGTCATTAATGCTATCAGGAATAATGCATGTTCTTTGGAATTAAATATATAGAGAATAAAGGCATACAGTACATGCAGCAGCAGAATAACCACTGTAAGCATTTGAAAGCCTACTGTATAAAAATAGATGCGGTTAACCTCATCCTGGGAAGCAAAGTATATGGAGCCTCCGATACCGCCCTTGTAAGGATGATCGAAATTAGCTGCCTGAATCAGCACATCAATTACAGTTGCCCCTTCTAAATAATAGGGAGAGAGGTACGAGGTGGCATTGGGCTGATACATCTTCGAATTCTGTGCTACTCTGCCCTTGCCGGTCAGGGGTACCCCGTTGATTTCAACACTGGAAGCAGCATGAATCTGTTTGATCCACAATGAGACAGGCTGCCGGAGCGGATCTACCAATATCCGCAGCCGGTATGTTCCGTAGCCGTATGAAGTAGCAGAATCATTGCCTATCGCATGCTTCCAATCCCCTGGTACCTTAAGCGGCAGCGGGACCCCGGTTAACGATGAGAGATTCTTTTCCGAGACGAGTTGATCAGGATAGAAACTCCATTCGCCCTCGAGCCTGTATAATCCAGAATCCCCTAGGTCACGGCCGCGCAGATCCGTTACCCCGTTAACGGCAGGAATCGGTTCTTCTACTGAGAATAAGCTTATCCAAGTCAAGCGGAATCCAAAAAGCACACCGATAAATAGCAGAATTACAGCTGTCTTATGTACAACATTATTATTTCTCATGACAGTATCATACCAAAAGCTGATAGCGTTGCCGAGTAGATATGACAACATTCTCCAAAATATCAAAATGAATATTGAGCCGCTACCCGGGTGAGTGCGGCGAACTTCTCTTCAGATAATTCTTCCTGTCCAAGCTCGTAGCTTCTGCCCAGCAAACCATACTTCACCGAGCCGTATCTGTGGTATTTCAACAGCTCATGGCGGATGCCGCCCAGACTGCTGACGAATTCAGCGATCTCTGCAATGGCCTCCGCCGAGTCATTGAACCCGGGAATTACCGGGGTGCGGACAATAATATTGCTCCGCTCGAACGACCGGCTCAGGCGTTCCAGGTTCTCCTTGATCAGGCGCGGGGATACCCCTGTAAACTGCAAATGAGCCTGCTCATTCAGCGACTTCAAGTCGTAATGGATCATACTCAGGCTGGGCAGCAATCTGCTGAAATGATTCCAGGGGGAGTATCCGCAGGTTTCAATCGCGGTGTGAATCCGCCGCCGCTTCGCCCCGGCCAGCAGCGCTTCAGCGAATCCGATCTGGGCAGTAGCTTCGCCCCCGCTCAGGGTTAGACCGCCTCCCGATCTTTGATAGAACAGGCTGTCCTCTCCGGCAATCTTCAGCACTTCTTCCACCGTCATAAGCCTGCCGTATACATCAAGGGATCTGGACGGGCAGACGGCCGCGCAATCCAGGCAACCCTGAACACATAGCCCGCGGTCAATCTTCACCTTTCCGCTGACAGGATCATCTGCGATGGCTCCCCGTCCGCAGGCCGCAAGACAGAATCCGCAAGCTTCCGTCCCTATGCATTTGCCTGCATCATAGTACATTTCCCTGGCGGACAGCCAGGATTCAGGATTGCTGCACCATCTGCAGCGCAGAGGACATCCCTTCATGAAGACCACTGTGCGGATGCCCGGCCCGTCATGCAGCGAATATCTTTGAATATTGAAGATGTTGCCTTGAAGCGGCTGATGTTCCATTATATTACCGTATGCCCGGTTCTTCTGATCAGATCGTTCTGCAAATCTGCGGAAAGATCCGTGAAATAAGCGCTGTAGCCGGCAATCCGCACAAGCAGGTTGCGGTATTTATCCGGGTCCTGCTGCGCATCCAGCAGCGTCTGCCTGTTGATGATGTTGAACTGCAGATGCCAGAGGCGCAAATCGCTCCAGGTCCGGATAAAGGAAACGAGCTTCAGGGTCCCTTCTTCCCCTTCGATGACGGAAGGCGTAAGTTTAATGTTGAGCAATCTCGCGGCTCTTTCCCGGTAGTTGTAATTCTTGGAGTAGTAGTTGGAGAGCAGGACGGCCGTCGGCCCGTTAATATCCGCGCCATGTGAGGCGGAGGAGCCGTCTGCGAGCGGGGTATAGGCTTTTCTCCCATTGGGAGTCGCTGAGACGACCTTGCCAAAAGGAACATGAGAAGTGAAGGGAACGTAACGGAGATCCAGGTTCACACCCAGCTGCTTCGAATAAGCGCGGGTAAATTTCAATGCTTCCTCATCCAGTTCCTTGGCGATAGAATCGGCATAATCCTCGTTGTTACCGTAACTTGGCGCATGTGCCAGCAGTTGACGGATAGCTTCGCGGCCTTCGAAATCACGGTCAAGCGCTTCAATTAATTGAGCCATCGAAATCCGTTTATCCTCGAAAACCACCTTTTTGATGGCGGCCAGAGAGTCGATTACCGTGCCGTAACCGATAAATTCGAAGTAACCCAGATCAATTCCGCCCTCGATATGAGGCTCATGGATATCCTTATGATTCTGCAGGCACAGCCTGTGCATGGAGGAGCTTAGCGGAGCGGCAAAATGCCGGCTGCGCAGCCGGATAATCGCGTGCTGCTGGATGAAGGCATGCTTGAGGAAATATTTCTGCTGGGCCTTATAAGCATCAAAGAACTGCTCCCATGTACCGAAGCTCAGCGGATCACCGGTTTCAAGGCCCAGGGTCTCTCCGGGGTAGCGCAGCATCTGCCCGTTCCGCAGCGTCATCTCGACGGCAGCGGCAAAATTGATATAGGCACAGGGGCTGGTGTACGTATCGCGGTTCGGCATCCGGCATTCCGCACAACCCGATACGGCATAGTCATAGGCCTCCTCGAACGTTGCCCCTTTGGCCAGCAGCAGGGGTACAACTTCCTCATCATTGATCAGCTTCGGAAATCCCGAGCCTTCTTTGATGGTCTCCGCGACCTCATACAGGTAACGCTCAGGCGCTCTCGTGTGAATCCGGGCCGCCAGATCGGGATAGTTCAGCGGGAATTCCCGCTTGGACTGCAGCATCAGATAGGTCAGCTCGTTGGTCGCGTCCAGCCCCCCAGGGGTCTGTCCGCCAATTGTCACCGCTTCCCAGTGGGCATATCCTTCGTTAAAGGCACCGCCGGCCGGTGAAATGTAGAGGTCCAGAAACTGGGCCATCGCATTCCATACACATTCCAGCAGCTCGATCACTTCCTGATCTGTAATGAGGCCAAGCGCAGTATCTTTCTCGTAGAACGGGTAGAGGTACTGGTCCATTCTTCCGTTCGAAATCACAGTGCCCGTCTTCTGCTCCAATCTGGAGAACATCTGGACGAACCATTGGGATTGCACAGCTTCATGGAAGCTGCGGGGCGGATGTTCCGGCACATGGGCACTGATTCCGGCAATCTTCCGCAGCTCGGCCTGCCGCACGGGATTCGTCTCTTCATCCGCCAGCTTGGCAGCCAATATGGAATGACGGTTAGCCCACAGTACAATAGCATCGGACACATTCACTATAGCCTGCAGGAAGGGCAGCTTCTCCATGTTATCGACCGGGCTGTAAGGATCAAGCCGGCTGATCTCCCGCAGCGCTTCTTCTTTGATCCCCTTGTAGCCGATGCGGAGCACCTTCTCATAATCATGCACCCACTGGATGGATGAACGGAACGATGCGGTTTCGTTGACAATGAATCTGGATTTCAGCGGGTCTGCGGGATCATACGTCACCTTCAGCGTATCCGCAGGCAATGCACTGGCCAGCGCCTCGTGGAAGGTTTTCCCTTTCCAGTACGGTGATATTTCATTCACAATAATGGCTGCATCCGCTTCACCCAGATCGAACGGTGACTGGCCGCGGCTGGGCAGCTCCCTGATCACCGTGTCCAGATAATCACCATCCAGCTCCGGATACAGGATTCCGTATCTTCCCGGGGCCCCGCCTCTTCCCGCAATCAGCTGATCCCCGTCGATATAGACGGTAATATGCCGGGCAATATGCAGCAGCGCCTTGGACCATCTCAGAATCAGGGCTTCACCCTCCGACTGCTTGAACGATTCGGTAAAAAGCTGCGCACGTTCCACATCAATTGTGGGACGCTGATTCTGAAATGAATGGAGAATACGGACTGCCCGTTCATGCCCCGGGAAGGTCCGTTCCCCGGGTGGAAGAAGCAGTCTTTGTTCCTGCACCGATAAAACCGATTGAACCGTCATTAGATCTCTCCCAACTAAATCCTAACTAAACCAGTAGGATTTGTTAAATTATGTGACCCATCGTAAAGCGGTTAGGTTTAGTTTGTCAACCGGTTTTGAGAAACCGTAGGGGAAAGTTCACACACTCACAGTTTTCTTCTGCGGGTCAGATTGATCCGGAAAGCATAATTATCGGCGCGGTAGATGCTTTTCTCATATTCCAGGGGATTGCCGTCATGATCCAGCACCAGGCGCTTGGATAGCAGGGCGCAGCTTGGTTCGGCAGTCATGCCCAGCAGCTTCTTCTCTTCCGCCGCCGGAATAATCGCGCCAATCGTCTGTTGTGCTTCCCACAGATTCAGCCCCAGCTCCGTTTCCAGCACATCATAGGTCGACACATTGCTTAAATCCAGCAGCGCCAGCTTCTCGCCGATTTCCAGCGGGTAATATTGGGTCTCCAGCACAACAGGTGTGTCGTTTGCCAGTCGCAGCCGGATCGTCTCGTACAGCCGGGATACCCCGAATATTTTGGCGGCATCCTGCGGCGCCTCCACAATCCCCTGCTTTAGCACCTTGATATCGGGAGTAAGCCCGCGCTCGCCGATGATATCGAAGAACGTGCTTAAATTGCCCAGCCACTCCTCTATCGGCCTTACAGCCACAAAAGTACCGAGCCCTTGCCGGGATTCCAGCATTCCGTCATCGATCAGGGTGCGGATCGCGCGGCGGACGGTCGCCCGGCTGACGGAATATTTGTCCATCAGCTCATGCTCCGCCGGGATTTTCTCAGTGTAGGTGCCTTTAAATATATCGTTTCGAAGTAAATTCCTTACCTGTAAATGCAGCGGGATTGAATTGCTTCTGTCGAGCACTATATGTAACACCCTTTCTCGTCTATTATAATTCCAAGTAAGTAGATGCGATTATTTATTATATCATCATTAGGTTGTCCGTACAACCTGTTGACAGGTTCAATTTGCATGTGGTAATTTATGTATCAACCAATCTTATACAGCTGATCAGATCACTGAAGGCTAAGCTGCGTCCTCCTTATTTGGGAGACGTGACTTAGCCTTTATTATTTTATTTGGAGGCCAAGGAATGAAACAGACGTTGACCGGCGTACCAAGCGCGGCTGAACTGGCAGAACTCCACCGGGAGCATCTCTGGCTGCATCTTACCAACCACAAGCTTTATGAGACGCAGGAGCCGCCGATTATGGCTGAGGGCACAGGCTATATGCTGAAGGATGTGCAGGGAAAGGAGTTTGTCGACGGCCTGTCCGGCGGAGTGTGGGTCGTCAATGTGGGACACGGCAGAGCAAGCATAGCAGATGCTGTGAGCCGGCAAATGAAGCTGTTGCCTTATTATGCCGGCTCGATGGCCACCCCGCCTTACATTATGCTGGCCGCGAAGCTCGCCTCCCTGCTGCCCTCGCTGCCGAAGGTCTACCTTTCGAACAGCGGCTCTGAAGCGAATGAGAAAGCATTCAAGATGGTCCGGCAATATTTCGCCGCAAAGTCCCCGGGCAAGAAGAAATACAAGATTATATACCGGGACAGGGATTATCACGGCACTACTCTGGCGGCGCTGGCCAGCAGCGGACAACAGGAACGAAGAGCGGATTTCGGTCCGCTGCCGGAAGGCTTCGCGGAAATCCCACACGCTCTGTGCTACCGCTGTCCGTTCGGCAAAAGCTATCCCGGCTGCAATATCGATTGCGCCCGGGCACTGGAACAAGTGATTCAGCAGGAAGGTGAAGACTCGGTTGCCGCCGTGATTCTGGAGCCGGTTACCGCCGGGGGCGGCATCATCCCTCCGGTTCCGGAATATTATCCGGTGCTGCAGGAAATCTGCCGCAGGTATGGCGTACTGCTGATCCTGGATGAGGTCGTTACCGGCTTCGGCCGGACAGGAGCCCTGTTCGGGCATCAGCATTACGACGTACAGCCCGATATCATCACCTTGGCCAAAGGACTGGCAAGCGGCTACATGCCGATCTCGGCTACGGTTGCACGCAAAGAGATATTCAACCAGTTTATGGCCGGGCCGGAAGAGCCGAACGGATTTTTCCGGGATATCAGCACATTCGGAGGCTGCGCAGGCAGCTCAGTGGCTGCCCTTGAGAACATCCGGATTATTGAAGAGGAGAGATTGACGGAGAATAGCGCGCTCATGGGCGCCTACCTGATGGAGCGGCTGAAGGAGCTGGAGGCATTCCCCATTGTCGGCAACGTCCGGGGGCAAGGTCTGCTGGCCGGTGTTGAACTGGTGGAGGATAAACGATCCAAGATACCGCTTCAGGAGAGCCGGCTGGCGCAGATCGTTGCCAGTGCCCGGGAGGATGGTGTAATTATCGGCAGAATGACGCGCAGTGTGCCGGGTTATAACAACGTGCTGTATATGGCACCTCCGCTCATCATCGATAAGTATGGAATCGACAGGATCATCGGTGCTCTGCGCAGTGCACTACACAAACAGTTGTAGGCCTGATTAAGAATCAGAATTATCCTGCCATACAGGCCGGGAAAGGAGGCATCAGGTGGCTAAGCTTGCAGGCTTGAGGCATTGGATTCACAAAAAAGCAACCATTGAGCGGATGTTAACAACAGGCACCATTCTGGTTCTGCTTCTATTATGGTTCGCGGTCACGGAGCTAAAGCTCCTGTCAGCGATTCTGGTCCCTTCTCCCGGCAAAGTGTTTGCCAGCTTTATTCAAATTCTGCAGGAAGGCTACAAAGACAACAGTCTGCTGACACATCTCAGAGACAGCATGATGCGCTTATTAAGCTCCTTCGTGCTCGTCATCCTCACCGCCGTCCCCCTCGGTCTGCTGAGCGGCTATAACTCCAAAATACGCGCCATCATGTATCCGCTCGTTGAATTTTACCGCCCGCTCCCGCCGCTCGCGTACTATACCCTGCTTGTGCTGTGGATGGGAATTGAAGATTCGTCCAAGATTGCACTGCTGTATCTGGCCGGTTTTGCCCCCGTCTTCATTGCCTGTGAATCGGGAGTCCGTAAACTGAAGCAGGATTATATTGACGGGGCCTATACCCTCGGGGCAGACAGCCGGCAAATTTTCTTTCATGTTGTTTTCCCCGCCTGCCTGCCGGATATATTCATCGGACTGAGAACAGCAGTCGGCGTCTCCTATACGACGCTTGTCGCAGCCGAAATGGTCGCCGCAGTAACCGGCATTGGATGGATGGTGCTGGACGCCAGCAAATTTCTGAGAAGCGACATTATTTTCGTGGGCATTATCATTATGGGGATAACCGGGATGTTGATTGATGCCGTACTGCGGGCCGTTGAACGTAGAGTCGTACCGTGGAAAGGCAAAGAATAGAATAGGGGAGGAATCATATTGAACAAGAAACTTAGACTTATGCTGACAGGCGGCCTGGCTCTTGTACTATCAGTGCAGCTTGCAGCATGCGGAAACAGCAAGGAAGACGGGGGTACAGCCAAACCGGAATCCGTTACGATCGGATACCAGGACATTCCCAATGATGAAATTGTCGCCAAAGCCAAAGGCTGGTATGAAGCTGAGCTCGGTGTGCCGGTGAACTTCAAGAAATTCGATTCCGGCCGTGATGTGAACACCGCCTTCGCCTCGAAGAGCATCGATATCGGGCTGATGGGCAGTACACCGGCTTCCGTAGGCATCGCCACCGGGCTGGAATATGAGGTGTTCTGGATCCACGATGTCATTGGCGCTGCCGAAGCGCTAGCGGTCAAGAATAGCTCAGGTGTGAATTCGGTCAAGGAGCTGGCCGGCAAAAAGGTGGCGGTTCCCTTCAGCTCCACGGCACACTACAGCCTGCTGAATGCGCTGGAGCTTGAGGGTGTCAATCTGGCGGATGTGCAGATTCTGGATATGCAGCCGAATGATATTTTTGCCGCCTGGCAAAGAGGTGATATTGACGCCGCTTATGTATGGAATCCGGTGCTGGGCGAACTGCTGAAGGACGGCAAAGTTCTTACCGACAGCGGTAAATTAGCGGAACAAGGCATTGTGACTGCCGATGTCGGAGTGGTCAGCAAAGCGTTCGCCGGCAAATACCCTGAACTTGTGGCCAAATATATCAAGGTCCAGTCAAAGGCTCACGACCTCTATACCAGCAATCCCGATGAAGCTGGCGATGCGCTCGCTAAAGGCCTTAATATCAGCAAATCCGAAGCGCTGAAACAAACTGGCGATCTCATCTGGCTGTCCGCCAGTGAACAACTATCTTCCAAATACTTCGGCCCCAGTGACAGCAAAGGGGATTTGGCCAGCATTCTGAAGGCTACCGCAGACTTTCTGGTGGAGCAAAAGGCACTGGAAAAGGCACCTGATCTGGAGGCCTTTGAACAGGGGATCAACTCCGCATATATTGAACGTTCACTGAAATAAGGATAGGAGGTCATGCCGCATGCCGATTGCCGATAAGACGATATTGGAGAAGAACCCGACAGCCATTATATCCGTAGAGAATGTATCTCTGGCCTACGGGGCCGCTGATGGCCCAAATGTGCTGGAGGAAATTGATCTTAAGCTGCATGAAGGTGAGTTCGTATGTCTTCTGGGACCTTCCGGCTGCGGAAAAAGCACACTGCTCAAAATCATTGCCGGCCTGATCCAGCCCTCGGCGGGTTCTGCCGTGATGGACGGGATCCATATCACGGGCCCGGAATGGCATCGCGGAGTTGTGTTTCAGCAGCCTCCTCTCTACTCCTGGCTGAGCACCCGGGAGAACGTCAGATTCGGGCTGAAGATGCGCAAGATCCCGAAAGCAGAAGGTTTGAAGCTTGCTGACGAGTATCTAGACAAGGTCGGTTTGCTGCAATATGCGGGGCACAAGCCTTATGAGCTGTCCGGAGGAATGAAGCAGCGGGTAGCCATTGCCCGGGCACTCGTTAACAGTCCGCGTGTACTGTTAATGGATGAACCCTTCGGCGCACTCGATGCGCTGACCCGTGAGGAGATGCAGCAACTGCTGCGGAACATTTGGCGGGAGACCGGTTGCACGATTCTGTTTATTACCCATGATGTTGACGAAGCGCTCTCGCTGGGTACCCGGGTGCTGGTAATGTCGAGAAGCCCCGGCCGGATCATCCGGGAGTTCACTACCTCATTCACCTGCGGCATTACCGCTGAAAGTACCGGTCAAGCCCGGTATTCACCGGCCTTCCTGAAGCTGCGTGAAGAAATTCTCGGTCTGATTAACAAGCAAAAGCTGTCTTCTATTAATAACTTGAACTGAACCGCTAAAAACGAGGTTTCTGCACATCTATAAACCAAGTATTCCAATGTACAAAAAGTAAATTAGAGGAGGTCTCTATGTGAAGATATTCTGGTTTATTCCCACCTATGGAGATGGCCGGTATTTGGGAACAGAAACCGGCAGCAGAGCGGCTACGCCCGGGTATTACCGGCAAATCGCCGCCGCTGCCGACGAACTCGGTTATGAAGGCGTGCTGATTCCTACCGGCAGGGGCTGCGAGGATGCCTGGGTCATTGCCTCTTCCCTGCTCCCGCTGACCAAGCGGCTCAAGTTTCTGGTCGCTGTCCGGCCGGACCTTATGTCCCCCACACTTGCAGCGCGGATGGCCTCCACCTTTGACCGCAGCTCCGGAGGACGTCTGCTCCTGAATGTGGTCACCGGAGGCGATCCCGCAGAGCTTGAGGGGGACGGTGTATTTCTAAGCCATGACGAGCGTTATGAACGCGCAGATGAATTCCTTACGGTCTGGCGGCAGGTGATCCGGCAGGAGGAAGTCACCTTCTTCGGCAAGCATATCCGGGTCAACAAAGCCAAAGTGCTGCAGCCCGCAGTTCAGTCGCCCCATCCTCCGCTTTATTTCGGAGGATCCTCTGACGCGGCACTGAGAACAGCAGCCAAACATATCGACGTATACCTCACCTGGGGAGAACCGCCTGAGCAGGTAAAATCCAAGATCGCAGCCGTCCGGCGGCTCGCGGAGCTCGAGGGCCGGACCGTACGCTTCGGCATCCGGCTGCATGTCATTGTCCGCGAGACCCGTGAGGAGGCATGGGCAGCAGCAGAACGGCTGATTTCCCGTCTGGATGAGGATACCATTGCAGCAGCCCAGCAGGTATTTGCCACCATGGACTCCGTCGGGCAGCGCAGAATGGCTGAGCTGCATGGCGGGGACCGTTCGAGGCTGGAGATCAGCCCGGATTTGTGGGCCGGGGTCGGCCTCGTCCGCGGCGGAGCCGGCACGGCGCTGGTCGGTGATCCGGAGACGGTTGCGCTGCGGATGCGGGAATACGCTGATCTCGGCATCGAAACCTTTGTGTTCTCAGGCTATCCTCACCTGGAGGAAGCCTACCGGGTAGCTGAGCTGCTCTTCCCGCTGCTGCCGCTTGAACATTCCGTCAGCCCCCAGGGCCAGGCAGCCCGCGGAGAAGCCGTTGCACTCGGGAACTCCGTCCATTCCAGGCCTGCCGGGAATTCTACAACGCCCGGACATTCATAAAGGAGGTATGTTCATTGGATTCGCACATCCTGCAGATCAGCGGCCTGCACAAAACCTTCTCAACCCCCCAGGGGCAGGTCAAAGCGCTGCACAATATTAATCTGAATGTCAGCGAAGGCGAATTTGTCACGATTATCGGCCCCAGCGGCTGCGGCAAGAGCACCTTGCTCAAGATTATCGCCGGTCTGGACAACAGCTATGAAGGAAGGATTGTATTGAACGGGCAGCCCATCGAGGGGCCCAGCATTGAGAAAGGATTTATTTTTCAGGAGCCGCGCCTGTTCCCCTGGCTTACTGTGCAGAAGAATATTGCCGGTAATTTCTCCCTGAAGGATCCCGCAGTCCGTCTCCGGGTGGAGGAGCTAATTGAGCTGGTCCGGTTGCAGGGCTTCGAGCAGGCTTACCCCCGCGAGCTGTCGGGCGGTATGGCCCAGCGCGTTGCCATAGCCCGCGCACTTCTGCGCGGTCCCAAGGTGCTGCTGCTGGACGAGCCCTTCGGCGCATTGGATGCGTTCACCCGTTCACACATGCAGGAGGTGCTGCTCGATATCTGGCAGAAGGACAGAACCACGATGCTGCTGGTCACGCATGATCTGGACGAGGCGGTATTCCTTGGGGAACGGGTAGCTGTGATGAATGCCCGCCCGGGGCAGATCCAGAGTCTCCAGCACATCCAGCTTCCCCATCCGCGCAAGAAGGCCAGCACTGCCTTTGAGCAGTACCGCCGGGCGGTATTGAATGAATTCGAGAAGGTTGAAGACTCAAGAGCTGCCGGCCTTACCGGATCTCACGACGAAATGAAGATAATCTAAGGAGGATTTATGCAATGAACTTATTTAAAAAAAGCACAACCTGGATGCTATTAACCGCCCTGACATTTCTAATCGCAGGCTGCGGCAATAATGGGGCAACAGCTGCCGACACTGCTGCGAATTCAACCGCCGCCCCCGCCGCAGCAGCAAGTGCAGATCCCTCACCTGCTGTTAAGGATTACGGCGGACTGACCCTGACGATCGGCATTCAGCCCGGACCGGGCTCCTACGCGCTTGCGCGGAGCAAGGGATGGTTCGAGGAAGAATTCGACAAGGTAGGCGTTAAGGTGGAATGGGCTGAATTCCAGAGCGGTCCGCCGATGACAGAGGCCATTGCCGCCGGCCGTCTGGATTTCGCCGGCCTTGGCAACCTGCCGGTGGTCACAGCTCAGGCTGCGGATATCGGATTCACTGAAATCGCCAATATTATCGACGGCAAGAACAATGTAGCCATTATCGTACCTAAGGATAGCCCGATTACCACAATAGAGCAGCTCAAGGGCAAGAAGGTAGCTGTCGCCAAAGGCAGCAACGCGTTCAACTTCCTCTACCGCGGTCTGGACAAGGCCGGACTTAAGCCTTCTGACCTGGAGATCATCCAGCTGCAGCCCAATGAGGCGCAGCCCGCTTTTGAAACCGGAGGTGTCGATGCCTGGGCAACCTGGGACCCTTACATTACAACGAATCTGCTCACCGGCAAAGCACAGGTTCTGACCGATGGTGAAGCACTGGGTGTGCTGTCCCCTTCCTTCCTGATTGCCCGTACGAAGCTTGCCGAAGAGCATCCAGAACTAATCACCACGTTCTTGAAAGTATATGAGCAGGCCCGTGTCTGGGAGGAACAGCATCTGGAGGATGCGATCAAGACGTATGTCGAGCAATTCTCGGTAGATGCAGGTATCATACAGGCGCTACGCGACCGCGTCACACCAATCAATGTGCCGATCAGTGACGAGGTCATTGCCCAGCAGCAGGAAACTGCAGATTTCCAGCTGGAGCAGAAAACGATCCGCAAACAAATCGATGTATCCAAGGTGGTCGATAACCAGTTTATTGAGCAGGCCCTTAAGGATGCTGCCGCCGAACCGAAATGGTAAGGTGAATAGTATGCAGAGCGTCCAATTGGAAGAAAGGGCGGCCCCCCCTGCTGCCGCAAGCAAGAGTAGGTCAAGTAATAGACCAATCAGGCGGAAGACTACGCTCAAAGGACTAATACTGCCAGTACTGACGCTTATAGTCTGGGAAATCTTCGGAACGGCAGGACAGATCAATCCCACCGTATTGCCTACTCCTCACGTGATTGCCTTGGAATTCTATAATCTTGCCAGGTCGGGGGAGCTGCTCTTCCACCTGAAGATATCTTTATGGCGTTCGCTGCTCGGCTTCCTGCTGGGAGGCTCCGTTGGTCTTGCCCTTGGTCTGTGGTCAGGCTTCTCACGGCTTGCGGAGAAACAGCTTGACCCTTCCATCCAGATGCTGCGGACCGTTCCCCATCTGGCCATCACCCCGCTCTTTATTCTCTGGTTCGGTTTCGGGGAATGGTCCAAGATCCTGCTCATTGCGCTGGGTGCTTTCTTTCCGGTATACGTGAACACTTTCCTGGGCATCCGGTCGGTGGATGAGAAGCTGTTCGAGGTAGCGAAGGTTCTTCAATATAACCGCCGCAGCCTGATTACGAAGCTGATTGTGCCAGCCTCCCTGCCGAACATTCTGCTCGGGATCCGCTTATCGCTGGGGGCAGCATGGCTTGGGCTGGTGGTGGCTGAAATGATGGGCTCCAGTGAAGGTGTCGGCTTTCTGATTATGGATGCGCGGTATTTCTCCATTACCTCGCTAGTCTTTGTAGGCATCCTGATCTTCGCCATCGTCGGGAAATTGACCGATTCCCTGGTCAAGCTGCTGGAGAAGCGGCTGCTCCGCTGGCGTGACAGCTATCTGGGGGAGAATCTATGAATAAGATTAGCTTGAAACAGAAGAAATCAACACTATCCGGCAGACTGCCGGATTCCCTGCAGGCCTGGATCTTCCCGCTGGCCCTTCTGCTGCTGTGGCAGATTGCGGGAGCAACCGGGCTGCTGTCCCCGTCGCTGTTGCCAACTCCGTTGGAGATCGGGAAGCAGTTCATCCGGCTGGCCGGGAACGGAAAGCTGCTGATGCACCTGGAAGCCAGTGTAATCCGGGCTGCTGCCGGCTTTGCACTCGGCGGCTCCCTCGCCCTGATTATCGGGCTGGCCGCCGGACTATCGAGGCTGGTGGAAGAACTGCTGGACCCTTCCCTGCAGATGATGCGTACAGTTCCGCTATTATCTGTCATTCCGCTGTTCATTCTCTGGTTCGGGGTAGGACAGTTGTCACAGGTGCTTCTGATCGCACTGGGCGCCTTTTTCCCCTTATATGTCAATACCTTCGCAGGTGTCCGTGGTGTCGACCGCAAGCTGTACGAGGTGGCGCAGGTCCTTCAGTATTCCCGGATGCAGCGGATCTTCCGGCTCATTATTCCTGCGGCACTGCCCAACATCCTGCTGGGCATCCGCCTGTCGCTGGGTATAGCCTGGCTCTGCCTGGTGGTAGCCGAGCTGATGGGAGCCAGCTCCGGCATCGGCTACATGATTGCCGAGGCGCGCCAGTATTCGCAGACCGCAGCTGTATTTGTGGGCATAGGGATCTTTGCAGTAGTGGGCAAGCTGTCCGATTCCCTTGTGCGGTTACTGGAATCAAGGCTGCTGCACTGGAGAGAAGCTTATAAAGGCTGATCCGGTTCTGACTGTACCGTAGTTTGTACAACAATTTAATAGAAGAAAGGCGGGTGCCCCTATGGCATATCCGGATCAAATCTATATTAACGGCATAGTGCTGACTTTTGACCCTACAGGAACAACTGCTGAAGCAGTAGCCTTGCAAGGAGAACGTATTGCTGCAGTCGGCAGCACAGCGCAGCTGCTGGAGCTGGCAGGACCGGAGACGGCAGTGACCGATCTTCAGGGAAAGACGGTTTTGCCCGGCTTTTATGAGGCGCATGGCCATTTTCCGTTAAGCGGAATCCTGGAGGTGCAGTCGGCTCCGCTGTGGAGTCCGCCGCGCGGATCAATCACCAGCATCTCCGGGCTGCTCGCGGTCTTGAAGGAGAAAGCAGCGGACATTCCGGCCGGTGGCTGGGTCACGGGATTTGGATATGATCCCTCCAAGCTTGCGGAGAAGCGGCATCCCAGCCGGTATGAACTGGATCAGGCCTTTCCGGAGCATCCGGTGTGGCTCTCCCATAACTCGGCACACATGGGGGTGGCGAACAGCAAGGCGCTGGCTATAGCAGGAATTACGAAGGACTCCCCCGCCCCGGTAATTGGCATCATCCAGCGTGAACCTGATGGGGAGCCTACAGGATTAATCCAGGAGAATGGCGCTTTAATTGAAGCTTATATCCCCCCTCTATCCGCAGCGCAGCATGCTGAAGGGATAAGGCTTGCCAATGCCGAGTACGTGTCGCAAGGAATTACTTCTGCCATCATCGCTGTAGGTGTGGATCCGGAACCGCTGGTCAATGCCCACAGCCGCGGGCTGCTGGATCTCCGGCTGATCAATATCCCTTTATATCATCCCGAACAAGCGCCGCTGCAGGAAGTCTACGACTATGGCCCGGTCAAATCGCAGGGGGCCAAGCTGTTTCAGGACGGCTCCATCCAGGGGTATACCGGCTGGCTCTCCAACCCTTACCACCAGCCGTTCTCTGAAGACGATCCGTTGTACAGAGGATTTCCTATGCTGGAGCGGGAGGAGCTGGCACAGGCTGTGTTCGCTGTTCATTCCACCGGCCGCCAGGTCGTTATTCATGCCAACGGTGACGCTGCCATTGATGATGTGCTGTACGCCATCGGTGAAGCCCAGCGGCAGCTGCCGCGTCCGGACGCCCGCCACCGGATTGAGCATGCCCAGTCTGTACGTGAAGATCAACTGGACCGCATTAAGGAATTAGGCATTACGCCTTCCTTCTTTAACGATCATGTCTATTACTTCGGTGATGACCACCGTGATATTTATCTGGGTGAGGACCGGGCACGCCGGATCAGTCCGCTCCAATCGGCGGTGGTCCGGGGCATCCGTTTCTCGCTGCATAACGATACGCCGATCACGCCGCCCTCTCCCCTGCATCTGGTATCTGTCGCCGTCAACCGGCTGACCGCCAGCGGACGGGAGCTCGGTCCCGAATACCGGATTACGCCGTATCATGCACTGCGGGCCGTCACAATCGATGCCGCCTGGCAGGCATTTGAGGAGGATGATAAAGGCTCGATTGAGCCCGGCAAGCTAGCCGATCTGGTCATTCTCGCAGACAATCCGCTGACCGCTGATCCGCTCGGTCTGCATAAGATTCCCGTTCTCCAGACGATTATTGGCGGCCGTAAGGTATACGTGCATGCAGAGGCAACCTTAGCTTCACAGCAATAATTGTGCAATAAACGCTGGAGATATCCATAAAGAAAGGCGGTGTTCACCTATGGTACAATATCAGTTTCCTGTTAGCGGCACAGCAAAGGCACAGATTCTGGAACAACTGCAGGCCTTGCGCGGGGCGGATGCCAATTGGCGGGACGGCCGCACCTGGAGCCTGGTTTATTACGGGGGTGAGGAAATCTCTGATTTAACCAGACAAGCCTACCAGCTATTCTCGCAAGAGAATGGGCTCAACCCCGGAGCTTTTCCCTCTCTGCGCCAAATGGAAACAGAGGTGGTATCCATGACGGCGGATTTGCTGGGCGGGGGAAGCGGAACGGCCGGAAATATGACCTCAGGCGGCACGGAAAGTATTCTGATGGCCGTCAAAACCGCAAGGGACTACGCCCGGGCTGTCCGTCCGGAGATTAGTCAGCCGGAGATAGTCCTGCCTGTTACGGCTCATCCGGCATTCTCCAAAGCAGCAGCTTATTTCGATATCAAACCTGTATACGTTCCGTTAACGGAGGAATACCGGGCAGATGCCGCTGTTGCCCGTCAGCTGATTAACGGAAATACAATTCTGCTGGTCGGCTCCGCGCCTGCCTATCCGCATGGTGTGATGGACCCGATTGAAGAGCTGGCCGGAATCGCCGCCCAGCATCAAATTCCTTTTCATGTGGATGCTTGTCTCGGAGGATTTATACTGCCATTCCTGAAGGACCTCGGCGTGCCAATTCCCGATTTCGACTTCCGCATACCGGGCGTAACCTCGATGTCCGCGGATCTCCATAAATACGGTTATGCCTCTAAGGGAGCTTCTGTCGTCCTGTACCGCGAGGACGAATACCGCCAGCACCAGTTCTACGTCCGCAGCGACTGGCCGGGCGGCTTGTTCGCTTCCCCTACGATGGCCGGCACCCGGCCGGGCGGGGCTATCGCCGCCGCATGGGCAGTACTGAAGCTGCTCGGCCGGGACGGCTACAGCCGTCTCGCCGACACAACGCTGCAAATCACCCGCAGGCTCAAAGAGGCCCTGATTGCCATTCCAGGTCTGCACATTCTGGGCGATCCCCTAATGAGCGTCTTTGCCGCCGGTTCAGAAGTGCTCAACCTGTACGCGGTTGCAGATGAGCTGGAGAGCAAGGGCTGGCATATGGACCGCCAGCATCTGCCGCCAAGTCTGCATTTCATGGTGACGCAGGCGCACCGGGAGAGCGTAGATGTATTCATTCATGATCTGCAGCAAGCGATTGCTGCGGTAGCAAGTCATCCGGAGGCTTATGCGGAGGGCACCACAGCGATGTACGGCATGGTGGGCAGCCTGCCGGACTCAAGCCTGGCTCACGGATTCATGCGCGATTATCTCAGCTCCATGACCCGTAGAAACTAACATTTCATTAGAGGGAGTGTCGGTGAACGATGCCTAAGTTATCGGACGGACAAGAACCGCCTTCTCCGTACGCTGTCCATTCTTCGGAGCAGGGGCAGAACGGCCTCGCCCGGGCCGGGAAGCTGCGCTGGAATACTAAGCTGTTGTACGGTTCGGGTGAAACCGTAAATGTGATTACCATCACGGTAATCGGCATGTACTATCTGTTCTTCCTCACCGATTACGTCGGTTTGTCACCCACCCTTGCCGGAGGGATCTTCATGATCGGCCGGATCTGGGATGCGTTTATCGATCCGGTTATGGGGATTGTAACCGACCGGACGCGCACGAAATGGGGACGGAGAAGACCGTTTTTGCTGCTTGCTGCGCTTCCAATCGGCCTGCTCTTTTTCCTCATGTGGAGTTACCCGGGAGCGGGAACCGACACTCTAAATGCCATTTATTTCACCGCTGCCTATATGCTGTTCATGACCACATTAACGCTCTATTACGTGCCTTACCTTAGTCTGGTCGCCGAACTGACGGATGATTATAACGAGAGGACCAGCGTTAACAATTACCGGATCGTCATTCAATTATTAATGGGGCTGGTCGCTGCCGTCATCCCCAAAATGATTGCTGACAGCTATACAGATGCCTTCCTGGGCTACAGGATGATGGGGCTGGCCGTCGGGCTGTTCATCGTCCTCATTCCGCTGCTGCTGTTCTTCCGGGTACAAGAAAGCGAACGCAATTTCCTTCAAAGCAAGTCGCCTTCTCCCCGCTTCAGCTCCGAAATCCGGCTTGCGCTGGCCAGCCAGCCCTTCCGCCGCCTGCTGCTGCTCTATGTCGGCTGCTACGCGGCGTCCAATGTCATCGAAGGATTCGTAATTTATTACATGAAATATTGGCTGGGCCGTGAAGAGGAGATGTCCTACCTTCTGGTGACGGTTATTCTGGCCGGAGTCTTTACGCTTCCTCTCTGGACGAAACTCTCTCAGGCGGCAGGCAAGAAGACAACAATTATCTGCGGCCTGCTCCTCTGGGCGGTCAGCCAGCTGGGTTGGATGCTGCTCACTCCCGGTTCTCCGTCCTATCTGGTATATCTTATTGGTGCAATTGTAGGTGCCGGCTATGGTGTTGCCCATGTCATTCCCTGGTCCATGCTTCCTGACGTACTCGATGCAGATGAGCTACGGACAGGCTTAAGGCGAGAGGGACTGTATTCCGGAATCATGACATTCTTCATGAAGACATCTAATTCGCTGGCCATTTTTCTGATTGGAATCCTGCTGGAGGCTGCCGGTTATATGCCCAATCAAATTCAGGACGGGCCTGCGCAAATGACCATCCGAACTACGATGACGTTCGCGCCGGAGCTCTTTATTGTTGCAGGTTTAATCGCTGCATTCCTCTACCCGCTGGGGAAGGACGATTATGAGAGAAACCGGGTAAGGCTGTATGAACAATCTAAGACTAGCTGATTAATATCATTCGCTGTCTGTATAGAACGCAGTTAAGACAACAACCACTAAAGTATCGGTTAGTCACTGTGGGACTGGCGGAATATGTCAATTCCCACACTTGATTCGTTACCGGCAGTATGAAGACTTCTTAAGAGGTACTGTAGACATAAATGTTGTACGTTTTACAACTTTGGATCGTTGATAGTTAGGTGTTCGGGAAGATTGTTGTATAAAATACAAGAATAATTCGGCTAAGGCGCTTGAAAAAGGTGAAATCCTGCATTTTGTACAACAATTTTGGATTTGGGCCGATTCCTTAAAGAGAATGTTGTATTTCGTGCAGGATTGGCCGGTACAAACTGAGTTATTAAGCCGTGTTCAGCTTTAGCATTCTGCAATTTGTTGTTCATTTGGATCTGGTAAAAAAAGAGTGTTCCCAAGGGCCGGAAAATGGCTGGGGAACACTCTTTGTTTGTGATTCATATCAACATCAAGAACAAGATAGTTAGTAGGACGCTCCCGGAATGAGCTTCTGCAGCCTGACCAGAATCGCCGCTGCCTGCTCACGCACCAGAACCTGCTTCGGCTCAAAGCGGCCGCCGCTGCCGGTCATTACTCCGTGTTCATTGACGGCTTGAATCGCCTGGCGGCTGGCCGGCGCCAGGCCGGAAATATCAGCTAAGCCCATACGCTCAGGACTGCCATACGTGGTCAGCCGCGCAGCTTGGACAACCATAACCGCCGCTTCCTCCCGCGTAATGCCGCGGTCCGGCTCAAACTTGCCCCATGCGGGGCTGACGATGCCGAGTTCCACGGCCTTAGTGACAGTACCGCTGTACCATTTGCCTGCCGGTACATCGGTAAATCCGGAGACCGTCTTCCCGTCAGGGAACTCATGCAGCAGCCGCAGCAGCAGGGTCAAGAATTCGGCCCGGGTCAGCTTTTGCTTCGGGGCTAGCACATTCCCGCTCGCACTCACGCCTTGAATATAGCCGCTGCTCAGCGCCATGGCGAGATCCCCCCTTGCCCAGGCGGCAACTTTACCGGCATCGCTAAAGCTGGCCAGCTCGGGGGAAGCAATATGCAGCGCAAACGTGCGCTTGGCTAACGCGGGAGCGCCCTCTTTACGGTATTTGGTAACCTGCACCGGATAGACGCCAGGCTTTATTCCGGCAAAGGACACCTTTCCGGTGCTGTCGGCGACTGCGCTTTTCCCCTGGAGTGTTACTGTAACCCCAAAGGCCGGAAGTCCGCCTAGCTGGCTGTTCGATCTGGTTATACGCAGCGAAAACGGTGTATTGGCAGCAGCAGAACTCCCGCTCTGCTGGCCATACTGGTCCTTCCATTCCACTGTTATCTGGTCTAACAGCTCTGTATCATCGGCATAGTAAACCAGCAATTGGTCGCCGTCACCAACGGTAAGCCGGGATGAAATGTTCTCGGCATACAGCCAGGCACTTCCCCCGCTGTAAACGGCAATCTTCCATTCTCCGCGTCCGTTGTACCGTCCATTCTGAATCCCTTCAATAGCTGTGAAAGACGGCTTGGCCGCATCTGCATTCAGCTTATAGGCAAGGCCCTTTGACTGTAAAAAAGCGGCGGCCGTCTTCACCGCATCACCGCCCGTTATACGACCGCCGGCTAGCGTGCCGCCGGGGCCTTCAACCTGAATCACCGCCCGTTCAGGTCCGCTATGATGCAGTCCGCTGTACAGTAATCCAGCCTGCTCCGATAGCAGCTTGTATGAAGTCAGGGCAAGATAGGCGTTCACCGTAGCCGGACGGTCACTGCCGCCGCCCGGCATTTGCGCGAAGCTGCCGCCGGGAAGCTTCGCAGCCAGCAAATGGTCCAGCAGCGAAGCACCGCCTTCTTGCGCAAAGTCTGCCGCATCCATTCCCAGGGACGATAGGGCAATGATCACTTGCGCCGTAGTCTCAGTCTTGCCTTCAAATCCTCCGTCCGGCTGCTGCTTGTCCCTCAGCCATTGCACAGCTTTCTCTACAGGCTGCTCCGTTAGCTCCGATCCCGCTACCGAAGCCAGCGCCGTGAGCACCCGGGCTGTTGCGGCCGGATCACCAATACTCTGGCCGGGCATGGACCAGCTGCCGTCCGCCAGCTGCATGCTGAGCAGCTGATAGAGGAGCATATCGGGATAACGGTTCGTCCGCTCAATAGTATTGAAGGTGGAGTTATTCGTAGTAATATAAGCAGCAGCTGCCACGGCTGCCCCCTCTGAATCAAGGCCGGCATGGTTCATGAGCAGCGGATACAAATCAATCCCGGCTATGTTGTTGATATTGCCGCCCGCAGCACTATAAGCCAGCGCTGTCTGAATCAGACCGGAGGCTGAGGCGAACTTGCCCCGCTGCTCCAGAATCCGGTCTGCGGTCCCCTCCAAATATCCCTTGGGCAGACTGCGCCCGTTCTTGAAGAAGCCCACGGCTGCTTCGTCCGGAAACGGCTGTTCAGCCAACAGTACTCGCTCTGCCTCATTCAGGACCTGCTGCATTTCCGCTGTGAACGCAACCGTTGCCTTGTGCCCCGCAGACGGCTCCGCCATTGCCCTGCCATCCAACAATAGCAGCAATATACATAATGCCATAAGTGCAGTCTTCTTGATCAAACGGTTCATTGGTGCTGCTCTCATCCCCGTTCCCCTCCAGTGCAGTTTGCTAGTCTTATAAGGTTAGACGCAGACGACTGGGATTTTGTTCCTCATATGGACCTTCAGGATAGAATTATACGAACAAGTATCCTATAACCGGACCCACAAAAATGACTAAATAGATAAGTGTAATCCATGGCTGATAGTTAATATAGAATTCTTTGAAAGAAAGACTCCAGGGATGTTTAATAATTACCCAACCGATAACATCAACTATTATACAAACGCCTGCCCATATTCCCCCAGTAACTAGAGCTTCTTTAAGAGTGGGCACCGATAAACCCCGCATATACAGCCAACCAAATATAGAAAAAAGAATTATATTATAAAGCGGATGCCAAGGCTTTGTTTTTTCATATCCCTCACCCATACCTGTTTCGTCCATTGGACTCATTTTTAACACATAAATATTAAATACAGTATGTAAAACGCCGATCATAGTGACTGCAAAATAGCAAATCCAAAACCATAACATCGACATTACAAAATTCTGCATAACTGCCCCCTTTTACAATCGCGCACTAGATAAGACATGCAAAGGTACGTTACAAAATTCACCATATAGAATACTATGAACTGTGCCGTGAAAAAGAGAACCCCTACAGCTTATCTATAAAGTGCTTGATTGTGTAATCGTTCAATAAGACAGCAGTTTATTCCCTTTTTCACAAATTTCATAGATTTCATCGTACTTCTGCTCCATCAGCGGCTCCATTGTTTTTGTTTTTTTACTTAAGATTGTTCTATGGACAAAAAAGGGCAGGATCCAGCCTGCAAAAGCAGGAATGGCTAAAAGGATGCACAGCAGGATCATGGGCGGATCATTTGTAACGGCAAACACAGAGCCTGCCATAAAGGCTGTGCCGGTCATCGCAATGACCAGTGCCCACATAATAGCGGAGGAAGTCCTGGATTTCTCCATCGTTTCGATTTCACTCATGCAGGCTTCGAAATGGCGCTGCAGGCGGGTCAGCTCTGTTTTATTCAGAATTTTGCGGTCCCGCTTGAGCTTGATGATAATTTTGCCTATTTGGCTTTTGCCCCTATAGCTGGGGGGGATTACTTTTTCATCGAGGACCCATCCGAAATTCTGGTAACCATCAATATACATGGAGGTTTTGTCCTGATCTACCAGCACTTCTTTATAATCATAACCGACAAAGCCGCTTCCGCTCCGTGTAACCTCATTCATAAGATCTACTCCTTTACGAACTTAAGAGTAACAGTCAAATATTGCTGGATTGCTTGCAAAATGTTTATGAGGCATTAATCCTCAGTTGCCGCTTCATGATGTACAGGAATACGCACGGTAAAGGTGGTGTTCACTCCAGGCACGCTTGCCACGGTGATACTGCCGCCGATGAGCTGCAGAATACGCAGAACAAGAGCGAGTCCCAATCCGTTGCCTTCTGTGGAGTGGGAGGTATCGCCCTGATAAAATTTATCGAAAATATGCTTCATCGTTTCTTCGCTCATCCCGCAGCCGGTATCCGATATGGAGACAATCACCTCGTCGTCCGTTGAACTTTGCTGAAGAGTAACCGTCCCGCCGGGCTCTGTAAATTTGATGGCGTTGGAAAGAAGATTGTTCCATATTAGCTCGAGCAGGCTGGCGTCTGCCTCAATCGTGGCACAATCCTCAATGTCTGCGATAAACTCAATATTCTTATTTGTCCATACCTCCTCAAACAGCAGGGCGCTTTCGCATAGCTGTGCACACAGATCGTAGGGTTCCGTAACCGGCTGCAAATTCTGCTTTTCCAGCTTATTCAGCTTGAGAATGTTGGTAATCAGTTCGCTTAACCGTGAGGAAGAATCCACAATGGTGTCGATGTAGCCTGCTCTTTGCTCTGTCGTGAGCCTTTCATTCTTAAGAGCCTGGGCATAATTCTGAATAACCGATAATGGAGTTTTAATTTCGTGGGACACGTTGGAGAAAAAGTCGGTTTTGAGCGTCTCCATACTGCCGAGCTCCTCCACCATCACATTGAAATCCATGCAGATTGCATCCAGATAATCCATTTTATTTTTAAGATGTCTTGGAGAGACATAGACGGAGAAATCGCCTCTAGCCACCTTCCGGGTCGCTTTTGCAAATTCCTCCATCGGTTTATGATAACGCTTCATGAACTGGTAGCGGGTTACCAGGGTAAAAGCGGCAGCGACAAAAATCCAGTAAATGAGCACCGATACAATATACCCCTGAGAAATGTTCGTGAAATCCAGGTGGTTCTGCAGGATCAGCATCTGGCCTGTAGTGAGTGCACCCAACACCACAAAAGAAAGTACAAAGCTGTACAAAGGAAAGATGGGTGCTTTCACTCTGGGGTCCGTTGGATTCACAGTAACACCGCCTTATACCCCAAGCCGCGTACGGTCACGATTTGGAAGCCCGTGCAGGAAGAAAGCTTATCCCGCAGCTTGGTTACGTACACATCTACAGCCCGCAGGCTGGTTTCAGATTCCACACCCCAGAATTCGTCCATGAGCTGGGCGCGCGTGAAGGTTTTTTTCGGGTAAGAGAGCAGCTTGTACAGAATATTGAACTCCCTAAGCGTGAGCGGGATCTCTTCATCGCCAATGGACGTGGTCATCGCATCTGCATCCAGCATAAGGTTGCCCACTGTCAATTTGCGTTCCTCCATAATGTTAGCCCGGCGCAGTAAAGCGCCCACCCGCATAATCAGCTCATCCATATTAATGGGTTTCACCATGTAGTCATCTATACCGATCTTGAAGCCCTTTTGCTTAGAAATAATGTCATCCTTGGCAGTCATAAAAAGTATGGGAATGGTCTTGTTCAGCTGACGCACGGTTTCTGCAAATTCAAACCCGTCAATCTCCGGCATCATAATATCGGAAATAATCATATCGTACAATTGGTTATACATTAGATCGTAAGCTTCACGGGGACTCAGGCACCCCTTGGCCTTGTAGCCGCTATCGTTTAAATAGGTACAGACAATCTGATTAAGCTTCACATCGTCCTCAACCACCAAAATATGAATCATGCCTGCTCCTCCTTATAATTACCGGATATCATCCGTCCTTGCTCCTTGCTACATATTACCGTTTGTACATTTATGATTTGTTTGAGTTTTGTTTCTAAATTGTTAATAGAGTGCTGGTGTGAATCCCGGAATTAATAGAATAGCAACACTTCTTAAGCAAAACATAAACATTCATTGAATACAATCACTCCCATCATGACATGGATCATAGCCAACGGGAGGAATTTAGCATGGAAAGCAATTTTATAAAAACAAACAGGATCAGGGTAAACAAAATCATTACCGTTATGCTGTGGGGCGTCTTTGCAGGATCAATCATCCTATTCTTCATGGGACAGGTGCTGGGCGCAATTGCCGGTTCACTCTTTATTGAGCTAATTACCGCAACCTTATTAATCCTGAAAACTAAAAAGCATACATTAACCATGGCGATTCTGTTTATGGCGATTCTTACTTGTACGGTTAACTATATTGGCGGAACATATACCGCTATCATAATAGCAACCGTGTTATGCATAGTTTCTCTGTATTCAAATAAAGCTATACTCTTTAGTTTTGGCGGTTTATACACCATTACATTTTCGGTCATGCATTTTGCAGGCAACAATCCGGACAATCCTGGCGGCCTAGATTACTACTTCATCAATATGGGCTTTTTGGCGCTGCTTACATTGGTGCTGTATTTTGTATGCAAGCGGAGTGCGGATTTAATAGAAATATCCAACAGCAATGAGGCTGAGGCGCGAAATAATGCGGCTGAGGCCCAAAATATGATCCGCGTCATCGGTGAAAATACTGTTCTGCTGCACGGTAATATTGATAATAGCAACAAGGATATTCGCGTGCTAAGAAACATCAGCGACATCATGTCAACCAAAATCAGCGAAGTCTCACAGGATGTTGCCCATCAATCAAATAGCCTGGTCCAGATTCATTCGATGATAAACAGTGCGGATACGGAGATGGCCGGGATCAATGTGATGTCCACAGAGCTGGCAAAAACATCAGATGCTGCCAGCCAAACTATGGCGCAGAGCGCGGAACAGTTCCGTCAGATGGATGAGCAGATGAAGATTATCAATTTAGCTGTACAGGAATCTTTCTCTACGGTTGGCACTCTTAATAAAAGTATAGAACAGGTAAACGGTTTTCTCGCTGCTATTAGCCAAATCGCCAGTGAAACAAACCTGTTAGCGCTTAATGCCAGAATTGAAGCAGCGCGGGCTGGAGAAGCCGGAGCCGGATTTAGTGTGGTAGCCTTGCAAATTAAAAGGCTTGCAGAACAATGCGCCGGAACCGTCGATGATATCAATGAAATTGTACAGGATATCAAGGCGAAGACTAATGCTGTCTTGAAGAAAGCCACCGATGAAGAAGCGGCTGTTCTAAAAGGCAATGTGATTACTAAGCAGGTAATCGGCAGTTTTGAGCAAGTCAGCTCTGCATTTAAAATGATTGATCATTATATAGAAGCTGAGCTCGATAAAATTGTTCATGTAAGCGAAATGTTCACGCAGATACGTGAGCAATCCGACAATATCTCCGCTATTGCCCATAAGAATCTGACGGCAACCACGGAGCTTCTTGGCGCCAATAAAGAGCAGGATGACCGAATTGAAATTATCTGTACATCCATTGAGAAGATCAGCCATTCCAGTGTACAGCTGCAAGAGCTAATTGAAACTCCTGTTTTCTGACTTCAATTAATAGAATACAAACATTTCGTAAGCAATTCATAAATATCCTGACTCTACAATGATCCTATCAAGTGAAGCAGAACAAAGGAGAGATCATTATGAATGAGACCACCAGAAACGAAGGTCAGTTTGTAGGTTATGAGTACAAGGATGTAACGGTAAAGCGGAGAATGGAGCAGGTGTATACCGACGGTTATGCTAATTTTGGCTGGGCGCTGGATGGCACTTCAACCCCATTAAAGAATGTGGGTACAGTAACTTTGAAGTTCAAGCGGGACCGCAAGATCCGTAATAAAGTCGAACTGACCCGCCTGCAGCGCCAGTTTGACGCCTCTGTTGTAGAAATCGGGGCTCTGGAAAACTCCAAGGTCATCCGCGCTTCTGCCGTTGCCTATATCGTCGGTGTTATTGGAACAGCGTTTATGGCCGGCTCTGTATTTGCTAATCAGGATGACAGACTGGCTCTTTCGGTCCTCCTGGCAATTCCGGGTTTCGTTGGCTGGATCATCCCGTATCTTCTCTATTGTAATATCAGCAAGAAAAAGTCAAATAAGGTGGCGCCGCTGATTGATCAGAAATATGACGAGATCTACGAGTTGTGTCAACAGGCGAATTCCTTGCTGGCCCAATAAACGGAGTGGTAGCGATGATCAGCAAGCTAATTATTCTGTTTCTTGGCTATCTCATCATCCGGGAATACTTCAAGCATACCTAGACGCCGCGGCTTCATACCCGGAACAGAAAGGAGGAGAAGGAGATTAAGGAGTTACTAAACCGCTATATGTCAGATTATCAAGACCGGACTGCCATAACAAGCGGTGCGTCACTCGTAATCAATGCCCTGATCGGCGCCGCCAAGCTGACAATCGGTGTGTACCTCCTTTCCGGATGGTTCATCATAAACGCGGTATATTACTTAATCCTCTGTGGCGCAAGAGGTCAGGCACTCCATAAATATGCAGTGGCCAAAACCATCGAAGATCCGAAGCAAAGATATGATATGGAGTTTGTGGTCTATCGACGAAGCGGCACCTTCCTCTGCCTCTTAGGAATCTCCTATCTCTTGGTCTCTCTGAGGATGTACCTTGTCGGAGATGCCCTCATTTATAAAGGGCTCATTATTTATCTGATCGCGACAGTGGCTTTCCTCAAGCTTGGGTTTGCCATTTACGGAACCTTAGCTAACCGGCATCTAAAAGGGCCCATTGTTTCATCACTGAAGCTAATCAGCTTTGCAGATGCAATGGTTTCCATTGTAGTGACTCAATACACTCTGCTTATTATGGAGAATTCCCCGGCTGCAATTGAATCCAGCGCTTTATTCGGGATGGGATGCAGTGTTGTATTTGTTCTCGCAGGGGTATGTATGCTGCTCAGAAGGAAAAAGAATTTATCGCCAGACGATACGAAACAAGTACAAATATAGGTTTTGAAAGGGTGTATACAAGTGAGCAAAGAAGCAGCAGTAAATATCAGTTCCATAAGAAAAGGTCCCATCGTGGTCATTATGATTTTGGGTGCTTTTCTTGCGACACTGAATCAGACGATTATGAGTGTTGTGCTGCCGGAATTAATGATTGATTTCAGCATATCAGCTTCCACCGCCCAGTGGCTGACAACCGGTTATATGCTGGTTAGCGGTGTCCTGATTCCGATTACAGCCTATTTGATGCAACGGTTTACGACGCGGGAGCTTTTCCAGACTTCAATGGTTATTTTTCTGGCCGGAACGGTTATATCGGCGCTCGCAACAAACTTCCCAGTTCTGTTAACCGGACGCCTGACGCAGGCAGTAGGCTCTGGAATTATTATGCCGCTGCTGATGAATGTGATTCTAACCCTCTATCCTCCTGAGAAACGGGGGGCAGCTATGGGCATGGTCGGGTTAGCCGTCATTTTCGCTCCGGCGGTTGGACCTACTCTGGCAGGATATATTCTGGAAAGCTACAGCTGGGAAACCATGTTTTACGGGATGATCCCTTTGGTCTCCATAATTATTATTGGCGGCTTCATCTATTTAAAGAATGTATCGGTGCGCTCCTATGCCAAACTGGACCTGTTAAGCGTCGTGATCTCCACAATCGGCTTGGGAACCTTGCTGTATGGCTTCAGCCGGGCTGGCAGCGAAGGCTGGTTAAGCACCGAAGTTCTCTTATCTCTTGGTGTGGGCGTCCTATCCCTTGGCTTATTTACCTGGCGGCAGCTGGTGTCCCAGAGTCCGCTTCTGGAGCTCCGCGCCTTCAAATATAAGATGTTCTCCTTAACCACTATTATCAATATGGCGGTTACGATCGTTATGTATGCTGATATGATATTGCTCCCGCTGTATCTGCAGAATGCCCGTGGTTACACGGCCATGGAGTCCGGATTCCTGCTGCTTCCCGGCTCGCTGGTGATGGGCATCCTGATGCCGGTTACCGGTAAGCTGTTCGACAGGTTCGGCGCCAAATGGCTTGCCATCACCGGTTTACTGATTCTGATTGCTACGACCATCAGCTTTACTAACTTAACAGACTCGACCGGCTACCTGTACATGGTCCTCATGTCAACCGGCCGGCGAATCGGATTAGCCATGATCCTTATGCCTATTCAAACCGCAGGGTTGAATCAGCTGCCAGCCAAGCTTAATGCACACGGAACCGCCATTTCCAATACGGTTAAACAAGTAGCCGGCGCTGTAGGTACTTCTCTGCTCGTTACCGTCATGGCAAGCAGCACCAAGACGCATATGCAGGATTTGATGGCCGCAGGCGGGACACAGGAGCATTCGCTTATGGAAGCTTCTATCCAGGGGATTAATGATGCTTACCTCGTAATTGTGGGAATCAGCATCATCGGTCTATTGCTCTCCTTGTTCATCAAGCGTGTCGGGCAACCCTCACAGGAGGATTCCGACATTAAGCTGAAGAAGCTGAATGTGGAAGAGGCACGAAATTAAGTAAGAATGTACTCATTGATTTTGCGCGACGTTCCCATATTCTCTATCCAAATAACCTCACTTCTAACGATTAGGAGTGAGGTTATTTGTGTTTGAAATATGACACGGATCTTAATAATAAAAATAATGGGCAATGATATTGACGGAAATCCACTGTAAGCGTATACTAAACCCAAGATAATTGCACATTTGATTATATTAATTTGCACATTTGTGCTGAGTGAGAGTGAGGCAGCTCCAATGAATGAAGAAGAGAAAAAAATATTGGTCCAGGTCGCGAAAATGTATTATTTGGAGGATTTAACCCAGAGCGATATATCCAAACGTCTGGGAATCTACCGTACATCCATCAGCCGTCTGCTCAAGAAGGCACGGGATGAGGGTATCGTACAGATCAACATTATAGATGAGGCCAGTACCCATTTTGAAATGGAAAACCGCCTCAAGCAGTTGTTTGGTCTCCAGGAGGTGATTATCGTCGCTTCCCATGAGAGCATGTCAGGTAATGACAAAATCAAGTCCGTGGGCAGAGCCGGTGCGGAACTGCTGAGCAAGATGATTAAAGACGAGGATGTGGTCGGTTTTGCCTGGGGAAGAACGATGGGCAGCCTGATCGGCGAGTTTAATGATTGTCCGCAAAGATCGGCGCATTTTGTCCCTCTTGTCGGTGGTCCCGGAGACATGGAGACCAAATATCATGTCAATGCAATCGTCTACAGCATCGCAACGGATTTTGGCGGGGAAGCACATATGATTGATGCAGCAGCCGTTCTGGAGCGCAAGGAAACCAGGAATGAAATTATGAACTCCAACTACTTCCGTAAAATCACAGAGCTATGGGATAAGCTTACGGTAGCAGTAGTGGGTATTGGCGCCCCTATCAGCAACTCCAATATGATCTGGACCGGATTTTTGGGAGACAAAGAAATCAAACATCTGAACAACCATGATGCCGTCGGCGATATCTGTTCACGGTTCTATGATTCACAGGGGAATGCGGTAAATTCGGAGCTGGCCGAGCGCACAATCGCTATTCCGCTGGAACGGCTGCGGGATACCCGGTATACCCTTGCACTCGCGGAGTCTATCGAGAAGGCCCCTTCGATTCTTGGCGCCATCCGCGGCAAATATATCAATGCCCTGGTCACCAACGAAGAGACCGCTGCCGAGGTGCTGCGGCTGGCCGGGGATTCAGCTGGCTAACACCACTATGGAGGGGAATGATCCGGATGGGCTTACTGATTATTGCTGCGGCTCTCGCCTGGCTGCTGCAGGGAATGCTGGGACTTCTGCAAATCAGGAATTTCAATAGAAAATATACAGAGCTTAGAAGACTCGGACGTGTAGCCATCGGCAAACAAACCGGCAAATTCAGAGCCGGAACGGTGGTCATGTTCGCCATTGATAAGGACACCCGGATTATGCAGGCCGCTCGAATGCAGGGTGTCACCGTATTTTCGAGGATGCGGCAGCTTAAGGGATTTGAAGGCCGGCATTTACTGGGATTAACTGAACAAGATATGCGCCATTGCAACAAGCTGATCCGTGCCGCCATCATGGATGCGCTGAACAATTGTGACATTATCCTGAAGGGGGGTGAACTTAAGGTCAGGAAATCCTGGCTGGAACGGTTAATGCCCGCAAAAAAATAAAAGAGGTGAGGTTAGTATGAATGTAGTTACAAATTTGGCTTCAGGCTTCATGGATTTGTTCCGTGCCGGCGGTGAAACGTTTATGAGCCTGGTCACAGGAATCATCCCCCTGCTTATAATGCTGCTGGTAGCCATGAACTCGCTGATTCAACTGATTGGCCAGGATAAGGTAGAAAAAGTCGCACGTAAATCGGCCCGGAATCCTTTCACACGTTATTTCGTTCTGCCCGTCATAGGTACTTTCATTTTGGCCAATCCGATGACCCTATCCTTGGGAAGATTTCTGCCCGAGAAGTATAAACCGAGCTATTATGCCGCAGCCTCTTATTCCTGCCATACCCACAACGGGCTGTTCCCGCATGTGAATCCGGGCGAGCTGTTCGTATTCCTGGGCATTGCAGCCGGCATCACAGCACTGGGACTTGATACTACCGAACTAGCCGTACGTTACTTCCTGGTGGGCATAGTGACGAATTTCCTCAGAGGCTGGGTCACCGACTTAACCACCGCTTATGTATCGAAGCAGCAAAGCGTCAAATTAAAAGAAACTGTGAGTCTTTAGGAAGGAGGGAGAAATGAAAATGGAGACTTACAAATCAGTGAGGGTATCAGCCGGACCCGGCGGTTTTGGCGGACCACTCATTATCACACCGACAGAGGTGAAGAACAAAGTCGTCTATGTGACCGGAGGAACACGGCCGGCAATCGCGGAGCGGATCGGAGAATTAACAGGTGCCGAGCTGGTGGATGGTTTCAAAACAAGTGTCCCCGAGCAGGAAATCATTTGTGTGGTTATTGACTGCGGCGGAACCTTGAGATGCGGCCTCTATCCGCAAAAAGGGATTCTCACCATTAATCTGCTGCCTACCGGCAAAAGCGGACCTCTAGCCAAACATATTACGGAAGATATCTATGTCTCAGGGGTTAAGGTTTCGAACATTGAGCCGTATGAAGGTGCTGCAACACCCCATACAGCCCAAGCCGAAAAAATCGTTGATAAAGAAATTACACAACCTAAGTATAGCGCAAACAAGAAAATTAGTGAACAGCATAAGCCAAAAGGTCTGCTTGCCCGTGTAGGTATGGCTATGGGCTCCATTATAGGTGTCTTCTATCAAGCCGGCCGGGAAACGATTGAGACTGTGATTAAAACGATTTTACCTTTTATGGCCTTTGTAGCCATGCTTATCGGTATCATTAATGCTTCGGGCATCGGAGATATCATTGCCAAATTCCTCTCCCCTCTGGCCGGATCGCTTCCGGGCTTGCTGCTGATTTCGCTGATCTGCTCCTTCCCTCTGCTATCCCCGTTTCTGGGACCCGGGGGAGTAATTGCGCAGGTAATCGGAACACTGATCGGGGTAGAAATCGGCAAAGGCAACATTCCTGCCCATCTGGCCCTCCCGGCCCTCTTCGCCATCAATTCCCAGGCTGCCGCAGATTTCGTGCCCGTGGGGCTGGGACTCGCCGAAGCCGAAGTCGAGACGATCGAAGTGGGCGTTCCTTCGGTGCTCTACTCGCGGTTTCTGACCGGAGCACCGACAGTGTTCATCGCCTGGCTGGCCAGCTTTGGATTATATCAGTAATGGAGGAACTATTTTATGCAGACCATATATAAGACTCGTATTACTAAGTTCGGATCAGCTGCCTTTGACTTTATGGAGGATAAAGTATTTGTGCTGTTCGGAAACAACGCACCCGAGGATGTAGCGGAGTACTGCCTGCTGATTGATCTCTCGAAAGTGAATGGAGAAATCTCTAAAGGAGATATATTTCAGCTGGGAGGCAAATCATACACCATTACTTCTGTAGGCAGTAAAGTGGCACTGAACCTGGAGCAGCTCGGACATATCACACTTCAATTCGACGGCAAGACAGACGAAGGTCTTCCGGGAACACTATATTTGGAGAATACGCCTTTCCATAAGCCCGAGATCGGCAGCGAAATCATAATTATAAAACAATAAATCATTTGGGGAGATAGAGACATGAGTGAGAGAAAAGTAGCACTGGTTGCCGGTGGCGGACAAAGTCTGGGCGAGGCGCTCTGCCATCGTCTGGCTGAAGATGGATACAATATTGTTGTCGCAGATATTAATGAAGGAAACGCTCAAAGAGTAGCCAGAGAAACTGGTGAGCAGCATCAGATAGGAGCCTTGGCGGTTCAGGTGAATTTCACAAATGAGCTTGAGGTTGCCGAAATGGTTCAGCAGGCTGTTGCTTCCTTCGGACGGATCGATCTGCTGGTTTATGTGGCAGGCGTGGCCAAAAGCCGTAAGATTACGGATTTCGGACTTGAAGACTGGAATCAGACCGTTGATGTGAATCTGACCGGATATTTCCTCTGTGCACGCGAAGTGTCCAAAATCATGATCGAGCAAGGCGGCGGCAACATCATTCAAATCAATTCGAAATCCGGCAAAGTCGGCAGCAAGCATAATTCCGCTTATTCCGCTTCGAAGTTCGGCGGCGTGGGCCTTACCCAGAGTCTTGCACTGGATTTGGCCGAACACAATATCCGCGTCAACGCGATTATGCCCGGAAATCTGCTGAAATCACCGATGTTCCAGAGCCTGCTTCCCCAGTATGCAGCCAAACTGGGGATTGCTCCGGAAGAAGTGGAGCAGGTGTACACGGACAAAGTGCCGCTTAAACGGGGCTGCACTTATGACGATATCGCCAATGCGGTAATCTTTTACGCTTCTGATAAAGCCTCTTACATGACAGGTCAGGCGATTAATGTAACCGGCGGTCAGGTGATGCACTAATCTGTTTACGTACAGCAATCATTACTTCCCCCTTCAAGCGTTCACTCCAACAAAAGAAACCTTAGTCCGTGACTCCACTGGACTAAGGTTTCTTAGTTTCGCCTGCTGCTTATTGCCGCCTTATTAAATGAATCCCATCACTCTTGCCACAAGTACCGCAGCTTCCGCCCGCGTGGCCTGTGACTTCGGAGCAAAAGCTCCTGAGGTCTGGCCTTCGATGAAGCCTGCTTCAGCCATGAGATTCACCGCATCCAGAGCAAAAGCAGAGATTAGCGGAGTATCGCTGAACTTGACTGCTTCATGCTGCTTCGGCAGTTCTTCTCCCGCCGCCTTCAGAATACGGACGGTGATGACCGCCATTTCTTCCCGGGTAATGCTGCGGTCCGTACCGAAGGTACTGCCCCCGTATCCCGTAACAATTCCCAGGGCCTCCGCTGATGCAACCGCATCCGCATACCACTGGCCGGCTTTCACATCCTTGAAGGAGGAGCTGTGGCCTGACTGCACCAGTTCAAAAGCCTCCATCATCATCTTCAGGAACTCGGCGCGGGATACCGCGCGTCCGGGAGCATAACTGTTATTCCCGGTTCCCTTCACAATTTCACGGGCCGACAAGGCTGTAACGCCATCCTTCGCCCATGAATAGGGCTCCATGTCATTATAGCCGGATGGAACCGAGACCACCGCATACTTGCTGAAATGTCTGGCGCCAAAGACAAGCCTTCCGGCTGTTCTGTCATATTTGGAGTTCCGGATCACCTCCAGACCTCCGTCATCACGCAGGGAAGCAGCGACCAGTCCGTATACGGATTCATCCGCTTGCGGCGTATAGGGAATCTCGGCCTTCACAACACTTCCCTTGGCGAAGACGTTCACACTCTGCCCGTTAACGGAGAGCCCAAATTCATAGACAGGCTTGTTCTTGAGCAGGCCGGACAGTGATGCCTTCCATCCGGACCGGTCCGCCTGTCCGATCGACACAGTCAGCCTGTCGGTATCTTTCAGACTATCGACCGCATCGAATGGAATTAACAGTGATGCTAATCCAGATTCAACCGACAGGAACCTGATTCCTTCCCGCTGTGCCTTAAGCCAGGAACTGACCGGAAGCTCCAGCGTAATGGCGGACAACTCTCCGCTTGGCTGCACTTGAATATGCAGGGTGTCCTCCTTGTTCTGGATCGCCTGCTTGAGGGCTTCCTCCAGGCTCTCTTCACTTAGTGTGGCTAGCGCCGCTCCCTGATTCGCGGCAGGAATGACCTGAATGCGGCTGCCGTGCACGTTTATTACAGTCTGAGGTGCAGATGGAAATGCATTCTCACCTGTACTTCCTCCGCCAGCCGGTGGTGACTGCTCCTCCTCCTTCAGGGTCTTCACCGTATAGTCAGTACTTGAAGCCTTGTTACCCGAATCATCGAAGGCGGTCACCCTGAATGTATAGGATGTATCCGGCAATAACCGGGTAAAGCCATACTCATAGGTATCCCCTGTTACCGTTCCATGTACTTCTCCGTTCAGCAGGACCTCATATCCGGCCACCCGCACGTTATCGGCCGGGGCATTCCAGCCCAGCCTCAGGGAATTCGCGGTAATGGAGGAAGCCGTTAATCCGGTTGGAGGTGCCGGGAGTACGGGCGGCGTTGGCGAATCTTCATCCATCACAGCCACATTGGCGATTGCCGGCACACCGGTTCCGTATACCGCGCCGGTTACCGTGAAGCTTCCCACGGAGCTGTATTGAACCGGATCGATATCCTGCCAATGTACAGACAGGGACCTGACCGTATTATCGCTATATACTGCTTCAACTACCGAGGGCAGCTCCGGAGCTGTTCCCACTACTGTTGTTACTTCCACCTTGTTCAGACTGACAATGACTGCTTTGACCGCCAAATGCTCCAAGGCAGCGTGCAAGCCGGATGCTGCCGCGTCGATCGAGGATTGGGGCGCATCCGCAGCCAGGTCCAGCGCGGCAGCTTTTGCCGTATCCAGAGCTGCAAGGCTCTCTTCCGTATAGAGGTCACGCCGCACACCTTCAGCTTGCTCTTTCAGATACTCCAGCAGCGTCCGGTCAGCTGTCTTCTGATAGAATTCCAGCTCAGCCACGTTGGCGTTCCCGCTTGGGGAATAATAACGGAGATAGCGGTAAGCTGTATCGCCGCTAATGGCAGCCGTATGCCATTCTGCGGTGGTGATACCGCTTATGGTATATAGATCCGTATAGTGCTCTCCATCTGCAGAGCCCTGAAGAATCGCTCCATTGACCCTTCCGAGATGGGCCTGAGTGCTTCTCGGATAGAATTTGAAGCTGGACAACGCCTTGTCATTGCCCGCTCCCAGATCGGCAACAATCCAGCCCGGATTGGCTTTGGTATCAGTATAAGTAGCCTTGTCGCCGTCGAAGGCCTTCCAGCCGTTGACAGCTTCGGATAACTTCCCGTCCCACGAGATATGAGACGCCATCACCATCGATTCGGTAACTGTTATTCTCTCTGCTGGCAGCTCCGTGACCGTAACCAGCAGCCGCTCCGCCTGGAACAGCTCATTAAGCAAGGCCAGCATATCTGCGCCTTGATCTCCGGCAGCTTCCACAATCCGGTCCGCCTCGTGCTTGTACTGGTAGTAGCTTAACCGGGTGTATCCTTCAGGTCCCTTCACCTTCGACTCAAGGACTGCGGCTGGAATACTATACTCGCCGTATATTTCTACTTCAGCTACATTGCCGCTCCATGAACCAGGGTTAACTATCCTTAAATACCTGTAAGGCTTGCTGTCCTTAATTTGTTCCTCATTAATATAGGTCCAGGATTGGTCAGCCGCGCCTGATACAGCCGGGGTGAGAATAGTCCAATTCAGCTCATCATTGGAGCCTTGAATGATCAGGCCATTCATCCGGCTGGCATAACCTGTTCTCGGCAGCAGAATGACGCCGCTGAGTCTGATTGACGCTTCTGGCCCGAAGTCCAGCGTATAATAAGCCCCGTTGCCGCTGGCCAAATCTCCATAGGTCGCAGTGTTGCCGTCAAACAGCAGATAGCCGACCTTGTCAGCGGGCAGACCATTACTGCCGTATTGGGCACTTGAAGCCGTCACACGGGCCAGCTTCGTGACATCCACATATTTGGACTTGTTTACATAGTAGAGCACTGAATGATCTGTAGTGAATAGGGCAGGAGCGGCCGGCAATCCGCCTGCGGTTGTATAGTTAATAGAGAATTTGATCTTGCCCGCCGGCATAGCGCTGTCCATGATTACAGAAGCCGTCCAATTGATCCGGTCTGTGGTGTGCACGGAGGCTTGCCTCCCCTGTATGGTAACCTCTACACCCTCAATAGGTTCGGCAGATTGGAAGGACAAGTCAACCCTGCTGCCGGTTTCCACCCTGTTCTGAGTACTTTGCGGGGAGCTGAGCGTTACAGACTTAAGCTTGTTATGGGTCTCATGCCGCTGGCCATAGATGCGAAGCTCGGACAATTCGAACATCGTGCTTGACGGCTCGATCATCTGAAGCTTCAGGAAACGGAATTGTCCTTCCTGCTGCGCTTCACCGACCTCCAGCGTCTGCATTGCATCCGATACGGTAGTCATTCCCGGAGTGAGCCGGGTCCAGGACTCCTTGTCATTCGAGCCATAGACTGCAGCCCCGCCTATCCGCTCAGGGAATCCGGTTCTGACTTGAAGCGCGAAGGCCGTGGCGGATACCTTGAAGCTCTCCCCGAAATCCAGAATATAGCTGAGACTGTCGGCCAGATAATACCCGGCAAAGCTGTCCGGCGCGTTATCGATCAGATTTCCGATTTCTGTTCCGAAGGTGGAAGAGGCGATGGTATCGAAATAGCGCAGGCTTCCGTCCTTCATCAGGGGTGTCAATTCCTTCAGACCTTGGGCGGCGAGATTCAGACCGGCCAGCTTCCGGTACATCTCTTCATCGGTCGCGTCAGGCAGCGCATTCATCACATCGCCGATCATGGCCATATATTCCGCCAGCGTCGTGGAGATGTAGCTGGTTTCCGGATTGTACCTGCCGGCAGCAGCCGTTGCCGCCTCCTGCCGGCTCTCCCCTACTGTAACGGTTACGGCTTTGGCTGTTACCGAGACTCCATCGGCCGCGCTTACGATCAGGGAATATACCCCCGGCTGTTCCGGCTTCCAGGAGAACGCACCCGTGCTCTCATTGAATACAGCCCCTTCAGGCATATGATCCAGCTGATAGGTCACAGTATCGCCTGCGGCTGCATCTTTGGCAGACAGATCTACCTGGAGTGTAGCTTCAGAGCCCGTATAGGCATATGCATTCACATCTGCCGGTCCGGAAGTGAAGGCCGGCGGGGTCAATCCGGCTGCCGGCGCCAGCAGCAGATGATCGATATCGACCAGGGTTCCGGGACCCGTGACCTTGAAATAGATCAAATCCCCCAATCCATGGTATTGATCCATGGTCAGCGTTATATATTTCCACTGGCCCTTCGTATCCGGCAGCACCAGCTCTGATTCTGTCCATCCGTTGACTTCCAGCCTGGCTGTTCCGTTCGTCCGGATACGAAGGGCGACTGTCTTCAGGCTTGTGCTTGAGGCAACCACAGAAATCCGGCTGCCTGCTTCTGTAGCCTTAACCTGCACGTAGGAAATGTCTCCTTCTTGCCGCGTTACCGCATTGGTATCCAAGCTGGTAGCCCGCTGCTCTATTTCTGTCCAATCTGCGCTGGGCGAGACTTCTGGCAAGGTGGATGCCCCTTCGGAAGCCGCTTCCTTCGGGATGAACAGCCAGTAATCCGCTCCGCCATCGGGTGATTCCCAGTAATACGGCGTCCGCTTATTGAACATTTCGGCATAGTATGGAGCTTCCTTCTCTATATCCACCCCCATGCTGTATTTATAGTAATAATACTGGCCGTATACATTGCCGCCGATCCGCCCCCGGTATGCACCGGACAGCACTTTATAAATCACCGGATTTCCTTCCGCGTCGTAGCGGGCCACAACGGGAGTCCAGGGTGTGTCATAGCCAAGCATATATTGGGCGAAGTAATCCGCTGCCTTCAGAATCCGGTTGCCCAGGAAGGCGTAAGCGGTTACAGCATTATCCGCAGTGGACAGCGTTCCATCCGCCGGGTCAACCTTCGTGCCCTGGGCATCCAGCAGCCGTCCCAGAATCTCCACATTGGTAAGATCTCCGGCGCCGTGAGCCTGATCCCGGCCCATCTCCACATGCTGAACTCTCGGCGTCTCCAGCTGCTCACCGGTTACGGCGTCTTCCGTCACCAGCCGGAACAGCTGCCGGATCGCACCGTTCTGGCCTTGATCCACGGCAGTCCTATTAACGGTAAACCATTCAACGCCTTCCTTGTACCGGTCTATATTATCTGTGAAGATATAACCGGACATTGCCCCAAGCAGCGGATACAAATGCTGGTTCATGAAATAGTTATTGCCGTGCAGAAAGGTCTCCGTCATCGGCACAATCAGATTGGAGGTGAACTTGGCGGTATCCGCTTCCGTCCAGCTAAGCGCCTCATTCCGGGCACCGGTGTACCGGAGAATCTCCGCCGCAGTCACCATCCGGTTCAGCGGAATGCCCATATGGATATGAGAGTCCGTAAAATACGTATACTGGGCCGGGTCCATCTGCTCCCAGATGCGGATGATAGCCATGGCATTGGCGCGGTAAACTTCATCTCCGGTAATGTAATACATAAGAGCTTGTGTATACGCGCTTAATCCGTCTGTAACGAATGCCCCTTTGCTGTTCACCGCGACGCTTTTCGGCTTGGCCGGATCTGCCGCGCTGGCCTGGGTTGAAGTAACGGTTCTGGATGCGTAGGAGGACTTCGTCATGGCCGCATAATACGAATTCCAGGGCTCCTGCCCCGCGATCACCTGCTCACGCATATTTTCCAGAACAGACTTGGTCACCCCCACTCCGGGATGGGTAAACCCGCCTCTGACCGTCTCATGAATAACGACCAGATCACTTGGTTCAGGAACGCTGACCTCCGCCTTAGCCGTAGGCAAGGCAATGTCACCGATCAAGGTTACAGCTAACAGGATGCTTGAGATCATAATGACAAACGCTTTCGATAACAGGGATTTCCGGATGCTCATATCCAACCTCCTTATGAATGAATAGCTTTGTGTTCTAATTTCAAATTCCCCGCGGAAACACGGCTCATCATAGCAAATTCCTTAACTGCTATCTATTGCAAATTCTTTTGTTTTCTTATGTTTTCATTCAAACTTTAACGAAAGCTCCAATCCCCCCGCGGGAAAGATCCGGATTATAAAAAGCATTAAGAAATGCACTCTTTCTAATATAATTGGAATTTATTCCCGGACTGAATTCAGCTATAGTACTGGATGGAAGCGATTCCACAAAAAGAAGGAGAGCTGAAGGAATGAAAAAATTTGTGATGATCCTGTTTATCCTCACCCTTGCAGCCGGTTTAACCGGACTCGTGCCGGTCAAGCAAGCGGAGGCGGCTCCGGCAGGCGGCTTTGCACATCCGGGTCTGTTGCATTCACAGGCGGATTTTGACCGCATGAGGCAGATGGTGAATGCCGGAACCCAGCCGTATCTGGACGGTTGGAACCAGCTCATGAACAGCCCGCTGTCGCAGGCCGGCTGGACCCCGCGGGCAACCGCCACGATTATCCGCGGCGGCACCGGGGATAATGTGGCGCTGCTCTACAACGATACAGCCCGTGCTTACCAGAATGCCCTGCGCTGGAAGATCAGCGGCAGCACGGCCAACGGAGACACCGCCCGCGATATTCTGAATGCCTGGTCGTCTACCCTTACGGCCGTCTCAGGCAATGCGGACCGTTATCTGGCATCCGGCCTGTATGGTTATGAACTGGCCAATGCAGCCGAACTCATGCGGGATTATCCCGGCTTTAATGTAACGCAGATGCAGGATATGCTGATCAATGTCTTCTATAAACCGCTGAATGAACGGTTCCTGATCGGCAATGAATTCGGCCAGGATCATAATGACGCCTACATCCAGAATTACTGGGCCAACTGGGATCTGGCTAATATGGCTTCGGCTGTGGCTATCGGAATCTTCTGTGACCGCGCGGATATCTACAATATTGGAGTTGAATATTACAAGCATGGGGCCGGCAATGGCTCGATTTATAATGCGATTCCCTTCCTTCATCCGAATGGGCTGGCCCAGTGGCAGGAATCCGGGCGCGACCAGGCGCATACCCAGCTCGGCGTCGGCCTGATGGCTGTAATTAATGAGATGACCTGGCATCAGGGCGACGATCTGTACGGCTGGGCGAACAACCGCTTCCTGCGGGCCGCTGAATATGTAGCCAAATACAATAACGGGGCAGATGTACCGTTTGCTGCCTACGAGTGGGGCACCGGCACGAACGGTACCGTCCAGACCCAGACGGTTGTGTCCGATGCCAGCCGCAATGAGGTCCGCCCCATCTGGGAAATGATCTATAACCATTATGCCAACCGGAAGGGACTGTCGGTCCCCAATATTGCCGCCCGCGCCGCGCTGACAAGACCGGAAGGTGGCGCCAATACGCAGTATCCCTCCACCTTTGACCAGCTTGGATTCGGCACATTGCTCTATACCCGTCCGGCAGGCTCCGGGGAATCGGCTTCTCTTCCAGGAGGCAATATCCCGGATGGCACGTACAGGTTCACCGTACGTCTGGACGGCAAGGCTCTGGAAGCCGCCGGTACGGCGAACAGTTCCCCGGTACGGAAATCAACTTATACCGGGGCAGTCAGCCAGCAATGGACCGTAACCCATCTGGGCGGCGGCCAGTACAGCATTAAGAATGCGCAGAGCGGGCTGTTCCTCGAGGTCGCAAGCGGCTCTCTGGACCATGGAGCCAAATTCCAAATCTACTCCGGCAACGGCGGAGACCATCAGAGGTTCGCTTTTATCCCTACGGGCAGCGGATACTACCGGATTACCCCTGTGCATTCAAATAAGCCGGCCGATGTGGTCAGCGCCTCGACTAGTGAAGCTGCCCTGATTGATCAATGGAGATATACCCTCGGCAGCCACCAGCAATGGAGACTCGAACCGGTCTCCGTGAATGTCCGCCTGCAGTCGTATAACTATCCGGACCGCTTCATCCGGCACAGCAGCTACCGCGCCCGGATAGACTCCGGCGTCTCCCCTGCACAGGATTCACAATTTAAAATGGTAACCGGGCTGGCTAATGCGGGTGGTGTATCATTCGAGTCTGTCAACTACCCGGGACGGTTCCTGCGGGTCCGTTCCAACGGGGAAGTATGGCTGGACCCGAACGACAGCACAGCAGCCTTTAACAACGAGGCGACCTTCCGCCGTGTAGCCGGCTTGGCCGACCCGCAGAAGTCCTCTTACCAAATGTGGACAGACCAGACCAAATACCTGCGGCACGTAAATTATCTGTTATTCGCACAGGCCGAGTCCGGTTCTGCATTCAGTGCAGATGCTACCTTTACAGAGGTCACTCCTTAAGCCGGTTTGAGAAGGATATACGTTAGCACTTGGATGGACGCTGCCGCTTTTCCGCGGGTCAGTCCGTCCTCTCCGCTGTTTAAGCGGGGAATGCATCTACAATCTTTAAAATAAAAAAATCCATAGACCAAACATAAAGCAGCACTCCTCCCATAACAGGAGAAGCGCTGCTCTTTTAACTTGTATGCATTATAAGAAGGCACCTTTCTCAGCTTGTAGACAATCCACTTTTGGACACCCCCTCACAATACCTTTATCCCGTCAGCATGCTTCCCGATAATCATATACGGCTCCTCCAATTGAAACGCGCTGCCGTTCACCGTTACATTCTCAAAAGTAACGTCCCGGACAACCCGGGCATCGTCGTAGCCCTCAATATGCGAAGGGTTCGTGCAGGTACCGTTAAAGTGAATGTTCCTGAACGTAATCTGCTCAATCCGCTTGCCCGGAGCAGGGTTATATTTCTCGTTCTGCAATACCCGCAGATTGAACAATTCACCAAGCTCAAACGATTCAATTCGGATATCCTCATACGCTACATTGCGGACGGTATTGTTGTCACCTGCGTTAATCGCCAGGCAACCCCAGTAATCGGGCTGAGGCTCATGATGCTCCAGGATATCGAGCTCCGTGAACCGGATATTCTCAATGACATCGCCGTCTCCATCATAATCGCCGTGCGTGCCGATATTGACCGGGTGGGCGACATCCGCCCACAGGATGGAGCCGCTGACCGAGACATCCCGCGTATCGCCCCGGTATTCACCGCGCGAAGCATACACCGCAATACAATCGTCAGATGTGCGGAGGAAACCTCCTTCAATGGTGACCTGTTTGCAGGCCATCATATCAATGCCGTCACACCAGCCGCGCGTACTGAACGATTTCAGGTTGCGGATCAGAATATGTTCCGACTGGCCGAGAAGTACGGTGTAGTGCGGGGGATCAACCACTGTTATCCCTTCGATGTAGATATCACGGGAATATTTAATGTCGAAGCCCCGGTAAAAGGTATTCTTCTCATAATCCGACATGTACAGAATGCCCCGGCCTTTTACTGTCACATCATGAACCCCGTCACATACAAAACCTCCATAAACTACTGCGCCTCCCGGGATATACACCGTGCTGCAGGATGGAAGATGCAGCAGCGGTTCATTCAGCCGGTGAAGGCCCGGTCTGAAGATGAGGATTCGCTGAGCATCCGCATCCGCAGTATGCTCCAGCTGTTGCTGGAGCTCCTCTGTGTTATGAATTCCCGGCTCCAGAATCAGAAGCTCACCGCCTTCCATGTCCGGCAGCTGCTCTTCCGGCGGATTCGCAAAAATATGGAGATTATGAAACCGTTCGCCATTGACTTCAACCGACAGCAGCTTAGGCCCGTCAATGGTGAACGACAAGCTGCGGCCGCTTATTTCACCCGCTAAGCCGGCTGAAAGCGGCCGGATCACAGCCTCCCGAACCGTTTCAGGATGATATTCTACTTCGATTTCAACCGTTCCGGAGCAATCGAACATGACCATAGATGCGTTCCGTACATTGTGCATATCCACTTTGACATTGTAGCTGAAGAGCGGCTTCCACTCCTCACCCGGCGTCCGGACGCGGACGGAGAAATCGGTGTTGTGCACGGCACCCTCCGGTGCCGGATAGACATGAATCGTATTGTCAGATAGCAATATTCCCACTCCTATCAGTAAATGATGAAACCAGCCGTGCTTAGGCATGTCTCCATGTCTGCACAGCCGGCTCACAAATTCGTGCATGTAATAGTGTTATTTGCTGCGTTCTTCGTATATCTTCTGCGCTTCATCAAGCTCCGCTTGTCCGCCTGACTTCAGCCACTGGGCCTTGAAATCATCAAATGCCTTATCCGTGTCTGCTTCCCCGGTGATAGCTTTAATATAGAATTGGGTCTGAAGCGTAGTCAGAATCGTCTCATATTGCGCCTTCGTGGTCATGACGGTCGATTGCATCAGGTCTGTCAACACAGTGAGTCCGTCAATTTTGGTGTACTTGTCACGGAAGGCAATTTTGTCAGCAGAGAAATGATATTTCGTCATCGCTTCCACCTTGCCGCCGAGCGGATTATAGAAGCCTACACCTAATGCGGCCAAGGTTTCCGCCGGATTCTCGATAGCCACAGCCAGATCGCCTTCCAGATTATACGTTACGCCTTCTTTACCGAAAGTGGTGGTCAGATAGCCTTCTGCATCCGTTGCGGCATATTCCAGAATCTCCAGAATCCTCTGTCTTTTCTTATCATCCTTCTCAAGCTGAACGCCGAAGAAGATCGGAGGCTGCAAGGCGCCATTGGAGAACGCATACTTCTTGCCATCAGGCCCGGTAAGCGGTGTCCCCGGCACCAGCTCAATTCCTTTATCCGTCGCTACCTGCCCGAAATATCCATCCTTGTACAGATGATGCCACATCCCGGTATCGAACATTCCTGTGCGCAGACTGATGAATTTGTTCTGAATCGAGCCGTTGTCGTCAGTAACGAACTCAGGATCAATAATTCCGGCCTCGTACCACTTGTTCAGAAGTGCCAGCCCTTGTCTGGCTTCTTCCGTAATCGCGCCGTATTCCACTTTACCGTCAGCTCCCAGTTTGAACTGGAACGGATTCACGCCATAAGCGGCAAAGATCGGATTAAACATCTGCATTTGCGCATCTTTACCACGGCCGGACATCCCGAAGGTATCCTTCTTGCCGTTGCCATCCGGATCATCATTCGTGAACTTGGTCAGCACATCTTCCAGCTCTGTCAGATCTTTCGGAGCCTCGCTGTAGCCAATCGCTTTCAGCCATTGTCCGTTATACGCCGGCATGAAGCCTGTGCTGCCGTTGGACCAGACCTTGGGAACTCCCCAGTTCTTGCCGTTATAGCTCCCGGCATCCCATGCCTTGGGATCAATACTCTCTACGTCTGCCACATACTTAGGCATATAAGTCTTAATATCCTCCACCGGAATACTGGCAATTACGCCCTGATCCGCCCATTGCACCATATCTCCGACTGTTCCATCGACAGCCAGAACATCCGGTATGTTGCCTGAGGCAAGCATGACCCCCAGCTGTTCCTTCCAGGTCGCGGTTTCAAATTTCACATTTTTAATTTTGACGTTGAATTTCTGCTCAATGAATTTCTGCACATAGTTATTGTCAGCTTCCGGCGCGTTCCAGTTGTTCGCCCAAGTAATTTCAATCGGCGCTTCCGTTCCCGGATTTGCTGGAGTATTGGATGAAGAAGTACTATTATTTCCGTTATTGCTGCACCCGCTGGCAAGCAACGAGGTGGACAGCAGCAATGCTGCCATACCGGTCAACCATGATTTTGTTTTCATTTTTCTAATATCCTCCCTTTTGTTCTCTGATGCTTGTTATTTAAACAATACTGCCTGTATAGCAGATTGAGTAAATCCTGTTAACCTTTGAGCGAGCCTACCATTGTACCTTTGACGAAATATTTCTGCAGGAACGGATAGACAATGATAATCGGCAGAGCCGTGAACATCAGCGTAGCCGCCTTAATCGGTTCCTGATATCCCAAAGCCGTATTTGTTGTATTGGAGGCGTACATGGATAGGTCCTCGCCTGTAATCACAACTCTCCGCAAAAAGGTGGTTAGAACCTGCTTGTCAGGGTCCTGGATATAGAGCACAGCGTCAAACCAGGCGTTCCAGTGTCCAACTGCCGACCATAGAGACAGCGTAGCCAGAACCGGCAGGGACAGCGGCAGTACAATCTGGAAAAGAATCCGCAAATCGTTCGCTCCGTCAATTTTGGCTGAATCCTCCAGCTCATCAGGGATCGCCTGGAAGAAATTGCGCAGAATGAGCATGGAGAAGGTGCTGACCAGCCCCGGCAATATGTATACCGCACGGGTATCCAGCAGCCCGAGGTTTTTAATCAGAAAGTAGGTTGGAATCAGGCCGCCGCCGAAGAACATCGTAAATACGATCAGCAGCGTAAACACATTGCGGTGGGGCAGATATCTTCTCGACAGAGGATAGGCGCCCATGGACATGAAGAGAACGGAGCATACCGTACCCACTACAGTTCTGAAGACGGTATTGCCGAAGCCGATCCAGATATCATGTTTCCCGAGTACCCGCTCCCATGCATACAACGAAACCTGCTTCGGATAGAGATGGATGCCCAGTCTTAACGACTCTGCGGGACTGCTGAACGAGATCGCCAGCATATGAACAAATGGATACAACATGATAATGCAGAGAATAACCATGAACGAAATCAGAAAGATTTGAAACAACGTACTACCTTTGCCTTGTCTCACTGCCTGGTGCTCCTTTCAAATTAGAATAATCCGTCTTGCCCAAGCTTCTTCGAGATATAATTGGTGAACAGCACCAGCATAAAAGCGATCACATTCTTAAATAGCCCTACCGCAGTCGTCAGACTGAATTGAAAATTCTGCAAGCCTACCCGGTAGACATACGTGTCCAGAATATCAGCTACTCCATAGGTTGCGGGCGAGTACAGGTTCAGTATCTGGTCGAAGCCTGCATCGAGAATTCCGCCCATCCGCAGAATAAGCATCAGCACAATAACGGGCAGGATGGACGGCAGCGTGATTTTGAGGGTCTGCTTCCACCTGCTTGCCCCGTCCATGACAGCCGCTTCATATAAATCGGGGGAAACTCCCGTCAGCGCAGCCAGATAGATAATCGTCCCCCAGCCTACTTCCTTCCAGATCGCTGAGGTCACCAGTGTGAATCTGAAATAATGGGGATCACCAAGAAAATAGATCGGCTCCAGACCGACCAATGTAATCAGATAGTTCACCACTCCCGTGGAGGGAGAGAGCAAGGTGATCAGAATCCCGCCCAGAATGACCCAAGAGAAGAAATGGGGCAGATAGGTAAGCGATTGGGCGACCTTCTTAAATTTGGATGACCGGATTTCATTAATCATCAGCGCAAGAATGATCGGGGCGGGGAAGCCGAATACAATATGATAGATACTGATGACAACCGTATTCCCCAGAATTTTGAAGAAGTCAGGCGATTGCAGGAACAGAAATTTGAAATGCTTGAGTCCGACCCAGGGGCTCCCCCAGATCCCGTCCATAATCCGAAAATCCTTAAAAGCCAGCTGAATTCCATACAAAGGCGAGTATGCGAATACGGCGTACCAGATCAGTACGGGTGTGAGTAATAGAAAGAGATACCTGCATTTTTTATATTCTTTCCATACTGCTGCGATCTTTGAGGTTCTTCTCCCGGCCTGGGTTTTACCATCCGAAGTGACAAGCGAGGTCATTACAGTTGCTCCTTTCCAAAATAGACAATCCCGGTATATTCATCATGTGCCGCTCACAAATGTAAGTTTAGATTTATGGAAGCGCTTTTTCTAGTTCAACTTCATTCAATTCCTTATACTTTCTTTCGTTTTCCAGCCTGCAGAAGTTCAATTATTCAAGCGTTTATCCACTTTCGGCCGAAATATGAACAAATCAGCGCCTCTTTCTTATGAATAGTAGCCGCTACTCAAAATGCTGAAGCGCCCTTTAGCAAGTGTAGAATATACATCTATTTTTCAGTTGCCGCGGTATCCAGACTCCCGTAGGTGTCGTTCCACGCCGCATAAGCCGCTTCTTCACCTTTATCCTCACCTTTTCAAACTGCATCATTTCCTATACAAACAAAAAACCTTCATTGGCGTGAAGGTTCGGGATAATTAATATTTAAGGCTGGCGTTGCTAGGGCATTCAATTCTCCAAAGTGATCCAATCCGCTTGATCCTTATGCGATTTCCGGTATTGGACAGGAGTGACGCCGTACCGGGCTTTGAATTTACTGTGAAAATATTGCGGATTACGGTAGCCGACCTGCTCGGCAATGACAGCGATGGACAGCCGCGGATCGGCAATCAGCAGCTCGGCGGCCTTCTCCAGTCTTAGCTTCGTTACATATTCGGTGAACGGGGTTTTGGTGACTTCACTGAACAGGGTGGAGATATAAGCAGGTGCCAGCGAGACTTCCCTGGACAGAATCTGCAGCGATAAGTCCTCATGCAGGTGGCTGGATATGAAAGCTTTCAACGTACGGATGACCTCTGCATGGGCATGATTGCCTTCAGCATTCATCAGCTCCGAAATTTCTGTACACAGCTTACGGATGCTTGTCATTGTTTCGTACAGCGTATCCTTCTTCAGCTCGTCAAACAGATTGGAATACGGAAGCAGATGCTGCAGCTTCAGCTCGATTACACACTGGTAGAGCTGGGCAATCAGCTGAAGCACGGCCAGCTCCGCGGCATCAATCTGCACCTCTTCTTTATGTAACGCTGAGACAAAGGTATCCAGGAAATCATTCACTCCCTTAAGATCGCCGGCCTTCAGCGCATTGCTGTAATGATCAAAGTTGAAGAAGATAGGCTCCGCATTCAGGGGCTGCGTCTTGTGGAATGAAATCACCGTATGCTTGCCGTAGATATAATGATACCGGCTGGCCTGCTGCGCCGTCTGGTAGGAATCCGGAATCTCTTCAATAGAATGAACCTTCCGGCCAATGGCCGCCTGAAATGTGAAGCCCTCGCCGGATATCCGCTGCAATCCCTGCAGATCATTGATAAGGATGGACGGGTCAAATCCCTGTTCCTGCTCCAAGTAGTAAAGAATGACTGCCTCTCTTGCATTTAGTGAGATGAATTCTCCCGGAAGCGTGCTGTAGAGCTCGTATCTGGCTTTTAACCCCTCCGGCTCCCCTGCGCTAAGCTGAAGGTATGCTGCGCAATAAGCGGTATCAGGCAGTACTCTTTCCTGAGGCTCCTCGTTCTGGCTGACCCCAAGCAGCAGATTGATGAGCTCATTCTTCCTGGCCTGGGACTCCAGATCCACAATCTTGTCGTTCATTAAGGAAAAGGTGTCTCCGATAATCATATACTCATTCCTGCGGGAGAGATGAGCATGGGCCGGCTGGAAGCTGCCGATCTTGGCCATCAGCTGTTTGATGGGAATGTAGAGCTGTTTGGAGAACAGGAAAGAGATCAGAAGTCCGAACAGAATAATAATGGCAGAGGCGGTATACAGCCCTGTTTTTAGATGCTCGGTAAAGAGTTCAACGGTATTGGTTGGCCGGTACATCGCGTAAGTCCACTGATGAGCCGAATGAACGGCTGGAAGCTGTGACAAGACCCCCGGCACTCCGCCCTCCTTAATCCTTCTTTCCTGGAACGATCCCGAACCAAGCGCTTCCTGCAAAAGCTCGTCGATCCTGTTGTTCTCACCGCCCGCCGAGAACAGCACATGATCCGTTCCATCCAATACGAGAAGCTTATCTTCCGGGGAACTGAGCATAGGAGCCACAACCGTCTGCAGATAATTCACGCCTACATCGATGATGAAATACCCCGCAGCCTTCACGCTCGGCAATTGATAGGGAAGTTTAATCACATAGCTGATAACCTGCTCACCGTTTGCGTTAGTCCGGACTGTCCACTTCTTAAGAGGCATATGGGCCAGTTTCCAGTAGAAACCCGATTCCAGCGAATTGGCCGTTTTCATATAAAATTTGTCTGCATCCACCACATAATCATTCCCTGGGAAATATACCGCAACATTGGTAACACCCGTATTCTCCACCTTGAAGAACTCCAGATCATTATTGAAGGAAGCCACCCGGCTCAGATTCCCCTTCCAGCCCCCGTACAGCAACTGGCTCAGGTTGGCATTACTCTGTATAAAGTTGATGGATAAGGCCTTGTTCTGCAGGTTATCCTCATATTTTTTGAGCAGCGTCTGTTCTATAAACGTCTGAACGGCATTCAGCCGGGTGACACTGTCCTTGGCGATTTCCTGGTCCATCATACGGTTGGCCTGGGTATACCAGTAGCCGCCCATCGTGCTGATTAGAACAACAGAAAGAATGGTATAGGATAAAACCAGGTGATTGAATATGGTTTTTTTATAACCGTATTTGTTCATGCTGCTCCCCCTTTTCTCTGTATACGCGCTTACTTTTCGGCACCCGCTAAATAAAACGCTTTCATAAATAACCTCTAGTTATGCAAGCCTGCTGCACTCTCTTCATGATACCAGCTTTTTAAATTTCCTTACTATTATAAAATCTTTCGATTTATTCATTTTATTTGCGATAAGCAGGCTTATTTCAGTTCGATCTGCTGTTTACGGTACTTTCACCAAAATCATCTACAGCATAAGAGCCGCTTAAGACCTATGATGAGTTCGTGAATACTGCGACAAATCCAGCTGCTGCAATCCTGCCGCAGCGGCAATTCCTTCCGTAAACAGAGACCGTGCAGGAATGAAAAAATCCGCCAGCTGCACTGGCGGATCAAAAATGAGTATAGAGTGAAAGCGAATTAAATAAGAAATGCTTTAGAGATAATAACCAATAAAATGAAGAGAACCAGAATGCCGGCAGTTGAAGTCAGTCCTCCGCCCAAACCGCCGTATCCGCCTACACCATATCCGCCTACATTTTCACTCATCATTAATTCCTCCTCTAAATTGGGGTACAGCTTAGAATATTCAAATAACCAGACTGTGCCTGGGTATATTGTAAATGGAATTTGCATCCTTTCAGCCGGAGATGATAATCAGTTGACATCCCCAGCCAAAATAAGGAGCAGCCATCCCTGGCTGCTCCTCACAAACTATATATACCGGATAGAATACTTAATTCTCTTCATATAATAATGTATCCAAAATATCATTCAGCGGAATATCGGCAACCGCCATCACTTCATCAGCAGCCCCGTAATACATGCGGACGGTATCCCCGATTAACAGGGCACCGCATGAGAAGACTACGCCCCCGAAGAAACCGTTCACTTCATAATCCGCCTCCGGCTCCATGAACGGCCGGGTTGAACGCGCCAGCACTTTGCCCGGATCTTCGAGATCCAGCAGTACGGCTCCCATGCAATAGCGGTGTTTGGTATCAGCGCCGTGGTACAGCGTCAGCCAGCCCCGCTCCGTCCGGAGCGGCACGGCTCCGCCGCCCATCCTGCCGCCGTCCCAGGATGCTTCGCGGAGTCCCATCAGGAAACGGTGATTGCCCCAATGCAGGAGGTCCGGCGATTCGGCGATCCACATTTCCGGCGCACCGAAGGAATGCGGCACCGGACGCGTCAAGGCATAGTATTTATCGCCAATCTTCTCAGGGAACAGCATCACATCCTTGTTCTCCGGAGCCAGAATCACTCCGTGACGCTTGTAGGTTACAAAGTCGCCAGTCTCCGCCAGCCCTACGCCTACCCCGCGGGAAGAAGCCGCACTGTAAGTAATGTAATACTTCTCTCCAATCTGCGTGATGCGCGGATCTTCCACTCCCCAGGCTTCAAGCGCCGTCATCGGGAAGATCGCCGGCTGATCCTCTACGGTGAAATGGATGCCATCCTTGCTGCGTGCCACGCGAAGATGGGACATGGAGGTCAGCATCACCATCCGGCCCTTCTCTGCTACAAAGCGGGTATCACTGAAGTCATACCGTTCATCATCTGACGACAAACGTTCTACCGTAATTTCCCCGGTAGCCTCATCCAGCTTCGGGATCAGCACTTCTCCTTCGCAGCTGCTGACCGGCGCTTCCGCCACACGGAGCAGTAGAATAGTCTCTTCCCCATACACGGCAACCCCGGCATTGAAGGCTCCCAGCACCTTGAAGTCCGGCCGTGAAGGCTTAACATCGGCCGTCCTGACGATAGGATTATGTTCAGATCGTATTACTGTCATTCATATCTCCTCTTTCTGCTCTATTTGGCGACTGCCGCATCAATCTGCTTCTGAATCTCGTCAATGACCTTCTGGCCGCCGACCCCGAGAATCTTGTCCTTCAGCATTTCTTTGCCTTTATCTGCCGGCAATACCCCCTGGGACAGCGGCAGGAATACAGAGTCGAAGAACGGTGTGGTCTTGGCGTATTCGGTCTTCACCTGCTCGGCATCGAAGCTGAATCCGGTGATCGGGCTTAAGTTGAAGAAATCAGCGGCGCCGGCCTTTTCAACCCATTCCTTGTCACCGGCCAGCATGTTGTCCGGAGTACGCTCCAGCGTTGGTCGCCAGGTGAGCACAAAGCCGGGGAATACATATCCGGAAAGCTGCTTGTAACTTGTATCGCCTACGGATTCCCAGTCCTTTCCTTCAACACCATACTCCAGCAGATCGTGATTTTCTTTAATCGACAGCCAATTCGCTACATCCATAACCAGTTCGGCATGCTTCGAAGCTTTGGGAATGGTGAGGAAGTTCCATTGCTGGTAATTGGAATATGGCTTGGAGGTCTCGTCGTGGGGAACCACCACTTCCAGCTCGGCTCCGTCAATCTTGAGCGCATCCAGATACTTAAGGCCTTCTACGCCATCGGCCGCATAATAGGTTGCCGCATATTTCCCCTGGTTAAATAAGGTCTGGGCATTCTGCTCCTGGGCAATATTCTTGGACAGGATGCCGTCTTCATAGTACTTGGTCGCCCGCTCGAAGGATTGGTCCAGTGTCTTGGCCTCCCATGCTCCTACAACCTTCTTGCTGTCGAGCGAATAATAGAACATAGGCACTAAGGTCTCGATAAAGCTTTCTTTGCCCGTATTCAAGGTATCATTAAATAGCGCTGTAAGCTTATCTGCTTTGCGTCCGTCGATTACAAACGGCTTGATCGTTGTTTCCTTCTCTTTGACGGTATAGAGGAATTTCTCCACATCGGCTACTGTCTTCAGCTCGGGCATCCCGTATTTCTCGCGCAGATCCTTGCGGATAACGAACCCGTATAAGGTTCCCTGTACAGTCCCGAGCGGAATCCCCATGATCTTCCCGCCGAATTTGTTGGCATCCCACATTTGATCGGGAATGGAAGCCTTCAATTCCTGGCGCGACGCTACCATATCATCCAGCGGAATAATGGAGCCGCTGGCAATCATCTGTGACATCGACAACCACGGCGCATCCAGATACATGTCGAACTCCTCGCCCGCCGACATTTTGACTGAGACCGAATTGCCGTAGTCGGACCACGGAAGGAAATTAATATTTAATGAAGCGCCTACGTTGTCCGCCTTCAGCTTTTCATTGACCGCCTTCAATACATCCTCGAAGCCGGCAGGCTTATCACCCGGGAAATATGCCTTTAATTCGACAATTTCCTTCGGGTTGCCCCCTGAGCTGTCTTGACCCGCTCCGTTATCCGGAGCCCCCGCCTTATTATTTCCGTTCCCCCCGCAGCCGGACATAAGCATGGATAGTGACAGAACCGCAGCCAGAGTAATGCTGAACAATTTTTTTGATCTCATTTCAATAACCCTCCCCCATTCATAATAATGCTTATATGCGATAACCGGAAATCCGGTTGTTGCCAAACGCGGCTTACCCTTTGACTGCCCCTACCGTCAGTCCTTTGACAAAATATTTCTGCAGCATGGGATAGAGCAGGATAATCGGACCAATGGTCAGCACGGTCGTTGCCATGCGGACCCCGTAAGTCGGCGCCACGGTAGAGATTGCAGCGGAAGCCGGGATCAGATTCTTGGCCGCTTCCATATTAGAGACCATCCGGCGCAGTATCAGCTGCAGCGGGAACAGCTTCTCGTTATCGATAAACATCAGCCCCATGTACCAGTCGTTCCAATAATTGAGGGCGTAGAACAAGCCCACCGAAGCCAGAATCGGCTTGGAGATCGGAAGGATAATCTGAAAGAACACTCTCATCTCATTGGCGCCGTCTATACGTGCCGCTTCCTCCAGCTCCTCCGGAACCGTTCTGAAGAAGCTTACGAGCAGGAATACAAGAAAGGGCTGGCAGAGCAGCGGAAGAATCAGCGCCCAGATTGTATTTTGCAGATGCAGCCATTGGCTGACCACAATATAGAAGGGAATAATTCCACCCGAGAACAGCATGGGCAGATAGCAGAACAGCAAAAATGGAGTCTGCAGCACATTGCGCTTATTGGCCAGCGAATAAGCCAGCATGGCCGAAATGCAGAGTGCGGCGACCGTACCCACCACTGTAATGATGAGGGTGATACCGTATCCATTGTACAGGGCGTCCGAATGCAGGAGCGCCTTGTAGGCGGCAATCGAGAACGCTTTGGGGAACAGCGTGTAGCCGTTCACAATCAGCTCACTCTCCTCCGTGAACGAGCCGATGACCATCAGCAGAAACGGAAGGATACAGAATAGGGTGAACAAGATGAGTACCACATAGGCAAAAATACTAAATAAACGGTCAGACAACGTCTGTTTCAATTCTTTTCCCTCCTAGAACAAAGCGGATTCTTTGGACATTTTGCGTGTAACCGCATTGGCGATAATCACGAAGATCAGACCCATTACCGACTGGAACAAGCCCACCGCGGAGGACATCCCGAAATCATGAAGCTGCCGCATAGAACGGAATACGAAGGTATCAATCACATCCGTTGCCGGATACAAGAGAGAGTTATCTCCGATAATCGCATAGATCATGGCAAAATCGCCGTTGAAGATTCTGCCGACCGACAGAAGGGTCATAATGGAAATGGTCGGAACGAGCAGCGGCAACGTAATCCGCAGCATAATCTGCAGCTTGGAGGCGCCGTCTATCCGCGCTGCTTCATATAGATCCTCGGAGATGCCCGTGATAGCCGCCAAAAAGATAATCGACAAGTAGCCGGCACCCTGCCACACGCGGATAATCGTAAGAATCCATGGCCATAAGGCGGATTCAAACATCCAATTGACCGGCGCAAAGCCCAAATGCTGAATCCATGCATTGACCGGCGGTGATTCGCCTCCCAGGAACGATTGCACCAGCATGCCGATCACAATCCATGACATGAAATAAGGAAGAAAGATCAGCGACTGCGAAATCCGCTTGAAATACTTATTGCGGATCTCATTAAACATCAGAGCGATAAGAACCGCTGCAAGCGTGGTGAACACAATGAACAGCACATTCAGCAGCAGTGTATTGCGCAGGATGGTCCAGAAATCATCCGATGTAAAGAAATAATTGAAGTTGCGGAAGCCTACCCAGTCGCTCCCGGTGATCCCTTTGGAAAAGTCATAGTTCTTAAATGCAATAAGGATTCCGTAAATCGGAAAATAACTGAAGATAAGAAAGAAGAGCAATCCCGGCACCGCCATCCCGTATAAAAAAGGATTGCGTGCAATTTGCTGCAGTTTGTAGCCTGCCCCGCGTTTCCGGACATTTGGCATTCCTGTGTACCCCCTCGTGAATGATTCGTTACAAGCTTTGTCTGGGAGAAATATATCAGGCTTTGATACTGCAGACCATTGCGGGAATTAACGCTGGCTACTGTATGCATGAATCGGCGGGCTTCCCAAAAGCATCACAGTTCCAGGAACCATCGATTGTCTTTATCAAAAGCAGCGATATGATACAATGAACCTGCCTTATCAATCCACAGAGATACAGACGGGGGTACAACATGCCTAAATTCAAACTATCCCGGTTGAATTTTATCAAGCAACGCTCGACTTTCATCAAAATCATCATTTATTTTGTCAGCGCCAATGTTATCGTACTGGCGGTTTCATTCATTGCCCTCTATTCTCTATCCTCAAAAACCCTGCTCAAGGAAATCGGCGACCACTCCGAGTCCCTGTTAGTCAATGGAGCCAAGAATACAGCGCAGCTCATGGAATGGTCCATCAATTATGCCTATTCCTCAAGCTCCGATGTCCAAATAGAAGCTTATGCGCTCTCAGAGCAGCACACAGACCTGGACACCTATGCAGTGTGGAGCCGGCTCATGAACATCAAGAAAGGCAATCCCTCTATCGATTCGGTCTATCTGATTAATGATTATACGCAGCAAATTATCGATTCCCGGCTGGGCGTGAATGAATATGACGGCTTCTATGACCAGGAGGTATTACAGCGGCTGCGGACCCGCAAACTGACTGACGGAGCCTTCCTTATTCCCCGGACCCTTATACTGCCGCTGGAATCCGGCAAGGAGAAGAAAGTCATTACGGCAATCATCCCCTATGAGACCGGCAAATCCATCTCTGCTTTTGTACTGAATGTCGATGCGGACAACATCATGACGCTGCTGCAGAATAACAGCAATGTTCTGGAGACCAGTGTCTTTGTGCTCAATGACAAGAAGGAGCTGGTGTTCAGCACCGTGAAGCTGGACGCAGAGCAGATTCAGGAGTTCAGCCAGGCCACAGATAAGGAGGCGAACGGCTGGAAGATTGTTAAGCCGCAGAACTTCCCGGAGCAAATGCTGGTCTACGCCAATACCTCCATCAATGGCATCCAGAGCTGGAGATTTATTGAGACGATTCCCAAATCGATTATTCTGAGCAAAATCACCTGGCTGCGGAACTTGACGCTGCTGTTGTTCGGCGGACTGTTCGCCGCCTCTCTGTGGGTGATCATTCTATTATCCAAACGGGTATATTCACCGATCCAGGAGCTGGTTCACAATGTGATGGAACAGCATCACGCGGAGCAGCTGGACGGGCAGAATGAAGCCAATGAGCTGGTGTATTTATCCCAGGTCTTCGTCTCCCAGAATGAGCGGATCCATGAGCTGACCGAGCACGGACGGAAGAACAAGTTCCTGGCCCGGGAGCGGTTTATACGGGAATTATTGGGAGGGCTTACCTTATCCATTGCGGAAATCCGCAACAGCTGTAAGGAGCTTGGCATTGAACTGTCTGAGGAGGGAATAGCGGTAGCGATCTTCCGGATAGACCAGTTCGCTTCCTTTACTGTACGGTATTCGGAAAAAGACCAGCGGTTGTTGCGCTTCGCCATGGCTAATATTATCCAGGAATCCCTGCAGCCGGATGCGATGAAAGGGATTCTGACCGTTGATATGGGCAAGGATCATGTGGCTGTGCTTCTCCCGCTTAACAGGGGGCAATCTGCGGCTATGTATGCCGGGAAGCTGCAGCAGGCGCAGCGGCTTGTCGCCCAATTCCTGTCCATCGGAACCACCGTCGCCTGCGGCAAGCACTTGGAGGGGCTGAATGAACTTCATGAGGGTTATATGGAGACCTACGAGCTGACTCAGGAACGCTTCCGTCTGGGGCAAGGAGCCTTGGTAATTGAGGAGTATGCCGATGCAAGTCCGGCCGGGCTGTATCACATGCCGCTGGAGCTGGAACGGCAAATGGTTCAGGCCATCCATAGGGCGGATGCTTCCGCCTTCCTCGGCTGCCTGCATACCGCCATTTCTTCACTCCGGGAACGGCCTTACTTCGAATGCAAAATGTCATTGATCACCTTATTCATGGAAATCCGCCGCTCAATGCAGGAGATCACCCATCAGCCTGTGCTGCCCAGCTCCTGGAGTCTGACCTCGGTAGAGAATCAGATTATTAAGCTGGAGACCCTGGAAGCTGTCACGGAGTGGATGGCAGAGGTATCCGCCAAATTTCTGGAGGAGATTGCTGCCGTCCGCAGTGTCTCCAGGAACGCAGGTCTGGCCGGACAGGTGGACCAGCTCATCGAAGCGCATCTGACCGATGCCAATTTGTCCGTCAAGATGCTCTCGGATGAGCTTGGCCTGTCGGTGAATTATATCCGGAATTTGTACAAGAACGAGACGAACCGCTCCATTACAGAGACGATTACCGAGAAGCGGCTGAACATCATCTGCGGCGAACTGATCTCCAGCGAAGCGCCGATTGAGCCCATCGTACTGAAATATGGCTTTTCTTCATTAAATACCTTCTATCTTGCTTTCAAAAAAAGATATGGCGTTACTCCGGCAGTCTACAGGAAATCCAATCAGAAATAGACTATGCATTCAGAAGAGCCTGCACCCGATTGCATTCCAGGGATTCTAATTTGCATTTGATCCACGAAGTTGTTTGTCATGATTAATAATGCTATATACTGTTGTGAATCTATTTATAGGTCATTGCGCCGGAACGAAAGGGGGGACATTCATGTATAGAGTAGCGATATGCGATGATGAGGAGAAGCAGCGGGAGCTTGTTAAGAGAACTCTGATTGGCTTATCCATCAAGGCAAATATAGAATTCGAAATGGAGTTGTTTCACTCAGGGGAGCAGCTGGCCGCTTATTATGAGCGTGGCGAAGCGCCCTTCCATATTCTAATTCTTGATGTGGAGATGGGCGGGATGAATGGGATTCAGACGGCACGGAGAATACGGGATCTGAAGCATTTTGATGAACAAATTATTTTTCTGACCAGCTACCCTCAATATATGGTAGAGAGCTTCGATGTCATCACCTTCCAGTATTTAATCAAACCGGTAGCCCCTCTCCTCCTGGAAGAGAAGATCACTAAGCTGTGCCAATACTTCCAGGCTCAGGATAAAAAGTATATGGTCATTAAATCCGGTTATGACGAGGTCGTATTAAGATATGATGATATCATTGCGATTGAGGTCGCCAAAAGCTTAACGATAAAAAGCAAGCTGCATGTGATCACCACAGCTCAAGTCTATGAGAGCAAAGGGATTATTGCAGATTATGCTGCAGCTCTAAAAGACAGTAACTTCCTGCACATCCACCGTTCTATAATTATCAACCTGCTGCATGTGAAGAAGTTCGCCAGCGGCTCCGTTCTCATGTCGAATGGGATGGAGCTTCCTATAGGCCGGTCCAAGATCAAAGAGGTTAAAGATTACTACACCAAATTTATGATCATGAAGGGTAATTCGTATGATTCTATATAACCTGCCAATAGTCTTCTGTGTGCTGCTGGTGATGTGCTTTCAAACCAACTTTTTCTTCACTTCCGTCTTTGACAAGTCCGCCAGGAAGCCTAACCGGATCGTTTACTTCATGGTTTACGGATTGCTTTGTTTCATTTATTTAGTCATTCCGATGAATTCTTATATAGCCTCTTGTGTCGCATTGCTGATGATCTTTGGTTTGGCGCAATCCTATGATGTGGAGATCAAGACCAAGGTCATTTTTTCCATCCTGTATGCGGTTTTGATGACGATGGTTAGCTTCATCTCGCTGTATATCTTCTCAGTCTTTGATTCCATAGATTTCACTACTCTGGATTCGGGCAACGGGCAGGACCGGCTGACCTTTACGAAGTCATTAATCCTTAGCTGTGTGATTATGTTTGCCGTGATTCAGATCATAAGATTTATTTCCAAACGCAGAAGCTTCTCTCTGCCTTACCGTTATTACATTTTCTTCCTGCTCGTCCCCCTGATTAGTATCTATCAGATCAATGTACTCACTGCCACCAGTGAGAAGAACATCTATTATTTCATGGCGATTATCGGATTCCTGTTCTTGAACGTGATGGTCGTCTATATTTTCGATACGATTATTGATAAATTTCAATTCATGCATGAGAATACACAATTGCAGCAGCAGATGAATTATCAGGATGCGAACTACGAGAAAACAGTGCACAGCTTCAAATCCGTTAAGCGGATTATTCACGACACCCACCAGCAGTTCCTCTACATTGAAGAGTGTATTAAACGAAATGATTCAGCGGCGGCATTGGAGCATATCAGGGTTACCTTAAATAAAGTTGAGGATGCGTATCAGCGGGTGAACACAGGTCATCTCGTTATAGATGCGCTAGTCACGAATACACTTAATATTGGACAGGCCAACGGAATTAGAATGGATACCAGGCTTCAGCTCTATTCGCTGGAAGTGAATATTGACCGTTATGACCTATGTGTCGTTCTTGGCAATATGCTGGATAATGCGATAGAAGCCTCTAAGAAGGTTAAGGTGGCTGAGGACCGGTACATGCTCATCCAGATTCATTCGAATGAGTCTGCGCTGTTCATCCACATCCTTAACCATATGGACAAAGAGACTGCCCCCTTGCACAGCCAGAAGCCGGACCCGGAGTATCATGGCATCGGCTTAACCAATATAGCCAGAATATGCGATAAGTACGGCGGCAACATGACCATCGAGTCCGGACATAAAGTCTTTAACAATATGGTCGTTCTCCCCTTTCACACGGACAATCCTTAGACAAACCATTGTTTAGGGATTGTTTTTTTCGTTTCAGGGTACTTCGGACCTCCTCCCTCCTTCTTGCTTGTATGATGAATTCAGGATTAAATTTCGAGCAGCAACAGAAGGAGGAAATAAGGATGAAGAAGTTGATTGCAGCAGTATTGGCTTCAGTGTTAGTGATCCCCATGGCTCAGGCCTCGGCACAGGAGAAGGGGACCACTGTGCAAGAAAAGGCACGCGCGCTGGCTTCAGAGCTCATCTCCAATTATGGGGTAAGCGGACTGCAGTATGCCATCAGTGATAAAGGTTCTATCACCCTGTCCGGGGGTGCCGGTGTGTACGATAAAGCCACTCAGGCACCGGTAACGAAAGATACGATGTTTGGGATTGGCTCGGTCAGCAAAATGCATGTATCGGCCGCAACGATGATCCTGGCGGATTCCAAGGCCATTGATATCGACAAACCCCTCACCACGTATTTACCGCAGTTTAAGATGGCCGATGCCAGATATAAGGACATCACACCGCGGATGTTAATGAATCATTCGTCAGGTCTTTACGGCAGCCACTATGGCAACAGCATGCTGCTGGATGACAACGATACACAGAATCATGATGAATTGCTGTCAAGACTGGAGTCCGAGCATCTGAAATCCAACCCCGGAGAATATTCCGTCTATTGCAACGATGGCTTCCAGCTGCTGGAGCTCATGATTGAGCAAGTGAGTGGTTTAAGCTATTCCGAATTCCTGGACCGGTACCTGAGCCGTCCGCTGCAGTTAAGCTCAACCCAAACGCCGCTCGATACGTTTGACAGACAGCAGCTGGCCAAGACGTATTTCCCGGGGCTGGAGCAGGCTCTGCCCGTTGAGAACGCCAACGTCATTGGAGCGGGAGGAATCTATTCCACGGCAGAAGAATTGACCAGGTTTGCTGAAGTGCTGATTGGAAACCGTACGGATATTTTAACCGAAGCCTCCGCCAAGGCCATGCAGGAGCCTGAATATAAGAATGGAATCTGGGTACCGGATGAGCGAAACACCTTCGGCTATGGTCTGGGCTGGGATGCTGTGAGCCTGGCACCGTTCAGCGATTACGGAATCACTGCACTAACCAAAGGCGGGGATACCATTATGTATCATGCTGCGCTGACTGCAATTCCCGAATCCGATATTTCGGTTGCTGTACTCTCCTCCGGCGGGAGCTCCCTCTTCAATACGATTTTCGCCTCGAATGTCCTGCTGGAGTACTTGAAGGATACCGGGAAGATCGACAAGCTCCTGCCGGACCCAACCTTCGAGCCCCCGGTAAAAGCAGCCATGCCCGCTGAGCTACAGTCCTATTCCGGATTATACGGTACAGTGGGTGCAACAACAGCTATAACGGTTAAGGATGGAGAGCTTGACCTGCCTGATCTGGAGGGCGGACTGATCCCCGCACAGAAATATATCTATACAGGCAACGGGCAATTTAAGAGCAGCGACGGCCGGACCGCCGTAAGCTTCGATCCGCAGAAGAACGGCAAAACCTACTTAAAGCTTAATGCCGAATTGAATTTCCCCGGAGCAGGCCAAATGGTGATGGTAACCTATGAATATCAGAAGCTGGAGTCCAATCCTCTTAACTCCGTCACGAAGCAGGCATGGGAAAATAGAAACGGGAAAAATTACTATGCTCTGGATGAGAAGATCAATTCATTATTTTATCTGTCCCCTGCGATCTTAATGAAGAATATCGCTGTGGATCAGGGATATGCCTCGGGAACCCGGATTGTGGATGAGCACAAGGCCGTCAATGCGGCGGAAATACCGGTCATGAACGGAAGAGATGCATTTGATTTGAATTTCTATACGAAGAACGAAGCGGAGTATTTAAGTATCGATGGCAATTCTTATATCAGCGAAGATGCGGTTCAATCTATCTATGGAGGCCGGTCATCGCTCAGTACGGTACCCGCTAACGGTCAAGGGGTATGGTTCAAGATCGGTGAGAAGTCAGCCGGGAAAACAATGACTGTGACTGCTCCGGCAAGCGGCGGCTTCGCTGTCTATGATGCCGACGGGATGATCGTTAACTTCTCTGTGGTGACCAAGAACCCTTCGGCAGTCTTGCCGCAAGGCGGTATGATTGTGTTTGGCGGTCAAGCAGGAGATGTATTTAAGATTAGTATACAATGACAGTGTATTCCAAGGATTCTGCGCAGACCACATTTGGCGGCAAGGATTATGGAGAGGTATTGTACAGCGCCTCGGGCTCCAATATCAAGTACACCGCACTCAGTCCGGGAGGCAAATATACGAAACTGATTCTGCAGTTTGCGGCAACCGGCCAGGACGTAGATGGAATTGAAATCAAGGATATTGACAAGAATACATTACTCAAGAAGGTAGAGAAGATTTCGCTATCCGCCGGTATCCAGACGATTGAGGTATCAATCTCCGGAGTGAGCAACATCTCGATTGATGTTAAGCAGCCTGTCGATGGAGGCTTCATTATTCCGCTGACCACTTCCTACTATAAATAAAGTGGATTTTCTGCAGCCTAGACAGCATTGCACTCATGCTGTATCAGTTACAATGAAGAAGCAGTAACGCCTGAAGAACAACCGCCCACAATCTGCTAAAGCAAGCCACTAATGTTATAAATGCAAAGCAGCGCGCCTCCCAAAATAGGAGAATCGCTGCTTTGCTCTCTTTGACCAAGTCGTATGCTGTCCGCATTGCGTCCGCTCCTTATAATAATCAAGGATGGTTCTTGCTTATTGTAGAGTATCAAGAACACAAGCTATCTATAGGCTGCTGGGAGTCATAGTCTAAAGCGTTTGATCTGCAATAGCCGGATCGAAATCTGCCACGATCAGCATATCCATATGACGGGCATTTCGGAGCAGATAATGAACCATACTCTCTTTAAACAGGGTATACCAGAGAGGTCTGCGGGAGTAGCCGATAATGAGCTGTGTCGTATGAACTTCATTCATTCTATTCAGCAAATCTTCATGGATTTTCCGGCGATTATTGGTTTCAGCCACTTCCATCTTCCCGCCAAGACGCTCCGTTAAATGACGCAGTGCATCCAGCCGCTTTTGATCCTGATCCGTCTTCACCCCCCCGCAATGCACATAATGGACAAACCATTCTGCCTTTAAACGATAGGCAATACGAAATCCGCGGCGGATCAACCGTTCCGATCGGGGACCTAAATCCACACATACAAAAATAACCTCACGTCTGCTCCAGGGACCACGCAAGGATACTTCACGATCCCACGCTTCTAATCGTTCATCCACATCATCTGCAATTTCACGAAGTGCAAGTTCTCTAAGAGCAATGAGATTCCCCATTTTAAAAAAAGATTGCAGTGCCTGGTTCACCTTTTCAAGCCCATATATTTTACCGTCACGCATCCGTTCCTGCAGCATTTGGGGAGTTACATCAATCAGTTCTACCTCATTAGCCATCTTCAAGACAGCATCCGGTACCGTCTCCCTGACCCGGACACCTGTCAATTGTTCCACTGCATCATTCAAGCTTTCAAGATGCTGGACATTAACCGTTGTAATCACAGAAATGCCGTTCTCGAGCAAACGGGTAATATCCTCATATCTCTTCTTGGTTGGGCTTCCCGGCACATTCGTGTGCGCCAATTCGTCAACCAACACGACCTCCGGGTGACGCACAATAATCGCTTCAGTATCCATTTCCTCCAGCTGCGTCCCCAAATATGTAGTTTTTGCCCGGGGAATGACCGGCAACTCCCCCATCTGTTCAATGGTTTCCTTCCGGCCATGGGTTTCCAATAGACCTATCACGACATCAATGCCTTTTTTCAGCAAGATATTGCCTTCCTGCAGCATCTTATAGGTCTTCCCAACACCTGGAGCGGCTCCAATATACACTTTGAAGGTGCCTCGGCGGATTGTTTCTATCTTTTTTTCAATTTCCGTACTGCTCAAGCGGTGAAAAGGATATTCCTCTCCTTTACGGCTCGCTTTGATGGGGAGGATTCGCTCCCCTTCCTGCTCCGCACGGTCGGCCATGAGGAACAGATCAATATTCCGTGTTTTTCTCAACACTCTGTTCCCGATGGAGCCCTGCCAATACTCCTGCCAGCGGTTCTTCTTAGAATGGCCCATCACAATTCGGGTTACATTACTTTGAATCGCGTAACGGACAAGTGTAGAAGGGAGCTTGCGCAGATGCAGCAGAGGGAGCTCCTCAAATTTGGCACCTACCTTTTTAACCAGCTTTTGGATAGATCGCTTGAAAGCTTGCTGTTCCTTGGACAATGTCTGTTTGGACAATACAAATGTCACCACAAGCAGATCTCCATTTAACCGTTTGGCGATCTGCTGGCCTCTGCGCACATGCAGCGAACCGTTCCAATGATACTGCGCGGATACAAGAATCCGTTCTGTTGCCCCTGAGGGTCCGATGAGTCCATGCTCTTCCCGGTATTTTTCAAGAGAATCGTTTACCCCTTCAGCCACCAAACGCAGAGAAAGCTCACGAAGCACACCGAGATTGCCACGGCGGGACAGGGCAGGATGGGTCTGATCACCGAGTACCCCCTCATTCATCCGTTTCAATATCGTTTCCGGAGATACATCAATTAACCGGACCTCATCTGCCAGCTCAAGTGTATTTAGAGGCACCGTATCTTCAGCACGAATTCCCGTTTTTTGATAGATAATATCAGCCACACCGGCCAGTTCATACACATTAATCGTTGTGATCACGCTGATGCCGTGGTCCATTAAATAACGGATGTCCTCGAGCCTCGTTGGAAAACGGGCATCTTTACGGTTGCGATGTGCCAGGCCATCCACCAGTACTACCTCGGGATTGCGTTCCAGCAAAGCCTCTAGCGGCAGATCCTTCTGCTCCTTACCATCCTTCTGCCAATGAATGCTTGGCACACGCTCCAATTCAAGTGACTGCTCAACGGTCTCTGCCCGCTGCATAGTTGATACTGCACTAATTACGACATCGATACCCTGCTGTTTCAGGAGTCTGCCTTCATGCAGCATCTGGTACGTCTTTCCGGAACCGCTGACTGAACCGATAATAATCTTCAGTCTTCCCCAATGTAAGCGGGAAATGGAATATAAGATTTCCTCCGGGGTCTTCCGTTTGTAGGGTGCCATTTGTTCACCTTCATTCGCCATTTTTATGAATTAATGAATGCTTACTATTCCGTTGCCCTGCTCTCCAGAAACTGCTGGAGTAACCGATTAAACGTTTCCGGCTGACATAAGTTGCTGGGATTCAATGCGTCAGGAATAATTGCGAATTGCGCTTGCGGCAATTGTGCCGCCATGTCTTTCATACGAAGGACTTCATAGTAAAGTGATGTTCCATTTAGTCTTGCAACCGGCAATCTGATCCCCCCCATGAATCAAGAAAATGATGTCTGAACCGAAAACTACCCTGCCCGCCAAAAGCGCGGACAGGGTGTGAGCCGGGCTAGTTCGCCGGCATTTCCGATAAAGCCATATTCAGTTTCAGTACATTGACCCGTTCCTCACCAAACAGCCCAAGATCACGACCCTCCGTATATTTCGTTACCAATTCTTTGAGCTGATCCACTGGAATACCGGTAAGGTTGCTGATTCTCGGAATCTGCACAATGGCTGCTGCAGGCGAGATGTGCGGATCCAGTCCCGAGCCGGAGTTCGTGATCAGATCAATTGGAAGCTCACTGACCGGTACATCAGGATTATCGATTTTCCACTGGGTTACCGAATCGCTGGTTCGCTGCAGCATATCCGGGTTGGAAGGACCGTAGTTATTCGAGCCCGAAGCTTCAGCTTTATAATCAATACTGGATACGCGGCCATGGAACAACGCAGGGTTAGTGAAGCTCTGCCCAATCAGCTCGGAGCCGACCACTTGACCCGCACTATTCTTCAGCAGACTCCCGTTTGCCCGGGAAGGCATAAGTACCTGGGCAATGGCTGTGGAAGCCAGCGGATAAACAATCCCGCAGAGTATAATGAATACTACGCTAAGCCTCACCACACTCAACAGATAAGAACCCTTGCCTTCCTGTTCCAGTTCATCTGATTCTATATTAACTTGTTCCATTCTTTTCTTCACCCTTTCTCCCACCGGTTTGAAGTTCATATTAGATCCAAATGCTAACCACCAAATCAATCAGCTTAATGCCCAGGAACGGAACAAGAATACCTCCAAACCCGTAGATAAAAATATTCTTACGCAGCAGCTTGATCGAGCTCATCGGCTTATACGATACCCCTCTCATCGCCAGCGGAATAAGCAGTGGAATAATGATCGCATTAAAAATCAGAGCTGAGATAATCGCAGAGCTCGGAGAGCCCAGCCCCATAATATTAAGCACCTTCATTTCCGGAATGGCAAGTGTAAACATCGCCGGGATGATGGCAAAATATTTGGCGATATCATTCGCGATACTGAATGTGGTCAGGGCACCACGCGTCATAAGCAGCTGCTTGCCGATCGCTACAACCTCGATAATCTTGGATGGGTCAGAATCCAAATCGACCATATTGGCTGCTTCCTTGGCTGCAGAAGTACCACTGTTCATCGCAAGTCCCACATCTGCCTGTGCGAGTGCCGGCGCATCATTCGTCCCGTCACCCGTCATGGCAACCAGCTTGCCTTCCTTCTGCTCACGGCGGATGACTTCGATTTTATCCTCCGGGGTACTCTCGGCGATGAAATCGTCCACTCCGGCTTCGGCGGCAATTGTCGCAGCCGTAAGCGGGTTGTCTCCTGTACACATAATCGTCTTGATGCCCATTTTACGCAACTCGTCGAAGCGTTCCTTCATGCCAGGCTTAACGGTATCCTTCAGATAGATGAGTCCGTATATCCGGTTGTCTACTGCCACAGCAAGCGGGGTTCCCCCTTTGCCAGCGATTTCGTTTGAATTCTTATCCAGATTGTCGGGGATCTGTCCCCCCTGTGAGGACACCCAGCGCTTAATGGAATCCACTGCCCCTTTGCGGACCACGCGTCCGTCCTTCAGGTTCATCCCGCTCATCCGAGTTTCGGCGCGGAATTCAATGAACTCCCCTCCTGACTCTAAGCTGGCGTCATAGCTGTATCCTGATTTTTTGACCAGTTCAATCACGGAACGGCCTTCCGGTGTCTCATCCTTCAAGGAGCTAATTGCCGCCCATACCGCAAGTTCGCCCTGTGTCTCACGGCCTACCGGAACGAATTCACTGGCCATCCGGTTCCCAAAGGTAATCGTGCCTGTTTTGTCGAGAATCATCGTGTTAATATCTCCGGCGGCTTCGACTGCCTTTCCCGACATGGCCAGTACGTTAAACTGGGTAACCCGGTCCATACCGGCAATACCGATCGCCGATAACAGACCGCCAATTGTTGTAGGAATCAGACAGACCAGCAGAGCGATTAGAACCGGAATTTCCAGGTCAATCTGCAGATAAGATGCAATCGGCCGCAGGGTGACCACCACAATCAGAAAAATAATCGTTAAGCTGATTAAAAGGGTGTTCAGCGCAATTTCATTGGGCGTTTTCTGCCGTTTCGCCCCTTCAACGAGGGATATCATCCGGTCGAGGAAGGATTCACCGGGATCACTCGTAATTCGTACCTTGATCTCATCACTTACGACCCTTGTACCTCCGGTGACCGAGTTGAAATCTCCGCCTGCCTCTTTAATGACCGGAGCCGATTCTCCTGTTATCGCTGATTCGTCCACGGAAGCCAGGCCCTCGATGACCTCCCCGTCGCCGGGAACGAGCTCGCCTTGACTGACAATCACGATATCGCCTTTCCGCAGTTCGGAAGAAGCTACCGTCTTGATTGCGCCTCCCACCAGCTTATTGGCCGAAATATCCTGCTTCGTCTTCTTGAGTGTATCGGCCTGCGCCTTCCCGCGGCCTTCCGCCAGCGCCTCCGCGAAATTGGCGAACAATACCGTAAACAGCAGAATGAAGAATACAGTAATATTGAAACCTATAGCATCCTTAGCATCGAAATAACCAGGAGCAAGAATCATCAGCAATACGATAATTGTTCCGATTTCAACTACAAACATGACCGGATTCTTAATCAGGGACACCGGATTCAGCTTAATAAAACTATCTTTAACCGCACCTCGCAGGATGGAGCCTGTCAGCAGCTTCTTTTTTTGTATAGTACTCATCTAAGTTCTCTCTCCCCTACCGTAGAGTCAAATATTCTGCAATCGGCCCGAGCACGATGACCGGCAAGAACGTCAGTGCACCAATAATAAGTACCGTACCGATTAGAATACCAGTAAACAGAACGTTGTCTGTACGGAACGTGCCAATGGTCTCCGGTACCGGCTTCTTGCGGATCATGGAACCGGCAACGGCCAGCATGGCGATAATTGAAACATATCGTCCCAGCAGCATGACAACCCCGGTGGTCATATTCCAGAAGGAGGTATTGTCGGCCAACCCTTCAAACCCCGAGCCGTTATTAGCAGCGGAAGAGGTATACTCATATAACACCTGAGTCAGCCCGTGGAAGCCCGGATTGGTGATCGAGCCTTTGCCCAGTTCCGTCAGGAACGCACCTGCAGTAGGGGCAAGAATAATGAGCGGATGAATCAGGATCGCGATGGCAATCAGCTTCATTTCCCTGGCCTCTATCTTTCGCCCGAGAAACTCTGGTGTTCTGCCAACCATCAATCCACACAGGAAGACGCCAAGAATGGCATACATCAGCATGTTGACCAGTCCTACACCCTTGCCTCCAAATACATTGTTTAGCATCATCAGTGCCAGTGGAGTGATACCTCCAAGCGGCGTCAGGGTATCATGCATATTGTTGACACTGCCCGTTGTTGCTGCAGTGGTCACGGTAGTGAACAGTGCACTCTGCGCAATACCGAAACGGACTTCCTTCCCTTCCATACTGCCCTGCGAGGCGTCAATGCCCATGGCGTTGATTGCCGGATTCCCTTGGGATTCTGCATAATAGTTCAAACCCAGAAGCAGTACAAACAACGTCATCATGGCACTGAACAGCATCCAGCCCTGACGTTTATTCTTGGCAAACTTGCCGTACATATAAGGCAGCGAAGCCGGTAGCAGCCACATCGAGAGTATTTCCAGCACGTTCGTAAGCGGGCTCGGATTCTCAAAAGGATGAGCCGAATTGGCTCCGAAGAAGCCGCCGCCATTGGTTCCAAGATGCTTGATCGATTCCAGCGAAGCAATAGGTCCGATGGCAATTTGCTGGGTTTGTCCTTCAAGAGTGGTTACCTCAAGCATAGGTTTCAGCGTTTGCGGCACATGCAGCCCAACCATTACGAGTGTAACCAGCAGCGCCAGCGGAAGGAAGACCCGGGTATGGGCTTTGACGAAGTCCTGGAAGAAGTTCCCTACTGAACTCCGGCCTGTAATCCCTCTGACAAAAGCAACCGCCACGGAAAATCCGCTCGCAGCCGAAGTGAACATCAGCATCGTCATAACAGCCATCTGAGAGAAATAAGAGACCCCGGTTTCCCCGCTGTAATGCTGCAGATTGGTGTTGGTTATAAAGCTGATTACCGTATTAAACGATAAGGTCTGCTCCATTTCACCAATTCCGCTTGGATTAAGCGGCAGTCCGCCTTGCAGACGAAGGAATAGATAACCGAATGCTACCAGCACAATATTGGTTGTCAGGAAGCTGAGGGCATACCGTTTCCATGACATGCCTCCATGCTTTTTTAGTCCGCTAAGCTTAAAAATCCCCCGCTCAAAGCCCCCGAAGATCCGGTCTGTCCGGTTTGGTTCATTTGAGAATACATGATACAGATAAGTTCCTACCGGTTTGACCAGCAGCAGCAGTATGGCAATAACTACGACGATTTGCAGGATACCCACGAATGCCCCTCCTTAAATGTAAAGCTATTGATTTTTTTTTAACAGTTACTGTTCTTTATCTCAGAAAACTCAAAATTTCTCCGGATGAATCAGGGCGTAAACCAAGTACAGAAACAACAGCAAGGTTGCTATCAAAACCATAGTCATTGTTCCGCTTCCCCTTTATCGTCAACAACGTGCTCACACCACGTTGCAAACGCGTAAAACAAACCGAATATCACTGTGAGTGCCGCCACCATGTACACATCCATCATCGCCTTTGCCACCTCTCTCCTAAATTTGAAATCAGCCTAGTATTAGCCTTCGTATTATTGATTAGATCAGCCGTATTTATTCCTTTAAAACCCATTCTTCTTGATTTGCCTCTTCTGCTCCCCGTATATGTTTGTTTAACTTGTGATATAGCGTATCATTTCCGCCATTAGTTCAGGGTTAGAGTTTTCATGAGAGAATAAAGATTACATTAAGACATTGCTTAAGTCCGTCTACCGTGCTGAGTTATTGATCTGCAAGAAAATGGACATTACCACTATGAGAATAAATAACGTAGTTCGCTCCGAGCCCTTTATAGACAAGTCTGGGATGGACAGAGGTAGTGATGACAAAAATGGACTTTGACGTCCAAGGGCGGCACATTTGAAGATATCGGCAACAAACCGCAAGGTTACTCTCAAACAGGTATACTTTCCCAATTGAAAATGGAGGAATCCCCCAGGTTCTCTCGTCATGAGAATCTACGACAATATTTTGCTCAACCCCCAAGTTCTCCAGTCGTTTTCTCTTATCTGGATTGTTTGTTAACCCCGCGACCTTGATTCCTTTTTCCGTCAATAATTCAATAAAGTGTTCACCTGCCAAAGTCGGAGCGCACACCAGTACATACTCATCTTTATCCAGCATTTTGTCTTCTCCCTCCTGACCATGAACAACTATCAATAAATACATAGCAAAAAAACCACTAAGGATCTCCCCTGTGGCTCATAATGGTCACATTGCTTCTCCTCTCTCCAGACGCTTACGAGGTTAGCTGACGGATTCGGGCGGTGAGAGTCGCCCTACCAGTACCGGTTGCGAACAGTCGCACCCGGCCTGGATTCACCCCATAATCGCCCCCGACTCTCACATCGGTCTCCGATTGCTGGTTCCCCCGCTTTCCTTAACGGAAATTAAGCGGATCACTATTCAATTCAACCCCTTGGAAACAGGTAGAATCATACTCCTGCTCTGAGTTCTTGTAAAATGCTCCTAACCTCAAATCTCCTCAATTATCCAAATAAATCATTGCCTTTTACCGCTTTCATAAGCATTATTCTCGCTAATCCGAATTCTTTAATCTCCTTATTAAGGAACCATTAAGATATATTTCTGACCATTTAGATTGCATTAAAAGACTAAAAAAACAGCGGTTTTTCCAGATAAATAGAGATTTAGAAGAGTTTAAGCTGGATTGTTTCCACTTTCTCCCCCAATATGCCTTATTGCCATCATATAGGACGATTCTTGATCTTTTACAAACCAAAAAGCTCAGCGTATGATACCTTTTAAACGCACGCTGAATTCCCGCTTAGCGGGAAACGGGGGAACCAACAGGCTATAAGCCTATATGGGGTGAATCCGCAGAAGAGATGTAGAATCCTCTTCACAGGTAGGGCGACTCTCACCGCCCGAATCCGTCAGCTAACCTCGTAAGCACTGGAGAGAGCCTTATTTTGCCACGCTTTTGCGAAGGTTTTGTTTCGACCTGGAATCGCAAAAACCGCAGCCAGGATCTCGACGCTGGCTGCGGTTTTTTTGTTATAGGTCAGCTTATCATTAAGTAAGGAGCAGCGAAAATGAACGATAAGAGAGAATATTACTTCGGAATTCATCCTGATGTATTAGAACCGGTAAGCCTCGCGCACTCCAGTTTCGGAGCTCTATGGTACGAAGAACATGATCAGCGGTACATTGTTGGCTACGGCTTTGGTGCAAGTCAGATTGAAGTATTGACCGAGTTCAGTACATCTTCAGCACACATTACATGTACGAATCTGCAGATCATTCACCAAGTTTATCAAAGCATACGAAATAAACAGCAGGAGCAAGACTGGTCGGCGCACAGAAGATTTCCTTTATTGACATTCCTTAGAGAGCCGTGGAAAAGCATGGCCCCAGGCTGGTACATTTTGCGGTCCCACAAAGCTTTCCCCATGCACCTGTCGATTGTACAGAGAACCAAATATGCAGTTTGGCTGGAGCATACGGCCGTATGTGAGGATGAAGCTGAGCTTGCGGCCTGCATAGCTAAAGCTGAACAGATCCATCATCTGCACATCAAGTCTATGGACACACTAGGAGGCATCATCCATGAATAACAGCAGGCTGTCACGAATCGAGTTGTTTGCATTTGATACTCGTCCGTCATTCATGCACGGATCTGAGCCATCTGGATGCTGGTATGGAGTGCTGAAGCTAACCTGCGGACAGCAGATCAGTTACGGAAAATGCATTCTGTGCGCGGGTGACAATGCCGTGGATTTGGTCAAATGGGGTTCATTTCTGAAGAACATACGCAATTGCACAATTGAGGAAGCCTTTGAACTCATACGATTGCACGGGCAGGAATGGGCTCCAAACCAGCGTAATTTACTCCATGCCGCTCTCGACAACATGCTTCAAAGCGGGCAGCTCCGAATGAAAATAGCCGCCGGAGCAGGACGATATGAGCATCGGATAAACAGTTTTCTCCCCAGTAGAGAGCCTGTATTGCATTATACAAAACAGTCTAAAAGTCCTCCGGACTCATCTGTATTATTTAATGAATCTGTCTCTTATTACTCCCTAGTCTGAATAGGCTCCAGCATACGGTTAAAACCCAAACAACCATGCTCTTATACACAAAGAGCATGGTTGTTTTTACATCTGTTTTTACATCACTTTTTGGATTCAGTTTAAATAATCATGAGATAACTTTGCTGTCATCACCAACCTGAAGCATCCTGTACCCCACTCCGATATGCGTTTGGATGTATGTTGGCTGCGAGGGCATCTTTTCTATTTTCTTTCTCAGCGTTGCCATAAATACGCGTAAGGCAGGGATGTCATAGGTAGGACTGCCCCAGATTTCATGCAGGATATGATTATGCGTCAGTACTTTTCCCACATTTTTGGCCAGTAGACATAATAGCTTATATTCAATTGGAGTCAAGTGGATTTCTTCTTCGTCCAGCCATACGCAGCCTGCGGCATAATCAATTTTCAAGCTGGCATTAGTGAATACAGAAGCATCCTTCAAAAGTTTTTCACTGTCATAACGTACTCGCCGCAAGCTCACTCTGAGCCTGGCCAGCAGTTCTTCCACGCTGAAGGGTTTAGTCAGGTAATCGTCCGCGCCTGCATCCAGCGCCTCGATTTTGTCCCGGTCTTCACTGCGTGCGCTGACGATAATAATGGGCAGATTTGACCAAGTCCGAACTTTTTTGATAATATCCACTCCATCCATATCCGGAAGACCCAAATCCAGTATCATCAAATCGGGCTGTCTGGAAACCGCCTCAATGATCGAATCCTCACCGGTTTCTGCCGTATGATATTTATATCCCTGTGTCTCCAGTGTCGTGGTAATCAGCTTGCGGATAGGCTTGTCATCTTCTACAACCAGAATCAAAGGCTTATTCATGAACATTCACCTCCTCAGCCTGCAGGGTAAAGCGGAATACCGTACCTTGCGGGAAATTGTCTTTCACTTCGATGGTACCACCATGGGCATTTACGATGGATTTGCACAGGGAAAGCCCCAGGCCTAACCCGCGGCGCCCATCCCCGCGCACATTATTTGCTGTATAGAACATCTCAAACAGCTTCGTCTTTGATTCATCCGGGACACCGGGTCCGTCATCAGCAATCTCTACAATCACCCATTGTTCTTCGCATCTCGCTGAGATCGTAATATGCGACCCGATCCCGGTATATTTAATGGCGTTGTCCACAATATTGATCAGAACCTGAATAATCAGCCGGGAATCCATTTTGGCCATCATCAACTCATCATCCAGAACAGTGTTAATGAAATGCTCCTTACTATTCCGGTTAATATGAAGCAATGCTTCAGCAATGACTTCCTCCATAAGCTCCGCCTGCAGATTCAAATTCAAGGAGCCATTGTCGATCCGGGTAATGGACAGCAGGTTCTCAACCAGATTGATAAGCCACATCGAATCGTCAAATATATCCGTGTACAGCCCCTTTTTCTGTTCCTCGCTCAGTACCTTATCGTTTCCAATGAGAATACCGGCATTCCCGGAGATACTGGTAAGAGGCGTGCGCAAATCATGGGAGATAGCGCGAAGAAGGTTCGCTCTAAGCTGTTCCTGCTGGATTTGAATTGAGCTTTCTTTTTGTCTTTCATTTAATGTTTCTTTTTCCAGCGCCAACGCACTTTCTCCAAGCATAGCAATCATCAGGCTCTTCTCAAATACCTCCAGCGGATCTTCCTGATCCATGACAACGGCCGCCACGGCAAATACGGTATCCCCTCCGCGCACGGCATGATAAAGGCAGCTGGCAGCTGAGAAGGTATCCGTAGTTGCTCCTGCCCGCTTATTGTTCTTATACACCCAGTCGGCAACCGCATATTCATTGCTTCCCGTATAATTTTGCGGATCAACAGCCGATTTCTCTTTGGCAAAAATGATCGGCTTGGACAAGATACCCTGCTGTACAGGATAAAAAATAACCGTTCTGTCCAGCAGCTTCACCATCTGTATTGCTGTTTCATTGATAATTGCCGGGATATCTTTAGCCTGCTGCAATTTTCGGCTCGTTTCCAGAAGCACCTCTGTACGGTAGGCTTTCTGCGCAGATTGGCGGGCTTGCTCTTTTACCCGCATGGTTAACGTACTCGTTATAAAGGAAGCGGACAGCATAACCAGGAAAGTGACCGGATACCCCGAATCATAGGCTTGCAAAGAAAAATAAGGCTCGGTGAAGAAATAATTGAATACAAGCACGCTGAGTACCGAGGTTGCCGCACTATATAACCTTCCTTTGGTGACCATAGCATTAAGCAGAACACCCAATATATATACCGTGATGATATTCGCTTCTCTAAAGCCTAAAAAATGAAACCACAGACCGATCATAGTACAGACAGCCAAAATCCCTACCGTTTTGGCTGTATCAGCCAGCGTCAGCTGCGGGGGTCTTGCATATGGAGGAAACCTGTTGTTGGGTGAAGGCTGAGTATCAGGGATAATATAAATATCAATGCTCGGCGCGGAGACGGTCAGCCTATCCATCAGGTTTGGTTTGGTAAACCATCTTTTTCGGTTGTTATGCGAACGTCCCATGACGATCTTCGACACCCGGCTTGTATTGGCGTATTCCGCAATCTGTCCCGGGATATCCTCCCCATATACAGTGGCAATCTGTGCGCCGAGCTGTTCGGCTAGCCTAAGATTCCACATCAATTCTTCCTTGCTTTTCTGCTTCAATTGTTTACTTTCCGGCGTTTCCACATATAATGCTGTGAAATCCCCGTGGAAAGCATCAGCCATTCTTGCCGCTGTACGTATAACCTTTTTATTAGAGGCAGCAGAAGATAGACAGACTAAGATATGCTCTTTTGCATAAAACCTGTTATCCATTTCCTGTGGACTGATTTTCATTTCGATCCTCTTGAACTGATTGGCCGTGTAGCGCAGAGCAATCTCACGCAAGGCGATCAATTTTTCTTTGCTATACAAGTGGGCGTGCGCTTGCCGTTCCTGCTCTTCACGGTAGATTTCCCCCTTCGCTAGACGTTCGATCAGATCATCAGGCTCAATATCCACCAGCTCAACCTGGTCAGCACTGTCGAAAACGCTGTCTGGAATACGCTCATGCACGGAAATACCGGTTATGGAAGCAACCACATCATGCAGACTTTCAATATGCTGAACGTTAACCGTGGTGTAGACGTTAATTCCTGCTTTGAGCAGTTCCTCAACATCACGATATCTTTTCGTATGACGGCACCCCAGCGCATTAGTATGTGCCAGTTCATCCAGCAAAATCACCTCAGGGCCTCTGCGGATCGCACGATCCAGATCAAATTCCTGTATTACAGCATCTTTGTGCAAGATTTCCAGTGGCGGTAAAAGCTCTATTCCTTCGATAAGGGACGAAGTTTCCCGCCTACCATGAGGCTTGATATATCCAGCGATCATATCGACTCCGTTTTTTTGCTCCTCTTGGGCGGCACTCAGCATCGCACAGGTCTTGCCGACACCTGCCGCATATCCGAAAAATATTTTTAACTTTCCCGGCTTCTTATCCTCCGGCATGTTAGAAATCCGATCGAGCAGGGAATCTGAACTGTTTTGATTGGTTCCCATCCACTTCCCCCTCTTGTTTCGCATTAGACCTTCCTCGAAATTCTCCTGTTTGCACAAGATTTCGCAATTTTTTCTAGTCTCGTTTAGCGCTAGTATATCATCTGCAAAATCAGCATAGTATTACGAGTTCTGCTGTAGCATTAAGATCATGTTAAGATACAGTTTGGGTAAAGCAAACGCATTCAAAAGAACGTTGCTATAATTAAGGCTCCCTTACGCTAAAGCCGCATTTTAAGTCGGCGGCCCTCGATAGATTAGTCAGGAAATAGACCGCAGGCCTTTGAAAAAGGGCGGTCTATTTTTATGGAAATTAAAAATCGTACTCGAACATAGCGTCCACACCTTGAGAAAAAATTTGAATACTCTATGTAGAACATGAACTCTACATACCTTTGAGAAGGAGGGACCAAGTAAATGGCTATTCTATCAACTGGACCAATAGAAAATAATCTGGTCAGTGGTGTAAGGCCAACACAACAGCTAACCATTAAAGCTGATAATGCTGACTCTGTTAATGATGCAAGTATTTTGATTCAGGGTTACTTCCTAAACGGGATGAGAGCTTTATATGTACTTGAATTAATTAGTGTAAATCCTAATGAAGCAATAACAATGGATTTTTTTGCAGACCTAGATGCTTTTGAGTTTGTCTTCACAACGACCGGTTTAGCAGAACAACAAATTGAAATTTCAGTTTGGGGAAAAAATGCCGCGGGACAACTTGTAACTCCTCACCGTATCGTATCTTCAGAATTGGTAGGAGCAAGCACCGGAGTGACGGGTGAAACAGGGGCCACTGGGGCTACCGGCGTCACCGGTGCGACTGGTGAAACAGGGGCAACGGGAGCCACTGGCGTCACCGGGGCGACAGGTGCAACGGGAGCCACTGGAGCTACCGGCGTCACCGGGGCGACTGGTGAAACAGGGGCAACGGGAGCCACTGGCGTCACCGGGGCGACAGGTGCAACGGGAGCCACTGGAGCTACCGGAGCGACTGGTGAAACTGGGGCCACCGGGGCTACCGGAACGACGGGTGAAACTGGGGCCACTGGCGTCACCGGGACGACGGGGGCAACGGGAGTCACTGGAGCTACCGGAGGGACTGGTGAAACAGGGGCAACGGGAGCCACTGGCGTCACAGGGACGACGGGGGCAACGGGAGCTACCGGCGTCACCGGGGCGACTGGTGAAACTGGGGCCACCGGGGCTACCGGAACGACGGGTGAAACTGGGGCCACTGGCGTCACCGGGGCGACTGGTGAAACGGGAGCCACTGGAGCCACCGGAGCGACGGGTGAAACAGGGGCAACGGGAGCCACTGGCGTCACAGGGGCGACTGGTGATACTGGGGCCACTGGGGCTACCGGAATCACCGGAGCGACAGGCGCAACAGGGGCAACGGGAGCTACTGGCGTCACCGGAGCGACAGGCGCAACAGGGGCAACGGGAGCCACTGGAGTCACCGGAGCGACTGGTGCAACGGGAGCCACCGGCCTCACCGGGGCGACTGGTGAAACTGGGGCCACTGGGCCAACCGGGGTCACAGGGGCCACTGGTGAAACGGGAGCCACCGGCCTCACCGGGGCGACAGGTGTCACCGGGGCAACGGGAGCCACCGGGGCGACAGGTGCCACCGGTGCAACGGGAGTCACAGGAGCGACAGGAGTCACTGGAGCAACCGGAGTCACTGGAGCAACCGGAGTCACTGGAGCGACAGGAGCAACCGGGGCGACCGGTGCCACCGGGGCAACGGGAGTCACAGGAGCAACCGGAGTCACTGGAGCAACCGGGGCGACCGGAGTCACTGGAGCAACCGGAGTCACCGGGGCGACCGGAGTTACTGGGGCAACGGGAGCCACTGGAGTCACCGGGGCGACAGGTGTCACCGGGGCGACAGGTGTCACCGGGGCGACAGGTGTCACCGGGGCAACGGGAGTCACAGGAGCAACCGGAGTCACAGGAGCAACCGGGGCGACCGGAGTCACTGGAGCAACCGGCGTCACCGGGGCGACAGGTGTTACTGGGGCAACGGGAGCCACCGGCCTCACCGGGGCGACAGGTGAAACGGGAGCCACTGGGGCCGCCGGAGCGACAGGTGTCACCGGGGCAACAGGTGCGACAGGAGTGACCGGGGCAACGGGTGTCACTGGAGCCACCGGAACAGGTGGCACATTACAAAACGGACTATTTACTGTGAATGTAGCATCTGTAGTAAATGGGACGGCAATTTCGTATACGACCTCATTCATTAATGGCGCTAACATTTTGCATCCGTCAAATACGACCTTTGTACTGGCCATAGGACACATTTATTTAGTATCTTTTACTTTCAGGGCAACTAGTTCAGTAAATGGAAATGTTACTGTTACACCAAGATTAAATCTAGTATTTCAAAGTCGTTTTTCAGGCAGATCGGTTACTGGAACTGTAGATGCTAATGTGAGCGTATCTGGTACATTCTTAGTTGACGCTACCTCAACTGCTATAACAATCGATTTTCTTTATAATGGATCAGCAACAACTACGTTTACGGATGGTTCTGTTTCAATTATTCAGGTTCAGTAAAATATTAAAATGGATTGGGATTGGGATTGGGATTTTCTGTATCTAAAATTTCGAGATAAGGGAGAGTCAGAGATATGGCTATTTTATCAACCGGACCGATAGAAAATAATCAGGTCAGTGGTGAAAGCCCAACCCAACAATTGACCGTTAAAATCGAAAATCGTGATTCAGTCAATAATGCGAGCATCATGATCCAGGGATACTACCTAAACGGAACCAGAACGTTATATATACTCGAAACAATTATTATAAGCCCAAATGAGGTAGTAACGAAGAATTATTATGCGAACTTTAGTGCCTTTGAGTTTATCTTTACAACCAGCGGCGTAGCAGAAGATCAAATGGAAATCTCCGTTTGGGGGAAAAATGCTTCAGGGCAACTTGTAACACCTCACCGTATCGTATCTTCAGAATTGTTAGAAGCAACAAGTACTATCGATCCTAATGCAACCATAGTGGGAGTAGGACCAAATGTTAGCTCCCAATTTAGCGAATTAAGAACAAGTGAAAAAACACCGATTATTGAACTGACCTCGGTATATGGATTATCTAGTCTAAGAGACGTTGTTGCCACACTGGGCAGTGCTACGGTTGGAAGTACCAACACGGAGTTTCAATTAACTACGACAGCATCAGGCGGAGATATCGCCATCCTCCAAAGTTCGGAAAGAGGAAGGTATGAACCAGGTTTAGCTGCCGAAGCAGGCATAGGCATCCGTTTACCGGTTGCGCCCACAGGAAGCCAAGTGGTGAGATGGGGTGCTTTTGACGATCAAAATGGCTTATTCTTTGGTCAGAGTGTGGCGAATGGAATATTTGTTGCGATTCGAAGAGCAAGTGTTGACACTGTAATTCCTCAAACATCCTGGAACGTAGATAAATTAGATGGAACGGGGCCAAGCGGGATAACGCTTAGTTTATCGGAAGGTAACATTTTCCAAATGGTATTTACTTGGTATGGATATGGAGTCATTGAATTTAGAGTAGTGCTTCCCAATGCTACGACTTTAGCACAAGAAGTAATTACAGTTCACCGGTTCTCACCTAGCGGGCAGACAAGTCTTGCTGATCCAAATCTTCCCCTGCGTGCAGAAATATTTAATAATGGCACAGCAACTGGGCTCAATTTATTTGTTGGAGGAAGACAATATAGTATTTTAGGCAAATATAATCCAGTCTTCAGGGTTACTTCCGAAAGAAGAACAGTAACTGCATCAGGAACCCTTACACCTGTTTTGTCCTTTCAAAGAAAGGAGTTTTTCCCGCCAGGTTCAGGTAGAGCAAATTCAGTCAGCGTAAAACTCGAAGCGATTGATCTTGTAACTTCAGAAGATATTTACTATCAACTCATACTCGGTGGAACGATTGATGGAGCATTTACAAACTTCCCCACTGTGACTACTAATATCCCCTCTTCAGAAACAGCTCTTCTAGTTAATAATACTCTAACAACAATATCAGGCGGTCAGGTACTATTACAAGGGCTAGCTGCTGGAGTTGGAGGTATTGCTCGAATTTCAGCCTCTGCTTCATTATTGGATTTCCAATTGCCGGATAATGAATTTGTCACACTGGCTGTAGCTAATTTAAGTGGCGCTACTAATTCTGTTACTGCAACTTTTAGCCTTACAGAAGAATGGTGAAAAATAAATTTAAAAAAGGGGAGATTATGTCAGATATTCTCCCCAACAGTTCAACTCAGTACCTTGACAGGTCAATTTTCAGTATACAAGAGCTTTAATTGGCCTTATGCCTGCTAAGTGATGAATTTCTAATCGACAAGACTCCTTGCTCATCTGATTCCTACAGCTGTACTAGAAATCAGCTACAAGATTAAGTTAAGAACATAACTTAGGTGTAAAACATCTAATTATGAGCTCCTGTGCCCCAAGAGGGCCTAGTGACATCGTTACTTTGAATTATTTCTTTAGATTCAATGTTATGGATTCATAAATACAACATCGTATTCGGGAAAAGCCTCCGTCCATTTGGCAATCGTCTTCGGCAGTTCAGTTGTATTCGGCACGTTGGTGTAGAACCGGACAATGGCGACATCAATATCTTCAATGCTGTTCTCATTATCCGTGTCGAGCACCGCTGCCCAGTAGTGGCCCTGTTTATCATACATAATGATCGCTTCCGTCAGTGTAAACAGTCCGCGCACGCCGCCTGAGATTACGCTTGCACCCAGTCCATCCAGATCCTTCGGCTTATCCAGCAGCTGCATGCTGTACAGGAACAGATCGTAATCATCCCCTACCACTGTGCGGAAGGCTTTGTCTTCCGCAGCTGTCTTGAAGACACCTGTATCCTTCAGCGTGTAGACACCCTCTTTGTATGGGCCTCTGGCATATTCGCCGGTGTAGGTAACGTTCGCACCTGCAGAGTATACCGGCGAAGGGCTGGTCACATACAGCTGTCCGTTCAGCAGGTAGAAAAAGACAACCGAACCGTCCTCTTCCTTGTATACAGCCATCCGTTTGCGGACCACAGCCGACTCTTCATACAGCTGGCCGGAATGGCCGCCATCAAATGCATCAATGGAAAAGGTCAGCTTATCACTCTTGACGTTGCTGAATTCCACATATCCCCCATAGAAAGGTGACTTGCTCGCCATGTACCATTCGCCGTTCCACTCGGCAGCTGCCGGGACCTTGACACTCTTGGCAGCTGTTGCCGTCAACGCCTCTACCGGCAGCTGGCGGGTACCGTCCGGGTTGCTCCATACCCCGGCAAAGCCGGTTCCGGCAATCCACCAGCCCTCGAAACGGCCCGTTTCCTTACCTTTGGCATCGTATTCATACATATTGACTATTTTGCCGCTGACATTACCTGAGAGTTTGATTGTCTTCTTGTATTTGTCGTAATAATAACTGCCGGTCAGTTTCCCGCTGCTCTCAATCTTCACCGACATATGAATCGGCAGATTCCCGTTAATTGCGCCGGTCAGCGGCACCAGTCCGTTCGTGGCCGGACTCTGGGTTGCCGCTGCCACCTGAACCGGAGCAGCCTTATCTTGTACCGGAGCGGCAGCTGCCGCCGGGATAATGAAGAGTGCGGGCAGCAGCAGCGCGGCAGCCAGCAATGTACCTATTTTACGTATCATAATGAACCTCCCTTTCACCCCGTTTATAACAGATATATTACACTGTATGCCATAAATTACCCTATTGTTGTCAGGTAAACCCTCAGAACCTCAAGGTCCTGAAGAAATTTACGGCAAGAGGATACACTATGATGGGCCATCAAAGGGTTTGGGTAATGACAACTAAAGACAAGGAGATGATCATGAATGCCAGAATCTCATCATGACAGACCGAAGCAGAATAGCTCTATCGAAACTTTCTCCTTCGAGGCAGACAAGCTGCTGCCGAATAATCCGGAGCTTCCGGCAGTTCTGTATACAGGTGCATTTCAGGAGAACCCGGCAAACGCAGAGCAGATCTTCAATGATAACGGCTGGCGGAACAGCTGGGTGAACGGGGTATTCAGCTATCACCATTACCACAGCAATGCGCATGAGGTGCTTGGTGTGATGTCCGGCAGCGCCAGCCTGCAGCTAGGCGGCGATGCCGGCCGCAGGGTTGAGGTGTCAGCCGGGGATGTCCTGGTGCTGCCTGCCGGTACAGCACATAAGCGGCTCACGTCCACGCAGGACTTCCGCATCGCCGGCGCTTATCCGGGCGGAGCAGATTACAACACCCGCCGGGCGACGCCGGATGACTTCACGGCGGCACTCTCCGAGATTGGCAAAGTGCCGCTGCCGGACAGTGATCCGGTCTACGGTGAGACAGGTCCGCTGCTTGAAGTGTGGGGTATTAATCCATAAGTTAATTATTACTCACCGGCAAGTGTAAGCCACTTGCGGTTATGATGCTCCTGTACTTCAACAGGGGTATCGAAGAAATCACTTAGCACATCTGACCGCAAGCAGTTTACGGTCTTGTCCCCTTTGTAGATTTCACCGTTCTTCACCAATAACGTATGCGTGAAGCAAGGCGTTATCTCTTCGATATGATGCGTTACATACAGCAAGGTGGGCCCGCCGGGCTGCTGCGTAATCTTCTCGATCATCTGCAGCAGCTGTTCCCGGGCAAAGATATCAAGTCCTGTACACGGCTCATCCAGGATTAACAGTTCCGGATTCGCCATGAGCGCACGGGCAATGAGGATTTTCTGGCGCTGTCCCTGCGACAAGGTGTCGTATGTACGGGCAGCCAAAGGAGCGCAGCCAAGGAATTCCATCAGCTCCTCCGCTTGTTTCAGATCCTCCTCATTCGTCTTGTCATACAGGCCAATGGTTGCGAATTTCCCGCTGAGGACAATATTCAGCGCAGTCTGATGGCCGTACAGCTTCTGCTGCAGCGAAGTGCTGACCCACCCGATCCGTTTGCGCAGCTCCCGCAGATCAACATCGCCGAAGCGGTGGTCCAGCACCTCGACCTGCCCCGTCGTCGGCCAGATATAGCCGTTCACAACGTTCAGCATCGTCGTCTTGCCTGATCCGTTCAGACCAACGATACACCAGTGCTGCCCCTGCTCCACTTCCCAGTTCATATCGCGCAGAATCATCGTTTTATCCCTTTGCCAGGATACATTTTGGAGTGATATGATCATGCCTCATTCCCCTCTCTTATTAAGGTTTTCGTCAATTCTACAGCTCGGAAAGCGTGCCGTTTAGTATATTCAGAGTCCATTGTACTGCCTGATCGGAATCGCCATTTTTAATAGCTTCATACACTTGTTCATGGTAGTAGGATTGGGGATCATGGGAGCTATAGCTGCGGTTCAATTGATTCATAGCCTCTGATAGAACATGCGAGAAGGTCCGATATAAGTCAATGATCACGGAATTTTTACTGGCCATTGCCACAGCCAGATGAAATTCAATATCCGATTTGGCATAGAGCTCACGGTCATTCTGCTCCAGTGCCGTCTTCCTCGTATCCAAATGCTCCCGCATACGGGACAGGTCTGTGCCATTATGCCGCAGAGCTGCCAATCTTGAAATTTCTATTTCAAGCATCTTCCGGGCTTCGAACACCTCAATTAGCTCTGCACGGTGTAAACGATGGGTAAGCGGTTCTTGAATGACGGGGCCGGATTTCAAATACGTACCGAACCCCTGTTTTTTCTCAAGCAGCCCGGCATGAACCAGCACACGAATGGCTTCGCGGATGGTAGAACGGCCTACATTGAACAGTTTCATTAGCTCAGGCTCCGGAGGCAATTTGTCACCGGGCAGGATAAGCCCCTTTGATATTTGCTGTTGGATTTGATTCACAATATCGTCTACCAGCTTAACGGGTTGAACGGGCCGGAACGATCCCTCTTCAAACATCTGATCATCTCCTCTTTGTTGCAGATTACCATGATCTACGTTACTTAACAAGCTGCGGATACAAGAAAGAGCACATCCCGTAGAATGTGCTCTTCTTTGAGTCAAGATTAGTTACCCGCTTTCCCTTATTTCTCCGCCAGTCCGGCTACGATCTGATTCATCGGATTCGTGAACAGGGCATACAGAATGGCAGCATTCTCCTGTTTGCTCAAGGCTTCTCTGGATTTGAAATCAACAGCCCCCTTGGCATCCGCCTTGATGTCAGGTCCGTACAGGCCCAGAGCCACGGCCATCTTCACTGCCGGAACGGCCCATTTATCCGTATTACCGGCCAGCTTCACATCCTGGAACAGCTTATCCGGGTACTGTGCACTGAGCAGCCTCCATACCATGACCGCCGCCTCCTGGCGGGAAATGACCCGGTCAGGCTGGAATTCTCCGCCTGCTGTTCCCTCAACCATTCCAAGTTCTACAGCCATTTGTATATAACCGGCATCCGGATGGCCCTGCAGATCAGGGAACGCCAGCTTCGTGGTCTTGCTCTCCTTGACACTGCTGCTCTCCAGCAGCAGCCGCACATACTCGGCCCGAGTAATTCCCGCTTCAGGCTCGAAGCTGAGCGCTGCATCATTCGGCAGATAACCCAGCGACTGCAGCATCATAACCGGGACCGCATAGGGATGGCTTGCGGTGACATCGGCATAACCTGCGCCGTCCGGTCCTTTCTGCGCATAGCTGTAAGGATTGAGATACGGTTCTTTCAGATAAGCTCCTTGTCCGTCCGCCGTCAATTCAAAACCGGTAAATTTCTTAGTAAGCTCATCCATGAACAGATTATCATCTACCTGTTGCAGCTGGCGGGTGCCCAGCAAGGCATCGCTAATGGTAAGCGCTCCCTCTTGTACAGCAACTGTAGAGACCAGGCTCTTGAGACGGAGATCCGCATAGTAGCCGGTGAACGCATCCAGAGCCTCAGCACTCAGCGGCTGGAAGGTGTCCAGCTTCGCCGGTGCGGCGTATTGCGGGAAGAACGCCTTGATGAACGCCGGGTAGAACAGCTCCCGCAATGCGCTCTGCTGATTGTAGGCAATGAACACCCCGGTGTTCTGCTCCGGGATCAGGAACATATAAGTGCTGAAGCCGATTAAGTCGCCTGCTTTGGTGATAATCTTGGAGCTGCTGCCGGCAGCGGGAAGCTGAATAGGTGCTTCGAAGCCATAGGTCGTATTCGGCAGCAACGGGTGGATGGAGGAACGGTATTCCTCCATGGCATCTACTGTACTTGCAGCCAGAATGCGGTTATTCCCGGAAGTGCCTCCGTTCAGAAAAGCCGTCATGAACTTGCCGATATCATCGGCAGTAGATAGCATGCCTCCATGCGGCATAACTGTCGGAGTTACTGTGTACAGATCAAGCGCCTTACCGGTGGCATCATAGGCGGTAGCCAGATCTTCTTTCAGCTTGCCTTCCAGCAGGTAGCCGCTTGAATCCATATTCAACGGGGAGAATACATACTTCTCCATATAATCCTCATAAGGCATGCCGCTGGCCTTCTCTACCACCAGACCCAGCAGCAGTGAAGCGAAGTTGTCATACATGTAGGAAGTGCCCGGCTCACGGACCACCGGCGGCATATTCTGCAGCACATAATCCTCTATCGATACCTTTGCCTCGAAATCATCGTTGATATCTTCCGGCTGGGGGTCCTGAATGCGGAACCCGGTAGTATGGGTCAGCAGATTCTCCACCGTTACCGGAACACCGAAGGGATTGTCGAAGACAATCGGCCCGGTATAGGTCTGGAAATCCGCTTTCAAATCGATTTTGCCTTGCTCTACCAGCTGCATGGCGGCAGCGGCAGTGAAGGTTTTGGATACCGAGGCCATACGGAAGACCGTTTCGTCCGGGTCTACCGCTGTTTTGGCAGCCTTGTCCGCGTAGCCGAAGCCCTCTTCAATCACCGTCTTGCCATCCTTAACCACAATGACAACCGCACCGGCAAGCTGCGCTTTCACCTCTTCCGCGCTGAAGAATTGCTTGAGGAACGCTGCGGCATTCTCCGTCGTCAGCGGCTTGGCTTGTGCGGCAGCAGCTGCCGGAGGTGCAGACGCGGGAGAAACTGCAGACGCTTGTACCGCCGGGGCCGCCAGCGTCAGAATCAGGGCAGCGGCAAGCACTGTCCTCGTCCAGAAGGCAGAACGGTTTCGCAATATAGACAACTTCATTCACTTCACTCCATTCCATGAAATAGTAGATATAGTTGTTTCTACGGCAGTTCATGGAAATGGGTTCATTTAATTCCGCAGCACTTCTTCCATTTTCTTCAGCTTTCTGTAAATAACCGAGCGGTCCACACTTAATTTTTTGGCCGCTTCTGTACCGTTTCCATAACAATCCTTCAGCACTTTTACTATATAACGCCCCTCTGCTACTGCAGTGAAGTCTTTCAGCGCAGACAGGCGATGTTTATTCTTGTCGATGAAGTGGTCGATTGCAAACCAGTCCGCAACCTGATCCTCTTCCTCCTGGTTAATTCCCGTGTATTCCGTAACCACAAGCCGTTCGATATAATTCCTCAGCTCTCTCGCATTCCCGTGCCAGGGCTGACTCAGCATCTTCTCAAACTCTTCCGCACCTAAGACATATTTCTTCCCGTACATTTGATTGAAGCTGGCGATGAAGCTGGAGATTAAGCCTACCAGGTCCAGCTTGCGGTTACGCAGCGGAGGGATATGAATCGGGATCACATTAATCCGGTAATACAGATCTTCCCGGAACAGGCCCTTCTTCACCATACTCCACAGATCCCGGTTCGTAGCTGAGATCACACGGCAATGGACCGGGATATTCACGATGCCGCCGACGCGTCTGACTTCATTATTCTCCAGAACCCGCAATAGCTTGGCTTGCATCTCAAGCGGCAAATCCGCGATTTCATCCAGGAACAGCACCCCGCCGTTCGCAATTTCAATCATGCCCTTCTTCACTTCAGATTGCCCTTCCATGACGCCTTTCTCATATCCGAACAATTCATATTCAAATAAAGACGGGGCAATCGCTGCGCAGTTAATGACAATGAAGGGCCCCTTCCACTTGTCACTCTTCAGATGAATATATTTCGCTATAACCTCTTTACCGGTCCCGGACTCACCGTAGATTAAGACTTTGCTGTCATAGGAAGCCATTTGATTGCATACCTTGATAATCTGCTTCATGGCAAGGCTCTCAGCCACAATGCCCTTCCCGCTCCCGGCCGCCGCCTCTCCAAGCTGCTTGTTCATCTGCTGGGTTACAGGCACGTTGGCTTCATAATAAGCGTGCTCCTGTTTGAATTCATTGGAAGTGGTGACGACCAGCTGTACCTCCCCATCCTTGTCCAGAATAGGAATCGCTGTTGAGAAGATATGAAATCCTCTTGAGGTTACGACATTTTTTGAGACCTTTTGTTTACTTTGAATGGCCTCCATCGTTATCGAATGCGGATAATAGCCGGCCTTCACCAAATCCTGGACATTCGCCTTCAGCAGCTCCTCCAATTGAACTCCGATGGTTAAAGCGGTAAATTCATTGGAAATTAATATATTTCCGTGTGGATCGGTGACAAATAAAGTCGAAGGCAATTCTTCGATAATGTCGTTCATCGTACGTTTGCCTGATTTTTTATTTTTTCTCGTCAAATTCACCAGTCCCATACAATTATAGTAACGCTTACATCCTTATCCGGAAAAAAAGCCAAACGATATCATTACGTAAATGATACCACTTGGCTTATAATATGACACTTTATTATGCGCCTACAACTGATAATGGTCCCAGCTGTAAATGTCCGAGCTTCCCGAGGGTTTCCTGCGCCTCTTCGAACATCGTGGTAATCATCTCTTCAACCGTAGTAATCTTATTTACCATCCCGCAAATCTGTCCTGCCATTACGGAGCCGGTATCCGTATCTCCTTCAAATACAGCCCGGCGCAAAGATCCCAGGCTTAATTTCTCCAGCTCCTCGCGCGAAGCCTTCTCATTCTCTAGTCTCAGGAATTCAGCAATCATACTATTCTTGATGCTTCTTACAGGACCGCCCAGGCTGCGGCCAGTCACTGTTGTGCTCGTATCATCAGCATTAATGACGGCTTGTTTGAAGTTCTCGTGAGTAGGGCATTCCACCGTAGCCAGGAACCGGGTTCCAACCTGAACGCCTTGCGCTCCGAGTGCAAATGCCGCTGCGATACCCCGGCCATCTGCAATCCCACCCGCTCCAATTACCGGAATCGACACTGCACTGGCGACTTGAGGCAGAAGAGCCATCGTCGTAGTTTCACCCACATGTCCGCCGGCTTCGGTTCCTTCGGCAACAATCGCATCGACACCTAAGGCTTCCATTTTCTTGGCGATTTTGACCGAAGGAACTACCGGAATCACGATAATGCCATGCTCTTTGAGCGTTGTCATGTACGGGGCAGGCGTGCCTGCACCCGTGGTCACAATCTTCACGCCTTCTTCGATAATAACCTCAATAAGCTCAGGGATATTGTTCATCATCAGCATCAAATTTACAGCGAAGGGTTTATCGGTGCTTGCTTTCACCTTACGAATCTCGTCACGGAGACGGTCCGCAGTAAATCCGCCTGAACCGATAATGCCCAGCCCTCCTGCATTGGACACAGCCCCTACCAGAGGAGAAACTGCGATTTGAGCCATCCCCCCCTGAAAAATCGGATATTTAATCCCTAATAGTTGTGTAATCGACATTGTGTTAACCTCCATTTATATTGTTCATTAATGTAACTCAGTTGCTTAAGCGGCTTGGGTAACTTCAGGTTGTGGCGGCTGTTGTTTGTCCATTGCTTTGTACACAAAGGTTAGAGCAAAACCAACCAAAGAGATTACCAGCGCGATGTAAAAAGCATTCGTGAACATTCCGTCATTGGCCGCTGCCACCTTACCGGCAATTCTTGGTCCGAAGAAGGCCGCTCCTGAATAACCGATAAAGGTGACACCATAGTTCACACCGTAATATTTCATCCCGAATTTCTCACCGACAATCGAAGGGAAGATGCCCATGGTTCCGCCGAAGCACAAGCCAATGCCTGCAATGGCTACCGCAAATCCGGCAATGGATGTCGATAATGCTATAGTCAGCATCATGGCCGCAATGACCAGATAGATCATGAGCAGACATTTTACCCGGCCGATTTTGTCGGATACAGCGCCCCAGAATACACGGCCGATGCAGTTACTGAGTGAGTACAGACTTACATATAGCGCTGCGGCTGCGGCAGAGAGGCCAAACATCTTCTGTCCGATGACAGACGCATTGGCGGTTACCATCATTCCTGACAAGGCACCGATTAAGAACAGGCAGGCGATGACATAGAAAAGCGGCTTCTTAATCATTTCGTGCCATTGTACATTCACGCCACCCTTAGCAGCTCCGGCAGCCGGAGGCGTCCAGCCCTCAGGGGCATAACCGGCCAGGGCTGGTCGAACAAGCAGACCCAGGCTCAGAATGATGACTAGAAAGACGGCACCGAGCATAATCAAAGCCGGCTGGACACCCTGGCCGCTGATTAATGCGTTGGCAATCGGAGCGATAACGATGGTTCCGCCGCCGTAGCCCGCTGTAACAATTCCTGCAGCCAAGCCTCTTTTATCCGGAAAGAGCTTCACACTGTTGCCAATGGTAGAGGAATATACAATCCCCTGGCCGATCCCGGTAATTACACCGTAAGTGATATACAGCATCCAGGGTGCGGTTGCGAGTCCCGACAGAATGAAGCCAATCCCGAACATGGCTCCGCCAATAAATATAGCCTTCCTGGCTCCCCCTTTATCGACCAACTTCCCTCCCAGGATCATGGGAATTGGAGAAATCGCCGCGTTGATCGTGAAAGCCATCATAATATCAGGCATCGTGACATCAAACACTTTGGTTAACGGAAGGGCGAAAATACTGAATGCGTATATTGCACCTACACAGATATTAATGATGGCCGATGCGATCAGTATCCTCCAGCGGTTTAACTGAATATTCATGAGATCATCCCTTTTCATAGTGTATTGAAGCACGGATAGATTAATATACTTCCAATAAGACCCGGTTTTTCTCGGCAATGATAGATTTCAGCTTCCCCCAGTGTTCGTGGAACATGGCTTGATCCATTTGCTTGAGCGCGGGTGAGATCACCGGTACAAACTCCATCTGATCCAGAATATGCGTCTGCAGATCAACACCCGGTGCGATTTCAGTTAAGGTTACTTTTCCATCCAGCAGCTCAAATACTGCGCGCTCCGTAACATATACAACCGGTTGCTCTACTTTGGCCGCATAAGAACCGCTGAACGTGATCTGCTGCACCTTCTTAATGAACTTTTTCACTTTTCCCTCTTGAAGGATGTGCAATTTCCCGTCTTCAACCTTGATCTCCAGACCGCCGGCAGTAAATGTACCTGCGAATACCAGCTTTTTGGCTGCTTGAGAGATATTAATGAATCCGCCACATCCGGCTACCCGGGTACCAAATTTGCTGACATTTACGTTCCCGGACTCATCCATTTGAGCGAGGCCAAGGACAGATAAATCGATACCGCCACCATCATAGAAATCGAACTGCGCGTCATGATCTACGATGGCCTCAGAGTTATACGCATGGCCGAAGTCCTTCAGACCTGCAGGAACACCCCCGATAGAACCGGCCTCCGTGGTTAGAATCAGCTGGTCACTTACTCCCTCCTCTTCTGCTATGTTGGCAACATTAACCGGAATTCCAACCCCAAGATTCAGGATCGCATTCGGCTGAAGCTCTATTGCCGTCCGGCGGGAGATGATTTTGCGCTCATCCAGCGGCAGCGATTCAATAGATTCGGTAGGCACCTTAACATGACCGGAGAATGCCGGATTATATTGGGTGTTCTCTGTCTGGTAATGATTCTCCGGCTTGGACACGACAATATAATCTATTAGAATCCCTGGAACTTTAACATCCTTAGGGTTAAGGGTGCCGCGCTTGGCAACCGTCTCTACCTGGGCGATCACGATCCCTCCCGAGTTGCGGACTGCCTGGGCGATAGGCAGGACCTCCATATGCAGGCCTTCCTTTTCCAGCGTCAGATTGCCGTTCTCATCTGCCACGGTTCCGCGGATCAAGCCGACATGAATGGGAAAGGATTTATAGAATAACCACTCTTCTCCCTCAAGCTCGATAACCTTCACAATGTCTTCCTTCGTGGACGGGGACATTTTGCCGCCTTCGACCCGGGGATCTACGAACGTCTCCATGCCCACTTTGGTAATCACACCCGGACGTTTGGCGGCAATTTCCCGGTAGAGCTGAGTAATTACACCCTGGGGCAAATTGTACGCTTCACATTTGTCTTCTTCGATCAGCTTCGCCATCCCGGGAGAAGCAATGGCAATTCCGCCAATCCAGCGTTTAATTAAGCCTTCATGGCCTAAGTGGCTCATCCCTTTGTCGCGGCGGTTGCCGACTGCACTGGCGTGCATGACCGTCAGATTCCTCGGCAGCCCTGTTTGCATGAAGCGGTCTTCAATGGCTATCCCCATCTCTTCTGCCCAGCAGGATAATCCAAATCCGCTGGCTGCCACTGTATCTCCGTCTTTGATGAGTTCCGCTGCTTTGGCGGCTGAAATTACTTTGGTCATTTCATCTGCTCCCTTGTATGTGAATAATTTCACTTCTCTAATTAAAAAAATAAAACAGTTGCTTCATACGCCTTGAACATATTGTGAAATATTTTTCAATGTCATCGTATTACAGAAAAAAGGACCGGTCAACCGGCCCCAAATGGCTTTAATTCAAGGTTTTTTTCTGTTGTTTTTTTGCGACTGGCTCTGTTGAACGCACCCTTTTCAAGCAGGTTTTTCTGCAATGCCTGATAAGCAGGCTTGAACAAACAGCTGCAATACAGGGCTGAATTTCCCCCACCCGGCTTAGAGGTATGAGTCGCAAAATAACCACACTATTTCATCACGCTTACTCTGCTGTTAGTGACAACAACGCGGAGGCGGCCTATTCTATCCGGCGGATAATACAAATGCATGCAGAATGGAATTTAAGATATTCTGTACCAGTGAAGAAAAAATAAAATATTTTTTCCTCGGGGCGTAAATTGCATTTTTGCAACAGCGGATGGAAGCATAATTACCGCAAATCTAAGCAGAGTAAGTTAATAACCGACCTTCCGCTTCTAAAAAAAGAGCGAGACCTGGCGCTTCAAGCGCGCTTGTCCCACTCTTTCCTTTATTCAATGTTCACGGTATACGCTTCATTTTAAAAACGTTTCAATGCAAGCTCTATTCCTCCAGCCTCCGGAAAGCTGCCCCCGGATGTGTATCCGCCAGGCGCGTGGCTCCCTTTCCGAACAGCCGCTCACGGAGCGTCGTTTCCTCGTACCGCTCACGGAATATCCCCCGCTGCTGCAGCACAGGCACAACCTGCTCGACGAAGTCGCGGTGTCCTCCTGGCAGCACATAACGTTCTAAGTTGAAGCCGTCCACTCCCGTCTCCTCCACCCAATACTGCATTTGGTCCGCGATCTCTTCTGCTGTGCCCGCCACGGTAATTCCCCGGAATTCCTTGGCCGAAAAGTTGTCGATGACATCCTGCACCGTAGGAGTGAAGCCGCTGTGCTTCGTGTATCTTTCCGTATGGGTGCGGCCCTGCTCTGTCTGCAAATTGGTGAACGGCGCGTCCGGGTCAAGGGCTGTTAGGTCGATGCCCGTCGAGGTCTCGTAAGTGAGCAGTGCAGCTTCCTTGCTGGCATAACTCCGGTAGGATTCCAGCTTCCGCTGCGCTTCCTCCTTCGTCCGTCCGACGACGGCGGACAAGCCGGTGAAGATCTTGATCTGCTCCGGGCCTCTTCCATAGACTGCTGCCCGCCGGCGGATATCCTGCACTTGTGCACGCAGTGCCTCGGCGGTAGGCGCTTTGAGGAAGACGCCTTCCGCATGTTTGGCTGCGAAATCGCGTCCACGGTCCGAGCTGCCCGCCTGGAAGAGAACCGGTGTCCGCTGAACCGAAGGTTCGCTTGAGTGGGCTGCAGTCATCTGGAAGTAACGCCCTTCATGCTTGACGATATGCACCTTGGAAGAATCGGTATAGCGGCGGCTGAGCTTGTCACCGGTGACCGCATCCTCTTCCCAGCTGCCCTCCAGCAGCTTGTAGCTGACTTCCATGAATTCCTCCGCCTGCTCATAGCGCTCGTCGTACGGCAGAATACCGCTTCGGCCGAAGGCCTCCGCCCCGCTGATCCCTCCCGTGGCAACCACGTTCCAGCCGATCCGGCCATTGGTGAGGTGATCCAGTGTCGAGAACCGGCGGGCGTTCGGGAAGGGCAGCTCATAGACGGGAGATGCCGTAGTCACGAAGGCCAGATGTTTAGTCGCCGCCGCCAGCGCGGGGATCAGGAGCATCGGGTCGTTGGTTGGCGCATACACCGCTTCCCGGTAGGTGAGCTCCCGCTTATGATTGGGATAGCCGTACGAATCGGCAAAGAACATGAAGTCGAACATCCCCCGCTCCAGAAGCTGAGCCAGCTCAATCCAGAAATTCAGCTCCTTATACCGGTAGGACTGATTGTCCGGATGTGCCCACAACCCCTGAGTCATCTGATTCAGCGTGTTGATGTCGAAGATGCCTAGATGGATTTTTTTCACCTGAGAACTCATTCCTTCCTGCTCCATGATTCGTCTGTTAATAGAATATGAATATCTTTAAGTACAGAGGATATCCGATGCTAAGGCGAATGTACAATAGAAAGAAGTGAATCCGGCAATTACAAAAAGTAAAGTCTGCCCCTGTTCGCAGAAAAGCCCCGGGTGAATGCAATGATTGCACCCGCCCGGGGCAAAGCTGTTTCAGGCATACATCCGTTTGATCTCCTCTACCAGCTCCTGGCTGATCCGGCTCATGGAAGCCTGATTACGGCGGGTCAGAATGCCAAGGGAAGGCCCCTCCATCAGATCCGCTACATCCTTCACCACTGTACCCGGGATCGGCGGCATTACCGCCACTTCCGGCGCAAGCGCAATGCCCAGCTTCGATTGGACGAAGTATTTGATCACGGTGATGCCCGCTACTTCTATACTGCTCTGGCGCAGCTTACCTATATGCTTGGTAATCATCTCTTCAATCCGGATGCGGAAGGCGCAGGAGCCGGGGGTGAACAGGAATTTCTCATCCTTCAGGTCTTTAAGATGAAGGTCCTCCCGCCCGGCCAGCGGATGATCATCCGGCACGATCAGCTTGAAGGTCTCTTTGAGCAGCGGGTAGAACTCCAGCTCCAGATGCGGATCGGGCTGGTTGCACAAGACCAGATCAAGCCTGTCCTCCAGCAGCATGCCGGCCAGCTCTCTCGTTGTACCGATCGTCACCTTGGTCTGCACCTTCGTCTTCTGCCGGGTGAAGGATGCCAGAATATCAGGCAGGCGTTTGCTGGCCGACGGCTCAGAAGCGCCGACACGGATAAGGCCGGTGTCCCCTTGAATGAAGTCAACCAGCGCGACGTTCAGATCATCGTATTCCTGCAGCAGCGCCCCTGCCCTCTCATGGAACAGGCGGCCCGCTGTCGTCAGTGTAATGGTCTTACCCCGCTCAAACAGCTTGACACCAAGCTCTTCCTCCAGTTTTTTGATCTGAATCGTAATGGTGGGCTGTGAGTACTGCAGCGCCTCCGCCGCCCGTTGAAAATTGCCGAGCTTCACGATGGTTTGAAAGGTTTTGATAAGTCGAATTTCCAAGAACGTCACACCTCCCAATCACAACGATTTACTATTTATAAACCGAAGCTTTATATATTTCAATTATACAACTCGTTGCTTTTCCCCTATTATAGCAGACAAGCTATTAAATAATCCAAGCGGATTACAATGAATTAAAAAAACCCATAAAAAGTGAGGCCTCTATTATGAATAACCTAAGCAGCTCAGTTCCGGAAAGCAACAACAGCCTGTATACCCGCCACACCCCGAGCTTCTCCGCCAAGCTGTTCGCATACTCTCCCGAAGGCTTCAAGGCATTCGGCGAATTCAACAAGCAGGCTCTTGCAGCCGGAGTGCTGACTGTGAAGACTAAGGAGCTGATTGCAGTTGCCGTATCGCATATCACCGGATGCCCTTACTGCATCGAAGCCCACATCGGCAAGTCCAAGTCCGAGCAAACCACCTTCGAGGAAATCTTCGAATCGGTGACTGTCGCCGCTGCGGTCAAAGCCCACTCCGCCTTCTTCAACGCTTCGAACGCGCTGAAGGCGTTCCAGGGCAGCACGGACGCCGATCTCTTCCCCCTCTCCAATATCGAACTGGTTGACAAGCTTGAGGAAGTGAACGGGGACCTTTACAACGGGTTCCACGAATTCCTGCAGATTTCACTGCGCAGCGGAAGTATCCCGGAGAAAGAGAAGCTGCTGATTGCGGTCGGAGCCGCGCTCGTCGAAGGCAGCGCGTATTCCATCGAAATCTTCACCCGCCGCGCCAAGGAGGCGGGCATTACCCTAGAAGAGCTGGCCGAGACAACCCTTGTGGCCACCGTGCTCAAAGCCGGCTCCGCTATGGCCCACCGCGTAAACGCACTGCAGGCCTATGAGAGAGAATAAACAGTGTCCGCACCCGGACAGAGAGGGATGGTTCCTATGACAGAGCAAAATAATCGTGAAGAATGGCCGGAGGGTCTGGCGGAGCAGCTCGTTGCCTGGCGGCGGCATCTCCACCGCCATCCCGAGCTCTCCTTCCAGGAGGAGAACACTGCCCGCTTCGTTACAGACACGCTCGCAAGCTTCGGCAGCCTTGAGCTCAGCCACCCGACACCGACCAGCGTCGTCGCACGGCTGACCGGCGCGAAGCCGGGCAAGACGCTTGCTCTGCGTGCAGATATGGACGCCCTGCCGATTCTGGAGGAGAACGAATTCGAGTTCGCTTCGGGCAAACCGGGCGTCATGCACGCGTGTGGCCATGATGGCCATACAGCCATGCTGCTTGCTGCGGCCCGGCTGCTTACAGAGCGGCGGGACAAGCTGCACGGCGAGATCCGCTTCATCTTCCAGCATGCCGAGGAGCTGCCGCCGGGCGGTGCCATTGAGCTGGTCGGGGCGGGGGTGATGGACGGTGTAGATTGGGTATTTGGCGAACATCTGGCCTCCCAGCTGCCGGTCGGACAGATTGGCATAGCCTACGGCGATATGGCCGCTTCACCGGACAATTTCACCATTGTAATCAAAGGCTACGGCGGCCATGCCGGCTTCCCCCACCGGGCTGTCGACACCATCGCGGTCGGCGCCCAGATCGTGGCGAACGTGCAGCATATTGTCTCCCGCTACACGAATCCCCTGGACCGGTTAGTTGTCTCTGTGACTCAGTTCACTGCCGGAGCATCCCACAATGTCATACCGGACACGGCCATTCTCAAAGGCACGGTCCGCAGCTTCGGAGAGCAGGTCCGCCGGGATGCGCGTGAACAATTACTGCGCATTGTGCAGGGCATTACGGCGGCGCATGGCGCTGAGTTCGAATTCGATTACGTCCTCGGCTATGAGCCGGTCGTTAACGATGAAGCGCTCACCCGGATCCTTGAAGAAGCTGCGGGTGAGCTGGTCGGGCAGAGTGCCGTCATCCATACACCTCCTGGCATGAGCGGTGAGGATTTCTCCGCCTATCAGCAGAAGGTGCCCGGCACGTTCGTCAACATCGGCGCCGGCAACCCGGATAAAGGCATTGTATTCCCCCATCACCATCCGAAATTCACTTTCGATGAATCCGCACTGGAAACCGGTGTCCGGTTGTTCGTAAGGGTGGCGGACAAGCTGCTGGACTGGGATTCCTAGCCGTAATCCTCTCAGACTTTAGTTTTATTGATGTCATCCATTAAAAGGATTCAATATACATCTTTAATAAAATCATATATATTTAATTTTAATATATTAAATCCGATTATACTAATTGGATTAATAAAGTTTAGACAAAAGACTAAGGGGAGAAACCAGATGAATAAGCTATACCGCCATTCTATTTTAGTACTGCTGCTTGTCTCGCTGCTCGCCGTATACGGCTGCTCTTCGGGCAACGGCAATAACAATGCAGCCTCAGGCGCGGATGCCAGCGCTCCCGGAACGGCTGAGCCGGCCCCGGAGAACCTGGCGTCAGAGCTGCGCTTCCCGCTCGCCCAGCAGGTGCCGACGCTGGACCCGCACTTGTCGCTTAATACCAATGTGTATGTAACGCTGAATATTTTTGAAGGGCTGTTCGCCTTCGATGCCAATTTCAATCCGGTTCCGATGCTGGCCGAATCCTACGACCTGAGCGAGGACGGCAAGACCTATACCTTCCATCTGCGTCAGGGTGTCAAGTTCCACAACGGCAAAGAGATGAAGGCGGAGGATGTGGCCGCTTCCCTCAACCGCTGGAAGTCACTGACCGGCCGTGCGCAAGCCTCGCTGGGAGAATCAGAGTTTACGATAAAAGATGATTACACCGTCGGGCTTGCGCTGAGCGAGCCCCGCAACGATATTATCTCTCAATTAAGCCATGTGCTTAACAATGCCGCGATCTTGCCTAAGGAAGTCGTAGACGCAGCCGGTCCGGACGGCGTGAAGGAATACATCGGTACCGGCCCGTTCAAGCTCGTCGAATGGAAGCAGGACCAGTACGTACATGTTGCGAAGTTCGATGACTATCAATCCGTCGACACCCCTGCTTCCGGGCTCTCCGGCAAGAAGGAAGCCTATCTCCAGGATATCTATTTCGATATCGTCACAGACAGCGCGACACGGTTCTCTTCGTTCCTCGCGGGCACTTACGATTACGTTGATGTTACACTGGACAATCTGCCGCAGGTTGAAGGCCTTGAAGGTGTGAAGGTGAATAAGAACCTCGGATCGGATATCAATCTCGTGTTCAATAAGAAGTCCCCGCTGTTCTCGAACATCAAATACCGCGAAGCGGTAGCCGCCGTGCTGGACGCCGACGAAATTCTGCTTGGAACAGTGAATTCTCCGGATTTGTACCGCCTCAATCCGAGCTACATGTATCCGGAGAATACGACCTGGTACAGCGAAGCCGGCAAGGAGAACTATAATCAGAAGAATCCGGATAAGGCGAAGCAGCTGCTTCAAGAAGCCGGCTACAGCGGACAGGAAGTATCCTTGCTTACGACCAAAGAGCTCGGCGGCTCCTTCTATAACGCAACAATCGTCCTTCAGAAGGAACTGGAAGCCATCGGTGTGAAGACCAAGCTGGATATCAACGACTTCGCAACCCTGCTGAAAAAACGCGCTGACCCGAACGCCTGGGACATCTATGTTGGACTGTTCACCATGCCGTCCACCCCTTCCCAGCTGCTCTACCTGAATCCGACCTACGGCTTCGCTGAAGATGCTAAGCTCGCTGAGCTGACCAAGCAGCTGACCGCAGCCTCCACAACGGAGGAGATTAAGGCAGCCAACGATGCGCTGCAGCAATACGAGTGGGAATATCTCGCCGCCGTTAAGATCGGTGACACCTACTCCCAGAGTGCAACACGTGACAAGCTGTCAGGATTGACCACGCTGGCAGGCTATCCAAACCTGGCAAATACGAAACTGTCCCAATAAAGCAAACAGGAGCCGCATGAATCCCTTAGGGAGTGCATGCGGCCCTTGTCCTTCATTACCCGCCTGGAAGGAGGCTCCATTCTTGGCATTTTACATCACAAGACGGCTGCTGGCCATGATTCCTGTACTCTTCGTCCTGTCCGTGATCGTCTTCCTCATCATCTATCTGATCCCCGGTGATCCGGCTGCCGTCATGCTTGGCGATGGCGCCAGTCCGGAAACGATTGAGGCGCTGCGTGAGCAAATGGGTCTGAACCTGCCTCTTCTCCCGCAATATCTGCGGTGGATCGGACATACGCTGCAAGGCGAGCTTGGCGACTCCTTCTTCATGAGGCAGCCTGTCCGCACAGCGCTGGCCGAGCATCTGGGTCCGACCTTCTCGCTTGCATTGCTGGCAGAGCTTATCGCCATCGTCATCGCGGTTCCCCTCGGTGTTCGTGCGGCCTCCAGAAGAGGAGAGCTTGCGGACAAGGCGTTGACAGGATTTTCACTGTTTGGCATCACGGTTCCCGGGTTCGTACTCAGCATGTTCACAGTGCTGCTTTTTTCCGTACAACTTAAATGGCTTCCCGTGTCCGGCTACAAGCCGCTCTCTGACGGCCTGATAACACACCTGAAGTATCTAATCCTGCCGGCACTCTCGCTCGGCATTGTCCAAGCCGCCTTGCTGGCAAGAGTTACCCGCTCCTCGATGCTTGAGGTGTTGAACGAAGGCTTCGTCAAGACGGCGCTTGCCAAAGGCGTCAGCGAGCAGGGCATCGTATACCGTCACGTCCTGCGCAATGCGCTGCTGCCGATTCTGACGGTAATTGGCGGATCATTTGGCGCTCTGCTTGCCGGAGCAGCCGTCATTGAATCCATCTTTAATATCCCCGGTATGGGACAATTGCTTGTCAACTCGGTACAGCGAAGGGATTACGCGGTTATCCAAGGGGTTATCCTGTTCGTCGCCTTCGCTTATGTAATGGTCAATCTCGTCGTGGATCTGCTCTGCACGATCGTCGACCCGAGGGTCAGACTCAAATAACGGAGGGAAAGGAGAACTATTGCTAATGCCCCTATTGGACATAAAGGCGGATGAATTGGCTGCCCGCAGGCTCCGCCTGAAGCAGGAGAACCGCAAACTGTTCGTGCGGAGATTCCTGGTCAACAAGGCCGCGGTCATCGGCAGCGTGCTCATTGCACTGGTCGCTGCCGTTTCGCTGTTCGCGCCATGGATTGCAAGCGGCGATCCCTACGCCATCGACGTCGTCAACCGCCTTAAGGCTCCAAGCGCCGCATATCCGTTCGGTACGGACAACTTTGGCCGCGACCTGCTGACACGGGTCGTATACGGAACGCGGATGTCGGCCGAAGTCGGCTTCGCGGTCGCGCTTGGCTCGTCGGCAATCGGTCTCGTCATTGGCCTGTACGCCGGCTATTTCAAATGGCTGGATCAGATTCTGATGCGCGTGATGGATGGCCTATTCGCTTTTCCGGCTGTGCTGCTGGCGATAGCAATGATGGCCGCGCTAGGGCCGAGCGTCGGCAATCTGATCCTCTGCCTCATCATCGTCTTCGTCCCTTCCATTGCCCGGATCGTCCGTTCCTCGGTGCTGACTGCCAAGGAGACGACCTATATTGAAGCAATGCATACCTTGGGCGCGTCACACAACCGGATAATCTGGAAGCATATTCTGCCCGGCTCCCTGTCCACGCTTATTGTTCAAGGCTCCTTCATCTTTGCCGAGGCAATTATCGTGGAGGCGGCGCTCAGCTTCCTTGGTGCAGGCATTCCCGCTCCGACGCCAAGTCTCGGAAACCTGCTGTCGGACGGCAAGCTGTATATTTACAACTCGTCATGGATGACCCTCTTTCCCGGCCTTGCCCTTGTCCTCGTCGTGCTCGCGATGAACCTGTTCGGCGACGGACTGCGGGATCTGCTCGATCCCCATGCCCGCCGTTCGTTGACCAAACGCTTGGTCCAACCGCTGAAACAGCGTCCTGTTCCGTTTCAAGCGGGTTCCGCCGCGGCGGATGAGCCGCTTCTGCAGATTAGAGAGCTTAAGACTCAGCTCCATACGGAACGCGGCCGGGTACCGGCAGTGGATGGAGTATCGTTCGAGGTGGGCAAAGGAGAGGTCGTAGGAATCGTCGGGGAATCCGGGTGCGGCAAAAGCGCCACTGCCCAGTCCGTACTGCGGCTATTCGACGAGAAAAGGCTTGCTGGCTACGAAGGGGAGATTCGCTACAACGGCATTGACCTGCTTAAGCTCACCCCTAAACAGATGCGCAGTGTCCGCGGCAATGAAATCTCTATGATCTTTCAGGACCCGCTCAGCTCGCTGAACCCGGTTCACACCATCGGAGAGCAGATCGTCGAGACGCTGCGGCTGCACCGGCCCATTGGCAAAAAAGAAGCCTGGACGAAGGCCGTAGAGCTGCTGCGGCTAACCGGTATTCCTGCTCCCGAACGGAGAGCACGCGAATATCCCCATCAGCTCTCAGGCGGCATGCGCCAACGCGTCATGATTGCCATCGCTCTTGCCTGCGAGCCGCAGCTGCTCATTGCCGATGAGCCGACGACAGCACTGGACGTAACCATTCAAGCGCAGATTCTGGAGCTGATCTTAGACCTTAACCGCAGAATGGGCATGAGCGTCATGCTCATCACCCATGACCTCGGCGTCGTGGCCGAAGCCTGCAGCCGGGTCGTTGTCATGTACCTTGGCCAGGTGGTCGAGAGCGGCAACGTCCGGACCCTGTTCGAGAAGCCGCTTCACCCTTACACGATCGGGCTGATGCAGTCGGTTCCCCGACTGGACGGAGACCGCTCACAAGAGCTGGCTGCCGTGCCGGGAAGTGTCCCCGCCCTTGATCAGCTTCCGCAAGGCTGCCGGTTCGCGCCGCGCTGCTTCTATGCGGATGACAAGTGCCGGTCCGCTATGCCTGAACTTGCTGCTCTGCAGGGCAGCGATACCCTGGTCAGATGCTGGCATGCCGGCAAGCTGAGCGGAATGGAGGCCTAACAGATGATAACAACAACGCTAAAACACAAGGAGCTAGCGGCCGAGCCGCTTCTGCGGGTCAACAACCTGAAGAAATATTACTCCGCCGCAAATCAGGCAGGCTTCCGCCATTCCGTGGTCAAGGCCGTCGACGGTGTCTCCTTTGACCTTCGGGAAGGTGAGACGTACGGACTGGTCGGGGAATCCGGCTGCGGCAAGAGCACGCTTGGCAAATCGCTGCTCCGATTGACAGAGCCTACAGAGGGAGAAGCGGTCTATCAGGGGGTCGATCTGTTCAAGCAGCCGCGCAAAGCATTTCAGACCTACCGCCGTGAGCTGCAGATGGTGTTCCAGGACCCCTTCTCCTCTCTGAATCCCCGCCAGATTATCGGCCAGGCACTGGAGGAGGCACTGGCCATTCACCGCATCGGTACGCCAAAAGAGCGGACCCTGCATGCGATGGAGATGCTCCACACCGTTGGCTTGCAGATGGAGCACTATTACCGGCTGCCCCACGAGCTGTCCGGCGGACAGCGGCAGCGGATTGGCCTTGCCCGGGCGCTCATCCTTAATCCGCGGATCGTCATCTGTGACGAGCCCGTATCCGCACTCGATGTCATTATCCAATCGCAGATCATTAACCTGATGCGCCGGCTGCAGGCCGAGCTGAAGCTCACTTATCTGTTCATCGCCCACGACATTGCTGTCGTCCGGCACATCTCAGACCGCATCGGGATTATGTACCTTGGCAAGCTGGTTGAGGAGGCGGATACAGACAGCCTGTTCGCGAACCCGCTCCATCCGTACACACAAGTCCTGCTCTCGGCTGTCCCCGTACCGGACCCGGCAGCACGGCGCCAGCGCATCATTCTGGAGGGCGACCTTCCTTCACCGCTGGACCCGCCCTCCGGCTGCGCCTTCCATACCCGCTGTCCGTACGCCATGGACCGGTGCCGCACCGAGACACCGGTCCAGAGGGAAGCGGCCGAGGGCCATTTTGCCGCATGCCATTTGATTTAGAGCCATCCTCCAACCCAATCACCAGGAAAGGCAGGAATTAACATGAAAAAGATCCATCTCGGCGTATTCGAGGTCAACAGTGTCAACCATCTTACCCAGGGGATCTGGGCACATCCTGACCAGCAGCGCGTCCATTACAGCAAGATTGAGTACTGGAAGAATATCGCCCAGCTGCTGGAGAGAGGCAAGTTCGACTTCATGTTCTTCGCCGATACGTACGGCTACCCGAAGCAGCGGACGGAGATGGCCTTCCGGGAGGCAACCGGGTTGCCCGGAAATGACCCGATGATGCTTATTCCCGCGCTCGCCATGGTTACCAAGAATCTGGCATTCACCATGACGACCTCGACCAGCTACGAAGCCCCCTACTCGAATGCGCGTCGCTTCTCCTCGCTTGACCATGTTACAAACGGCCGGATTGGCTGGAATGTCGTGACCACCAGCAACAAGTCTGCTGCTGATCTGTTCGGGCGCGAGGAGCTGTTCCTGCCCCATGACGAGCGTTATGATATGGCGGATGAATATATGAGCCTCAGCTACAAGCTGTTCGAGGGCAGCTGGGAGGATGATGCCGTGCTGATCGACCGCGAGAACCGCGTATTCACTGACCCGGCCAAAGTGCACAAAATCGTTCATGAAGGCAAATACTTCAAGCTTACCGGCTATCACGGGACCGAGCCTTCCCCGCAGCGGACACCGGTTATCTTTCAGGCGGGCAGCTCGAACCGGGGCCGCGCCTTCGCTGCCAAGCATGCCGAGGGCATCTTCCTGAAAGCGCCGACCATTGAAGTACTGCGGGATCAGATCAGCGACATCCGCCGCAGAGCTGCCGAATATGGCCGAGACCCTTCGGCCGTTAAAGTATTCACGGGTCTGTCGGTTGTCGTCGGGCGGACCAGGGAGGAAGCCGAGCGCAAGCATGCGGAGTACCTCTCCTATCAGAGCAAAGAAGCGACGCTGTCCAGCTATGCCAATGTCACAGGCATCGACCTGACCCGGCTCGATCCCGATTCCTATTTCGAGAATATTCACACCGAGATGGGTCAGACCCATACCGACCGGTTCACCAAGCACAGCAAGACGAAAAAGACTGTCCGTGAGGTAACAGAAGATTTCCTGGAGAAAGGCTTCCGCGGCTTGACCGTGATTGGCACCCCCGAAGAAGTAGCCGACAAAATGCAATACTGGGTCGAAGAGACTGACCTCGACGGCTTCAATCTGGAGCCTTACATTCTGCCGGCTTCCTATGAGGACTTCATCGATCTGGTCGTCCCGGTATTGCAGCGCCGGGGGTTTTTCAAAGAGGAATATGAGGAAGGCACCTTCAGGGAGCGGCTATTCGGAAAAGGTGCCTCCCGCCTGCCTGATCACCATCCGGGCGCTGAGTTCCGTGACCCCTCGCGGCTAACGCAGGAATAGAAGCTGACCCGGATCGGTAAGAGCGGAGGCGACGTGCCCTGCTTCTCGGTGTAGGAGCGAGCTTGCACATTCATAAATCGAGCCGGAGGTGGCCTATGCCCCTCCGGCTCGATTCTTTTATCTCTATGAACAGAAACCTTGTTCCCTCTGATTGTCTTACACGGAAGACCTGTGTTCTGACCGTTCAAGGTCTTTTTAGATAATTCAGAAACGTCCAAGTCCGTGGCATACACCTCATTTAAAAAACGTTTCATTATCCACGTTGAGCTATCTACCATTTACCTGAAAATATGTATTAACTAAAAAAGCGGCTTTATAGAGAAAAATATAAAATAAGTAACAGGACTGCAGAGGAAATATAAATTAAGATTTTCCTTTGAGTTGGCTTAAAGTATATATCAATTGAAGCCAACACTAACGCCGCTATAAAGCTAAGAATGAACAGTAGCTTGTTAGGAAAGATAATTGTTAAAAAGTTTAAAATATTTACAATGCCTATTAAAATTTTGAGTAAGTTCATAAAACAACCCCCTCCATTTCTAGCCAGTATTTGAAAAGTTATGTTTAGTCATCCTATTTCTATATAGACATATTACACTATTCCAATGAAATTAGTTTAAATAATATGTATTTTTCAAAAAATTACTTATATCATTAGTTCAAAAGTAAATTTCTAGAAAAAAAGGTCATCCAAATTATATTGGGTGACCTAAATAATGTGACTAAATAATTGAAGATGAATAATAATTAGAACTTCATTCTGGCCCCCATCCCGGAGTGTATGTCTCAACAGAAGTTGTGCCTAATAAATTTGTTCTGGCCTTGTCACTATATACGTAAGTATTATCCAACTCCGCTCTTGGTAGTGATGTACCAACAATATATTTAAAGTAGACATATACAGTATAGTAGACTGTCGTTACATTATTTAAATATATTAAATTTGCGAGAGCTGCCAGGAAACTTGCGGTTGCGCCAGGAATATACGCTCCAAGTGCAGCTATAATAGCTGCAATAGTAAGAGAGTAAATTTGACTGGAATATTGGTCTGTTCTGCTCCATTGCCATCCAGTTAACGGAGATGGATTGGAGTTAACTGTAAGTAACGAATCGTTTTTATTTCTGCTAACAACATTTATACTTGAAAGGTCTAGTTGAAAGGATTCATTTATAATTTGTTCATCAGAGGTTGTTGTAGTAATTTCTACTGTTCCATCGGTTTTGATATTCGTAATTTTATTTTCATCCAGTTGGTAATCGCCTTGATTGTCTTTTTTATAAATTTGACTGTGTACCTCTTTTAAATCAGTACTGATCTGTTCAATAATTTTAAAAGACTCACCATTCTCATCGAAAGTATATTCATAATTATCAAAGTTATCATTAATGATTTGAAGATTGGAGCGAGAAGGGGCAATGTTTTCAGCATCTTGTATAGAGGAACTCGCATAAGTAGTTCCTGCACTTAAATTCACAAATAATAGACTTGTAGACAAAACTACTGCTGTAAATGCTTTGAAAGATTTAAGCACCATCTAATATTCCTCCTTTTATTTTCATTTCCGTGATAAAACTTCGAGAAATAAAATTAAACAGCTATGTAAACTCGGATTTAAAATAATAAATGCCCATATCCAACCTCCTCAATAACCAAATTATGGTTTAATAGATCTCACTATATCACCAAAATTCAATTATGTAATAATAATTACAAAAAAGACATTTTTCTCCACAAAACTAGTATATAATACCTATGAGTTTAGTTGGTTTAAACGAATACAAGATCGATCCTCTTCATACGGCTATTGATCAAACGACAGGGGGCACGCATAAGCTAATCACTTACCCGTCTGCTCCCCCGTGAAACGGTTGGTCTAATGATGTAGTAATTGTACCAATGAATACCTATGTTTGAGACTTCCTTTTGCAAGCTCTGGCTTCAACGATGGACAGGCTGTGGCTGCGGCACCATCTGATTGCGTTCCATCAATGCCCACACTTGTTCTGCCAGCTCTGCTGCTGAGTACGGGGTAGCCCGGGTAACCAGCTGTTCAATCATACCCGTCATCGCCACCGCCAGAAATTGCACCAGTATTCCCTTGTCCATCTTGCGGTTAATCCCGCTCATATCCATCTGTTTGTCGAACCCCCGCAGCAGAACGGCCTGCAGACGGTTTCTGAACCCAGGAACCCCTTTGTTGGCGAGTGCCGCGGCATAGAAGGAAGCATGCTGATCCAGGTACTGGAACGTGTAGAGCAGAGCTGCCTCTGTAGGGAAAAGCGCCTGCTCGCCGCACGGCAGACAGCTGTCAATCAACTGGACAAAATGCGTCCTGATGCACTGATCCAGCAGATCGTATTTGTCGGTATAATGCAAATAAACGGTACCCCGGCTTACATCGGCCCGCTCGGCAATTTCGTTGATCGTGATTTGTTCGAAATTCTTCTCTGCAATCAGCAGGATAAAGGCCTCGATAATAGCTTCCCGCGATTTACGTATCCGTCTGTCCATAAACAGCTCCTTCTTGGCCCCGTTCTCTTGAGTTGAACACTTCTCCCGATTCTGTACAGTATTGAACGGATTCAGGAATTTCAGCAATTGATGCAGCCATACAGCATTGGTACGATCATTATATTGAACGTCTATTCGTAAATCAACAGATGTTCAAATATAGAGATCGGAGGCTTCTGTCATGAATGCTATTGTTATTCAAAATTACGGAAATCCCGGAGTGTTCACACAAATGGCGCTCACTTCCCCCGCCATTACCGATACCCAGGTGCTTATCGAGGTGTACGCCACAACTGCAAGCTCCGCAGACCAGCTGGTCCGCTCAGGCGCATTCAAGCAGGTGCAGCAGCTCCGGTTCCCGCATGTGCTGGGCGTTGAAGTAGCCGGAGTAGTGCGGCAAACTGGAAGCTATGTATCACAGCTGAAGGTTGGCGACCGCGTCATGGGACTCTCCAGATTGGGCGGCGGTTACGCGGACTTCGTAGCTCTGGAAGAGAACTCAGCCGTTGTCATTCCGCCCGGGCTTCCCTTCCAGGAAGCTGCCGCCCTGCCGGCTTCTGCACTGTCGGCCTGGCAATCCTTATTCCAGTATGGCAAGCTGGAATCCGGCCAGCGGATTCTGATTCATGCAGGCGCAGGCGGCGTAGGCCATCTGGCCGTTCAAATGGCCATACAACATGGCGCCTACGTCATTGCCACAGCCCGTGCGTATAATCATGAATTCGTGCGGCACCTCGGGGCAGACGAAGTCATTGACTACACGACGGCTGATTTTGCAGAAGCAGCCGGTACAGTAGATGCCGTGCTGGATATGGTGAGAGACACAGCTGTAGATTCTGATACCGGAATAGGATTAACCGAGCAGAAGAACATCCGGATTCTGCGGGACAACGGCAGGCTGATCTCCCTCGTAGACCCCTCGATCGCTGCTCACCCTAAGATTCGCGGCATCGAAGCCCAATTCGCCTATATAGAGCCAAACCGCAATGATCTGGCCTCCATCATCCACCAGGTCCGCGAGAATAAGCTTAAAGTCCATGTGGATGAAATTTTCCCGTTTACCGCACAGGGAATATCTGAAGCACATGATCATTATGATACCCGGAAGTTCCGGGGAAAGATCGTGATTGTTAGAGAGCGGGGATAAGATACAGATTAATCAATCCCAACACTTACCTCCTCAATCCTAAGTAGCCAAGCGCTATAATTGGATGAGGAGTTTTTTTATGTTCACATCATCCATGCCACTACAGACTCTAAGTTTAAAAACATGATTTTATGATTAATACAAAGACATTCCTTATATGGAGGTTGATTATATGTGTGGACGCTTTACCATCACGGTCTCGCTGGAAGAGTTAATAACTCATTACCTAATCGATGACAGCAAAATAGCCGTTTTGAAACCTAATTATAATGTTGCGCCTATGCATAATATCCCGGCAGTGATCGCCAGTGACGAGGGAAAACGTCTTGGGGAACTTCGCTGGGGGCTGGTGCCCTTCTGGGCCAAAGACGATAAGATCGGCAGTAAGATGATCAATGCCCGTGCGGAGACAGTCGCTGAGAAGCCCGCTTTTAAGCGGCTGCTCAAATCCAAGCGTTGTATTATACCCGCAGACGGATTTTACGAGTGGAAAAAGGACGGCACCAGCAAACAGCCCTACCGTATTCTTATGACAGATGGGAGCATTTTCTCTTTTGCTGGACTGTATGACACCTGGGAAGATCCGGAGGGAAAGAAAGTGAGCACCTGCACGATTATCACCACTACCCCGAACAGTCTGATGGCGGACATACATGACCGCATGCCGGTAATTCTCCGGCCGGAGGATGAAGCTGATTGGCTAGGGAGAGACAATGACGATGTGGAGTCCTTATTAAAACTGCAGAAGCCTTATGATGCAGCGAAAATGAGGGCTTATAAAGTTCCTTCTGCAGTAGGCAACGTACGAAACAACTCTAAGGAATTACTTGAAGACATCGGATAGAATGGAACATGGCTGATAACAAAAAATCCCTGCCGACCGGATGGGTTAGCAGGGATTCCACTTCTAGTTAATCCAAACTTATACGACAGATCCACTATAACTATTGATCCTTAACGAGCAGCTATATGGAAAAATTGTAAAACCAGAGACAGCTCCTCTTCATTCACCACATTGTTCGTTATTCTGTAGGTGATCTTCATGGGAGTTCCCTCGTCATTGCTCGACCACGATTCTGTAACCAATTTAACTGCCGGCTTCTTGGGAAAGGTCATTTCATCAATGGAATGCACGGAATCAAGTACCTTGTCCCCCTCATCCCCCGAAGGCTTATACTCCCTCAGGAAGGCCTCGACAATCTCTCCAGCATTCTCATACCCTGCCTCCGATCTGGGTAATCGGGTCACTAACTCATACCCTTCAATCATTTCACTTGAGTCCAGTTGGATTCGTTGTCTGAAATTCTGATCCCCCGCTGTCAATTCTTCATCCAGATTAATCATATTATCCGTTCCTTCAACATTAGCCAGGTTCAGCGCCGCAACCGCTTCATCCCGGGTCATAGCAAAAACTGCCCTATGCTCTTCTACTTTGCGGAACAGTACATCATAGGAAGCATCCTTTTGACAAGCAGCCGCCAGCAGCATAAACAAACCAAACATGATTATCATCAAAGATTTTCTGTTCATTCTTCTTCACCTTCTCCGACAAAAAGCATATTTATTATCCTAATTTCATGATTTGTAGAGGTTCACAGCATCCCCAGGAAATTAATATGAGAAGCTTGGATCTTGTTTACTGTCTCCAGAACAAAATCATCTACTTCAGCTTCCTTAATGTATGTAGGTTCATAATCAATGGGGACTTCATTATTGCAGTAGAACTGAATGATATTCTGGATTTGCTTAAAGGTTTGGCCTTCCGGAAAAAACGGCAAGTACTCCGGATATTGCTGGATATACTGAAAATCAGTCCAAAAAACATGCCCGCTGTTTAGCTTCAAATATTTAAAATCCAGCCAGTACCAGTCTCGCTTAACAAGTAGATTGTATTCGGGAGTGCCTATGACCGCTTGATGCACTTGCTCCTGCTGCTTTGTCCTGGTTAGCTTGACCCATTCCACATCGGTAATAAGGTGACAATAATACCCCAGATAATAGGAACCTTCACTCGAAGCAATATCATGATTTTGCAATTCATGCTGCTCAAAGAAATGCTCAGGCTGAATTCCCTGGCCGTCCTTAAAATGTGTAATCCGTTTGGGCGGAGCAATCTTACCTTCCTCATCGGCTAACCCGCAATCCGGGCCAATATTACCAACCACAAAGTCAACCTTGGATACCGGCAGTCCTCTCTTTATTAATTCTTCAGCAATCCTAAATGAGTAACCCATGTGGCCATTATTTACTCCTCCTGTCTATTTCCATAATTTACATTGTAACATAGCTTTTGAAGTTACTAAAAATGAATAATAACACAAGAAAAAACCTTGATATCTCAAGGTTTTCGTTGGATGGAGGATAGGAGGAGTATCGTATGGTTCTCAAGTGGTATTCATTTCAATTTAGCAATCTCTTCCTCCACAAGCTTCACTAACTCCGAAGCCTTCATGTTCAAAGCCTCAGCAAGAGACAGCAAGGAATTGAGGGTAGGCTGGTGAACACCACGTTCCAGCATAGATATGTAAGTTCGGTCAAGGTTACTTTGGAAGGCTAATTTCTCTTGGCTCATCTTTTGTTTCTTTCGAATTGTCCTTAGTACTAGCCCAAATATTTCTTCTGATTTCAAGGTAATACCTCTTTTAGATTCATTATCTAGTTGTCTTAACCATTCTTTCCACGTAGTATACTCTACAAAAAGTCAATTATTTATGTTTTGATTCATTTGAAGAAAAACTCTTACCCACCAAAAACTGCAAACCGAATGTGAAAATCATGAGTAAGTATAAAAAGCACTCTTAAGAGAGAAGAGGAAAAGTAATGAGGAGTCTTATAGAGCAGCTATATTATGGTGGCTTGCATCCAAAGGAGAAAGTTAAATCTAATGACCCGCAATATATTCAGTTAAGCCAGAAAACAATTGAAGCTATTGAATCTTGGAAAGACAGACTCTCTGAGGAGGAATTTAGCGAATTAGAAACGTTATTAGCCTTATATGCCCAAACTCATGACATGGAGTTAGCTTCTATTTTCAAATATGGGTTTCGCCTGGGAGCAGGCATCATGGTAGAGGTCTTAACCGGAGAAGAAGAGCTTGCCAGTAAGTTGAGCAGCTTCCCTGACAAATTCCATAAATAACAGAGTGAATCCTGTGTACATAACAATGTTCCAATACAATTTCCATTTGAATCTAATCCAAGAAAAACAAAAAAACCTTGATTTCTCAAGGTTCTCATTGTAGTGCCGAGGACGGGGGTCGAACCCGTACGGTACTCACGTACCGCAGGATTTTAAGTCCTGTGCGTCTGCCTGTTCCGCCACCCCGGCATGTTATGTGCGTGGTTAACGCGACAAGAAATATAATATCACGTATTATGGGGATACGCAACAAATAATTGCCATTAAATCTTCCTGTATATACAAACAGCCCGATCAGCCGAAACTGATACGGGCCATTTGCACTTCTTAATCCGCTTAGTGGCGTTCCCGCTCACCGCTTCTGCTGCGCATACCCACCAGCCCCAGCAAACCGAGCAGGCCGAGCCAGCCCCAGTTAGAGCCGTTATTATTATCAGTGGTGGTGCTCTGTGCCCGGTAGATGCCGGTTGGTGTAGTGTTGTTCAGCGGGGAGACGGAGCTGTTGTCTCCGGTACGGATTTTATCCTTCATGATTGTTTCAGTTTTATGCATGGTGCCTGTCGTCTGGTTCATCATGGTATTGCCTCGGCCGTTCGTCATCGGTGTGCTCCGGCCATCCATGTTCCCCATGTTGCCCATAGTGCCCATTCGGGTATCCGATGTTGTGCTGTTGGTAACGGGTGCCGTACTGCCCATGCCTGTCGTACCGGCCGCAGCGGATGTGTATCCGGCTCCGAGCAGACTCATGGATAATACTGTGCCGCATGCAAGGCTTGTAATCAGCTTGTTCAAGATGTTATGCCCCCTTGTGGTTGTGGTTTATCACTGATAATTTCCCCACACGGCGCATCATCTATGCAACGAAGATTATTCCTTTACGATGTTCACTGTCTTGCTCACAGGATCATAAGTTACCTTGGCTCCTAGCGCTTCCGCAATAGCACGTACAGGAGCATATGTGGTGACGTTATCCAGCACGCCGGTTGTGAGCTTCTGGCCGTTCAGAGTGATGTTTACTTTAATGTCGGTATTCACTTCCGGGTCACCTCCGTTAATCCGGCTTAATGCGTCCTTCACCTGCTGAACTGTGGGGTGCTTACCGGCCCGGAGCTCAGTGGTGGTAAGTCCGAAGCTCATCTGCAGATGAGAGTAGTCCTTGAAGGAACTCCAGTCCCCGCCCCACTCGAAACCGAGCTTCTTCGCCTCCTGTGCGACCTCCTGCCAATCCGCTACCTTGTCGCCGTCTCCGTCACGCTTCATATCCCAGGAAACGCTTTTGCCATCCGGAAGCAGAAGTGCGAAGTCAATCGCCAGGCCGTAATTGTGATAGCTGCTGCCGCCCCTGGCATTGGTGACAATAGCGCCTTTCTTGGTTCTCCCTTGTGCGTATAGTGCATTCTGTTCGGCAATGGTGCGCATTCCCTGGGTAATGAGAATCGGAATCCCCCTGGCATAACTCCGCCGGATCAGCTCTGTGGCGCCAGCCAGCAGCACCGGATGCAGATTGCCCAGCCACCCTGCTGATTTACTCTTTACTTGATCCAAAGTCAGCATATACTCACCCCCTGGTATAGTAAATGCCCGCTTTTGCCGCGTTGCTTGTACGCTTTCACTTCTGCATATGCCCATTTTCGACCGATCCGCCCTACATACAAATAAGACCCCAGGCAATCCTGAGGCCTTAATATATACGTGTAACCAAGCTTAGCTTAAACAGGCGCCAATAAGGATGAATTGCTGCACAACAGGCTACAATACTACAGAGAACCTGTAATCCTTAAATCCGCATGGAAAGGTGGACACCAATGGATATTCACAGTGACAGTTATAAGGTAGCTTCGCTTAGCGATCAGGAGGATGTTGTCGAAGTGATCCGCGAGGCCGAGTCGGCCATCGCCCGGATGACCGGGAATCCCGGAGTGACGCTGATTGCTTATGAAAAGACGGAAACCTCTGGGAGAAATTAACTGTTCCGCATGCTCCGGTCAGCATAGCCTGCTCACTCAGACGATGTAGGCCTCCACAATATCATCCACGTTCAGCCACTTCCATTCCTCCGCCCACTGCAGCTTGATTTCGCGCGAGTGGGTGTGAATGGAGGTCACAAATCCGCTAAGCAGCTTGTGCTCAAGAGGGTCAAACAACACTATCGTTACCCGCACATGGCTCCGCAGTGACAAGGCCAGCGTATGCTCAATCTCCTCCAGCTTGTGTTCATCCAGAACCGGCTTGACGCTCTGCCAGGTCTCCCGTTCACCTCTACTGATTACGCTCATCTGCTCCGGCAGTACTGTCCGGTTGCTGCTGTCCCACAGGTTATTGCCCTCCAGCTTCTTGCCCATTGCCGCTCCCCCAATCTATGGTCTGTATACAATACCGTAATCCGTTGTCCGTCCATGTACCGAACGTATGTTTGTATTATATCCGTGATCCGGCTTTTTAAGCAAGCAGAAATATATGTAAGACCACATCCTGGGAAGAACAACGCCGGACTCCGCCTCCACAGCAAAATAACCCCACAGCAGTGGGGCTAGCTTTGATTAAGTACTTATGATTACTTCAGTTTACTATGCGGGGATGAACACTTTAATTGGCTGTATTTCCTGCCGTGCTCTCTGTCGTCGCAGCACCCGTATCTGTCTTTGTAGCGGCATCCGCCTCTGACGGGTTCACAATTAAGCCCTCCGTACTTTCCTCAGGATCGATCAGTCCTGCGGCCACTCTGGCTTCATTCAGCTTGGAGATGCCGTACAGCATCGCTACATCCGCCTGCTGGTTCATGGCATTGAATTCCTCGGCAGTCACATCGGGGGAAACCGCACTTTTGGAGGCTTGCTCTTTAATCGAATAGGCACTTTCAAAAGCAATGATAGAATCCCTGAGCAGCGTCTGGATGGTTTCCGGCAGGCTCTTGGAAATCTTCACATCACTCACCTGATCGGCAATATCCGAGGCTGTATCCTGGAACTCGTCCACGGCCTTCTGCAGCTCCTTATCGGTCGCGTCTCCGGTTGAATAAGAAGTTAAGGTGGTGTTAAAGTTCTCCAGTGAGGATTTGCCCATTTCATCGAATTTTGACATTTCATTATAGAAGCTCTGAACTGTATCCTGCACTACTTCCTGCGAAGCAGGTTCTGCGCTGTTATTGCTGCAGGCACTTAGTACTACAACGATCATAAGTAATCCTGCAAAAAAGAATCGTCTCATATTTTATATCCCTCCACTTAACAGAATAATATCGAATTTTGTTAAGTGCAAATGAAATTAATGTAAAATGATATATGATGAAACATTTTTCCGCGATAAAGCGTATTCACAGAAAGAAACACAAGAAGAACCCGGTGGTGACCGGGAATTCTTGTTATACTATAATCAAATTATCCGTTATAAGAGAGGAAGATATCTTATGCCTTATTGCACAGCCTGTGGTGCAGAATACAAGCAAGGTGCCAAATTCTGCGGAGAATGCGGAGCAGGAACAGAGGATCACACTCCGGCAGCAGCACGCCGTCCGGCGGCAGGCCGGGTCTCCGGAACAAGCCCGGAAACCGAGCTGTGGCAGGGCAAGCCTGCCGGTATATCCGACCGGCTCAAAGGGCTTATAGGACTTAATACAACCAGATACACCATTACGAGCCAGCGGATTATGGTGAAAAGCGGACTGATCGGCAAGGATGTCGAAGAAATCGAGCTGCTGCGGGTCAATGATTTTTCCGTCACACAGTCAATTCCTGACCGTATTCTAGGCATTGGAACTCTTACCATACTCTCAGATGATGCCTCGTCGCCGCAGCTTCCATTCCGTAAGATACGCAAGGTCCAGACAGTTAAAGACGTGCTGCGCCAAGCCGTCCGCAACGAAAAAGTCGCCAACAACATCAGCTACCGCGAACAAATCTGACTTTAGTCCTCCCCTGTTAAGGAAGATACAGCGCCCCTGCCGGAATTACGCTTTTGACCTGGCTGGGGCTCTCCCACATCAGCACGGCCCGCGCATCCCCCTGGTTCTCGTAATACTCCACCTTCAGCCCATGCAGCTTACCCGCAATTAGATTCACACTGCCTTGCCGCTCCTGCCCGCTCTGCTTCATCCAGCTGTCAATAATCAGCTTGCCGTCAATCCATACCCGGATGCCATCATCCGAAGAAGTATAGATGCTGTAAGTCTCACTGTACACCGCACTAAGCCTGCCGCTCCAGCGTACCGAGAACATATCTGCACCAATAGCCGGATCAGGGGCTGCCTGTCTCCAGATGAAGTTGATGCTGGCATCCGTCCGGGTGAGGGCGGGCGTACCGCTGAGCGTAATGTTATTATAGTACTGGCCATACAGGCCCGGCTTAGGAATGCCGCCCGATGATGAATCCATTGCTGCCGCCTTCGCTGCATATTCATCTCTGGTGAACACGAAATTATCCTTCATAAAAGCCTTGATCACCGCATCACTGTTCTTCTCATACAGCAGCTTGCCCCAGGTCATCTGGTAGCTCCATTTGTTCTGGGAACCAGCCAGCAAGGCGACCGGAGGAAGCTCTCCGTTCTCTCCAATGGCGATTAGCTTGCCGCGGCCCAGATCCCAGAGACTGTCATGATGGCTCCCCTTGAAATCAGCGTCATAGATATCCAGCGCCAGCACGTCCACTCTCCCGCTGCCCGGGTAATACTTCGCAGGTTCATCGCACCACTGGTTCTTCGCATTCGGACTCCATACCCAGAGCAGATTATGCAGCTTGTGATACACGGTATACCGCTCGAACATAATCTCCCAAAGCACACTGAAGGAAGATTTCTGCCCCCACCAGAACCAGCCGCCGTTCATCTCATGGTAAGGTCTCCAGAGCACAGGTACACCGGCATCATTCAGCTTTTTGAGGTACACGGCTACTTTGTCCAGCTCCGTAATTAATGCTGTATATTGAGTAGTTCCGGGAGTAATATATTTGCTGAAATCAGCTTCACTGAGACTCATCGAGACATTCGCCCAGGCCGGAGCAGTCCCCGGCAGATTGGCATGATAGCTCATCGTCACGATTCCCCCGGCCTGATGCCAGCGGATAGCGCTGTCTGTGACGGCCTGCCGCTGGCTGCTGATCTGCTGCACAGTCTGGTTGCTGATGGGGCCCATTTCATAGCCGTGAAGTCCGGCATAACTTCCGCCGGTATTCTTCAGCTTCACGCTGAATTCATCCGGGCTCTCCAGATAATCATGCTGTCCGCTAATCATGCCCTGCCCCTGCAGCCAATATAAAGTTCTCAGCAATTTGCTTGCCGGAAGGCCCAGCTCCGCATCCGCGGGGGCCATCTGCACACTGCGGAATGCCGACTGCCACTGTACATCGCCCACCAGCCGTGACGCGGAATCCAGCAGATCCCTGAGTATGCGCTGCTCCACTTCTTCCACCATCCTTCTCCATCTGTTTGTACATAATATGGCGAATTATGTAACATCAGAACGGCGAATGGACAGGAATTCGGTCTGTTACAATGCGGCTGTCATACGCTATACTATTGTGAGCGCAGGCTTCCTGCGCCCACAATACTTAAGCGTATACTTCCGAAGCGGGTTTTGCCGGAGCTTATCACTGGAAGCAATGCTAACAAAACTTTTAAGGAGCAGATATGAAAGCCAAAAAATTTATCACCAGTCTCATTATCGTTGTTCTGCTCAGCCTGGCTGCTTACTACTTCGGGGAGAATGGTCAGCTCCCGTCTCAGACGCCGTCTTCCGGCAATTCGGAGGTTGTCCGGCTGGAATTTCCGTCTGACCGTTATCCGGAGACCGCCAGACATATTCAGGAAGCGATTGAGAACGGGGAGTCCCCCATCTGCACGATTGACCGGAATGAAGCCGAAGCGAACCGTAAGGAATCCCTGAAAGGCGTACCTACCAAAAAAGGTTATGACCGCGACGAATGGCCGATGGCGATGTGTGCAGAAGGCGGAGCCGGAGCCGATATTGAATACATAACCCCCAGTGATAACCGCGGGGCAGGAAGCTGGGTCGGCAATCAGCTGGAGGACTTCGCAGACGGTACCCGCGTAGAGTTCATGTTCAAATAGACAAATTAGCCGCTCTCCTCTCCGTCATATAAGGACATTTGCATAACTGTTATGCGAACGACAGTTCTTTATGCAATTTCACCCGGATAAAGCGTAAAATAGGGTGGGATATTATTCCAAAGACGGAGAGCCGGGAGTGTTCTATATCTGTTATCGGGGAAAAAGGCTGTACGGCCCTATGTCCGAGGCCGAAGCCTTACAGGAATGGTTTGCACTTGCAGGTACAGTCAGGGAGTTGTATATCATTGAAACGGATGAGCTTACAGGCAGAATCAAACGCCAGATCGGTCCGGCAGCACGCAAAAAAAAGAAATAGCCCCATCCGGCCTCAGGCCAGACAGGGCAGCACTTGTTCAATGTCGTTTTAGAACAAACAGGCTTTAGTGATAATAACCAGCAGAATGAACAGAACCAGAATCGCACCAGTCGAAGTCCAAGGGCTTACTACCGGAACAATCGGAGGACCCTGATTAACTCCACCGACGTTATTTCCACAACCGCAACCATACTCTGCACCCATAATTTAATTCCTCCTCTTGAATATTGAATACAGCACAGAATATGTGGAAATTTAACCAGTGGCATGGGCCAATCGGCAAAGAAATGCCGTTCACCTAACGGACAAGCTATCATCAGTCGATATAATAGGTGGAGGCGCTGCTTCAAAAAACTTTGAGGAGGTAGTACCAAATGGATATTGCTGCGTTATCGGTTGTCATGAACCAGTCCTCATTATTGCAGGCTGCGGGATTGCAGGTTATGAGTATTGCCAAAGATCAGGCACAGACGGATGCCCAGAATATGGTCCAGATGCTGAGCCAAAGCGTACACCCCACCTTGGGAAAAACACTTGATATTCGCGCCTGATTGCTTTATGCTTACATACATAGGAACACCCGTTCCATATCAATTCAGCTGCTGAATGTTAAGCGTGCTGATTGCTTAGCCCTTCAGGGCTTTTCTTTTGACCATTAATACGAACATACGATCTTATATTGAGGTGATTGATTATGCAATCCTATTATCAGATGACCGCCTTGGAGAAATGGACTGAGGATTTATATCAGCGCATCGGTGTCCGCCAGCCGGCCGACATATCCATTGAGTACATAGCCGAGCGGCTGAATATCTGGGTTCATTATCTGGATGTCCGAAGCAAGAGCATTGAAGCCAGCGCCGGAATGTACAGCATGTTTATCGACAACAGGCTCCCTCCCGAACTGCAGCGGCTGGAGTTCCTCCATGAGCTATGCCATCTTCTCCGCCATGCCGGTAAGCACACCCTTATGCCCGAACAGTTCACGCAGGCGCAGGAGGATGAATCGGAGCGGTTTATTCTGTATGCCGCCATGCCTTATTCCATGATTTCTGCGCGGACACTGCCTGAACTGCGTGAGGATGCTGTCGCCGAAATTGCCGGCGTCTTCCAGGTTCCCGTAGAGCTGGCCCTGCAGCGGATTGACCAGATCCAGCGGCGTATTTTTCAGGGGCAATTAATGGCCGTAATGGAAAGGAACGAGGACAGAAAATTAATCCATAGACATATTCGCTAAGCGCTGCGGGGATAATACCGGCATAGACATAAGAAACAGATGTACCTCTATGCATGGTGACATTTCAACCGTAAAGGGGAGCGACATGGAAGCCATAAAAGTCATTCAATTATTGCTGACCCATCCGGAATATAGCGTAGATGCAGTCCATCCCGAAATCCCGGATTTTGTCGGCATTGAGACCATCGAAGTGGACCACGAAACGCAGACCTTCTCCATCCTACTGCAGGAACCCAAGGAGTACGATTAAACCTCTTAATCAGAATAATCAGCATATAGCGAGCGCAGCTCTATCCGTAACCCTTTCATCTGACAAAAAAGTGACCCCGCCAACATCCGGCAGGGTCCAAGGTTTCTATCAGGGGGTATGTATACACTATACTCACTGTTGCTTAAACCAACCTTAAATCAGGTATGAGCAAATTCTGAAAGTTTGCTAAGAACCAGCTAGCCGCTGCTGACAAACTGGATAATCCCGATACCCGCCATTGCCAGGAGGATTCCGAGTATTATCGCAAGCATGATCCAGACTCCCTTTTTGGAAGAATGCGGAGCCGGCGGGGTAGATTTCTCCATCACAGCAATCCGCTTCTCCAGCGCTGCTACCCGCTTTTCCAGTTCAAGGTTGTTATCCTCTGCTTCACTCATTGCCGCTCTATTCCCCCTCTCCTTGGTTATATATTTTTAATCGTTTAATCATGTTTCTGTAACTTATATCCAGCTGCCATCCCTTACTATGGACATGGAGGTGTTTATAGTGGAATTTCTATGGAGAATATGGTTAGCCTTGCAGCTTGCCGCCAGTCTTGTTGGGCTCACATTCAATTCTATGCCTGCCCAAGCCGCTGATACAGCCGCTTCTGCTTCTACTGAGAACATCCAGACTTATCAATATAGATTGGATCAGAAGCACGGTTGGAAGATCACTTCCGCCGGTTCCGGGATGTTCAGAGCTGACAATGTAATCTACCAGACGGCCGATAGCGGCAAAACCTGGGATAAGCTCAGTGATTCGGAGAACGGAACCTTACCCTCCGGACCAGTCGGAGCTTTTACATTCAGTAGTGCGGATAACGGATGGCTAACCATCAACACTCCGCAATCAGGGACACAGCGGCTGTACACAACCGGAGATGGCGGAGCGCACTGGACCCGGGTGAAGCTTGACGTGCCTGATCAATACGCCGCTTCCATGTTCGATCCTGCACCGCCTGTTTTTTTCAGCTCAACTTCCTATGGAATCATGATTCCGGATCACCCTGAGATACAGAATGCACAGGGCGGGAACACTTCGTTTTTCCTGTTTTTCGTGACTCAAGACGCTGGACAGCACTGGACTGCTATAACTGACCATACCGCAGGTACATGGAACAGCTTGTCCTGGGACGCTGCTGAAAATCAGGATAAGGAACATTACTCTTGGGAAATCCGCATTGGTCATGCCCTTTGGACTTCGCCGGACGGCAAGGATTGGGCTACAGCCACGGAAACAGCACACCAAAGATCTTCGTTCCATAAATGACAACCGCAAGACCCAGGAAGATCCCGAAGACTCCTACAACTACTTTGCTCTTCTGCGCGTTAATAACCAATCGAACAATAGTCCAAACACCAACCAGAAGAAAAAGTGGATGCCGTATAGTATAAACTGCCAAAGAATTTCATTGTCCATACTATAGTGCAGATCTGTCAGCTGAGGGTTAAGCCATAACAGTAAGGGGCATGTCAAAAAAAGCAGCAGGTTTTTATCATCTTGTCCTGACAGATTTATCATACATACCGCTATAGACAGGGTCGGCAACCACAAACTCAATCTCTTAATCAATTTCATTTATGCCCCTCCATTTAGAGAAACCGCGCCAGAATATTATCTATTAATAATTCTCCCCGGCATAATACCGCTCCAGCTTATGCTCCAGATGAATGAGCTGCGCTTTTTTCGCTTCAATATCATCCAGGAGCTGTTGCTTCTGATTCTGAATAAGCGTAATGCGTTCAGGTAAGGTAGCGGTGCCGGCTTTGACCATATCATGATACTTCTTGATCTCCTCCACACTCATTCCGGTTTCACGCAGACATCTAAGGAACATTAGCCAGGTAATCTCCTGATCGGTATACAGGCGGTTGTTCTGCTCATTGCGGGCTACGGAATCCAGAAGTCCCTTTCGTTCATAAAAGCGGATCGCCCCTATGCCCACTCCAACTTTTTTGGCGACTTGTCCTATTGTAAACATTCCGGTTCACTCCCAAATATTTATGTTGACCTACACTAAGTGTAGCATAATAAACTTTGAATTGTTGCTAGACCATATCCCGCAGAAAGAAGGAATACTATGAACAGAACCGCTTTTGTAACAGGCGCTAATAAAGGAATTGGATTTGAAATTGCGAGACAGCTTGGTGAAGCCGGCTGGAAGGTGTTGCTTGGTGCACGCAGTATTGAACGGGGAGAAGCCGCAGCTTCCGAACTAAGAAACCAGGGATTAAACGCAGAGTTCGTTCAAATTGATATGACTGATAAAGAGAGTATTGAAGAAGCAGCCGGCAGCATTCGGGCCAACTACGCGGATCTGACACTTTTAATTAATAATGCCGGCATGCCGGGCGCCTTCTCGAGCTCATTCAGTGCAACCCAAGAGGCTGATTTGCGCAATGCCTTTGAAGTGAATTTCTTTGGAACATTCCGCCTGAATCAACAGCTATTCCCCCTAATCCAAAAGAATGAAGGAACCATTGTGAACGTGTCGACCGATATGGCCTCACTCCACTTCATGCAGAGCTCTGCATACGCGCTCAATGCTTTTGACTATAACGCCTCCAAAACCTCCAACAATGCGATGACCGTGGCCATGGCGATGGAATGTAAGAACAGCACTGCTCAAGTATTCGCCGTCACACCCGGCTTCACCAAGACGGATTTGAACGGCAATGCCGAAGGCGGCAAATCCAAAGCAGACGGCGCTGCTATTATTGTCGGCTACGCAACAGATGGTCTGCGGCACAATGGAGAGTTCCTGGATGTAAATGGGGTTTATGCCTGGTAATGCAGTCAACTGCTTATTCCTTATTATAATAACAGTAAAGGTTAGACTTGCCACGAAAGAAAAATGCCCGCCAACGGATTACGGTTGACGGGCCTCAATATAATAGACTATCGTGTCACTTCCATGAAAAACTGCTGTAAATCCAATTCGGATTTTATATTTTCAATCACATTTTTCAAACCTGGAACCCAGAGCAAAGTATCTTGCCGAATATAGTTTAAAACTAAGGCGCAACTCCGTTCAAATTTTTCAATATGGGGGCTGTGCTCATTTTTCAAAACTTTTCTGACCTCTTCTGCTAATTCCATATAATCTGAGTCAATGTGATCTTGCTTATTCATTTCAGCGGGTTTTAATTTAGACCAGGCGTAAGCTCCTCCAGCCACTACTTCTTCAGATCCCTCTACATATTCCAAAGAAGAATCCTCATTAATGAATTCATTAATCCGCTCCTCTAAACCTTTGAAAGTTTGAACAAAATTAATTACGTCTTCCAAAAAGACACCTCCCAAATAGATAAGAAGATGTGATTTTCCGCTGCTGTAAAATCCATTCAGTTAGCAATCACAATCTTGTGTGAGTCCAGTGTATCGCATTTTGAAACAAAAATACATTGTGAAAATTTTAACTTTCTTCAGAAACTTACATTAGATCCTTAAAAACTAATTTAAACTAATTAATGTATAACGATTAAAAAGAAGAGAGTTGCTAGAATGAACCGGTAGAGAGCAAACCACTCCAATCGAAGGCACTTAATCAGCTTAATAAAGGTCACTACTGCAATCATTGCCACTATAAAGGATGCCGCAAAGCCAATTAACATTAGAACTAAATCGTCAGAGCTCAACAAATCACGGCTATCATACAAATCCAATAAGCTTGCACCAAACATGACAGGCACGGAAATAAGGAATGTAAAATCTGCGGCGGCTTTTTGGCTGGTGCCTAGCAAAAGGCCGCCTGAAATCGTCGAACCCGATCTCGAAAATCCCGGCCATAACGCCAGGCATTGGAACAGACCGATTCCGAATGCCTGTTTATAATTAATCCCATCCATCGTATCCGCAGTTGCAGTCCGCCTATTCCTTGCCGCAATGATCATCAACAAGCCGCCGACAACCAGACCAATCAAAACAGGCGTCGGGCCGAATAAACGGCTTTTTATAGTATCCTTGAAGAGGAGGTACAGGATTAATGCGGGCAGCATCGCTAAGATCATATGAAATACATTTAATCCTTTGTTTTTGGAAAAATCCATTTTAACCATATTAGTCCCTATCTCCAAATACCTTTTCCAGTACAGAAGCAGAACTGCCATTACAGCACCCAGCTGAATAACAATTTTAAAGGTTATTGCAGCGTCTCCTTCAAAGCTCAGTAAATCACCAGCTAAAATTAAATGTCCAGTGGAGGATACCGGTAAAAATTCAGTTAAGCCTTCAACTATGCCGAGGATGATTGCTTTCATTACGTCACTCACCTGCGATGAGTCCCCTTTCAGAAATAGAATCAATTTATTCCCAGTATAAGGGGGATGTACTCATTTCCCCATCGATTTACATAACAATCTTACAAGCGGTATGACATTATTGTCACATGGCTATTGTTCAGTCTTTATTCCAAGCTTTTTTTATGTATATGAGCGAATTACAAGAAAAGCCACCAAGCTAATGGTGGCAGCATTTTATGAATTATCTATTTGTAAGATAACCGCTAGGCAAGTTGCGTGATGACAAGATGTGCTGAAACGGGTCTTGTTCCTCCAGCGAGAGGAGTAATCGTAAGTGCCGTGGAATTACCCGCTGGATTTCGAACTGTCAGTATGCTATTAATAACTGTTGTTTGCACTATAGCCATTTCTACGATTTGAGAGGTACCTGTTGCACGCCCAACCACGGTATAGGCAAGATCCGCACCATTAAGAGTCAAGATGAGTTGCCCGGCCTCGGTTACGCTAACCTGAAACAGCACCTGATAAGTCCCGATTACCGCTAAATTAAATGAGCTGGGTCCGATTCGGGTAATCGTCGTCCCGCTGGTTGGGCCATCTTGAGGAAAGCTTACATCTGTGCCCGGTGCTACAGTTGCTGCATTATCCGGGGGCATCAGAGCAAAGAAATCAGCAAATCCCAATACTCCTCCAGCTGCTCCTGTCGCCCCGGTTGCTCCTGTCGCTCCGGCAGGTCCTGCGGCTCCTGCTGCCCCGGTTGCCCCTGTCGCCCCGGCTGCTCCAACGGCTCCGGCTGCTCCTGTTGCCCCGGCTGGGCCTACGGGTCCGGCAGGTCCTGTCGCTCCTGCATTACCCTGTGGTCCTATCGCTCCTGCAGGACCAGGTACACCTTGCGGGCCCTGGGGACCTACAAGCCCTTGTGCGCCCGGTACTCCTTGCGCACCTTGCGGACCGACGGGCCCCGCTACACCCTGTGGTCCTATCGCCCCCGCTGGCCCGGGTTGACCTTGGGGTCCTTGGGGTCCTGGAGGCCCGCCGGCGGGTCCTGGAGGACCTTCTGCTCCTTGCGGGCCCTGTCCCCCTTGGATTCCTTGGATTCCTTGTATGCCCTGAGCACCCTGTGCTCCTTGAGGACCTGTGGGACCAATGACTGTCGGGGTAGTGACATTTACTTCAGGTGGTGGACATGTTACTTTAACAACCTTTTTTATAACTTTTCGGCAATGTTCTTTTCTTTTTCTTTTCGAAGGAGCAATGGTGACGATTTTTTTATGGTGACATTTTTTATCGTCTGGACAACTCAATACGTACACCTCCCTATTAAGATAGTTTAGTGTACGCATCTCATCAGATTTAGACATGGACGAACAACTAGTTATAACCAGTTAACAACCTATTTACGCAAAAAAGGGCGCTAACCCCAGTAGCTCCGCCCTTAAGTCCATTCCAATGTCCACACCAAATTTATTCATTATCGTATTTTATAGTAGGACAACTGAACCCTCCCTGTTTGACCCAAATTCCTAATTTGGGTCTATTTTTTTGTTGATTCCCTTCAAACCCATGCTGCATAACTTGCCCACTCTGCTGCTGCCTTCCGGTAGGATGATCGTAAGCTATATTCCTTCATTGCCTCTCTCTTGTGTCTCAGGCGTAGCTATTTTGGGGGCTAGAAAACGACATACCTATGCAACTTCATATACTCATTCTGCGTAAAAGGAATAAAGGAGTTGGTAAATATGGTTATCTTTGCTATTCTGTTCATGCTGATTGCGATACTGAATATTTTCTTCCCGGCAATGGGCTGGCATATGCGTTATGGATGGATGGTACAGGGTGAATCCGAACCCAGCGATGCCTATCTCTTGATGAGTAGAATCAGCAGCGTTATCGTACTTATTGTCTTTCTCCTATTCTTTTTGCCTATAATTTTTAGTTAGGGACTTACTGATTCCTTATAATAACTGCATTTGTCCGGAGACTGCGTTTTAACGATTTCACTTGATCAATCCGAGTAAACAAAATACCCGTCAGGCACTATGCCTGGCGGGTATTATCAATAACATTGGATGCTGTTCCTGTGCCAGGCTGCTTATTCGCGTACCCTTATCCACAGCAAATGCTGGCGCTCTTCGCTTACCCGCCAATGCTTCGAATTGTTTAGATTTTCTCGTGTAATGCTGTTCCATAACCACCAAAAGTGATCCCCCTGTGATACAAGCAATCTATTAAGCTTAGTTCATTGCTTATTTTCTAAGTAATTATATGGTTCTCCGACGAGCCTACATATAGCAAAAAACCCTTACAAAGTAAGGGTTTTAGTGAAGTGGGCCCTACAGGACTCGAACCTGTGACCAATCGGTTATGAGCCGACCGCTCTAACCAACTGAGCTAAGGGCCCGGACTAGGATATCCGTATTTTACAAGTGCTGTCTGATGAAATTAAAATTGGTTGCGGGGGCAGGATTTGAACCTGCGGCCTTCGGGTTATGAGCCCGACGAGCTACCGGGCTGCTCCACCCCGCGTCAGTAATCATATTCAAACAGCGACAATAGATAATATACAATATAAGCATGGATAAAGTCAAGGATGAATTTGGATAATTTGTTTATGGCAGAAAACGCACACCGTAACGGCCCTTGCGCGAACGGTAAATTTCCACAAAACGCGGATCATGATAGCCGTAGATCCAGCCGTCCTGTTCGAGTCTTTTGGCCAGACAACCCGCTTGAAATCTTGTCCTGAACAATTTCGCGAAGTATATCCAATTCATAATGCCCCTTCTCCTTTTTCGTATTAATGTAGGCTGCCCTGATCTTTAGCATGCCCAGTTTTTCATTAATAACAGGAGAAAGACCCTGCGGATCGGTTGGCAAATTCTGCACCGTTTGCCTTGTTCACTCTTCCGCAGGCCGAGTCAGCCTCCCACCGTGAACAGTTGGATTTTCTACACTTAAATTGATCGCCTCTTATGTTTTGGCGAAGATAAGTGGATTATCGTCATCTAGTTCTGACCTTTCTTTATCAATCTCCATTTTGGGCGAAAACAAGTGCTGTTTTTCCATCTAGCTCCTCCAAAACAGAGACTCCGCAATAATTAGATGACATTTTCCCACTTAGCTTCCCCCGTCCACATGCGGACACTACTTCTTCTTCGCACTTCGCTCCAGCCAGCCGTTGTCCAGATTGAAAAAGACCGTAGGATCTTTGCGCATCGCGTTAAGCATATGGTTGCCCTGCTGCTCCCAGGCCTTGAGGGCATTCGCTACCGTCCGTTTGCCTTGAATGACTTCGCTGAACAGCATCTGTCCGGCCAGATTAATCTGATAAATATTAGGCATCTTGTACGCCAGATTATTCACATCAGAATCCGACACCGACACTGGCACAGGCTTTACATTGTAAAAGGGTTCAAGGCTCACTCCGGCCTTCTGCGAACGGTTGAAATCCATCCGGGAGGTGAGCTGATAAGGGTTGGCCGCCTTTATTTTGGCTACCTCGTTGCTGTTGACGAATTTGATCAGCTCCCAGGCATCCTCTTCATTCTGCGCGGTACTGCTGATGGCCAGCATTTGATCCAGTCCGGCGCCTACAGTCACTCCCGGCTTCTCAGCAAACGCAGGTACGGCAGCGATGCCCCAATCGACATGTCTGAAATTAATGTTCTTAATCAGCATAGCCTTACGGTCTACTGAGGCCAGCTCGTTGATATAACCGTATTCCCCGATGACCATTGCCGCTTTGCCTGTCAGGAACCAGTCTCCCAGAAACGGGTTGAATTCAGTCTCTGCAACTCCGGCAGCTGCTGCGGCTGCGGCTTCAATATCACCCGGGCCGGGGATAATCTGCTTCTGAATCAGATTGCTGAAGGTAGTCCAGCCTCTGCTCCATAGTGCATTGTTTACCGTCATAGCGCCGCCCTGGTTATCGTACATAGCAGCCTGAAGGGGAGAAAGATATACCAGCATATCCCCGAACGGATCACCGGCATAACGGCTTCTTGAGAAGCCATATATCCGCTCATCCGGATGCTTGGAGGTCTTCGTCACCTTACCTGCAAGCTTGAAGAATTCATCCCAGGTCATCCCGTCTGTGGGATAATCCACTCCGGCAGCATCAAAAATCCCCTTATTGTAGTAAACCACACTGGCACTGAAGGTAGGTGTCAGCGCAAACAGGTGGCCCCTGCCGAGCTCGCGGACACCATTCAGCATGGTGGGTGCCATGTTGCTGATGTCATAGCTGTCACGGTCAATCAGCGGCTGCAGAGGCTCAAGCAGGTTCTGATCTGCCAAATTCCTGATCAGGCTGCCGTCTCCTATAATCACATCGACCGGATCACTGCCCAGCAGGATGTCCCGCATATGCCCTAATGCTTCCGGTCCTTCCACCATGTACGTATTGGTGAAGCGGAACTGCTCCTGATCTACCGCCGGAACAAACTCCAGCTTCACGTCCGGATGCGTAAACTCATAGAGGTCTGTAAGGTTCTGGCGCAGATAAGTGTCGTCGCTATTGCTCCACAGGCTTCCGATCCGCAGGACGCGCTGCTCATCTGACGGCTGCGTCACCACGGATGGCGTCAGGGGTCTGGCCGGAACGGCTGGTGAGCCTGGTGCTGCCGCCGCTACTGGAATAACAGGCAGCAGTACTGCCGCACAGAGTGCCAGCGGAAGACCGCGCCTAAGCAGAAGAGGAATCGTTGATTTAGCCATATTTATAGCCTCCTAATGAAATATCATGAGCCTGGACAACCAGCTGAGCATTCCTTTATTTAGCATTATATAGCCTATTCGAATATGGGAAGTGACATCCCGTTTAAACTAAAAAGACAGTTTGTTCACCCTTGTACAATCTGCTTCTATCTAACACAAAAAAGAAGCCCTGCTGTACCTGTCAAGGCACGGGGCTTCTCGCTGTAATTCTTGTCTGTATAGTCTCATCTTCCGTAAAATCCTGCACATAATACAACATTTCCCTCATCCTATCGGCCAAAATCCGGAATTGTTGTATAAATTGCAGGATTTCACCGTGTTCAAGAGGTTTAGCAGGAATATTCTTGTATTTTGTACAACAATCCTCCTGAACACCCGGTTACCTATGGATCAAAGTTGCAAAAAGTACAACATTAATGTTCACATCAATATCCACATCAATATCCACATCAATATCCACATCAATATCCACATCAATATCCACAGCGCCTGCTAAGCAGACTCCAATTGGCCGTAACAAATCAATTGTGAGGAATGGACGTGTTGTAGTGTATTACGCCGCCCATAAGCCGATGACAGCCTGCAATCCAGCTTATACGCCGAACGCTGCCGGGTCTTTGCGCCACGATTGCAGCAGCGCTACATCCGATTCAGCGATCGTGCCTTGGGCCAGCGCCACATCAATGAGTGTGCTGTAGTTGGACAGGCTCTGCAGCGGGATATCCGCAGCAGTGAAGGCATCTACGGCGCGGTCCAGCTCATAGCTGAAGATGGCGAGAACGGCCAGTGGCACGCCGCCCGCTTCCTGTACAGCTTGCGCGGCCTTGATCGAGCTGCCGCCGGTGGAGATCAGGTCCTCGATCACGATGACCTTCTGGCCGGGAGCGATCAGGCCTTCGATCTGGTTCTGCTTGCCGTGGCCTTTGGCCTTGTCGCGGATATAAGCCATTGGCAGACCGAGCTTATCGGCCACCCAGGCCGCATGCGGAATCCCGGCGGTTGCAGTCCCGGCAATGACCTCAGCGTCCGGATAGCTGGTTCTGATCAGCTCTGCGAAGGCCTCAGCAATGTAGTTGCGGACAACCGGGAAAGACAAGGTCAGGCGGTTATCGCAATAGATCGGTGATTTGATCCCGGACGTCCAGGTGAACGGCTCCTGCGGGCGCAGGGCAACCGCTCCGATCTCCAGCAGGTAACGTGCAACTTGTTCACTTTTATTCTCTAATGGGCTCATACTTCGCTCATCTCCTCAATGATAGTAAGTGCTGCGGCGCGAGGATCTGCAGCCGCTGTAATCGGCCGGCCCACTACCAGGTAGTGGCTGCCCTGTCGTATAGCTTGTCCGGGTGTCATCACGCGGGACTGGTCGTCCAGCGAGGCACCGGCAGGCCGGATACCCGGGGTCACTGTGCGGAAATCCGGTCCGCAGGCTGCTGCAATCACTGCTGATTCCTGCGGCGATGCCACTACGCCATGCAGTCCGGCCTCCGCCGCAAGCTTGGCATACCGCACAACCGTGTCCGTCACCGTTCCGGCGATGCCGATTTCGCTGTTCATAACTTCCTGGCTGGTGCTGGTCAGCTGGGTCACCGCGATAATGAGCGGAATATGCAGCGACGGATGCAGGCTGACGGCCTTCGCTGCGCCTTCCAGTGCAGCAGCCATCATGGCGGCTCCCCCGGCGGCATGCACGTTGAACATATCAACGCCCAGCATCGTCAGGCTTTCCGCGCCGCCCCGAACTGTATTCGGGATATCATGCATTTTGACATCTAGGAAGACAGAATAGCCGCGTTCCTTCAGCTCCCGGATGAAGTCCGGCCCGGCAGCGTAAAACAGCTGCATGCCGACCTTCATATAGCAAGGGATACCTTCCAGCTGGTCAAGTAACAGCCTCGCGTGTGCCGCATCCGGATAGTCCAGGGCAACCATCAGCCGTCCGGCCATTTCATTACGTTTCTCTACCTGTCCAATGTTCTCATGTTCGTGTTGCTGCTGTGCTGCAGTCCCCTCCATTTGCCAACCTTCTCTCCTTTGTTATCTTGTAACGTTAAAGGTCCCGGGCATAGGTGAACGGTCTGCGCTAACGCAAACCGTCCTAGTAGCAGCCTGTAGCGGCTGCCCTCACCCCTATATTATTGTCCGACAAAAGCAGGCATCGACTGTGACGAGAAGTTAATCGTCTGCAGCATTCTCAGCAGCGCGGTTACGGTATCCAGCGAAGTCATACATACAACGCCGTTCTCTACCGCTTCCCGGCGGATACGGAATCCGTCACGCTCAGGAGTCTTACCTTTGGTCAGTGTATTGAAGACGAAGTTCGCCTGGCCGCCGCGGATCAGATCCAGAATGGTCGGCTCACCTTCATCCAGCTTGTTAACGTTCATCACGTTCAGCCCGGCCTGCTCAAGCGCAAGCGCGGTACCGCCGGTGGCGATGATTTTGTAGCCCATGGCATGGAAGCCCTTCATCAGCTCAACCGCTTCAGCCTTGTCTTTGTCCGCTACGGTAACGATGATTGCCCCGGTGGCCGGAATCTTCATTCCTGCGCCGATCAGGCCCTTGTAGAGCGCTTTGGCATACAGCTTGTCGCGGCCCATAACTTCCCCGGTCGATTTCATTTCCGGTCCTAAGGTCGGTTCAACTCTGCGCAGCTTGGCAAAAGAGAACACAGGTACTTTTACCGAAACGTAGTCGCTTTCCGGCCACAGTCCTTCTGTGTACCCGTCTTCCTTCAGCTTGCCGCCGAGGATGATTTTTGTTGCCAGGTTTGCCATTGGAATGCCTGTAACCTTACTCAGGAAAGGAACCGTACGCGAGGAGCGCGGGTTAACCTCGATGACATACACTTCGTTCTGATAGATGACAAACTGGATGTTGACCAGTCCGATCGTCTTTAGTTCCTTAGCGATCTTGATCGTGATCTCGGAGATCTTCTGCTTCAGGCCTTCATCCAGATATTGCGGCGGATAGACGGCGATGGAGTCACCGGAGTGAACCCCTGCGCGTTCTACATGCTCCATAATTCCCGGAATCACTACGGTGTCGCCATCGCAGATCGCGTCGACTTCAACCTCTTTGCCCAGCATGTAACGGTCGATCAGCACCGGATGCTCCGGATTAACCTTCACCGCTTCAACCATGTAGCTCAGCAGCTCTGTATCGTTGTAGACAATCTCCATCGCACGGCCGCCCAGGACATAAGATGGACGAACCAGCACCGGATAACCCAGCGCTTGCGCTGTTTCAACGGCTTCGTCAATGTTGATAACCGTCTTGCCTTTTGGCTGTGCGATATCCAGACGGGCCAGCAGCGCTTCGAATTTCTTGCGGTTCTCGGCTTCGTCGATGCTCTCCAGGCTGGTACCCAGAATGTTCACACCAGCAGCAGCGAGTGGCGCAGCCAGGTTAATGGCTGTCTGTCCGCCGAACTGTACGATAACCCCGATCGGATTCTCCTGGGCGATAACATTCATGACATCCTCGAAGAACAGCGGTTCAAAGTACAGGCGGTCTGATGTATTGAAATCCGTCGACACTGTCTCTGGATTGTTATTGATAATTACGGCTTCATAGCCGGCTTTCTGGATCGCCCATACCGCATGCACGGTAGAGTAGTCGAACTCGATACCCTGGCCGATACGGATCGGACCGGAGCCGAGCACGATAACCTTCTGCTTATCGGAATGAATGACTTCATTCTCGGTCTCATAGGTCGAGTAGTAGTATGGGGTTGAAGCTTCGAATTCGGCGGCGCAGGTATCGACCATTTTGAATACCGGAACCAGACCCTGCTGTAGACGCAGCACGCGTACTTCGGATTCCTTGGTGAATGCTCCACCCGGACGCCCTTCGGCACGGATCTCGGCAATCGCCCGGTCGGTGAAGCCCTTGCGCTTCGCCTGATAGAGAATTTCTGCGGACAAGGTTTCTTCCGCGCGGATCTCGTCCTCGAAGTTCACGAGGCCTTCGATCTTGGACAGGAACCACCAGTCGATGTTCGTCGTATCCTGAATATCCTGCAGCCCGTAGCCGCGGCGGAACGCTTCCGCGATCAGGAACAGACGCTCATCATCCGCTTTAGCGAGTCTATTGCGCAGCACACTGTCTTCAAGCAGTTCTGCGCCAGGCAGACGGAAACGGTGCACACCGATCTCCAGCGACCGGATCGCCTTGTGAATCGACTCTTCGAAGGTACGGCCAATCGCCATCACTTCTCCGGTTGCCTTCATCTGGGTACCGAGCTTGCGGTTCGCTGAGATGAATTTGTCGAACGGCCAGCGCGGGATTTTGCTTACGATATAATCCAGTGTCGGCTCGAAGCAGGCATATGTCTGTCCGGTAACCGGATTGACGATTTCATCAAGCGTGTAGCCGAGGGCGATTTTGGCGGCCATCTTGGCAATCGGATATCCGGTCGCCTTCGACGCCAGCGCCGACGAGCGGCTTACACGCGGATTCACTTCAATGACATAGTATTGATAGCTCTGCGGATCGAGTGCGAACTGCACGTTACAGCCGCCTTCGATATTCAGCGCGCGGATAATCTTCAGGGAAGCGCTGCGCAGCATCTGGTACTCGCGGTCAGACAACGTCTGGCTTGGCGCCACTACGATACTGTCGCCTGTATGTACGCCAACCGGATCAAAGTTCTCCATGTTGCAGACTACGATACAGTTGTCGTTCTTATCACGCATCACTTCATATTCGACTTCCTTCATGCCGGCGATGCTCTTCTCCACCAGACATTGGCCGATCGGACTGTAACGGATACCTGCTTTGACGGTTTCGCGGAGCTCTTCCTCATTGTCACAGATCCCGCCGCCTGTTCCGCCCAGCGTGTAGGCAGGACGGACAATCAGCGGATAGCCGATGCCGGCTGCGAAGCCCATCGCTTCTTCCACGCTTGTAATGATGGCACTCTCAGGAACAGGCTGGTCCAGCTCACGCATCAGCTCGCGGAACAAGTCGCGGTCCTCCGCTTTCTCGATGGATTCCAGCTGTGTGCCCAGAAGCTTCACGTTCTCGGATTTCAGTACGCCTGCACGGGCCAGCTCCACAGCCATGTTCAGGCCGGTCTGTCCGCCGAGTGTCGGCAGCAGGCCGTCCGGACGTTCCTGGCGGATAATCGCCGTCACGAATTCGAGCGTGATTGGTTCAATGTATACTTTGTCAGCCATATTGGTATCGGTCATGATCGTAGCCGGGTTGCTGTTGATCAGCACAACCTCTACGCCTTCTTCTTTGAGCGCCTGGCAGGCTTGTGTGCCCGCATAGTCAAACTCGGCGGCTTGGCCGATGACAATCGGACCGGAGCCGATAACCAGAATTTTTTTGAGTTTATCGTTCTTAGGCATGTTATAGTGCTCCTTTCACGGCTTCAAGCTGTGCTGCAGGTTTCGGTGCCGTGATTCTGGCACCCGCCGCCAGCTGCGCCTGGCGCGAGCCTGCCGGCAGTTTCGCCTTGTGGTCTGCGATCATCTGCAGGAAACGGTCGAACAAGTAGCTGCTGTCATGCGGTCCCGGCGCCGCTTCCGGATGGTATTGCACCGAAAAAGCGGGGTAACGGGTATGCTTCAGTCCTTCAACGGTCTTATCATTGTTGTTAATATGCGTAACTTCCAGCTCCGTGTTCACTACGGATTCTTCATTAACCGTGTAACCATGGTTCTGCGATGTGATGAAGCAGCGTCCGCTCTCCAGCTCTTTGACCGGATGGTTACCGCCGCGATGGCCGAATTTGAGCTTCTCGGTATCTGCGCCGCATGCCAGCGCGAACAGCTGATGACCCAGGCAGATGCCGAAGATCGGATATTCGCCGAGCAGCTCGGAAATGGTCTTAACTGCATAAGGCACATCCTTAGGGTCCCCAGGACCGTTCGACAGCTGGATTCCATCCGGATTCAGGCGGCGGATCTCATCTGCAGTCACATCGTGAGGCACGACAACCACATCACAGCCGCGGCTGTTCAGCTCGCGCAGAATGCCTGTCTTCGCGCCGTAATCCACCAGGACAATGCGTTCTTTGTTCCCAGGACTGCTATATGTCTTAGTTGTGGAGGTACGGGCTACCTGATTGCGTAATTCTTCAATTGTAGTATCGCCCATCATTTCCATCAGTTCTTCCACACGTTTATTCGAAGTGGTGAGGATCGCCTTCATCGTGCCGTGATGGCGGATAATGCGGGTCAGCATCCGGGTATCAATCTCGCTGATTCCGGGAATGCCGTATTCCTTCAGCAGATCGTCTACACTGTATTCAGCACGCCAGTTGCTGGGCACAGTCTCGTGACGACGCACCACAAAGCCGTGCACAAAAGGGCGCACAGATTCGAAATCATCACGGGTAATGCCGTAATTTCCGATCAGCGGATACGTCATTGTGACGATTTGGCCGCAGTACGAAGGGTCCGACAGCACCTCCTGATATCCCGTAATTCCTGTGTTAAATACAACCTCGCCCGTCTTTTCGCCTTCCGCGCCAAATGCGGTGCCTGTAAACAGCGTTCCGTCCTGAAGCAGCAATCTCGCCTGCATTCCCTTCCACTCCTTCTTGTTTCTGTAGTCTGATGCTTATGTCACGGACTGCAGCCTGGCTGCAGGTACCGTCAGTTATACTTCACTCCATACGGCTCTACCGTCTACCCAAGTCTTCACCGGCCAGCCCTTAAGCTTCCATCCGCCAAAAGGAGTATTCCGCCCTTTGCTGGCAAACGATGCCGGATCTACTTCCTTCTCTTCATTCAAATCAATCAGTGTCAGATCGGCAGGCGCCCCTACTGCAAGGCTGCCTGTGTTCAATCTGAACACCCGGGCCGGATCAGCGGTCATCCGCTGGACCAGCAGGGACAGATCCCATTTGCCAGTGGCCACAAAAGCGGTATACAGCAGCGGGAAGGCTGTCTCAAAACCGACGATGCCAAACGGTGCAAGCTGCATGCCTTTTGCTTTCTCTTCCGCACTGTGCGGTGCGTGATCGGTAACGATAATATCCAGTGTGCCGTCCAGCAGGCCTTCGATGCAGGCTTCCACATCGCGGCGCGAGCGCAGCGGCGGGTTCATTTTCCAGTTCGCGTCCATTCCCGGAATGTCTTCCTCCGAGAGCAGCAGATGATGCGGGCACACCTCAGCGGTCACCTTGATGCCAATCTGCTTCGCTTGACGAATCAGCCGTACCGATTGCTCGGTGCTGACATGGCAGACATGGTAGTGGACGCCCGTAGCTTCAGACAGCAGAATGTCGCGGCCTACATGAATGGCTTCCGACTCGTTCGGAATTCCCTTGAGGCCATGCTTATCGGCAAAAGTACCTTCCGCTACCGCGCAGCCCTCAACCAGCGAGTTGTCCTCACAGTGAGCGATGACCGGCATATCCAGTCCAGCCGCCAGCTTCATGGCATCCTTCATCATCTGTGCGCTCTGTACGCCTACACCGTCGTCGGTGAAGCCAATCGCTCCAGCCTCCTTCAGTGCCGCGAAATCAGTCAGCTCAAGTCCCAGCTCATTCTTCGTAATGGCCGCATAAGGCAGCACCTTCACAAGTCCGGCTTCACGCGCCTTATCCTTCACCAGCTGGACGATCTCTGCACTGTCTGTTACCGGGCGTGTATTCGGCATGCAGGCAATGGTTGTGAATCCGCCCTTGGCCGCCGAACGCGCGCCGGTCTCAATCGTTTCCTTATGCTCAAACCCCGGTTCACGTAAGTGCACATGCATATCGATCAGTCCCGGAATCAGCAGCTTGCCTTCCGCTTCAATAATCTCCCCAGCTTCTTCTACTGCTTCTGCAGCATCCTGAATCTTAGAGATTACCCCGTCCAACACGACAATATGCTTGCGCTCCAGCACGCCTTCTTGGCTTATTACACTGGCGTTTTTAATGATCACGGTTATGATTCTCCTTTGTGCCTCTGGCCGCAGCCGTAAGCTCTTTAGTTATTATATAATAAAAATTCATCTTTGTGTATATTTATTAGTAAAGTTATGTGAGGTTTTTTTGCGGAATCTTGCTACTGAAGTGCTCTCTCCATCACTGCCATCCGAACCGGCACTCCATTCGCCATCTGCGGGAAAATCCGTGACTGGCTGCTCTCCACCACTGCATCATCGATCTCCACATTGCGGTTGACCGGCGCCGGGTGCATGATGATCGTTCCCTTGTCCAGCTTCGCAGCGCGTTCTTCTGTAAGTCCGAAGTGCTCCCGGTACTCTGCGGCCGATAAAATAATACCGGAGGAATGCCGTTCCAGCTGCACTCTCAGCATCATGACCACATCCGCTTTCAGCGCTTCTTCCATTGAAACGTATGGAGCGTAAGCGGCAAGCTCAGGAGCCTGCATATTCGCCGGTGCGCAGAACTGGACGCTTGCGCCCATCTTGGTTAACGCCCACAGGTTAGAGCGTGCCACCCGGCTATGCATAATATCCCCGATAATCGACACTTTCAGGCCCTTCAGCTCGCCAAAATGCTTGCGCATCGTGTAGAGGTCCAGCAGCGCCTGCGTCGGGTGTTCGTTGTTGCCGTCTCCGGCATTGATCAGCGGAATGTTCACCTTCTCGGCCAGCTGCTGCAGCACGCCTGCAGGCTTCAAACGTACAACTCCGGCATCGATCCCCATCGATTCTAAGGTGCGGACGGTATCGTAGATCGACTCGCCTTTTTCTACACTGGAAGCTGCCGCCGTGAAGTTCAGCACCTGAACGCCCAGCCGTTTCTCGGCCATTTCGAAGGAGAAGCGGGTCCGCGTGCTGTTCTCAAAAAACATGTTGGCAACAAAATGCGATCTCAGCACCGGCGTGAGCTTCTCGCTCTGATTGTCCCAGTAAGCCGTTCTGTTCAAAAGCTGGCTGATTTCCGAACCGTCCAGTTCCTTAATCCCCAGCAGACTGCGTTCCTTCACTTTCGTTGCCGTCATCATTGTTATCGTTCCTCCCGGTTTGAAATAATGTACACTTCGTCCTTGCCGTCGTATTCGGTCAGTGACACTTCAATCTGCTCATGCCTGGAGGTAGGTACGTTCTTGCCGATATAGTCGGGGCGGATGGGCAGTTCCCGGTGTCCGCGGTCAGCCAGTACAGCCAGCTGGATCATCCGCGGCCGTCCGCAATCCATCAGTGCATCCATCGCCGCCCGGATCGTTCTGCCTGTGTACAGCACATCGTCGAACAGAATCACTTTCTTGTCCCTAATGCCGTTGCTGCCCGGGGGCAGGGTCAGATTGCTGTTGACCACCGCCTTGTCCATCGACTCCCTGTTGTCACCGCCGCCTTCGCGGTCATCGCGGTAATGCGTGATATCCAGCTCACCGTAAGGTATATCCACGCCTTCAATCTCCTTGATACGCTCCGCAATCCGCTGGGCCAGATAAATCCCTCTCGTACGGATGCCGACCAGCAGACAATTCTCAATACCTTTGTTCTTCTCCAAAATCTCATGTGCAATGCGTGACAGTGCCCGGCGAATCGCCGTTTCGTCCATAATGACATTTTTTTCAGTAACCATCATCGTGCCATCCTCCTGCTTGATCGCCTGTTCAAGTTCCCGGATAAACAAAAAACTCCTTGCCCGAAACAGGCAAGGAGTGAAATCCGCAGATTCAAAAAGATGGCGTGTCCGCGCGCATAAAAAGGCCCTCCGATCTCATACGGATTCCTGCTTCCATGTTCGCGAACCTCGATTCACGTTACCTTGCCAGCCTCACGGGACTGAATTAAAGGCGCATATTCAACTAAAGGGAATTATGACAGATGAAAGGGGCGGTGTCAAATGTTTAAAGAGTTAGTTTAGGTAAAAGGCGCGGCTGCGGTGATTTTGGACTTCCGGCCGCTGCCCATCTCCAGATTTATTTGATTAACCGCTAAGCGGATTAAATCCGGAGACAAAGGCGGACGCTATCGCTCCTACAGTTCCAAAATCCCCTCCGCCGCTTCCACCTAAACGGTGTGAAAGAATTTCCCGCCACCCGGGGAGGGATGGGGCAGGCAAGGCGGCACTATAGCGCTGCGCTGATAGTGCAAACTGCGGATAGCGAACTGCGAAGTGCGAAGTGCGAAGTACTTTATGAACTGCGAGTTGCGAGCATACAGATGACGCAACATACGACGCAACAGACGACGTTAAGAAACTAGAGCTAAAGCAGCTTCACTTTAACCAACCAAGTATTTATAGCTTTGTATTTTGGGCTGATTGTATTCTATACAATAGATTTCGTGAAATCCCCCGCTGAACTCCGTTCTACTGTATTTCGTACAATTGAATTGCAGGTTTCTGCTCAAATACACCACTTTCGCAGAATTCCACTGTACAGAATGCAATAGATTCACTTTTCAGGCCCGTTCTGGAGTCATCTACTGTATTAAATACAATAGATATAGATCCCAGCAACATCCACCGCATCTCCCGCCACTCTCCTCATCCCACATCCCCTTCTAAGTTACTCTCATCCCCGCTAAGCTTATTTTCGTTCCCGCCCCGCCTCTGCTATGATGAAAGTGGAGGCGAAATAGATCATGGAGCTGGATTTTATTACAGTGGATCATTGGGATGAACAACTGTGGAAGCAAATGGAGCAGATGTACCATGAGGCTTTCCCGAGCGGCGCTAAGTCAAAAGGGATTCTCCGCAGTATGCTGGACCGGAAGATTGCTTATTTACATGCGGGACTGGACAATGGACAAGTTGTTGCGATGGCAGTAACTGGAGTAGTGGGTGCAGCGGAGGATAAGAAGCTGGTCATTGATTACTTAGCGGTGGAGAAGAAACTGCGCGGAGCCGGGACAGGAAGCTGGTTCCTCGGACAAATCAGAGACTGGGCTATCCAAGAACACAGGATCCGGGGCATCATCATTGAGGCCGAATCCGGAACCTCGGATACACACAAGGAACGCATTCATTTCTGGGAGCGGAACGGATTCGTCCTGACCTCCTATGTCCATCAATATATCTGGGTGCCGGAGCCGTATCAGGCGATGCTGCTGCCGCTGGATGGAACCGGGAATGTGCCGGATGACGGCGAAGCACTGTTCCGTTATATCAATGCCTTTCACAGCAAGGCCTACCGGAAAGGTTAGGCTGCTGTCCGATCAGGTCAGCCGGAAGCTGCCGGCTGGCTTGTTTTTATATTCGAGGCTGCTAACGGCACATCCCTCCCACCGCCGCCATATGCAGTCGTCAACCCAACCCATTAGCTCTTTGTCCAAGTAATGTTGCACATTTTACAGGATTTTTGCTCTGCAAATGCATCATCGGGCTAAATGTTGTATTTTTTACAGCATTTAAGCTTAATATTTACTTTTCTGAAGCGGATTGTTGTAAAAGGTGCAGGATTTGCGCTCTCAGGGCCTGTTTCGTCTGAGTAAAGTTGCAGTTTGTACAACAATAGACCAGACCGGAGTGGATAGTGAGGCTCGGGAGCGATCGGCTGCCATAATAAAAGCCGCCGCAGATTCCTCTGCAGCGGCCCCATCAACCAAACTTAAAATTCGAATTCAACGTCGCTCAGACGTCTTTGGATTTCGGAAATTACACGCTTCTCATCTTCCTCGCCCTTGGCAACGAAGGTAACGGAGAAACGTACGAACGCGCCGGCATCATCCCAAGGCACGGTGGAGATCAGCTTCTCGCGGATCAGGAACTGTGAGAAATCTTCGCCGGATTCGAAGCGGCGTCCGCCTTTAACGCCTTTTGGAGCAGCTACATAGAGGAAGAAAGAACCCTTCGGTTTCTCTGCCTTGAAGCCCAGGCTGTTCAGTGCATCCACCAGCATGTTGTGGCGGCGGGAGTACTTGGCAGCAATCGCTTCGGTAATCTCAGGATGAGACAGGCCGTATGCGGCAGCTTTTTGAATGGCGATGAATTGACCGGAGTCGTTGTTGTCCTTCACATCACTGAAAGCTTTGACAATCAGCGGGTTGCCTGCTACGAAACCGATTCTCCAGCCGGTCATGTTATAGGACTTGGATAGGGAATGAAGCTCCACGCCGACATCCTTCGCCCCAGGCACGGACAGGAAGCTCAGCGGCTTCACGCCGTCATAAGTCAGCGCGGCGTATGGTGCGTCATGGATAACGACTACATCATATTCCTTGGCCCAGGCTACTACTTCGCTGAAAAATTCAGGAGTTGCGCTTGCACCCGTAGGGTTGTTCGGATAGTTCAGGTAGAGCAGCTTCGCCTTGTGGGCTACGTCTTCCGGAATGGAGTTCAGGTCAGGCAGGAAGTTGTTCTCTTTCTTAAGCTCTACGGAGTAGACTTGTCCACCCAGATATTTGGTGTGGGTACCCAGCACCGGATAACCCGGAACGGTCATGATCGTGATGTCCCCCGGATTAATGAAGACAGATGGCAGCATCGCCAGCGCTGGCTTCGAACCGATGGAATGCACGATTTCAGTTACAGGGTCAACGCCGTCTACCTGGAATACTTCCTTAAGATAGACTGCCGCTGCAGCCTTGAATTCAGGAATTCCGTTGTCGGAATATCCGCGGTTTTCTTCTTTGGCAGCTTCCAGCGCAAGTCTGGCCACAATGCCTTCATCCGCCATTTCGTCCGGCTCGCCGACGCCCATGTCGATTAGTTCAATGTTAGGAAAATCCTGCTTCGCCGATGCTTTGGCGCGTTTGATTTTCTCGAATTTATAGATGGAAGTGTCCTTGCCATATCCGGCGCCGCCGATGCGGTCCGCAAAATTAGTCTGAATGAATGTTTCCTGATATTGTTCAATACTCATAATCTTCGTCTCATCTCCTGGCTATTGTTGTGAATCCATGCTCTAAATATGAAGCAAAGCCCCCTTAGAAGCCATGGACTTATAATCTATTCATTTGTACTTATTTGCTGCGCAGCGTGTACAGCACTTCTTCCATATCTGCCGGAACCGGCGCGCTGAACTCCTTATACTCACCGGTAGAAGGATGTACAAATCCCAGTACAGCGGCATGCAAAGCCTGTCCGGTCATCGTCGTACCTTTGCTGCGTCCATAGATTGGATCACCGACCAGCGGGTGACCGATGAACTTCATATGCACACGGATCTGATGCGTCCGTCCGGTCTCCAGCTGCAGCTCAAGCAGTGTACAATCGCCGAACCGCTCCATTACCGTAAAATGCGTCACAGAACGCTTACTGTTCTTCTCGGTAACTACGTATAGCTTGCGGTCATGCGGATCACGGCCGATTGGCGCATCTACTGTGCCCTTATCATGAGACAGATTGCCATGCACCACTGCGATGTAGCGACGGGTTACACTGTGCTCCTTCAGCTGGGCGGCCAGTGAAGCATGACTGGCGTCATTCTTGGCAGCCATAATGAGGCCGGAGGTATCCTTGTCGATGCGGTGCACAATGCCCGGACGAATCTCGCCGTTAATGCCCGACAGGTCCTTGCAATGATACATCAGCGCATTGACCAGGGTGCCTGAGGGATGTCCTACTGCCGGATGCACCACCATACCGCGCGGCTTATTCACCACGATAACGTCGCTGTCTTCATATACAACCTCAAGCGGGATATTCTCCGCAATCAAATCCGTAACTTCGGCTTCCGGCACCGTTACAGCCACCTTATCGCCTTCATACAACTTATAGTTAGCTTTGACAGGAGCACCGTTCACTGTAACATGCCCGCCGCTGATCCACAGCTGAACCTGGGAGCGTGAAACCTCTTCTTCCCAAGACTCTGTAATGTACTTATCAATCCGTTCCCGGGCATTCTCCGCGGCAACCATCCATTCGGTGACGTCTCTTTCTTCTTCGAGGGCGCCAGAAACCGCCAACTCATTGACGTCTTTATTCAAAATCATTCATTCCCTTCTTTGACTTCCTGTGATTCCTTGACCTCGGTGACCTCCTGTTCGCCCTTCACATCCAGCAGCGTATCGAGAATAATCAGAGCTACCCCGACCACGATGCAGGAATCGGCCACGTTGAAGATCGGGAACGTATAGCTGCCGAAATTGAACATCAGGAAATCTACGACTTCACCATTCAGAATCCGGTCGAGGAAGTTTCCGACTGCTCCGCCAAGCACCAGCGCAAGTGCCGTAGGCAGCAATTTGCGGGTCTTCCGGGCCTTGTTCAGATACCATACGATACCGGCAACAACAATAACCGTAATTACAATGAAGAACCACTGCTGTCCTTCAAGAATTCCGAAAGCGGCTCCACGATTGCGGTGGGACGTAATAATGAAGAAATCCTTGATAACCGGAATCTGCTCTGCGATCTCCAGCCGGGTAGCAATCAGATATTTGGTACCCTGGTCAATCAAAAATACAATTAGCGCAATCAGAAAGTACACCACAGAAGTTGTCACTCCGTTCTTATTTTTCCCGCGGTCCCGCGGTACGAATACTGTATAAAGACTTGTATATTGTAGCACAGGCCTCAAGATACCGTCCATTGCAAGGCACTCTAAACCCGCCAAAGTCCGCACACTATTTTCCATCGCTAAAAAAGGCACCCTGCGGTCAAGCTATACAAGTAGAAACGGCTTTGCCGCCATGCACAAGGGCGTTACCGTTTCAGCGAGGAATAGCCACCGAAAGGAGTTCACAGCAATGAGCCATCTGACACCAACCCAGCTCTCCGGGCTGCGCGCATTACTGCTACAGCAACAGGAGGACATCAGGCACAGGCTGCAGAATAATGAGCATTACGGACTGCAGGAGGGCATGCGCGATACCACCGGGGAGCTGTCCGAGATTGACAACCATCCCGGCGATGCTGCCACCGAGCTGTATAACCGTTCCATGGATATTTCCCTGCTGGAGCGGGACGAGCATGAGCTGGACGATATCGAAGCGGCGCTGCGGGCGATGGATGAAGGCACCTACGGCATTTGCATAGCCAGCGGCGAACCGATTCCTTATGAACGTCTGGCTGCGATTCCATCCACCCGTTACACCAAAGAGCACGCTCCCCGCCAGAACGCTCCGTTCACCCGGCCGGTGGAGGAGGAGCTGTTGTCTCCGCCTTTTGGACGCACCAGCCTGGATGAGCGGGACGGCCAGAACGGCTTCGACGGTGAGGATGCCTGGCAAGTCGTGGAGAGCTGGGGCAACTCTGATTCCCCTGCCATGGCCGAAGGCAATAACATCAGTTCCTACAATGACATGGAGATCGAAGCGGACGAAACCGAAGGCTTCGTGGAGCCCTGGGAGAATTTCGTCGCCACCGACATTACCGGCAATCATCTGACCATCATCAAAGGCAACAGTTACCGCCATTACATGGACGAGGGGGAAGGCGACTACCTGCTGGACCCGCTCAAAAAAGAAAAGGAGTAGCCGCGTGCTGCTCCTTTTTTATTTTTGCAGGCGGATTCAGAACGTCTTCAGCTCCAGCTGATGCTGTACGATCCGCACAATGTCAGCGATATAGTCCCCGATAATCGGCAGGTTCAATGCCCCAAGCACCTGAAGCACATAAATAATCGTCGCCGCAAAAAAAGTGAATCCGAGCGCAATCCCCAGCCCCCGGGCAACGCCGGATAAAATATTCAGCCAGATCAGCCGGAACGGCGAATGCAGCAGCTCCGTATATTCCGAAATCCGCGATTTCTCCATCTGCTGGGCCAGCTGGGTGGTCATCCGGTACAGTGCGTTCAGCTTCTCCTCCTGCGGCAAAGCTGCCGGATCACCGGCTGCTGAGAGCACGGCTGCAGGCTTTTGAGGGGAGACTGGTGTCTGTATGCGCTCCCCGGAATGCAGGAATTGCCGCTTCTCCTCCGGTGCTTTACCGGTATCGCTGCTGCTGTTTACTCCTGAGGTATGAATTGAAATTCTGCCCGGCCCTTCCGGCCCCACCGGTCTTTCCGGCTTCCCGGCCTCTACCTCACTGTCTTTCCATCCGCCCATGCCTCCGGCACCTCCCTGATTCTCTATGTCCCGCAAAGCAAACGAGCCCGGTTAAAGAGAGTAGTCTCTTTAAGCACGGGGCTCGTCATTTTGCATTCTAACCCATAGAATCTTTTCCTTTGCGGCTAGTATATGCCATATAGGGACAAGTGATGCAGGGTACAGGCGTTACTTAAGCTCCGATATGAATTCCGATGCTCTTGCCGCCGGCATCCACAGTTTCATAGGTATAGTCTCCGTCAAAATCAACCGTAGTCACCAGCACATTCTCGCGCAGCACATGCTCGAATGCAGTAACCGCCGCCTTCAGCTCGTCATCGACATGCAGCGTAAGGGCAATCCGTTTGTCGATCGGCAGATCCAGACGTTTGCGGTAATCCTGCACCGCACGTACAACTTCGCGTACCCAGCCTTCCTGCACCAGCTCCGGTGTAATTTCGGTGTTCAGCGCCACCGTCAGGCCGTAGCCGGAAGCCGAGGCAAAACCTGGTTTGGCCTGCTTCTCCACCAGCAGCTCCTCGGAAGTGATCTGCAGCTCTTCCCCATCCGGCGATACAATGGCAAGTCCGCCGTCCTGTACGGTTTTGCGGGTAGCATCACTATCCATAGCTTTGAGGAAGCCTTGCAGGAAGCCGACATTCTTGCCGTATTTCTTGCCCGCGACCTTCAGGTTCAGCTTCAGGGTGAAGTCCACAAATCCGCTGTCGCTGTGCTCGATCACAATATGCTTCACGTTGATTTCGTCTTTGATCAGCTCTTCATAATCCGCCACATTGAAGTCATCATCAATCGATGCGATCAGCTCAGACAATGGCTGGCGGGTCTTGATGCCGCTCTCGTTGCGTACGTTACGGGCCAGTTCCACGATCCCTCTGGCGCTCTCCATATCTTTTTCCAGCGCAAGATCGATCAGATTCTCATCCGCTACCGGGTAATCCGCGAGATGCACGCTTTCGCCGCCGCCCAGGTTCGTAAAGATATCCTCGGACAGCATCGGTGTGAACGGTGCCATCAGCGTAGCCGTTGTCAGCAGGACATGCGTGAGTGTGCGGTATGCGTCCAGCTTCTCTTCGCCCAGCCCGCTGCCCCAGAAACGGTCACGGGAACGGCGGATGTACCAGTTGCTCAGCTCATCCACGAAATTCTCAACCGCTTTGGACGTGTTGACGAAATCGTTAACGGCAAGACCTTTATCCACCAGCAGGATCAGACTATTCAAGCGGGACAGAATCCAGCGGTCGAGCTTATGCTCCGATAGTTTGAACGGATGATCCGCAGGATCGTAGCCGTCAATACCGGCATACAGCGTCAGGAAAGCATGCGTGTTAACCAGCGTATCTACCACCTTGGACTTCGTCTCTCCTACCAGACCGCGCGAAAAGCGTTTGTTGTTCCAAGGCGCACTGTCGGACAGAATGGCCCAGCGGAACGCATCCGTGCCGTATTCGTTCATGATTTCCCAAGGGTCGATAACATTGCCTTTGGATTTGGACATCTTCTGGCCGTTCTCATCGAAAATATGACCATGGGCGATAACCGCCTTGTAAGGTGCTTTACCCGTGAACAGCGTCGATACGGCAAGCAGGCTGTAGAACCAGCCGCGTGTCTGGTCGATCCCTTCGCAGATCATATCCGCCGGATACTGGTCAGCGAATCTGTCTTCATTCTCAAAAGGATAGTGACTCTGGGCGAACGGCATCGAGCCGCTGTCAAACCATACATCGATCACTTCCGGTGTGCGTACCATTACGCCACCTTCGCTGAACGGGCTCCGCAGCTTGATATTGTCCACGTACGGCTTATGGAGCTCGATATCCTCCGCTACCTCGCCGATCGCCATCGATCTCAGCTCAGCGATGCTGTGCGGTGCGAATTCCTTGCCGGTGTCCTGGCAGACCCAGACATTCAACGGCGTGCCCCAGTAGCGGTTGCGGCTGATGTTCCAGTCCACGAGCTCTTCCAGGAACTTACCGAAGCGGCCTTCACGTACATGATCCGGATACCAGTTCACACTGTTATTGTTGGCGATCAGCTGATCCTTGATCGCTGTTGTCTGGATGAACCAGCTGTCTGTTGCATAATAGAGCAGCGGAGTATCGCAGCGCCAGCAGAACGGATAGCTGTGCTCGTATTTTTCTTTACTGTAGAGCAGTCCCCGTTCGGACAATACCTTCACGATATCGAGGTCGACGTCTTTCACGAACCGTCCGGCAAAATCGCTCACCACACTGGTGTATTTACCGGAGGTATCCACCACATTCACGAAGCTGATGCCATTCTCGCGGCAGCTCTTGTAGTCATCCTCACCATGTGCCGGAGCCATATGCACGATCCCGGTACCGCTGGAATCCGTAACAAACGATGCGCCTACGATCACATTATGCTTCTCTGCCTTGATATAATCGAACGGCGGAGTGTAGCTCTGGCCGATGAAGTCAGCACCTGTATGGGTAGACAGGATTGTATACTCGCCCTTAAGCACTTCGTCTACAAGGTTCTTGGCCAGCACATACACGCCGTCTTCCTGCTGAGCACGGACATACTCCATATTCGGGTTCATGGCGAGCGCCATATGCGCCGGAAGAGTCCAAGGCGTGGTCGTCCAGGCCAGCACATAATCGCCGCTGCCGTCCAGCTTGAACTTCGCTGTAGCACTCAGGTCTTTGACTGTCTTGTAGCCCTGCGCCACCTCGTGGGAGCTCAGTGTAGTCTGACAGCTCGGGCAGTACGGGCTGACCCGGTGTCCGCGGTACATCAGGCCTTTGTCATGCACCGTAGCAAGGATGTTCCAAACGCTCTCGATATAGGTGTTATCCAGCGTAACATACGGGTTATCCAGATCCGTCCAGTAGCCGATCGCTTCCGTGAACTCGCGCCACTGCTTCTCATAGCCGAATACACTTTCCTTACATTCCTTAATGAACTTCTCCACACCGTATTCTTCGATATCCTGCTTGCCGGAGATTCCAAGCTTCTTCTGCACGCCGAGTTCCACCGGCAGGCCGTGGGTATCCCAGCCCGCTTTGCGGATGACACGGAAGCCCTTCATCGTCTGGTAACGCCCGACGAAGTCCTTGATGACCCGGCCCAGCACGTGCCCGATATGCGGCACGCCGTTCGCCGTCGGAGGGCCTTCATAGAACACATAGTTCGGGCGTCCTTCGCGATTTTCCATGGATCTGCGGAACGTATTCTCGTCGCTCCATTTCTTCAATATACGGACATCTCTGGCCCGTGCTTTTTCTTTGACATCTACTTTTTGCATGATGGTCAATCCTTCCGTGGTTTAGTCTTTAAACCTTTTTTCGGATTACATCCGAGCCTTTTATAAACTTTAAAACAATAAAAACTTTCCAAACATTAAAACCTTTCTAAACATTAAAACCATCAAAACCTTTCCAAGCTTTTCGATCCCTCCCAAACCCTCCCTTCGCCAAGGGAGGGCCCCAAGGGCTCCGCCCTCTGGACACCTGGAAAGTTTGTCGATGTTCCTGGGAGAGGCGTTTGGTGTGTTAATGTGGTTGCAGTGCCCGCTTACGCCGCAAGCGGCACGCTTTACCTCAAGCAATCCGGCCCGCGAACCCGTTAGGGCAGCGCTGGGCCGGGGCCTCGCTCTTGCGTGGCATCCGGCCCGCGAACCCGAAGGGCAGCGCTGGGCCGGGGCTTCGCTCTTGCGTGGCATCCGGCCCGCGAACCCGTTAGGGCAGCGCTAGGCCGGGGTCTCGCTCTTGCCGTTGCACCCGGCCCGCGAACCCGTTAGGGCAGCGCTGGGTCGGGGCCTCGTTCTTGCCGTTGCACCCGGCCCGCGAACCCGTTAGGGCAGCGCTGGGCCGGGGCTTCGCTCTTGCCGTGGCACCCGGCCCGCGAACCCGAAGGGCAGCGCTGGGCTGAGGCTTCGCTCTTGCGTGGCATCCGGCCCGCGAACCCCTTAGGGCATCGCTGGGCCGGGGCTTCGCTCTTGCCGTTGCACCCGGCCCGCGAACCCGTTAGGGCAGCGCTGGGCCGGGGTCTCGCTCTTGCCGTGGCACCCGGCCCGCGAACCCGTTAGGGCAGCGCTGGGCCGGGGCTTCGCTCTTGCGTGGCATTCGGCCCGCGAACCCCTTAGGGCAGCGCTGGGCCGGGGCTTCGCTCTAATCTTTGCCCTAGATCTTCCGCAGCTAAGGCTCCACAGGCGTACCCGCCAGGGCAGCCTAAGAAGAGCCGCTCCCCCGCCGAACAAATCCTTTCCCGTCCGCGGACACCACTCATAGCACAATGCACTTATTGCGGGTGTCCAGAGGGCGGCCAGCCCTTGGGGTCCCCCTTGGAAAGGGGGATTTAGGGGGATGGACCCACACAAAAAAGCGCCATCCAGCCCCCAAAGGGGCGAGACAGCGCTCGCGATACCACCCTAATTCTGCACTTCACGCACACCCTTAGGGGGAGTGTATTCAGTACGATCTCAGTTCCGCATGCAGAATTGCCACACGGGTCCGGGATAACGTCCGGCAGACGGCATAGCCTACACACGTATATACATACGCTTCAGCTTAGCTTCTAGGGGAAGATCTTCCGGCAAGGCGTGAACGATCGGCTCGCAGCAATCACCGACTCTCTGGAGAACGTAACCTTGTCGTACTTGTCCCGTCATCGAATTTAAATTCAATGGATACAGATATGTTCTAGTTATAGACTGTTTTGGCTGTATTGTCAAGAATCGCGCCTGCCATCACTAACTGCCTGATAGCCCACAAATTGAAGACAAAACATTCGCACAGTAAACTTAAGTGGATTTAGTACAACTAAAGCAGCTATATTCTTGTGGACCAGAAGTTTAGTTGGATTTTCTACACTTAATCTGCATGAACTCCTGCAATTGAGCCTAACTTCGAACAAATAGATGCTCTTTTTCCACTTAGCATAAGAAAAACCTGATTTCAAAGCTAATTAGATGCTCTTTTTCCACTTAAATGTTGATTAGCAGTAAAGGCAGCAGAAACTTCAATCGATATGACCTGCCGCTGCGAAACTCCGGGGACACGAACCGGCCAGGCTGAATCCAACATCCAAACCGCTTCGCTGACTAAAAACATGTTCTCTTTTCAGAAAAACGTCACAGTATCGAATTCTCGCTAACCTCACGGCTCTCAAGCGCATTCCAGTCGTCCTGGGAGAGCAGTTCGAGCTGAGCTTCCAGCAGCGTCCGGAAACGGGTGCGGTAGATCGAAGCCTGCTTGCGCAGCTCTTCTGTCTCGATCGCTACCTTGCGGGATTTGGATAACGCTTCGTTGATGATCCGGTCGGCATTTTTTTCCGCTTCCTTGAGGATCAGCTGTGATTCTTTTTTGGAGTTGTTCTTCACATCATCTGCAGCCTCCTGAGCCACGAGAATGGTCTTGGACAGGCTTTCTTCAATATTGACGAAGTGATCAAGACGTTCCTGAATCGATAAAAGCTGGTTGTGCAGCTCTTTGTTCTCACGAATAACGCTTTCGTAATCCTTAATGACCTGATCCAGAAATTCATTGACCTCATCTTCGTCATAACCGCGGATTCTCCGGGAGAATTCCTTGTTATGTATATCGAGCGGTGTTAATGGCATGCTGTGCACCTCCTAGAAATTTCGGACATCCGTTGTCCCTGAACGTTAATCTGTCCGGAAGACAAAGATGAAAGACTGCTTGCTTGGATATCCCCTAAGTGAGGGGTGGCTTCTATGCCTACTCCGGTACTTGGCAGAGAAGCAAAAAAGCGGGGTTCAATCCGCTGTAGCTTCAGGTTCAGGTTCGCCTCTTCTACAACTATCGGCGTTCAGCCTGCTAAATGTTTGTTTCCCTTGAGAATATCAATTTCGACAAGCACAGCTGTAATCCTGCAAAGAATTCAGACAAATTTGCCTACCAGAATCCGGTAACGGCCTTTCTTCGTCAGACTGCCGATCTCCAGCACCTTGAACCGTCCGAAACCCTGGATAGAAACCACATCACCGTCTGTCAGACTGCAGGACGGATCTTCCTCCACTTTCCAGTTCACCCGTACACGCCCGGCTTTGATGGGAGCCAGAATTTTGCTCCGGCTAAGCCGGGTCACATCCGCAGCAATCCCGTCAAGTCTCAGGGAAGCCACGGTGAAATCCATTGTTTCCAGCTTAACCTGACTGCTGCGTAAGCCGGATAGCGGCAATATCTCCGTACTAACGTTGATCCGGTGCACACCGGTCAAATTCATTGACAGATAATCAGCAATATCCGCAGCCACCACTACGTGACAGCCGTCTTCCAGGACGTGGATATCGCCGATTTTGCCTCTTTTGATGCCCAGTCCGAGGATCGCCCCCATATAGTCACCATGTTCAAGAGAGAGAAACTTCTGTTCACCCGAGGTGATAGCCAGCACCCTCATCTCCATGTCCTCATCCGCAAGCTCACGGTAATCCGGCGCTACCATAGCCCGCTTCCGCTCGGCATCGTCAGAACCGCCCTCCCAGCGTACAATGACATCGGGATGGCGGTTCACCAGGCTCTGCAGAATATAACCCTGACGGGGATCGAGAAATTCCGTCAGTTTGGTCTCATGGTACTCTCCCGCATTTGTAACCCATTCCCAGGCCTTGTCCACAAATTGCCGTTCATCCGGGTGGAAATGCCCGTAAATTTCATTCTTCATGCGCCTAGCCGAAAACCAGGGCTAAAATAGAATGAAGCCCGCCTACTGCAAACTGGAGCACGACAATCGCAATAATCGGAGAGATGTCAATCGTTCCGAACAGAGGCGGAATAATCTTCCGGAATGGAGTCAGGTACGGCTCGACAAGCTTGCCCAGCAGCTCACCGATAAAGTTCTCGCGCAGATTAGGCAGCCAGGACATGAGAATGTATATAAAAATCATGTAATAGTAAATTTTAAACAGGATGTCAATTATCGAAGTTATTTGATCCAAAACCTGCTCACCTCATTCTGTTGTAATCTTGATCGTCACCCAGGATCTCCGTAATGGAGCCTTGAATTTCCACGGTGTCCGGTGTGCACATAAATATATTGCCCCCAATCTTGGATATTCCTCCACCCAGGGCATAAACCGTTCCGCTTAAAAAATCAATAATCCGCATTGCCTGGTCGTTACGCACCCGCTGCAAATTAATAACTACTGTGCGGTGCGAACGCAGATGATCGGCAATCTCCTGGGCCTCGTCGTACGAACGCGGCTCGTAGAGCACTACCTTCACATTTTTTTGAGAATGGATACTGACGACGTTGGCCCGCTGATTTTTGCGTGTTTCTACAGGGGCGGGTTCGTATTCATCCTCATCACGGGATATTTGCTCCCGCTCCACTATTTCCTCTTCCTCCTGCAAACCCAAGAAACTCATAAACCGGTTCATCACGCCCATCAATCTCCCTCCTAATGACCTACTAGTACCGTACCCAGGCGTACCCGGGTGGCTCCTTCCTGTATCGCCACTTCAAAATCATTCGACATTCCCATCGACAGCTCTTGTATAGGCTCAGGTGTCAAAGCAAGCTGATTGAGCGAATCACGGAGCTCACGGAGCCCCCGGAATACGGGACGGGTAAGCTCCGGATCCCCTTCATGCGGGGCCATAGTCATAAGTCCGATTACTTTCACACGGTTTAGCGGGGCAATCTCCTTCAGGAAACCCTCCACCGCTTCAGGCGCCAAACCAAACTTTGTATCTTCTCCGGATATATTCACCTGCAGGAACACTTTAACATCCAGCCCGGCGGCATCCGCCTTCTTGTGCAATTCCCGTGCCAGCGATAATCGGTCGAGCGAGTGTATATATTCAAATTTACCGATAACGTCTTTTACCTTATTAGTCTGCAAATGCCCGATGAAGTGCCAGATTCCCTTGTGTCCGAGCGCATTCCATTTAGGCTCTGCATCCTGCCAGCGGCTCTCCGCAATCTCCGTTAGCCCGGCTTCCAGCACAGCAGCTACCGTGTCCAGTGGTACATATTTCGTCACCGCGATAACCTTGACGTCACTTACGTCACGGCCACTGACCGCACAGGCACGTGCGACACGTTCCTGGACGCTGGCGATTCTTTCCTGTAGTGAGGCCAAAATTCAACTCTCCTTTATTCCGATCCAGCTCGACATTCTTCCAGTAACTCCATTTTCCTTGCGATAAGAAAAGAACAGATCACTGTTACAGCTTGTACACCATGATGTACATTCGATATGAGTCGGCAATATTCCTGCTTTAATCATAATGCGTTGATTCATTTCTTTCAAGTTAAGCATACTTTTGCTGCTGTCCTTATCCGATCTTCTATATAAGTCCGGCGCGCCTTCCGCCAGCATCAGCGGGTTCAGCCCGGCCTCCAGCCGGCGGACATGGTCCATTACATAATCATCTACCTCGTAGCAGCATTCGCCAATAGAAGGGCCTATGGCAGCCTGGATATCCTCCGGACGGCTTCCATACTCCTGAGTCATTCTACCCACCATCGCTGCCGCTATCTCTGCTACTGTTCCCTTCCAGCCTGCATGTGCCAGCCCGACAACATTGTGCAAGGGGTCATAGAAGTAGAGCGGCACACAATCCGCATAAAAAGAAGTCAGCAGCACCCCCGGCACATTAGTCAGCAGACCGTCAGTAGCCTGAAAAGCTGTTGTCCGGTCCAGACTGCCTTTTCCGCGGTCCTGTTCTGTAATTACGGCTATATCTTTACCATGGGTTTGTTCCCCGCAGGTCCAGGACCGGAGCTGGAAACCAAGACTTTCAGCCAGCAGCTTCCTGTTGCTGAGCACATCAGCCGGATCATCACCCACATGAAGCGCACAGTTAAAGCTGTCATAAGGCTTCGTACCGCTGCCGCCTTCCCTGCCCGTGAATCCTGCTGTTATTGCCCTATACTTCTCACGCCACGGCTCCAGATGAAGCAGCATAGGCGTTCCGTCACTCCGCACAAACGGTTCCATATCTTCACCTCCGCTTAAGTGTACCACAAACTCTCCCCCATAAATTAATCCCCTCAAAGTGATGTTACGCTCCGATGCCTATCCAAGTACTTTGCGGGGGCCCCGAAAATCAAACCACAAACTTCCCCCACAAAGTGATGTTACGCTGCACACTCCTGAGCCCACCCTATGCCTTTACCCATATACGCAGAAAAAAGACGCACCCGGTCAATAAGTGCGCCGCTCACTGCGGTCCGGCCGTTCCAGATACATCATCTCCCGGTCTTCCTGGCCCTGAGGCATCCGGGATTCCTCAATCTTCACCAGCACAACATCGGCGCCAATCTTAACGATATTCCGCCACGGGATAATCAGATCCGCTCCGCCTCCGAACAGTCCCATAAACCTTGTATAACCCGGAACAATGACGGCATCAATAACCCCCCGGCGCAGATCCAGCTCCAGATCACTAATCTGCCCCAGCCGCTTGCCGTCGACGATATTGATAACATCCTTGGTTTGAAAATCAGAGATTTTCATTTTTTTGCCTGACCCTATGGAATCTTCGTTCATCCCGCCACCCCTGTACATTCAGACCTATAGCTCCAGTATATGTCCGTAAGGCTTGGCAACATGTCTTAATTCATTTCCCGGCCTTCGCCGTTACATACAAAAGGATACTCCGGGCAGCCGCTCACGCCGCCTTCCGGAATATCCCCGCTTATCTATAGCTGCTGTTTTAAGACTTTACATGCTTTTGCATTTGCTGGATAGCCGACTTCTCAAGCCGCGATACCTGCGCCTGTGAGATACCAATCTCGTCCGCTACCTCCATCTGGGTTTTACCTTCAAAGAACCGCATCGATAATATACGTTTCTCGCGCTGTCCCAGCCGCTGCATCGCTTCCCGAAGAGCAATTTCTTCAATCCAGGATACATCCTTGTTCTTATCGTCGCTGATCTGATCCATCACATAGATCGGGTCACCGCCGTCATGATAGATCGGTTCGAACAATGATACCGGGTCCTGAATAGCATCAAGGGCAAAGACGACATCTTCTTTAGGTACACCGAGTGCTTCTGAGATTTCGAAGATCGTCGGCTCCCGCGAATTCTGATTGGTCAGGCTGTCACGGACCTGAAGCGCCTTATAGGCGATATCCCGCAGGGAGCGCGATACCCGGATCGGGTTGTTGTCACGCAAGTAGCGGCGGATTTCTCCGATGATCATCGGCACCGCATAGGTAGAGAACTTGACATTCTGCGATAAATCAAAATTATCGATGGCTTTCATGAGTCCGATGCAGCCTACCTGAAACAGATCATCCACGAACTCCCCACGATTATTGAACCTTTGAATTACGCTAAGGACAAGTCTAAGGTTACCATTTACCAATTTCTCTCTGGCGGATCGCTCGCCCTGCTGCTGCAGCGAAGTGAACAATGCCCGCATTTCCACGTTCGTAAGAACGGGCAGCTTGGCGGTGTCCACACCGCAAATCTCGACTTTATTTCGGGTCATGATGATTTACCTCCCAAGGAGAAACATTACTGTACATTATCTCCCCGGTCCGGCATTTTATTCCTCGGTTCCATCAGCTTACACCATCTTGTTGAACTCCTTGCGCAGCCGCTTGATAATTCTTTTCTCCAGGCGCGAGATGTAGGATTGGGAAATGCCAAGCAAATCAGCAACATCCTTTTGGGTTTTTTCTTCACCGCCGCGCAGTCCGAACCGCAGCTCCATAATTAATCTTTCCCGTTCACTAAGCTTCTCCAGCGCCTTCTGCAGCAGCTTGCGGTCCACCTGTTCTTCGATATTCCGGTAAATTGTGTCATTCTCCGTTCCCAGCACATCCGATAGCAGGAGCTCGTTGCCGTCCCAGTCAATATTCAGGGGTTCATCAAAAGAAACCTCACTTCTTGTTTTGCTGTTGCGCCGCAGATACATCAGAATTTCATTCTCAATGCAGCGTGAGGCATAAGTGGCCAGTTTTATTTTTTTCTCCGGATCAAAGGTGTTGACCGCCTTAATCAGTCCAATCGCCCCGATGGAAACAAGATCCTCGATGTTGATGCCTGTGTTCTCGAATTTCCGGGCGATATACACCACCAGCCGCAGGTTGCGTTCAATCAGCATGGCCCGGACCGCCGCGTCGCCGCTGGATAGCCGCTGCAGCAGGAACTCCTCCTCTTCCCGGGTAAGCGGGGGAGGCAGCGCCTCACTGCCCCCGATATAGTAAATTTCCTGGCTCTTCAGTCCCAGCAGAAACAGCATGCGATAATACTGCAGTTGCAGCACAAGTTTGAATTTGACCATTATTGTTCCTCCTATATGTTCCTTAACTCATAGTCTTGTCTGCCAGCGCCTCTACAGCGCTCTCATTGTGGGTCAGGTCAGGATGTATGACCGCCCGGTACGCTCCGTCTCCCGACAGTGTCCCGCCATCCAGCCCGATGAGAACCCTCTTGCTGTAAAAGGTTTCGCCGCCAAGCTTTATCATCACTGAATCCGGCTTCAACGCGAGCATGAAGGATGCCCCGCGGTTAACCCCCCTGTACGGCACCAGCCGTATCCTGTCCTGCCAGGCAAAAGACTGCCCGTCCGCTTCCAGTACAAGTGTATCCGCGCCCGTCTGTGTCAGTCTCCCCTTCCAGGAAGCCGGCAGATGGCCTTCCCATAACGAGGATTCCATAACCATGACCGGAATTCTCGTAAGCGGATCATTCAGCCGGTTTCCGGTGTCCAGCAGCCCGGGACAGGTGACAGTAACCCCGTCAATCTCCACGGTCACTTCACCGATATATGTCTCAAGCTGCTCCCTGCGCCTGCGCGAGGATTGAATCAGCTTGAAGAGAAGCAGCACCATCGGAAGCATCGCAAGCACGAACCAGAATCCAATCTTCAGCCGGTAAGCTTGGCCTCCTGAAGAGGTAAAGATCATTCCGTTCCAGATGTCGCCTGAGCTTTGCAGCAAATAATGAACCCCTACTATACCTCCTGCCGCCGCAAAATTAATGATATAAAATGCCCCTAATGCACGAAGATAGCTTTGCAGACTTCTAAATCCGAAAGCAATCCACAGCATCACGACCGACAACCCGAACTTGATGAGGAAGGTGTACATAAAGGACAGCTCCGGTACGAACATCATCACGACATAGAGCGCGCCAACCAGCGCAGAGAGAGACAGGCGCCACCAGCTCACCTTAAGCTTGACCAGCCAGCTGGTCAGCCACAATAGGATTCCGTCGATCAGCAGATTGGCGGCGAAGATCAAGTCAATATAAACAACCAGTGTTTTCACCTGCCTGCAAACGGATATCTAGCCGGAGGCCGGGGTGAAGGCTCTCTTTTTAGACGATAAGATTAGTATAGGAACTCTCGCATTCAAAGTCTGTCTAAACTTGGGGGGCGTTCTTGCAGTTTTTTTGTCGAGTTATAGGTCAGCAGAGATATTAAGAGGATATAAGTAGAAACGGCTTTGTCGTCCTTAAACAAAAAGCCAGCCTCAAAGAGGCTGACTTCAAATAGGATGATTTATTCACGTAATAGATTTCAATTCTTCTTCAGTCAGTCCGGTTGCCTTCTGTACAGAAGGCAGATCCATTCCCATGGCCAGGAGATTCCTGGCTATTCCCAGTTTTGCCTCGAGCTCACCTTCTGCTTTGCCTTCTGCTTTACCTTCTGCTTTACCTTCTGCTTTGCCTACTTCTCTGCCTTCTGCTATACCTTTAGCAAACCCTTCTCTTTGTGCACCGTCTCTCTGCGAGGCTTCGTCAAGTAGAAACTTCTGGCGGTCCTCATATTTACGCCGGGCTTCCGAATCCTGACTCAGAAACTCCAGGGTCTCCATCGCCTTTTTCAAAGCAGGCTCATTCATCCGCAGTACCTCCCAATCCGAGTGGTTTATTCCCTTCAAGAACAGCAGCCAGTTCACCAAACCGCTTTGGCCGGGAACAGCTGGCTGATTCAGCTTGGGTAATTCCAGGAAATGAATTTCAATGTCATCCGTGAGCGGCGTTCCGGTTGCATCCTCCCGTAAGTGAAATACACTATGGGGATATTCGTTAGGCAGTACCTTATAATTCAGAATATTAATGGTTACGCATTTCTTGAGGTCTGCATATTTGCCGCTTACCTGAAGCTGGCCCGCATAACGTTTGCTCCAGTAATATAAAGTCCGTTTTTCAATATCATATTTGTTGAACAGCTGCATTTCAATGTTGATCAGCTTGCCGTCAACAGACTTCGCCCAAATATCAAATATCGATAGCTTATCCAACGGATCATCCTTATCCGTATAAGGATTGAGCAGCACTACTTCCTCCAGCGGCGGATCTCCTGCATCCATGAATATCCGGTTCAGAAAAGCCAGCAGCACATCCTTGTTACTCTCGCTTGCAAATATCCGTTTAAATACAAAATCTACCCGGGGGTCCAGCAGTTCCATTCCATCGTCTCCCGTTACCGTTATTATAACAGCCTGAAAAAGAAAAAACACCGTATCCGGCCCCCAGCTAAAGCCGGGACGAATACGGTGCTTCCGTAAAAATACTATGCAGTTAATAACTCTTAGTCGTTATTGCCGCGTGTGCGGTTGCGCAGGAATGTAGGGATATCCAGCTGATCAGAGCTTGTCTGATTGCCGAACGGACGAAGATTGGCGTTTTTGTCCTTATCCGCTGCCGGCTCACTGCTGGCTGCCGGACGGCGTACAGGCGCTGCAGGAAATGGCTTGTGTTCAAAGCCGGTCGCAATGACTGTGACCTTGATCTCGTCCTTCATGCTCTCTTCGATAATGGCACCGAAGATCATATTCACTTCCGGGTCCGAAGCAGAGGTAACGATCTCCGCGGCTTCATTCACCTCGTACAGAGAGAGGTTAGCCCCCCCTGTGATGTTCATGATTACACCGCGCGCACCTTCAATGGAGGTTTCGAGCAGCGGGCTCATAATGGCTTTGCGGGCCGCCTCTGACGCACGGTTCTCGCCGGTGGCGATACCGATACCCATAAGCGCTGAACCGCGCTCCGTCATAATTGTCTTCACATCGGCAAAGTCAAGGTTGATCAGGCCGGGAACCTGAATAAGGTCGGAGATCCCTTGCACCGCCTGGCGGAGTACATTATCCGCTTCACGGAATGCCTCCAGCATTGGGGTTTTCTTATCCACAATTTCCAGCAGGCGGTCATTGGGAATCACGATCAGTGTATCGACCTTTTCCTTCAGCGCCTCGATGCCAAGCTCTGCCTGATTTGCACGTTTTCTGCCTTCAAAAGTAAACGGACGGGTCACGACGCCAACCGTCAATGCTCCGCACTCTCTGGCAATCTCAGCAATTACAGGCGCTGCGCCTGTTCCGGTACCGCCGCCCATACCTGCAGTTACGAATACCATATCTGCACCTTTAAGCGTATTTGAAATCAGATCGCGGGATTCCTCAGCCGCTTTCTTACCTACCTCAGGATTGGCTCCAGCGCCAAGTCCGCGGGTCAGTTTATCCCCGATTTGCAGTTTATGCTCCGATTTGGCCATATGCAGCGCTTGGGCATCTGTATTAACCGTGATGAATTCAACACCCTGAACGCCATTTTCAATCATCCGGTTCACAGCATTGCTTCCGCCGCCGCCTACGCCGATGACCTTTATTTGGGCTAAGCTCTCCATTTCAAAATCAAATTCCAACATATTGTTTCCATCTCCCCCTCGAGTAGTGCTTGGATGGCCAGTCCAAGTATATCTGGACTTACACTTATATGAACTCGCTGAACATATTCTTTAGACGTTCCACCAGCCCCGGCTTCTTGGAAGAATCCTGACTCGGAGCTGCACTTTGTTTGCTGCGGCTAACCGTCTTCTTATTGGCGCTTCCGCCGCTGCTTCGTCCGCGGAATCTGCGCACAACGGTATGAAGTATACCTACACCGCCGGTGAACCCGGGGTCACGTACTCCAATATAATCAGGTACGGCAATACGTACAGAGGCTGCCAGTTCAGTCTGGGCTACCTTCAGCACGCCCGGCATCGAAACTGTGCCACCCGTTAGTATATAACCTCCTGGAAGCTCATTGTAACCAAGCCGTTTCACTTCCTGGCGGATCAGATGGAAGATTTCTTGAACTCGGGGCTCAATAATCGCCGCCAGATCCTCCTGGTTGAATTCCTTCTCGACATTGCTGCCGATTCGCAGAACCTTGAACACGACATCCGAGGCAGCATCATCAATCCAGGCACAGCCATATTTCAGCTTGACCTTCTCCGCCTGATCGGTAAGCGTCCGCAGACCGTAAGCAATATCATTGGTTACAAATTCTCCTCCGATCGGAATCGTAGAGGTTGCGCACAGGGAACCTTCTTCATATACGGCTATCGTCGCCTGGCCGGCACCGATATCCACCAGTACTGCTCCCATTGATTTCTCATCTTTGGAAAGCGCTAATCCGCCTGCCCCGAGAGACATAAGCACAAGATCTTTAACCTTCAGACCTGATTTCTCCACGCAGCGCAGCAGATTATGTATTGGTGTCTTGGCACCGGTAATGATCGTCGCTTCAACTTCTAGGCGAACCCCGATCATTCCGCGCGGATCTTGAATTCCTTCAAGCCCGTCGACGATATATTGCTTGGCGACAACATCAATGACCTCGCGCTCAGGAGGCAGTGCTATGACCTCAGCAGCCTTGATTACGCGGTCGATATCATCTTCGCCGATCTCACGGTCTTCATTCTGCACGGCAACTACACCGTGACTGGATTGCAGGCCGATATGATTACCGGATATACCGACATACACCTCGGATATTTGAATACCGACCATTTGCTCCGCATGTTCTACGGCACTCCTGATCGATTGCACAGTCTGATCGATGTCTACAATCGCACCCTTGCGTATTCCTTCCGAATCAGCAGATCCAACGCCAATAATATTAAAGGTTCCATTGGTAACTTCCCCAATAATTGCCCGAACTTTGGATGTACCGATGTCCAAACTAACAATGATGTCATTGTTGCTCAAGCCCTATGGCACCTCCTGTTATAATCATAATAAATTGTGAAGCCGAATAAATAGAAATTACGCTTTGATCCCGGTCCCGGGAAACTTCTCTGTACATATTCAACATCCCTAATCCTTTCCCTCTTTTTTCTACAAATTTTTTGAATGGAATAATATAACAGCCTTTTCACATGCAAACAACTGCTTTCAATTTTTCGTAAAGCATATAAGTTCTTATCTTTTAAGAAATGACAGCTATATCCATGAGTGCATTTCAAAAAATCCGCAGAAAAAAGAGGGATATTGCTTATTGCCCGTAAAACCGATTGTAGCATTTTTTCGGTACTATTAGTAGGGACTATTTACTCTTGTGTGTCTGTATCCTCCCCTGAATCTTCCGCTTCCGTATGAAAAGGGACATAGGAATCGGCCTCAAGCATCTTAATCAGTCCCGGCTGCTCATTTTCGATCACTTGATTCAGGTACTCCACTTTATCCTTAAGCAGCGAAATGGCCGTAATGACCTCGAACCGCGAACGTGTATACAGCTTAATGCGGTCCGGAAAAGACAAGGTCGGGGAAGGAACAATCTCAGATATATCACTGGTTAGTTCATTAGGAATACCAGCCAGCGCCTGACACAGCTTCGTCTTGTAGGGATCATCAGCTTGCCAGTTGGTTAATATCGGCTTCTCAACGGCAATCCCCGTATCTTTAACAGATACTGCAGCACCGCTCGACAGAATCGCCTCAAGCGATCCCGCCTGATCCAGTTCGTAGGCCACTGCGGGGAATTCCTTAATACTAATATCAATCACACCCGGAAATTTCTTGTTCACAGCCGCTTCCTGAACGGTCTTCAGTTCTGTCAGCGCACTTTCCACGGAATCTCCGGAGACCGCGAAGAACTGTCCGCCGACCGTAAGTCCGCTTGCGGCAAGCAAATCCTCCCGGGACGTATATTTATCCCCCTGGAAATGGATTGCCGTAATCTTGCTGACGGACGAACGGAAAAATATCACGGCCAGCAGCGCAATAAACAGCAGCAGCAGGATAATTGTAATTTTACGGCTCATTCTCTTGCTGGGCTTGTCCTCTTTAAGAAGAGGCATTCGGGTTTTAGGCATTCTCATATCTCCGTAATAAGGCCCTGTCTCCTTCCCAAGTTGCTGGGCTGAAGGAGACAGGGAGCTTTAGTTGGCCAAATCCAGCGGGTCCGGCACTGGCACTTTGCGGCTAATGTGTGCACCCAGCTTCTGAAACAGTTTCTCAATGCCGTCATATCCGCGGTCAATATGATGCGCCTGCTCAACAATGGTAGTTCCTTGAGCGGCAAGTCCGGCGATAACCAGGGCAGCTCCGGCCCGCAGGTCGGTGGCTTCAACCGTAGCCCCGTATAACCTCTGCACTCCGCGTATAAACGCCCGGTTCAGATCAATGGAAATGTCTGCTCCCATCCGGGCCATCTCTTCCACATGCTTGAAGCGTCCTTCAAATACAGTTTCTTTAATCACACTGAATCCGTCAGCCAGGGACAAAAGAACCATCACCTGAGATTGCAGATCCGTAGGAAATGAAGGATAAGGGGAAGTTACAATTCTTTCTACTGCACGCGGACGCCCCATACAGCTGATATTAATTATATCATTGCAAACTGTAATTTGAACACCGGCACGCCTCAGAACATGGATCAGTGAGGTCAAATGTCCTGCGTTGGTGTGGGTCAGCGTCACATTCCCCCTGGTCGCTGCAGCTGCGATCATTACGGTCCCGGCAACAATCCGGTCGGGAATGACCTCATAATTGCAAGGATATAGCTTGGAGACTCCCTGGATGGTAATCGTATCCGTACCCGCACCGATGATTTGCGCGCCCATCGCGTTCAGGAAATTCTGCAGATCCTGAATTTCCGGCTCTCTGGCCGCTCCGGACACTGTTGTTGTCCCTTCCGCCATAGCGGCAGCCATCATAATATTCTCCGTGGCCCCGACACTTGGATAATCCAGATGAATATCACAGCCCGTCAGTTTGGCAGCCCGGCAGCATATCATCCCGCTGGTTTCCTCAATCTCCGCCCCGAGCAGCTTAAGGCCCTGCAGGTGAAGATCAATTTTGCGTTCTCCGATGGCACAGCCTCCCGGCTGATAAATCGTCACTTCACCAAACCTGGACAGAAGCGGCCCCATCAGAAAAATGGAAGATCTCATCTGCCGCATTAAATCCTCCGGAACATGCGAGGTAGCGACGTATGTTGTATCGACCGTAACCGTTTCGTCTTCATGAACGGCCCTGCAGCCTAGCCTTTCCAGAATATCCAGCATGGTTTCGATGTCCAGCAGCTTCGGCACATTATGCAGTGAGTGAACTCCTTCGGCCAGCAGGCTTGCTGCCAGAATAGGCAGGGCCGCATTTTTCGCTCCATGGATACGTATGGTGCCTGACAGGGGATTTCCACCCTCAATCACCAATTTGTCCAATGTATCACCTCCGAGATTACCGCTCACCCACCGTTGGGCACTTCCTGTACAGAGAACATCAGAAATAGGCCGGGAAGCTATCCCGCTTCATATTTCATGAACTGGAAGTGCTCTGGGTGATTGTCACGATTATAGGATCATCCTATGTTCGTAACCTCTCGTGTGTGACAATGAAGCCCGGGATTCTAGCGTTTCCGGCCTGCGGCCAGTCTGCGGAGCTCGGTGACAACCAGTGAAGCGGAGTCCCTTTTACCTAAACGCCTTGAGGCGGCAGACATACTGCGGCGTGCATCGTCCGCTCCGATAATCTTATGCACAGCTGCGAACAGTGCCTCGCCGCTAAGATCCTTCTCCAGCAGCACAACTGCCGCCCCTTCACGTTCAAGCTGTCTGGCATTCGCTTCCTGATGATTATTCGTCACATTGGGAGAAGGGATGAGCACAGAGGGAATGCCGAGCGCGGTAATTTCTGCAAGAAACGATGCCCCCGCCCGGTTCACGATGAGTGAAGTACAGGCCAGCACCTCGGGCATATTATGAATATACGGAAGGATATGCAGCCAGTTCGGCAGGCTGCCAAGCTTCTCGCGCACAGCTTTAAGGGTTTCCTCGAAATAAGCCTCTCCGGTAACATACACATAATGAACACCATTACCCTTACCCACAAACGGAGCCATTTCAATCATCGCGCGGTTAATTGCCTTGGCGCCTCCGCTTCCTCCGACTACCAGCACAACCGTACTGCCCTCAGGAATGCCGAGTGAAGCGAATCCCCGCTGCGGATTGGCAGTCATTACAGTAGTTGCCCGGGGGTTGCCTGTGTAGATTACGTTCTTAGCCCCTGGAAAAGCCGGCTCCGTGCCTTCAAAGCTTACGGCGACCGTATCCGCATACCGGCTTAGGAAACGGTTAGTGAGACCCGGAATCGCGTTCTGCTCATGAATGAGCGTCGGGATGCCGAGCCGGGATGCAGCGTACACTACAGGTCCGCAGACATATCCGCCGGTGCCGATCACGACATCCGGCTTGAACTCCCGCAGCATGGCCTTGGAAGCTTTAACGCCCTTTAGGAAACGCATAACCGTCTTCACATTGTCCATCGAGAGCTTACGCCGGAAGCCGGTAATATCAATTGCCTTAAAGGGCAGGTTCTCTTGGGGAACCAGCTTGCTCTCCAGACCACGTTTGCCCCCGATATACAGGAAGACTGATTTGTCATCTTCGGATTCCAGCTGTCTGGCCACGGCCACGGCCGGATAGATATGTCCGCCCGTACCGCCGCCGCTTAATACAATACGCATGTCTTTCACCTCGCATAACGGGATAAATTAAGTAGAATGCCAAGAGCTGTGAGCATCAGGGTCAGCGATGAGCCCCCATAGCTGATCAGCGGAAGCGTAATGCCGGTAACCGGCATGAGGCCGATAACGACACCGATGTTGATGATCACCTGAACAGCGACCATACAGACGATGCCTACGGCCAGATAGCTGCCGAAACGGTCTGGCAGACTCATCGCTACCTTCATTCCGCGCCAGATCAGAATCAGGAACAGCAGCAGCACCGCCAGCCCCCCGATAAATCCCAGCTCTTCGGCCAATATGGAGAATATAAAATCGGTCTGCGGCTCCGGCACATAGCTGTACTTCTGCCGGCTCATGCCGAGACCCAAGCCGCCTAGCCCGCCGGGTCCAATCGCGTACAGTGACTGGATGATCTGGTAGCCGGCCCCGAGCGGATCGGACCAGGGGTCCAGAAAAGCCGTAATCCGCTGCAGGCGGTAGGGTGCTGCGGCAATAAGCCCCGCGAACCCGGCAACACCCAGTGCGCCCAGGGAGAGCAGATGCTTCATCCGGGCACCTGCCGTGAAGACCATCATCAAGGCAGCCCCGAACATGACAGTGCCTGTACCGAGATCCGGCTGGAGCATGATCAGCGCAAAAGCGGAACCGATCAGCGCAAGCGGCGGAAGCAGTCCGCGGGTGAAGCTGGAAATGTCATAATCCTCTGTCCCAAGCCATTTGGCCAGAAAGAGGATCATCCCCATCTTCATGAACTCCGAGGGCTGAATGCCGAAGGAGCTGATTCCCAGCCAGCTGCGGGCACCGCCGCGCACGACCCCGATGCCGGGAACAAGCACCAGCACGAGCAGTACGAAGCAGACAATCAGCGCCGGTCTGGCGAACTTCTTCAGCACCACATAATCGGTATTAGCGGTGATGAACATGGCGATAAGGCCCAGGCCTGCGAACAGCAGCTGTCTTTTGACGAAATAGAAGGAGTCGCCATAATTGCGGAAGCCCAAAACAGACCCGGCGCTGTAAACCATTACCATACCGATGGCCAGCAAAGCCAATATCGGAAGCAGCAGCCAGATATCGGGCGCATGACGGGATTTGTTCATCAGGAGCACACCTCTTGCATCCGTAGTAGGGGCTTATCCACCCCCCTACTTAAAGGTTATGCACCGCCTCTTTAAAAATACGCCCGCGCTCCTCATAGGATGTAAACATATCCCAACTGGCACAGGCAGGAGACAGGAGAATTACATCTCCTGCTTCCGCAAGAGCGGAAGCCTCCCGCACAGCCTCTTGCAGCACGGCGGCGGCGCTCTCCCCATTATCGACGGAGATGATGGTCTTTACTCCTGCCAGCTGTGCAACTGCGGCCAGCTTGTCCTTCGTCTCCCCGAGGGCCACCAGCGCCTTGACGCTCCCGCCGAGGACAGGCAGCAGCTCCATGTAATCAGAACCGCGGTCCAGCCCTCCGGCAATGAGGATCACCGGCTTCTTGAAGGAGCCTAGCGCCATAGTCGTCGCTTTGGAATTGGTAGCTTTGGAATTGTTATAGTAGGCAGCCCCCGCCTTGTCTGCCACATATTCCAGCCGGTGCTCCACACCGCGGAAGGAAGCCAGCACCCCGCCTAGCACAGCAGGGTCCGCACCTGCGGCAATGGCAATGCCGCAGGCGGCCAGCGCATTCTCCACATTGAAACGGCCCGGAAGGCCGATCGAATCCACATCGGCTATTTCGGTCTCGCTCTCCGTGTAATCACGGTAGATAATGACACGCTTCAGATCATCTTCTGTATCCGGCACAAAGGACGGACGGACAAAGATGCCCTGAACCAGTTCTTCAGTGGTGGAGAAGGGCAGGATGCCTGCTTTGATATAAGGAATCAGCTCGCGGCAAACCGGGTCATCCCAGTTCAGTACGGCGGTGTCACTCGGCCCCTGATTCGCGAACAGCTTGGATTTGGAGGCAACATAATCCTCCATCCCCCCATGATAGTCTAAATGAGTCTCGGCAACATTCAGCAGGGCAGCGACCTTGGGCCGGAAGGCTTCCGTACCCTTGAGCTGGAAGCTGCTGAGCTCGACAACCATCCAATTGTCCGCATCAGCCTCCTGTGCGGCCTGACAGAGCGGTGTACCGATGTTTCCGGCAACAATGGGCCTCATCCCCGCTGCTTCCAGCATACGGCCCACCCAGGTCGTTGTCGTCGTCTTGCCGTTGGAGCCCGTAATGCCGATCATTGGTGCGGCGCATAGATGATAGGCCACTTCTACCTCGGTTACGATTTCGATGCCAAGCTCAAGTGCCTGCTGCACCGGAGATACGGAGTAGGGAATCCCGGGATTCTTAACGACAAGGGCTACCCCCTCATGAATCAGCCCCTCCGGATGCCCTCCGCATATAACAGAAATTCCCAAAGATTCCAGTTCGGAAGCTTCGGGACTTTGATCTCTTTCCTTTTTATCATTGACCGTCACAACCGCGCCGCGTTCATGCAGCACCTTGGCCACCTGGACCCCGCTTTTGGCGAGCCCCAGGACGACCACTTCTTCACCACGGTACAGATCCGGATGCTTCATATGTTACAACCCCTTGATGAGATATAGTCCAGCAGCCGCCAGCACCAGGCTTACCGCCCAGAAGGAGACAACAACACGCCACTCCGACCAGCCGCCCAGCTCAAAGTGATGGTGGATCGGGCTCATTCTGAATACCCGTTTGCCGCGTGTCTTGAACGAAGCGACCTGAATAATTACGGACAGCATTTCGACTACGAAGACGCCGCCGATCACCACGAACAGCAGCTCGGTCTTGGTAACAATGGCAATGGCGCCAATGGCGCCACCAATACCGAAGGAGCCGAAATCACCCATGAACACCTTAGCAGGATGGGCATTGAACACCAGAAAACCGAGTACTGCACCAATCATCGCGGCAGCGCAGACACCGGCGGCAATCGAGGTTGCCTGCATGGCGACCACAGCAAAAGCAGCGAGCGCGATGGCACTGACGCCGGACAGCAGGCCGTCCACCCCGTCTGTGAAATTGACTGCATTGGTTACCGCCATCATCATCAGGACAATAAACGGATAGTAGAACCAGGCGCCCCAGTCAAAGCTCACTGACGTTCCCGGGATGCTGATGTTTGTATTATGTCCGCCGGAAATCAGCAGAGCGCAAAGAACGATACCGACCAGCAACTGGCCTGCAAGCTTCTGGCGCGCGGTCAGCCCGAGGGAGCGTTTGAAGACAATCTTAATATAGTCATCCAGGAAACCGATCAGACCGTAACCCAGCGTAGCTACCAGAAGTACGTAGAAATCCGAATTAATTACCGAGAATTTCAGAAAAGACAGCGTGAACGCCACCATGATGATAATTCCGCCCATCGTTGGTGTTCCCGCCTTTTTCAAATGGGTCTGTGGACCGTCGTCGCGAACCTGCTGCCCGAACTTCATCCGGCGCAGCAGCGGAATAATCAGCGGAGCGGCAATGACCGCAAGGATAAAGGACACAGCAATAGTCAGCAGAAGTAATTGATAATCCATGGGTACACCCCCTCCATTAGTTTAAGTTAGCTTCAGAATATTCTTTCAGGCGGTGAAGCACTTCCTCCAGACGCATCCCTCTGGATGCTTTGAACAATACAACATCCTTGGCACCGCATTTGGTGTTCAAGGCAGTGATTAATGCTTCTTTGTCTGTAAAAGCAAATATACGGCCGGCCCCGAATCTCTCCGCCGCAGCCTCCGCAATATGAGCAGCGAGCGGTCCGAAAGTGTAGACCTCATCCGTCAGTGCAGGATCAAGATAGCTGCCGGTCTGCTGGTGGAACAATACTTCATCAGGCCCAAGTTCCAGCATGTCCCCCAGCACAGCGATTCTGCGCCCGCTGCATTTCATGGACTGCAGCACATCGATCGCAGCCCTCATGGATGTAGGACTGGCATTGTAAGCATCGTTCAGCAGCGTCAGACCGTTTGCCGCCTGGATCACTTCAATGCGCATACCAGTCAGCTTAAGGCCGGCTAATCCGGTCTCTATGTTCTCGTCAGTCACACCGTAATGGCGCGCAACCGCTAGTGCAGCGAGTGCGTTAATGACATTGTGACGTCCCGGCAGAGGCAGCGTGAAGGCACGCTCCGCATGAAGATGCGAGGTGAAGGTCATTCCGCCGCCATGAGACATAAGACCTGTCGGATAATCGTCATTGCCTTCGGACTGGCCGAACCGGAAGCGGAGCATGCCCTCCGGCGGGTTAAACCCGGGCTCTGCCATAACTTCTGCAAGCAGCGGTTCGTCCCCGTTATAGATGAGCAGGCCTCCCCGCTTAAGTCCGTCTACTATCTCAAGCTTGGCCCGGGCGATTTCCTTGCGGGACCCGAGCTGCAGCAGATGTGATTCGCCTACATTGGTAATTACAGCCACATCAGGAACAGCTAACCCGGACAGCAGGGCAATCTCTCCGCGTGAGCTCATGCCCATCTCCAGCACAGCGATTTCGACATCGCTGTCCATAGAGAGGATGGTAAGCGGCAGACCGATATGATTATTGAAATTGCCCTGTGTTTTGTGCACCTTATACTGCACATCAAGCAGAGCGGTAATCATATCTTTGGTTGTGGTCTTGCCATTACTGCCCGTTACGGCAACGACACGGGGCGCAAGCTCCCCCAGATAAGCCGAGGACAGCTTCTGCAAGGCGGCCAGTGTATCCTCCACCAGGATTACAGCGCCGCCTTCAGGGGCAGGCCCCTTGTCCCGCTGCCAGAGCGTAGCGGCTGCTCCTGCCGCCAGAGAAGCAGCAGCGTAATGATGGCCGTCAAAGTTATCTCCGACCAGCGGAACGAACAGGCAGGCAGGCGTAATCTTGCGGGAATCGGTTACGACCCCCGCAACTTCGATATTCTTATCTTCAGCAGAGGACAGCTCTCCTCCGCACATTAGCGCGATAGTATACAGCGTTCTTGTAATCAATAGCTTCGGCCCCTTATCACTTCTTTGGCTACGATGCGGTCATCAAAATCATGAACCACTCCGCCGATTAGCTGATAGGTCTCATGACCTTTCCCCGCAATCAATACTACATCGCCGGGGCTTGCCATTTCAATAGCTTTTCTAATCGCTTCGCGCCGGTCAGGAATCATCTCATACCGTTCCTGCTCCACGCCTTCCTCAAGGAGACCTGCCTCAATATCGCGCAGAATCAACAGCGGATCCTCCGTCCGGGGATTGTCGGAAGTGACCATGACGCGGTCGCTGTATTTAGCAGCTATTTTGCCCATCAGCGGCCGTTTGGTCGTATCCCGGTCTCCGCCGCAGCCAAAGACGGTAATGACCTTGCCGGCAGCGAATTCACAGACAGCCTTCAGCACATTCTCCAGACCATCAGGCGTGTGCGCATAGTCTACGATCACCGCGAAATCCTGTCCGGCATCCACAGACTCTACACGGCCGTCCACACCGGCTACCGACTCCAGACTGGCTTTGATACCTTCGAGCGGCACACCCTCCAGCAGAGCAGCAGTAATGGCCGCAAGCGCATTATATACATTGAACTTGCCGACCATGCGGAGCGAAATATCTGTCTCACCCTTAAACGTATTCACATGGAAAAAAGTTCCTTTGGACGTGATGGAAATTTGTGAAGCCCGGACGTTCGCAGAACTGTCGATCCCATATGTAATCACTTCCGCTGCGGTCTGGTCAGCAAAATAGCTGCTTGCTGCATCATCCGCGTTGAGAACGGCGTATTTACGTTCTTCCTTCCAGGGGGAGATCACATTGCCGAGCCGCGAGAAGAGCAGCGCCTTAGCCGAGCGGTACTCCTCCATCGTATGGTGATAATCCAGATGATCCTGGGTCAGGTTCGTGAATATCGCCGTGCGGTAGTCCGTCCCCTTCACCCGTCCCTGCTGAAGCGCATGGGAGGATACCTCCATCACACAGCACTGCACGCCTTTGGACGCCATATCGTTCAAAGTACGCTGAAGCTCAAGGGATTCCTGTGTAGTCCCGGACATCGGATAGCTTTGTCCGTCATAACGCATCTGAATCGTCCCGATCAGCCCAGTCTTCACACCATGGTCCTGCATAATCTGCTCAATCAGATACGTGGTGGTGGTTTTGCCGTTGGTGCCGGTAATCCCAATCATCTTCATCCGGCTGCTGGGTGAGCCGAAGAAGGCATTCGACAGCACGGACATCGCAAACCGGCAGTCATCTACCACGATCTGCGGAAGATCGATCTCCAGCTTCCGCTCGCACACAAGGGCAGCTGCACCGCTGGCGGCAGCCTGTGGCGCATAATCATGTCCATCCACCGTATGACCGGGCAGGCAGATGAACAAATCGCCCGGCTTAACCTTGCGGGAATCCACCTGCAAATCCGTAATCTCGATCTCACCTTCCCCGTATAGACACGAAGCGGCAAGACAGGATGACAGTTCATTAATTTTCATAATAATCCCTCACTCTACATTTGTCAGACTACCTTATTATTCACTGGAAGTTCCCATATAAATCCGGATGGTTGAGCCCTGCTCAACTCTCGCTCCCGCTTTGGGCGCCTGATTAATCACTGTATTGCCTGATCCGGAGCGGGCCAGCATGAAATTCATGTTCAAATCCTCATAAATATCCTGAACGGTAGCTCCTGTAAGATCAGGAACCGTCACAATCGGAGTTTCGCCATATTTATAGGTCTTCGGCAGCTGATCCTTGCGCTGCGGAACCTTCAAATAATGAAGGGAATCCTCAAGAATATTCTGGACAATCGGAGCTGCTACCACACCCCCAAACTGAATTCCCTTGGGATTGTCAACTGCGGTGTAGACCACGATCTGCGGATCGTCCGCCGGCGCAAATCCGATAAAGGATACGATATGCTCTGTAGGAGAATACCGGCCGTTAATAACCTTCTGTGCCGTCCCTGTCTTGCCTCCCACACGGTAGCCGTCAATGAATGCCGGCCGGCCTGTGCCTTTGGCAACCACGCTCTCAAGGGCAGCCCGCACTTTCTTCGAGGTCTCCTCCGAGATCACCTGCCGCACTTCCTCCGGCTCAACCTCGGATACAACATTTCCGGTATCCGGGTTAATCCAGGCTTTGGCGACATGCGGAGTATACAGCTTGCCGCCGTTAATCGCTGCAGACACCGCTGCAATCTGCTGGATCGGTGTAACGGACACCCCTTGGCCAAAGGCCGTGGTGGCCAGTTCGACCGGGCCCACCTGCGCGGGCTTGAACAGAATCCCGTTCGCTTCACCGTTGAGGTCGATCCCCGTCTTCGTGCCAAACCCGAAATCACGGATATACTTAAACAGGGTATCCTTGCCTAGACGCTGGCCCAGGGCCACAAATCCGGGGTTGCAGGAGTTCTCCACCACTTCGAGGAACGTCTGGCTTCCGTGTCCGCCTTTTTTCCAGCAGCGCAGCTTGGCACCGCCGACTTCAATATAACCCGGATCGAAAAAATGCTCATTCTGCAGATCAACCTTACCCTCCTGGAGTGCAGCAGCCAGGGTAATGATCTTGAAGGTGGACCCCGGTTCGTACGTCATCCAGATCGGCAGATTCCGGTTATATACTTCAGCATCGTATTCCTTATAGGAGCCCGGCTCATAACCCGGACGGCTTGCCATGGCCAGGATCTCACCATTGCGGGGGTCCATGGCGATAGACCAGGCACCCTGTGCCTGATACTTCACCATGGCCTGATCCAGCTCGCGCTCCATAATCGACTGGATCTGCTTGTCGATCGTCAGCTGCAGACTCAGTCCGTCCTGCGGTTCAGTATACTTCTCCGACGAGCCCGGCATCAGCCGTCCTCCAGCATCGGACAGATACGATATATTGCCTGCGCTACCCTGGAGCAGCTTATCGTATATGCTCTCTATCCCGGTGATCCCCTGATTGTCAATTCCCGTGAAGCCAAGGATATGCGCGGCTAAATCGCCATAAGGATAATACCGTTTGTTATCCTCAGCCACAACGATGCCCGGCAGCTGCAAATCACGGATGCTCGCGGCAAGCTCCATCGTAATTTTGCGGCCGCCGGGCTGCAGTTTCACCGAGGCTTTCTTTTGGGTCAGCAGAGTGACCAGCTTCTCCTCGGTCATGCCGAGCAGCGGAGCCAGCTGCTTCGCGGTCTGTTCCTTCTCCTTGACCTGCACAGGAATGGCATAAATCGTTGGTGAGCTGATATTATAAGCCAGTGCAACGCCCTCCCTGTCCAGAATCTCGCCGCGTTTGGCAGTGAAGGGAATATTCCGCCGCCAGGATTCCTCAGCCTTGGCGCTCAGCTTCTCCCCTTGTGATAACTGTACATAGGCAAGACGCACGGCCAGCGAACCGAACAACACGGCCAGTCCCAGCAGCGTCCACAGCATTCTCCGCCGAGTTATGACTTTCGAAACCTTCATCCCGTTCTCCCCGCTTTCGCTCGTATAGACATGATCTCTTATCTTCATGACTATTCGGGACAAACAGGGGTTAGAACAAGCCTGTATGGGCGTTACTCCGCAGTGTCCTCTGCATCGGTGTCAGTGTTGACGGCTACAGGGATGTTCTCCCCGTATTCATTCATGGGACTGAGTTTCAGAGAGACATGAGTTTTGCCGTTATTCTTGGTCTGCGTCTGCTCTGTGACATAACCTTCGCCATCGACCGTTATGCCAACCTTCAACAGATTGAGAATTTCCAGGGCATCACGAAGGGATTGCCCCTTCAAATCGGGAATACTCATCGCTTCATCCTGCTGGGTAAGCAGATAAATCCGCTGTCCGGCAGCCAGTTTAGTACCTTTATCCGGATATTGTCTGATGACCTTCGCCCCTGTGCCGACAATCTCGAAATCAAAGCCCTGGTTAAGAAGCAGCTGTCTGGCTTCCTTCACCGTTTTGTCCGCAATATCAGGTGTGCTGCGCAGGTCGGAGGAGCTTGTTGACACATTGACTGCCGTTTTACTGCTGCCAGTAGCATCTTCTTCAACCGCTTTGGGTACGCCCATATATTGCAGGGACTGGGATACAATCTCTTTGAAAATAGGTCCGGCCGCGGCTCCGCCGCCGGCAGCATCTGCAGGCTCATCAATAACGACGTAGAGCGCTATCTTCGGATTATTGGCCGGAGCATATCCGAGGAAGGAGGCAAGCACCTTATCCCGGTCATACCCGCCCTTGCCGTCAGGCTTAATCGCTGTCCCGGTCTTGCCGGCCACCCGGTATCCTTCGATATAGGCATGCCGTCCGGTTCCGATTACCTGGTCTGCTACGACCTGCTCCAGGTAGCTGCCGGTTTCACGGGCGCTTTCCTCGGAAATGACCTGGCGCACAACCTCCGGCTGAGTGACCGTAGTCTTACCTGTATTAGGATCGGTGACCTCCTTCACTACATGCGGCACCATCAGCTTACCGCCGTTCGCTATCGCCGCTATCGCCGTGAGCTGCTGAATCGGTGTAACCAGCAGCTTGCCATGGCCATAGGCCAGTGTAGCATTCTCTATCGGCCTGCTCGGATTAGGGTTAACAATACCGGTGGTCTCGCCCGGAAGGTCAATGCCCGTCTTTTCCGTGAATCCGAAATCCTTGATATATTGCAGCAGCTTTTCCTGGCCCAGCAGTTCATAACCAATCTTGACAAAGGCTACGTTGCTGGAACGTTTGACCCCTTGAAGCAAAGTTATATCTCCATAACCGGCTCTATTCATATCATAGATAGGTTTGCTGTACCCTTTGATCCGGATAGAGCCCGAATGGACAGTCTCTTCCGGATTAAACAGATTTTCCTCAACTGCACCAGCCAGCGGTACAATCTTGAACGTTGAGCCCGGCTCAAACCTCGACATGATGGCGTGGTTATAGAAGCCTGCCGCATCCTGATTAAGGTCATAATATTTATTCGGATTGAAGGTCGGCATATTCGCCAGTCCCAGAATCTCCATCGTATTCGGATCCGCAGCAATGACGCTTATCGACTTTGGCTTGTACTCGGCATAGGCCTTCTTCATCGCCTCTTCGATATAATGCTGAATGGTGCTGTCGATGGTCAGCTTGAAATTGCTTCCGTTCACTACAGGCTGGTACGTATCCTGCGAATCCGGGAGCTTGATTCCCTTGCCGTCACTCTGATAATTCAGCTTGCCATCCGTACCGGAGAGTTGTTTGTCGAAGTACTTTTCCAGCCCCATGACCGCATTGCCGTCCCTGTCGGTGTAGCCCAGAATATGCGCCGCCAGTGAATCCTTCGGATAATAACGCTTCTGCTCTCTAACAAGCCCTACACCTGTTTCCAGGGTATCATGCTCTTTCTTGAGCTTATCCACAAAAGCCGTTACCTTATCGGCCAGATCCTGATCAATTTTCCAGCCTTCGTTGCGGATTTCACGGTTCTTGTAGTAGTTGCCCTTATCATCTTTGGCCTCCACCAGCTTCTTCAGCTCATCAGCAGGCTTGCCCAACAGTTCATGCAGCCCCTGGATAACCTCTTCACCGATCTTCTTTTCGGCAATGACTTCAGGATTTACAACAACCGTATAGGCAGGTACGTCACTGGCCAGAATACTGCCGTTACGGTCTTCAATCACACCGCGTACCGCTTTGATGGTTGAGGTATGCGCCCACTGCGAGGCTGCTTCCTTCTGCCACTTCTCACCCTGCATCACCTGAATCCAGAATACTCTGCCGACTAAAACAAGAAAAAAGAGGGTAATACACCCTCCTATAAACAGCGTGCGAAGTTTTATTCTCTTTACCATAGCAAACCTCACAGATTCTATTATTGCGATTGAAGTCAATCGCTGATTAGTTGCCGGCTTTGTCAGTGACCTGGCTGCTAAGCGGTACATAGATGGTTGAATCAACAGGGGGAGTCTTATATCCCATTTCTTCTGCTCTCTTGGCTACCGTCTGTTCAAGCGTCTGCTTCTCCATCTGGTAAGTAGCAATTTGCTTCTTGTTCTTAGCGATCTCGTTATCCAGCTTCTGTGCCTGCATGTTCAAATCGTAAATATGGACGTAACGCCAGATCAGGGAGGCAGCTACCAGGAGAAAGGCTCCCAGCGTCAGCATATACAAAAGCTTCTCCTGCAGCGGAAGCACTCTCCGCCTTGTGACGACTTTTGTCTTCTCACGGTAAAGCGGGTTTACCTCTTCTTTTCTCTTGGGTTGAACTGCTAAATTGCCGCGGGTATAGGCCATCTCTGATTCTCCTTTATCGTCATTTACAATTTCTCTGCAATGCGCAGTTTGGCTGAACGGGCACGTGAATTAAGCTCTAATTCTTCTTCTCCGGGTACGATGGGCTTGCGGTTAATCAGCTTCAAGGTTCCTTTAGCTCCGCACACGCAATACGGCAGGTCAGGCGGGCAGGTACATCTGCTTAAATAGCTGCTGAATATCTGTTTGCAGATCCGGTCCTCCAGCGAATGGAAGGTAATGACCGATACCCTTCCTTCAGGCGCCAGGCAGCGTACAGCTGCATGCAGCCCGTCCTCAAAAGCGCCAAGCTCGTCATTGACCGCAATCCGCAGACCCTGGAAGCTGCGCTTGGCAGGATGTCCGCCTGTTCTCCGCGCAGCCGCCGGAATACCTTCCTTAATCAGTTCGGCCAGTTCTCCGGTGCTCTCCACGGGCTGTTCCTCCCGGCGCTCCACAATCTTGCGGGCGATCCGCCGTGAGAACTTCTCTTCTCCATACTGGAAAAGCACACGGGCAATTTCCTGCTCACTCCAGGTATTAACGATATCGGCCGCGGTCAGCTGTGCCGACTGGTCCATCCGCATATCCAGCGGAGCGTCGTGATTGTAGCTGAATCCCCGCTCTCCTTCATCAAACTGCGGAGAGGATACCCCAAGATCGAACAGGATCCCGTCCACTTGAGGAACTCCATCCTTTTGCGGAACAAACGGCAAATCCTTCAGCACTTGTTCGAGATCACGGAAGTTGGTCTTAACCGTGACCACTTTGTCTCCGTACTCGGCTAATCTCTCTTTGGCATTATTCAACGCCCAATCGTCCTGATCCAGACAGATCAGCCGGCCTTCACCGCTAAGCTTGGATGCAATAAGCGAACTGTGCCCGGCTCCTCCGAGCGTACAGTCAACATATATACCATCCTTCTTGATGTGCAGCCCTTCTGTCGCTTCTTCCTTAAGCACCGTGATGTGGTGAAACAAGCTGCATCCCTCCAAGGCAGTAATTCGAATTGTATGTTTTATAGATCAAAATTGAAATCAACCAATTTCTCGGCAATTTCGTTGAACGATTCCTCTGACTGTTCGAAGTACTGCTCCCATAGCTCCTTGTTCCAGATCTCCACCCGGTTCGAAACGCCCAGAATAACACAGTCCTTGTCCAGCTTGGCATATTGCCGCAGATTCCCCGGCAGATTTACCCTGCCCTGTTTGTCCCATACACATTCGGTCGCTCCTGAGAAAAAAAAGCGGCTGAAGGCACGGGCATCCGATTTCATCAGTGAAAGGCTTTTGAGCTTTTGCTCCATGATTCCCCATTCTTCCATGGGATAAACGAACAAACAGGAGTCCAGGCCGCGGGTCGCTACGAAGGAGGTTCCGAGCAATTCACGGAACTTAGCCGGGATAATGATCCGGCCTTTGTCGTCAATGCTATGCTGGTATTCCCCCATAAACATGATCGTTCCCCACCCCTAAGTACCGATTCCCCACTTTGCCCCACTTTTCACCACTTAAGCATAATAGATTCGCCATTAAAAATCAAAAACCTTTTTCATAAGCAAGGTAATTTTTTCTTGTTTGTCAAGTGGCTCTGCAATATTCCGTAAAAAATAAAAACCCGGGCCAGTTGATTGGCTCCGGGTTTTGCAGATCCATTCTTTAGTCGTTCAGATTCCAGCTGTCCAGGTAGTCCACCTGTGCCTGCGTCAGGCAGTCAATGGCGATTCCCAGACTCTCCAGCTTATAACGCGCAACCTGCTCATCAAGCTCATACGGTACATTCTCCACCTTGACGCCGATGCTCTTATAATTATCATTCACATATTTGAGGGATAAAGCCTGCAGCGCAAAAGTGGTATCCATTATTTCTGCCGGATGGCCATCGGCTGCGCCCAGGTTCACCAGACGTCCTTCAGCCAGCAGATACAGCTTGCGTCCATCCTTCAGCAGATACTCTTCGATATTCTTCCGCACCGTCCGCTGAGAGGTGGAGCGTTCGGCCAGCTCCGGCTTGTTCACTTCCACATCGAAGTGTCCGGCATTGCAGAGGATTGCTCCATCCTTCATGACATCATAATGCTCGCCGCGGATAACATACCGGTTACCGGTCACCGTAACGAAGAAGTCGCCGCGCTTCGCAGCTTCCAGCATAGGCATAACATGGAATCCGTCCATGTGGGCTTCTACCGCCTTAATCGCATCCACTTCAGTAACAATTACATTCGCTCCAAGACCCTTGGCCCGCATCGCCACCCCTTTACCGCACCAGCCGTAGCCGACCACGACCACCGTCTTGCCGGCCACAATCAGGTTGGTTGTGCGAACAATGCCGTCCCATGCCGATTGCCCTGTACCATAGCGGTTATCAAACAAATATTTACAATAGGCGTCATTTACAGCCACCATCGGGAATTTCAGCATGCCTTGCTTCTGCAGTGCCTTCAGCCGGATAATTCCTGTAGTTGTTTCTTCAGCGCCGCCGCGGATATTCTCCATCAGATCAGGACGCTCGGAATGCAGCAGGGTGGCGAAATCTCCGCCGTCATCGATAATCAGGTCCGGTTTGCTCTCCAGCGCCTTAATGTTCAGCGCCTTGAATTCCTCAGGAGACGGATTATATTTGGCAAATACAGTGATGCCGTCCTCAACAAGTGCAGCGCACACATCATCCTGAGTAGACAAAGGATTCGAGCCGGTAATCGTAACTTCGGCACCGCCTGCCTGCACCACCTTGGCGAGATAAGCTGTCTTGGCTTCCAGGTGAAGCGTGATCGATACCTTAAGGCCCTTGAACGGCTGCTCTGCTTCGAACTGCTCACGGATACGGTTCAGTACCGGCATATGCTGGCGAACCCAGTCGATTTTGAGATGCCCCTCGGGCGCGAGTGACATGTCGGTAACGATACTATTTTCCTTGGATAATGAACTCATGTTATAACCTCCTAAAATATATTCCTACATATAAATAATGCGGTGTGTTCCGCTGTAATCGGCGGGCACTGCCATTAATTCCTCCAGCCAGCCAAGGCCGTAGCGGTTCAAATAATACATCATATTATATACTCTCTCCTGCAGCTTACCCAGCGGCATAACCGACAGCTCTATCCGTTCCCACTGGCGCAGCGCAGCCTCGTTCTGCTTCTCCATCGCATCCAGAGCCTTGCCCTGCAGGAAGGAGATCTGGTCAATAATCTTGTCCTTATTGTTGTTGCCCAGCTTCAGCAGACCTGCCTGAATTGCGCCAAGCTGCTCAATCAGCGGCTCGTACATTGCGGTGAATGCGGCTTTGGTCTGTTCAAACCGTTCTTCAATCTTCAATTCATCCTGCGCCGTTAACCACTCTTTGCGTTTATCATCCAGACCAAGACGCACATCCGTGAAGGACAGCCCGTATTTATCCATATGCTTGTGAAGCGTTCCCTCTATTACTGTAAAAGACATGCGCGGAATAATCAGCGGCATCTGCCCGCCCATTACCCCAAAGGCCTGCTGCGGAATTGCCCAATAGGCGATTTCTCCTTGTCCAAGCACCGTAGCCAGCACAGGCAGCACATAGTCCTGCATCAAAGGCCGTGTCAGCACGTTGTTGCTGAACCGCTCAGGGTGGCTCTCCAGCAGCTCCAGCAGCTCTGTGCGGGAGAATGATACCACCAATTTCCGGTCTGCGAATCTGTCCCCCTCCTTATGGAGCAGAAGCCGTGCGCCTTCATGGATATAAAAGAGGTTGGCATTCCCGGGTGTCACATCCGCCTGCAGCACGTATCCGCCTGCAGCAATACGATCAGCCGCTGCGGTGTAGGCGGCCTCGAGCTCGTCATTACGCTCGATTATTGCTGCAAACATCGGCGCCTCCAGCCTGCGTAGCGCAGGATCGGCAGAATCCAGCAGAATAAGTCCGTATTGCCCGAACAAAGAACCCATCAGCTTGGCAAAAGCTGTAGTCATATTGTCCGAACCCAGCGAAGCTGCCGTGACAAATTCCATCACCTGCGGCTTGAACTCGCTATCCTGAAGCAATCCGTCCAGCTGGAGGGTTGCCTGAAGCCAGCTCTCTGCTTCCACCTTGATCTCACTGACCGAAGAACGCGGACCCTCGCCTATATCCAGCTTAATCCGCGAAATTTCGCCCGTCCGGTTCAGCACATAAGTATGATTGACCTCATCCCAGTCATGATCCTCACCGGCGATCCAGAACAGGGGAACGACCGGGCGCCCAAGCTGGGCTGCCGCTTCGCGGGCGGCCTGAATCGTAGTAATGGCTTTATATATTACAAAGAGAGGGCCTGTGAACAAACCGCTCTGCTGACCGCCTGTTACAACCAGCGTTTCCGGCTGTTCCAGCAAATCAATGGAACGCATTACCTCTTCATGGGCATTATGCGCTCCGTTATAGCTACGTAAGTATGAAACAACCCCGGTGCGGTTTGCACGGAGGCTTGCGGTTCCATCAAGCCATTCTGCGCGCTTAACCCGGTTCTCCCGGTTGCGGAAATCCCCGCCATACAGATGTTCTACATTCTCAAATTGATGTATATAGTCACTGGCGAGCGCAGATCCGCCCGGCAGTGGTTCCGGTACAACATTCATATGCAATTGCCTCCTGTTCTACTATAACCTGCTGTATGTAATCATAAATCGGTAAACCCTTTATGATTGTATCCAAAGTTAGGTGCGGCGTCAAAGAAAGAAGCGCCGCCATGCAGCTACACTTGCTTGAATTGAAAGAATAGGCGAGAGCTGAACGCTCCCGCCTAAGGTAATGCAACAGTTAAATTTTAAGCGAATTGTTTGGCGACGAAATGTCCCTTGGACACTTCTACCAATTCAAAATCGCTGTCATTTGTTTTTTCGCCGGCAGCATAAATCGGGCTGCCCAGCTCATCATGCAGATGAATGCGTTTTTTGTTTGCTTCAACCTCCGGATCCGGAACCGGAATCGCCGAGAGCAGCGATTTGGTGTACGGATGGATCGGATTAGCGTACAATTCTTCGCTTTCCGCGAGTTCAACCATTTTGCCCAGGTACATAACAGCTACACGGTCACTGATATGCTTAACCATGGACAGGTCATGCGCAATGAAGAGATAAGTAAGTCCGAGACGGTCCTGAAGTTCTTTGAGCAGGTTGACTACCTGTGCCTGAATGGACACGTCCAGTGCGGAGATCGGCTCATCGCAGACGATGAACTTAGGGTTAACCGCAAGGGAACGGGCAATCCCGATACGCTGGCGTTGACCGCCTGAGAATTCATGCGGATAGCGGGTTGCATGATCATGGTTAAGTCCAACCATATCCAGCAGCTCTTCAATCCGTTTCTTGCGTTCAAGGCGGCTTCCCGCAAGATTGTGAATGTCCAGTGCTTCACCAATGATATCCGAAACCGTGAACCGCGGGTTAAGCGAGGCATACGGATCCTGGAAGATCATTTGCATATCACGGCGCATAGCCTTCATTTTGCTGCCGGACAATTTGTAGATATCTACACCATTGTATTTCACGCTTCCTGCAGTCGGTTCGTACAAGCGGAGAACCGTACGGCCTGCAGTAGTCTTACCGCAACCGGACTCCCCTACCATACCCAGGGTTTCGCCTTCGCGAATCGAGAAATTAATATTATCAACAGCCTTAAGAACTCTTCCCTTGCCTACATTGAAATACTTCTTAAGACCTTCTACTTCAATCAGATTCTTACTCAAACGAACTGCACCTCCTTGGCCATCGAATGCAGATTCCAGCAGCGCGCCATATGCGTTTCGCTGAACTCTGTGGCGCCGGGATCGATCTGTTCGCAGACATGCATCGCTTCGCTGCAACGCGCTGTGAACGGGCAACCGACCGGCGGCTTAATTAGATCCGGGGGAGTACCGATGATCGGAATCAGCGGCTCACCCTTCTTTTGGTCAAGACGCGGCATCGACCGCAAAAGACCTTTGGTGTACGGATGCTGGGGATTCTTGAAAATCTCCCAGCGTGTCCCTGTTTCGACTACTTCACCAGCATACATTACGATGACCCGGTCACACATGCCGGCAACCACGCCGAGATCATGTGTAATCAGGATGATGGAGGTCCCTAGTCTTTGCTGCATCTCTTTCATAACTTCCATGATTTGCGCTTGGATGGTTACGTCAAGCGCCGTTGTCGGCTCATCCGCAATCAGGAGAGCCGGGCGGCAGGCCAGAGCAATGGCAATCATTACGCGTTGGCGCATCCCGCCGGAGAATTCGTGGGGATATTGGTTAAAGCGAGCCTCCGCATTTTTAATGCCTACTAATTGCAGCATTTCGATACCTTGCTGTTTCGCTTCGGCCGCTGACATATTCTGATGTTTGATCAAAACTTCGGTTATCTGTTTGCCCACTTTGATAGTTGGGTTCAAAGAAGTCATCGGGTCTTGAAATATCATGCCAATATCTTTGCCGCGAATCGATTCCATTTGTTTCATGCTAAGGTCCAGCAGTTTCTTTCCTTGAAAAACAATCTCGCCTTGCTTCACTTTGGAGAGCGGGGCAGGCAGCAGCCGCATAATCGACTGCGCGGTAACACTTTTGCCGCTGCCGGATTCACCGACGATGGCAACGGTCTCGCCTCTGCCTACTTCAAAGTTCATGCCGCGCACAGCCTGAACTTCTCCGCCTTTTACAAAAAAGGAAACTTGCAAATCCTTGACTTGCAGAATGGGTTCCATCATTGTTCACCTCCTTATTTCTTCAGCTTAGGATCCAGTGCATCACGGAGACCGTCACCAAAAATATTAAAGGAAAGCATGGTCAAGCTGATCAGGATAGCCGGGAACAGGAAACGCCACGGATAATATAGCCAGCCAGTCAGTGAGTCATTAATCATCGATCCGAGTGAAGCTACAGGAGCCTGTACGCCAAGTCCGAGGAAACTCAGGAACGCTTCAGCAAAGATAGCATTTGGCACAGACAGTGTAATGGTTACGATAATCGGACCAACAGCATTCGGCAACAGGTGTTTGAACAAAAGTCTTTTGGACCCTGCGCCCATGGAACGCGAAGCCAGAACGAACTCACGGTTCTTCAGCTGCATGATCTCACCGCGGACAATCCAGGACATGGTAATCCAGCCCGTTATCGTCAGTGCCAGGATGATCGTCCCAAGGCTTGGTTCAAGCACAACCAGGAGCAGGATAACAACCAGCAGGTAAGGGATGGAGTAGAGAATTTCAGATACTTTGTTCATGATATTGTCTACACGTCCACCGAAGTAACCCATGATCCCGCCATAGATAACCCCGATCAAAAGGTCAATCGCAGCGGCAGCAAGGCCGACGATCAGCGAGATACGCGCACCGTACCAGGTACGGACAAAGATATCGCGTCCAAGATCATCTGTACCAAACCAGTGCTCGGATGAAGGAGGCTTATTGGTACTGATCAAATCGTTAGAGTAGTAATTGTACTTTGAGAATAACGGAGCGATAAGCGCCGCAAGGATAATCAGTCCAAGAATACCCAGTGCTGTCATTGCCATTTTGTTCTGGCGCAGACGTTCCCAGGAATCACGCCAGGCGGACAGACTTTCGCGCTGAATGACTTCAGCTTGCCGCTCATCAATGCCGATTTTACGGAAATCTTCCGGTTTCAGGTTCGCATCCTGCGATACCAATTTTTTGTCAGAAGCCAATCTTTAGCCCTCCTTTCCACCCGTTAGTTTGATACGCGGATCTACAAACACATAAGCAATATCCGTGATAAAGCGTGCCAGCATCAGCAATACCCCATAGAAGATCGTAATCCCCATAATAACGGTATAGTCGCGCACACCAATCGCTTCGACAAATTGCTTACCGATACCGCCGACACCGAAGATCTGCTCGATAACTACAGAACCTGTTACGATGTTAGCTGTCATAGGTCCCATGTAGGTTACAACCGGCAAAATCCCGTTCCGGAGAACGTGGCGGCTTAGGATTGCTGCCCAGCTTAGGCCCTTAGCCTTAGCCGTCTTGATGTAATCCGCATGCAGCACTTCCAGCATACTGGAGCGCGTCAGCCTCGCTATAAAGGCTATCGGCTGCGCCGAGAGTGCGGTTACAGGTAAGACATAATATAGCGGCCCCTTAAATCCGGAGACCGGGAACATGTGGAACTTGTAGGCAAACACATACTGCAGCAGCGAGGCGACTACAAAGCTCGGAACTGCAATCCCCAGCACCGCCAGCACCATTGCCGCGCTGTCAATAAACTTGCGGTGATAGAGTGCCGCCATCATGCCGAGAAAGACTCCGACAATAACCGACACAATAATTGCGATAACCCCCAGCTTTAAAGACGCCGAGAACGTTTGCCCGATCAAGTGAGTTACATCCTGGTTCAGACGCTTCATTGATACACCCAGATCACCCTGGACGATTTCACCCAAATACTTGAAATACTGATGATAGAGCGGCTTGTCCAGTCCATACTGCTCGTATAAACGCGCTTTTATTTCCGGCGGAACTTTCTTTTCAGAAGTAAACGGGTCCCCCGGAATGGCTTTCATCAGAAAAAAGGTCGCTGAAATTAGCACAAACAGCGAGACAAGCATATAGAAGAACTTATTGGCAACATAACGAACCATCCCCATCAACACCTCCTTCGACATTTTTTTGAGACACATAATTAGAGTTTATGAAAAAAATGGCCATTTGTCTAATTTCTTATTTTGTAAGTTCGTGAAATCTTTAACAAAAAGCCTGAAATGCAAAAAAAAGGGATATATATGGAATTCCACATATATATCCCGAAGTATATTGCACCCTTCAGACAACCACTATTCAGTTAAGCTAACCGAAGGTTCTACAATTCTTAGTGCTCAAGCAGGTAAGCACGAGTGAAGTCAATTGCACCGCTGAAGTCAAGAGTTACACCTTTGAGGTACTCTTTAGTCAGGGAGTTGTTTGTGTAGTAGTAGAACGGAATCAGGATCATATCATCTTCAATGATCATTTTTTCAGCTTTAGCAAACATTTCTTGGCGTGCTGCCAGGTCGGAGCTTGCTTTAGCGTCATTGATCAGCTTGTCGTATTCAGGGTTAGCGTAACCAGTATCATTGTTACCGCCGCCTGTTACCCACATATCCAGGAAGGTCATTGGATCATTATAATCCGCAGTCCAGCCAGCACGTGCGATCTGGTAGTTCAGGTTTTGACGGTTGTCGATAAATACTGCCCATTCCTGGTTAACAGTGTTTACAGTGATACCCAGAGCTTGTTTCCACATGTCAGCTACAGCCAAAGCGATTTTCTTGTGGCCTTCACTTGTGTTATAAGACAATTCAACCGGTGGCAGTTCAGTCAGACCTTCTTCAGCCAGACCTTCAGCCAGCAATTTCTTAGCTGCTTCTGTATCTTCTGTGAAGTAGCTGTCTTTAACTGCTGTACGGAATTCACCGTCAGCGCCAGCGATACCCGGAGGTACAAAGCCGAATGCCGGAAGTTGTCCGCCAAGTGTTACGTTGTCGATCAGCGCTTGACGGTTAACAGTCATCGCCAGGGCTTTACGGATTTTAACGTTGTCGAAAGGTTTTTCAGTGATGTTGAATTCATAGTAGTAGGTACTTGCGATACCTTTTCTCTGGAATTCGTTAGGAAGCTCTTTTTGTACGATAGGAATCTGTTCTTGCGGAATTTCGCCGTGTGGTGCACCAGCACGGTCAAGTTCGCCGTTCTTGTAGCTCAGCAGTTCAGTTGCGCCGCTGTTAACCAGGGAGAAGTCGATTTTAGCAAGCTTGATGTTAGCAGCATCCCAATATTTATCGTTCTTGCTTACTTGCAGGGATTGGCCAGTAGTCCACTCAGTCAATGTGAATGCACCGTTAGTGATCATAGTGTCTTTGCTTGTTGCCCATTTAGCATTACCCTCAACGGATTTGTGTACAGGGTAATAAGTATAGAAGGACAGAAGGCCAAGGAAGTATGGAGTTGGTGCTTTCAGCGTAACTTCAAGAGTTTTCGCATCAACAGCCTTTACGCCCACTTCGTTGAAATCTGTAATTTTCTTTCCGTAATATTCTTCAGCGTTCTTCAGGTAGTACAATTGGTAAGCGTAAGGTGCAGTTGGATCTGTGTTAGGATCCAGCACGATTTTCCAAGCGCGGACGAAGTCAGCAGCTTCTACAGGATCGCCGTTGCTCCATTGTGCATCACGCAGTTTGAATGTATATACCAGGCCGTCAGGGGAAATTTCCCAAGATTCAGCAATTCCCGGCTCAGCTTGGCCAGTTTCGTCATTCATGCGGGTCAAACCTTCATACATAGTTTTCAGGACGGTGTTTGCTTGGCTGTCCTGAGCTTGAGCAGGGTCAAAAGTAGGTGGTTCTGCAGTCAGGTTGACTCTAAGTGTCTGGTCAGCAGCCAGTTTCTCGTCACCAGTTGTTCCTGTGTTCGTGCTACCTTCATTACCGGCTGCATTTGTTGCTGCAGCATTGGTGCCGCTGTTAGCATTGTTATTGTTTCCGCCGCAGCCAGCAAGCACTGTGCCGATAACCAAAACTAATGCGAACATGAGCAATAGACTTTTACTCTTCTTCATCTAGCAGTTCCCCCTAAATAGAATGTGGTATATGGTTTATGATTATACAACCAGTGGTCAAAAAAATCTAGAGCAATATTTTCTGAAAACGACTTTTTTTTAATTCTTTAAAATTTTGTGACGTTGACGCTTCACCGGAGCAGCGGAACATTACATCGCTTGTGATATGTATTGTATGAGGCCTACAACCATAAATAATACGTAACTAACCCCCATAAAAAAGAAAGAAAGTCTCCAAACGGCCCGGAGTAACCGTTTTCCGTCGACCGATCCTTTGAGCCTGTTTTGCGCGCCGCCAATCAGTCCAGCGGATATTAATACAATAAGTAGTATAAGAAAGAACCCGAAATTCGTATTGAAAATAGTATTGAACAATCCCGAAACAGACAGTAATAAAAATAATGTTGTCACGTCCATCGCCAGCAAAAAAGTTTTTCTCTTATCCTGCTTAAGACCGATACCCGCGAAATAAACGATTAAAAAAGGAACAATCGGAATAATGCTTAACACACCGAAAGAATTCTTCAGAAATTCCAAACAGCCTCACCTCTCCCTCACAGTCATGCCCTCTACCAGTCCGAAGATATAACGGTGCAGTGGAACCTCAATGCCCCGCTGCCGCCCCATATTCACAATGCTTCCGTTAATCCAGCGGATTTCTGTCTCCCTCGAAGCAAGCACATCGGCCAGCATGGATGAAATATTGCCTGATGTAGCACGGCAAACTTCAACAATGGCCTCCCAGGTATGCTTCTCATAGGTAATCCCACAGGCATCGTATACTCTTACGGCTTCTGTATACAGTTCCTTCATGAGCTGTACACGTTCAGGTGAAGCCAGCAATTCGCCGTTTGGGACCCGCCATATTGCGGTTAGAGGATTAATTACAGCATTGATCAAGAGCTTCCGGTAAATGATGGTATCCACTTCTTTCGACAGAGAGGCGTTGAATCCTGCTGCGGCAAGAGCCTGAACGAAACTTATTGCGCCGCCGTTATTCAAATCCTGTGAGTTTAATTCATTTTTATTTATAGGATGACTGCTTTTCCCTATACATATTTCCCCTCTGCCCGCATGAATAACCTCTGTTAATGTTTTCCTTTTGGCTGCTTCCGTAGTGACCGCCGCCCACAGGGAAGCTTGCGGCAGCAATTCCCGGAGCATCTCCAGATGTCCGCAGCCGTTCTGGAAACATATGATTTCTGCCTTCCGGGCTTGAAGCGGACGTAGAATCTCCGGAAGATCATTATGAAGCACCATTTGTTTGACAGTTATTAATGTAATGTCTCCCGGGTTAATCAGCTGCCGCTGCGGATATTTACTAACCGGCTCAGCCGAAAAGCTGTCACCCGGAACTGAAATTGCCGCCCCGCCGTCTTCATAGCTCACAGTTAGTCCGTTGCTTGTTAATTCCCGGCACTGTTGTTCACTCCTGCACCAGAGTCTGACTTCGTTCCCCGAACTGATTAGCTTGCCGGCAAGCAGCAGCCCAAGCGAGCCCGCACCTATAATATCGATTCTCATCACGCAATCCTCCTGCCGACCGGTAATTTTTCCTAATTATATCCTGCACATCCGCTCAAAGCAAAAACACAAAAAATCCTGCAATTCCGGTGCCGTGAGGCACTGGGATGCAGGATTTGCGGGATTCATCTTCTATTCAATCCGTTCCAGGTTTCCATTCGCGTCCATTTTAAAGCGGGTCTTTTCCTCTTCTTCTTCATTAAGAAATGCGAGTCTGCGGGCCCGGTCCATAATCTGGATCAGCGCTTTGTAATCATCATTGACCACCCGGTAATCGCTCTGGGCGAGATTGACTTCCTTAGATAAGCGTTCATTCTCTGCTCTCAGCTCCGTCAGTTCATCTTCCTTCTCTCGCAAATCCCGCTCCAGCATCTTTAGCTGCCGCCCGGCTTCCTGGAACGTACCTTTCCATTGTCTCAGAAACCGGATTACAGCATCAATGGATAAGCTGTTCTCGCTTAGCCCTTCGCTTCGTCCGTAGTCCTCTTCAATGTCTCCGAGAATCAGTCCCGCTACCTGTGCGCCTCTGGATGACGGCTGTTTCTTCAAATAACTTCGTTTCTGCCGTTGGCCTTTAGCGATTCCGATAGCATCCTCGTAACTTTTGCGTACGCAGCTGTTCCAGCGGAAACCGCAGGCAGCCGAAGTTCTGCCGATTTTTTCACCCACCTCTTCAAAAGCAGCAAGCTGTGTACTGCCTTCACGGATATGACGCAGCGTTATTTCTGCCAATATCAGATCATCTTCCGCACTCCAAGCATCCTGTCTAACGGCTGTCATAAAGCCTAACCCTCCTAACAACATCATGAAATAACCATCTTCAGAACCGGCAGCTCCGCCGGGTAGTGAATAGGGATAAAAGCTGCTTACTCCATTTCTATGCCTCTATTAGAGTTCATAGAATCTATTTGATACTAAATTGTATTGCCATTTTGTCTGAACATCATACTTACCATGCTATAAATTCTTAAATTCCAAGAGAAAGTCTTGTGTCAATTATAAAAATCATAAATTTTATAAATTCCTGCATTTTTTTCAATGAATTCGTTTACAGTGTTTTGCAGAGCCGTTATAATGAAGGGTAAGAGCAGTAGCCGGATTCATACTGGAAGGGGGAATCTCTCTTGGACCGCATGTTTCGCGTATTGGGATTTTTCACACTCGTTATCGGACTTATGGCTTTCGCCGGTGATCTTACGGAAATGGCCCTGCTATTCTTTTTGCAAACCGCTTTTTTTGTGATCCTGGGCTACATGAAATTCACCGAAAAGACCTACATCCTGCTCTTCTGGGGTTATATGATCCTGACCTTTACAGGCTTCAGTTATTGGACAGTCTTTCAGATGGGTCTGCCGCTGTAACGCATATATATTATTGAAACGGATAGTGTTCCTTTACCTCAAGGAGCCACTCCGTTTTTTTGTATGAGAATTTATATGTTTTTGGGGTCCTCGCAAAGTACCTGAGTAATCCTCGAAGCTAGCGGCCCCACTTTGTGGGGTAATTTTGTTTGTCCAAATGTAGTTTCCGGGTGGCGAAACAGGGTATGATATTTTCACAGGCAGAAACATATTATTAGTACATACCTGTTACTCAACTCTGTTCAAGGTGGTGATGTGGTGTTATCCCGCAGTTCCTTACGCCGGTTATTTGCAGCTATACTCCTTCTCACCTGCACGCTCACGCCGATATCCGCTCCGGTATATCTGTCCGCCGAACCCGGTTCCGGCCTTAGCACTTCGCTGCCTGCCATTCCGGATAATGAAGAAACCCGTAAGCTGCTCGAACAGACGCTGTCCTCAGCGGAGATTGAACGGGAGATTATCCGGATTACGGCAGAACAACAAATACTTGAGAGCAAAGTCGCCACTCTGACCGAGCAATCGGCCGCCAAACAAACGGCAATTGCAGATCAGCAGGAACGCGCTGGCGCAGTTGTGCGGGCTTATTATATGGGGGAACGCGACGGGCTGCTGGCGGCCGTTCTGTCTGCCAAAAGTATCAGCAGAATACTCGCTCTTTATGATTACTATGAGATTATTATCGGGCAGGACCGGGATACCCTATCCCAGTATGAAACACAATATAAGGATTTGAAAAAGACGCTCACGGCCGCCCGGCGCAGCTCTGAAGAGCTTGCGGAGCTCAAAACGGCGCTCGTGGAGCAGCAAAAGCGCGTGCTTGCTTTGAATGAAGAAATTGAGGGCGGCATTCAGGCCAGTACAGATCCTGAGCGTATGGGGTTACTGCTGGAGGAGTTCAGTAAATATTGGGAGAATATCGGGATCCATGAGGTTAAGACTTATTTCAAGGCGTTATCCTCGGCGATGAAGCATCTGCCGGAGTTTGTCCAGAACCGGGATGGCGTACTGGTCCGCAAGGGGATGACTTATAATCTTGCGCTGAAGGAAGAGGATTTGAACGAATTCCTGATTACACAGAATACGTTATTCAAGGATTTCGCCTTTCATTTCAAGGATAACGAGATTACGGCTACAGGAAAAAGCGGGGGCTTGTCTCTGACGTTAACCGGTCATTACACCATTCAGGAGGAACCGGTCAACGGATTAATGTTCCATGTGGACCATGTGGTCTTCAATGGACTGGAGCTGCCGGACACCACCCGTCAGGCGTTGGAGGAAGAATTCGATCTGGGCTTCTATCCGTCCAAAATCGTCTCCTTCCTGCATGCTACGGAAGTATCCAGCTCAGATGGTATTCTGCATGTTAAGCTGTCCCTCTCATTCTGAGTCTGTGACCGCTGCTTCATATCCGGCTGCATCCAGCTTGCCGGTCAAGAGCAGCACTGCCGCTTCAGCATAACGGCTCCATTCGCCTTCTGAGTCTGGCCCGGGGGCGTTGTCCTCGGTGAGGAACACCCCGGAGTCGAATGGAAGCCGGGAGATTTCAGACAATCCGGAGCGGTACAACTCATCCAGTGCAGGCAGACGGTCCGTATTCTCCAGCCATTCCAGCTGGGCCGAGCTTGAAGTTACATAAGCAAGCCACTTGACCGCCGCTTCCGGGCTGCCGGATTGTGCGGGGAGAGCGAAAAAGCGGCTATGGATTGCCTCGTAGATGTTCTTCCCCGTCTGCTCCTGCGGCGCTTGCACTCTCAGCGTGGAGTTTCCGTGCTTCTTCCATTCAGAGAGCGGCACTGCCGCCACTGCAAGCTTGCCATCCTGCAGCATATCCCAGATCTCCTGGTTAAACCGGCTGGTCAGATAAAAATAACCGCGGGCAGCTTCCGTCCATGCCGCTTGTGCCTCAGTCATGGACAGCACTCCCCCTCCCATGCTCTGCAGTACAGCTGCATAACCATACGGGTTCCGCGTATCCATTGCCAGCATATAACGCTCCTTTGTCTCTTCCGCATTCAGCCGGCCCAGCAGTCCATTCCATTCTTCCAGGCTTGACGGCGCAGCAGATAGGCCCAGTTCAGCAAGCCGCTGCGGAGAATATACTAATACATAGGGATCAATATCGAGCGGAACCCCCCAGTCGTAACCGTTCCATTGCATTTGCGGGATCAGCATGGTAAGAGGTGTGCTTCCGGGAACACTCTGGTAAATATCCACAGGCAGCAAATACCCCCGGGAAGCCAGATCAAAAATACTGTGACCGTCCAGCATCACAATATCCGGACTATCCCCGACTGTAAGTTCCTCCCGTACCTGAGCTGCCCCGTCTTCAGTGTCTACATTAGTTAGCTGCACACTTACTCCGCTGGACAGGCTGTAATTATTGCTGATCAGCTGCAGTACATTGAATTCTAAACTGCTGAGCGATACGCGTATCGTCAAGCTCTGCTCGTCTCCCGGTTCACCTGAAGGCGGACGCTCCGATTGGTTCAACGGCTGCCTGGGGGGATAGGCTCCCTCATCCGTGTCCAGCTCCATGCTGGGCGACAAGCTTGTCAGCGACAGCAGCAGAACGGCAAACAACAGCCAATAGTTTTTGCGTCTCAGCACGTGCTTCTCTCCTCCCGCTAATCTCGTCTTCCTCATTTTAGCAGACATGCACGTGCTTGTCTGCGTTTGTGAAAACGTTCTCTTTCTATTATATAGGTGTGAACGTTGTGAGGTGAATCGTCTGAAGAACGGGCCGCCGGTTGGGCGGTATTCGCACCTGCGGTGAATATTTGGACTTCCGGCCGCTGTTGTCTCCAGATTTCTTCGATTAGACCGCTGTGCGCGGTTGAAATCCGGAGACAAAGGCGGACGCTCCCGCTCCTCCAGTTCCAAAATTCCCCTCCGGTGCTCCCGCCATATCGTCTCAGCTCTACAGCCTGACCTCCCACCGTTCCGGGGCGGGGCAGACAAAAGCCGGGAGTGGTCCTCTCCCGGCCGTGATTGTGCTTATTAACCGGCGGACTGCCGGTTGAAGAGCGGGTGCTGTCAGTTGATTTTGCGGGCTGCAGTGATAAAAAAATGTGTATCCAACCCTTGGAGCTGCTACAGCAGATCCGCAGCCAGCTGAGCCAGATGCGAACGCTCACCCTTCTCAAGCGTGATATGGCCGCTGATGCCCTGCTGCTTAAATTTCTCAACGATATAGCTAAGTCCGTTGCTCGCCGCATCCAGATAAGGATGGTCGATCTGCTCCGGGTCACCCATCAGGATTACCTTACTGCCTTCACCGGCGCGGGAGACGATCGTCTTCACTTCATGCCGGGACAGGTTCTGCGCTTCATCGATGATGATGAACTGCGACGGAATGGAACGCCCGCGGATGTAGGTGAGCGCCTCAACCTGAATACTGCCCAGGCCCATCAATATTTTATCGATATCTCCGGCTTTTTTGGTATCGAATAGAAATTCCAGGTTATCATAGATCGGCTGCATCCATGGACGGAGCTTCTCGTCCTTCTCTCCCGGTAAATACCCGATATCCTTACCCATCGGAACCACCGGACGGGCGATCAGCAGCTTCTTGTATTTATGTTCGTCCTCCACCTTGAACAGTCCTGCAGCAAGTGCCAGCAGCGTCTTCCCTGTTCCGGCCTTTCCGGTAATGGTTACCAGCGGAATATCATCATTCAGCAGCAGCTCAAGCGCCATCCGCTGTTGGGCATTACGGGCGCTGATTCCCCATACCGCATCATTGCCGAGATACAGGGGTTCGAGCCGGCTGGCATCGCTGTTCACCTTAAGCAGGGCGGATTTGCCGCTGCCAATCTCATCCTTCAGAATGACGAATTCGTGGGGATAGAGCGGGTAGGACAATGACAGCTGCTTGATGGACAAGAAACGGTGACTGTAATATTCATCAATCAGCGAAGGATGCACCATCAGCGACTGGCAGCCGGAATACAGCTCATTCAAATCTCCGGTGCGGTCGGATAAATAATCCTCCGGCGTTATGCCAAGCACATCCGCTTTGATGCGGACGAGTACATCTTTACTTACGAGTACCACGGGGCTGGGTTCAGCCTTTTCATTCTCCTCATGGAGATAATTGAGGGCAACAGCCAATATGCGGTTATCGTTCGAGACCTCCCCGAACATTTCCTGTACCTTAACGAAGCTGCGGTGGTTAAGCTCTACCTTCAGCGTGCCTCCATGTTCCAGTACCACACCGCTGTGCAGGTGGCCCAGTTCACGGAGTCCGTCTAACAAGCGTGACACGGTGCGGGCGTTGCGGCCGATTTCATCGGCATTACGCTTCTTGGAGTCGATTTCTTCCAGGACTACAGCGGGAATGACAACCTCATTCGCCTTGAAGGCAAAGATCGAATTGGGGTCGTGCAGTAGCACGTTAGTGTCTAGTACGAATATCTTTTTCATGTTATCCCCTCCACAGCGCCTGGTTTGATTGATCATACATAACTCTTTTCAGCAAGGGCAAGCTAAGGTAAACCACTGAACCATGGCTGAAAGGAGTAAGCACATATGAGAAAATCAATGTGTCTGTTGCTGGTACTGCTGCTGCTGACAAGCTGCGGTATCGCTAATAAAGAGACATCACCCTCTCCTCAGGATAAACAATCGTCAAAGGCTTTGAGCAGCCAGGGGGACCGCGAAGTGCGGACATTGTCCGAAGATGGTACAACTGCCCTTGAACCTACACCAGAGACCGGACAACCTTCTGACGTTAAGGGCGAAAGCGATGTTGCACTTAAGGATCATTTCGAGCAGTTAGCCAAAAGAGTTCCCGGTGTAAACGGAGCCCACTGTGTCGTAATGAACAATATTGCTGTTGTCGGCATTGATGTCGACGGGTCGCTTACCCGCTCACGGGTCGGAAGCGTGAAGTACACCGTTGCGGAAGCTATCCGCAAAGACCCGAGAGGGGTAAGAGCCTTGGTTACTGCCGATATGGACATCAGCAGCAGATTAGCCGAGATGGGCAAACATATTACCAAGGGAAACCCGGTATCCGGCTTCGCCTCAGAAATGGCTGACATTATCGGCCGGATTATTCCGCAGCTGCCGGAGGATACCAAACCTCAAGGTAACGGACAATAATCTTGCACATCCCTGTCAAAGCACAGGATCTGGAGACAAAAAAAGCCTAGTGATGGCACACTAGGCTTTTTGCATGGCGGCAAATACTTGTCCGTCCAGCTTCTCAGCCGCACGCGCATCGTATACCTTCGCATATTTCGGAGCGGATTCCAGATGGGCACCGTAGAACAGCGCATTGCGGACCGCTTCAATCTCAACATCAAAACAGCACATCTTGAAAGGAACATCCGGCAGCGGGTCCTGCTTCACAGAAGCACGCCCGTTGATGGCATGAACCGTTCCCTCACCAAAAACCGTAATAGTTACCAGCGGGTTGACTTTCATGTTGTTCACAAGTCTGGACCGGTGATCTACTGATAAGCGCACAATAGAAGGGCTCACTGCATAGATCCAGGAAATCGCAGTAGACGTAGGGCCACCGGATTCTGCATCCACAGTGTTTAGAAGAACAAAAGTTTCCGACTGCAGCATAGCTAGCAGAGTTTCGTTGAGCTGAGCAACGGCTTCGGACATAAGTACAGGCCCCCTATGCGGCGTGAGTGCATTCAATTTATTATATTATAGCACAGGATGAAACTTGCATTCAATTTGTAGATTGTTTCCTGCCACTCACGGGCTGTCTGCGGCTGCAGAAGCTGCGGTGCCGGAGAGGCCGGCAATCTGGTCCTGAAGGCTTTTCTTGGCTGCGTCCAGCTCTTTATCGTCAATATATACATAGGGACTGCGCCAGGTTCCTGTCACCGGCACAAATTCTACATTCTCCTTAGATATATTCCAGTAAGTAGCTATCATGCTTTTGATCTGCGCATTCTCAATATCACTCTGCAGATTGTCGTCCACAGCATCCAGCACCTTGCCGATTTTGAGCACTCCTCCGAGTGACTGCATCTGAGCGATCAGCGAATTAAGCACTTCATTCTGGCGTTTATTGCGGTCAAAATCATCGGAAGGCTTCGTTGCCGGACTGCAATTGGATTTACGGTAACGTACATAATCAAGCGCCTTATCCCCGTTCAGCTGGGCCTGGCCTTTCTTGAGATTAATATCCGTTCCGTCCACGCTGTCCGTATAACACATATTCTCGCTGATATTAACGTCTACTCCGCCGAATTCATCCACGATATCCCGGAAGCCCTGGAAATCAAGCACAGTGGTGTAATCGACCTGAATGTCGAGATACTTGCTCATCATGGTCTTCATTTCATCCTCGGCAAGAATGCCGGAGGTTTTCTCCTTGCTCTTGAAGCGGGAGTAAAATGCATTGATCTTTGTTTTCTTGTAGCCGCTCAGCTCCACATAAGTATCACGGGGCAGAGAAACCACGGTAGCCGATTGGGTCTCCGGGTTCAGCGCCGCAACCATAATCACATCTGTCAGGTTGGACGGGTGCTTGGGACGGTTGTCGGTACCGAGCAGCAGCATGGTCAGCGGCTTCTCCGAAGCGGAGTGTCCTGCCTGAACCGGCTGGTCCACTCCGAACCCTCCCTGATCCAGTTTCCAGTATAGATACCCTGCGTAGCCCAGCGCCGCAAGTACGGCAACCAGGAGGATGATTAGAAGCAGTCTCATCAGCCGGGCGAAGAATCCGCGTTTCTTGGGCTTTTTCTTATTCGTTTTAGATTTGGCAGATTGCGTTGCGGCAGCGGGTCTGGACTGCTGTCTATTGTTTCCTTGTTGGCCATTCGATCTGGGTGGCAGACCGCCCTTGCTTGTATTCATAATCAATTAGGTCCTTTACATTCAGGTAGAATTAGATAACTTTATAATAACTTAGACGATCCGTAACACTAAAAGTTGCGTTCAGTGCCGTTTCGCGGCATCTGCCGCTGCGGCCTTCCGCTTCTGCCGGGCTTCCACCAGGTAGCGGACCCGCACGAGCAGCATTAGGCCTACAGCCACCAGCAGGCACTGGATGATCGGCAGTTTGTCATGCTGGAAGATGAGCAGCATCCCTGAGCCTAAAGCCATCATAAGATAAAGTACGATCTCTTTGCCGATGGGCAGCTTCTGATTGACGCGAAATACACGATTATACACGTAGGTCAGTAGAATAAAGATGACAATGTAAGCGACAATTGGATGCTCAGCGAACCAGCTCTGCACAGCTCGTCACTCCTCCCGGATATAAGTATCGCTTACATTATATCATCCGCAGCGGTTTTATACCGCTTTTAATACCTGCAATTTGAAAGATCTTCCGCCCGCAAAAATAAACAAGAAAAGCCGCCGGATGGTTCATCCGGCGGCTTGAATGACTGGCAGCTTACGCTTGGCTGGCTTGCGCCGCTTTACGCTGTTTCTCTACACGTTCGCGCTCGCCCTTATTCAGGATCTTTTTGCGCAGACGAACGGATTTAGGTGTGATTTCGCAGTATTCATCATCATTCAGATACTCAAGAGCACCTTCCAGTGAGAACATACGCGGAGTCTTCATTTTAACAGTCTCATCCTTCGTTGCAGAACGAACGTTGGTCAGCTGCTTTTCTTTGCAGATATTTACAATGATGTCATTATCGCGGGTGTGCTCACCCACGATCATGCCTTCATAAATTTCAGTTCCCGGTTCCAGGAAGAGAATACCGCGGTCTTCTACGCCCATCATGCCATATAGAGTCGTATTGCCGGTTTCACTGGACACGAGTACGCCTTGGTGACGACCGCCAACCTGTCCGCCAATCAGTGGAGCATAGCTGTCAAACGCATGGTTCATAACGCCATAACCGCGGGTCAGGGTCAGGAAGTAGGTGTTGTAACCAATCAAACCACGTGCAGGAATCAGGAACTCCAGACGAACCTGGCCAGTACCATGATTGATCATGTTGACCATTTCTGCTTTGCGTGTTCCCAGACTTTCCATAACAGCGCCCATGCTTTCTTCCGGAACATCAATCATTAGGCGTTCAAGCGGCTCCATCTTGGCTCCGTCGATTTCCTTGACGATAACTTCAGGCTTGGAAACCTGCATTTCGTAACCTTCACGGCGCATGTTCTCGATGAGGATACCCAGGTGAAGCTCACCGCGGCCGGATACGACAAATGCGTCAGGGGAATCCGTTTCATCTACACGCAAGCTGACATCCGTTTCCAGCTCTTTGAACAGACGTTCGCGCAGCTTACGGGAAGTTACCCACTTGCCTTCTTTACCAGCGAACGGACTGTTATTCACGAGGAACGTCATTTGCATCGTAGGCTCGTCGATCTTCAGAACAGGCAGCGCCTCTGGATGCTGGGGATCAGCAATGGTCTCACCAATGTTGATATCCTTGATACCGGCAATTGCTACAATGTCGCCTGCCCCCGCTTCTTCAGTCTCAACACGTTTCAGGCCCTGGAAGCCGAACAGCTTCTCAATACGGGCAGTTTTGCTCTTGCCGTCACGCATAATTACAGTTACGGACTGGCCCTGCTTGATTACACCGCGGTTAACACGGCCAATGGCGATACGGCCAAGGTATTCATTGTAATCCATCAGAGTTACCAGGAACTGCAGGGGCTCTTCAATTTTTTCAGTTGGAGCCGGGATATGTTCAACAATGGTTTCGTAAAGGGCAAGCATCGTTTCATCCTGCTTCTCAGGGTCCATGCTCGATGTGCCGTTAAGCGCAGAAGCATAAACAACCGGGAATTCGAGCTGATCGTCACTGGCTTCAAGCTCAATGAACAGATCCAGGACTTCATCAATAACTTCCTTCGGACGTGCAGCCGGACGGTCAATTTTGTTCACGACAACGATTGGTGTAAGGTGCTGTTCCAGCGCTTTGCGCAGAACGAACTTCGTCTGAGGCATACAGCCTTCATATGCATCAACAACCAGCAGAACGCCGTCAACCATCTTCATGATACGTTCTACTTCACCGCCGAAGTCGGCGTGTCCAGGGGTATCTACGATATTGATCAGGAACTCTTTATAGGTAATTGCTGTATTTTTGGCTAGGATAGTGATTCCGCGTTCCCGCTCCAGGTCGTTCGAGTCCATGGCCCGTTCCTGCAAGTGCTCGTGCGCGCTGAAAATCCCTGATTGCTGGAGAAGCTGATCGACGAGTGTTGTTTTACCATGGTCAACGTGGGCAATGATCGCAATATTGCGAATATCTTTTCTTGAATGCATGATTTGTATCCAAATCCTCTCATTTATCAAATTAAAAATGTTTAAATTTATAGCATGTCACGGCAGTCTCACAAAAGAAGCGCCAGGCAGAAACCCGACGCTCCAACATATCCTTAATAGTATCGTGAAAGCACCATGAAAAGCAAGTCTTTTTCTGAAAAAAACCTTACCAACTTCGTTTAATTTTTCTAATTTTGCCTTACGTCAAATTCAGAGGTGTCCATTCCCTCAATCTGTGCCGTTTACCCGGCTGTCTTACCAGCCGCCGTTCCACTTCTTGCGCCCGCCCGGTCTGCCCCGGCCCAGCATCAGCCAAAGGCCTGCGGCAACCAGAACGGCACCCAGCAGATACAGTGCTCCGGTTCCTAGTAAGGTGAAGATAAACAATACAATGCTTAGCAGCCCAAGAATAACAGCGGTTGTTGTAAGCCCTCTGGTTCTGGCTGAAGAATACAGCGAATATTCATAAAGTCCGACCGCAATGCCCAGCAGCAGGATGGGCCACAAATGCCTCATCAGGTCCCAGCCCCATGTATTGCATAGTCCAAAGAGCAGACCGTATACCGTTAATATGCCCGCAGGTATTAATACAGATGCAGAAGCACGGCGGGTGAAGAAGAGCACCTGGAGGAACAGGCCCGGAACCAGAATTACGAGCGGCCACAAGGCATGTCCAAGAAATCCGAACACCCCCAGCTTTCCGAACAGAATCACAATGCCGGCGGCGGCGATGAACACACCCAGTTTCATGTCGTTTTTGGAAGACATCTTTCACCCATCCCTTCAAAATTCGCGTCTTTTCTCTGGCCTTGTCACTTCAGCAGTCTGAACTGCGACAGGATTCCCTTTATATTTTATCTGAAAAATAATTAAAACACCATCATTCTTCATGTATTCAGGGGGCAAACCTTTACTCTCTAATAATTGCACAAAGAGGCTGTGCCCAAGCCTTCCAGCTTTTGGCACAGCCTCTAGTATTGCCGCATCTTATCCTGCAGATACCATCTTCCGTTTGAGCATACCTGTGGCTACAACAATAATTCCCAGCACCATAGGCAGCATGGAATGGAAGGTGGGCAGCATGAAGGAAATGACCGCACCAAATTTGGCATCCTGCAGCAGCATATTACCGGCTGTATACGCCAGAATATAGGCTCCGATGAAGACCAGCACCGGGAAACGGTGCAGCCAGCCCACGATGATGCCGCTTCCCCAGACCACAATCGGAATGCTGATGGCAATCCCGATTACGATGAGTGCCAGATCACCTTTGGCCAAGCCTGCAATCGCCAGCACATTGTCCAGACTCATGATGAAGTCGGCGAGCAGAATGGTGCGCACAGACTTCCATACACTGGAGCTTCCCTCAATCTTAAGTTCCTCCTCCTCCTCCAGCAGCAGCTTAAAGGAGATCCAGAGCAGCAGTATTGCGCCTCCGGCTTCAATATAAGGAATTTTGAGCAGCAGCACTGCAGCAAAAGTCAGGATGCAGCGCAGACCCACTGCCCCGGCAGCCCCCCACCATACCGCTTGCCTGCGATGCTTCTCCGGGAGATTCTTGCTGGCCATCGCAATCACCATTGCGTTGTCTCCGCTCAGCACCAGATTGATCATCAATATTTCACCCAGCAGCAATAAAGAATCCATTCTCTTCAGCCTCCCTGAACTCCATGTAAATACATGTATGCCTCAGGGTGACAAGCTATGCATCCTGTCCGGCTTTTTTAGAAACTACGCATGAGCGGGGCTGTTCCTGCGTATACAAAATTATAGCCTGCCTGCCGTATGTCATTATAGCTTATGCTGTCTTCTACCAAATTTGAGGAGTGACCCGGGTTGAATACATCCGTTACGGATTTCATATTATCCCTGCTGAATATTGTCTTCCTCGATCTGATTCTGGCCGGGGACAATGCCATTGTGATCGGCCTGGCCGCCCGGAACCTGCAGGGAAGTTCGCAGAAGAAGGCCATCCTGTTGGGCACAGGGGGCGCCGTAGTGCTGCGGATTATCGCGACAATTCTTGTCGTATGGCTGCTCAAAGTGCCCTGGCTGCTCCTATTCGGCGGACTGCTGCTGATTATGATCGCCTATAGGCTGCTGACAGGGGGAAATACAGAGGACACGGACATACAGGCCGGAGGAACACTGTGGTCGGCCGTACGGACGATCATTGTCGCAGACGCGGCGATGGGGCTGGATAATGTAATCGCGATTGCCGGGGCAGCCAAGCATAATATTACGCTTGTGGTGCTCGGGCTGCTGATCAGTGTGCCGATAGTGGTCTGGGGCAGCACGCTGTTCATCAAGCTAATCAACAGGTATCCCTGGATTATCTATATCGGCTCAGCCGTTCTCGGTTTCACGGCCGCAAGTATGATTACCAGTGAGAAGCGGATTTCCCCCTTCTTCGGACAGCAGCCGCTGCTGCACTATTTGTTTGTTGCCCTGGTGATTGCAGGCATCCTTGCCGCCGGCCACTGGCAGCGCCACCGCGCGCACAGCAGAATTAAGCATAGCGGTGATTCCTCCCGGTAACGCAAATATTCCCCGTATATCAGAAAGAGGTGCCCCAGGCAACCGTTATTAGCGGCTGCTGGGCACCTCTTCTTCAGCTATTCTAGAACCATTCTTCCTGTATACCTACCTGCACAGGGATCACATCGCTCGGCTCCTCATCACCGTAGGGTGTGATCGATACCGTCTCTGTTCCGGCAACAGCCGCATCCAGAAGAGCCTGGTACCCGGGCAGCGTGGCTTCAATCTTGTCCACAATCCGCATGTTCGGATTCGTTGTCGGCGACTTGGGCACAAACAGCGTACAGCAATCTTCATAAGGAAGGATGGACAAGTCATAGGTGCCGATGCTCTGGGAGATTCCGACAATCTCACTCTTATCCATCATCACCAGCGGACGCAGCAGCGGCAGCTCAGTGGCACGGCCAATGACATTCATGCTTGGCAGCGTCTGGCTGGCGACCTGCCCCAGACTGTCACCGGTGATCAGGGCCAGCGCCCCTTCGCGTTCAGCGAGAGCGGTAGCGATCCGCAGCATGGCCCGGCGCATTAGTGTAATAATCAGATTATCCTGGCCGATCCCGGTAAAAGAGGTCTGGACCTCCGTGAACGGAACCAGATGAAGCTTGATTACTCCGGCATAACGCGACAGTACCCGCGTCAAATCTACAACCTTCTGCCGGGCAAGCTCACTGGTATAAGGGTAGCTGTAGAAATGTATACATTCCACTTCAAGCCCTCTGCGCATCGATGACCAGCCTGCAACCGGACTGTCGATGCCGCCGGATAAGAGCAGCATCGCTTTGCCGTTCGTACCGAGCGGGAATCCGCCGACACCGGCAATATTCTCGCAGAAAATAAAAGTATGTCCTTCACGGATCTCAATTCTCAGCTCCATCTGCGGAGATTTCACATCCACGAGCAGCCCGGGATAACCCTGCAGCAGAGGAGTGGCAATAAGCTTGTTCATTTCAATGGAGCCATACGGGAATTCCTTCCACACCCGGCGTGCACTGACCTTGAAGGTTGTTCCCGCTGCCGGAGCAATGATATTCAGGAACGTCCGGCTGGTTGCAAGAATCTCTTCAAATTCAGAGCGGGAGACCTTTACCGGGCTGATCGAAGCGATACCGAATACATTCTTCAGCGCATCCGTTAATTCACATGCCGGTTCACCGTTGAGTTCGACATAAATCCGCCCGAACTCTTTGCTCAGCACCACGCCGGGATAAGGCTTGACCATCTCCTTCACATGCCGGAGCACTGTTTTTTCGAACCGGCTGCGGTTTTTCCCTTTTAAGATGAACTCTCCAAAGCGCAGCAGAAGCATGTCAGCATATTCAATACTGCTTCCATTTCCCGTAGTGATTGCTCCGGTTCCCGAATCTATAGTAGTCATCTGTTATTTCACGCCTCCTTCAGCAATCTTCAAAGACTGGACAGCGGCAAAGAGCGCCTGTTCCAGCTGTTCTACATCCTGCTTCGTATGGCTGTCGCCCAGACTGATCCGGATGCCGCCAAGCGCAGCAGCCCTATCCCTGCCCATCGACAGCAGAACCCGGCTCGGTTCTGCCAGCCGCGAAGAGCAGGCGGAGCGTGTGGCAACGGCCATTCCCAGTTCCTCCAGCCTCCGGGCCATGACCTCCCCCTTCATTCCTGGATATGAGAAATGAACAATGTGAGGCGCCCCGTCTCCTCTGCTATTCAGCACAAGCTCGGGAATTCCTGATATATAATCCTCCAGCCGTTTCTTAAACGGAGTAATCCGGGTGCTGAATTCCTGCCGCCGTTCACCGCTCATGCGCACAGCTTTGGCTGCGGCTACAATATTCGGCACATTCTCCGTCCCCGCGCGGTTGCCCATTTCCTGGGACCCTCCGGTAAGCAGGGGAAACAAGGTCACGCCTTCCCGTACATACAGGATTCCAGTTCCGCGCGGGCCGCGGATTTTGTGTGCTGACAAGCTGTACAGATCCGCCTGCCATTCCTTTAGCCGCGTCTCCAGCTTGCCATAGCCCTGTACCCCATCGACATGAAACAGTGTCCGGCGGTTCACAGCCTTGACCTGTCGTCCGATCTCTTGCAGCGGCTGCACCGTGCCAATCTCATTATTCACATGCATTACACTGACCAGCACAGTATCCGGCCGGACCGCTGCGGCAATCCGCGAAGGATCGACAACTCCTGAGCTGTCCGGTGGAACAAAGGTAATCTCCCAGCCCAGCTGCTGCAGCTGAAGACAGCTCTCATAGACAGAAGGATGCTCCAGCTCGGTAGTTATAATATGGCGGCCTCTGCTCTGATATTGCAGCGCAGCCCCTTTGACGGCCAGGTTATTACTCTCAGTAGCTCCTGAGGTAAACATAATCTCCTTCGGCTGAACGTCAAGCGCTGCTGCACACACTTCCCGCGCACGCTTGATCAGCTTGTCTGCCTCTGTCCCTGCCCGGTGAAGGGAAGAGGGATTGGCATAATGCTGCCTCATGACCTGTTCCAGCGTCTGCACCACCTCGTCGTACGGCGGAGCAGCAGCGGCGTAATCCCAATACAGCATATATCGGCGTTCTCCTTTTCTTATCATAAATTTATACCTTAATATTTTGCAAAAAGGATCAAACGGGCTGCTGCCGCCGGAGCGGCATGATGCAGATTCCGTTTGATCCTTTATATTATACCGCGTATTGTGCACGGGCGCGTTCTATTTTGGCAATATAGGCCTGGGTTTCCTTCGGAAGCCCTGAGAGATTCGCCATAAGCTCTGCGTCGTTATTGACGCCCAGCTTGTTAACCCGGCCCGGGCCGGCATTATAAGCAGCCAGTGCCATATTCTCCTCGCCATTGTAACGTTTGAGCTGATAGGAGAGGTAACGTACACCTCCGTCAATGTTCTGTGCCGGATCAAACGGATCGGTGACCCCCAGCCCGTTCGCCGTTCCATCCATTAATTGCATCAGCCCTTTGGCTCCTGCAGAGGAAACAACATTAGGATTAAACGAGGATTCCGTATCAATTACCGCCTTAATCAGATCAACAGGAACGCCATATTTCGCACTGGCTGTCTGGATCAGATCTTCGTAATCTGTCGGCATTGTCTGCGTTATTTCCCCGGAAATGCCGCCATAGGTTTCAGCAGTTCCACCGAGCTGCTGCCACAGCAGATTGCCAAGTGAAGATGCATCCGTTAGTGAGGTTAAAGAGCTTCCGTTGCTGCCGCCGGTTGCCGATTGCAGAGCCGCCTGCTGTAACAAAGCAGCGAATTCCGCCGCAGATGAACCCGTTACCCCGGATGTGACCTTGCCGCTTGCGCCTTTCATGCTTGAACTCCTAAGATCAACCCATTTCAGTTGCCCGGATCCGCCTGCTGCAGCGGGGTTGATTGCCATGCTCCCATTCCCTCTTTCATGTTGGATCTATATAAACAAAACAAAGCATTCTATTTAAATTTAAAATACGGCTTTATTTTACAATTATTTTGTCGGAATAGCTATATGCAAAGCCGAAAAAACAGACTTCAGACCCGCATAGTTAGGTCTGGAAGCCTGTTTGGAAATCGTATATCCGGAATCAGGATGCTCTAACGGGCAAAAGGAATTAAGACAAAATAACTTAAGGTAGAAACAATCCCCAGCCCCATGGACCAGGCACCAGCTGTTTTCTGCCCCCTGGCATAGGCATAATACCCGAGCACTGTAGCAATTGGCCCCATAATAATCGACCAGATAAATAAGGATACCACACCAAATCCAAGGCCAATATAACCGATAGTCCGTTCTTCATTGTCCTTTACACCGCCGCTTGTATGCTCCGTTTCCTTATTGGCTGTTCTGTGAATCTGCGCGGGAAGCGGACTGATCTCAGCTGCATATTCCTCGTTCTGACTTCTGTCCCGGCGGGGATAATCCACTCTGCGCGGACGCAGAATAATTTTCCTGCGTTCCGAACGGTCCACTTTGGGTTCATCATTCTGATTGTCCATAAGGGCCTCCTCTAGGCGTTCGGCTTGAACGTCAGACAACAGGTTGCGGATGAAGTTCCGGCATGGTCATGATGATTATTCGCCGTCAGCTCTTCAGCATATTCTTCCTTGAAATGGCTGCCTGCATGCTTGTCGATTTCAATAACAATTTCTTCGGCACGGCACAGGTTCTGTTCTCCCCAATAATGACAGTTGCTCACACTGCATTTCACAAGCGGTTTTGCGTTTGTCATAATGATCACCTCGGCTTCATTATGTCCTCTCCGCTTTACTGCTATGCGGCTGAATGGTTTCCAGTTGATGCAATGGCGCCGTTCCTACATACAGGTAAATGTACACGCAAAAAAGACCAGGCTGTCATCTTCCTCATGACAAACCCGGTCCTTTAGCTGAAACCGGCAGCTCCGGTATTACACCTGATTCTGCATCCGTTTCTCCGTTAAATAATCGTTCTCGTAATAAGCCAGATCATCACGCAGCTCTTCATAGACCTTGGTAATCTCCATAATAATATCGCGCGCCGGACGAACCGGCTTCTTGCGGAAACGGATCGCATCCTGACCTGTGTAGGCATAGCGTCCATCTTCGGAGTAGCTTTCATTCTTAGGATAGAAGAAATTGTTCACTCCAAAATGATATACATTATATAGCGCTTTTTGCGCGAAGGCTTCATCAAAAGTGGCGCGGCGCAGAGCAACCCCAAGCTTCTCATAAGACATCTCCGAGAACACCAGCAGATGGCGGAGATCGGACAAGAAACCTTGATAGAAATGCAGTGTTTCTTCATCCTCTTCGGCAACCAGTTGCGGCAGCGCATGCTCGTTCAGGAACAGTTCCATTTTTCCGATTACGGATTTAAGTTTTTCTCTCGTCGATTCACACAATTTCTGCACATTAGCTGCTGACATGGCGATTGCTCCCCCTTATTAGTCCTTGCTTTGTAGTCGTTACGACATAATCATTTCGAGTAGTTCTCTCTTGATAGTATCACAAAACTTCATCGGCCTCCACCCACCGTAAGTGAGGATGGTCCTCCCGGTCCGGCGGACCGGATACAAGCCCCTGAAGGCGCTTATTTTCTGATATTAACATAAAACCCTGTACGGCGGTATCCTTTTCTCCGATGCATAAAACCGGCCCTCTCTTCTAAAGCTAACAGGTATTACAATGCCATGAAGGAGCGGAAACTATGTCACGTAAAAATTTAACCGTCGCCGGTCTGGTCACTGCTGCGCTAACGGTTGTGCTGCTTACTTTTGCCCTCCGTCCGGAAGACAGCACCACCAGCGGTACCCTCAGACAAGCCTCTGTGCCGAATCCCTCTCAGGAAAAAACCATCAAGAAAACCGCTCTGGTACAGGATGTAAGTGCTACTGACCGCCTGAACCGTGTGGATGTAAGCAAACATCTTAGAACTATGCTCTCGGATACCCATGGTGCTTCGCCTGAGGATATCTCAGCATATGCCAGGAACTTACAGCAGGGACACGGGCATATCACCATGCTGATGCTCATTGATTTCCGTACGCAGAAGACAACTACCTATAAATCCTCACTTCCGGAAGGAACGGACCACGAGAACAAGCAGCTGCTCAAATATCTGAACACCGCCAAGTCGGCTATCAAAGGGCATCAATCCTACGAGTCCCCGTCGTTTGTGATCGGCAGCAAGAAATATTATTTCGTCGCTCAGCGTGACCAGGAAGGCCAGCTCGGCGTTATCGCCCTGATCAATCAGAAGATCCTTGACCGGGTAGCCCAGCATCAGCTCAAGAATCTGCGGCTGATTCCTTATCCGAAGGAAGGCAAGTACCGCGTAGAATCCGTTCATGCCGATACTCTGCAGGATCTTACCGTCAAGACCGGCCATGACAACGAGAATGCCAGCCACTACTACGAGAACGAGATCGTCGTCCGTTTCCGGAACGGACATCCTACAGCAGGGCAGCTTCAGACCATCGCCGCAGATATTCATTGTAAGGAGCCGCGCAAGCTGGGGTATGCCTATATTTTCCGCTCAGAGAAGATGAACTATTCCCAGCTCAAAACCTACTTCGCTTATAAATGGCATCCGCAATATACCGAGCCTCACTACATGTATTTAACCAATGATACGGTGAGCGAAAATACAGGAGCAAATGTAATCACTCCGAATGATCTGCTGTTCTCCACCTATCAGTGGAATCTGCCGGCCATTGAAACAGAGCTGGGCTGGAATCTGTCCAAAGGCAGCAAGGAAGTCGTTGTGGCGGTGGTGGATACCGGAGTTCAGGCGGACCATCCCGATCTCCAGGGCCAGCTGCTGGCCGGATATAATGCGATAACTAACGGCTCCACGCCGGATGATGATGTGGGCCATGGCACACATGTTGCAGGCATCATCGGAGCATTGACCAATAATGAGGAAGGGGTAGCCGGCATCAGCTGGTACAACAAGATCCTTCCGGTAAAAGCGCTGGATAATTCCGGGGCGGGCACCACCTATTCCGTTGCCGAAGGCATCATCTGGGCGGCCGACAACGGTGCCAAAGTCATTAATCTCAGCCTCGGCAATTATGCCGACTCCCAGTTTCTGCATGATGCCATCAAGTATGCCTACGACCGTGACGTGGTCATTGTCTCCGCTTCCGGCAATGACAATACCGAACGGCCGGGCTACCCCGCGGCCTATGAGGAGGTAATCGCAGTGGCTGCAACCAATTCCACCGGAGAGAGAGCGTCTTTCTCCAATTACGGGGATTATATCGATGTGGCTGCACCCGGGGAAAGTATCGCCAGCACCTATCCTGATAATCAGTATGCGGCATTATCCGGCACCTCCATGGCCAGCCCCCATGTGGCAGCTCTCGCCGGACTGGTACGCTCGCTGAACCCCGAACTGACCAATAAGGAAGTAACCGAGCTGCTGACCTCAAATGCCGTGGATCTGGGCGATGCCGGACATGATAAATATTATGGCTGGGGTCAGGTTGATATTTACCAGACCCTGCAGGCCGCCGGCGGAGGTCAGGTTCCCCTGCAGCTGTTCCCGCAGCATGTCGGCAAACAGCTTAAATCCATGCAGTGAGTTAGGCGCTTGTCCGCCTGCCTGACGCGGGAAGGCTTATCTGCAGATGGAACGCAGATGCCGTTCCAGCAGATGCAGGAACTGCTTGAGCCCGCGCTCCATCTCTTCATGCGTAAGCTGCGAATAACACAGCCGGATATGCCGGGAGGGTGTGTCTCCGGCATAACAGACATCTCCTGGCAGGAAGGATATCCCTTCCTGCTCAGCCAGCGCATGCAGCTTGCCGATCCCGGGGGATTCGGGCAGCTGCAGCCACAGGTTCAGCCCGCCCTCGGGCAGCGTCCAGCTGACACCGGCCGGGGCATACTGCTTCAGGAGCATCGTTGCCGCTTCCTTGCGGAGGCGCAAGGCTGTGCGCAGCTTCGCTGCGTAAGCCTCATACCTGCGGTCGATGAAGGGCAATACCGCCCGCTGGGTCAGCAGCGGACTGCCAAGGTCACTCGACGACTTAGCGGCAATCAGCCTGGACAGGATATTGCCTTCAGCGGCAACGCAGGCGATCCGGCATCCGGGGGCGAGCACTTTGCTGAAGCTCTTCATATAGACCACATGCCCGGCGGCATCCATCGATTTGATCGACGGCGGAGGCGGCTGATGGAAATACAGATCACTGAACGGATCATCCTCCACAATGAGACAGCGGTAACTGCGGGCAAGCTCCAGCAGCCGCTGTCTTCTTGCTATGCTCATCGTTGCACCGCTGGGATTCTGAAAGGTGGGGTTCGTATAGATGAGCTTAGGCGGCCTGCGGTCACACATTGCAGTGAGCTTATCCACCCGCATCCCGTGCTCATCCATCGGAACGAAGATCATCTCGGCACCCCGTCCGGCAAAAACATCAATGGCCCCCGTATAGCTGGGCGCCTCCAGATACACTGTATCCCCGGGACCAACAAAGGTCCGGGCCACCAGATCGATACCCTGCTGCGAACCGCTGGTAATCATCAGGTCATTAGAGCTCAGCGATATGCCCCGGCTCTGCAAATGCCTGCGCATCACCTCCCGCAGCTCCTGATCCCCCTGGAAATTCCCGTAGGAGGCCATCAGCTCCGGCTGTTCCTGTACCAGAGCCGCCATAGTGGCGCCAATCGGTTCAAGCGGGAGGAGACTGCTGTGTATCGCTGCCAGATGGAAGGGATACTTCACTTCCGAATAATTGAAGTTACGCCACAGCTGCGCCCGCGGCAGGTAGTCGTCATAACCGTCCTGCCAGCCGGCTGAAGTATCGGGCGAATTCCGCTGCCGCTCCGCTACATAACAGCCTTTGCCCTGGCTGCAGAGAATATGTCCCCGCGTTTCCAGATCGGCATAAGCCTTGCTGACAGTTACCTGGCTTACCTTCAAGGAGGAGGCCAGAACTCTTACCGAAGGCAGCTTACTTCCCGGCTGCAGCAGTCCGGAGGTGATCCGCTGGGCGATTGTCTCACTAATCTGCTGCGGCAGGGATTTGGTTCCGCTGCGGAGTAAATCAATACGCATTCCGCTTCCCCCTTACTGTTATATTTAGCGCTTTACTGTTATACTGCTATACCGTTATGATACAACAAAATTCAGATTAGCGGGGAGCATGAACCATGAAGATCAATTATGCTGAGATGACGAACCACCTGGGGTCCTCAGCCGTCCGTGATATTCTCAAAATTACGCAGGGCAAAGATATTATCTCCCTGGCGGGCGGCCTGCCTGCTGAGGAGCTGTTCCCTGTAGAGGCTGTCCGCGAGGCCTATAGCCGCGTACTCTCCAGTGATGTTTCAGCACTGCAATACGGCTTAACCGAAGGGTATCTTCCGCTGCGTGAAGCGATCGCTGCAAGACTGGGACGGCAGGGTATTCCGGTGTCCGCACAAGAAATGCTCCTCACCACCGGCTCCCAGCAGGCGATAGATCTGCTCTGCAGAATACTTATTGATCCGGGTGATGCCGTACTGGTGGAAGCCCCGACTTACCTGGCTGCCCTGCAGGTGCTGGGCTCCTACCGCGCAGACATCCGCATGGTGGACAGCGATGATCAAGGCATGCTGCCTGAGCATTTGGAAGAGCAGCTCCGCACATACCGCCCCAAGCTCCTCTATGCCGTCCCTACGTTCAATAATCCCTCAGGTGCGACCTGGAGCAAGGAACGCCGAGAACAAGTTGTAGGGCTATGCCGGAAATACGGTGTGCTCATATTGGAAGACAATCCGTACGGGGAGATTACCTTTGATGAGACACCGGGAGCATATCCGCCTGCGCTAGCCGCCATCGACAGAAATCTGGACGGTGATTCCTGTGTGGTCTACACCGGTACTTTCTCCAAAATCGTCGCACCCGGGCTGCGCACAGGCTGGATCACCGGCCCTTCAGAGCTGATCCGTGTGGCAGCCAAGGCCAAGCAGGCTGCGGATCTGCATTCCAGCGCCATTGATCAGCGCGCCCTGCATGAACTCCTGCAGAGGTTTGACCTTGAAGGACATATCCGCCTGATCTCCCGTGAATATCAGTCACGGATGAAGCTCCTCTCGGCGGAGCTCTCCTCGCGGAACTGGGAGGGAGCCAGCTTCCTCGAACCGCGCGGCGGCATGTTCCTGTGGCTGATCCTGCCTGATCAGATCCATACCGCTGAGCTGCTCCCGCTCGCCGTAGAGCAAGGTGTCGCCTTCGTTCCCGGTGAGGTGTTCTACTCGGAACGTCCGCTGAAGAATGCGATGCGCCTCAACTTCACCCATACGCGGCCGGAGCTGCTGCCGCTTGCGGTGCAGCGGCTGGAGACAGCACTGTCCCGGTATGAGGAGCGCTTGCTTCCTATGTAATTTACTCTCCGGATATTTGTAGGTATATCTATAACAGTACACAAAAGGCGGCCCCCTAAGGAGGCCGCCGTCTTATTGTGTAAGTGTATTGAGTTACCGCACAGTGCTTATTCGTTGTCAGTTAGGAAAGTTTGCCGTAAGCCGGGTTCTGTGCTCGTTGTGGTTCAAACGGGAACTACCCTCCCACCATAAGCGACAATCATCTATCTAGGCCATACATTACTGCACAGCTCCAGCGACCAACCTAGACACGCCTCAGGCGAAGGCTGCTTCTCCCGGTTAAGGAAGACGCTGCGTCTCATTAGGTCTTGCTCCAGATGGGGTTTACCAGGAACGAAGTCACCAGCGTTCCTCGGGGTCTCTTACACCTCGGTTCCATCCTTGCCTGTGCTGCCCGAAAGCAGCCATCGGCGGTCCATTTCTGTGGCACTATCCTTCGGCTCGCGCCGACTGGACGTTATCCAGCATCCTGCCTTGTGGAGCCCGGACTTTCCTCCCGCGGCGTTCTCACGCACACCGGCGATTGTCTGTCAAACTTTCCGGAACAACATTGTATATTATACAGACTTGCACCAGCCTGCACAAGTGCAAATAATTACAACGCAGCTGCTTAGAGGAATTTAAAAGGCTCGGTATTCAGCTTGGAGGCATGCACCACAGTACTGCTCTTATGCTCCGTCAGCTTACCGGCAAGAAACTCTGCAACTTTCTCCTTCATGATCTTCTCCGCATTATGCCCCGGGTCGATCAGTGCGATACCCGCCAGGTGCGCATCCTGTGCCGTATGGTAATCGATATCACCAGTCACCAGCACATCCGCTCCTTTGAAGATGGCACTGCTGTAATACTTGGCACCGGAACCGCCCATTACAGCCGCTTTGCGGATCGGGCGGTTCAAATCACCAACAACCCGCACACTGCCGACGTCCAGCCCGCTCTTAACGGTTTCTACGAATTCTCCCAGCGTGGCCGGCTCCTTAAGCTTGCCCACTCTTCCCAGTCCAAGGCTGCGGCCTTTAAGATCCATAGAATACAGGTCATATGCTACCTCTTCATAGGGGTGCGCTTTCAGCATCGCCTGCACGACTTTATTCCGGATGGGCTGCGGCACTATAGTCTCGATGCGGATCTCTTCAGCCCGCTCCAGCTTGTCTTGCTTGCCGATATAAGGGTCTGTCCCCTCCTGCGGCATGAAGGTGCCATATCCCTCGATGTTGAAGCTGCAATGGCTATAATTGCCGATCCAGCCCGCTCCGGCGTTCAGAATTGCATCCAGCACCTTCTGGTGGTGATCCTTCGGTACAAAAACAACGAGCTTGGACAATTGCTCTGTATGAATATCCTTAATCGGTGCACCGTTCTCAATCCCCAGCGCTTCGGCCATCCAATCGTTCATTCCGCCCTCGGCCACATCCAGATTGGTATGGCTGATATAGACGGCGATATCGTTTTTGATCAGCTTCTCATACAGCCGGCCCATGGGAGTGTCTGTGAGAATGCCTTTGACCGGCCGGAAAATAATCGCGTGATGAGCGATGATCAGATTGCAGCCTTGGGCAATTGCTTCATCCACGACACTGTCGTTAACATCCAGCGCGACCAGCACGCCGGTGATCTCCTTCTGCAGACTGCCCAGCTGAAGCCCGACATTATCCCATTCCTCCGCCAGATGCTTCGGGGCAAGCTGCTCCATATATCCTATTACAGTCTGTCCTTTGGCAAACATTCCAGCACCTCCGCTATCCGCTTAATCTGTGCACTGATCTTACTGCGCTTCTCTTCTGCCGCCTCCAGCTCTGAACGCGAAAGTGAGGTCAGAATACCTTCCAGCTTGGAGATTTCCCCCTGCCATTTCGCCATGAACACTTCATTCGGCGCTTGGAGCAGCCAAGGACCCATCTGCAGCAGCAGAGCCTGATCAAAGGCCACCTTGCCGCCTGCGGGCGCATATTCCTGATACAGCTGTTCATTCGTCCGGCCAGCTTCGCTGCCTTCAGGGACAGCTGTAAGGATTTCATAAGTTTTGCCGTCTTCCTCCAAAATATGCTCCGAGATCAGCACCCAGCCGTTACCAAGCAGCCAGCGGCGCAGAATATCCTCGCCTACATTCGGCTGCAGCGCAAGTGTCTTCACCCCGGCCAGCTTCCCCTGTTTCTGTCCGCGTTCAAGAATAGCGGCGATTAGCGATCCGCCCATGCCGGCAATGGTGATGGTGTCCGCTTCCCCCGGCTCCAGTACTTCAAGTCCGTCTCCACGCCGTACAGCAATCTGCTTGCTGAGGCCTGCTTCAGCTACACCTCTGCCTGCCGCTTCATACGGTCCCAGGTTCACTTCCCCGGCAATTGCCGAGGGCACACGCCCGCTTATCACTGCAGCAACAGGCAGCAAGGCGTGATCCGAACCTATATCAGCAAGCCTGCTTCCTTCCGGTACCTGCTCCAGCAGTAGCTGAAGCCGTTCTGATAATTTTACATTATTCATGAGGCCACCCACGTTATCCATTTTTTTCTGAAGATGAACAGCAGCGCTAAGCCTACCGCGATCTTCAGTATTAATATAAGCGAAGTCCATTCCGGGAATCCTGATCTGAGCCATAGCGCATCGATTTCCGGCATCAGCCAGAGCGAAACGCCGACGCCCAGGTACACACCCGAGACCCCGCTAACCCGGTGATACAAAAGCCAGCTCAGCCAGATCATCAGCACACATAGCGGAACCCAGAGCAGCTCCAGCATGAGAATGGAAGCATCCGGCCGGGCCTGGCCGAAGAATCCCGCATACAGCAAGGCCCAAAAAGCAAAACCGCAAAAATGAAGGAGTCCGATACGCAGAAAGAAACCAAGTACACACCATAGGAGACCGCAGCCTGCAATCAGCAAAGGTCTCCAAAAGTCCGGATCCAGATCATGCAGGGCAATCAGCCATAGCCCGAACCCGAGGGTTAACACGCTGCCGATTCCTGCCAGTACCAGACTGATCATCTTGTTGCGGTCCTGATAAATAGCAGAATAGCCATAACATACAATTAATACACAGAGCGCCGTGGCAAGTTGCAAAGGCCAGGGAAAAACGCTAAAATAAAGACTAATCAAGAAAATCAAGGAAATTATTCCAAAACCAAACAGCCAAATTTTGATGCTTCCCTGCTGTAGATTCCGCAGCGACACCGGATTGCTATCCTTAATTTCTGCTTGATCATCATACAGGTTGGTCAGGAAGTCACAATATTGCTCCGGCAGCAGCTTGCTTCTTCTCCAGTACTGAATTTCTCTTAAAATAGTGTCACGTTTCTCCAAATTCAACGTTTCATCCCTCTTTCCAGATCTTGCCTTGACCTGTCAAACTAAAAGGACCTCCTGCCACCGTGCAGCAGAAGGTCCGGCCTTATACGTCTATTCGAGGAAATCCTTCAACCGCTTGCTGCGGCTCGGGTGACGCAGTTTGCGCAGTGCTTTGGCTTCTATCTGGCGGATACGCTCGCGGGTAACACCGAACACTTTGCCCACTTCTTCAAGGGTTCTCGTCCGTCCGTCATCCAGTCCGAAACGCAGGCGCAGCACGTTCTCTTCACGCTCGGTGAGCGTGTCCAGCACATCCTCCAGCTGTTCCTTCAGCAGCTCATAAGCCGCTGCATCCGCAGGCGCAAGCGCCTCCTGATCCTCAATGAAATCTCCCAGATGCGAATCATCTTCCTCACCGATTGGTGTTTCCAGTGATACCGGCTCCTGGGCAATCTTCATGATTTCTCTAACCTTCTCAACGGTCAGTTCCATCTCAGCCGCAATCTCTTCCGGCGAAGGCTCACGTCCCAGCTCCTGCAGCAATTGGCGGGAGACCCGGATCAATTTGTTGATGGTTTCCACCATATGCACTGGAATACGGATGGTCCGCGCCTGGTCGGCAATCGCGCGGGTAATCGCCTGACGGATCCACCAGGTTGCATAGGTACTGAATTTGAAGCCTTTATTGTGGTCGAACTTCTCAACGGCCTTGATCAGACCCATGTTGCCTTCCTGAATCAAATCGAGGAACAGCATGCCGCGTCCGACATAACGTTTGGCGATACTGACTACGAGCCGCAGATTCGCTTCCGCAAGTCTCCGCTTCGCTTCCTCGTCACCATTCTTGATTCTCATCGCCAGTTCCACTTCATCGTCAGCCGATAACAGCGGAACACGCCCGATTTCCTTCAGATACATCCGTACGGGGTCGTTGATCTTGATGCCCGGAGGCAGCGACAGATCGTCGTCAAAGCTGAAATCATCGCTGTCTTTGTCCTCATTATCCTCACTTGGCCGGAGGCTGTTAACCTCTTCATCATTCTCGTTCACAACTTCGATCCCCAGATCGCTCAGCTGCTCGTAGAATTCCTCCATCTGCTCGGGGTCTTGATCAAACGGCGATAATTTCTCCATAATATCTTTGTAGTTCAATGATGATCTTTTCTTACCATGATCAATAAGCTGATCCTTAACCTGATCCAGAGTAAATTCCGCTTCCAGTTCAGTGTGCTGATCGTTCGCCATAATTCGACTCCCTCCTCCCTAGGTACATCCTGTCAATGTCTCATTGTCTCTCTAGGGCTAAAATTTCACTTGCTATTTGTGCTGCACGCAAAAAGTCACCGGATTTTTCCGCCTGAATCATCTCTTCACGCTTGGGTTCTATTTTGCGCTGCAGAGGATACTTCTGCACTTCACGAATACAATCGTCCAGAACCTTGGTATTCCAGTCCGGAGGGGTATCCATCATGGAGATCGCCGTAGCAGTCTTCTCCAGACGGTCATCCTGAAGCGATGATAGAAACCGGCTGATGCCGGGTGGTTTGCCTTGCGCATAATAGGCATATAGATAAGCGGCAATTGCCGCATGATCATCAATATTGAACTCTTCCCCGAGGCGCTCGCCCACATAGGCCGCCGCTTCCGGATCCTGAATCATCAGTGATAAAAGGCGCCGTTCCGCAACATGGTAAGCAGGCAGCAGCGTAGGTGTCTGCACTTGCCCTTTTTTATGCCTACCATTATTCCACCTTTTGTCGTTATTATCCCCTTCGGGAATGTTTTTTTGCATGGACGCCCGAAGTAAATTGCAATCCTGCTTCAAGCTGTCATAGGATAGCTCCAGCTCGGAGGCGATTTCCCTCAGATATACCTCACGCTCTGTCGAGGAGTGGAGCCCGGCAATGATCTCAAGAGCCTCCTTGACATAGGCGATTTTGCCGTCTTCCTCTAGGAGTATATGGTTTTTTTTCAGATATATAAGCTTAAATTTTATGGATGATACTGCGGAGTCAATGACCTGTTCCCTGAATCTGTCCCCGCCATGCCGGTTGATAAATTCATCGGGGTCCATTCCGCCCGGGAGCAGTGCAACCTTAACTCTCAGCCCGCTTTCTTCCAGCAGTGGAATGGCCTTGAGTGCTGCAGCTTGTCCCGCCTTATCTCCGTCATAAGAGAGTACAATCTCATCCCCCAGACTTTTCATCAGCGCCACATGGCCCTCGGTAAGCGATGTACCCATGGTCGCCACCCCGTTATGCACACCTGCATCCCAAGCCGAAATGACATCACCGTATCCCTCGAACAGGACGATTTGCCGCGTTTTGCGGATGGATGCTTTGGACTGGTGCAAGTTGTACAGGATCCGGCTTTTGTTGAATAACCGGCTCTCCGGGGAGTTTAAATATTTCGGCTGGCCTTCACCAAATATTCTTCCGGCAAAGGCGATGGTCTTACCCATGCGGTTGGCAATCGGAAAAATGACTCGGCCGCGGAAACGGTCCAGATAACCTTTGCCTTCACCCCGGGCAGAGAGCAGCCCGCCCTTCTCCATCTCGGCGAGATCAAAGCTCCGTTTCTCCAGAAACTGCAGCAGTGTATCCCAACGGTCCGGTGCATAGCCAATTTGAAACTGGTCAATCATTTTATCGCTGAAACCCCGGGTTCTTAAATACTCCATGGCGGCAGTGCCGTATTCCGTGTTCTTCAGCAGATAATGATAATACTTAGCCGATAAATCATACGCCTGAATCAGCCGGTCCCGCTCTGGATCGGGTGGAGCGAGCGCCCCTCCTCTGCCCTCGGGCACGGGTATATCACTTTCTTCCGCCATTATTCTGACTGCTTCGGGGAAGGACAATCCTTCGATTTCCATCCTGAACTTGATGGCATTTCCGCCCATACCGCAGCCAAAGCAATGAAATACTCCCCGGTCAGGGGTGACAGTGAAGGAAGGGGATTTCTCCGAATGGAACGGGCAGAGGCCCCATAAATATTTCCCCTGCTTGGACAAATGGACAACCTTACCGACTGTATCGACAATATCATGCCGCGCCAGCACGCTCTCGATAACCTCTTCCGGAATATTACCGTGTCCGCTAGCCACTTCAACCACCTTCATCTCTTAACAAATAAATATAATTCGCTACAGCTGAACATTCTCCTGCAAAAAAGTTAAAACTTTTGTCAGTTTATGTTGAAAATAAATTTTTTCCTCTGCGGTAATCGCTTTTGGCCCCTTGGAATAGTGGCCGCGCCTGCGCTCTACCGCCCGGGCATGCCTGCCCTCCAGCATAAAATCCATTTTGGAATCCTCATATTCCTGCCCCCGGTTCGAGAGCACCCTGCAGCGTTTGCCCAGCGCCAGCGCAGCAAGTCCATAATCCTGCGTAATTACGACATCTCCTGCAGAAATATGATTAGCGATATACAAATCGGCACTGTCAGCTCCGCGGTCCACCTGGACAACCGTAACACCTTCTTCAGCTTTGAGTACATGATCGTAAGAAGAAACCATCAGCACCGGTATGCCAAAACTGCGGGCCACGGTAGTGATCTCCTGTTTGACCGGACAAGCATCCCCATCCACGACAATCTTTCTTTCCTGGGACCTCACCATGCTTCTCACCAAATTCCCGTGTAATATATATACGCTCCGCTTGGCAGAAATCCTTCTTTGTAAAGCATAAATACGGAACGAATGTCAACTTACTCATTGGCACCGTTCCGTATATTTATACCCTAAACCCTCAATCTATACCATAAGTCACAAACATTACTTGAATTTCAGTCCCTGCTTACCACACCAGCTTGCCGAAATCGGCAAACAATCTGGAGTCCGCGTTGATGCCGGACAGGAGTGCCAGACGGTTAGCGCGAACCGCCTCGTCTTCGGCCATAACCATAACGGAATCGAAGAATCCGGTGACGGCTTCCTTCAGCCCCGACAGAATCTGCAGCGCTTCAGCCGCATGCCGGATGGCAAGTGCTTCGCGGTAAGGGTCATGGATACTCTGCCAGGTCTGGTACAGCTTCTGTTCGGCTTCTTCTTTGAGCAGAGCAGGATCGATTACCGCCCCTTCGGCTGCTTTGGCCGCCAGATTGCTGACACGGGTCAGGGAATCCACAGTGATTTTGAAATCAGCTACGTCTGTTACTGCATTCATAAGCGCAAGACTTCTGCCTACCACATCAACGATATCATCGAAACCGGCAGCAGTAGCTGCATCCACCACATCATAGTGGACATTATTGTCGGATAATAGGCGTTTGACGCGCAGACCGAAGAACTCGTAAAGGTTTATACGCAGCTCAGGGGTGAAATGTTTCTCTGCACGTAAACTTTCATGAACTTCCAGCGCTGCAGCGAAAATTTCCTGCAAACTGATGCTGAGCTGATGCTCCAGCACAATCTGCACAATTCCTGCCGCCTGACGGCGCAGTGCATAAGGGTCCTGGGAACCGGTCGGAATAATTCCGATCGAGAAACAGCCCACGATGGTGTCGATTTTATCGGCCAGGCTGACTACCAGTCCAGCTTGCGTGGAAGGAACGGCATCTCCGGCGAAACGCGGCTGATAGTGCTCAAAGATCGCTTTGGATACATTGTCAGCTTCGCCGGACTTACGGGCATAATCCTCACCCATCGTACCCTGCAGCTCAGGGAACTCACCAACCATTTGCGTAACCAGGTCGAATTTACAGATATCCGCAGTCCGGCTGACTTCAGCCGCGGCACTTGCCGGCAGCGCAAGCTTCACAGCCAGACGGTCAGCGATGGCACGGATGCGGCGCACTTTATCTCCTACACTGCCCAGCTCTTCGTGATACACGATATTCTCGAGCTTGGCCAGCGCATCGTTAATCTGCAGCTTCTGGTCCTCTTCATAAAAGAATTTGGCATCCTGCAGCCGGGCGCGCAGCACCTTCTCGTTACCCTTGGCGATCACATCCAGCGATACTGCATTCCCGTTGCGCACAGTTACGAAGAACGGAAGAAGCTTGCCGTCTTCGCCGAACACCGGGAAGTAACGCTGATGTTCGCGCATGGAAGTAATCAGCACATCCTGCGGGATGTTCAGGAAAGCAGGGTCGAATGTACCGAACAAGACGGTCGGTGTTTCTACCAGGAACAGCACTTCTTCGAGCAGATCTTCCTTAATCGCAATCTTCCAGCTCTTCTCTTCTGCGAGCTTGTTGATTCCGCTAAGGATCAGCTCTTCGCGTTCCTTCACATCTACGAGCACATGCTGGCTGCGCAGAGCTTCGACATACAGGGCAGGCTCAGCAATAACTGCTTCCTTCCCAAGGAAACGGTGGCCGCGGCTCACATTGCCGGCTTTGACTCCGGTAATCGTAAGGTCAATAATCTCCTGGCCGAAGAGCGCGACCATCCAGCGGATCGGACGGACAAATTTGAAATCATAAGCGCCCCAGCGCATATTTTTGGGGAAAGTCATGGCATTTACAATACCTGTAAGACCTTCAGAGAGCAGGGAAGCTGTCTCAATCCCGGTGCTGCTCTTGGTGGCATAGATATATTCTACGCCTGCCAGTTCCTTGAAGGTAAACTGCTCCGGTGCTACTCCCTGGCTGCGGGCAAAACCAAGTGCCGCCTTGCTCCATTCGCCGTTTGCGTCCAGGGCGATTTTGCGTGACGGGCCTTTGACTTCTTCACTTACATCTTCCTGCCGCTGCGCAGCATCCTTCACCAGCACAGCAAGACGCCGCGGTGTTGCATATGCACTTACGCCATTGTGGCTGATCCTTGAGGCTTCGAGCCATTTCACGGTTCTGTCCTTCAGCTGTTCCATAGCGGCGCGGATGAAGCGGGCCGGAATTTCCTCAAGACCGATCTCGAACAAAATATCTTTAGACAAGGTCAGCACCTTCTTTCTTCAGCAGCGGGAAGCCGAGCTTCTCGCGTTCCTCCAGATATGTTGCCGCTACGGTGCGGGCAAGATTACGCACTCTTGTAATGAAGCCCGTACGTTCCGTTACACTGATCGCTCCGCGCGCATCCAGAAGGTTGAAGGTATGCGAGCATTTCAGCACGTAGTCATACGCCGGGAAAACCAGGTGGTTCTCCATCGCTCTGCGCGCTTCCTCTTCGTAGGTGTTGAACAGGGTGAACAGCATTTTGACATCGGAGACTTCAAAAGTATACGTGGAATGCTCCACCTCCGGCTGATGGAACACATCACCGTAAGTCATTCCGTCGACCCATTCCAGATCGAATACATTTTCTTTATCCTGAATGTAGGAAGCAAGACGCTCCATACCATAGGTAATTTCCACCGCTACCGGACTTGCTTCAATTCCGCCTACCTGCTGGAAGTAGGTGAATTGCGTAATTTCCATACCATCCAGCCATACTTCCCAGCCGAGGCCCGCACAGCCCAGGGACGGGTTCTCCCAGTTGTCTTCAACAAACCGTACGTCATGCAGCAGGGGATCTACGCCCAGTGCCTTCAAGCTATCCAGGTACAGCTCCTGAATATTGTCCGGGGACGGCTTGATGATGACCTGGAACTGGTGATGCTGGTACAGGCGGTTCGGGTTCTCCCCGTAACGGCCGTCTGACGGACGGCGTGAAGGCTCGACATAAGCGACCTTCCAGGGCTCTGGACCAAGCGACCGCAAAAAGGTCATAGGATTCATCGTGCCCGCCCCTTTTTCCGTATCATACGGCTGGACGAGAATGCAGTTCTGGGCTGCCCAGAACTGCTGCAGTGTCAGAATCATCTGCTGAAAGTTCATACTACCGACTCCTTCGCTTTACAAGTGTGTACTGCCTCTTACTTATGACTGGCTCTTGCTGCTGCGCGATGGAGGCGGTCACCGGCTTCTATATCCCTGCGGCAGGTTACGGAGAGTATATCCTCCATAGGTCCATCACAAGGCAAAAAAGCTCCCGCCCCCATGCCTGATTAACAGACATAGGGACGAGAGCCTCAAATTCTTCTCCCGCGGTTCCACCCTACTTGATTACGCTACGCGAAATCCACTTTTCATACTGCCGCTTCCGTACTCCCGGGCGCCATGTTCATGAACGTTGTCCCGCCAGGCTTCCACTATCCCCGGCTCGCTGAAGCGACAAATCGATTCATTACTTTCCCGATCACTGCACTCTCTCCATAAGCTGGAGCAATCACGGCATTGCTATAAATTGCTGTAAAAAGAAACTGAACTTATAGTAACGGATATTTCGCGTTTCGTCAAATATTGTATTTATCGAGCTGATCGAGGAAACTCTGCGTCTTCAGCCGGAGTCCCAGCTGCATATCCATAAATGCCCGCATAATGGCCTTGAGCTCCGCGCGGGTATCAAGCTTCACATCCACATTGCCAAGTCTGGTCAGATCCAGCGCTGCGAATACACGAAGAAGCTTCAGGGCACGCGGAGAAATCTCCATCGCCGGAGGATCATTATGCCGGCAGCTGCGGCAGATGACACCGCCAAGACGCGGACTGATTCTAAGCTCCTCATCCGGCTTGTCCATATCGCAGACGACGCAGGCATCGAGCTGCGGGCCATAGCCTGCCGCCTGGAGCACTTTCATTTCAAAAACATTTATGATGATGCCGGGCTCTTTGTCTTCTTCAAGTGCATTCAGACAGGCGCTTAGTTGACGGAACCAAAAGCTTCCCGTCTCTTCATCATGCAGTACCCGGTCAAGCAGCTCGCAGGCATAGGATGCATACGCCGCTTTGACAAGATCCTCACGCAGCGGATGATGGGACTTCGTGATCTCCCCGGCATTCAGTGTTCCCAGTCCGCCATTGTTGCGGAAAAACACAAATTCTCCTGTTGTGAACAACTGGATCAGGGCAGCATGGCGGCTTTTCACCTTCTTAGCGCCCCGTACCAGAACCCCTACTTTACCGGCGTTCTCGGTGCAAAGCGTAATAATTGCGTTCCCTTCGCCGTAGTCCATGCTGCGGATGACGATCCCTTCCACCCTGTATAGCATGCCTCTTCCCCCAACCACTCGGCAAGCAACCAGTCCTTATTGTGCTTCTTCATCAATGACCATCTCTTCCTCCGCCGGCAGCGGTCCGCTGCTCTCCGGCGAATCCCCGGCTTCCCTGTACAGCAAATAAGCATCGACATCTCCAGTCATTGCAAAATACTTCCACGAAAAGTTCCGCATTCGTATTCATCCTTTCTTCGGAAACACGATGTCTCTTCAGAAGTAGGATGTACGAAGCTCAAGGATCTATCCTTGCAATTCCTGCCAAGTAGGAGCGGAGGGAGAGTTTATTGGTCTTTGTGGAAGCCCAAATCCCGCAGTACGCGGTCCTGATTGCGCCAGTCTTTTTTCACTTTTACCCATAGTTCCAGAAAAATCTTCGAACCCAGCAGGTTCTCAATATCCGTCCGCGCACGCCGTCCGACTTCTTTCAGCAGGGCGCCCTGCTTGCCGATAATGATCCCCTTCTGGGAATCGCGCTCCACAAAAATAACGGCCGAAATATGCACTACGCCATTAGGTTCCACACTCATGTCCTCAATCGCCACTGCAATGGAGTGTGGTACTTCTTCGCGGGTCAGATGCAGAATCTTCTCACGGATCAGCTCCGCACAGACGAACTGCTCCGGATGATCGGTAATCTGGTCGTCCGGGTAATACTGCGGGCCTTCCGGCAGATATTTCTGTACCTGCTCCAGCAGCGTATTGACATTGCTGCCCATTTTGGCAGAAATCGGCACAATCTCGGCGAACTCATGCAGCTTGTTGTATTCGGTAATCATCGGAAGCAGCGCTTCCGGCTCGATCTTGTCAATCTTGTTCATTACGAGAATGACCGGTGTCTTGATGGAGTTCAGCTGTTCCGCGATATAACGGTCACCGCCGCCCATCCCCTCTGAAGCATCAACCAGGAACAATACAGCCTCCACTTCATGCAGGGTGCTCATCGCCGTCTGGTTCATGTAATCGCCCAGCTTGGATTGTCTTTTATGGATACCCGGTGTGTCCAGGAATACGATCTGTGAATTATTGGCGGTATATACCCCGTGAATTTTGTTTCTGGTCGTCTGAGGCTTGTCCGACATAATGGCGATCTTCTGGCCGATCACCTGGTTCATGAGTGTCGATTTGCCTACGTTCGGTCTGCCGATAATGGCGACAAACCCTGATTTGAATTTCATATAATCCTCCTATTTGTCTTACAACTTGGTCAAAAGCGTTCATAACATTTTTAGATCAATCTGGAAACCTTGATACAAGGTCAAAAGCGTTTCGATCCCCCTAATTCCCCCTTCGCCAAGGGGGACCCCAAGGGCCCCGGCCCTCTGGACACCCGGAACTGGCGTGGGCTCAGCGTCCGGTGCATTGAAGAGGGAATTAGAGCATGAGCGCTTACGTTCCCTGCGGGAACACGCTTTACTGCGGCGCGGAAAAGACTGGTTACTTTAACAACAAAAACCCATACTAAAACCCTCGAAAACAAACTTAATTGTATTTTGTACACTTATTCTGTTTAGAATCAGAACCTTTACAGGTTTAATTGTATTTGATACAACTATTTCCTGAATTAGAGGCTATTTTCGGACTAAACTGCAAATATAGTTGTACTTTTTGCAGTTATATCGAAGTTTAGCTGAGTTAGCGGGCTTTTAATTGTACAAAATACAATTAACCTATGATCACCAGCATAACTAACCCCAATTAAATGCTCCACCCCACCTGAAGCCTACTCCGGAGCCTGCCCCTGCTCCAGATCCGAAGGACCAAAAGCGCCGGGGAGCAGGTCGCGCACGGTAGTCTCCACGATGTCGCCCTTCAGGTTGCCGAGGATTACCGGCATATCGGGGCCGCACAGCTCAACCATCACCTGGCGGCAGACGCCGCAAGGCGATACAGGGCCGTCCGTATCCGCGACTACAGCGATAGCCCGGAAGGTACCCGGCTTATGCCCGTCCGCAATCGCGCGGAACATAGCGGTCCGTTCCCCGCAGTTGGTCGGGCCGTAAGCAGCATTCTCAATATTACAGCCGTGGTGAACATTCCCGTCCTGGTCCAGCAGTGCAGCGCCGACCCCGAAACGAGAATAAGGTATATATGCATTGACTCTTGCCTTGATCGCTTCCTGAAGAAGTAGAGCAGAATCCATAGTTGTCCTCCTGAAAGTTTTATTGAGCATTCTCTTCATTGAATTTTCTTCGAAATAAAACTCACTTCGTAAGCATGGACCTAGTTTTGTGAGTATACACTGCTTCGTTTATTCTTCGCACAAAATTCGCTTCGTAGGCATACACCGCATCGATTATTCTTCGTACATAACCCGCCACTTAAGCATGGCCCGGTTTTGCAGTTCTAAGTAAAGATGACGGAGCGCACAAAGCGGATCCGCCTCTCCCTAAGCTGAAGTTGTAAACTGATTATGACATAAGACTTGTGATCCAGTCCATCACGGGATGATAAAAAACATAGATTCCCGTAATAACAGCAAACACCGCCGTAAGCAGTACAGCTCCTGCGGCGGTATCTTTGGCCTTCTTAGCCAAGGGATGAATCTCCGGCGAGACCAGATCAATCGTCGCTTCAATTGCCGTATTCAGCAGCTCGGCGGTCAGCACCAGCGTAATCGCCAGGAGCAGCAGCATCCAGCTTGACAGAGGAAGCCTGAATGCAGCGGCGGCGGCCAGCACTATAACAGCAAGACCGCTGTGCACCTTCATATTCAGCTCCGACCGGAAAGCCGCAGCAATGCCATGAGCCGCGAAGCGAAAAGAATGCCAGAATTTTTTGTGGCCGACCGCCGTGTTCTTGACCATTAGCGTGTCAACCCGACCTGAGCCAGAACGTTCTCCTGCTTGGACATCATCTCCGCCTCGGATTCCGGGTCCTGATGATCATAACCCAGTAAATGCAGGAAACCATGGACGAACAGGAAGCCCAGCTCGCGCTCCAGCGAATGTCCATATTCCAGCGCCTGCTCTTGCGCACGCGTTACGGAGATAATAATATCTCCAAGCACATAAGGAACTTCCTCCAGCTCCTCACCCTCGTCTTCGGCCACAGCATATATAATTTCCGGCTCATCTTCTCCGGTCTCATTCATCGCGAAGGACAGCACATCCGTCGGACGGTCAATTCCCCGGTACTCCAGGTTAAGCTCATGAATGCGCTCATTATCGACAAAGGTAAGATCCACTTCACCCTTCTCGATCCCTTCAGCTTCACCCGCTTTCTGCAGAATGCGCTCCAGCAATTCAATCAGCTCGCTGTTAATCTCATGTTCTTCCTGTTCATTGTTCCAAACGACGCTCAGGCTCATTTTTGATGGCCCCTTCCTCTTTTTTGGGCTTGCGCACATCCTCGGGATATTCAATCCGGGAATGGAAAATGCCCATTACGGTCTCTTTAAGTGTCCGTGCAATAATATCCAGCTCTTTGATGGTCAGGTCGCATTCATCGAACTGATGGTCATCCAGCCGGCTTTTGATAATTTTCTCGATCATCGTTTCTACCTGCACTACGGTAGGCTTGCGGAGCGAACGGACTGCGGCTTCCACACTGTCGGCGATGCCGACAACTGCAGATTCCTTCGACTGTGCCTTCGGTCCCGGATAACGGAAGTCCTCCTCCGTGAAGTCGGGCTCGACACCCTTTTCCTCCGCCAGCTTCAGTGCCTTATGATAAAAATAATGCAGGAACGTCGTGCCGTGATGCTGCTCCGCGATATCGCGGATCGGCTTCGGCAGCTTGTACTCCTTCTGCATCTCCACCCCGTCTCGGGCGTGGGCCACAATGATGGATTTGCTCAGCTTCGGCTCAATCGAATCATGCGGGTTCTCCATATTGTTCTGGTTCTCAATGAAATAGAACGGCCGTTTCGTCTTGCCGATATCATGATAATACGAACCCACCCGGCACAGCAGGCCGTCCGCTCCGATCGCTTCAGCAGCGGCCTCGGACAAGTTCCCGACCATAACACTGTGATGGTACGTTCCCGGTGTCTCCGTAAGCAGCTTACGCAGCAGCGGATGGTTCGGGTTAGACAATTCGACGAGCTTCAGTGCCGACAGGATACCGAATGTAGCTTCGAAGAATGGCATCAGGCCGATTACCAGCACGGCAGTCAGCAGACCGCTGGCAAACGCGAAGCCGATGGAATACAGCGTCTGCGTTTCGTTCCACACGCCTCCGCTCAGCATGGTCAAAATAGCTACCGTCAGGCAGCCGAACAGGGATACCATGATTCCGCCTTTCAGGAGTGTAGAGCGCTGTCCTGCCCGATGGGTGGAGAAAATAGCCACATAGCTCACAATAAGTGCAAAGAAGCCGAAGGTGAAATCAAATACGGTGTTCTGCTGCACGTTCAGTAGAATACTGGCAAGAACACTGAACAGAATGGAACAGAAATAGGCCAAAGTCATATCCAGCAGCATGGAAATCAGCATCGCACCTATCGCTACAGGAGCCAGGAAGCCTATATACGTCCGGACATCCGTCTGCAGGAATGCCGCCAGCTTCATCATAATAATTGTAATTATAAACACCAGCACCAGCATAAGCAGCTGGGAGTTATTATACTTGAAGCCGGAGGTCCCCCCGTTATAACGGATGAATGTCATCAGGCCAAAAGACAGCAGCACAGAGAGCAGCAGCAGTCCGAATTGCGGCCAATAATTAACTTCTTTGCTCAAGAGGCCGTTCTCGTCCAGAAGAGCATACAGCTCCGGAGTAATCTCCTGGTTCTTGGCGACCAGTACATCCCCCTGCTCAATGAATACATCAGGTGTATTCTGGCGGGCCTGTACCTTTGCTTCCTTGGTCGCATCCTCGTCATAGAATTTGTTGCTGGTAATAACCAGCCGTACCAGTTCCTGCACAACCTCGCGGGCTGTACGCTGGCTCAGCGAGCTGACGCTGACCTGCTCCGCCACTTTAGCGCGTGCGGTCTGGGCGTCGGTAATCTGGTCATTCATCAGCTTGGTGACAATATCCCGGGCGACAGGCTTCATCTCAATGATATCCTGGGAGGTCAGCCGCGGAATCTTAATATACGTTTCTTCCGGAATCACATACGCCTGATCTTTGATGACCGACTGCATTTCAGCGAGCAGATGCTCTGAATACGTCCCGGCTTTACTGCTGGCAGCAACAAAATTAAGAATAAAATCGTTGGCCCGCCGCGGAATCTCCTCACGGTAGATCGTCGTCTTATCGCTTTGTGAAATCGTATCATCCTGATTCAGCCGGTCGATCCGGTCGAGCAGCAGCGTTACGAGGTTCTCAGCCCGCATTGGAATAATCGCATAACGATTGACTACATTCTCAGCCGCTTCTTCCTGGGCCTTCAGCTTGGCATTGGTGTCCAGGATTTGCTTGGGTGCTGTAATTTCCTTGGCGCTGCGTGTTCCCTCTTTGATGTCATACTTTTTGGGCAGCAAATCAGAGGACAGGCTGAAGTAGAAAACAAGCCCCAATAACAGGAAAAGAGCATAGCGCGAGACCGCGCTATACTTCCACCCGTTAGTGCTATATACAAATCCGCTTAATTTCGATGGTTGCTTTGAGGCCATGAAGACAATCCCCTTTTTTATTGGAGGTTTTCGGCAGAGCGGTCATAGGCAACGATAATTTTCTGCACCAGGGAATGCCGGACTACGTCCTGTTCTGCAAAATAGACAAAGCCGAGCTCCTCAATACCGGATAATATCGTTTTGGCTTCTATCAGCCCTGACTTCTTGCCGCGCGGCAGATCGATCTGGGTAACATCGCCCGTAATGACCATCTTGGAGCCGAAGCCCAGCCGGGTGAGGAACATTTTCATTTGTTCTGGTGTGGTATTCTGGGCCTCGTCGAGGATAATAAAAGCATCTTCCAGCGTACGCCCGCGCATATAGGCAAGCGGCGCGATCTCGATCAGCCCGCGCTCCAGCGCCTTGGCTACCTGATCAGGCCCCATAACGTCGTACAGGGCGTCGTAGAGCGGCCGCAGATACGGGTCTACCTTCTCCTGCAAATCTCCGGGAAGGAAGCCCAGGTTCTCGCCTGCCTCCACTGCCGGACGCGTCAGCACGATACGCTTGACCGAGCCCTCCTTGAGCGCCGTCACCGCGAGCACAACGGCAAGATAAGTCTTGCCTGTTCCCGCCGGCCCGATGCCAAAGACGATATCACGCTTTTTGATGGTTGTCACATAATGTTTCTGGCCAATCGTTTTGACGCGGATGGGTTTTCCGCGGAAAGTTGTTGTAATTTCACCTTTGAACAGGTCAAGCAGCTGATCGGCACGGAAATCCTTCGCCAGTTCTACGGCGTACTGCACATCACGCTCACTTAATATGTAACCGCCCCGTACCAGGGACAGCAGCACGTTGAACAGCTGGCCCAGCATGTCCACTTCACGCTCAGCACCGCGAATGGTAACTTCAGCTTCACGCGAGTCGATAACCGCCGGAATTTCTTTCTCGATAATTTTCAGGAATCCGTCCTGCGGGCCGAACAGGGATTGAGCTTCTCCCGCATTTTGCAAAGATATACGAATGCTTGCAGTCTGTTCTGACAAGTAGCCTCATTCTCCTCAATTGTTTACTATCGGAAGTTCTTCCGCGATTCTCTCTTCCACTTCAAACAGCACTTTCATATAAACTTTACCATTCTCTTTCTTCTCATGCAAAATTTTTTGACTTTTGATGACGCTGTCAGCACCGTAACGCGCGAAAATATCACTCTTGGCCCGAGTCAGCCCTTCCTCCCGTGCGGCCTCCGGAGTCAGCATTTCAGCGGTATATTTAATCTCCATTTCCTTCTCGGTCATCAGGCCCAGCGGCAGCTGGAAGGACCGCCAGGACAGCATATCGGGCTCCGTAAGCGTACGCGACTTCTCAAAGCCGGAATCCCCGTAGCCCCACAGCTGCACCGCCCACTTGCCGAGAACAAGATACGTACGGTCTTTGCGTTCTCCTGTATAGGAACTGCCCGTTCTTTTGAGGGGCACTTCAAGATTATATTCATGCCATACCAGGCCTTTAACATCGCCTTTGGCTACTACCAGTTCTCTATTCTCTTCGTCGCCCAGCACCCCGGAGATGAGGATGTCCCCTTTTTTGACGCGCGAGTTGCGGCTCACCACAGGTCTGCCCTGCTCCGCATAGATTTCGGTGACAACCGCATCCGTTCTGCTGATCAGATGGCGCTGGCTGAGCAGCGGCTTAGTCTCCGGGCGGTCGGCTTCGACAACCTGGATCGTAATGCTCGTCCCCGTCCGGTGGAAGCCTGCCCATGTCAAACCCGGAACAAGGGTGGTCAGCTCCCTGGAGAGCTTGTCCGATTCTTCCATCCGCCAAATCCACTGAAAAGGGTATACCCCCTCCTTGCGGGCGGCTTCCAGGATATCCTCGGTGGGAATGCGGGTATTCCCTTCAACCTTGATGCTCCACACCATGGAGGACAGCAGCAGCAGCCCCACACCGAAGATCAGCAGTCCTGCGGCAAAAAACTTCCGCTTCCATAAGCGGGCCGCCCGGAAAGGAATTCCGTTACGGGCCGTAACATGCATGCGGCAGCCTGTCTTCTTCAGGAGCGGACGGAGGCTGAAGAAATCATCGAGCAGCAGGTTCAGCGAAGCGCCGTCCCCGGCAGGCCTCACATCCCAGATGACGATGCCTGCTCCGGTTACAGCATTGATAAAGGTTTCCACCTGCGGTCCCGTCACATGCAGTGTAACGAACCCCCGCAGTGATGACAGAGGCGGCTCTTTCATGGATTCTCCCCACTTTCCCTATACCTGATTTCACCGATAATACCTTCAACGGCAAGCTCCTGGCCCAGAATATTGCGGATGACCAGCCCTTCACCGGAAATCTCCAAATATCCTTTGGCTAACGCCAGCCTTAGCTGCTCCGATGAGAAATGCAGCACGCCGCGGTGATTCTCAATATACAATTCCTTATTGCCGATCAGGGTGATCCGGGGCATCTCCTGCAGCACATCCTGCGGAAGATCCAGTACCCCGTTTGTCCATCCCCGCAGCCTGCGGCCGATACGGGTCATAAGTAGACGCTCCCCCTTCCTGCCTTCTGTACACCTTATGCGGGAGGGCGTTTGTTTATGAGAGGAACTCACATCATTTGTACCGGGAAGCTCCTGCGGCTCCATCCGCCAGGCAGCCGTATATACAGCGGATTCTGCCGGATAGGTCCAAGGGACAGCACGGCAAAAAGCCCGGGTCTGCTCCTCTTAAAGAGCAAAACCGGGCATTATGGCAGAGCCTGGTATATAATTCGGTTCTGAAACCGCTCATCTGACGGGATCTCAGCCTTCCTTGCGGACAGAGGCATGCGGCTGCCGGGAACGGGGCGGTCCCAGAATCTCCGCCCACACCAGGCCGCTGCGCAGCGCCTCACGGTCACGCGCCAGCGGATGCTGCCCTGTACCTGCCTGAGACGGACTGGAGCCCTCTCCGGCAGTCATTGCGCCTGTAGACGGCACTGCAGCTGCCATGCCGTCAAAAGCTGCCTGCAGACGCTCCAGCTCCCGCTGCATGCGTTCTGTCCGGATCTGCACACCGTCCATATCGCCGGCCTGCTCCATGGACATCCCTTCGCCTGTCTCGTAGTCAGGCGTCGGCTGCTCTGCCCGCTCCGGCCAAGCCGGCGAAGCGTCGTACTCCCGCTCTTCCGGCGCGGGAGCCGGCCGGTCCGAATTCGCCCGCCGCGCTTCAGGCTCAGGAAATCTGCTGCCTGGACGTCCAGGGCGCCCGCTGTCCTCTGGCCGGGCGGGAACACGGGGACGGCGCAGCGGATTGCCTTCGCTCCCGCCGCCGCCAAAGGTAGGCATGCCGCCGCGCGGGGCGGACTTGCCTTTATTTTTGTTCCAGTTGCTGATGACCGCGATCACCGCAATGACCACGATGTAGATTATGCTGCTCATGGGAATCACATCCCTTTATTTGTGGGGCGGACGGCTGCTGTCGTCCCCGTCGTTTAATTTACCGAGGGAGCCGCGCATCTGCGTGTCGGCCTCAATATTTTTGAGGTTCATGTAGTCCATTACACCAAGTTTACCGGAGCGCAGTGCTTCAGCCATCGCCAGCGGAACCTGGGATTCGGCTTCAACCACCAGCGCCTTCATCTCAACCACGCGCGCCTTCATTTCCTGCTCGTGGGCGACAGCCATCGCTCTGCGTTCCTCAGCCTTGGCCTGGGCGATGCGCTTATCGGCCTCCGCCTGCTCGGTTTGCAGGTACGCACCGATGTTCTTGCCGACATCCACATCCGCAATATCGATCGACAGAATTTCAAAGGCTGTACCTGAGTCCAGACCCTTGGACAACACTGTCCGCGAGATCGAGTCGGGATTCTCTAGTACATCCTTATGCGAATTACTCGAACCTACTGTGGTTACAATCCCCTCGCCGACACGGGCAATAATTGTTTCTTCCCCTGCACCGCCGACGAGCCGGTCGATATTGGCCCGGACAGTCACCCGCGCTTTGACCTTCACTTCAATCCCGTTCTTGGCGACTGCTGCAACAATCGGCGTTTCAATGACCCGCGGGTTAACGCTCATCTGAACTGCCAGCAGCACATCGCGCCCTGCCAGATCGATGGCCGCAGCACGGGTGAATTCCAGCGGGATATCCGCTCTTTGCGCCGCAATCAGCGCATTAACCACCCGGTCTACGTTCCCTCCGGCCAGGTAGTGGCTTTCGAGCTGATTGATGTTCAGCCCCAATCCGGCCTTGGTAGCCTTAATCAGCGGATTAACAATCCGGCTTGGCGTTACCCGCCGCAGACGCATCGCTACCAGCGTAATAATGCTGATTCTAACGCCGGATGCCCAGGCGGACACCCACAGCATGACCGGGAAGAAGCTGAAGAAAACGCTTAGTACAATGATCACAACAACCGCAATCAGCAAAAAAGTAATCATAGATGCTTCCATCATACGCTTTACAACCTCCGTTATTTTTTGAGTAACCTAAGTATTCATTCAGTTCCACATTGCTGCAAATCCTTAAGAGGAGGCTCAGCTTATTTCACAGCTTACTTCAGGGATTCTTTCACGACCACGCGGCCGCCTTCGACCTTCACCACCGAAATAGCGGTTTGTGCATTGATGAATCCGCCCTCTGTCACCACATCAATCCGCTCGCCGCCAATCGCGGCGGTTCCGGCTGGCCGCAGCGGAGTTACGCTGATCCCTGAGGCTCCGATCAAACTCAGCTTCTCCGTCACAGGGACAAAGCCCTGCTCTTTGGTAAGACTGTCCTGGAGAATGAACCGGTTCCAGATCCCCCGCTCCTTGAAGACCACCGCTACAATCACAATCACAACTGCCGCTGCCGAAAAAGCAATGCCAAGACTGAACATCGCATGCGTTAAGCTGTAAGCAGCTCTTACTACCCCAGCCACAAGGCTGACGGAGCCCAGCAGCCCCAGAATACCGAAGCTAGGCACAAACAGCTCCAGCACAAGCATTACGAGTCCCAGAATGAACAGCAGCAGGGTCTCTGCCCCGGCGAAGCCAGCCACATAATTCCCGAAGAAATAGAGGGCGAACGCCAGCGTCCCGATAATTCCGGGCACACCAAAGCCGGGCACCAGCAGCTCAATGAACACCCCGGCGATGCCGACGAAGAGCAGAATCGTCATAATAACCGGATTCGTCAGAAAATGCGACATTTTCTCCGCGCCGGTATGCTCTACGCGAAAAATGTCATCTGTTGAGTAACCCAGCCAGGAGATGGCCTCATTTGCGGTACCCGCAATGCGGTCAGCGTAACCGGCCTGGAGCGCTTCCTCACTGCTCAGAGCGATGATCTCTCCCTGTCCTTTGTCCACACCGAGTTCCGGCTTGTTCACCACCAGATTGATGTCCATCATCCCGGCAGCTACGTCCGGATCACGCCCATTCAGCGATGCGGCTCCTACCATCTTGGATTTCCAGTAGGATACCATTTTTGCGTCATCCACGCTATTGCCATTCATATCTACCAGCGAAGCGGCACCGATCATACTCCCCGGCTTCATGATAATGGCACCAGCATTAAGCGCTATGTAACTGCCTGCGGAAGCGGCGTCGCCTTTGATGTAGGCTGCGGTAGGAATTTTGCTGTCCCTGACCATATTGCCGATTTGCTCAGCTGAATCCACCCGCCCGCCCGGTGTGTCAATCTCCAGCACAATCAGAACCGCGCCGTAATTAGCCGCCTCCTGAAACCCGCGTTCCAGAAAGCTCTGCAATCCGCGCTCAATCTCCTGGTCCACCGGAATGATGAAGACAGGACCGCCCACGACTGTGCCTGAAGCTGCAGACGGTGCACGAACCGCTTCGTTGTCCGCCTGGACTCTGCCCGTAAACGGCAGTATCAGCAGAATCAACATCGCGGCTATACAGGACAAGACCACTATGCGTAACTTTTTCAAACTTGCTGCCTCCCTTCTGCACTTATAAATCCGCCCGCATCCTTATCATATAATAAAACGCAGCATATAATCCTTAGAACGCCAGTTCCGTCCGGTCGTTTCAACAGTGGATAAAGTGTATTTAGTAAGATCATTGTCACAGATGGATGGCAAAACTGCTTTGAGGGGGGAAACAGGAAAGTTGGATGTTGATAGAGAGGTTGATAGAGAGGCTATTTGAGAAACTGAAAGTGACGCCGATTATTTTCCAATATGCATTCTGCTGCATTCGAAGCTATTGGCACTTGGAGTCCGCCACTCTCCACATAACGAAAAACACCCCTAATTAAAGGGGTGCTAGCGTTATATTATTGCAGAAATTGCTGAACCGCCTGGTTCACGAGTTTACCATCGGCGCGACCTTTGACCTTAGGCATCAGTGCGCTCATCACCTTACCCATTTCACTTTTCGAAGAAGCACCGGTTTCCTGGATGGTCTGCTGTACAATTACTTTAATTTCTTCTTCGGAAAGCTGTTCAGGAAGATATTGAATGATAATCTCGATTTCTGCCTTAGTACTCGCGGCAAGCTCTTCGCGACCCGCTGCTTCAAATTCTTGGAGGGCATCTTTGCGCTGTTTGATTTCACGACTAAGGATATCAAGCACTTCGTTGTCGTCTAATGTTCTCTTCAAATCTATTTCAAGATACTTTATTGTAGAACGAACCATTCGAATGGTGGAGAGTCTGAACTTGTCCTTACTCTTCATCGCTTGCTTCATATCTTCGTTTAATCGTTCGCTAAGATTCATGCGTGGGTAATCCTCCTAAAACTTTCTCTTACGAGCAGCCTCAGACTTCTTCTTGCGCTTTACGCTTGGCTTCTCATAATGCTTGCGTTTCTTCACCTCAGCCAAGACACCATCCTTAGCAATGGAACGTTTAAAGCGACGAAGTGCAGCATCAATTGTCTCGTTTTTGCGAACTTTCGTTTCAGACACCAGTTTTCCCTCCCTCCGACCAGACCGTCCAAGAGCATAACAACACGGTTCATCAAATTTCATTATAGGTCAAACCTAAATAAGGTGTCAACCTTCGTGTTATTATTTTTTAGCCGGAATGCTTTATTGAATTCCTGATTATGCGTGCGAAGCAGAATTCCCTACGAGGGCACCAAGTTTGGCGCCGCCCAGCAGATGATAATGCAGATGAGGCACCGCTTGTCCGCTGTCCGGTCCACAGTTATTAATCAGCCGGTATCCGGTATCAGCGATTCCCAGTTCTACCGCAATTTGCTGTGCAACAGCATGGATCTCGCCGATCAGCGGCAGGTCTTCGGGCGTGACATCGTTCATCGAAGCGATGAACTTCTTCGGGATAATCAGCACATGCACAGGGGCTGCAGGCTCAATATCGTAGAATGCCAGAATCCGCTCATTTTCGAACACCTTGGTGGACGGGATCGAACCTTCGATAATTTTGCTGAACACAGTTTCCATACAACGCATCCTCCCCAGAAATTTGTGATGCAGAAGCTTGCATCCGGCACTTCCCGCGGTAAATTCTGTAGCACTGGCAGTCCTTATACTGTAAAAACAGGCGTATTCACGGCCATTTCCACTAAATAAATCCGCCGCTCACAGGGTTGCACCCTGTAATCGTGAGCTCAGCTTTTGCCCGGCGGGGCGCATTTGCCTGAATTTGTTGGTTATTCCGGCCTGATCCGCTTCGCGACAAATTAAAGTTTATGGCTCTAATCATACAGGAAATTGAAAGATAACGAAAGGCGGAGTCCGGGCATTCCGGTTAACCCCGGAGGAAGTATATGAAATAGGATCAAGAAGACAAGGCTGTATTATAACAGGGCAGAATACTTCAGGTGCGGTGGAACGAGGGAAGAAACTGAGAAATTCTTATTTAAAAAAAGACAAAAAAAAAGAAACACCCTTCACAGCTCATATGAGCTGCTTCGGCGGCGGACGTATGAGAAGGAACAAATTCCCTGTCATACGTCCGCCGAGGTGTTTCAAATGATGTCGGCTTAGCTGTATTATAACAGGGGGTTGAAGGTGTATCTGTGATCGTTGTCACACTCAACCCCGCATTTCACATTTTTTCCAAAAGAATGGTTGAACCCCCGCCGCCCTGCTCTGCAGGAACTACAATCAGCTTGCGCGGCAGACGGGCACGAAGCTCCGGAACATGGCTGATGATGCCCACGGACAGCTGGTCATTGTGCAATCTTTCCAGTGAGGTTATCACGGTATCGAGCAGATCCGGGTCCAGCGTACCGAAACCCTCATCCAGGAAAAAGAATTGCAGCGGATACTGTCCACGGAGCTGAATCTGGGCTGACAAGGCTAACGCCAGTGCAAGGGAGGTCAGGAAGGTTTCCCCGCCGGATAGCGTCGAGACTGGCCGTTTAACACCGCCGTTCCCGTCATCACGGATGACGAAACCTCCGCCGGAATCCACTTCCAGCGCGTAGCGCTGCTTGCTAAGGAAACGCAGACGCTGTGAGGCGGACTGACACACCTGCATCAGCTGTTCTTCCGCCATATATTCCACAAAGGCATTGCCGCGCAGCACCGTCTGCAGCTTGGACAAGCGGTCCTGCATAGCAGCATGTTCCGCCCGCTGGCCCTCAAGCTCCATCCAGCGGATGTGCCGCTGCTGAAGATCCTCCAGATCACGCTCCGCACGTGCGCGGGCCTGCAGTGAACTCTCATCCTCTTCCCTGCACTTCTGCAGTGACGCCTGGCTCTCCTGCCACTCCTCACCACTAAGCACAGCACCCTCCAGCTTCTCCTCTAGACTCCGTAGCTGCAGGGCACACTCCGCTTCCTCCTCGCGGTGAGCCCGCACCCGTTCAGCCGCCTGTGCCCGCTCGGAGGTCTCCAGTGACGCGGCTTCAACCTCAGCGGCTGAAGCAAACACCGAAGACTGCAGCGTCTCCTTCCACTGGGAGTCGGCTGCCGTATAATGCTCATGCGCAGACTCTGCCGCCTGACGGGCAACCGCAGCTTCCCGCGTCTGCTGCTGGGCCTTGTCCGCCGCCTGGCGGTGTCCCTGCCGGGTGCGTTCAAGCGCAGCCTGCAGCTCCAGCAGCCTGCGCTCGCATTCGGCCAGCAGCGCAGCCGCCGGACGCCCGCCTGTCCATTCCCGGAGACGCTGCTCTTTGTCACGCGCAAGGGCTTCTTTGCCTTCAAGCTGCGCATCCCACTGTGCCAGCTCCTTGTCGAGCCCGGCTATCTGCTCCTGCAGTGCCTGTACAGCAAGGCTCTTCTCGTCCAGAAACTTGACGCTGATCTCCAGCCGTCCACGGATCTCCTCAGCCCGCTCATCCTTGGCAAGCATCTCCTGATAGGCCTTCTCTGCCTCCTCAGGCGCAAGCTTCGGAAATAGCCGGTTCCATTCTTCCCTAAGCTTCTTCGCCGAGGCGGCGAGTTCCTCCGCTTTGGCAGCCAGACCCTGCACCCAGGTCTGCTCAGCTTCAGCACCGGCCGCTTCCTTGTGGTACAGCTGCTCCAGCTCCTGCATGGAGCGCTGCCAGTCTGCGGCCGCACGGCGCAATTCTCCGGAACTGGCCTTCAGCGAGACCAGCTGGGCATTCAGACCGGATAATGCTGCTTCATCCGGGATGTCTGCGGCGGCAGGGACTGCAAGTGATCCAGAGGACACAGGGGCTCCAAGGGACTCAAGGGCCGCCGAGGACTCAAGGGAAGCAAGTGAGTCGTGTGCAGAGGACTCATGGGATGCAGGAGAGTCGTGAGTTGCAGAGGACTCGAGAGATGCGAGAGAGTCGCGAGAGGCAGAGCTAACAGCCGGCTGCTGCTCTATCCCGGCAGCCGTAGCAGCGGTCTGCTCCAGCGCCTCTTCGGACGCTGCCCCGCCCAGCTGGGCAAGCCATGATCCGTCCTGCTCCAGCAGGCTGCGGAACAAATGGCGTGTCTCCAGCGCCTGCCGGGCCAGAATGCGGACATGGCGGAGCCGTTGGTCCAGCTCTTCATGTTCCCCCTGCTCCTGATTAAGCGCAGGGGAGGGATGGTGCTGGCTGCCGCACACAGGGCAGGGCACACCCTCCTGGAGTTCACGGGCGAGCGCCAGCGAGAGCCTGTGAACCTCCTGCTCCTTCAGCGCAGCTTCAAGCGCGCTGGTGTGCTGTTCCAGGCGGCCGGCAGCGGCTCCCGCTGCACCTTCGGCCGCCTGCAGCTCTTCCTGGTGCAGGGCAGCGGCGGCAAGCAGCTCCCCGCGCCCGGCAGCAAGCGCCTGCCGCCGGGAACCGGCAGCGGCCAGGCGCGCCTGCGCCGCCGTGAGCACCGCTGCGCGCCCGCGGTGCTCACGTTCTGCCGACTCCCGCTGGAGCTCGGCAGAACGCAGACCCTGCAGTCTCTGCATGGCTTCCTGCAGAGACTGCCGCTCCTGGGAGCGGACCGCGAGCGGCTGCAGGCTCCGCTGCAGCTCGTGCTGTTTCTTTTGGCCGCGGGCCAAAAGCTCACGCTCCCGGGCCAGGCTCTCCCGCCCGGCGGCTAGGCCCCGGGCGGCTTCGTCCCCCCGCGCCAGCAGCGCCGCGCGCTCCTGGCGCAGCCCGCCGAGCTCGGCTTCCAGCTCGAGCGCGCGGCGGAACAGGCCCTCCTCCTGCCGGAGGGCCGGCTCTTCAGCAGTAAGCGCGGCCTGTGCCGCTGCTTCCGCCTCCGCCATTACCGCCGCCTCCCGGCTGGCGGCGGAGGCCAGAGCCTCCAGGCCCTCCGCGCGGGCCAGCCGGCTCTTCCAGGCCTCTTCCGCGCTGCGCCAGGCCTTCAGCGCGGGCAGCCTTTTCTCGGCATCGTCAGCCTTGCCGAGCTTCTGCTCCAGGAGGAGAATCTGCTCCTCCTGGGCCTGTAGAGCCTGCCGCTGCTGCCCGCGGCGGGCATGCTCCTCCTGCAGCTCGCGGATGCGGGCGAAGCGCTCAGCACGCGCCGCCGCTTCCGTGAGCCGCTTGCGGCATTCTGCCGCATGGCGGACAGCCTCCTGCACCCGGACAGCTGCCGCTTCCACATCTGCCTTGCCTGCGCTGCCCAGTCCCTGCTGTTCGGCCTCCAAAGCACGCAGTGCCGCCTCATTCTCTTTGACGCGGCGGCTAAGCTTAAGGGCCAGCCCGTCCCCGTACTGCTCCAGATGGAACAGGCGCTGGAGCATCTGCCTGCGGTCTACACCGCGCAGGGACAGAAACTCGGCGAATTTGCCCTGCGGCAGCACCACCGCCCGAGTGAAGTCATCCATCTTCAGCCCGATATGCTCTTCCACACAGCGGGTAACCTCCGCCAGCTTGTCAGCCATTACAACATCGCCGTCATCCTTGACCTCGATGAACCGGCTGATGGTATTGCTGACTGATTGCTCACCGGTCCGTTTGAATTTGCGTTCCACCCGGTAACGCCGGGCCCCGGAAGAAGAGGTCAGCTCGAAGGTGAAGGCAACGCTGAGCTGGTCCTCGGAATGGTTCATGATGCCTTGGGTCCCGTTCACCGCGCGCTCTACTTTACCGTACATCGCCAGCGTGATCGCATCCAGCAGGCTGGATTTGCCGCTGCCGGTCGGACCAAAGATCCCGAACAGCCCGGTCTCAGTGAGACTGGCAAAATCAATTTCCTGCTGCTCCCTATAACTTTGCAGTCCGGATAATTTCAGTAGTATCGGCTTCACTTAAGCATCTCCTCCCCTTCCGCAGATTCCTGCCGTTCTTCTTCAGCCAGCTCCAGGAACAGCTCAATCAGGCTGTCGTCCGGTTCTGCCCCGCCCGTCTGGCGCTGGTAGAACCTGCGGAACAATTCCTGTACAGGCATGCGTGAGCGCGCAGTCTCTTCCAGCTCCTGTTCCATCTGCGGATAGACCGGACGGATATGTACGATGCCTTCCCGTGACTTGCGCAGACGCTGGATATCGTTCATCGACATCGCCTCCGTCAAACGAAGCTCCAGATCGATGAATGCCCCCGCATCCCTGCCTTCATCCAGCCAGCTATAGACCTCCTGCAATCCTCCGGTTGACTTCCAGTTGACCAGCGGACGGCCGCAGCTCAGATAGATTTCTTCGAACACCGGCTCCCCGCCGGGAGCAACGTCAATCATCGCCACCGACTTGGCCTGCCCTGCCTCAGAAAAGCTGTACGCCAGCGGCGAGCCGCTGTAGCGGATCATCCCCTCGCCCTTGACCCGCTGGGCGCGGTGAAGATGCCCGAGTGCCGTATACTGTGCACCGCAGGAGAGCGCCGAGGGATCTACGGTATAAGCACCGCCTACCTGGATCGGCCGCTCAGAGTCGCTCTCCACACCACCCAGCACATAAATATGGCTCATCGCCAGATTAACGGTCTGCGGCGTGAACTCCCGGCCGAGCAGCTGCATCAGCCTGCCGACGCGCGCGCTGTAAGCCAGCCGCAGCTCAGCCTCTCCGCCGTCCCCGGCGAGCAGCTCGCCAAGCCGGGCTTCGGAGGGGTAGGGGAGCGCAGCGATTTTGGCAATCTCACCAGTTCTTGCAGCATGCACGGTCACCGGCTCTGAGGTCGGCATTCCTACCAGTGTAATCCCCTGTCTGCGGACAAGCGGAGACACGGAAGCTACGCGTTCCGGCTGATCGTGATTGCCGGAAATGACAACCAGCGGCCTGCCGCCCGCCGTCAGCCTGGCCGCAGCCTCGTAGAACAGCTGCTCCGCCGCAGCCGGAGGATTGACCGAATCGTAGACATCTCCCGCCATCAGAATCAGATCCGCTCCGGAGGAATCTGCAATCTCCACCAGCTCATCCACGAACTGCTCCTGCTCCTTCTGCCGGCTTCTGCCCTCCAGCGTCCGCCCCAGATGCCAGTCTCCCGTGTGCAATATGCGCATTTCCGCCCTCTTTTCCCCGCCTGTCCGCGGCAATCATAGATTTATATATAAAGGCTGAACTTAATATACTTAGATAAGAGCTGGCTTCACCTACAACGGATATTTAGGTTTCCAGCTGCTGTTGCCATAGCAATTATCGATTTTATCTGCTGTTTGTGTTGACCATCCGCGTGTTTTGTTGAATCCTGCATGAAATACAACATTTTCCTCATTATATCGATCCTAATCCAGAATTGTTGTATAAAAGGCAGCATTTCTGCTTCTACAAGCGGATTAGCAGGACAATTCTTGTATTTCGTACAACAATCTTTCGAATAGTCATGAATATAAGAATTCAAGTTGGATAATGTACAACAATTGTGCCTATGCAGCGTGAACGTAAGGATCTCATTTCTTTTCTGCCACTAACAAATCAGGTATTAAAATTAAAAGATTTCGAGTGACAGATAATCGGTAGCCGGTTACTTGAATGTTTACAGTCTAAAGCGCTGTTTATATAGATACTCTTTGTCAGTCTATCCGCTCAACCTATATCGTGAATCCAGAGAACACTTCGCCCTACGGCCGCTGTCCGTCTGCAGATTCCTTGAATTATTCCGCTGTTCACGGTGGAAATCCGCAGATAAAGGCAGACGCTGACGCCGCTATATTCCAAAATGGTTCCCCGCCACGTTCCCTTAGTCTATATACTTTGAGGTTCAACCTATATATGTTAAATCTCTCATTCTCTTAATCTCTAAGTCTATGAGAATCCTTAACCTCTTGTCTAATAGCATCCTAAGTCTCTTAGACTGTTAGACTGTTAGTCTCTTAGCACTCTTAGCACTCTTAGCCTCGTAATCCTTATTCTCACAACCTCACAGCATGTCCGCCGTCAAAAAAGTACAGCCAGACCTCGCTGACCGGCTCGCCCAGAATATCAAGCAGCGCCTTGCTGTACAGCTCCAGCTGGAAGCGGTATTTCTCAGTCAGCGTTTCGAGCCCGCCCTCTTGCACAGGGACGAAATCCGTTTTGTAATCGAGCAGAATAAGCCGGCCTTCCTCCCGGAACAGACAGTCAATCACCCCTTGAATCAGGACGGTCTCATTGAAACTCCCTCTGGCACTGTCAGCCGGGAGTCCCGCTGCCGCTTCATCCAGATATGCAAGTCCCCGGTAAGCCTCGTCTGCAGGAACGCTATAGCTGAAAGGCTGCTCTCTGGTCTTCCAGGAAGACTTAAAGAGTCTGCGGCCCAGTTCACTAGTACAGAAATCCTCTACTTCCCCTAGTTCAACCGCGTCTGCCTGTTCCTTGCTAAGTATGGCTAGCCGTTCAAGCCGAGCAAGTGTAGCCTCGAGAACAGACCGGTCCACCGGCTCATCCAGCGGAATATGCTGCATAACGGTATGATAGGCGGTTCCGCGCTCAGCAGGGGTAAGCCCCCGCTTTTCCATAAATTTCGGGCGCTGCAGATGCAGGCTGTCACCATATCCCGCACCGCCGCTTCTTGTCTTCTGCCCCCCGGGAACATAGGTTTCTTCCAGCAGATCAAGGGAAGGCTGGTCCTGCATGGACAGCAATGCCTTCAGCTCGGTCACCGATGTTTTGGCGGGAATGCCGGAAGCAGCCGCATACGGATAGGTCCACAGCAGCCTGTCTGCTATTTGCCCTGCAGAAGCAGTTGCCAGCGAAGGCACAGTCTCACCACGGCGGAGCGCCTCAAGCGCCATACGGCGTTCTTCGTTCTTGTCACTGTCACCGTCTGCTGCCAGAAAAGATCCGGAGCCCAGCTCCGAAGCGCCGAGCACCGATATGCTCCAGTTGGAATCATCGCCGTGAAGCGCCGTGGATACCGTGCCTTCACTACCTGCAAGCTTGCGCAGAATAGCGGCTGCGGGATGGCGGATCAGCGCCGGTCCCACCCAGTCCAGATAGCTGCGGCCCCGGGCCAGCAGATGGTCTGCCAGGAGCAGCTCCTCCCGGCCCTGCATAGCAGTCCAGCCGGATACCGTGCGCGGCAAATCGCGGACCGTGCCTACCAGGATCATTTTGTCGCGCGGACGGGTCAGTCCGACGTAGAGCACGCGCATCTCCTCAGCCAGCAGCTCCAGCCGTGAACGGCGGTTGATGGCTAGGTAAGGCAGTGTAGGGTAGCTGACCCGCGTCTCCCTCTCCACGAAGCGGGGACCGAAGCCGAGTTCCTTGTGCATCAGGAACGGGGAATGCAGATCCTGCCGATTGAACATTTTGGCCATGCCTGCCAGGAATACAACCGGGAACTCCAGGCCCTTGGACTTGTGGATCGTCATAATCCGGACGCCTCCAGCCTCCTCGCTGCTGCCTCCGGCAACGCCCAGATCGCCGCCGTTCTCTCTCAGCCGTGAGATGAACACGAGGAAGCGGAACAAGCCTCTGGCTGAAGTCTCATTCTCGAACTGAACGGCCCGGTCATACAAAGCCTTCAAATTGTTCTGGCGCTGAAAGCCGCCGGGAAGCCCGCCGACCCATTCCAGATACCCGCTTTCCCGGTAAATACGCCAGATCAGATCGCTTAAGCTCCCCTGCCGGGCGGTGTTTCTCCAGCTCTCCAGCAGATTCAGGAAAATCCGCAGTTTCTCCTGCAGCTGTGGATCAATCTCCGTGCGCGCTGCTGAGTTTTCTGCTTTGGCAGCCATGCCTTCCGGCACGATCTCCTCTTCCCGGGCAAAAAGATCATAAGCCGCTGCAATTTCAGCCGCCGGGTCTCCGCCTGCGGCTCCGTCATGCCCAGCCGGGGTTGCCCCCGCTGCCGCCCGGCCGCCTGATGCCGCAACCAGCGCGTCATAGAACGTTCCGGTGCTGCATAGGCGCACCTTCGCCAGCTCCTCCTCGCGCAGGTTCACCACCGGTGAACGCAGAACACCGGCCAGCGGAATATCCTGGCGGGGATTATCTACAATCTGAAGCAGCGATAAGGCGATCTCCACCTCGGTAGCCTGGAAGTAGCCTTTGTTCTGGTCGCCATATGCCGGAATGCCTTCATTCCGCAGCTCTTCAATCATCAGCGGCGTCCACACACGCGCGGAGCGCAGCAGAATAACGATATCACCGTACACTACCGGACGCATGATCCGCAGTGCCTTATCATAGATCAGCAGCGGTTCCCCGCCGGTCATTCCTGTCATCTGCGAGATGCGCCGGGCAATGGCCCGTGCTTCCAGCTGTGCAGTCTCACTCTCTACTGCCTCATTCTCCTGCTGGGGCAGCTCATCGTCCTCCCCGGGTTCCTCCGGCTGTCCGGATGCAGAAGTCCCCTTATCGATCAGCAGCAGCTCCGGCGCAAAATAAGTATCCGGCCCTTTCTCCACCGCTCCCGGGAAGTTGGCTCCATAGACCAGCTCTGCGCGCTCGTCGTAGCTTATCTCTGCAACATTGCTGTCCATGATCTGCCGGAAAACCATATTTACGGCATTCACAACCTCCAGCCGGCTGCGGAAATTGCGGGCCAGGTCAATGACCGAGCCGCCGCCATTATCGTTCTGCCCGGGACTGGCTTCAGTCCGGGCATCCGCTTCACCGGCAAGCAGGCCGCTGCCGTTACCTTCAGCAGATGGATCAGCGCTGAACCTGCGGTATTTGTCCAGGAACAACCCCGGTTCAGCCAGGCGGAAGCGGTAAATACTCTGCTTCATATCCCCGACCATGAAGCGGTTGCCGGGGAACTCACGGGAGATCAGCCGGACGATCTCCTCCTGTACACTGTTGGTATCCTGATATTCATCCAGCAGCACCTCATCGAACTGGCTGCGGTATTCCATGGCAGCATCCGACGGCAGGGAATGCCCCGGAAGCGAGTCCGGGTGGCGCAGGATCTGCAGGCAGTAATGCTCCAGATCACTGAAATCCACCAGCCCGCGGCCCGCCTTCTCCAGCCGGTAACGTTCACCGAACCCGATAACCGTCTCGGCCAGCTCGCTCATCAGCGGTGCCGCTTCATGGAGTTCACCCAGGAAAGATTCCGCCGGACGCCCAAACAAGGATTTCTGCAGCTCCAGCAGGCTCTTCTTCACTTGATCCCGGGTTGCCTTAACACTCTCCTGCAGGCCGGGATCGGTTGCATCCTTCTTGCAGGGCTTCAGCTTGCCAAAAGAGATTTCCATGAAAATATCATACAGATCAGCCCAGGGCTGCGCTTCTACGGCATCCCGTAATCCCTGCGCCATATCCAGGTCAGCCGTCAGGTTATCCGCATAAGGCGCCGGTCCGCCGGGCTGAAGCGCGATTTCACGGGCCTGCAGCAGCTGGCTGATGGCACCATCCAGCGTCAGCCTGGCTTCGGCGAGAATGCTCTGTACCCAAGGGGTATGGCTCAAGGACTCTGCATCCGGCAGTGAGAAATCAGCAGCCGTATCCCGCAGCCACTGTGCCGGCCAGGGATGGCTGCGTGCGAAATCATGCAGCCGCTGAATCAGCGAATGCACCGCATCGTCACTGCGCTCCCCGCTGAACCAGTCCACGAGCCGGACGAATACGCTATCTTCCCCGTCTTCAGTGACCTCACCGTATTTCTCCTCCATCAGCTCATCGAGCAGCTCCTGGCGCATCATCTCAGCTTCATGCTCATTGAGTATACGGAAGCCCGGATCAATCGGAATCAGCTGATAGTAACGGCGGATGACTTCAAGACAGAAGGAATGCAGCGTCGTAATAGATGCTCTGCCCAGCAGGGCAAGCTGGCGGCGCAGGTATTCGTTCTCACCGCTTGTATCCTCTTCCAGCTTGCGCTCCAGTGCCTCCCGGATCCGCTGCCGCATCTCGGAGGCTGCAGCCTTGGTGAATGTCGCTACCAGCAGCCGGTCCACGCTGAAGCCTGCTTCTTCATTGCTTATTTTGCGGATAATGCGCTCTACGAGTACAGCTGTTTTGCCGGAACCCGCTGCCGCCGCGACGAGAATATCGCTGCCGCTCTCGGCAATGGCGCGCCACTGGTCATCACTCCACAGGCTCCCTTCCGGCTTCGCTTCCGTTACTGGATGTATGCTCACAATTTCTCTCCTCCTTTGCGGGACAGCAGATCCCAGATTACATCTTTGCCGGGCTTGCTCAGATTATTGTAGCCGTTGCCCTCCACAGCCTCGTCGAACTGGCAGACCGGACGGAAGGAGCAGAAGGTACAGGCGGTTTCCTGCTGGATGCGGTAAGGCTGAATGGCCACATCGCCTTCTGTAATACGCGTCCCGATATCCGAAATCGTACTCCGGACTGAAGACAACAGCTGACCCCATTGCTCCGGCGTAGCAACAGACGCACTGCTGTAGAAGCTGCCGTCGCTCTTCAGCGCTACCGGAACAATAGAGGAATATCCTTTGTCGAGTGTGGTATCCATCAGTGAGACCACTTCACGGTCGGCCGTCAGCAGACCTTTCATCTTGAAGCGCTTCATCAGCTCCTGCTCCGCCTGCTCCCGGTTCATTCCGTTGGCTGAGGTCAGCAGCGGATCATGAACATGGAAATAGAGCGCGCCTGCCGGGAGTGCAGCCTGGCCAAGCCATTGCTCGGAATAGGTGAGCAGCACATCAAGATAGGTCAGCATTTGCAGCGACAATCCATAGTAGACCTCATGCAGCTTGAGATCCTTCTGGCTCGATTTGTAGTCGATGACCCGCAGCAGAATACCCTGCTCGCCTTCAGCCATATCCACACGGTCAATCCGGCCGACCACCTCCATTACGCAGCCGTTCGGCAGTGTAATTCTCAGCGGAGGCAGCTCCTTCCCGGGACCGAAATCCAGCTCCAGCCCGACCGGCTCGAAGCTCCCCCTGCGCGAATGCTCACCAAGGATCACCGAAGCGCGGCCGACAATATTCTTCAGCTTGCGCGAGATATAACTGTAACGCTTGCTGCTCATCAGAATTTCGCCCTGCAGCAGCGGAGACAGACGGTCTACTGTCTCGCCCGCCTCACGGCGGCATTCCTCTGCCGTCATGCTGCCCCAGCTGCGGCCCTGGTCCTGCAGCCGCTGCGCCATTTGGCTTAAAGCCGCATGGAACAGCTGCCCGATATCCGGAGCCTGCAGCTTGTAGAGCTGGCGTTCCTTCAGCCTCAGCCCGTATGAGGCGAAATGGGAGAAGGAGCAGGCGACAAATTTCTCCATGCGCGACACGCTGCCGCGCAGTGTGGGGCCGCCATACAGCCGCAGGCTGGTCTCCTGCTTCAGCCTGATCCCTTCGTTGCGGTAGAACAGCGAGCCCAGCAGCCGTTCAAGCTGCAGCTTCACCGGGACTTCTGCCTGCTCATCTGCTGCTGCCAGTTTGTTCAACGCCTTGTCTGCCTGTCTATCCGCTGCAAACCAGTTATAGACATCCCACCACAGTCCCGGAATCTCCACCCCCTGGCGCCACTGCCGGAGCTGAAGCATCAGCATGCGGAGCGTTTGCTCAGGATGGCCGATAAAATTCATGTGGACCGCTTCCGCAGACGCGCTTTCATCAGCTGCCTCCCCTCCCTGGGGGAATCCTGACAGATACTTCTCATCCAGCCCTTCAGGGAACATGCCCTGCAGCTGGCGGATAATCTCCGAGGGCAGCAACGCTTTGCCTTCATCATCAGCCGTTGCGTAACTAATCCACAGCTTCCTGCTGGCAGTCGTAAGCGCATTGTAGATCAGGAAGCGCTCATCCAGCAGCTTGCGGGATGAACCGGGGGCAAGCTCCATACCGGCATTCTCCAGCAGCAGACGCTCTCCCTCGGACAAGATCCCGTCTTCCTTGAACTGTGCCGGAACCACACCTTCATTGAAGCCCAGCAGGAAGGCATACTTCACTCCCGACACCCGCGTACGGTCCATCGTTCCGACCAGCACCTGGTCAAGGGCAGGCGGGACAAGCCCCATCTTGAGCTCAGCCAGCCCTGTTTCCAGTACGCCGGCGAACAGTTCAAATTCCATTCTTTCCTTGCCCATCATCTCGGCAATCTGATCGAGCAGGTCCAGCACAGCACCCCACAGCTGGTTATGCTCACGGGCAGCTTCCGGGCGTCCCTGCTCCAGAGACTCCGCTCCCATCCGTTCCAGCTTGCGCGCCGCCCCTGTGTCCTCAAGCAGCAGATATACTGCCCTGCACAGCTCCAGGCCGCTGCGGCTGGCTTTGACTCTCTGCTCAAAAGCCTGCAGCGGTCCTGTGATCGCGCTCCGGCAGGCTTCCATTCTGGCCAGCATAGCTTCATCTACGGCCTCACTGCCCTCCAGCGAGAGGCGGGGAATGCCTTTCCATGAACGGCCGTCAGTCCACCGGTACCCGTGAATACCGCAGGCCAGCACGTAATTCTCCAGTTCATCCATATTGGCGCGCGTAATACTTCCGTCCGGCGGAAGCAGCAGCTCAGTCTTCACGCAGCGGAACACATCCTCGTAGCGCCAGCGGCGGCGGACTATATCCAGAGCGGAACGGATGAATTCCACCAGCGGATGGTGCAGCTCATTCAGCTTCTGGTCCAGGAAGAACGGAACGCCGAAGTCCTGGAACAGCGGAGCAATCAGCGGCTCATAATCACTCATATTCCGCATGAATACAGCCATCTCACCGTATTTGGCCCCCGAGTCTCTCGCCAGGCTCAGCATCTCGCGCAGCACGCCTTCGACCTCGGTCCGGCGTGAGGCCGCAGCCCGGATACTGACTGCTTCCTCCACTTGCCCGGCTGCTCCATTCCAGCGCATCCGGCGCTGGAATCCGCGCTCCAGATGCGCGAGAGCCGGGCTGTCCTTGAACCTTGGAAGTACAGGCGGAGCCAGAAGCTGATCCCAGACTGTAAGCCCCATCTCCTCTGCCATTCCGCGCAGCTTGATATATGTAACCGCAGCCGGGTGAAACAGCTCCAGCTCATGCGGTGCCTGGCCCGCTTGATAGATCCGGTCCAGGGTCAGGGCAATGGTCACCCCCGAAGCATATTGCATAAGCTCTCGCAGTACGATGAATTCCTGATTGGTAAACCCGTGGAACCCGTCTACCCAAATCTCTGCACCGCGGATATAGCCGGAATGCTGAATATGCTCGGCCAGCTCCGCCAGCCTGTCCTCCTGATCCATGTAGAGCTGCGACATTTCCTGCTCCAGCTCACTGAAGACCAGGTGCAGATCCTCCAGCTTGCCGGCCAGAATCGGGCTTCCTCCCAGGGCATCCCGCATTCTGCCCAGCTGTTCTTCGAGGTCACCGGCTCCAAGGCAGCAGCGCTTGAGCTCCGTGTGCAGACTGCTGAGCCGTTCCACAAATCCGGGCCGGTCCGAAGAAGCGCCGAACAGCTTCAGCTCTTCCTTGCGCCGGTTGACAATCTTATAGATCAGCATCTTCTTGCCTTCTTCGCTGATCGGCAGACTCGCGCTGCCGCCGGTCTCCTGCTTCACCCTGTAGGCCAGCCGCGAGAAGCTGAGTGTCTGGGCGCGGATGCTGCCCTTCACATTACCCGCAGCCAGCAGCCCGCGCTCAGTACCGAATGATCCCTGCTCAGGGACAAGTATAATGATCGGCGCTCCAAGCGGCTCTGTCTTCAGCCGTGAGGATACCGTCTCCCATATTGTAGTTGTCTTGCCGCTGCCCGAGCGTCCGATCAAAAAGTTAACCGTCATTTCAGCAGACTCCTTCCGTAGCGGAGAATTAGAATGCAGGCAGCCCTGCTGCTGCACACACAGAAGCGGATTGCCTGATAAATATCAGAATCTATGAATAATCTCGTCCCAATAGTATAGCATACCTCCGCAGCACGCTCCAGAACGTACGTTTGCCATTGTTTGCAAATGGCTGCAGCTATTTTTCAGGACACGACTACCAAGGGCAACAGCAAAGAAGATTCTCCCGGAGCCATGGTTCGGCTGGTTGGGAGAACCTGGATGGATTGTATGATTACAAGTGAACAAATGGCATCTACTAACGGGTAAAACTCCAATAGAAGGGACATAGTTGGAATAACCCCCAGACTGTTGAGAAAGTCCAATTAAATCAGCAGAGTCACTCCTCTGCTGATTCCAGCTGAATTGCAGGGCAACACTCAGCGCGATTCCTCTGCTTAGTTCATGATCCGCCGGCCTAGGAAGCGGACTGAAATTCCGTTATATGAGCAGATCAGGCGGATTCGCCGGGCAAACAGACTCAGATTCCGCTAAGTGACCAGTCAGAGCTCATATGGAATCCAGCCAGCAACATAACGGAATCCCAGTCCGCTTAAGCCCCATTCTGAGGTTTTTTGGAGAAATAGAGGTTTCTCAGTCCGCTTCACTCTGCTGACGGTTCCCTGCCTATAGTACCCGCAACTTCCCCGTAAGAAAAAAGAGAGCCTCTAAAGTAGAGACTCTCCGTAACAAGCCTTCCGGCTTGAGATAACATCATTATTTGCTGCGCACCTCAAAGATGGCAAACTTCAGATAATGCCCTTCGTCCACGCCGAGGATCTGCGGGTGATCCTTGCCTGCGGCCCGCCACTCGATCAGCCGCAGCACTTTGCCGGCATCCTTGGCCGCTTCCTGAATGGTGTCCAGGAACAGCTGTGGCTGCATATGGTACGAGCAGCTGGCCGTAACCAGATATCCGCCTTCGTTGACCAGCTTCATGCCGTGCAGATTGATGTCCTTGTAGCCGCGGACGGCGCCTGCTACAGCACTTTTGGTCTTGGCAAAAGCGGGCGGATCAAGAATAACGACATCCCAGGTACGTCCGCCGCCAGCAGTCATCGGCTTCGCAGTATCCGCCTTGGCAGCCGGCTTAGCGCCGGGTTTAACCTCTGCCGCCGGACCTGTCGCCCGCTCGGAGCGTTCTTCCAGCCCCTTCACCTGATTACGCAGGTAGGCAAACGCATCATCCACTACAAATTCCACCCGGTCGGTGAATCCGTTGATCTCCACATTGGCTTTCGCACTCTCAATCGCATGCGCGGACACATCAAGGCAGGTTACCTTCTTGGCGCCGTATTTGCAGGCATGCAGGGTGAAGCTGCCGGTGTGTGCGAAGCATTCCAGCACGGTTGCGCCGTCCCAGAACGGGAACGTGACCGGCTTGCCGCTTTTGTTGACCGGCAGCGTCTGGAGCGATCCATCCTCTGCCGCTACCTCCTGCAGCGTAATTCCGCTGCGTCCGCCCCAGCCCTTCATGAGCGGAGCGATGGAGGCTCTGTTCTCGCGCTGATCGAAGAAGTATCCAGTCTTCTGGCCTTCTTCAATATCGACGATAACCTTCAGTCCGTTCTCGCTCACCGTGATGTGGCGCGGGCATTCCCCGTAGAGCACGCCTGTGGTCTGCTCTAAGCCTTCGAGCTCGCGGACGCTGACGTCACTGCGCTCATAAATGCCGCGCGGCGCCATAACCTGTACCAGCGCTTCCACAATCTCGGAGCGGTGCTGATCCATCGCCAGCGTCAGCAGCTGCACGACGAGAACCTCCCCGAAGCGGTCGATGATCAGCCCCGGCAGGAAATCCGCTTCCCCATACACCAGACGGTAAGCATCCGCACCCGGCAGGAAACGCTCCCTGTGCTGCAGAGCGCTTGCGAACCGGCCGGCAAAAAATGCCGTGTCCATCGCCGCAAGCTTACTCTGCGACAGAATTCTTACCCGGATCTGCGAGGCCGGATTGTAATACCCTGTGGCCAGATAACGGCCCTGGTGATTCAGCACATCGACAAGTCCCCCTGCCTGCGGCTCTCCGTCTACCGAGGCCACTTCGCTGGCGTAAACCCACGGATGTCCCTGTTCCAGTCTTTTTTTACGGTTTCGTTCCAGAATTACCGATGCCAATGACTTCAACTCCCTGTTCTTGTTGTTCGATTTGTATACATGTCCCATGCAATGCCTTCATATATTGGTGTACAACCCCCGTCCAAAAAGGAGCCTGTCCTCATGATCCGTGACCTGCTGTTCCCTGTCATTTACGGCCTTGTCATCTTTCTCGCCGGCATGAAGGTGATGGAAGCCTCATTGTCGAGGCTTGCCGGCCCGCTCCTGACCCGGAGTCTGCATAAAGCAACCTCTACGCCGGCCAAAGGCCTGATTGCCAGCAGCCTGCTATCCGCGCTGCTGCAGAGCAGCACGGCCGTAACCGTGCTGACTATCGGTATGGTCAATGCCGGGCTGCTGACGTATGCCCGGACGCTGGGCATTATCCTCGGCAGCAACATCGGCACCTGCCTGACTACAGAGCTGATCAGCCTGCAGATCAGCACCATGGCAGCGCCGCTGCTGGCAGCAGCGCTATGCCTCTGGGCGGCCGCGGTGATGGCCGGCGAGCTATCCCCGCAGGCATGGCGGCTGGTTGAAGCCTGCCGCCGGATCTCGGGGCCGCTGCAGTTCATCTGCCTTGCGGTGGCCGGCTTCGCGCTGGTCCTCTGGGGCATCGCGGTTATGCAGTCGATCGGCCCCGCCCTGGAAGGCAGCGGATTGTTCCGCTGGTTCCTCGGACATGCCGCCACAAGCGCACTGTGGGGGCTGGCAGCTGGTGCCGTGCTGACCGCGATGGTGCACAGCAGCGCGGCGGTGATCGGCATGGCGATGGGCCTCGCGACCAGCGGCGTTATGCCGCCGGAGCTCGGGATCGCCATCGTGCTTGGCGCGAACATCGGCACCTGCGTTACGGCCGTAATTGCCGCCATCGGCAGCACGCCGTCCGGCGTGTTCGTTGCCTGGTCGCATGTGGCGCTCAATGTCGGCGGCGCCCTGCTCTTCCTGCCCTTCATCGGACCGCTGCAGTCACTCTCCGCCTGGATTGGCGGCGGACCTGCCGCACAGCTCGCTCATGCCCAGACCATCTTCAATGTCGTGTGCTCACTCGGGGTACTGCCGCTGTGCTACCTGCCCGTATGGTCCAGGCTGGAGCAGCGGCTTCAGCGCTAAACCGTACCGTCCGGCCAGGATTACAACTGTCTTATTATACTTCAATCCGCCCCGCAGTTCTACGGAAGCTCCACTTCCAGCATCCCCCTCAGAAAATACTATAAAACCGCGAGCCGTCATAAAAAGTAATAATCGTCGCGGCTGCGGCTATCCCCACCATCAGACACAGCGCAGCATAATCGCTGCGGGTAAACGGCCGGGCCTGGTACCAGGTCCGCCCCCGGCCTGTTCCGAAGCCGCGCAGCTCCATCGCAGTGCTGATCTTCTCAATCCGCTCGATACTGGTCAGAATCAGCGGGAGCAGAATCGATACGATGTTCTTCAGCCGCTTAGGCAGCTTCTCCTTGCGGGAGATATCAATTCCCCGCGCCTGTGCCGAGAAGGAGATATTCTCATAATCCTGCTGGATATCGGGGATATAGCGCAAGGCCAGCGAAACGGAATATGCGATCTTGTAATTGACCCCGACCCGGTTCAGCGAAGCGGCGAATTCGCTCGGATCTGTCGTGAGCAGGAACAGCAGCGCCATCGGAATCACGACCGCATACTTCAGAGCGATATTGAATTGATAGAACAGCTGCTCCGCCGTCAAGGTGTAACGTCCGGCCAGATGGAGCAGATCATGCCGGGTGCCGTAGATGCGTGTACCTTCCAGCGGTGAGAAGGCAAAGATCGCGATATGATTCAGCAGAAAGAAGATCAGAATGAAATAGAGCACGAAGGCATAGTCCTGAAACCGGACCCGCGAAATCCGGAATACGGCCAGGCTGAAGAGCAGCATCAGCAGCAGGCAGCGGGTATCGTAGGTAATCATGGCAGAGACCGACCAGACGGCGAATATAATCAGCTTCGTCGCCCCCGTCAGCCGGTGCACCGGAGAATCCTGTTTGGTATAGGTTAGCATCTTAGCCTTCATCCGCGCCGGTTCCCCCTGTCACATTCGATAAACCGCCGGACAAATTCCACCGGCTGGTCAATCCCCGCCTTCACTGCCAGTGTAAACAGTGAAGTCTCCTTCAGATTGGCGCTGCCCACAATATTCCTGTCGGTCAGAATCACTTCCGGCCGGGCATCAGCCAGCTTCCTGCCCTCCGCCAGCACAATTGTCCGCTCTGCGTACTCCAGCATCAGGTGCATGTCATGCGTAATCATGATTACCGTAATCCCGGTGCTGCCAAGTCCGCGCAGAAACTCCATAATCTCGTTATAGTGCCGGTAATCCTGTCCGGCGGTGGGTTCATCCAGAATGAGCACCTCCGGCTCCAGCACCAGGATGGAAGCAATGGTCACCCGTTTCTTCTGCCCGTAGCTGAGCGCTGAAACCGGCCATTCGCGGAATTCATACAGCCCGCAAATCCGGAGTACCCTATGTACCCTCTCGCGGATCTCTTCTTCCGCGAAGCCCCGCAGCTTAATTCCCAGGGCAATCTCGTCATAGAGCAGCGTCATGGAGATCATATGATTGGGATTCTGCATCACGAAGCCGATATGCTCTGCCCGCTCCTTGATCGTATCCGCTGCCAGATCACGCCCGTTCAGCAGAATACTTCCCGCTGACGGCCGGTAGAACCCGCAAATCAGCTTCGACACCGTTGATTTGCCCGCACCGTTCCTCCCGGCAATGCAGAGCATCTCGCCGCGGCGGACGCTGAAAGACAGTCCCTGCAGCACCGGAGCCTGCTTGTCATAGCCAAAGGTAAGATCCCGCAGCTCAAGCAGCACAGGTGCCGCTTCCGCCTCCTGCGGTACTTCACTGGCCTCATACCAGGCGCGGAGCTTGGCGGCTCCTGTCTCTAGCTTAATCCCGTTCAGATGCTGCGGGTTCATCTCCGGCGTAATCTCGCAGCCGGCATATTTAAGAGCGGTAAGATACAGCGGCTCCCGGATACCTGACTCCGCAAGCAGCCCAGAGCTCAGCAGCTCGGCGGCCGGCAGATCCGCCGCAATGACTCCTTCATTCATGACAATGATCCGGTCCACCGGACGGTGCAGCACTTCCTCCAGCCGGTGCTCAATGATAATGACCGTATTGCCGGTCTCACGCTGCAACCGGTCGATCAGCTCAATCGCCCCGGTTCCCGTATAGGGATCAAGACTGGCCAGCGGCTCATCGAACAGCAGGACATCCACATTGCTGACCAGCACCCCGGCCAGCATGGTCTTCTGCTTCTGTCCGCCGGACAGCTCCTGCGGAGAAGCTGCCAGCAGCTCCTGAATATCGACCGCTCTTGCCGCAGCTTCCACCCGCTCATGCATCTCCCGCACCGGAACCGCTGCGTTCTCCAGACTGAAGGCAATATCCTCGCCTACGGTCAGGCCGACAAACTGCCCGTCAGGGTCCTGCAGCACAGTCCCCACCACCTCTGACAAGCCGGCAATTCCCAGCTCCTTCGTATCTCTCCCCTTAACGGTCAAGGTGCCGCTTGTTTCGCCTGGATACGCAAACGGAATCAGGCCATTGATGCAATGGGCCAGGGTGCTTTTGCCTGACCCGGAGGGCCCGACAATCAGAATCTTCTCGCCTTCATGAATTTTCAGATTGATCTTATGCAGTGTAGGTTCCTGCTGGGCCCGGTATTTAAAGGTGAAATCGGTGAATTCTATAACCGTTTTGCTCATGGGTAACCTTCCTCATATGCTGATTTACGTATCATAACTGACCCGCTCAAACAGAAAGGCCGGTGACGGGCACCGGCCTTTCTGTTTGAATTATATATTATTGCAGTCTTTTCAGGCTACCCTGTTTCGTTCTCGTCTTGGAGTAGGCTACAGCGAGCAGTGTTCCGATGACCGCCACCGTTACGATGTTGGACGCCCCGGCGATCAGCCCCTGGGTGAAGACCTTGTTAGCCGGTTCCGCATAGATGAGAATGTCCAGCACCGGCGCTACTACGAACCACGCAATGGCATTGGCGACAATCTGCGCTAAATTGAAGGCAATGATCTCTTTCCGGCCAAACTCACCGTCCCTGATCGCTATTCTGGCTGCCAGCAGCCCGATAATCAGCCCGACGAGTCCCGAGGAGATGACCCAGCTGAACCAAGGCGAACCGTAGAAGATCGCATCCTTCAGTGTGTGCCCGATCAGTCCGATGAAGAGTCCGGCAACCGGTCCGTATAGCAGCGCAAACAGCGCCAGAAGTGCGTATGTAGTCTCAATGTTGGTATTCGGGATACCCGAAGGAATGGAACCGAACCTCCCCAGTATTACGAATAACGGCGAACCGATGCCGATTGCCACAATTGTTTGAATGGATAATGCCTTGTGCTTAGCCACCTGCTTCATCTCCCTTAATGGACTTTATAATATGCTTTTCCGAATTATACATCGGTTTACTTGGGATTACTATAGGGGAGAGCAAATTAATATCCGAATCCGTTATACGACAAAAGACCTGAACACCGCCGTAGAGGCAAATGTTCAGGTCTGATGATTATGCTTAAGGATAGCAGGCATTACTGTACTATTTCACAGTAACTGATACTGTCACTGTCTTCGTGCCCAGCTTGCCTTTAACCGATGTTGTTCCTTTGCTTACCGCTGTAATCTGCCCGGAGGAATTCACTTTAGCCACAGAAGGCTTGGAACTGGTCCAGACTACGCTTCCTGTGACAACTGCGCTCTTGCCCGTATCATACAATGCGGTTACAACTACGCTTTTGCCTGCACCCGGTGCAAGGCTCAGCTTATTCTCACTGACCGTAATCTTCATTAGCTTCGGCACCACTGAGATTTTGACGGTGGCAGGAATCCCCTGGTAGGAACCGCTCAAGGTTACTGTACCTTCCGTAATCGCTTTGACCGACGTTCCCTTCACAGAAGCAACTTCCGGATTTGACGATACCCAGTTCATTCCGCCCGAGAAGTTCGCAGTTTTGCCGTTCGAGAAATATCCGGTGACCTTAATCGTTTTGGAGCCTTTGATATTCATCTCAAGCACAGCCGGTTCTACGACGAGCTTCACAACCTTCTGCTCAATCGTTACCGGAACACTGATCGTCTTATTGGAATATGTTCCTTTGAGTGTTGCCGAGCCTTTGACCAGACCTTTAATGGTCTTGGCAGCTGCCGATTGCTTGAGAACCGCGTTGCTTCCGCCCAGTTCCCAGACAATGGTGTCTGTTACATCGAGCTCATCACCGTTCTCCAGTACGGCCTGAACCGCCGGGAGCGGCGTTTCTTCACCGATGACCAGCCCCAGTGCATCTTCCGGTCCAATCAGAACAAGCACTTTATTCTTAACTGTAACTTTGAGCTCAACCGTCTTGGAGCGGATCGCAGTCGCAGAACCTGCAGTTACTGCACCTGCTTTGATCTTGCCTGTCAGGGTAGCCGTACCTGCCTTGCCGCCGGTAAGCTTCCCGTCCTTAATCGAGACAATCTCTTCATTCGCCGAGGTCCACTCGATTTCATCGCTGATATCCAGCTTGGTTCCGTCATATTTCGTTCCGCTTACCTTCGGCAGGCTGACGGAGTCTGCTGTGTATATTTCCTGTTCAGTCTTCTCTAGGGTCAGCTCAGTCAGGGTTGGATAGACCGTTACCTTGAAGGTTTTGCTGATTCCGAGGTGATCTGCTTTGATGACAGAAGACCCTACCGCTTTGCCTGTTACTGTAGCAAAAGCATTGCTGGCATCGGTAACATTGGCAGCTACCGTAGCCGCCATCAGGTTGTCGGAGGTCCAGGTTGCCGCTGCCGTTTCATTGGTGGTCGAATTCACTGCATTACGCATGGAAGCCGTCACGTTGAGGCTTTCGCCCAGGAACAGGGATTGATCCCCTGTAGGATTCAGCAGCAGCGCTTCATAAGGTGCACGCACATACACATCCACCGACTGGGTAACTCCGAGGTAACTGGCAGTGATAACCGCTTTGCCGACTCCAAGTATAGTAATCTTACCTTCATCTACTTTAGCAACACTTTCAGCCGAGCTGCTCCAGTCCACATCAGCATTGGCTATGGTGGATTCCGTACTCTCCGCAGTCGCTTTCGTCTTGGCGGTCAGTTGTACCGGATCGTCACCAACCAGCATTTCCAGCTCTTTGACAACCGTCCCGTTTTTGTCTTTCAGTTCAATTGCCGAATAAGGAAGCTCCACAACTGCCTTGAAAGTCTCAGTTAATCCCTTGTACTTGGCAGTAACTGTCGCCGTTCCTTCGCCTACCAGCGTAATCTTACCCGCTGTAATTGTCAGTACGCCTGAATTCGAGCTGCTCCAGTCGGCGTCCTTCGTCACATCTTTCTCTTCAGTGGCTGATTCGCCGCCCTTGGCCGTTGCGGTAACTAGGAGTGAGGCTTCTTTGTCTCCTAGTTTGTAGCTGCCCTCCGTGCTGCGTTTCAGTGTAAGATCTTTATACGGATACGTAACAGATACCTCAACAGTATCTACCGCATTATTACTGTAAGTAGCTGTAATCATTGCCGTCCCGTAAGTAAGCGGCTTGATCTGACCGTTAATTACGCTGACAACTTCATTCTTGGAGGAGGTCCATGTGGCGGATGCCGTCACATCCCTCTTGGAAGAAGAGCCTTCTACATTGGCATATACCTTAAGCTGCTTCGGTGTCTGGCCAACGGTTAGCTCTATTTTGTCAGAGCTGTCGATTTCAATAGAGTTGATGTCTCCAGCAGCGGCAAAGACGTTTACCGGAAAAGCTGCAGCAACGAGCAATATCATAATGAGGAGCGTTTTTGTCATTTTCCTGTACACGGTCATCTGTTCTCTCCTTAGACGGTCTTATTATCGGTGGCCTTTTGCCACACTCTTCCACTATATCGACAATTAGAGCCCAAGTCTTTACCCTATTTTCAGTTAATTTTCAGTTTAGGCCGAATTCAGGTCTTTATAACTATAAAATCAGTGCTCTGTATCTGTACATTCAGCTCTGGTTAGCAACCGCCTAAGGTAGTATATAAAATACCTAATTTGTACCATTGTCTGAAATTTACATTTTCGATATGGTATTTTATAACATCCTCTTTCTATGTTTATACCTCATCCAGCTTTCCTTCATCGAGAAACCGCTTTGCTTCCTATAACAATGTATTTCACTTGATGATTTAGTAGATTTGCAATTGAGTTGAGTAACCGTATTGCTATTGCCGATAAAAATGCAGAGGAGGATTATCATGAAGCGGCTTGCTCAACTGGATTCCATACGCGGACTGGCCTCACTATCTGTAGTGCTTCATCATCTGTGGCAGTCTGCTCCGGTATTGCCGGCTGTATTCTATTATTCCCCGGCCCGGATATTCATCGGCGGCCATCAGGCCGTCATTCTCTTCTTCATCCTTAGCGGCTTCGTGCTCGCTCTCCCGTTCCTGGGCGGCAAAACTGCCTCATATTCCGCCTTCATCATCAAACGGATCTGCCGGATCTATCTCCCCTATCTAGTGGCCCTGATCCTTGCGATCATTGCCGCCAGCCTGCTGCATAACAAGTCAGAGAGTCAGGTAGGTTCATTCTTCTACTTCTTCTGGCAGAGCGGGTTCAGCCTCCGGCTGATCGCCGAGCATCTGACGCTGCTCACCAACTTCAATACCAACGCCTACAATACCGTCATCTGGTCTCTGCTCCATGAGATGCGGATCTCCCTGATTTTCCCGCTGTTAATGATCCTAGTGCTCAGGCGCGGCCTGGTGTTCAATCTCCTCATCTGCCTCCTGCTGAACATGGCCAGCGCAGCCAATGATATCTTCGGCCTGGAGTCCAGCAGAGGATTTCACACTTCATATTTTGACACCGTCTATTACACCTCGTTCTTCATCATCGGCGCCCTGCTGGCCAAGCACAGGGCAGAACTGATGAGCCTCTGCCAGCGTGCCGGACAGCTGTACAAGGCGGCCGGCCTGGCCGCAGCCATCCTGCTCTATGCCTACTCCCGTTTCATCTCCGACAAAATCCATCTGCCGTTCAACCGCGTTATCGACGACTATGGGATCACTCTGGCTGTGGCTTTCTTCATCATCCTGGCACTTACTTCAGTGCAGCTGATCAAGCTGCTCTCTCTGAACTTCATCAGCTTCCTTGGTAAAATCTCATACAGTCTCTATCTCTACCATTTCATCGTGTTCCTCACTCTGGCCTATACCATCCAGCCTTATATTCCCTACTGGCTGTTCGGCCTGCTTACACTGGCTCTTAGCATTCTGGCGGCTACAGCAAGCTATTATGCGGTGGAGAAGCCGGCTATGGCTCTCGGACGGCATCTCAGCAGCTATGTCACCAGACCCCGGACGGGACGTTCCGCGCTGCACAAGGGTCCTGAAGCTGAGGCTGTGACGCAGCAGATCTGATTCTTTGATACCGGCGGGCGGTTAGCCAGTAGACTTATCCGCAATAGATCAGGAAGCCAAAAAAGGGGAGCCCTTAGAGCCGTTACCGGCTCTTGGAGGCGTCCCCTTGGTGTTGTTTATACTTGCGTATAGCTGTCCTTGCGTACGCTTACGCGCGGCGCGGTTCGGCTGTGGCTCTGCTCACACTGACAAGCTCACCGCGGCATTCGTTCACACCAGCTTCAGTCACCTTCACCTCGCAGAGCTCACCCTGCAGCGAGTCATCACCGCTGAAGAGAATCTGCAGATAGTTGTCGCTGAAGCCGTGCTGAATACTGCGTCCCGGTGATCCCTTGGCTGAACGCTCAGGAATGACGGACAGAGTTCTGCCGACGAATTTCCGGGCATAAGCCAGCTGCATCTCCTCAGAGAGGTCGATCAGCTTCTGGACACGTTCGTTCTTGATCTCTTCATCCACTTGGTTCAGCATCCGTGCAGCAGGCGTGCCGGTCCGCTTGGAATACGGGAACACATGCATCTCGGAATAGTTGACCGCCTTCATGAAGTCATAACCGGCGCGGAACATCTCCTCGGTCTCGCCCGGGAAGCCGACAATAACGTCGGTTGTAATGCCTACATCCGGCATCGCCTGGCGGATCAGCTGCATTTTGGCATAATACTCTTCGGTCGTATATTTACGGCGCATCGCCTTCAGCACGTCGTTATGTCCGGCCTGCAGCGGAATATGCAGATGGCGGCACATCTTGGAGCTGCGGTTCAGCACCTCAAGCAGCTTCTCATCAATCTGGCTGGCTTCAATCGAGCTGATGCGTACCCGTTCCAGGCCATCAACCTGATCCAGCTCCCACAGCAGATCAGCCAGACGGTAGTTGTCCAGATCATCGCCGTATCCCCCGGTATGGATACCGGTCAGCACAAATTCCTTATATCCGGCTTCCACAAGCTGATGCGCCTGGGCGACAATCGATTTCGGATCCCGGCTGCGCGACAGGCCGCGCGACCAGGGAATGATGCAGAAGGTGCAGAAGTTGTTGCAGCCGTCCTGAATTTTCATGAACGCGCGCGTCCGGTCAGCGAATCCGGGAACGTCCAGCTCCTCGAACTCCCGGGTCTTCATAATGTTGCGGACCGCATTCACAGGCTGGCGCGATTCCTGGATATTCTTCACATGGGTCATGATCTGCTCACGGTCCTGGTTGCCGATGACCAGATCGACGCCGGGAATGTCGAGAATCTCTCCGGGTGAAGTCTGCGCATAGCAGCCGGTTACAGCGACGATCGCTTCAGGATTGCGGCGCACGGCACGGCGGATCATTTGCCGGCTTTTTTTGTCGCCCGTATTGGTCACCGTGCAGGTGTTAATCAGGTAGACATCGGCGGAACCTTCGAAATCAACCTGCTCGTAACCTTCATTTTTGAATAGCTGCCAGATCGCTTCAGTGTCATAGAAATTGACTTTACAACCTAAAGTATAAAATGCTACGGATGGCATTGTTTAAGCTCCCCCCATTTCTCCGGATTCATATAGAATGCAGGCGGCGGCGACCATGCCTGCGGTTTCACAGCGCAGAATGCGCGCTCCCAGACCGACGGATACTGCGCCGGCCTCTTCGGCCGCGCGGCATTCCTCCGGACTGAAGCCGCCCTCCGGGCCGACTACAATCATTACCTTGGCAGTTGAATCCTGCGCAAGCGAGGACAGCCAAGGCGCGGCTGCGCTGCGGAGCTGCAGCCCTTCTTCTTTTTCATAACAGAAATACACCGCGTCATACTCACTGAAGCTCTTCAGCAGCAGCTTCCAGCTCAGCGGCGAATGCACCTCCGGAACGATATTCCGGTGCGCCTGCTCGGCAGCTTCCTTGCAGATCTTGCGCCAGCGCTCTACCCGCTTGCTCTCCTTGCGCTCATCATACTGCACAATCGTCCGCTCGGAGAGGAACGGGGTGAAGGCAACCGCACCAATCTCGGTACATTTCTGGATTACAGTCTCCAGCTTGTCCCCCTTCGGCAGGCTCTGGGCTACAGTAATCTTGATTCGCGGCTCGTGGGTCATGGCCAGATTCTCCAGTATGGTCACGGTTACGAAGCCAATCTCTATTTCAGCGATCTCAGCCAGTGCCTCACGGGAAACGCCGTCGCTGACGATCAGCGTATCCCCCGCCTTACCGCGCATCACCTTGGCAATATGCCGGGCATCTTCGCCGTCAATGCTTACCTTGTCTTGGCCGAACTGCGCCGGTGTTACGAAATAACGCTGCATCTTTTATCATCATCCTGTCTCTTATTCAGCGTAAAAGCGGCGGCGTTCCCGTCTAATCAGGTCCCGGCCGCCGCTTCACATACATGATCAAACCTCGAAAAAATACCACATTATATTGTACAACGTTTAGAGCTGCATGAACATCCCTCAATCTGAATTCTAGCCGCCGAATAATCCGTAGAAGAATTGCACGGCTCCGGCGCTCATTTGATTGGCCCAGTTATCCAGCGGTGTAATCGTGTAGGCACGCAGACCCGGGATAAACAGGATCAGCAAAAAGATGAAGACCGCCCACTGCTCATACTGCTGCAGTCTCCCGCGGATCGGACGCGGAGCCACATCCTCCACAATCCTGTAGCCGTCCAGCGGCGGCAGGGGAATCAGATTGAACAGGAACAGGAAGAAATTAAGTTGAATGAAAATGCCGAAGAACCAGTAAATAGCCTGAAGCACGCGGTCATTGCTGATAGATTCCAACACTCCGGTCGCCGCCAGAGCCGAATAAATCATTGCTCCGAGGAACCCGAGGAGCAGATTGCTGATCGGACCGACAGCAGATACGATAACGCCCATCAGACGGGGACGGCTGAAATTGTCACGGTTAACCGGAACCGGCCGCGCCCAGCCGAAGCCGGCGACCACGAGCAGGATAATTCCAAAGAAATCGAAATGCACCGCCGGGTTCAGGGTCATGCGGCCGAGCAGGCGTGCTGTCGGGTCACCGAACTTGTTCGCAAAGTAAGCATGGCTAAACTCATGTACTGTAAAGGCGATGAGCAGGGTAATAAGCAGGAACGGAAGCTGTTCCAGCGGCATTCGTATAAAGCTTTGCAGAAATTCCATCTCTACCTCTTTCCGGCTGTAAACGCCACCCAATCTTCTTCACGGGTTACTTCTATAATTTCGAAACCGGAAGACTTCAGCGCTTCCGCTACAAGTCCTTCCTTATCCTTGTAAATACCGGAGGTGATGTAGATTCCTTCCGGCTGGAGTGCACGGTACACATCATCCGTGAACAACACAATAATCTCGGCCAGAATATTCGCTACGACAACCCGCACCGGCAGGGTAACTCCCAGTCCCTCAGCAGCCGAAGCAGCGGCAGGAACAGCTTCCTGTCCAGCCTGGTCAGCAGTATAGCCCGGTCGGGCCGAAGGCCACATATCACCGGCTGTGGTATCTGCCGCCCGTTCACCGCCGAGCAGGGAGAGCAGATCGCTCTCCTTAACTGTGATCGCAGCCTCAAGCCGGTTCAGCGCCACATTCTCACGGGCACTCTCCACCGCCACCGGATCCAAATCCAGGGCGAGGACGGATTTCGCGCCCAGCAGCACCGCGCCTACGGCAAGGATGCCGGAGCCTGTGCCGACATCGATCACTTCATCGCCGCTGGCGATATGCTTCTCAAGCGCGCGCAGGCACAGCGCCGTCGTCGGGTGCGTCCCCGTTCCGAAGGCCATGCCGGGATCGAGTTCGATAATCTTTTCGTCCGGGGAGGCCGGGGTATATTCTTCCCATGTAGGCTTTATGGTCAGCCGTTCCGATACGCGCAGCGGCTTGAAGTACTGCTTCCAGGCATGGGCCCACTCATCCTCATCCACCGTCTTCCAGGAGATCAGCGCTTTGCCGGGATCAATCCCGTACCCTCTCAGCTCTTCCACCCTTGGCGTTACCTCCGCCACAATCTCATCCATTGCCACTGTTTCGGCATAATAGCCCTTAATTACCGCTTCCCCCTCGGGGATGTCATTCAGCGGCTCATCGTATAATTCACCATAACGGGTATCCCGTATTTTATTCAGCGTTCCGGATTCCTCAATGGAAACTCCGCCCGCACCGGCCTCATACAGCAGATTGGATATCATCTCCTGTGCTTCCTCCGTTGTATGTACCGTCAGTTCGTGCCATAGCATGTTAGTAAATCCTCCTGAAAGTTTTGTAGCATATGCTCCGTTGGTTCTGCTCCGCAAAACTTGCTTCGAAAGCATACGCTTAGTTATGAGAGCCCAGTCTCCCTGAAATCACTCCGCAGAACTGGATTGGAAAGCGTCCGCGTAGTTAAGTAAAGCATATCTAGGATAGTATAGCATTTCTTACCCGTGCAGCGCCAAACTGCGCTTCACATCCCTCCATCTGTCCCGCGGCTGCGGCAAAAGCAATCCAGCACATGGTCGTCCACCATCCCCGAGGACTGCATAAATGCATAACAAATCGTCGAGCCGACAAACTTCATCCCTTTGCGCTTCAGCGCCTTGCTCATGTTGTCAGACTGCGGAGTGGTAGCGGGAACCTCCGCTCTGCTCTTCCATTGATTCACCACAGGCGTTCCGCCGGTGAAGCTCCAGAGATACTCTGCGAAGCTGCCCTCCTCCCGGCAAATCTGCAGATAGGCCTCCGCATTGCGGATGACAGCATTAATCTTCAGCCGGTTGCGGATAATCCCCTCATTCTGCATCAGCTCGGCGATCTTGTCCTCCCCGTACAGCACAATCTTCTGCGGATCGAAACCGTCGAAGGCTTCGCGGAAATTCTCCCGCTTCTTCAGTACCGTATACCAGCTCAGTCCGGCCTGCATGCCCTCCAGCATCAGCAGCTCGAACAGCTTCAGATCATCATATAGCGGCTTGCCCCATTCCTCATCATGATAGGCAATATAGACAGGATCCTCATTCACCCAGGCGCAGCGTGTTATCATCAAGTGTTGTTCTCTCCTTATGTACTGAACTGGAAATTCAGTGATAGTTGTATTATGTACAATTAAAAACAGCGAAAAGAGATGCTTGCCTCATATAACTGTATTCTGTACAACTAAATCTTCCCAAATGGCGAGAACCCGTCTACACAGCTCTTTTTAATTGTACGAAATACAACTAAACGGATAATCGCTGGATAATCAGACGTTCTAGTTGTACAAAGTGCAATTAAGTATACCGCATATCCCGTAATCGGGTCACGGCCAACCATCTCTATTTAGCTACTGCGAAATCTGCCCGCCAGATGACGCCTGAGAGCTTTCAGCATAAAAAGAGCAGCCCCGGCCGGGCTGCTCTTCCAATTGTACTTGTTTCTTACTATACTCGCTACAAAATGCCGCCTATTGTGCCAAGAGCTTATCCATGAGGCGGAGGATCATCACTACCGATTCAGCGCGGGAAGCCTGCTCCTCCGGCTTGAACTGTCCATTACCTTTTCCCGTTACGATACCCGCATCAGCAAAGGCATTGATCGGCCCTGCCGCCCAGCCCGCAGTGACGTCGGAGAATGGAACACTATCGCCGCTCACATAGTTCGTCAGACGGGACAGCATCGTCACCATCTCCGCCCGGGTGATCTCCTGCTTGGGATGGAAGGAGCCATCCGCGTACCCGGTGATCACTCCGTTGCCTTGAAGTGCACTAATGGCTTCAGCGGCCCAATGCCCCCGCGTATCCGAGAAGCCGGTTCCGCCTGAAGCATTCAGGCCAAAGGCCTTGAACAGCATCGTTGCAAACTCAGCGCGGGTTACTCTGGCGTCAGGGCGGAGGGAACCATCCGCATAGCCAGTTATAATCCCCATCCGGGCCGCACGTTCAATGAATGCGGCACTCCACAGAGCTGCTGGGGCATCCGGGAATGTGACAGCAGGAGCGGTTTGCCCTTTTGCCATGATCGCTTTTACCTTATCAAGATCTACTCTGTCGTTGAACACAGGCTTCGTTACAGTTGGCAGCGTTGGCCCCGTAGTTACAGCCGGTGTCGGAGTTGCTGCTGGTGTCGGCGTTACCGTTGCCGCCGGAGTTGGCGTTGACGTTGACGCTGGCCTTGGAGTTGCTACAGGTACTGTGCCTCCATCATTGTTGCCTGTAGCCGCCGTTACGGAGACCTGAATCTCCTTCTTCACGCCTCCGTATGAAACTGTGATCATCGCCGTTCCTGTACCCACTGCAGTGACTACCCCCGCTTCGCTCACAGCTGCAACCGAAAGATTGCCAGTGGCATAGTTCGCTTCCAGGGTCTTAAGGGCGCTAGAAAAGTCAGAATACTTAGCCGTTACCGCCAAGCTCTGCGTCTGACCTGCTGTCAGGGAGACTGAAGCTGGCGTCACCTCCAAATCAACCACTGCCGGTGCGGAAACCTCCGTAATCACAACCGGTATCGCAACGGACTTGCCTCCGAATGAAGCCGTGACCGTTGCTTCACCTGCCGCAACGCCCGTGATAAGCCCCTTGTCCGATACAGAAGCAATAGCAGGGTCCGAAGATAACCAAATGACTTGATCCGTGACCACCAGGTTCTCTGCATGATCATATACTGCCGTTATCACAGAAGCTGCGGTCTGGCCCACTTGCAGCGTATGTTTACCCGGATCAGCTGTCAGTTTCAGCAGAACAGGAGCCGTACTTTCCGCCTGAACCTTTACAGCAATGCTGACTGCCGGCATATTTCCGTATTGCGCCTTGATCGTAGCGCCGCCTTCTGCAACCGCATGAATTAGGCCATTGGCATCTACCGTAGCTACATTGTCATTGGAGGAAGTCCAAATCGCTTCATTCGTGACATCTGCTGTGGACTTATCGCTATAGGTAGCGGTGAGAACTGTCGCGCGCTCCTCCCCGGCCTGCAATGTCAGCTCCGCCGGTGATGCCGCCACGGAGGTCACTGTAAGCTCATCCTTCTTTTCAATAGTATAATTGTCTAATAATGCATCGCTTTCTGTAGTACGGGCCTGGATGGTGATTTTGTCATGGCTGACTTGAATGGCAGAATACACCGGAACGTCCTCGTCAAACATGAAGTTGAGATACTCGTACTGCTTACCATCATAGAATTTCCAGCCGGAGGCGCCCCCGTCCAGATAGACCGTCCCGCGCTCGCCGTTTAGCAGCGGCTTTCCTCCATTCATCGGATAGGTGCGCGCATACACATGGTCATGGCCTTCCAGCACCAGATCTACTTTCAGTTCCTCCAGAACAGGCGCAAAATACGTTTGCGTGTATTCAATTACATTCCCGCGCCCATCTTCGGTATGATAAGCAGGCTTATGGAACATTACAATTTTCCATTTTTTATCACTGGCCTGAACATCCCCGCGCAGCCATTCGGCTTGCTTAGCCATGGTCACTTCGTCTGCCTCGGAGTTCAGCACAATGAAATGCACCTCACCTGAATCGAAGGAATAGGCGTAATCCTTCTGAATGTCCGGGCCATTCTCCGGCAGATCCAGTCCCTTGGCAAAAATCTCCTTGCCTTCACCCTTCACATCATGATTCCCCATCGTATAGCCTGAAGGAAGAGAGGATGCATAGACCGAAGAAGCTTCCCAGAACTGGTTCCACTCATTCAGGATTCCTCCGTCGTCAACCATATCGCCGCCGTGCATCACAAATTGGGTATCCGGATAACGGGTTAGAGCATCGCTGATCAGCTGCTGATAGATTTCAAGCCCATTATCTCCTTTGGTATGCGAATCAGTAACGAATACGAAAGAAACGGGGGCTTCCGGTGCTGCATCCAGTGTCTTGTATTCGTACCAGGCACTCCAATGGCCTTCATAGCCCACCCGGTAATGATAAGCCATACCCGGCTCCAGGCCGGTAACCAGTGATTTATGGAACTTAATTTCGCCCAGCGGTCCGCCCTCCACTTCATGGATGACCTCCACTTCAGTAAGCGCAGACTGCTCTACCGCCTTTGGCTGAGCACTGTCCGACCCATGGTCTACCAGGTCGCTGTCCTTCACATATTGTATCTTAGTCTCTTGAACTCCAGGGGCTGTCTGCCAGCCTACGCTCAGCATCGTACCCATATCTTCGGTAACAAAGGTCTGGACATATTTCGGATCATCTCCGCCGAATTGGGTCACAACATTCATGCTGAAGCTCTCACTGGTGCCGCCGTCCTTGACCGCCTGTACTTTCCAGGTGCCGATTGCAAGATTGGCCAGCGAAGTATGAATTTCGCCCTTGGCATCCGTCAGTCCCAATCCTTCTGTAAGGCTCTGCTGCTGTACATCAGCAGAGGCAATATAACCTGTCTTCGTTCCATCCGGCAGATACACTTTGACGAATCCGGAGGTGCTTCCTGCTGTAGCGAAGAATTGCCCGTTGTTCTCTGCTGTAAGCAGCACGGCGGACGATTCGTCAGCGCTTGTATATATATTGGAACTGGCGGCTGTTACCGTCACATAAGTCTGAGGGCCGCTAGTATCGGTAAAATCGATCTCCGCCCCTTCTACGGGAGCTCCCGCATGGGTAGTAACGGTGATAATGTTCTTCGTTTGCAGACCTGATCCCCTGACGCTTAAGGCATACGGGAAACCGATCTTATAATTAACCGGAGAGGCAAAGGAGCTTACGGCAGTCCCGCTGCCATACCCAAAGCGGCCTTCCGCCATCGTGAACTGCTTGTAGGTCTCGCCACGTTCCATTTTTGCGGACCTGCTTACAGCGAAATCAATGCTGGCCAGGGCTTCCGCAGGAACTCCCTGCAGTCCTTCTGCGCTAAATTCAACATAACCGCCTATATTGTCGATGGTACTCTGGACGTTGCTTAGTCCGTCACGAGCGTGCACAGCCTCCGCCTGCAGCGTCTGCGGGTCGAACTTGATCTTGGCCAGCACATTGCTCGCTCCGCCTGTATTCTTCGCCGCCAGCTTCAACCGGTAAGTCTCGTTGCTGACCGCTTCCTCCGGCGCTTCCAAGGTGAGCATCGCCCCATGCTCAATAGTAAAAGCATATTCCGCTGAAGCCGGATTACCCGCCAGATCCTTCACTTCAGCAACCACTTGATGATAACCGCCATCAAGCGGCACCTCCGGGTGATATGTAATTGCCTTAGTGTTCAGATCGTAAGCGTAAGCCTCCGGTGCAACCGGCTGGCCATCCACTGTTAATTGGATCGAGTCTGAATCAATGCCCGATTCCGCATCATCCGCCGACAGGATAATGTCGGATACGGGAGCATTCAAGGTTTGATCCGGTGCGGGTGAAACCGGGGCCAGCACGGGAACATCCATATCTTCATCCGCCGGCTCATCATAAATAAGTCTGACATCATCGATCCATATGGAGCCTTTGTTCTTTTTGCTCATTTGCCGTTCTTTCATCTGGAAGTAGAACGCCACGGTACCGGGCAGCGTCAGATCACTCCCTATCTCGGCCTCGACATATTTCCAGCCGCTCCAGTCTATCCCTGTCTCTTCGCTCCTCATCTCATACGTTTTGGACTTCCCGGTGGCTGAAACATAGAACTTGGAGGTTAGGCCATGCCCTTCGTTATTGGCGTAAATCCACATGCCGATTTTTTTGGGCGTTCTGCCTGTCAAAGCTAACTGGGTTGCAGGCCCGACTGCAACCTGGGAGGGATTATCGGTTATGCCGATAAAATCATAATCAATCCGCAAGGATTTTGCCCCGTCACGAACGTATTTCGGATCACTTTCAAGCGCCATATTGCCGCTGTAGATGCGCGCACTGTCAAACGTTAAGTCTGCCAGGCTCACATGTTCAAAATCCTCCAGCATAACGACATCGCCAGGCTCAGCTGGATCCCCATACACGGTCGATGAAGAGAAGGAAGGTGGAATGACCGGAATCAAAACTGACATTGCCAATACCCCGGTTAATACTCGCTTTAAAAGCGGATGCTGCCTGCTCACTGCCTGCCACGCTCCTCGTTGTCTGTTCTTGTTCGCCTCTAAATCGCAATTTTAAAATTTAAATTTTAAAGGACAAGTTATTCCAGCATAACGCGGTAACGTATTCGTGAGATCATCGCAGTGTAAGCACAATAAATATTTCAGCTACATTATTCCCCGGGCGTCTCCTATGAAAAAAAAGGCGTCCGCCCCTTTTCAGGTTTGGACTGCCTTTTAAGGCTGCAATTGCACCCGCGTCTCTTTGTCTGGCTCGTTGGTGGAATAGAAGAACATGTATATAGAAGCTTCTGTTCCTTTGAAGTCCTTATATACATCAATGCTGTGGTTGTTTCCGTCTCCGCGGAAGTTCACTGTCACTATTTTACCTAAGATCCGGTCTTTCCCTGTGCCGATATGAGTCTGATTCACGCCGCCAAAATGGGGATCATCGCTCTTCGTCTCCACATAGAGATCCGCACCCTGCATATAGTAGGTCCACTGTACCGGATAACCGCCGGTTTCCCGGATCAGCGTCTGCTTCTCGCTGGAGATATTGGTCAATTGGAGTGGCACCTTATCGTCACCATGCCGGGTAACTTTATATTTCCCTACAAGCGTTATTGGCGTCGTCTTTGTAATCTCAAGATCTGCCGGCCGTTCGAAACGCAGGGTTGTCAGCTCCCTGTCCCCGGTTGTCGAATACCATATTCCGCCTTCCAGCTGCCGGCCGTCCACCTCAAGTGTATACGTAACATACGGCAATTCAGCGAATTTAGCTTTGCTCCGGACGGACACACGAATTTGCGTAGGCGTTACTACCATTTGCTCAATCCTGTTATCTGTGTCTCCCGCTTCGAGCGGCAGATCCAGCGCCGTCTTGATTGTGGCGTCTGCCATCTTCTTCTTGCTCAGTTCCAGATCAAACGTCCAAGGGCCGTCAATATTGCGTTCAATCCTGGTGTAGCCGAGCTTATACACTGTGTCAGCCTTGGGAACGTCACCCGGCTTGTAATACTGAAGCGAGGTGTATTCCCCGTTGTCTCCCGGCTTGCCAAAAGCACCTGCCTGAGAGTTCCTGACAAGCTCTCCGTCTCTATAAGCTATAATTTGCGGGAAAGCCAAGCTCTTGGCTTCCGGATTATTAAAGACTGCAGCCGTGGACAGCATCAGACGTTCATCCCCCTCCTTAAAGGGCTGAACACTGAAGGATTCCAGTCCATCCCGGTTAACAGGGAAGCTCTGCTGCTGCGGTGAATCGGTATCCAGGTTCAGATCAACCTCTTGCTGTGAATACGACTCGATTCTCTCTGCCGTCAGGCTCACCTTGACCGTCTCCTGGTCCGGCGTCCAATTCGACTCGAAATACCCGTTATACCGCTGATTCTTCTCGTCCCATTGCTGATAATTATATTCCATTTCATCGCCGTTCCCCTTCGCATCCTTAAGGGACATGCCTTGAATATTCCACATTCCGCTTTCCCTGTCTGCACCGACATCCAGACTGTACAGAATCACCGTCCGGTTCTCATCGGTGAGCGCCGTATGCAGGGTCAGGGTTACTCCATCCTTAGTGATCGTCTGTCCAAGCGGCTGACCCAGATTCTGCGTCAGCGCCGCCTGCACACCTCCTCTACCTCTGAGCAGGATGCCCCAATCATATTGCACAGCAGCATATACGGGCACAGCCACCAGCAGGGCGCTGAGAGAAGCAGCGATGGTGAGCTTGCGCCAGCTGCGGTGACTGCGCGGAGCGGGAGCCTCTGCATCGGTTCTGCTTACTGAACCTGTATGTCCGGCCTGCTCCATCCGTCCCCACATCTCCTCAAAATCAGGATACTGAATCTCGTTATCGTCATTTAAGCGACGCTTTAGCAGTGCTTCGGTGCTGTCCATATTGCTCTTCCTCCTTAGCTATAATCTGAACTCCCGTTTCCTCAAGAATCTTCTTCATCAGGCGCAGCCCCTTGTGCTGCCTGGATTTGACCGTTCCCAGCGGAATATCCAGCATACCGGAAATTTCAGCAAGACTGAATTCATGCATATAACGCAGTGTCAGCACAGCCCTGATCTTCACCGGAAGACGGGACATATAACCAGCCCACTCCAGCTTCGTTTCCTTTTGCTCCACCAGCCCCTCTACATGTGGTTCCGGATTTTCCTTAAACACATAGAGATTGGCCATCAGCTTCTGCTGCAGGCTGTTCCTGCGCTTCAAGTGATTCAGGCAGGTATTGACCGTGATCTTCATGATCCAGGCCTTCAGATGATCTATGTTCTCCCACTGGCTGCGGAAAAGGGTAATGAATACCTCCTGGCATAGATCTTCAGCATCGGCAGCATCATGCACCATATAATAGCAGGTCCGGTATACCTCTTTACTGTACGTTTGGAACAATTCCCTATTGCCCACCTGAGCATGCCTCCTTTCTTGTTTGGACTACCCTTTATAACAACCGGGAGCTTCAAAAGGTTCATTTTCCTATTCACTCTAAGCAAAAAAAAGCATGTCTTCCCGAAAATGAACGGGATACATGCCTTAATAGGAAATTCTATGCTGAACCGGAACAGCATTCGGGGCAGGCAAACATCAGACGATGTTCATTACTTCACGCGCCTGATTGTCCAGTTCCTGCGCAGAGGAAGCAATCAGCGTGAATTCATTCAGGGCTACCTGAATCTGCTGCTGGCTCACACCCACATTCTCTTGAACCAGGTTAAGTCCGGTAGATATTCTTCCTACTTCCTCCGTGATAGCCTGGACACTGTCGCGCACTTCTGTGATCTGATCCTGAACCATTGCGGACAGCTTCCGTACTTCTTTGGCTACTACGTCGAATCCCCGGCCGAATTCACCGGCATGAGCAGCTTCAATAGCCGCGTTAAGCGCAAGCAGATGGGTCTGTGATGCAATATTACGGATGGTCTGTACAACGCCGTGAATGGCCGCGGCCTGCTTCTGCAGATTCAGCAGCGTATCCGTATTTTCGCTCGACACTTCAGCAATTTTATCAATACTCATCAGCAGATCCCGGCTCCGCTCGATTCCTTTTTCCGCACGCTGATTCAGACTGTCAGCCATTTCCTGCATCTGTTCTACTACACGGTTCATATTATTCTGCCTGCCCGTGATATTGGTCGCCACCTTCGACACTCCAATGACATGCGTATCCGTCTCATCAAACACCGGCATATATGTAGCTTCCAGCCAGACCGAATTCCCCTCCGCGTCCATCCGTTCGATTTTATCCTGAAAGCTCCGTCCGGCGAACAGATTCTGCCAGAATAGTTCATAATCAGGGCTGTTCACGAACGAGGGGAAACACAGCTCCTTGTGCTGCATCCCGTACATTTCCTCTACCTTGTATTTCATCGAGCCGGCAAACACCTCATTGACAAAGGCTACCCGGCGGTCAAGATCAAATCGGATCAATGCGAGATTCTTTTCCAAAGCTTTGACAACCAGTGCATCTGTGACTTCCTGGACTGATAGATTCTCCATTATGACAGCTCCCCGCAAATCTCAATTTTTATCTATTTTTTGTGTTATATCAGTTATGTTTCGCTTTATTCATATTAACGGATGTTTGGGCATTTTGGATTATATTAATTAAAAAAATCAGTGTAGATGATGCCGCTGCGCAAGGTAACCGTCCGGCTGCCAATCACGGTCCAGCTAGATAGAAAACCCCACTCCCGGCTGGCGGAGAATGGGGTTTCGAGTTTTGGAAGGCAGAGTATGCGGTTCTTCCGGGTGTATGTACCGTTCTGGACTACTTCTTGGGGCCGTAATCCCCCATCTTAATCCCCCACACACTATCCTTCTGGTATGCAGCTGCTTCCTGCAGATCCGGGAGCCTGGCATCACGGGGATAATGGCGCTCCAGATACTGGACGAAGGCACGCCGCAGACCGATCTCATTGTCCAGCTTGTTGAACTCATTAGGGTGCTTCTCCATTTCGGCAAGTGAAGTTTCCCAGCCTGCCAGATCAGCGGCCTCCGACTGCTCTGCACGGACTTTAGCGGCAAGCTCCCGAAGCTCGCGGTAAGCCTTTTTTACTTTGGAAGAATAGACCTGCTTCTGGTTCAGGAAGGTTAGCAGCGCAACCAGCAACGCCAGTCCAACCCACAAAATAACTGTATTCACGTAAGTAACCTCCCGGTATGGCCTATCTCTTCATTATACACGGCTGCACACAAAAATACCCCACTTCTGTGGGGCATCCTCTGCAACATTTCGCATTATGAACTGGCCAAGATCACATTATTAAACTCACATTATAAGGAAGGTTTCCGCTATTCCTTCTTCAGAATCTCCTCCAGCTGTCTTTTGTCAGCCTCCCGTGACCTGTCCATGGCTTCTATATCATCGTGATCCGCTTCAGCCGCTGAGAATTCAACATCCTCCGCCTTCGCCTCATAGAGCATTTTCAATTTTTCCGTTTTGGAGAATATTTTCGAGTTTTCTCTGTCCACTTTCCATCAGCCTCCCAGGTAATGTTATTTGACAATCAAATCATTCCGCCGGCTTCCTCAATAAGTGTCAGCGCCTGATCGTAAATGGCCGAATCCACAATTACAGTCAGCAGAATATTTCTGCCTGTCGGTCCGCCATCCCCGCCGTGGCTCATCCCGCTGCCGCTCGTATGCGATGCGGAGAGGATGCCCGTATGCTCACTGACTGCGGTCATGGAATCCATACTCGCCAAATTGCCGGTGACCGGATTCACTCCGGACTGCAGCCCGTTCCCGCCAAACCTGCTGAACCTGTCAATAGTGACTTCTTCAACGCGCAATGCCTGCAGCTTGCGGGAGACTCCTTCCGCTTCTTCTGGAGCCCTGAAGTACGCCAGTATATATCTTTCCAAGACCGTATCCCCGCTCTCTTGAAATTTAAGCTATATGTTGTACAAGTTTATGGTGTCTTGACGGGGAGTTTTTTATTCTTTTTTTCCAATAACCAAGTAATTTAATCGGTTTTCGACAATTTATTCACCACTTTACCGTAATATGGTACTAAAGTAGTATATTCCAAACTGTAAATTGCCTGTAAAATAAATGTAATTTTCACAATTATTTTTCTGCAAAGCATTAAGCCATTAGGAAGGGAGAGAACCGGTTTATAAGGTTGCAGCAATCAAAATCAAATACTACTGGGGAGGATATTAAATGTTCAGACGCTCCATTCGCAAATTTGGCCTAGGCACTGCAAGCTTTAGTCTAGCTGTTTCAATTCTCTTTCCTTCCGCATCTTTCGCAAGTAGCGATTCGTTTTTACCGGCAGCACCGGATCTCAAGAATCAAGTCTCTCTGCTTAACTCCAGGCTTGGCAACACCCCGGACTCATTGAAATCTTCCATCCAGAACTACACTTCAGCGATAAACTCCAAACCGCAGAATTATGCGGGCAACATCACTACTTCAGCACCAGTAACTTTCATTGTCCAATTGCAGAGCGACCCGGTCAAAGTAGCTGAGAACCAGGGCGCCAAGAGCAAAGCGCCTGCCCTGCAGCGCAATATTCTCCGCACGGAGCATAACAGCTTCGCTGCCGCTGCCGTTGCGCTCGGTGCAACCACCGGCCATGAATATACGGAAGTATTCAACGGCTACTCTGTGACTCTGCCGGGTAATCAAGTGGACAAGCTGCTGACCTTACCTGGTGTGAAGGCGGTCTTCCCTAACCAGAAGGTTCAAGCGCTGGAAACTGCAACAGATGCCTCTACTCTTACCGAAACCCTTAAGGATGCCGGGGCTGCCGAAAAGGTTGGAAACGGGGATATCTTCGGTTCCGATGAACTGAATGAGGATGGCATCACAGGTGAAGGAATCCAGGTTGCCGTAATCGATACCGGTATCGACCGTACGCATCCGTACCTGGAGGAAATTTATAAAGGCGGGTATGATGTCGTCGACGGTGACGACGATCCGTCAGAGACAGCGCCTGATTCCGATTATGCGCCAATCAACGGCAATCCTTATGAGACGGCTCACGGCTCACACGTCTCTGGTATTATCAAGAGCGTAGCACCGGATGTTGAGCTTTATGTGTACCGCGTGCTCGGTCCATATGGAAGCGGCACTACGGACGACGTTATTGACGGTATCGAAAGAGCCGTAGCCGACGGTGCCGATGTTATTAACCTCTCGCTCGGTTCAGATGTGAACCAGCAGTATTCGCCTGATGCCATTGCAGTGGATAACGCTGCTGCTGCCGGTGTCACCGTTGTACTGGCCGCAGGTAACGCCGGTCCCGAAGCGGAAACCGTCGGTACACCAGGCGGTGCGCACCGCACCATTTCAGTCGCCGCTTCTACGACCCCTGCCGATATTACGTTCATTAAGGTGGGTGTTACCCAGACTGTCTATGGTATCCAGGCTTCTGAAGAAGGACTTCCCGGAAAAGCCAACGGCTTGGAAGTTGTCTATGCCGGACTTGGGCTTACTGTAGATGATTATAAGAATGCAGATGTTGAAGGTAAAATTGCGATTGTTGACCGCGGAACCAACACCTTCGTGAACAAGTCCGCAAATGCCCGTGCAGCAGGAGCTGTCGGCTTGCTGATTGCTAACAACAGAGCAGGTGATCTCAATGCTGCTACTGATGCTACCGGAGTCCCTACTTACGGCATCACCCAGGACGAAGGCAAAGCGATCAAAGCTGAACTGGCAGCGAACCGCAATAAGCTGTCCTTCTCTGTGGGTCGAGATAAAGACAACCTCATTGCCGGTTTCAGCTCGCGCGGACCTGCACTTCCGGACTTCACCATCAAGCCGGATGTAACGGCTCCGGGTGTCGGGGTGAATTCATCCGTACCGGATTGGGAAAGCAAAACAGGTTACACCAAGCTCAACGGAACCAGTATGGCCAGCCCGCATGTGGCCGGGGCTGCTGCACTGCTGCTGAGCGCAAGCATTCCTGATAACGGGGAAGAGCCTTCCCTGACTCCGGACCAGGTTAAAATCCTGTTAGCCAATAATGCCACGACTCTTTCCGACCGGAATAATAAATATTACAGTGTATACGAGCAGGGTGCCGGGCTGATTGATCTTCCAAAAGCACTTAGTGCCACTGCCATCGCCCGTGTTCCGGAGGTGCTTGATACCAAACGTCCGGAAACAGAAATACCTAAGGTTAACTATGACACAGGCTCCTTGTCCTTCGGACTGGTGACTGCGGCGTCCACTGTGACGAAGACCGTGTATGTAGACTCCCTGACTGGGGAACCCGACACTTTCACTATTGATGTGGAATGGCGTACTCCAACCCATAAAGGTATTGATTTTGCCAATCTTGAAACCTCTGTTGAAGCAGATCATTACTTCCAGGTGCCCCTGACGGTAGCTGCGAATGCGGAGACTGGAAAGTACGAAGGTGTACTGACGCTAACTTCAGGTACAGAGACTCTGACTCTGCCGTTCAGCGTGGTAGTAGGTGCGCAGTACAAACCGGACACAATCACGAATTTCGAAGTCGGTGCAGAGAATTTCGAGTTCATTTCACCTAACGGTGACGGGCTTCTGGAGAGCACCTACCTGACCTTCTCTGTAAATGAAACCGTAGAAAACCTAGCGCTGGAAGTTGTTTCACTGGATGGTTCTACAACGGTTGTCGGAGACGTGTATGCTACAGGGCAGAAATTCTACCCGGGCCTCTATGAAGAACCGGAATGGACTGGCGTCATTGATGTTCAGGGTGAGCCTTATGTATTGCCTGACGGCATCTATTCCATAACTCCTGTCCTGGACGGAACGACCCGTTTCAAAGATCTGTCTGCTATTGTTATTATTGACCGTGAAGCACCGGAAGTCAGCGGTGCAACAATAACGGAGCACGCCCGGACGAACGAGCAGGAACCACGAAGTGCAACCATTAGTGGCGTCATTGCTTACGATCTGATGTTCGAGCTGATCGATGAAGAGACGGATCCGAATGATCTGCTTGCAGTTTCTGCCGCCTATGAAGAACCGGATGGCACCGTAAAAGAAGCGGACGGCTATATTGATTCCAACGGTTATTTTGAAATTGAGGTTCCTTTGACCGAGGGCTTGAATCAGTTCTATCTGTACGCTTACGATTACGCTTCAAACGGTTGGCTTGACTATAACCAGCTTCTGCGTTACAACACAGATCAGACAGTAGCAACGGTCTCACCTACAGCTTCCAGTGCGACTGTTGAGCTGGGTAATTCGATTACCATTGATGCCGGCTTCTCCGTAACTGAGAATGTGTACGGTATCTACGGAGCCACTTTCAATTTGCTCTACAGCAATAGCCTGGCTCAGCCAAATATCAAGTCAAGCGTACAGCTGGCAACCTATCAGGAAACTCATTTCCCTGGTGTACCATTGCCTGAATATACGAACCTGATCCATTTGGAGGACGGACGCGATGTCCAGCAGTACGGCGTGCATGTAACAGACGGAGCTTACGATGGAATTGGTACCGGATCCTTAGGACAGTTCACCTTTACTCCGACTAAAGCCGGAACCTATACTTTTGAGCTAGCGGATATTAAGCTTTGGAGCGACAATTACTCGGCAACAATTCCGGCAGGTTCATCGACCGTGAGTGTCGTTGTCAAAGAGCCGCTATCCGGCTCCAGTAATCCATCACCATCTACAAGTACATCAACACCAGCTGCAGGCACTAATACGGCTTCCGGGCAGATTACTGAAACTGCTGATCCTGCAGGCGGAAAGCCTACAGCGAGCCTGGCTGTTTCGGACTCCGTTCTGGATGCAGCATTGAAGAGTGCGGTGAACAACAGTGTGGTACTGAACATCACTGATGTAGACTTCTCCAAATATGGACAAGTTAGCATTGTACTCACAGCTGCCCAAGCGGACAAGCTGAAGAGCTCCGCAAGTGCACTCAGCCTGAACGGCAAGGGATTCTCCCTGATCATTCCGGCTGGCACACTTCCAGACTTCATTACCGCCAGTGGCCTAACCGTCACAATCGGTTTGAATGAGGAAGCGGATACCGCCCCTCTAAGCGGCAGTACAGGAAGCATTGATATCGGCTCCTCCTCACTGACCCTCAAGAACGGCTGGACGACAAGCAAACCTGTATTTGTACAGCTTGCCCTGAACCCTGACGGCTTGAAGGATGTCCGCAAGACAGGAGCTTATAAAGAGTCTGCTGAAAATTCATGGAGTTATCTGCAGCCAGGCACCATTCCTGCAGACGGCCTGCTGCAGTTCAGCATTACCGGCGATGGCACTTACACTGCTGCAGCCCGTAATGCAAGCTTCTCCGATATCGGCGTACACTGGGCCAAGGATGCTGTCGAAGTTCTTGCCGCTCACGGTATCGTAGCCGGTAAAGGAACTACGGCCAGCTTCAAGCCTGCCGACACCCTGAATCAGGCTGAGCTGTTGACCCTGTTCGACCGCTTGCTCGGCAAAGGCGACACCTGGACAATACACATCAAGGAGAGCGGCTCCCGTGATGTCCTGACCCGCGAAGAAGCAGCGGTAATATTGGCTGAGGCACTGGGTGCCGATGTCACTTCCTCCTCGCTGACCTTTAAGGATGCAGGTTCCATCTCGGCTAATGCCAAGAACGCAATCGCTTATGCAGTAAGCAAAGGCTACCTCCAGGGTGTAGGCAACAACACCTTCAACCCGAAAGGTACCCTGACGCGTGCCCAGGCCGCGGTAATCCTGGAGCGTGTGCTCGAGGATCTGCGTAATCAGTAAACGGAATACTGTATTTCATAAGTAATATGCCCCAAAAGTAACGGCGGCAGTATCCTTAATCAGGATGCTGCCGCCGTTTTTGTACAGATTCAAGATAGTGCTGTCTATGAACCGGACTGTTGGAATAGTTGTGCTTGCAGCAGGATCGTCATATCTTCTCCCCTGCAGATCCCCTTATGTTTAGCAGAATTTCTCGAACAACGAAATCCTGCACATAATACAACATTCCCTTCTTAATATCAGCCTAAATCCAGAATTGTTGTATAAAAAGCAGGATTTCACCTTTTTCAAGCGGCTTAGCAGGATTATTCTTGCATTTCATACAACAATCCGCCCGGGCACCCGGCTATCTATGAACCCAAGTTGCAAAACGTACAACATTTATGCCTACAACCCCCTCTCAACTTCTCCATTTGCCGGTAACGAATCAATCGCCGTGGAATTGAGGATATATGCCTCCAGTCCCGCAGCGATTGGCCGGTAACTGGTTTGGCTAATGTCTAAAGTGAGGTGCACATAGCAAAAAACGCCCGCCTCCAATTCCATGGGGGCGGGCGCTGCTGTTAAGAGATTAGTCCCCGCGGAACGCACGTTTCACGCGGTCAAAGAAGGACTGCTCTTGCTCATGAGTGTTCTCTCCATTGTGGGAGGCGAACTGGCGGAGCAGGTCTTTCTGCTCATCACTGAGCTTGCTCGGCGTGACCACAATGACGCGGACATGCTGATCGCCGACTCCGCTGCCGCGCAGATGAGGAACACCTTTGCCTTTGAGGCGGAAGAAGGTTCCGGTCTGTGTGCCTGCCGGGATCTTGAGCTTCACTTTTTCCGTAAGTGTAGGAATTTCAATCTCGTCACCGAGCGCCGCCTGAGCGAACGTCAATGGAACCTCGCACATAATATCATCGTTCTCGCGCTCGAAGAAATCGTGATTCTTGACGCGGAAGACAATGTACAGATCTCCGGCCGGGCCGCCGCGTGTGCCGCCTTCGCCTTCACCGGTCATGCGCAGCTGCGCGCCGTCATCGACACCGGCAGGAATGCGCACATGAATCTTGCGCTGTTTCTTAACCTTGCCCTGGCCCGCACATGTTGTACATTTTTCCTTGATGATTTTGCCTGTACCACTGCAGTGTGAGCAGGGACGGCGGTTACGCATCTGTCCAAGCGGTGTATTCTGCACGAATTCCTGCTGGCCGCTGCCGTGGCATACGGAACAGGTCTCCGGTTTCGTTCCGGGTTTGGCACCGGAGCCAAAGCAGGTATCACAGGTTTCCGTGCGCGGAATGGTAATATCGGTTTCTTTACCGAATACCGCTTCCTTGAATTCAATGGTCATTGTATACTGCAAATCTCCGCCGCGCTGCGGTGCATTCGGATCACGCCGTCCGCCACCGCCGAAGAACATGTCGAAGATATCGCCAAGACCGCCGAAATCTCCGCCGCCGCCGCCGAAGCCGCCGCCCATGCCCTGGTTAGGATCAATATGTCCATATTGGTCATAACGAGCCCGCTGCTGCCCGTCACTGAGGACGTCGTAAGCTTCCTTAACCTCTTTGAACTTGGCTTCTGCATCGCCAGCTTTATTCACATCCGGATGATACTGGCGCGCCAGCTTACGGTACGCTTTCTTCACATCTTCGTCTGAAGCATCTCTTCCGAGGCCCAGAACCTCATAATAATCGCGTTTATCTGCCACTGCTTTCACCTCCGTACATCGTTATTCTTCTGCCCTTAACATGGCAAGTAGAAACGGCTACGCCGTCCCGCGGGGACGGCACCGTTTCTTCGAGAAATGTAAGAAGAAATTTATGACGGGAAACCCATAAATCCTTACATTTTAAAGGGAAAGCCAAAACACGGGATGCCCCGGTTTTGACCTTCCCCTCTCACCAAATAGAAACTTATCGTTTAAGGTTACCCTTGATTCTTCTCATCGTCAACCACTTCGTAATCGGCGTCTACCACGTTGTCTTTCTTGGCGTTGCCTTCAGAAGCTCCTTGACCGCCTTCAGCGCCTTGCTCGGCTTGTGCAGCCTGTTCATACAGCTTCACGGACAACTGCTGTACGATCTCATTCAGCGCCTCTGTAGCGGCAGTGATTTCTTCCAGGTTGTCAGTTTCAAGCGCAGCCTTCACCTTGTCCTTGGCTTCGTTCGCTTTGTCGATCTCGGAAGCGTCAACTTTGTCAGCAAGGTCTTTGATGACTTTGTCAGTGGAGTATACGAGCTGGTCAGCGTTATTCTTCGCTTCTACCAGTTCTTTACGCTTGCGGTCTTCCTCAGCGTGCAGCTCGGCATCCTTCATCATCTGTTCTACTTCAGCATCGCTCAGGCCGCTGGAAGAAGTGATAGTGATCTTCTGGCTCTTGTTGGTGCCTTTATCCGTAGCAGATACGTTAACGATACCGTTGGCATCGATGTCAAAGGTAACTTCGATCTGCGGTACGCCACGTGGTGCCGGTGGAATCTCGTTCAGCATGAAGCGTCCCAGTGTCTTGTTGCCGTTCGCCATCTGGCGCTCACCCTGCAATACGTGGATTTCCACGCTTGGCTGGCTGTCCGCGAAGGTCGAGAACACTTGTGATTTGCTTGTAGGGATCGTAGTGTTGCGTTCGATCATCTTCGTGAATACGCCGCCTGCAGTTTCAATACCGAGGGACAGCGGAGTTACGTCAAGCAGTACCACGTCTTTAACGTCACCAGTCAGCACGCCCGCTTGAACAGCAGCACCAAGGGCTACGACTTCATCCGGGTTAACGCCTTTGTGAGGCTCTTTGCCTGTCAGCTTCTTGATCGCATCCTGTACGGCAGGAATACGTGTGGAACCGCCGACCAGCACGATTCTGTTCAGGTCAGCAGGAGTCATTCCCGCATCGCTCAGCGCTTGACGGGTTGGTCCCAGGGTACGTTCTACCAGGCTGGCAGTCAGTTCGTCGAACTTGGCACGGGTCAGGTTGACCTCCAAGTGCTGTGGTACTCCGTCAACAACCGTGATGAACGGCAGCGATACCGTAGTAGTCAGTACGCCGGACAGCTCTTTTTTCGCTTTTTCCGCAGCATCCTTCAGACGTTGTACAGCCGCTTTATCTTTGCTCAGATCAATGCCTTGCTCTTTCTTGAATTCAGCCACGAGATAATCCATAACCAGCTGGTCAAAATCATCACCGCCCAGACGGTTGTCACCGCTGGTAGCTTTTACTTCGAAGAAGCCGTCGCCCAGTTCAAGGATCGATACGTCGAACGTACCGCCGCCAAGGTCATAGACAAGGATGGTCTGGTCTTCGGATTTCTCCAGACCGTAAGCAAGTGCTGCTGCCGTTGGCTCGTTGACGATACGCAGTACTTCGAGACCGGCAATCTTGCCTGCATCCTTCGTAGCTTGACGCTGGCTGTCATTAAAATATGCAGGAACCGTAATAACGGCCTGGGTTACTGTCTGGCCCAGATATGCTTCAGCATCGGATTTCAGCTTCTGGAGAATCATCGCCGAAATTTCCTGTGCGGAGTAGTCTTTGCCGTCAATGCTTTCTTTGTGGTTCGTACCCATGTGGCGCTTAATGGAAGCGATGGTACGGTCCGGATTCGTGATAGCCTGGCGTTTAGCCGTTTCGCCGACGATACGCTCGCCGTCTTTCTTGAAGCCTACCACCGATGGGGTTGTACGCGCGCCTTCCGGATTCGGGATAACGACGGCTTCGCCGCCTTCCATAACGGCAACGCAAGAGTTGGTGGTTCCTAAGTCAATACCGATAACTTTACTCACTGTAATTTGCCTCCTCAGACATAATGTGAAGCCCGGGGCTTCAACCATTCATATTGTTATTGTGGTGAAACGTTGTCTTCGTAAATTCAAGCTCGCTTATATAGACAGAACTACATGCTGACTTTGACCATGGCCGGACGAAGAACTTTATCTTTCAGGAGATAGCCCTTCTGGACTTCTTCCGTCACGATGCCTTCCTCGTGCTCCTCGCTCTCCACCTGCATGATCGCCTGATGATATTCAGGGTTAAAGGGCTGTCCTACCGTTTCCATGGCTGTAAGTCCTTCAGACTTAAGTACCCCGTCCAGCTGACGGAAAATCATATTGATGCCTTTGGTGAACGCCTCGGAATCCGGGCCTGCCGGAGTTGTTGCCAGTGCACGCTCGAAGTTGTCGAGTACCGGAAGCAATTCAGTTACGAGCTTGGAAGTCGCGTATTGCGCCAGCTCTTCCTTTTCCTTCTGTGTACGGCGGCGGAAGTTATCGAAATCAGCCTGTACGCGCAGTGCACGCGCCTGATGTTCATTCGCAAGCTCCTGCAGCCGTCCGAACTCCTCTCCACTGTCTGAAGCCGCCTCGCCGGCCTCTTCAGCCGTAAATGTGCCAGTGCCTTCTGCAGCTTCAGCCTCATCAGCAGCCTGGTTCTCATTTATGGAGGGATCCTTTTGTTCATTCATTTCCTGAATCTCTTCCTCTTTCAAGTTGTCTTCACCTCCTTAACATTATTCACGATAATCATTTACGCTCTGTTCACTTATACCAGTGTGCCAGCATCGCTGTCAAATCCCGGGACAAAATCCCCAGAATGCCCATCACTCGAGCATACTCCATCCGGGTCGGCCCCAGGATGCCGATGCTTCCCAGCGCTTTGCCATCCAGCGAATAGGTAGCGGTAATCAGACTGCAATTCGCAAAGGCATCATGCTTATTCTCTGTACCAATGCGCACTTGCATCCCCGTTCCGCCGCTTGTTGGAGTAAGCATTTTGAGCAGGGTTGGCGTCTCTTCCAGCAGGTCCAGAATATTCTTCACCTTGTCAACGTCCTTGAACTCCGGCTGGGTCAGCATATTCGTTGCGCCGCTGAGATAGATGCGCTGTTCATGGTCGCTTTCGAGCGCCGTGTCCAGCACCTGCATTAATTCTTCATAGTGGGAGATGTGACGCTGCATTTCCTCGCCCAGCTCGGAATAGAGCTGGCTCTTCAGCTTATAGAGCGGTACATTCACCAGCTTGCTGTTCAGCAGATTGACGACCTTCTCCATCTCGGATACAGAAATATCCGGAGGAAGGTTGACGATCTTGTTCTCCACCTGACCGGTGCTGGTAACGATAATCGCCACTGCAGTGTTGTCATCGAGCGGAAGCAGCTGAAAATGGCGCAATGAAGTATGAAAAACCTCCGGTCCCAGCAGGATGGAAGTATAATTCGTCATATTGGAAAGAATCATTGCCGCATGTTGGATTACCTGCTCTGTCGCATTCAGCTTCTCGGCGAAAAAAGCGCGGATCGTGCCCAGTTCGGCCGTTTCGGCGGAATTCCACGGTACCAGATGATCCACATAATAGCGGTAGCCCTTATGGGAAGGAATTCTCCCTGCCGAAGTATGAGGCTGCTCCAGGTATCCCAGGTCCTCAAGATCAGCCATTTCGTTGCGGATCGTCGCAGGACTGTAGCCTACATCCCCGCGTTTCGAGATACTGCGCGAGCCTACCGGCTCAGCGGAAAGAATATAATCATCTACGATTGCATTCAGTATCATTCTCTGGCGTTCAGTTAACATGTTATTCCCTCCTATCGGCTGTGGCTCCGATTCGTTAGCACTCTAGTTAGATGAGTGCTAACCACTAATACAAAAATACCAAACTGACCTTGGCATTGTCAAGTCAGTTTCACAAATCATAAAGCACTGCCGGATGCAATTTTTTCAAGATAAAACCATTATTCCGATATGACACCGCAACCATTCATCCGCTACACCGTCAGATAAACAAGGGGTGATGAAATGCGCTTGATGAAATCATGGTTATGCACTATTATCGCCGGAGTCTTAGGTGCAATGCTGCTTACAGGCTGTACCGGCAAAATAATTCAGAACAAGTGCTACTATGGTGATGTAGATTATGCATCCATCCTGCAATGGGATAGTGTCCAGTATTATGATAATACCGAGACTAATCTCAGTGTACTGGGTAAAGGCAAGGCTATCGGCAAGATTACTTACAGCAAATCCGAGCATAGGTGTCCCCGCCAAGAGCTGCAGGATGGAGATGCAACGAATCTTAAGACAGGCACACAGCTCTATGAAGCCGAGGGATATAAAGTGTCGGCAAGAATCTGGGCGGGGGACCGGCTCTATGTGGCGTCCAGCAATCCTGCAGCCAGAACCCTCAACGATCTGCTGGATGCCGAGGGCAAAATACAAACCGTCCGTTTCATCAGCGGCAATGACGGTTCTGATCTGATGGACTTTACCCCGGAGGCCAACGCCATATTTATCCGGGAATTCCCCAAGCTGGAGTACATTCCGTTCGAAGAGCTGTCCAAACAGACGAAAAGCTGGGTGGGCGACAAATACTGGATGGAAATCGAAATGAAAGACGGGTCCACCCGAAGAGTTACCTATAATACGATGTTCCCTTCATTTCAGCCTTCCGCGTATGCAACACCTGAACTGGCCGAGCTGATAGAGCAGCAACGCAAGCTTATTTATGCCAGGTAACGGGGCGATCACTTGTGCGCGAAGCGGAAATGTTGTACGTTATACAACTTAGATTCTTAGATAGGCAGGTGTTCAGACAGATTGTTGTACGAAATGCAACAATTATCCCGCTTAGCGTCTTGGGGGAGATGAAATGCTGCATTTTCTACAACAATTTCGGATTATGGGCGAGATAATGAGGTAAATGTTGTATTATGTGCAGGATTTCTCATCGAGAAGTTCTTGCGACAACAGCAGCACAGGTCCAAATATTCACTATATAGAGTGAAGTGTAACATCCTCTTATCCGCGCAAAAAACCACTGCCCCGGAGCTTCCGATCCGCAGGGCAGTGGTTTCTTATTTATATAGGTTGCCGCAGAACCTGTGGCTCCCGATTAATCCAATCTCTTCAGCACAGCGATTTCATCACAGGCATGCTGCTTCTTGCAGTTCACGCAATCGGTCCAGACCTTCTCCGGGAAAATCTCTTTGTCCACAACATCGAAGCCGTTTCTGAGGAAGAAATCCACGGCATAGGTCAAAGCCATAATCTTAGGAATTTTCTGGCGTCTGGCCTCTTCGGTCAGCTTCTCCAGAATCATCGAGCCTACGCCTTTGCCCTTGCCTTCATCACGCAGACCAATCGAACGTACCTCAACAAGGTCGCTTCCGAGTCTGAACAGGGATCCGCAGCCAACAAATCTGCCGCCGATTTCGGCAATCACGAACTGATCGATCTGGCGGGCCAGTGCTTGCCTGGAACGGGGCAGCATAATTCCGCGCTGAGCGTATTCCTCTATCATTAGATACAGCGGCTCTACATCCTCCACTGTAGCATTTCTGCATATCACTTGCTGATCTCCCGCAGGAGATACCTTGCGGAACATATCCGTTTTGACAAGCACTTTGACTCACCCCTCGTTGTTAATATGAATAAATATACAACAGAGTGAATTACAATTCAAGGGGTATTTTAAAATTAAACTTCTGTCAAAGCACCGACAAATTCTCCAAATACATCGTTGCCGAACAGGATTCCCTGCTTGCTCAGACGATAGGTGTCCCCGGCCTGCTCCAGCAGCCCGGCCTTTAGCATTTTATGCAGCGATCCCGCAAAAATATCCTCCAGCGACTTCCCGAATTGTGAGCGGAATGCCGTATCCGATACCCCTTCGCGCATCCGCAGGCCGACCATCATGAAATCCTCCATCGCCTCCTGCTCGGAGATAGGGAAGCTGTCCAGACGGGGCAGCCCGCTGCGCGTAGCCTCATTATACGGATTAACGCCTTTGATATTCATATGCCGCTGCCGGCCCACATATCCGTGCGCTCCGGCACCTAGGCCATAATAATCCTCGTTACGCCAGTAAGTAATATTGTGGCGGCTCTCCATTCCCGGCTTGGCAAAGTTGCTGATCTCATATTGCGTATAACCCGCAGCTTCCATGGTGGACATAAGCAGCAGATACATCGCCAGCTCATCCTCTTCATTCGGCAGGGGAAGTTTGTTCTTATTGAATAGAGTGTGGAACAGCGTGTTCTCTTCGACCTTAAGGCTATAGATAGAATAGTGGGGAAGATCCAGCGCCAGCGCCTTGTCGATGCTCTCTCTCAGCATATCCACCGTCTGGTTCGGCAGGCCGAACATCAGATCCAGCGAAAGATTATCCAGCCCGACAGCGCGGGCATTCTCCAGACTACGGTATACATCATTCACATCATGAATGCGGCCGATCCCGCTCAGCAGCTCATTCTGGAACGCCTGAACGCCGAAGCTGACCCGGTTGACGCCGCCTTCCTTCATTACTCTGAGCTTATCAATATCGGTAGTGCCGGGGTTAGCTTCCATAGAGAATTCGATATTCTCATCCCACTGCGGGAAATGTCTGCGGACCGATTGCAGGAAATATGCCATCTCATCAGGCTTGAGCACTGTAGGCGTACCGCCGCCGACAAAAATGGTCTTGATTACACCTGGAGGCGTGTTCTTCACGGTCAATTCCATCTCACGGTCAAGGGCATACAGATACTCCATAACCGGCTGGTCCTTCAGGACATAGGAATTGAAATCGCAGTAGAAGCACTTATTGGTGCAAAACGGGATATGAATATATACGGCCTCAGGGGGACGGCCTTTGTTCGCTGTGTTCATAGCTGTCTCCTTTGTTCTATTTAATGTTAAAAGCTATCCGCAGCCTCTGCTGCTGAAAAGTAAGAAGAAACGGCTGCACCGCCCTGATTAGGACGGCACCCGTTTCTGCGAGAAATAAGCGATGATTATTCTCTTCATCCTGATTCTTCAAGAAATATAACATTTCCAGAAAAGGGAAGCCTTACGGCTTCCCTTGCAGGTCAATAACATAGCCGCAAGCTCCAAGGAGCTTACACGCTGCTACTCAATCTGAAGCACAGCCATGAACGCTTCCTGCGGCACCTCAACGCTGCCGACTTGCTTCATGCGCTTCTTACCTTCCTTCTGCTTCTCCAGCAGCTTCCGCTTACGCGAAATGTCACCGCCGTAGCATTTGGCCAGTACGTTCTTGCGCATCGCCTTAACGGTCTCGCGCGCAACTACCTTCGTGCCGACGGATGCCTGGATCGGCACCTCGAACATCTGGCGCGGAATAATGCCGCGCAGCTTCTCACAGATGACCCGGCCGCGGTTATATGCGCGGTCACGGTGAACGATGAAGGACAACGCATCGACCTGCTCATTATTGAGCAGGATATCCATCTTCACCAGATTCGACTGGCGGTATCCGGAGATCTCATAATCGTAGGAAGCATAACCCTTCGTGCCGGATTTCAGCTGATCGAAGAAGTCATAGACAATCTCGGACAGCGGAATCTCATACGTAATGGTTACGCGGTTCGTATCCAGATACTCCATGTTGACGAATTCGCCGCGTTTGTTCTGGCATAGCTCCATAACTGTACCTACGAAGTCGTTAGGTACAATAATTCCCGCCTTCACATATGGCTCTTCAATGAAGTCAATCGTCCCGATCTCCGGATAATGCGACGGATTGTCGATCTGAATGGTCTCACCGTTAGTCAGCTTAATGCGGTATATAACGCTTGGTGCTGTAGTAATCAGCGGCAGATTGAACTCGCGTTCAATCCGCTCCTGAATGATCTCCATGTGCAGCAGTCCAAGGAAGCCACAACGGAAGCCGAAGCCCAGTGCACTGGAGCTTTCCGGCTCGAAGCTAAGGGAAGCATCGTTCAGCTGCAGCTTCTCCAGGGCTTCACGCAGATCATTATAATCAGAGGTCTCAATCGGATACAGACCACAGTAGACCATCGGATTGATCTTGCGGTAGCCCGGCAGCGGTTCAGGCGTCGGATTCTTGGCATCCGTCACCGTGTCACCGACACGCGTGTCGCCAACATGCTTAATCCCGGCCACAATGAACCCGACATCGCCGATGTTCAGTTCAGGCACAATGGTCATACGCGGCATGAATGCTCCGACTTCGATAACTTCAAAGGTTTTGTCGGTTGCCATCATCTTAATCTTGGAACCGGCACGGATACTTCCGTCCATAACGCGGACATAGACGATAACGCCTTTGTATGGGTCATAGTGGGAATCGAAGATTAGAGCCTTGAGCGGTTCTTCGGAGTTGCCTGTCGGCGCCGGAACCTGCTTAACGACCTGCTCCAGAATCTCCTTAATGCCGATGCCGGCTTTGGCCGAAGCCAGAACAGCTTCGCTCGTATCCAGCCCGATTACATCCTCAATCTCCTGCTTCACCCGGTCAGGATCGGCATTCGGAAGGTCAATCTTGTTGAGCACCGGAAGAATCTCCAGATTGTTATCGAGTGCCAGATACACGTTAGCCAGGGTCTGGGCTTCAATCCCCTGCGCTGCATCCACTACCAGAAGTGCGCCTTCGCAGGCGGCAAGACTGCGGGATACCTCATAGGTGAAATCGACATGCCCCGGTGTATCAATCAGATTCAGATAATAATCCTGTCCATCGTCGGCACGATAGGTCAGGCGTACAGCCTGCAGCTTAATGGTGATGCCGCGTTCGCGTTCCAGGTCCATTTGATCGAGTACCTGCTCCTGCATTTCACGCGAAGTGAGCGCACCTGTATACTCCAGAATACGGTCAGCCAGTGTCGATTTGCCATGGTCTATATGTGCAATAATCGAGAAATTGCGGATTTGTTGTTGTCGTTTCTGAACGTCAGTCATTCCTTACCCCCACAGACAGCCTAATGTTAATCCACTTATTATAACAGTACGGGCTTCGCCCATCAATCCCGCCCGCTGCAGGAATATAAAGAAACGGTCTGGATAGCCAATAACCACAGGAGAATCAATACAAAAGAAACGGCTGCCCGCTCCAATTAAGCGGCAACCGTCGATTACCTTTCAAAGTCTGTCCGGCAGCACACGTACACCTCTTCACTCCTCCGATGAATCGAAGAGGGAGACCACCCAGCGGATGCTTTTCTGCGAAGCCTGCTGCAGCAGACCGGCTGTCTTGTCCGCGAGCACATCTACGGTGGGCTTCTGTTCCTCAGGAATCAGAATCTGCTCAGGACTGAGGGTAGCATAGTCCTTCACTTCCTGCTGCGGAAGACTGCCCGTCCCGTCTGCTGCATCCGTACCAGCTGCAGCCGGCTGCTGCACCGGCAGTACCTTGTAGGCACCCGTAGCCGGATCAATGACAACCGGCACATACACATAGGCTTGCCCGCCCTGGGCCTTACCCGCGGCCGGAAGAGACGCGGCTCCCGCTGTGCCGCTCTGCCCCGCCTGGAGCTGTCCGCCGGCGGCAGTATTCCCGGCTACAGTGTTCCAGCCCGGCAGCACGCCGGAGACTCCTGAACCGCTGCCGCCGCCGAACTGCAGACCCACCAGAAGCCCGACTCCCGCCCATATCCCGACCATGACCAGCTTTTTTCCGAACCGCGTCATATTCCCCGCTCCTTTTCAAGTGAATTAGTTCAGGAAGCACCGCCAGCAGATGTCTTCGTGCTCGTGCCTTCCAGTTTGACATCGCCTTGTTCAGGCGCCGCCGCCTTCTCTGCATCCCGGCTGGCCCAGTACACATCCGCGATGGCATCTGCCAGAATATCTGCTGTCCGCTTCAGCTCTTCGGCAGAATTATCGATTCCGCCTACCTCAATCAGCACGCTGTTCGGGGACAGTGTCTGGTTATACTCCCCATTATTCCCGTTTCCTGAGGATTTCCCCCATATACCGCGCGATACTCCCGGATAATTTTTCTCCAGCAGCTGATGGATCTGATTGGCGAAGGCCTCATTTTGCTTCCAATTCTTATTCGCATGCCCGAGGATGAAATACACCTGCGCATAATTTTTCCCATTGATTTCCGCTGTCGTTTTGCCGTGCCGCTGCGAGTCGCGGTGGATATCGATCAGCTCACTCATTTCCTGATTGGCGGCCATCGCTGATTTCACAGTCATGCGTGAATATTTATAGGAGAAGTTCCAGTTATAATCCGGCACCTCCGTGGCGTAATCCTCCTGTGCATGGACAGTTCCTATCCCGCGGGCTTCCAGCCGCTTGGCAATATATGATCCTACCAGCATTACATTCTTGGAAGGAACCGCAGAGCTTGGATTATCGCTTGCTGCGCCAAGCAGAGGATTATAGGCCTCGCGGGGATGGGAATGATAGATTAGGATACGTTTGACCGAGGTATCCCCGGTACCGTTCTCAGCATCACCGCTTCCGGAATAACCTTCGCTCTCACCAGGGTCTGTACCCGTACCGCTTGAATCCGGTGCAGGCGTAGCCTCCGGCTGCCCAATTTCTCCACCCGGGTTGTCCGTTTCGCCTCCGGCAGGCGGATCATTGGTCCCCGCCTCTGTGTCTGTGCCCAGGTCCGTTCCCGGATCAGCACCGTTTCCCGATTCTCCACCAGCCGCTAATTCATCGACACCGGGATGATAATCCGCAGGCGCCCCTGCGGTACCTGTCCCCCCGGAGCCTTCCCGCAGCAGGAAGGGATCATCTGCCGCAAGGCCGGGCATCTCACGCGATACCAGACTTTTGGGATCACCCGGGTCGACGCTGGTGAGCAGCCGGAATACGAAGGAGGTAACCTTGTCGCCCGAGAATGCTGAAGGCTCCTCACCCTGCGGCAAATGCGGAACCTCCATGCCCAGCAGCTCCATGAAGAATCCGCTGGAAAGTGACGCGGCCAAGCCCTTCATAGAGGGAATGGGTGAAGAGTTCAGCTTCTGTCCGGCCAATCCGCCGGCTCCAAGCAGCATGAAAAATACAAGTGAACCTCCGGCCAGCAGCAGCATCGTTCTTCCCAGCGACAGAACATCCAGCAGCCTTCCCCGCAGCCGGCCAATATTCCATAGCTGAAACCATTTTCTGTTCATGATTGTTATGTCCTCCTCTAAGCCCTCTGTAATCTCTCATACTCCAAATCTATGAGCGAAAGAGTAATGCTAGAACCTCAGGATGAGAGGACATAGAGAAGACCCGCTGACAGTGCTGCCTTGAGGCAGACTGTGCGGGCCTGTGAAGAACGGTGAAGATCAGTGCGTATAGGCTCCGACATTGCCCGGATCTACCGCTTCATGCAGTGCAGCGTTGAGTCCGCTGGCGACAATGTTGGCGATCTCTTCAATAAACTCATCGATTTCTTTGGGAGTAACGATCAGGTCATGCCCCAGCGGTTCAAGTACTTCCTTAACCAGTGCCAGCCGCTCCTGCTCCGAGATATCGTCCAGCAGTCCCATAATCTCTTTGGTATGGGCACCGCCGCCTTCCATCTTCCCGAAATGATTGCTCATCATCTCCAGCACGTTGTTGACGATGGTTGAGGCGTAGCAGACAGTAGGGACGCCAATGGCAATGCAGGGAACGCCCAGCACTTCCTTGGTCAGCCCCCGCCGCTTGTTGCCGATGCCTGAACCCGGGTGGATGCCGATATCGGCAATCTGGATCGTCGTATTGATTCTTTCCAGCGAACGGGAGGCCAGCGCATCAATGGCTATGATCACATCCGGCTTCGTACGGTCTACAATCCCTTGCACAACCTCGCTGGACTCAATGCCGGTCAGGCCGAGCACACCAGGGGCAATCGCACTCACGTTACGGTAGCCGGGCGAGACCTGATCGGGAACCAGTTCATAGAACTGCCGGGTAATCAGCGAATTCTCTACTACCAGCGGTCCAAGAGAGTCCGGAGTCACATTCCAGTTACCCAGTCCCACAATGAGTACAGAGGAGTTCCGGTTAATGCCAATCCTGTCCAGGAAATGCTCGAATTCGCGGGCAAACACGGTGGAAACCTTCTGCTGCAGGCCGGTATCTCCTCCGCGCAGCGCCGGAACCTCCAGCGTCACGTAATTGCCGATAGCCCGTCCGATAGCCTGGGAACCGGCATTGTCTGCTACAGCAAGCCGGGTAACCTTGATGCCATCTGCTTCTTGCACCTCTTCATTGACGCCGGGAATAGGCGCATTGGACCGCGCCTGAGCCATTTCCTTTGCTTCCACTGCCAAATCCGTACGTACCGAATACAGCTGAAGATCCAGTTCCATTATTAGTTCAGCCTCCTTAAGCATATTGCCGATAGTGTGCGAGAGAAAGCCGCTGTTTATACAATCCCCGGTGCTATAATTCAAAAGCTTTTAGTGTTGCTTTTTGTAACCCTTCATGCTAAACTATTTTAAGTTGTGAATCATATGATGATTTCGAATGTCTTCCAGGAGGTGAATGCAATGCCAAATATCAAATCCGCGGTTAAACGCGTCAAGACGATCGAGAAACGCCGTGCACTGAACGCTTCCCAGAAGTCCGCGCTTCGTACAGCTGTGAAAACTGCTGATGTAGCACTGACAGGTACGGAAGTGGAAACTGCTCACGCTGCTTTCCAAGCTGCTTCCAAAAAGCTGGACAAGGCTGTAACTAAAGGCCTGGTTCATAAAAATGCGGCTGCCCGCAAAAAATCCCGCTTGGCTAAGAAATTGAACGCTCTGAAGGCTCAAGCTTAAGCCACGGGCGACAATCATAACGAGCACTTGAAGAACCTGACCGCTATGCTGCATACGGTTAGGTTTTTTTGTGTTCTTTTTTTCATATACCGGAACAGCCCAAGAGCCTGTACACCCGCATGGAAGCGGAGCGGACAGGCTCTTGGGTTACCCTAACCTGTACCTGATTACACGCCAAGACGAAGCATAAACATCTCCAGCCCCAGCACTTTATCAATAGCGCCTGTCTTCATCTGATAATCGAGATCAGCCAGAATGCTGAGAATCTGCCGCAGACGCTGGCTGCCGAACTTCTGGGCCTGCTCTCCCGCCAGCTTCACCGCATAAGGATGCAGCCCAAGCTGGGAGGCAATTTGCCCCTGCGAATAGCTCAGTCCGGACAGATCTTTAACCTGCAGGATGATTCTGAACTGCCGGGCGATCAGCGCCGCGATCTTAATCGGCTCTTCGCGCTGCTTAAGCAGCTCATAGAGTGTATTCAGTGCCTTATCGAGGCGCAGATTCGCGATGTCCTCCACCAGTGTAAATATGTTCTGCTCCGTACCGCGGTGGACCAGACTCTCTACAGCCGCAGCATCCACCTTCCCGCCTGTACCGGCGAACAAGCACAGCTTGTCCATCTCTGCCGACAGGCCCTGCAGCCCGGTGCCGGCACTTGCGATCAGCGCTTCAGCCGTTCCCGGCGCAGCCGTACAGCCCCGGTCGCGGAAGCCCTTCTCCACCCAGCGGAGCAGCTCCTCTGCGCCCAGCGGATTGAAGGCTAAGACGGTACCGGAGGCCTTGGCACTTTTGACGATTTTTTTGCGTTCATCCAGCTTATCGTTATTCACCATAAATACAATCACGCTGAATTCGGCAGGGTGCTGCATATAATCGCTCAGCAGTTCTACGCGGTGTTCAATCTTGGCGTTCTCCTTGCCTGCCGTGAACAGGGCGGCATCCCGCACCAGCAGCAGTTTGCGCTCTACCATAAACGGAACCGTCTCTGCTTCTTCTATGACGGCCTGCACCGGCGTTTCGGAGAGATCGAAGGGAATCACCGCGAAATCGCGGTCCTCTTTGGCTATCAGGTGTTCCTCCAGCATGGCCGTGAATTCATTCATCCGGAATTTCTCGCTGCCATACAGTACATACAGCGGTGAAATCTTCCCCTGCTTGATGTCTTTGGCCGCCGTTTTGGCATCCATCCCGCCACTTCCTTTTCCATTTCATTGCCTGGTTGCGTACAACGTACAACTCATACATTCATACATTTTAACAAAAAAACGTCTGCAAACATAGGCAAAAACGGAGCAACCTCGGCAGCCAGGGCCAAAGTTGCTCCGTTTCAGCGGCGCATCTATATAAACGACGGAGAGGGAAGCTCTAGAAACTTACCATCCGGCGGTCATACCGATGATACTCGCAAATCCTGTAATTCCTGTCCTCTTACCATAGCATATTCCGCAGGTGCTTAAAAAGTTCCAGTTCGCGATTATTTATTGGACGTTGCCGCGTCCGGAGTAATAGCCGGGCTGGAACCAGGGGAAGCCGGGACCGAAGGAGATACGGAAGGCAGCGGCGTTGAAGTGTCCGCCGGAACCGTGTATACCTTCGTTGCCTGCGTACCGTCCTGAAGCTGGGTTACATAGGTGAACTGGCTCCCATCCTCTGACCATACGCCGGAGACCCAGGTCCCTTCTATTGGAAGAGAAGTCAGCGCAACCCGTTCTCCCTCTGCATTGCCTGCCGGAGCCTGGTATATCACAACCTGCTGACCGAACAGTTCTGCCGTATAACGGCCGTCCGGGGAAGGCCATGAAGGCTGGGGGGCTACCAGTGCAGGCAGCAGACCCATCGCTCCAGGCTCCGCTGCGTTCGGATCCTGCAGAGCGCCTTGTTCCGGAACTGCGGTATCAGCCGCCGCATCCTCCTGGGCCGTGCCCATGAAGATCTGGCTTTGGGCAGCCGGATCAGCGGCACGGTCATCATTCCCGCTGCTGCCCTTCCGGGAATTATCTGCCGGCGGCGCAGTGGCATTGCGTTTCGCGGAAGGGGCTTGCGTTGCCGGAGGCTCCTTGGCCGGAGCCGGGCCTGCGTCCGCTCCGTCAGCCTTGTCTGCAACATCCGCACTATCCCCGGCAGCAGGCCCTGTACTGTTCAGAGCCGCGCCCTCAGCATTAGGCTCCGCCGTGGCTGGTTCTGAGAAGAAGACCTCAGCGCCGCCGTCAGTGCTGTTGTTCTGTCCTGCATCCGCCGGAGCTGCATTCTCTGCGGATTCCGTCATCATCTTAGAGGTCGCTTCACTTCCTGCTGCATTATACGCCTGATCCATATCCGCGCCCGGCATACTCTCCGGCATGTTGAAGACGGCGAATAACAGAATCACCGCTGCCGCAGCAGCGCCGATGCCTGTCCGCGTTGCTATTGAAGCGCCCTTGGACTTCTTGCCGCGGGTGCTTTGGCGTGTAAAGGGAACAATCTTGGGATCTTCAGATCCCACCATAACCGGCTCCTCCCGGACGCCGCGGTCCAGCTGTTCAAGCTGCGGCAGGATAGAGTCGACCAGACTGAAAGGAGGCTTCACATCCGGCAGCTCCTCCAGTTGGCGGGAGAGCATCGTCAGCCGGTCAAAGACTTCCGCGCAGGAAGGACAATCGTCGATATGACGGAACATTTCAAGCATTTCTTCCTGACTGAGATCATGATCTAAATAGCGGTGCATCCATTCCATCACCTCCGCGCACTTCATCCTGACACACCACCTTTCTGATACTCCTGAAGTCTATTCTGCAGCTGCGCCCTCGCCCTGAACAGGTAGGATTTCACCGTGTTCAAAGGCAGATCCAGACAGTCTGCAATCTCGTTGTAAGAAAAATCCTGCAAATACCGGAGTACAATCACCGTCCGGTGATGCTCAGGAAGCTGATCGATCGCCTCGCGGATATCCTCCGCCAGGTAACCCGACATCACTTCGCGCTCTACGTTATGTTTATTATCCTGGAACACCATTTCGTGCTCATCGATAGAAACTGTAGGCTTCGTTCTCCGGAACTTGTCAATACAGATGTTCGTCACGATCCGCTGAACCCATGTTTTGAACTGGGCCTTCTCCTCATAGGAGCCGATCTTGGTATACACCCGGATTAATGCCTCCTGGGATGCATCCAGAGCATCCTGTTCATTATGCAGAATGTAGAAGGCCGTCTTATACACATGCCCTTCAATTTCTCGCAATAGGGTGATTAGAGCGTCGCGATCGCCCGCTTGAGCGGCTCTGATGAGTCCCTGCTCCACCACGAAGGTTCCCCCTCTCTATGCAATCTTACTGACGCGCAAGACTGCGAATTTGTTGCAAGCCTGTAATCAATATTTTTGGAATACCAAACTTGGATAATAACGCCATAATGAAGACCAGGTTTCCGTTTTCTGCGGCTGCCGCAGACCGGTCCATAATCCTTACTAAGCATACAGGGGATGCTTCAATCATTCAAATACTCTTTTATAGAATTTTGTTACAAAAATGACATGAAAAGCAGGCAGCCCCGCAAGATAACCCCCTGCGAGAAGACTGCCCTATAATTTATAAAGTGTAGCTGCGCACAGCAGGAGGACAGCATAATTCTCTCTGGAATCATCATCAAGCACATATACTTCCCCCTCCGCAAAAAGTTGCGGATGATTATAGTTCCGGTGCAGCTTATAAAAAGCCCCTGCAGTCACCCTGCAGCCGTGTACAGTGGAGCGGATTTCTATATACTCCGCCTCTTCCATATTCAGAGTGGGATACAGCTTGCTGTGAACATCGTCGCCCGGCATGGCATCACCTTTCAGGAAAGCTTATCAATTTCGGCAGGCGCTTCAGCACCCCAGTCCTAGTTGTAAGTATTGCCCTGATCGGCCTTTTTCCATCATTTACACATCCGGGAAATCACCCGGCCTGCCACAGGCATAAGCGGAACGCCGCACATCTCCAGCACTATAATGAAGGAATTCTCACGACAAAAAAATGCCCTGCCCAATACAGGCAAGACATTTGTCATTATTTATAGGTTTTAGCTCCGTGAACTGATCCGCTTAATTACGCGCCCTTGATCTCCTTGAACTTCGCCACATACTGTGCAGCCAGCTCCGTGATCTGGTCATAACGTCCTTCTTTGGCCGGTGCAGTCAGGTTCCCCCCGATGCCGACAGCGATACAGCCGTTCTTGATCCATTTCTCCATATTGTTCAGATCCACACCGCCGGTAGGCATAATGTTCACATGCGGCATCGGGCCCTTAACTGCCTTGACATAGTCCGGTCCGAACGCACTGCCAGGGAACAGCTTCAGCACATCCACGCCCAGCTTCAGAGCTTCCTTCATTTCATTCAGCGTCATGCAGCCAGGCATATAAGGAATGCCGTAAAGATTACACATTTTGGCTGTATCTTCTTCAAAAGAAGGGCTGACTACAAATTCAGAACCAGCCAGAATTGCGATTCTTGCGGTAAGCGGGTCGAGCACTGTACCTGCGCCGATCACAGCGCGGCTTCCATATTCGGCAACGAGGCGCTTGATCGCCACATCCGCATCCGGAGTCGTGAAGGTGACTTCAATGTTGTTCAGTCCGCCTTCGATACAGGCTGCCGACATTTTATAAGCATCGTCGGCATTATCCGCGCGGATAACGGCTACAACGCCAACAGAAGTGATGTTCTGCAATACTTTGATTTTCTTCATTTAGAAACTTCCTCTCTGGGTACATTCTGATAAGAATATTTATTTAGATAAACTAATTTATCTAATTTACTAACAATAGACTTTATCCTTCTAAGAAAATAGTAATAATATTGTTGCCATCAGTCAATATATATTTATGTGAACAAAGACGATACACCTCAGATAAACGCATCAAATGCTTATGTATCAACGGTTTTCAAATTTAAGTACTCTCTTTTTCTATAAAATAAGACCGCTGAATGAGCAATGCCATATTGTACAAAACCGTTTTATGTGATAATTTCAACTTATATTCTATCCCAAACTTTTTTAACGGGGTTTGTTCTTGAACCTTAGCTTATGCTTACCACACTTTTAGAGTACGCTTCCGTAGCGAGTTTTGCGAAGTGAATTCAGGAAGCCGATGCTATCAAAACTTTTAGGAGGAACTATCAATGAGTAAACAGCTGGATGCAGTCACATTCGGGGAGCCTATGGCCATGTTCTACGCCAATGAAGTTGGCCCCTTGCATGAGGTTACTTCTTTCTCGAAAGCGCTGGCAGGTGCGGAGAGCAACGTGGCTACCGGATTGTCGCGCCTGGAGCACCTGACCGGATATGTGACCAAGCTTGGCGAAGATAACTTCGGCCAATTCATCGTCGGTGCACTAAATAAAGAGAAGATTGATACGGATAGCATTACTACAACCAAGGAGTTCTCCACAGGCATGCTGATCAAATCCAAAGTGCTGACCGGAGACCCTAAGGTTGAATATTTCCGCAAAAATTCCGCCGCCTCCAAGCTGAGCCTGGCTGACTTCAATGAGGATTATTTCGCTTCTGCAGGTCATTTGCATGTGACCAGTATCTCTTCCGCCCTCTCGGCTTCCTGCCATGAGTTCTCGCTGCATGCCATGGAATTCATGAAGCAGCGCGGCAAAACTGTCTCGCTTGACCCGAATCTGCGCCCGACCCTCTGGCCGGACACAGAAACCATGGTCAATACGATCAATGACCTGGCTACCCGCTGCGACTGGTTCCTGCCGGGACATGGTGAAGGCAAAATTCTGACCGGCCTCGATACGCCAGAGCAAATTGCCGGATTCTACCTGGAACGCGGAGTATCTCTTGTGGTGATCAAGCTGGGCCCTGAAGGTGCATATTACAAAACCTCCAAGGGTGAAGAAGGTTATGTGAACGGCTTCAAGGTGGAGCAGGTTGTAGATACGGTCGGTGCCGGAGACGGCTTCGCCGTTGGTGTAATCAGCGCCATGCTGGAGAAGCTGAGCGTAGCCGAAGCTGTGAAGCGCGGCAATGCGATCGGCGCACTCGCCGTGATGTCGCCTGGCGATATGGATGGGCTTCCAACCCGTGAGGGGCTGGAGAAATTCATGAACGCAGGCGTGTAATTTTATAGCATAGAGTATATAAAATCTTATATTTTGAAATAAAGAGCGTCACAACAAGCCACCCGGCTTATTGTGACGCTCCTTTTCGTGCAGAACTTTATATAAACCGTTTTATTTCTTCAGCACCGGCGGGCAGACCGACTGTCCCTGCTGCAGCGAAGGCGGAAAACGGTAGGTAATCGGCACAGAGCCGTCCGCATCGTTGATCAGGGAGAGCATAATCTTCGCAGCCTGCATGCCCATCTCATAAGCCGGCTGGCGGATCGTAGTGATGTCCGGATTATAGATCCGGGCGAATTCAGCATCGTCAATCCCGATGACGGACAGCTGGCCGGGAATGGCAATGGCATTATGGTTCGCGTACTTAAGGATCTCCCCCAGTACAAGATCATTGGCGGCAATCAGCGCTGTTGGCGGCTGGGGAAGCCGCAGCAGCTCATCCAGCGCGGTGGCGATTTCTTCGCGCGGCACACTGCACATATAGGCATCCTGCAGCGGCAGGCCTGCTTCCTCCATCGCTTTTTTGTATCCGCTCATCCGCTCCTTGCGCGGGGTAATAGCATTCAGGCCAAGCGGCAATGACAATATGGCGATCGCTTCATGCCCGTGCTTGGTCAGCTCCTTGACCGCCGTCTTCACCGCCATCTCGTTATCAAGCAGCAGGCTCTGGGTCGAGATCCCGTCTACCAGCCTATCCATGAAGACCAGCGGGTATTCCGCTTCAATCAGCCTGATGTACGGCGTGGCCTGATCACCGGTCGGGAAAATAATCAGACCGTCCACCTGGCGGGCAACCAGGGTCTCCACATAAGTGTTCTCCTTATCCGCATTCTCGTCGGCGTTGCAGATAATGACCTGAATCCCGTGGCGCTGCAGCTCATTCTCAATCGCCCGGATACACTGGATGGACAGCGAGTAATCAATATTGGCCACAATAATACCCACCATATGCGTACGGTTCTGCTTCAGGCTGCGGGCCAGTCCGTTCGGCTGGTAGTTCAGCTCATCAATAACCTCAGCAATACGCTGTCTGGTCGCTTCACTCATATATTTGAACCGTTTATTCAAAAATTGCGAAACCGTGCTTTTCGATACGCCCGCTTTCTGGGCCACATCTTCTATGGTCAGCTTTTTCATTTACCCCGCCCCACTCTTCTATATAGAACCAAACCTGGTCATTACGTTACCCCTAGTGTTACTAGTGATAAACGGAATAAAACTTTACTTTCTGATATTACCAAAAAGTATAGCTTTTTTTTAGTAAATTATCTATAGGGATTGAGCCGGGAGCGCGGAAAAAGGAAATATGTGCTGTCGAAGGTGGAGGGAAACAGGTGGAGTGATTGACGATTTGCGGATGATGAGACCTTGGGGATTGTGGCTGGCGGGTAGAGATGGCAAGTGGCGTGATATTAGGGGGTGGCGGCCGGTGTAGGCTAGTGACATGTTATCGATAATTGGCTGGGTGCCAGAAGACAAAGAACAAACTTACTAATCAGCACAGCCAAGACGATGGAAACGGACTGAGATGCGCTTATTTTCTCAAAAAGCATCATTTCGCCCGGCTTGCGGACTCCAGTGCTCTTATTCAATGTAACTCACCCGAAAAATGCGCGATTGGGAAACAATAAGCGCACTCCAGTCCGCAAAAGTGGTCAAATGTGCCAAATCAAGATAATAAGCGCTTTACAGTCCGTAAGGCTAAAATTAAAGAACAAATGTGGGCGGGGGGGAAACGATGAAGAGGGATCCCTGGTTTCACAGGAATTCCTCTATTGGCACATAGAGAATTTCAACACCAGCACAGCAACTTCTGCAAGTCAGCTTGCTCTGTACGGAATTCCTCCCATCAATTTTCTATTGAGGTGGGATCAATTTTCACGCCATATTCCTCATACCACCAATCGTAAAACCATTGCTGGCCTGTCTTCATACCAATCTCAGTACTCCGTTGCTCTCCGTTAACTTCGTAATGGACTATGGTGCCTGGTTCTTTTGAATTCAGAGTAAGTTCTCCATAATGCATCATGGAGGGTCTTTCCTGCTCCTCTGTCGTTATCTTGCCTGTAAGTACTTGCACGTTGCCTGTTGCAATATCATACAGCTTATTCTGCTGAGTATAGCCGCCTTTTCCATCATCCGTGTAGTAAACAACCAACAGCTCTGACTTTTCGGGATTAAGGGCCATAAAGGATTTATAGACTTGATATGATTCATCCATGGTCAGAAGTTCTCGGGGAACAGGAATTTCTTGCTCTGTTGCCTGTCTGACATCCATTACAAATAGTTTGGGAATTGAACGTTTCTGCTTCTCTCCTATACTATAGCTGCTGCTTGAAAATATAAGATAATCCTCAGCTCCGATTAGACCGCCCAACGAATAGTAAGACTGGGCACCGCCCGCATACAAAGGAAAGGTATATATCCGCCGGGCTGTATCCGCTGACAGCTCCGGGTGCCCTTTTGGGGTTAGATAAAGGATATACGGCTCTGTATTGTGTGTATATTTGGGCTTGAGATAATCAACCATTGGAGGAGGAAGCGACCAGACTATCCCGGCGGAAGTCTCAACAGCCATCGCAGCACCCTTATTCCGGTCCAGTGGAAGTGGCATATAATACTTAAGCCCGCCTAGTTCAAACTCCGCAGAGATCTTATACAGCCCCAGACCATGCGGCGCTGCGGAAGAAGCAGTTGCAGGTGATGCCGAAGGCTGAACTGCCGCTGCACCAGAACTTTGGTTAAAGATCGCCGCCAGCTGCCCCATAGGATTGCTGTTCCCCCATTGTCCAGACGGCCAGAGCAGCACGCCGAACAGCAGCACCGCTACCAGTCCTCCCATGCCTGCCATACGCCCAAACTGCTGGTGTTGCCCGCTTTTTCCCGAAGAACGCTCTTCGGCAGCCTGTTCAATCCGCGCCATCAGCTGCGGTGTAAAGCCCGGCTCGGCCAGCGGGTTGCGCCCTGCTTTGCCATACCAATCCTGCGTTCCGCTCATCACTTGTACTTGTTCGTCCCCGTATTCCTTCTTCACAGGTCTTCCTCCTTTATCGCCGTTCTCACTTTATCTCTGGCCCGGCCCAGCCGGGATTTGACGGTTCCCTGCGCGATGCCGAGCAGAGCGGACATCTCGGCTACCGATAAGTCCTGCTGAATATCCAGCACCAGCACCTCTCTGTACTTATCCGGCAGCCCCATGATGATCTCCCAGATGCGGTTCGCATATTGATTGCCGATGGCTTCCTTTTCTGCGGACAAGGCTGCTTCTCCGGTATCCTGCCGTTCGCCAAGCGGAGCGAACCTGCGCCAGAAGCTGTTCCGCCTCCAGCTGAACGCGGTGTTGCGCGTGATGGTCAGCAGCCAGGTTTTCAAAGTGGCCTGGCCCCGGTACTTGCCGACACTCTTATATGCCTTAAGGAATACCTCCTGGCTGATATCACTTGCCTGCTCCCGGCTGCGGGTCAAGAAAAACGCATAATTCCACACATCCGGGCCGTAAGTCTCCATCATTTCCCGCAGGGTCATGGACGGAGCGATGGTCACGCTATAAGGCATCTCTCTACTTTGCATGCTTCTCTCTCCCCTCTCGCCCAATAAGACTCAGCAGCTCCGAAACGGTTCCCAATAAACCCCATATTGATAGCAAAAATTATTTACTTGTTAGAAATGCATACATTTGTCCTTAAATTTACGTTAAAAAATTATATTTTTTACGTTGTTTTTTACGTTTTCTATCGTAGATTCCTGTTGAATGGATGATTATGATTATAATAACAGTGCCGGTAACGATATGCTGCGGCAGTACGATAAAGCGGGGGATTCTTTTTGAAGACAAAAAAAGTAACGATCACACATATCGCCCAGGCCATGGGCCTCTCGCCTGTATCGATCAGCCGGGCTCTCAGCAATCAAGCCGGAATCAGCGACGAGCTGAAGGCGGCCATAGTACGGAAAGCGGCGGAAATGGGCTATATCAAGCCTAAAAAGCATAAGCCTGCCCGAATTCTGGTGCTGCACCAGAAGCCCTATTCGCATGATAATAGCAATTTCAGCTACATGGTACAAGGGATTGAGCTCGCCTTGCAGAAGGCAGAGACCGATTACAGCATCGAGTTTCTGGATAAGGAGAATCAGAATAAGCTGATCCTGCCCTACCGTCTGAGCCGGGGCTTCAAGTTCGACGGGGTTATTCTGATCGGCCGGTTTAATCTGGAATATGCCTCGTTTATTCATGAGCAGATCCCGAATCTCATCTTCTACACCGGCTATTCACCGGCCTATGATTACGACAGTGTATGGTTCAGTTTCCTGGGCGCGGGTTATAAGCAGTGCAAATATCTGCTGGACCGGGGGCACCGCCGGATTGGTTTCATCGGAGATCCCAGTGCCTACCGAAACAAGGAAAAGAAAACCGGCATCACCTCTGCATTGGAAGAGCACGGGGTGCCTGTGGATGAGAAGCTTTTTCTGGGGCGGGATGAAACTCTTCCCCTGAGACTGTCCGCCCTTATTGCAGACGGCCAGCTGCCCAGTGCGTTCATCTGTGATCATGATTTCACTGCGGTTGAACTGCTTCGCGAGCTGCAGGAGCATGGCATCAAGGTGCCGGGAGAGGTGTCGGTGCTCAGCAGCGGCAATACCGAGGTCTCGGCCTTCTCACTGCCCGCTTTGACCACGATGGATCTGAATATCGAATATTCATGCCGCACGGTTGTTGCCACACTGCTGAAACGGATCGCCGAGCCCGGCAAGCCTGCCGAGAACATCGCCATTCTCAGCACACTGGTGGAGCGTGACTCCGTGCGGGAGCTGTGATTTTTAACATGTGTACTATACTTAACAAGGGTATTGTAAAGGTGGGAAACCAATGAATTCATCTGTATTACTGCGGTTCTTCAAGTCACGCAAGCTCAGCTACATTATAGGCTTCGTCTTCATGTTCGCCGCCTCCTTCATTCAAACGCTGTTCCCCAAGGTGCTTGGCAATGCGGTCGATCTGATGAAGAATAACGGTTTTGAGCCGGGGCAGGTGCTGACCCAGGTACTCTGGATGGTGCTGATTGCCGCTGTCGTCTTTATCTGTACCTTCCTCTGGAGAAATATCATTATCGCGAACGGGCGGAACCTGGAATGCTACATCCGTGAGGAGCTGTACCGGCATTTCCTGAAGCTCTCTCCCGGATTCTTCAGCAGCCGCAAGACCGGCGACCTGATTGCTTATGCCATCAACGACATTTCAGCAGTGCGCATGACCTTCGGTCCGGCTACGGCGATGTCTTTTAACGGAATTGTCATCTGTATCTCCTCGGTCTATTTCATGTTCGCATCAGTCAGCCCCAGCCTCACTCTGCTCACACTCTCCCCGCTGCCCTTCATCATCCTCCTAATGCTCTTCAGCGGCCGCAAGGTCCAGACCCGGTTCAGGATCGTTCAGAATCAGTTCGGCGCCGTCTCGGACAGGGTTCAGGAGAACATTTCAGGCATCCGCGTCATTAAGGCCTATGTGCAGGAACGCTCGGAAATGGAGAGATTCAGCGAACTGAGCAGCCGGATGAAACAGGGCAACCTGGACCTGATCAAAGTCTCCGCCGCACTTCCCGCGATGATCGAATTCGGCTTCGCTGTATGCTTCGTTATGAATCTGATGTTTGGAGGACGGATGGTGCTGCGGGGGGAGATCAGTATTGGTGACTTTGTCGCCTTCAATGGATACCTCAGTCTGATTGTAAGTCCTATTGTGTCGATCGGGCGGATCGTGACGATATTTCAGCGCGGGATGGCTTCTCTCGGAAGATTAAATGATATTCTGCGGGTTCAGCCCGAGATTACGGATCTGCCTCATGCTGTCCGGGTTCAGCCGGAAGGAGCTATGGAGCTGCGCCAGCTGACTTTCTGTTACGAAGGTTCCGATGCTCCGGCATTGCGGGATATTTCACTCGTTCTGCCAAAAGGACGCACGCTGGGAATCATCGGCAGGACCGGCTCCGGCAAAAGCACCCTGGCCTCCCTCCTCTTCCGCTTCTTCAATGTGGAGCCCGGGCACATTCTGCTGGATGGGCGGGATATTAACGATTACGCGCTGGACCCGCTGCGGGAGGGGCTCGGTGTTGTGCCGCAGGATACCTTCGTGTTCGCCGCTTCCGTGAAGGACAATATCGTCCTGTTCAAAGACGGCTACACGGACGCGGATGTGCAGCATGCCGCAGCACTCAGCCAAATTGCCGGAAGTATCGGAGAGTTCCCGGACGGCTATGACACTATGCTAGGTGAACGAGGCGTGAACCTGTCCGGCGGGCAGAAGCAGCGGCTCGCGATCGCGCGGGCCCTGATCCGCAAACCGGCCATCCTGATTCTGGACGATGCGCTGTCAGCGGTTGACGCTGTAACGGAAGGGCAGATTCTGAACAGCCTGCGGCAGACCCGCAAGGGCAAGAGCAACATCCTGATCTCCCACCGGGTATCGGGCATTATGGAAGCCGATGAGATTATCGTGCTGGATAAAGGGCGCATTGCCGAACGGGGCACCCATGAGCAGCTGCTGAAGAAAGGAGGCATGTATTATGACATCTATACCGAACAACTTGACGAAGGAGAGGTCTGCTAGCCGGGACAAATCTGAAGCTGGTGCAGTGAGGCTGCTGCTGCGGTTATCGGCCCCTTACAAGTTCCAGCTCCTGATTGCCTGTCTGTGCGTGGTGATCGTAAACGGCGCATTCCTGATTCAGCCGCTTATTCTGCAGCGCGTGATCGACCACTTCCTGATCGGAGGTGCCGCGCAGAGCGGACTGAATTCTATCGGCGGCTTAGCCCTGCTGTATGTGGCGGTAGCTGCAGCTGGCGGAATCTTCTCGTATCTCCAGGCGCTGATTGTGGGCAAAGCGGGACAGAGCCTGATCCATGAGCTGCGGGTCAGAGTATTCTCCATCATTGAACGGCTCCCCCTGCCTTATCTGGACCGGACTTCCTCCGGGCGGCTGATTACCAGGGCTACCAACGATACGGCCGAAATCAGCGAGCTATACACCGATGTCGTCATATCCCTGGTCAAGGATGTACTGCTTCTGCTGGGAATTATCTACGCCATGCTGCTGCTGAGCCCTTCTCTTACACTGGTTTCTTTTACCGTGATTCCAGTGATGGCCTTCCTGGTTCTCTTCATTAAGAACAAAATCAAAAAGAACTTCTTCCATATGAAGCACTTTATTGGACAGATTAACGGGTTCTTTGCCGAGAGCCTCTCCGGGATGCGGGTCATTCAGAGCTTCCGTGCCGAGCGGGAAAAAGAGGATCAATTCCTGAAGCTGAACGGGGAATATTTCAAAACCACCCTGATTCAGGTTCGTCTCAACAGTGTCCTCAAGCCGGCTTCGGATATGTTCCAGAGTCTGGCCGTAGCCATCCTGGTCTGGTTCAGCATCAGCCGGATCTCCGGCGGCACCCTGCAGATTGGTGTACTGTTTGCGTTCACGACGTATATCAAGCAATTCTTCAGCCCGATCTCCGATCTGGCTGACAAGTACACCTCCATACAATCCGCACTCGTATCCACAGAGCGTATCTATGAGCTGATCCGTGAGGAGGACCGCCTGGAGCAGCCGGATCGCGGCATATCGATGGACCGGCTGCATGGAACGATAGAGTTCCGCCACGTATGGTTCTCTTATAACGATGACGACTGGGTGCTGAAGGATGTCAGCTTCGTGATCGATAAAGGACAGACCGCCGCCTTCATCGGCGAGACCGGTGCCGGCAAAACGACGATCATCAGTCTGATCAACGGCTTCTACCGCGTGCAGAAAGGCGAGATTCTGATTGACGGGGTCAATGTGAACGATATCCGGCTGGATGATCTGCGGCGGAATATTTCCGTTGTGCTCCAGGATGTGTTCCTGTTCTCCGGCACAATCCGCTACAACATCACCCTCGGGGATGATATTGCAGAGGAAAACGTGCTGGAAGCCCTGCAGGCCTCCTGCGCGGAAGAGTTCGTGCTAGGTTCCCCCGGAGGCATCGAGGGGCCGGTCACCGAGCGTGGAGGCACCTTGTCCGCAGGCCAGCGGCAGCTCATCTCCTTCGCCCGGGCCATCGCCCATGATCCGGCGATCTTCGTGCTCGATGAAGCCACCGCCAACATCGACACGCACACGGAGAAGCTGATCCAGAAGGCGATCGACAATGTGGCCAACGGCAGAACGACGCTGATTATCGCCCACCGGCTGTCGACGATTGCCGGAGCGGATCTCATCATTGCGATGAAGGAAGGCCGGATATCCGAATCCGGACATCCCCGTGAGCTGCTCCAGCAGGGCGGATATTATGCCGAGCTGCTGGAGGAGAGCAGGAGTCATATGGTGAGTTCATGAACGCATTTGTAACTTCCGGGACATGCCCCTGTCCCGGAAGCGCTGTATAATTGGCTGATTGCACTTTCTGCAATAGAATCGGCGATTGTCTAAGCTAAATCCCATTCTGTTGCATTTCATACAATTGAATTCTGGAATTCCGTCCTAAAACACCTCTCTTGCTGAATTCTAATGTACGAAATGCAGCAGATTTTCCTTTCCGGCCGGTTATGGACTCATCTGATGTATAAACTTCCATGACGCCTCGGCGTCACCCCCTAGAATGAAAATAGGTACTCCCTATGTTTCTATACCTAAAACCTGGAAAAACTAAAGATAACAAATCTGTGGACGAGCATTTATTGGGGCCAAAAACCCTGTTGTATAAACTGTCCTATTGCGACTCTCAGGCACCGCCTATTGCACATCAAAGTGCGTGTATAAAATTCTAAACGAATGAGCGCATGATTTGTGAATTGACAGGAAAGTAGGATAGATTCATGGATGCTATACGTGAATGCTGTGCGGGTCTCGATGTTCATAACAAAACGGTTGTCGCTTGTATTCTAAACGGACCGCTGGACCACACTCCCCAAAAGCAAATCTCGACGTTCGGAACGACAACGCGTGAATTATTGCGGCTTCAGGACTGGCTTATCGCGAATCGGTGTCAGGAGGTAGCGATGGAGAGTACAGGGGTATTATGGAAACCGGTCTGGAATGTACTCGAATCGACGTGCGACATCGTCTTGGCGAATGCTCGGACGATTAAAAACATTCCTGGACGAAAAACCGATATGAACGATGCCTTTTGGATTGCGAAACTCCACCGGTGCGGATTGGTTCAAGCCAGTGTGGTCCTGCCCGAGCAGTTGCGGGATCTGCGGGACTGGACCCGGTACCGGGTGAAAATGGTCCAAGCGATCACGGCCGAAAAGAATCGGATTCATAAACTGCTGCAGGATGGAAATATTAAATTGTCCAGTTTCATCACGGATGTCTTTGGCGTATCGGGCCGCTTGTTGCTAGAGCAATTAATGGATGGCGAGGTGCTGGACGAAGAGCAGCTTCGCGGGCTCGTGAAGACAAAACTAAAGAAAAAAGTCCCTGAACTCATGGAAGCATTGAATGGGCGTGTGCGTCGTCATCATCGGGAGATGATGCGGCTTCACTGGGATCATCTGTTGTATCTGGAGAAGCAAATCGAGCAAGTGGAAGCCCGGATTGAATGCAAGCTAGCCCCATATGCCGAAGAACTGGAGTGGCTCGATTCGATCCCTGGGATTGAACGCAATACGGCTGCGGCTATTTTTGCTGAACTCGGTCCGGAGGTTCATAAGCGTTTCGAAACGGAGGAACAATTGACGTCTTGGGCAGGCGTCAGCCCGGGAAACAAGGAAAGTGCAGGAAGGAAATCTAAAACGAAATGTCTGCCGGGAAACAAGTTTTTGAAACGCGCGTTAACCCAGGCGGCATGGGCCAATGAGAAATCCTCCAATCGTATCGGTCAGCACTTTAGGCGGGTTCGAAAGCGGCGTGGAGACAAAAAAGCGTGTGTAGCCACGGCACATTTACTGGTAAAGATTATTTACAGTTTAATGAAAAACAGATCTGGATACGAAGAAAAAGACGTGCCGGAGAGCACGTCCAAGGAAAAGGCGTTAGCTTATTACTTGAAACAAATCGAAAAGTTAGGCTTAACGGTTCAAGTGACGTCCCCCGAAACGAGCTGATTTTTAAAAATCGCTCAATAATTGGGGTAGGGGGACTTTTTGCGCCTTTAAGAGTAAGTTTATCCCGAAAGAGTTACTTTTAAAACACGTACTAAGCTAATGCCTACTAAAGCCTACGTTTATTTTCGTATAAAAGTGCAATAGAACCGGAATCAGCCCGGCCTGAACTCCATTAGCCAACATCTGTGCTAGAAATCCCTCACACCACCAATCCCCCAAGCGGCTTATCGCTTGGGGGATTGGTCTGCGCACTTGTTCGGGTACGGATTGGAGGCATAGAGTCGATGGCTGCAGTGGGCAGCTTCCCGGTGTATACGGACTCAATTCTCGCCGGACACCGGCGCACAAAAAAGCTTAAAAAAAATACTAATAAATTATAAGAGAATAGAATGCAGGCGGGGCGTGGTTTTCTCCCTTTTTCATGGGCAAATCAGGGGGTTAGAAGGACCTGCCCCTCTATTGACTTTTCAATATATGGTAGTAAAATGATTAAACGTTACTAAATATAGTGTATATAAGAGAAAAGCCAATAAATCTAGTGAAATTGCCCATCATCATTTGTCAAGTAGAAATAGCTATATGTTATAGGAGGTTAGGGACCATGTTGATTGCTTACGATTCCAAGACGGGCAACGTCAAACGGTTCATCAATAAGCTGAAGCTGCCTGCTGTTCAAATCGAAGAGCATATGACGATCGACGAGCCTTACGTGCTTGTTACATACACCACCGGATTTGGGCAGATTCCAGAGAAGGTCTCTTCTTTCTTAGAGAAGAACCATTCCAGGCTCAAAGGCATCGCCGCGAGCGGCAACAAAAACTGGGGTGAGTTTTACGCGCATAGCGCAGATTTAATTGCACAGCGTTACAACGTACCGGTGGTCGGCAAGTTCGAGCTGTCAGGAACATTCGGGGACGTAGAACGCATAAAACAGGAGGTGAGCCGGGTTGCGGCATATTGAACTGAACAACATGTTGATGAAGAGAGACGAAAGCGGCTTTTTCCAGCTGGATAAAGACCAGGAGGCAGTAGCCGAGTTCATACGGGATGTGGAGCGGCGCAGCCTGACCTTCACAACTACCAAAGCGAAGATCGATTACATGATCGCCAATGATTACTACGAGGACCTGTATGACCGTTATTCCGCAGCTGAGATGGAGGATATCTACCGGATTGCCCACGAATATAACTTCCAGTTCCCTTCCTATATGGCGGCTTCCAAGTTCTACACAGACTATGCCGTCAAAAGCAATGACCGTAAGCAATACCTTGAGCATTACCCGGACCGCGTAGCTGTAGTGGCCCTGCATCTGGGACGCGGCAACGTGGAGACTGCCCGCACGCTGACCCGCTCGATGATGGAGCAGCGCCTGCAGCCGGCTACGCCGACCTTCCTCAATGCGGGCAAGAGCCGCCGCGGTGAGATGGTTTCCTGCTTCCTGCTGGAGATGGATGACTCGCTCAACTCGATTAACTATGTGCTGAACACCTGCATGCAGCTGTCCAAGATCGGCGGCGGTGTGGCGGTCAATCTGTCCAAGCTGCGCTCGCGCGGCGAGACCATCAAGGGCGTCGAGGATGCGGCCAAAGGCATCATGCCTGTCCTGAAGCTGATGGAAGACGGCTTCTCCTACGCAGACCAGATGGGCCAGCGCAAGGGTTCGGGTGCGGCTTACTATAATATTTTTGGCTGGGACGTACTGGAATTCCTGGACAGCAAGAAGATTAATGCCGATGAAAGAACACGCCTGAAGACGTTGTCTATAGGCCTGATCGTGCCTAACCGCTTCTACAAGCTGGCGCAGGATAATCAGCCGCTGCATGTATTCGCTCCTTATACTGTCTATCAGGCATATGGAACGCATCTGGATGACATGGATCTGGACATGATGTATGATACCCTGCTCGCTGATTCGCGCGTGAAGAAGAAGGTTGCCATGAGCGCACGCGACATGCTGACCAAAATCGCCATGATCCAGCTCGAATCGGGCTATCCATATATTATGAACAAGAGCAATGCCAATAACGCCCACGCCTTGCGTAATGTGGGTCAGATCAAAATGTCGAACCTGTGCACCGAGATTTTCCAGCTGCAGGAGACGTCAGAGATTAACAACTACGGAGAGCAGGATGCGATCCGCCGTGATATCAGCTGCAACCTGGCTTCCCTCAACATTGTGAATGTGATGGAGCATGGCAAGATTCGTGAATCCGTTCATGAAGGCATGCTCGCACTGACTGCAGTCAGCGATATGACTACGGTCTCCAATGCTCCGGGTGTGGCTAAAGCGAACAAAGAGATGCACTCCGTCGGCCTGGGTGTGATGAATCTGCACGGTTATTTTGCCAAGAACAAGATTGCTTATGAGAGTGAGCAGGCCCGCGATTTCGCCCGGACCTTCTTCATGACGATGAACTTCCATTCGATCGAAAAGAGTATGCAGATCGCAGCGGAGACTGGCGAGACCTTCCATGGCTTCGCAGAATCCGATTATGCGTCCGGCGTGTATTTCGACCGTTACCTGACCACGGACTACCGTCCGGTTACTGCAAGAGCGCAGGAGCTGTTCGAGGGCATCTATATTCCTACAACCGAGGACTGGAAGCAGCTGCGTGATGATGTGATGAAGAACGGCTTGTACCATGCCTACCGTCTGGCGATTGCGCCCACTGCGAGCATCTCTTACATCCAGAATGCCACGTCCAGCGTAATGCCGATTGTAGAACAGATCGAGACCCGCACGTATGCCAACTCGACCACCTACTATCCGATGCCTTACCTGCGTCCGGACAATGTATTCTTCTATAAATCTGCATACCAGATGGACCAGTTCAAGGTGATTGACCTGATTGCGGAAATTCAGCCTCATATCGACCAGGGTATCTCAACGGTCCTGCATGTGAACAGTGATGTAACGACCCGTGAGCTGGCCCGCTCTTACCTGTATGCGGCACACAAAGGGCTGAAATCCCTGTACTACACCCGGACCAATAAACTGTCTGTCGAGGAATGCCTGTCCTGCTCCATCTAAGAGCGGGCACAGGTACAGAAAGGGAGAATAAATCATTATGAGCGCAATCAAAGCCGTGAACTGGAACCGTCCCGACGACGACTACTCGCTGATGTTCTGGAATCAGAATATTATGCAGTTCTGGACCGACGACGAAATTCCATTATCCGATGACAAAATGTCCTGGCTCACGCTGAGCGAGATCGAAAAGGACTCTTATATGAAGGTGCTGGGCGGACTGACCCTGCTCGATACCATCCAGGGCGGCGTCGGCATGCCGCAGATTATGGAGCATGTGGACGGCTTGCAGCGCAAGGCGGTCCTCGGCTTCATGGGGATGATGGAGCAGATCCATGCCAAGTCTTACAGCAGTATTTTTACAACACTGGCTTCAACCGAGGAGATCGACGGCATCTTCCGCTGGGTGGAGGACAATACGTTCCTGCAATTCAAGGCCGAGACCATCTCGGAATATTACAAGAAGATCGAGTCGCCCAAAGACCTCTATCTGGCAATGGCTGCCTCTGTTCTGCTGGAAAGCTACTTGTTCTACAGCGGCTTCTTCTACCCGCTCTATCTGGCCGGCCAGGGCAAAATGACCTGCAGCGGCGAGATCATCGACCTGATCCTGCGGGATGAGAGCATCCACGGCGTCTACGTCGGCGTGCTCGCCCAGGAGATCTTCGAGGAGCTGTCCGAAGACGATCAGCGTGATGTCTACCAGACTCTGGTCGGACTGCTGCGTCTGCTGCATGCCAACGAGGAGCAGTACACCGAGCAAATCTACGCCCAGATCGGGCTTGTAGATGAAGTGAAGGCCTTCCTGCGCTACAACGCCAACAAGGCGATGATGAACCTGGGGCTTGATCCGCTGTTCGAAGAGGAAGAGATCAACCCGATCGTCCAGAACGGGATCAGCACCCACACCAAGCAGCATGACTTTTTCTCCAAAAAAGGCAACGGCTACGTCCGTGCGATGAACGTGGAGCCTTTGCGGGATGAGGATTTCCGGTTTTAGTATAAGCTGAGTCTAAGATGCTAACTTACAGCTCAGCCGTCACTACGGAGAATATTTGGACTTACGGCCGCTGTTGTATACAGATTTCCTGGTTATAACCGCTGTTCGCGGTAGAAATCCGTATACAAAGGCGGACGCTACCGCTCCTACAGTTCCAAAATCCCCCTCCGATCCTTCTTGCTTTTCGTTATATTCTTTGATTCAACTTATATAGGTTGTATTATAGATAGAGCACCCGTCAGCTGAGACAAGCTGACGGGGCTTTTTTGTGATATACCTTTTCAGTCCCCACAAAGGTCCTGAGTAAACATCGAAACCAAGCTCCACTTTTCGCTGAAACGGTACCGTCCCCAAAAGGATGGTAAAGCCGATTCTACTTATGAGACCATTTTGGTGTTGGGACGTAGGAGTAGGGATGGTTATTTTTACAAGAATGAGGTGTGACGAGTTGGCTATTCATTATCAGGAATATGGGGACCGGAGCGCGGATACTCTGATGCTCTTCTTACATGGCGGCGGTGTGAGCGGCTGGATGTGGGATCGGCAGGTGGGGGCTTTCGCCCGCTATCATTGCGCGGTTCCAGATCTGCCCGGACACGGGTTAAGTACGGAGGAGCCTGCATTCTCTATCCGCAGCAGCGCAGCAGAACTCCTCCAATGGATAGAAGACAACGCTGGCGGCAAGAAGGTTGTCGTTACAGGCTTTTCGCTGGGCGCACAGGTGTTGGTTCAAATGCTGAGTATAAGACCTGCACTCATCGACTATGCCATCATTAACAGTGCTTTGGTCAGACCGATCTCGTACGCTGCAAAGTTGATCGGACCTGCCGCCAGAATAACTTTTCCGCTGATTAAGTACCGATGGTTCTCCAGGCTTCAGGCTAAGACATTATATCTGGGCGATGAATACTTGGAGCGGTATTATGCCGAGAGCTGCCGGATGCAGCCTGAGACTCTGATCACAGTGCTGAAAGAGAATATGTCGTTCAGTATTCCAGCCGGGTTCAATGAGGCCGCAGGCAAAATATTGGTTACTGTAGGCGGGCAGGAAAAAGCTGTGATGAAGCATTCCGCCGAGGATCTTGTCGCTGCGAATCCCCACTGTGTTGGCGTGATAATTCCCGGGGTTGGGCACGGTGTCTCTCTGGCGAAGCCAGAGCTTTTCAACGGACTGGTGGAAGCCTGGATGCACGATAGGGATCTGCCCGAGGGATACATAAAAATTGCAGCCGATCCCCGCCTGAAATAATCTCTAGTTCAATGAACACCATCCATCCGGGATTCCAGCGCCGCCAGCACCATCTCTATAACATTCAGTGCCAGGATAAATCACGCGGTCAAGCTGACGAGCAGGCTACTACGGCGAGTCCATATACAATATCTTGGCAAAAAATCCGCTCTACACCTCAAGCTGAACACTTGTCCCTTCCGCTCCTGCATAATCAATGACCGTCCGCTTGGTGCTCAGATCAATATGTAGCGTGCAGCGCAGATCATCCTGGGTCCACTCCAGACGGACCTCATGGCTTGCCGATTCCAGTACACGGAAATCGCCGTTAAAGGCGCCGTATTCATTGCGGAACCGGATCAGGGCAAGCAGACGCTGGACTGCACTCTTGCCAAGGGCCTGCTCAATCTCGTCTATACTGAAGTTATGCCGGTTGATCTCCCGCCCTTCTCCTGTGCGGCGGACCTCTTCTTCATCGTTCTCTCCGGCCAGCAGCCCGACGTAATACACCTGCGGGATACCCGGTGCGAAGAACTGGATGGCACGGGCAGCCAGATAGGCATCATCGTCGCGGTTCAACAGGGAATAGTAGGAGCCGCGGATCTGGTGCACGTCGAACCCGTCCCCGGACTTGTGCTCGTCAGAGACGATCAGGCTCAGATTGGCTCCGCGCTCAAGACAGATATCGACCAGCTCCCGCGCTTCCTTCGTGTCGATCAATCCGTCGAGATCAGGCTTGACGGGGATGCCGTCATGGCAGTCCAGCATCGTGAACTGCTTCGCAGGACGCGTGATCAGGTATTCCTTGAGCGCATCCGCATTAGTATTAATGAGCGTATCGAGGATGCGGTAAGGCAGAATGAAGTCATAGATCCAGAAGCCGTGCTCCGCCAGCTTATATTGAATGCTGTAATGGGCATGAACCTCCGGCAGCAGCTCGATATCCAGCGAATCGGCCAGCTCCTTGATCCAGTCCAGGAAGCCGTATATTTCCGGCTCTACGAAGAAGCAGCTTGTACCCAGCTTCTTGATGATGTAACCTACGGCATCCAGCCGCACAATCTTGACGCTGTTGCTGCGGAAATTCTCAAAGATATCGGTTAGCAAACGCCTTACCTTGTCTGAATGAATGTCGAGGTCAATCTGCTCGGAAGGATCGGTTTTGCCGAAAGTCGTCCACACCTTCTCCTCTTCACCGGTTTCTTCAACAGTGAACGTGGAATACGGCAAGGGACGGCGGAGAAACATCTTGCCGATATCGGCTTGAACAGGCTGTCCGTCCGCCCAGACCTTGTCGAGGGTCAGGAACAAGTCCGCATAGGGCGAGCGTCTTCCCTGCTTCAGGAAATCCTGGAAATATGCCGACTGGCGGGAAATATGATTGACCATCACATCCAGCAGCACATCGTATTTCGCCCCGATCGCCCTGATGTCCTCCCAGGAACCGAAGGCAGGCTCAATCTCGAAATAGGTAAGCGGAGCGAAGCCCCGGTCTCCCGAGGACGGGAAGGGAGGGAGGATATGGATGCCGCCCTTGAAAATATCCGTAAAATGCTGATCCAGCACGCGGTTTAAGGCTTGCAGGCTCCCGCCCAGCGAGTCGGGATACGTAATCAATTGTACTTGATTGTGAATTGCCAATACTTTCGACCTCCTAGATTTGATATTTCGCCTTGAATATCTCAAGTGCCGGCAGCTCTACGACGGCCCCCGTATATTGCAGCTTATACGCACTGACCGCCAGCCCGAACTGCAGCGCTGTGCGCACCGTATATCCTTTGACTAGCGCCGTATAGAAGCCGGACCAGAAGGCATCTCCTGCCCCCGTCGTATCCGTCACCTGCGCAGCCAGCGTATCAAGCTTCACCGTTTCCCGGCCGTTTGAGACAAGCGCCCCGTCTTTGCCCAGCGTCAGAATGACCAGCTTCACGCCCAGGTCCAGGAACTTCTGCAGCTGATTCTCCGGCGTGTCCTTCCCGAACAGCCGCTCGGCATCGTCTTCCGACGGCTTGGCAATATCGACAAGCGGCAGGATCGATTGTATATATTTAACCCCGTCCTCCCTTGTATCCCATAATGCCGGATGGTAGTTGGGATCAAAGCAGACGAGGACCCCGTGCTGGCGGGCATCCCGGATCATCTGCTCCACCGCCGATCTTACCGGCTGCCTGGACAGAGGCCAGCTGGAGAAATGGACGATCTTCGTCCGGAGCAGGGCTGCGCGTAATTCCTCTGTGTAGGTGAGCCGGCAATCCGCTCCCCGGTAGAAGACCGGGATTGGCGTGGACCTGCTCTTGGTCACGACTACCAGACTGGTTGCTTCGTCCACAAGCTGTATACAGCTTGTATCCATATCCGCCCTGCTTAACTGCTCTACCAGAAACTGTCCAAGTCCATCCGTCCCCACTGCGGAGGCCGCAAGCGCGCGGATGCCCAGCCGTTTCGTATTCATGGCGATATTGGCCGGCGAGCCTCCGAAGTAGCGGCGATACGTGCCATTTTCAATAGAATCACCGTAATCGTCCGATATCATGTCCACCAGCAGTTCCCCGACAGTTAGAAGATCCAGGTCAGTCTCTTTAAATTCCACGGTATGCTCAAACTCAAACATGGGTATCCCCCCATTCATTCATCTATAGATACGGCTTTAGCTCAGCGCTCCTGGTTGTGCTTCTTGTAGGACATGGGAGAAGTCCCCGTCGCATTCTTAAACAGCTTGGAGAAGTAGAGGGAATCCGTGATGCCCACGGAAGCCGAAATCTCCTGAATATTGAGGTCCGTCTTCTGCAGCAGCACCTTGGCGTTCTGGATGCGGGTTTTGCTGATATATTCCGGGATCGAAATCCCGGTAATCCGCTTGAAGTAGCGGGACAGGTAGGAACGGCTGTAGTTGACATGCTTGCACAGCATATCCACATCAAGATGCATGTAATAATTCTGCTCAATAAAAAGAACAGCCTGCTGCACCACGCTTTCGGAGCCTGTCCGCATGCCGGCCTCACCGTAATGCTTCGCACCCTGCTCAACCAGATGGAAAATATGCAGCAGATAGCTGATGCACAGCAGCTGCCCGTCCCCGGCCTCCGGAAGCTCCTGGATCAGCAGCAGCATTTTGTTAATGATGGTATGCGTGGCAATTCCCGCGAGGCAGCAGTGATTAATATCCAGCCCCATCAGGCTCAGATAGTAAGGTATATGCTGGCCGCCAAAGGAGACCCACATGATTTCCCACGGGTCCTCCGGATCGGCATAGTAAAAATGCTTTTCCCTGGGAATCAGGATAAACATATCTCCCTCGTTCAGCATTTTGTTGACATGGTCGCCCTGGGTTAAATAGCCCTTGCCGCTGAGGACAAACACCATTTTATAGGTCTCCAGGACACGCGGGCCTACGACATGTTCTTTGCCGCACTTCCGGTGACCGGCCCAGGTAATATAGGCGGACTGCTCCATTTGTGTTTTGGTCGGTGTGTAAAAATGCTGTACAATATGATCTTTCATTTCCGTTTCACCCCAACAAGTTGCCGTAATTTAGGTCTCTCACTGTACAGCACCGCTTTTTCGTTGTCAACCGAACCCAAAAAGCCCCATAAAGGGGCTCAGCCCGGCAGCAGTCCGGTTATTCGGCCCCGGTAACCCACTGCTCCGTGAAGGAGATGAATTTCATCGTACGGCGGTTGCCGAAGGAATAGGCTGCATGCAGACTTCCGTCCGCAGCCTGCATGATGCACGGATATTCGTAGCGGCGGTTGCGGATTAAGTTCTTGTGCCCGCTGAAGCCTTCACCGGTCTCCACATGGCGGCGGTACGGCCAGGTTCTGCCCTCGTCCTCTGAAAGGGCTACAGTGACAGGACAGCGTTCAAACGGCCAGACGGTAATATCCGGCTTGTCATTGAAGCGCAGATCATTGTAGATTATGGCGAGCTTGCCGCTGGCAAGCTTGATGGCGGAAATGCTGGAGTTGTTGTTCGGCAGCTCAGTGCGTGCCGGTTCCGTCCAGGTCTCGCCGTTGTCGTCTGATTTCGCATAATAAATATTGTCCGCCGCACGGCTGCGGAACAGCCCGACCAGCTTCCCGGGCGCCATCTCAAGCACGTTGCAGTGCACACGGCCGCGGCTGCCGGGAACCTCGACGCTGCGCCAGGTGGCGCCCTCATCGTCGGAGATGTTCATGACTGTAATATCGCTGCCGTTGCGGGTATCGTCATTGAAGCAGATCCAGTTCTCGAAGATCCATCTTCCGCTGGAGAGAATCTGGATTTTCTGGCGGCAGAACGAGCCTTCACGCGCAAACATGACCTCCGCCTCCCCCCAGGTCAATCCGTTGTCCCTGGAAACCTTGCGGTAAATCTTGGAGGTATACTGCAGGTTGAACTCCGGCGGTTCGTCGGCCGTCCGGGCCCGCTGGGCCGTGTACATCACCCACAGCTCGCCGTTCGGATGAAGGAACAAGGACGGGTTCTGCTCACTGAAGCCGTTGTCATCGGAGATTCTCACCGCAGGCGTCCAGGCGTCTGCACCGGCATTCAGGCGGGACATCACGATGCTGACATCCGAGTTGCCTTCATCCGAGCCGGCAAACCAGACGCAGAGCAAATCGCCATTAGGCAGCTCCTGCAGGTCGCAGGCATGGCTGGTTTCGAAACCGCAGGGCAACAAAGATTCCACCAGTCCGAGCCGGCGGTTGAAATACAGCTTTCCGTCTTCCGTAAGGTCGTTCAATTCAATCATTGGATTATTTAACATCATGTGCTCCTTTGGTTAGCAGATTGTGGATTAGCGGATTGCGGGGGTTAACCGGACGGCTCCATGCAGGCAAGACAGGCTTACTTCACGGAACCGATCAGAATCCCTTTCTTGAAGTACTTCTGTACGAACGGATAGATCAGCACGATCGGCACCATCGCTACGAAGATAGCTGCAGCCTTCAGGTTGCCCGGGTTCAGCATTATGCCGTCCTGGATAATCGTGCGGAAGGCCGTATTGGAATCCCCTGAGCTGATGACCAGCCGTTTCAGCATGACCTGAATCGTCTGCAGGTTGGGATTCTGCAGGTAAATGAGCGGCATCAGATACTGGTTCCAGATAAACACGGCGTAGAATACGCCGATTGTGGCCAGAATCGGTTTGGATATAGGGAGAAAGACGCGGCTCATGACCTGGAAATCGTTGGCGCCATCGATTTTGGCTGCTTCCTCAAGCTCAGTCGGCAGACCGTCCAGGAAGGTCTTGGTAATAATCAGAAACTGCACATTGATTGCATTGGGAATGATCATAACCAGCCAGTTGTCCACGAAGCCAAGCTTGTTCAGGACGATATAGGCCGGAATAATTCCCGCTTCAAATACCCAGGTGAACACGAACAGGCTCATGATCAGAAAACGCCCTTTAATCTGCTTGCGGGACAATACATAGGCCGTCATATATGTCAGCAGAAGCGCAACAACGGTGCCGACTGCCGTATAGATGCCCGAATTCAGCAGACCGCGGAAAATGCCGAGGCTCGAATTCGTCAATATATATTGATAGGCTTCAAAGTTGGGGTTCTTCGGGAAGAACACGACGTCCCCTGAGGCGATGCTTCTTCCATCGCTGATAGACAGAAAGAATATATACAGGAAAGGATACGTGCAGATAAGAGCGATCAATAGCAGAAAAATATTGTTGCAGATGTCGAACAGGCTGATCTTTGTTCTCATCATCCTTCTCCTTTCTCAGAATAGCCGCGTATCGGAATATTTAGTGGACAACTTGTTGGTGCCGATAACCAGAACGTAGGCGACGAGGGATTTCAGCAGATTGACTGCTGTGCCGTAGCTGTATTCCGGGAATCCCGTGCTGGCGAAAGCCAGGCGGTAGACATAAGTCTGAATGACGTCAGCCGTCTCATAGACGCTTTGATTGTACATAAGCAGAATCCGGTCCAGATCGACCGTGAAAATGTTGCCGACGCTGATAATCAGCATGATGGCAATCGTCGGCTTAAGCGAGGGCAGCGTGATGTGCAGCATCTGCTGAAAGCGGCTGGCGCCGTCCAGTGAAGCCGATTCATAAATGGATGGATCAATAGCCGCCATTGCAGCAATATACACGATGGCCGAATAGCCGAAGGTCTGCCATACCTGAAGCAGCACATAGTTGCTGCGGAACCATCCCGGTTCAGCCATGAAATAGATGGTATCCAGGCCAAAGCGGGCCAGAATATCATTAACAAGGCCGGTCGAAGGCGAGAGCAGCGTGTACAGAATGCTGACCATAACAGCCGAAGAAATGAAATAAGGCAAAAAGCTCAGTGATTGCACGCTCCCTTTGATCCAGCGTACCCTTACCTCGTTCAGCAGGAGGGCGAACAGAATCGGAATGGGGAACGTGAATAAGAGGGAATAGAAGGCGAGAATAAGCGTGTTTTTGACAAGGGTCCAGATATACGGGTCCTCAAAGATACGCTGAAAATGCTCCAGACCGACAAAGGGACTGCCCAGAACCCCGCGGAAGGCGCTGAAATCCTGAAAAGCGATAACCATGCCGCCCAGAGGAGCCAGCTTGAACAATACCAGGCTGATCAAACCGGGCAACAGCATGAGCAGCAGCAGCTTGTTCGTATTCATATAGGCAAGAAACCGGCGCATCACCGTTTTACGGGGAAGAGGCGTCATTCCTTCACTTGTTATCACTTTGTCCACCACCCATTTGATCTGTAGTTAAATCCTGTATTAAGGAGCCGCGCCGTCCCTTCAAGCGGACAGCGCGGCCGGTGCTGCTGTTTATTTGTACATGGCGTCGTATGCTTCTTGCTGAAGGGCTACAATCTTCTTATAGCCTGCTGTTTCCATTTCGCCGAGGAAGGCATCCCATTCGCTCATCGGGCGTTTGCCATTGACGAATTCGGTGACTCCGGCGGTAACCGCCTCATTGACCTTAGCGGACAGATCAGCCAGCTGCTTGGCCTGCTCAGCCGTGTACGTTACCTGTACGCCGGTTTTCAAATTTTCATCCGTGAACAGCTCAAGTGCAGCATTGCGTACAAGCTCGGTGTTCCAGGAGTAGAATGCATCGTTGTCGATCGGCTTCACAAAGGTAAGACGGTCATTGAGGAAAGACCAGCGCGGTTCCCCGGCAGGCGTGGCCTCCTGCTCCGAGAAGTCCACGGTGTACTGCTTCTTTCCGCCCTCATCTTTATAGCTTTCCCCTTCAACGCCCCATGAAACAAGCGTTTGGCCTTCTTCGGAATACAGGTAATCCAGGAATTTGATAATCGTCTCCGCTTTGTCCTTACTGTCTGCATTAATAACCATTGCTCTCAAGGTGTTGTACTGGGTTTCTGTGGTCTGCACGGAAGGATTGCCGTTCAGATCTTTCAGATAAGGCAGGATGGCAATGTTATAGTCCGGATCGTTGTCCGGCCCGCCGTTATCCATGAACCACGATGGACGGGTCAGATAGTCATAGCTGATGGAGCCTTGTCCGGTCAGCATTTTGGATTCCCAGCTTTCCTCCGTGCCGGAGCCTGCTACCCATTCCGGATCGATCAGGCCTTCACTATAGAGCGTTTTGTACCACTCTACCATCTTCTTGTATCCGTCGGAATACAGGTCCGTGCCGGTTTTACCATTGGCGTACACACCTTTGGATATGCCGTCATCATAGCTCGCAGCGGCATTGAATGCGCTCTGGAAGCGGATATAGCCTTCACGGCCGACCATCGGATAGTAATTCTTATCATCCTTGCCATAATACGCTTTCAATTTACGCATCGCATCGGTCAGCTCATCAATCGTCTGCGGAGCCTTGGTAATGCCAGCCTTCTCAAAATGATCGGCGCGGTAGAAGATGAAGTCTGCAAAAAGCGGAGCCTCGGCAACCAGTCCATAAATTTGTCCGTCTTTATTGCTGATCAGCGTTTTGTAATTGGGGTTCTTCTCAATATAGCTCTTGATATTGGGTGCGAATTCATCAATATAGGGAGACAGATCGACAAACGCGCCTTGGGCCCCGTATACGGTAGCCTGCGAGACGGACACGATGCCTGAATCAGGGAAGGTGCGGCTGATAATTTTCTGGTCAACGGAAGCGTAATACTCATCGTCGTTGGAGCCGCCGGGAACAAATTCGACGGTCGTGCCGGTTGCCTTTTCCACGTATGGGTACCACTTGTCCTCCTGCAGCCAGTTAATAAATTTATCATGCATTAAATAAGAAAAGCTGCTGCTTCCTTCACCGCTCCCGCTTCCGTTGTCAGAGGTGTCCGGTTTGGCATTTTGTGAGCAGCCGGCCAGTACGGACCCGGACGCAAGCAGAGCGGCAAAGACCAAATAAAACGCTTTCTTTTTTCTCATTATTAGTTCCCCCTCATAGTGTAATCTGAAAAACTAGGAGTGTCTGTATGACTAGTATCTCACGACCCAAGTAGAATATTAATGCAAAAATAGCTATAACTCATGGAATATTGCGCACAAAATCTATTTTGTGCTACTCATTTTAAAAATGAGTTGCAATTTGCAATAGTATAGTTAAAAAAATTTACAGTAAGCCTCTATCCGCATAACCGGCCACCATCTTGCGTACTTCCTCCAGCGCCTGAGGGGTGAGCGGAGCCACAGGCCGCCGGGCCGGACCTGCCGGCAAGCCGATTTCATCCAGCACAGCCTTCAGCACTGAAGGCAGGGTGCCCAGTGCGAAGGCGGCACGCAACTCACGGAGGACGCGCTGCGCCTGCTCGGCCTGCTCATATTCGCCGCGGAGCCAATGCTCGTAAATCGCCACCACCGTCCCGGGGAAAATATTGGCCGTTGCAGCGATAGCCCCCGCGCCTCCAGCCATGAGCGTGGATAAGATAAGCGAATCCGTTCCGGCAAGCACGGAGAAGGATTCCGGTGTGCGGTCGATCAATTGCAGGATGTTATCGAAGCTGCCGCTGCTGTCTTTGATGCCTACGATATTCGGCAATTCTGCAAGCCTGGATACAGTCTGAATGCTAAGGGTATTGCTTGTACGGGCCGGAATCGTGTACAGTACGATGGGCAGCGAGGTCTCGCCTGCTACAGCTTCAAAATGGTATTGCAGTTCCGCCTGCGTGTAGGTCAGGAAATAAGGCGTAATCACAGAAAGCGCATCCGCCCCCGCCTGCTCCAGTTTTTGCGCAAGGCGGCGGGTCTCGCCCGTTCCGGAGCAGCCTGCCCCGGCATACACAGGCACGCGGCCCCGTACCTCATCGATGACGATTTGCGCTACCGCCAGCTTTTCTTCAAAAGAAAGATTAAAGAATTCGCCGTTGGTTCCCAGACAGAACAGGCCGTGTACCCCGGCATCAATATAACGGTTGACCATCTTCCGCAGCGCCTTCTCATCAAGCTCCTCCCGCTGATTCAGCGGAGTGACCATAGCAGGTATAATCCCCTTCACTTCCAGCATGCTCTCCCGTCCTTTCCTATTGAATTCAGAATATAATTTATATGCCTTGCGGGGCCAGCTCCACAGCGGAGTGAAGCGCCGCCAGCATGCTTCTCTCATCGGCAACACCCGTTCCCGCGATATCAAAAGCCGTGCCGTGATCAACGGAAGTACGGATGATGCCGCCCTTCAAGCCAATAGTGATATTAACGCCAGCTTCGATACCCAGCACCTTGATCGGCGTATGCCCCTGGTCGTGGTAGCAGGCGACGACGATATCAAAGTCTCCCCGCATCGCTCTATAAAAAAGTGTGTCCGCCGGAGCCGGACCAAATACATCCATCCCTTCCGCACGCGCCTTCTCCACGGCCGGAAGCAGCTTCTCTTCTTCCTCCCCGTTCCCGAACAAGCCGTTCTCCCCGGCATGCGGATTGATTCCGCATAAGGCAATGCGCGGATGCTCATTGCCCGCTGTCCGCAGCACCTGATCCGCCAGTTTCAGCACATTGTACGTCCGCTCCGGCGTAATCATCTCCACGGCCTTGATCAGCCCGACATGGGTCGTCAGGTGAATGACCTTGAGGCGGTCGGTGGACAGCATCATTGAGAAATCCTCCGTCTCCGTCAGCTTAGCCAGAATTTCGGTATGGCCGGGATAGAGATGCCCTCCCTTGTGGAGCGCCTCCTTATTCAGCGGAGCGGTACAAATCGCCTGGACTTCACCGGCCTTAGCCAGTTCAACAGCCTTGGCAATATAATGAAACGCCGCATTGCCTGCCGCTGCAGACAATTGGCCGAAAGCTACAGCGTCCGGAAGGAGATCCAGGCTGATGCAATCAATGGTGCCTTGCCGGAATAACGCCTCCGAGGCTCCGGCTACCGGGCGGATAACCATTTCATCCCGGCCGGAGACGGCGGCTGCCCGCTCTAGCGTTCCGGCATCGCCGATGACGACCGGCCGGCACATCTCATAAACTTCAGGGTGCGATAACGCTTTGACAATAATTTCAGGCCCGATTCCGGCTGCATCCCCCATCGTAATGGCAATAATTGGCTTCATAATGTCCCACCTTTCTGCAGAGCCTTCACGGAGCGGACCAGTACCTGATCGCTTCCGAAAGCCCCCGCTTTCGTAATGATATATCTGCCGGATTCGCCCGGCGTCCTCCCTAGCGGGACTCCGTTCTCCACCTCATCAATGAGCTTGATCTCCACATCGCTTAAATGGTGGCAGACCTGCTTCGCGGTATCGCCTCCGGTGAGCACCATATGGCGGATTCCGCATTCGGCGATAATATCGGCGGCCACGCGGCCAAGCGCCGCGCTGATGCGCTCGCCCACTTCCGTAGCGCTCAGGCCGCCGGCGCGGCCAAGCTCACGGACCCGTTCGACCTCGTCCGGATCGCCAGGCGTATAGAGCGCCACATGCTTCAGTTCCTGTGAGAGAATACCGGTTGCAAGCTCACGGACCCGGCTCAATTCCTTGCCGCATGAGCCCGGGAAGAGCAGCTTATCCGATTCAACGGCGATAGCGGAGACAGTCTCCTGTTTCACCAGTTCGGTCAGCTGGCGGCGGGACAACGGGTTGACACTGCCGACAACAATAAGCACACTATTCGGATCGTTATACAAGACATTATTGCAGGCCGTAGCCGGTGTTTGGCCTGACTTCTCCGGTATAACTCCCGCCTGCTCCGAAGCTTCCCTGAGGCTGAGAAGAATTTGCGTCGTCAGGGCACCTGCCAGGCCCGCCGATCCGGCCCATACCACTTTCGGATGTTCCGGTCCTTGGGGGAATAACGAAACGATCAAGGCCAGATCCTCTTCCTGCTCCGCATCGAACACAAGATAGGGAATGCCTGAGTGGCGGTATCCGGCAATCCGCTTATCAAGCGCAGCCCGCTCTCCTCTCAGCCCGTCCAGCGAAACAAGGGCTGCCGGATAACGGCTCTGCCGCTCAAGAATCGCAGAGAAGGCTGATTCCGTCGCCGGGTGCTTAGGATCAAGAGCCATCTCCGTCTCGTGCAGCGGCATTCCGTTCACATACATAATTCCGTCTGTCATTGTGCGCCCGACCCCGGGAAAGGAAGGAGCGATAATTATAAAATCAGGCTGCAGCGTCTCATAGACCGCATCCAGCTCACTGCCGATATTCCCCCGCAGCGTGGAATCAAACTTTTTGTAGATAACCGGAGAGGAAGCATCTCCGCCGCGCCCCAGAAACAGGCATACATCCCTGACCTTCTGATAAGCCTCCAGGGGCGGAAGAGAGCGGCTGTCGGTATCAAATACAACGGCCTCCTGTTTGCCGCCGCCCGTCTTCAGCTCCAGCAGCACAGAAGTGGCCAAGCCCTGGCGGGCCATTTGCACCCCCGTATCGTTCGCCCCGGTCAAGTCATCCGCGATGACGGCGATGTTCATTTTCTAACCCCCTCCATCAAGCAGCAATTACACAAGTAGCAGGAACGCTGCTCCAGGGAGCAGCTGCCCTGTCAGTTTTCTTTCAATTTACGCCACAGCGTCGAACGGTTGATGCCAAGCCGCTTGGCGGCCAGCGACTGGTTCATATTCTCCTGCTCCAGAACGGTCCGGATGATGTCCTGTTCGATGTTCTCCAGCGGCTGATACAGGTTCAATCCTTCCCTGCCGGGCACCGGTGCCAGCCCTCTGCGTGCCTTCCGGCTTCCTTCCTCCAGCATTCCAAGCGCTTCCCGTTCGATAAATGCCCCCTCCGCCGACGATACAAAGAGTTCCATCACCGTGCGCAGTTCGGTAAAATTACCTTGCCACGGCTGTGCGAGAAGGACATCCATCACGTCACCCCGGATACCGGCGATCTGCTTGCCCTGGCGCTCGTTCGTCCAGATGAGGCAGGCACGGATGCTGCGTTCCAGCCAGGCTGTATCCCGAAGGGCCGGAAGCGGGGTACTCCGGTTCTGAAAGCTGCGCAGCAGCTTGCCGGCCAGGCGTTCCTCCGCAGCGAGCACCTCCGGGTCTTTATCAAACAGAAATACCGTCTTCATCTTGCGCTTGATAATGAACTCAGCGAGCTCTCTCTGCTGCTTGGGGGAGAGAATTTCCGTCCCTTCTATGGCGGTGATACGCCCGCCGCCGTACAGCATCAGCTCCATGACAGCCTTCAGCACCTCTTCCGACGATTTGCGGATATTGAGGTAAAGAATGCCGTCTCTGGATTCAGAGAGGCTGGCGTTGATAACGTAACGCTTGCGCCCGCTGCCTTTTTCGCCGTATACAGCTGCGGGATAAGCCAGAGAATCCGTCTTCTGCCCGCCTTCTTCCTGGTGGGAGAAGTAAGGGGCTTCCGCCAGAAGGTAACTCGCCGCCAGACCGCTGTGTTCCGGCTTTTCCTCCGATGCGACCAGCATATACAGCTGGCGTTCATCTGCGCCGGGCAGCACTTGCGCCTGCACATACAAACCCTGCTCAGGCTCATATACGGCGGTCACCCCGTCGAAGTCTGCCCCCCTGGCGGCATCCCTGAGCATCTCCCTCAGACCCGGATACATGGTATACAGCGTATCTGCCGTTTGAGGGAGCTTCAGCAGATGCTTGAACGAAGGATTGGAGAACTCCAGTCTGCCGCCTTGGTCCACTGCAGCATATCCGCCCTGCAGCTTGCCCAGCATCGCCTCGTACATTTCATTCTTGCTCTTCAGCTTCTCGGACGATTTATAGAGCTGCCCGGCCCGCGAGAACGCTTCCATTAAAGACTCTTTGCCGGAGGTAATTAACACGCCCTGCAGTCCGCTCTCTGCCGCCATTTTGACTGTGATGCTGTCGCCAATGACCACCTGAATGCCTCTTGCCTTGGCATCTGCCAGGGCAGCGCCGGCCTCCTGCTCCTGATGAATAACCGTGTATGAAATATCAACCTCCATCAAGCTGGAAACGGACATAAATCCTTCAATGATATTGGGAAATCCGATCATTTCACATTTAGCGTTATATCCCTTGGCCAGTGTAAGAATCCGCAAGATATCGAATCCGGAAATGGGAATTTCCACAACCGGCAGATAGGAATGCTTCTGCAGCAGCTTCGCCGTTCCGCCTCTGCTGATAATGACATCGTAGCCTTCCGTGTGAATGCGGCCGATCAGCGGCAGCACCCTCGACAAATCCCCATGCTCTACTACAATTTCAAACTCCTGCAGCTCATTCTGCAAGCTTAGCGTTAATTCAGATAACCCCGGGTAAGGAGCAATAACGATGGCTTTAATTTTCATGCAGCTATTCATCCTTGTTTTTTTAATTCCATTATAACCCAGCCGCTGCTCTTAAGGCAGCATCAAACCGTTCCCTAGTGAAACAGCTTGCCGTAGACCGCCCCGATATCCTCCAGCGTCATCGCCTTCGGATTGTTGCCCATCAGCCGGGTAACCTGAGAAGCCGCAAGCGACAGCCCGGGAATATCCCCGCGCGCAGCCCCGAAGAGCGCCAGGTCCTGGGGAATGCTCATCTCCTGCGTCCACAGCCGGATCCGCTCAATCACTTGCTCCGCATCCCGCTGTTTTCCCGCTCCGCTCTGAAGTCCCATCGCTCCGGCAACGAGAGCCAGCCGTTCCACGATGACATCGAAATTAAATTCCATCACATGCGGCAAAAGCATGGAATTGGCAACACCGTGCGGTACATGAAATTTCCCGCCGATCGGATAAGCTAAGGCATGCACAGCCGCCGTTCCGGCGCAGGTCAAGGCCATTCCGCCGTACATGGAACCGATCAGCATATCCTCCCGCGCCTTTGTATCATCTCCATGGTGATAGGCCTGCAGGATGCTTGCAGATATGCTGCGGATGGATTCCAGCGCGAACATGTCGCTGAACCGGTTGGCCTTGTTGGAAATAAACGATTCCAGCGCATGGGTATAGGCATCCATCCCCGTCGAGGCTGTAATATCACGGGGCAGGCCAAGCGTCAGCAGCGGGTCCAGAATGACCAGCGCAGGCAGCAGGTGGCGGCTGACAACGCCGATCTTCAGCTCTTCCTCCGGCAAAGTCACAATGGCGTTCGGCGTCACTTCCGAGCCTGTGCCTGAGGTGGTAGGGATCAGGACCGTCGGGATGCCCGGATTCGGAATCAGATCCGTCCCCAGCATATCCCGGACAGAGAGGCTGTTGGTCTTCATGACAGACAGCAGCTTGACCACATCCAGCACACTGCCTCCGCCGATGCCGATAATGGCATCGCAGGGAACTTCGGCTATTGCGCTGTAGAGCGCTTCCAATTGGGCAATGGTCGGTTCAGGCTGAACATCGGTATTCCAGTGTGCGGCGATCCCGCCGCTCTTCAAGAGACTTGTAACCTGGTCCAGCGTGCCGCTGCTTTGAAGAAAAGGCTGGGATACAAGCAGCACCGATTTCAAAGTTCCCAGCCTCTGCAGATGCTCTACAAGCCGCTCCAGGGAGCCGCTGCCCGCGATAATGCTGCGGGCCGTCTGAAAAAAATACTGTTCCATCTTATCTTCTCCTCTGAACGTCTTATACAGCGATTTCGAATTTAGTATAGCATAACGTTGCTATATTACAACACTTAATCAACTATAGTTAATCAATAATAAAATAGCGTTGCTTTATGCAACATTATTTTAGTTAAAACGCATTCTATTGGATTTTCACCGCTTCATTCGCTCTATTCCGCTGGCCTCTGATTCAGCTTATACCGTACCTTAATCTCCTCTGCCAGAACCCTTAGCTGAGTCTCCCCCTGCTGATCTGTCCGGTATACCGCTGTACCGCTATTATGCAGGCGCTCCAGCACATCACCATTCGGATGCCCATAGAGGTTATTCACACCGGCTGAGATTACAGCGGCCCCGGGATTCCAGAAGGAGAGCCAGTCCGCACTGGTGGCGGTTTTGCTGCCGTGGTGGGCGACCTTGAGGATGTCGATGGGCTTGCCTGCCTGCATTCCGGCCTGCTGTGCGGATTGCAGTATCGCTTCCTCCGCCGCCTGATCCATGTCTCCTGTGAAAAGAAAGCTGCGGCCGTTCATCTCCAGCCGGAACACTACTGATTCGTGGTTCTGATCCTCCACTTCATCCGGAAGGGGCTGCCCGTCCGCATTCGGCTCCGGCCAGAGGAAATGCAGCTGCGTGGCCTCATCCGCGGCCAGCACCATGCCCTGCTGCACCGGATACAGCCGGACATCTGCGGCAAGCGCCGTAGTCATCAGCTTGGTGTACGGCGCTGTATCCGCCAGCGTCCCGTTGAACAGCAGCGCTGACACCGGCATGCCCTCCAGCACCGCCTGCAGCCCGCCGGCATGATCCTGATCGCCATGCGTCAGGATTACCGCATCCAGCCGGTGGATGCCCCGCTGCTTCAATAGCGGCAGCAGCGTCTTCGCGCCGACCTCGAACGGGCTGCGGCGGATACGCCAGGCCTCCCTGTTCCCGAAGCTCACCGTCCCGCCGCCGTCGACCAGAATATGAGCACCTCCCGGCGTGGTAATCAGGATGCTGTCCCCCTGCCCCACATCCAGGTAGCTGATGGCTCCCTCACCGTTCAGGTCTTCCGCGTAGTAGCCTTTATAGAGCAGAAGGGCTATGCCTGCGGCGCACAGCATAGCTGCAAGGCCGTTCCATCGTGTTGCACCAGGCTGGGGGAATGCCTGGAAGCCTAATGCTGTTCTTCTGCCAGCCGCAGCTGCCGCCGGATTCTCCGGGCTATTGCCGGCCTTACCGCGGCTGTTGCCCGTCCGCTCCAGCTCGGCCAGCGGCCGGGTCTCATCGTCCATGAACCGGGGAACGGGCATAAACTCTGTCCGCCGCTTCAAGGCATATAGCAAACCGTATAACAGACCGTAGTAGAGGCAAATCCAGAGCAAGGACGGTGAAGCCCAGATCAGTACACCAGCCGTGAAGCCGTTCACCCACTCTACCGCCGCGAACGTTGCGTTATTCAACAGCTCTGCAAGCTGCACAGTTAAGTGCGCGGCCGCATTCCAGAACCGTCCGAGCAGCAGCGCAAGCGTACCTAGCGGCAGCACCAGGAATGTAATGAAGGGAACCAGCAGCAGATTGGCAGCAAAGGACAGCAGCGAAAACTGGTTAAAGTAATAAATCGTCAGCGGGAAGGAGACCAATTGTGCAATGAAGGTTACCGAGAGGGCACTGCCCAGCCAGTTAGGCCAGCGTCTGAACAATGGCGCGGCCAGCGGTGTATACACCATGAGCCCTGCTGTCACCAGAAAAGACAGCTGAAAGCTGACACTGAGCAGCAGATACGGGTTCCATACCAGCATCATCAGCGCCGCTGCGGCGAGAATATTCATTCCGTCCTTGAGCACGCCGAGCCTTGCGGCAAGCAGAGCAATCATGCTCATTAGCCCGGCGCGGACCACTGACGGTCCGGCACCGGACAGCAGCACATAGACCGGAACGAGCAGCAAGGTAACCGCCAGTGCGGTTTCTCTGGTAAAGCGGCAGCGGCGCAGAAGAAACAGGATCACCCCGACATAAACCGCAACATGCATTCCCGAGATCGCCAGAATATGAGTCAGCCCCAGCTGTGAGAACTGCTTGAAGGTCTCCGGATCCAGGTCCTCCTGGATGCCGATGACCAGGCCCTTCATATATCCGGCATGAGGCTCCCGGAATAGGCGCTCCATCTCTGCGCCGAGCGTACTGCGTGCCTTATCATTCCAGCGCAGGATACGGGAGAGCTCCCACGATGCCTGAGGTTTAACCGTTACACTGGCAGTTCCCGCCCCTTTCAGCAGCCAGTGTATCTTTTTCGTGAGCAGATAGGCCTGGTAGTCGAATCCGCCGAAGTTACGCGCTGCCTGCGGAAGCACCAGTTCTCCCCCCAAAGCCACCCGGTCTCCCCGTTCCCATAGGGCAGCTACAGCAATTTCACTCTCCTCCTGGAGCTTGATCTGTACGGCGATAAGTTCCCCTTTGACTTCCGCTTCTGCTCCTGCTCCTGCCCCCGACATTACCACAGCCGCTGATTTTTCTTTTGTATCTGCTTTGGCTTCCGTTTCTACATCCGCCTCTGTTTCGGCCGTCTGCCCGCCTTGCTGATCCAGTCCGATCCGTGACAGCTTCAACGTAAAATCAACCCTGTCCCCGTCCCGCTGCACCGGGGACACAATAACGCCATCGGCTGTTATATACGCCTCGTGAAGTCCGCTTGCCGGTTGTCTGAGCAGCTCCGGCAGCTGACTTACATTACGCGCCTCACTCCATTCCCAGTACAACGCCGCCGCAGCAAATGCCAGTCCGAACACAGCAGCCGTTCTCCAGCGGATACCTCCGCTGACAGCCCAGATTGCAGGCAGCAGCAGCCACCCTGCGAGGTAGAACAGCAAGCTGCGGCCGGAGAACATACAGCCTGCCGCACTTCCTGCAATCCAGCATATCGTGAAGCTTAAGAGCGGCCTTCTGTTCATACTCATCTCTCCTTCAATCATGGGTCTATTCTCTTCTTCCCGTCACAATGGAACTACTCTTTTCCTCTCCCGCTGCCGCAGCAACGACAAAGAACCCCTGCAAACGCAAACACATGCGTAAGCAGAGGTTCTTCCCCTGAAGCCCTGAAGCTATCCATAACACTAATCTGTCCCTATTCTGTGTGGTGGCACAAGTCCTCCGGTATGCTTCCGGTTATTCCGATACCGAAATCATCGTTTCCTTCGGCGGCTCATAGTTCTCCAATTGGCGGAACACAATTCCTTTGGAGGAGAGCATAGCCTCAACCTTCTCCATATCCTTGCGGTAGGGACGCAGATAGACGATTTCCACAATTCCGCTGTTAGCCAGCATATTGGCACAGGTCCAGCACGGTTCATCCGTGACATAGACGGTACTGCCTTCACGGTCACTCCGGTCTGTGAACAGCAGCAGATTCTGCTCGGCATGGATCGTCCGGATACAGCGCTGCTTCTTCACCATTGTCTCTACACCATCAATGATCTCACGCTCATACTGCTCGGAGACCATACAGCCCGCTTCCGAGCAGTCCGGAACACCCATCGGTGCGCCGTTATAGGCCGTACCCAGCAGCTTCTTGCCCTGTACCAGCACAGCGCCGACATGACGGCGGGGGCAGCGCGAACGGGTGGAGACCATGCAGGCAATATCCATAAAGTATGTATCCCAGTTCTTGCGGTAAGCCACAGTCATCAGCAATCTCCACTTCCTCTTAGATAGTTGTTCATTATTGTATCATAATGCAGCAATCTTTCACTATACAGCTTATCCTAAAACTACCTGTCCAGCTGTTCTTGTTACAGCCTCATGCTGCGTAAACCGCAATTGCTGATACAGACGTCGATTCTGGCGTTAAGCTCAGTTCTCCGGCAGCCTCAAGCTAGGCCTGTTACTAGTCCTTTTCGGTTTCTGGCCTTAATTGTATTCTATACAACTAAAAGGGCTGAAATCCGGATGAAAATCGATTTAATTGCACTTCGTACACTTATATAATGCTCTAAACAGCTAAAGACGTCACACAGTGTATTTTAGTTGTACAAAATACAATTAACATTAAAAATATCTGATTTTACAGTTTTTAGTTGTACCAAATACACTTATCTGACCAACGAAGCATACGGATGGGCAGGACAGGATAGACTCGGCTCAATCAGACAACCTTGTGTAACAACACCCCAGTAATTCCCTGTCAATTGTAGTGTATACAAGCTTCAGTATGAATGCTGCCGCCCGTTCGAATCATCCAGCGGGTCCATGGACTCAAAATACCACCAGCGGCTTCAGCTGTTCCAGCAGCTTCGGCCCGATCCCCTTCACCTTGCCCAGATCGGTTAAGCTGCGGAACGCCCCTTTGGTGCTGCGGTAGTCGATAATCGCTTGCGCCTTCTTCTCCCCTATACCCGGCAGGTCCATCAGGGCTGCTGTATCGGCCAAGTTCACGTTGACCCTGCCATCAGCAGCCACTGCTGGAGCTGCGGCACCTGCGGCTCCAGTGCTTCCTGCGGCTCCAGCTGTCCCGCCGCTTCCACCCGATCCAATCACTGCACCGCCAGTTACTTCACCACCGCTTACAGCGCCACTTCCTCCTGCCCCAGCTGTCCCTCCTTTTACACCGCCCTCGTTTCCGGCTGCTCCTGCGATCCCGCCACCAACGGCTGCCCCGGCCTTACTGTTCGCATTCCCGTCATCTCCACCTGCCACTGTCCCGGCTTCCCCCGCTGGCACAGTACTTCCGCCCGCTGTGTCCTTCCCGCTTGCACCCCCGCCCTCACCGCCAGCTGCTGCCAGGGCTTTGCCACTCCCAGCACCATTGCCACCAACAAAAGCTGCCCCTACAGTACCAGCGCCACCATCTTCACCACTCTCCCCTGCCGTTGCCGCACTGCCAGCCGACACGCCCAGCGCCTGCGCCATTCCGGCGTTCAGGGTCTCCCAACCGGCGATACCATCCTCCGCCCTGTGGTCTGCAGCCCAGACTAGACCGCCGCCCAGCAAGGCAGCGGCAATTGCGCAGCCGATCATTCTTTTGCTCATGAAGCTGTCCTCCTTCAGTAAACTGGAATTTTATTCAAAAACAAGCGTAAAACCTGTCATTTGTCCAAGACTGCCGTGCATACATTGAACGAAGAGTATTCCTGTAAGCCCAGAACCCAGCAACATTAGAAAGGAGGTAACCACAGGATGAAAGTGGGATTTATCGGAACAGGCAGCATGGGCGGTCTGCTCATCGACACCTTTCTTCGTTCGGGAGCCCTTGATCCGTGTGATGTGCTGGCCAGCAACCGCAGCCCGGGTAAGCTGATGGAGCTGAAGAAGCTTCATCCCGGAATCACTGTATGTTCGGGCAACATAGAAGCCGCGTCAGAGAGCGATATTGTGTTTCTGTGTGTCAAACCTTTGCAGTTCAAAATGTTAAGCGATGAGATTGCCCCTTACCTGCGCAGCGAGCAGATTGTCGTCTCCATTACAAGTCCTGTCCAGCTCTACCATCTGGAATCCGTTCTGCCCTCCAAAATTGCCAAGATTATTCCCAGCATCACCCATTCCGTCAGAAGCGGGACTTCTCTGTGCATCTTCGGAAGCAGATTAAATAAAAAAGACAGGCTGGTCCTGCTCCGGCTATTCTCATGTATTGGTGTTCCTGCGGAAATCCCGGAGAGCCATACGCGGATTGCCTCAGATTTCTCCAGCTGCGGCCCGGCGTTCCTCAGCTATTTCCTTGAACGGTGGATCGAGGCGGCTGTAGAAGCAACCGGCATTGATGAAGCCCTGGTCAGCCGTCTGGCCGGTGAAATGCTGCTTGGTACAGGCAAGCTGCTGACAGAAGGCTCTTTCACCCCGCAGGGGCTGCAGGAACGGGTTGCCGTCCGCGGAGGCATTACAGCGGAAGCGCTGAACCACCTGCGCACGAGTCTGGAAGGGGTATTCGAGCGCCTGATTACCACGACGCATGACAAATACGATGAGGATGTGGAAAAGCTCGACGAGCTGTTCGGGCGCAGCAGCATCGTCCAGAGCCCCCTTGACCGCTAGGGCGGCCGCAACCGCAGCACCATTGCCTCCTTAATATCAGGCTTTCCCCCCTGCTCTCCCCGGATCATGGCCACAAACAATAAAACCCGCAGCACGGAATCATCCGTTGCTGCGGGCACTGTTGCGTTCTTCGCTTAACCCACTACTATGTTTACCAGCTTGCCGGGAACGGCAATGATCTTGCGTACGGTTTTGCCTTCGACAGCCGCTTGCACATTCGGCAGGGCCAGTGCGTGGTCCTGCATTTCCTGCTGAGCCATATCCAGCGGAATCAGTGCGCGCTGAACGATTTTACCGTTAACCTGCACGACAATTTCCACTTCCGCGTCTACGGTCCAGGCTTCATCATAAGCCGGCCAGGCGACATAGCTGATGCTTCCTTCGTGGCCCAGCAGCTGCCACAGCTCTTCGGCAATATGCGGTGCCAGCGGTGACAGCATCTGTACGAACTGTTCTGCCGCTTCCGTGGACAGGCTCTCCTGCTTGTAGGCATCGTTGATGAAAATCATCAGCTGGCTGATCGCCGTATTGAAGCGCAGCGACTCGAAATCTTCGGTTACCTTCTTCAGCGTCTTATGCCAGGTGCGTTTGAATTCATCGGTTCCGCCGTCCGCTGTGATCTTCGCGCTCAGGCTGCCGTCTTCATTCACGAACAGGCGCCATACGCGGGAGAGGAAGCGGTGGATGCCTTCCACGCCTTTTTCGTTCCAAGGCTTAGTTGCTTCCAGCGGCCCCATGAACATTTCGTAGACGCGCAGTGTATCTGCGCCATAAGCTTCCACGATCTCATCCGGGTTGATGACGTTGCCGCGCGATTTACTCATCTTCTCATTGTTGTTCCCCAGGATCATCCCCTGGTTCACCAGCTTGTGGAACGGTTCCTTGGTATCGACTACGCCGATATCATACAGAACCTTGTGCCAGAAGCGGGCGTACAGCAGGTGGAGCACCGCATGCTCGGCTCCGCCGATGTACAGGTCAACCGGCAGCCATTCCTTCTGCTTCTCCGGTGAACACAGCTCCTGATCATTATGCGGATCGATATAACGCAGGTAGTACCAGCAGCTGCCGGCCCATTGCGGCATGGTGTTGGTCTCGCGGCGGGCTTTCATGCCGGTCTCCGGATCGATCGTTTCAACCCACTCGGTTACATTCGCCAGCGGAGATTCACCGGTGCCTGAAGGCTTAATGGCATCCACATCCGGCAGTACCAGCGGCAGCTGGTCCACAGGAACAGTCTTCATTGTGCCGTCTTCCAGATGCAGAATCGGAATCGGCTCACCCCAGTAACGCTGGCGGCTGAACAGCCAGTCGCGGAGGCGGTAGGTTACTTTGCCCTTGCCGCTGCCCTTCTCTTCCAGCCAGGCAATCATTTTGGCGATAGCTTCAGTATTCGACAGGCCGTTCAGGAATTCAGAATTTACGTGCGGGCCGTCGCCGGAATAAGCCTCTTCTTCGACGTTGCCGCCTTGTACTACTTCAATAATATTCAAGCCGAACTGCTTGGCGAACTCCCAGTCACGGGTATCATGGCCCGGAACAGCCATAATCGCTCCGGTTCCGTAGCCGGCCAGCACGTAGTCGGCAATCCAGATCGGCACCTGTGCGCCGTTCACCGGATTGACCGCATAAGCGCCGGTGAAGACACCGCTTTTCTCTTTGGCCAGATCGGTACGCTCCAGATCACTCTTGCGCGAAGCCTTGTCGCGGTAGTCCGCAACGGCAGCCTTCTGCTCTTCTGTTGTAATCACATCAACCAGCTTATGCTCCGGCGCCACGACGCAATAGCTTGCTCCGAACAGGGTGTCCGGACGGGTGGTGAACACTTCAAGCGTAGCCTCATGCCCTTCAATGGCAAAAGTCACCTCAGCGCCGGTCGATTTGCCGATCCAGTTGCGCTGCATATCCTTGATGCTCTCTTCCCAGTCCAGCTCATCCAGATCCTCGAGCAGACGGTCTGCGTATTCGGTAATTCTCAGAATCCACTGGCGCATCGGTCTGCGGACCACGGGATGGCCGCCGCGCTCGCTTTTGCCGTCGATCACTTCTTCATTCGCCAGGACGGTACCCAGCGCTTCACACCAGTTGACGGAAACCTCAGCCACGTAAGCCAGACCACGGTTGTACAGCTGGATGAAAATCCACTGTGTCCATTTGTAATATCCCGGATCGGTTGTGCTGATCTCGCGGTCCCAGTCGTAGGAGAAGCCCAGCGACTTAATCTGGCGGCGGAAATTATCAATGTTCTTGAAGGTAATATCACGCGGATGCTGTCCCGTATCCATCGCATATTGCTCTGCCGGAAGACCGAAAGCGTCCCAGCCCATCGGGTGCAGCACGTTGTAGCCGCGCATCCGTTTGAAACGGGAGACGATGTCAGTAGCTGTATAGCCTTCAGGATGGCCTACGTGCAGCCCTGCGCCGGAAGGATACGGGAACATATCCAGGGCGTAGAACTTCGGCTTGCCTGCTTCTTCACTTGTCTTGAATGTCTTGTTCTCGTCCCAGAATTTCTGCCATTTCGGCTCGATGGTCTGGGCACGGTAGCCGGTGTGGGCTTGGGTAAATGTGTTATCGCTCATCTTATGCTCCTCCTTGGAGTGTTGCTGTCTTAGGTAAGGCTAATGTTATAAAAAGAAATACTGTAAATAAGGGTCACTGCAGAAAGTTTTGGGCTTCCGCCCGCTGTTATATTCGGATTTCCTGATTAGAACCGCTTCTCGCGGTAGAAATCCGAATCTAGCGTATGCTTCCGATGCGAGCTTTCCTACGGAAAGCTTTCAGGCGGCCACTAACGTTGCTACAGCTCCAAAATTTCTATCCGTTCCTTTATCTTTACATAAGTTCTGTAAAACCAATCCGCTAGCCTGGCGGAACAGCAAAGTCCAAGAACCGGCAATGATTCGCCGGGCCGGAAGGGCTGAAAAGCCAAACCCGCCGTTGATTCGCCGGGTTGGCAGGAACCCGCTTAAGTTTCGCTGGGCTGTAGCCCTACAAAGTCCAAGAACCCGCTTATGATTCGCTCGGCTGGTAGAACCTGCAAAGCCTAAATCCGCAATTAATTCACCGCTCCGCCGGACTAACCGCAAAAAAACCTCCCATCCCTAGCGTATTATCGCTAGGGACGAGAGGTTTGAATTCCCGTGGTACCACCCTAGTTAGCGGCGGACATTCTTTGTCCGGCACTCACTTTGACACCCTTTAGCGGGGGTGAGGCGACGACGGTTCACACGCCGGTCTCCTTATAATGAAGCTTAAGGAACCTGCGGCTTGCGCCGTTACTCCGAGGTGAGTTCACTGCGGTCCGTTAACCGGCTCGCACCTGAGGTGCCGGCTCTCTGCAATAACGGTCTCACGAATTAATACTCCTCTTCATCGCATGCTATGTGTACTGCTTCTTACTCGTAATATTCACCACATTATAACCAAAAGATACATGTACCGTCAATGATTTAGCAATATCCCTGCCTTTATGCCGGCTTTCTGCGGATATAATAGGCGATGATATGCTGAATGACCACTTTACCGGCTGCGAAGAACGGCACGGCCAGAATCAGTCCGATCATTCCGGCGATTTCCCCGCCGACCAGCAGCGCGAAGATAATCAGCAGCGGATGCAGATGAAGCTTCCGCCCGACCACCTGCGGCGAAATAACGTTGCTCTCCAGCATTTGGCATAGTGTATTCACCACAGCTACCATCAGTACCAGGCGCCAAGAGAGGGTTGAAGCCATTACAATGGCCGGAGCCGCACCCAGAAACGGACCCATATAAGGCACAATGTTAAAGACCGCTACCACACAGGCGAAGAGCAGCGCATAAGGCATCCCGATAATCATATAGCCGATATAGGCCAGCACGCCGATGATGATGCAGACAAGAAACTGCCCGCGGATGTAATTGCCGAGCGCCTCATCAATATCCTTCAGCAGGGTGACAATCGACTTGCGGCGGGAACGGGGCAGGCAGGATACAACGGTCCGTTCGAACACATCGAAGTCCTTGAGAATGTAGAACACCAGAAAAGGCACGATGAATGCATTGAAAAGGATACCGATCGTAGACGCAATATTATTAAGGAAATGGGAGATACCTTCGGCCAGGCGGTTTTCCAGCTGAAAAAACCAGTTATTCATCCCCGTCTCCACGCCGGGCGGAATCAGTCTGGAGTTCATGTTCCGCATCAGACCCTGCGCATGCAGTGTCATTTCCGGCAGATGCTCGTTAAGCTCCTCAAGCTGCTCGATGAACATGGGGATCAGGTTGATCAGAATGACCGCGAGTGAGGTGAGAAATACGGCATAGATCAGCAGGACGGCCACACTGCGCGGCATTTTTCTCTTGGACAGCATAGTGACGACAGGATTCAGCACATATGAGATGATCATCGCCGCCAGGAACGGGGCCAGGATCGCTTTTAGAAACAGGAATATTCCCTCCAGCATTGGGCGGAGCAGCCAGACGAAATAAAGAATGATCAGGGAGAGCAGCACGCCGATCATCCAGCGGAACCATTTACTTTGGGACCATTGCTCCATGAGCACACCCTCCTTGCAGCAGTTCTGGACTGGCTTCAGTACTAAGTAAGTATATGTATGCCTGCCGCAAAATAACCGCCATTTCCCGCCAGCCTCATGAAACTTGATGATCTTGATTATTTGGTATGCAAATTCACAACTTGTTATAGTCCGCCCCGCGTGCATCCGGTAAGATTAACCCGTAATTACAAACGCTTTCACGGGGAGCTGATGGTGTAATGAAGAATTGGAGAAAATTGTGGAGGGGCAGCCTGGCTGTAGCATTGATGAGCTGCTTTATGATTACAACGCCGGCTTCGGCGGCAACGGTCTTCTGGGAACCGCTAACCTATTTCAATGCTGATACATGGGCCAAGGCAGACGGATACTCCAACGGCGGCATGTTCAATTGTACGTGGCGTGCGAATAACATCAGCTTCACCAGCGGCGGACAGCTGCGGCTGGCCCTTACCAGTCCGGCCTACAATACCTTTGACGGTGCCGAACTGCGCTCTGTGTATAAATACGGCTACGGTAAATACGAAGTGAACATGATGCCGGCCAAGAATAACGGAATTGTCTCCTCCTTCTTCACGTATACCGGCCCGTCGGACGGCAACCCCTGGGATGAGATTGACATCGAATTCCTCGGCAAGGATACAACTAAGGTGCAGTTCAATTATTTCACGAACGGTGTAGGCGGCCATGAAAAGGTGGTTAATCTGGGATTTGATGCTTCGCAGGGCTATCATATCTATGCCTTTGACTGGCAGCCCGGCTCGATCAAATGGTACGTCGACGGAGTGCTGAAGCATACGGCCACCAGCAATATCCCCACCCACGCTGGTAAAATTATGATGAACATCTGGAACGGTACCGGGGTAGATTCCTGGCTCGGCGCTTATAACGGTGCGAATCCGCTCTATGCCTATTATGATTTTGTGAAATATACGAGCAACTGATCAGGCTGAGTTGACTGTTATGCTGCATAAAAACACAGGAGACTGCGTATGCCGGAAGCATCCGGTATACACAGTCTCCTGCTGTATTCCAAGGTAAACCCGGCCGCCCTCAAGGAAGCTGCCAATCACGCTTTACCGCTGGTCGAGATACCACTCGCCCACTTCCCTGGTAACCTGCTCTCCGCCATACTGCGACCATTTGGTGACAAAGGCGGGGAATTCGCTTACACGAAGATCACCAAAGATAATCTGCTCGAACGTCTTCTGTTCCAGCTTCTGCAGCAGCTCCCAGCTGGTCCGCATGGTGCGTGTGGGCGGACCGGTGAACTGATCCTGGAGGGAGGCGTCCAGCTGCGAGAGCAGCACCGGAGCTATATCTTGGGGAATCTCCTGAATCACTCTGGACGGAATTCGCGCTCCATCGAAGGTCAGCGTATAGGACTCGACACGGATCCCTCCTTGCGGGAGCAAGGCCGGATCCGTCACAGGCCCGCCGTCCTGCTCCGTCCAGTCATATCCCTTAGCCAGCCCGTTCGCGAATTCTCCGCTCGAGGTGGCGTAATAATCGAACAGATAATTCTGATAGGTGAAAAAGATTTCCGGATGCTCCATCTTCTTGTTGATCAGAATGGCTCCGTTAACAGGAAGCAGCCCCCGCCGCTGCACCCTCCCGTCAGGACCCGAAGGAATGGGGACAGCCTGGATTACGGCCTCCGGGTTAAGGTCTGCCAGCTTGTTCAGCGGCCAGCCCCGCATCCAGAACGGTCCGGCAATGATGCCGGCCTTGCCCGAAGTGAACAGCGCTGCGGCTCCTTCTTCATCCTGCCAGGCATTATCCCTGGAGATATACCCCTTGTCCACCCAGCTCTTCATGAGGGCAAGCGCCTGCCCGGCGGCCGGCATCACGGACCCGTACTGCAGAGTGCCGTCCGCCTGAGTGTTCCACTGCTCGGGGACCGTCCCGAAGGCTCCGAAGATCCAGCTTGCATCGCCCATCCAGGTGCTGGCTCCATTCCTGAAGCTTACAGATAATCCGAACGTATCCTTCAGGCCGTTCCCGTCCGGATCACCGTTTGCAAAGGCATCCATAACCGTCTCCAGCTCATCCAGGGTCTCCGGCACTGGTAGCTTCAGCTTCTTCAGCCAATCCGCGCGGATCCATAATACCGGGTCTGAGTTATACTCATAATCGAGAATGGGAATCGCATATTGCTGGCCGTCCCGCTCCAGGCTGTTCCAGACCGCCGGTTCCTCGTCCATTGCAGCCTTCCATACCGGAGAGGCATAACGCTGGAACAGGCTGCCGGCTTCCCGGAATTGACCGGAATCAATCAGCTCCTGAATTACTTCACGGTCCCGTGTGGTTACGATATCCGGCATATTCCCTTTGGCCAGCTCGAGACGCAGCTTATTGGCATAGATCTCGGAGGAGCCGAGGAGCGTCCATAAATAACGGATGCGGATTCCCAGCCGCTCTTCGGCCCAGCGGGTATGCACGTTAGACTCCAGGCTTTCGCCTTCTTTGAAGCTCATGTCGGGATTGATCACTCCGACGGTATATAAATCTACAGCGGGAACGTATTTGCCAAGCTCTTCATCATAATGTACAGTCTGAGCCTCTGGCTGCGCGGCTGCCGGAATGATATCAGGGGGATCATCTCCGGCGAAGGAGCAGCCGGAGACCAGCATGATTACTACAGCGAGAAGTGCATATAGACGCATAGTCTCCTCCTAACAGCGTTTTCATAGTAACGAATATTCAAAAGTATAGCATAACGGCTGGTGCAAATATGGTATAGTTTTCATGATTAATGAAAGCGGTTTAATCTATTTCTATATTTGAAGAAAAAGGATGATTAACAGCGGATGCGCGCTAACTTGTTTGTCAAAATGGTTGCTATTCTGATCTCGCTCATTATGGTCACCCTTATCTTCTACGGGTTCTCCTACCGCAAGGATATCCGCGTTATCACCCGGCAGATCAAGACGACTGACCTGAACCATCTGGAGTTTCTGACTGCGCAGATCGACAATAATATTAACCAGCTGGCCGGAAGTGTATATGCCCTGCGGCGGGACCCGACTATCCGTGATTATGTGCAGCTGCAGCAGCTCGGCCATCTGATAGATGTCAGCCAGACCATCCGCACGGTGCTGGAGAAGCTGTCCCTGCAGACCGGCTCAAGCACCTGGGAGAATCAGCTTCTGATCTTCAACCTGCTGAAAGGAGAGACGCTCTCCACCGATCCTTCCCTGAGCTTCGACACAGCCGATTTGCGGCATTCGCTGCCTGCAGGCTGGGAATATTCGCCCGGCCCCTCCGGGAATAGCGGCGCTGGCGGCTTCCGGCTGATGCTCTCTGATCCGGCCAATTTTCGGGAGAAGCCTTCCCAGGCTAATATGATCATTGAAGTGAAGTTCCCTGTCTCCAACATTGCTAAAATGCTCGGGAGTTACCAGCCGCCCGGCAGCGGCGGTACCTTTCTCTATCATACCGGCTACGGGGTACTGAATCCGCAGCCTGCGGACGAACAGATTGCCGGGCAGCTGGTGAGCCAGCTGCCCGATTTCCCGCAGGCTCAGGAGAGCTCAACGATTCTTAGGCTGGGGGATGGAAGCTACCTGGTCAGCGCCGTCCGCTCGGCCACGCTGGGCTGGTATGTCATCCACTACTCCCCGCTGGAGCAGATTCTGCAGCCGATTCACAGCAGCCGTTATTCTTTCATTACAGCGACCGTTGTGCTGCTGGGGATGAGCCTGCTGCTGTCGCTGCTCTTGTACCGTCAGGTGCAGCGGCCGATCAGCCTGCTCCTGCGTTCGCTCAACCGCATGAAGGAAGGCCGCTGGTCCACCCGTATCCATGTCCGGACTAACAGTGATTTCTCGCTGCTGAATCAGGAATTTAATGAGATGGCTGCCACGCTGCAATCCTTGATTGAACAAGTGTATCTGGAGCAGCTGCGGGCCAAGGATGCTTATCTCAAACAGCTGCAGTCGCAGATTAACCCGCATTTTCTGTACAACTGCCTGTTCTTCATAAAGAGCAAGGCCAGCATCGGAGATACGGACTCTGTCGAGGCCATGGCGCTGAGCCTTGGAGAGTACTACCGCTATATCACCAGGATGGATCATTCACTGACTACGGTTGCCGATGAAGTCAAGCTGCTTGAGCATTATCTGGCAATCCAGAATCTCCGCAAGCAACGGCTCCGGTATGAGCTTGAGATTCCCGCAGAGCTGCTGGACGAGCGTATTCCGCGCCTCCTGATCCAGCCGCTGGTGGAGAACAGCATCATCCACGGGATTGAGAAGAGAATCGGCCTCGGCTTCATTCTCATCCGCGCCGCCCGCAGCGGCAGTGAACTCGTGATCTCCGTTGAAGATAACGGGGCCGGAATGGATGAGGCCGGAATCGCCTTGCTGCAAGACCGTCTGAATGAACAGGACCGCCTGGACGGGGGCTGCGGCCTCTGGAATGTACAGCAGCGCCTGAAGCATCAATTCGGCGAAGCATCGGCAATCCTGATTACAGCATCTGAGCAGGGCGGACTTATGGTCACCCTGCATATCCGGAAGAAAGAGGACAACAATGTATCAGATTCTGCTGGTTGACGACGAACCCTATGTTGTAGACGACTTATTCATCTCCATCCCCTGGAATGAGCTGCAGGTCGAGCAGGTGCACAGAGCCTACTCGGGATATGAGGCGCTGGAGATTCTCCGCCAGCACCCGGTGGATATTGTGGTCACCGACATTAATATGCCGGAAATGTCCGGCCTGCAGCTTATCGGACATATCCGCCGGGAGTGGAAACACATCAAAACGGTTCTGCTGACCGGATATTCGGAATTCGAATACGCCAAACAGGCCATTTCCCAGCAGGCCAGCGCTTATCTGCTGAAGCCGATCGGCAACGGGCCGCTCATGGAGGTGCTTGAACAGCTGCTGCTGGAGATCCGGAAGGAATGGGAGACCCGCGCTTCCTATCAACGGACGCTGCAAACCTTCCGCGAGCATCTGCCTCTGCTGCGGGACCGGCTCCTGAACGGGCTGCTGCAGGGCCGCAAGCCGGGCAACCGGCAGCTGGCGGAGCAGCTTGACCAGTTCAGCCTGCCTTTCACACTGGAGCGGCCGGCGGCCTTACTTGTGATCCGGCTGGAGGATTATTTTCAACAGCATGATGTGAACAGTATGCAGTTATTTGAATATGCGATTGTCAACATTGCCCATGAGCTGTTTCAGGAGCGGTTTGCCATGTGGTCCTGCAAGGATGTCCATGATTATCTTGTGCTTGTTCTTCAGCCGCTTACGGAGGATTGCCGGGACAACCTGCCGTCCCTGCACAGTCAGATGATCCAGACGGCTTACCAGCTGCAAAAAAACGTAAGCACCGTCATCGGCGGCGGCATTTCCGTGATTGCTACAGGCTGGGGATCGTTCCCGGATCAGGTGTACAGCCTGTACCAGACTGCCATATCCACGATCAGAGCGCATATCGGCCACGAAACAGGTGTTTTTCTGAAGGCGGAAGACACCGCAGAGAAGCGGATCACGACCCTTCAGTCGCTGTATGAGCCGCCCACTCTGTTCCATCTGCTGGAGGCGAGTAACTGGGACAGCATCGAGTCCAAGGTCCGGAATATCCATGCCGAGCTTATAGAGACGGACGGCCATTCCCCGGAGCATATTGAAGAAGCCAAGCTGTATATGGAAACGGCCTTCTACTATTTCGCCCACAAAAACAATACAATGCTCGGGGACATCACCGGGAGCATTATGCCTGGCGGGGGAAGCTTCCATACTCCGGACAAGCTGCTGGATTATGCACTCCGGATGCTGGCGCTGCTTAAGGAGCATTTTGACAGTGAACGCAAGGATATGCGCAGTGTACTGATTCAGAAGGTTCATGAATACATCGACCTCAACCTGCACTACGTATCGCTGAACGCTATTGCGGACGAGGTTAAGCTGCATCCGGTCTATCTCTCCAAAATCTACAAGGCAGAGACCGGGAAACGGCTCAGTGATCATATCAGTTCAGCTAAAATGGAAAAAGCCGCTTACCTGCTTACGCATTCCGCACTAAAAATCTATGAAATATCCGCTGCACTCGGCTACTCCAATGCCCATTATTTCATTAAGCTGTTCAAGGAATACAGCCATATGACGCCGCAAGAATTCAGGGACCGGGCGAATTAGCCCGGTCCCTGCTCTGTTCCGCCTGCTGTGCAGGCAGCTGTAATTATGCTGCTGTAACGCTTATTCTGCCGGGATCTCCCCGCTCTTCACCAGCATGATATCGTCGATCTGAACGTTCAGGTTACCGGCCGCCCCCCCGGCAATATTGCCAAGCTCCAGGGAAATCCGGCCAATCTCTGTACTGGCTTCATTCACATCGAACACGATGGTGTAGAGCTTATCACCGTTCGTAAGATCCACAATCGCGCTGGTATAGCCATGCCAGGCGTAATTGTTCGCGGCATCCAGCCAGCCGATGCTGATATTCATTAGGCGCGCTGCTTCTGCCTTCGCCTTAAAGGTCAAGGTATAACGGTTGCCTTGTTCTAACGCCAGGCCTTCATAGAAGACCTGACGGTCCCAGGAATTGCTGCCAACCGTACCTACATGAATCTGCAGCGCTTCCTCCACATTCGCAATGCTCAGCTCGCCGCTGTCTGTTGAATACAAATTCCAGCCTGCGGTACCGGAGGCGAAATCACCGTTAGCCATCATATTCTCATGGACAGGTCCGCCTGCCAGCGCCGGATGTACCCGGATGAGCGAGATATTGTCCAGTGTAACGGTATGTTCACCAAGCACCTGGTCAACTTTGCCCACGGAGAATTGCAGTACGGCATACGGCTCATCTGTCCTTGCGGTGAACGTATACGTATAGCGGCTGCCTTCTGCCCCTAATACAACCGGCTCCTCCATATAGGCGAACCAGTTGTCATCGATATCTCCGTCATGCTGGATCAGCGCAAGAATACTCCGGTCAAGGCTCGCGCGGGCATCGAAGCTGAGCTGATAGGTTTTGCCTTTTTCCAGCGTAAGCCCCCTAAGATTCACTTGGGCATTCCAGGACTCATCTCCCGTTCCGCCAAGCTTCACTTCAAGGTTGCCATATACAGCGTACGCCACCGTATCCTTGACCGGATCGCTGTCATCCCAGTCCTTCTTGAACAGGGTCCAGCCTTCCATGCTCTTGCTGTCAAAGCTGCCGCCCGCTACCATCTCCCGGGACAGATCCAGCCAGGCCAAATTGTAGCCGTGGCCGCTGATCCGCAGATAATAGGTTCCTTCCGGAAGAGTAAGCGCGGCACCTGTAACCGCCTGGTAGCTTTGGAGTCCGCCGGTGTTGGGGGCGGCAGCACGGAAAGGTTCCGCTACAGCCTGCAACGATTGGTCGAGCACTTCAATGACTACTTCGGAGTCTTCCTGCACACTTGCCACCCGTGCCACTGGTACGAAGGTTCCGCCCGCAGCAACCCGCAGCTTATAATCGGTATAATCGCCTTCATCCACACTGGTAATATCCTTCGTACCTTCACCGCCGGCGATCAGCGCTGTTCCTTCGGTATTCCAGTAGCTGTCTGCCTGGAAATGAAGGTATCCGGAGATTACAGGCGGATTCTTCTTCGGCGTCAGCCGGACATTATCCAGCTCTGCCCGTCCGGCGGATTCCCCCAGCAGGAAGGACAAGGTTCCTTCCGCCCCGGCATCTGTACCAAGTTCAATGATCTTGCTGTAGTGCTTCTTCTCTTCCGTGAGGACAACGGCTGTCCCTGCAGCATAATTGATATTGCTGTCCCCTGCTTCGAGCCCAATCTGAACCGGCAGATTCCGGTCTGCTTTCCCGTCGAAGCTCAGCTCGTAGGCGGTTCCCGGAGTCAGCGGAAGCCCGCTCTGTGACAGCTTCACTGACCCGGCTGCGAGGCCCGGGGATTGAACGCTGCTAACCAATTTGCGGTCCATTATAGGGAACACAAGCTCATTCGTAACTCTAGCTGCTGCGCTTGCACCAGAACCCGCCGCCACTTCATAAGTCCAATACTTCATCCGGTCTTCCCCGAGATCAAAGCCGCTGTTGAAGATCAGATTCCCGTCCGGAAGCGGCTCTCTGATCACCGGCAATGGTTCGGTCTCCACTACCTTCACATTCGTGAAGTAAGCAGAAGTGGTGTCGAGGCCAAGATTGAATTCGAAGCGCACATTATTGTCAGATGAATTACCCATGTTAAAAATATATTCATAGGTCTGCCACTCCTCCGTGAGCTGGAAGGTACGCTCCTTTGAGTAGGCCGTCCAGCCGCCGCCGAATTCGGTAAGCTTGGTCATGAACGGTCTTGCTGCGTCCGCCTTCGCGTCAAAGCTTACCTTGTAGGCCTTCCCGTTCTCCAGCAGCAGCGGCATTTGCGTAAGCTGCAATGCATAATTCTGGGTACCCGGCTGGGTTACGGCAACCTTGGCTACTGCACCTTTATCCGGGTCATTCACCACACTTGCCTCTCCCTGTCCGCCGGCGTTCAGAATAAAGTCCCAGTTCTCCGGCAGCCCCGAGCTGTTCTCAGCACCTTTGAAATCGCCGTTGTAAATCTGGTTGCCGTCCGGGAGCGGCGGACGCTGTGCGGTTACCGGAGGCAGGCCCTCCCCGCGTTTACCGGTCACATCAGGCCAATTGGCCATATCGGTATATTTATACACTCTGACATAATCGACATACATCCTGTCGGACTGGAAGCTATCCAGCGGATTGCCCGGCCAGTCCCCGCCGACAGCCAGATTCAGAATCATATAGAACGGACGGTCGAACGGCGCAGGGAATGTATAATAATCCTGCTGGCCTTCCGCTTTCGTTCCCCAGTCTCTGGTCTCGAAGTACTTCTCTCCATCTACATAATAACGGATCAGGCCCGGCAGCCATTCCATCGTGAATTCATGATATCCGTCAGCGAAGGTCTGGCCTTCCGGCAGCAGATATTCATCCGTCTGTGACAGATGAGGAGAATCATAATGGAGCGATCCATGGACAGTTCTCGGATATTTACCTGCGTTGTCCGGATCGCTTGCGACCGGTCCGGTCAGCTCCATAATATCCATTTCCCCGCTGCCCGGCCAAGGCCCATACTGCTCCAGCTCATCGGTCGGCATCATCCAGATTGCCGGCCACATGCCCTGCTGAACCGGAAGCTTCGCGCGGACCGTGAATTTGCCGTAGGTCCAGTCGCCCTTCAGCTTGGAGGTCAGCTTGCCGGAGGTATAGTTCTTGCCCTGATGGGATTCATTCTTTGCCTCCAGGACCAGCACCTGATTCCCTTCATCCTCCTGCAGCCCTGCATTCTCCGGCCGGTAATATTCCAGCTCATTGTTATACACAAGCCCAGTGTCCTGCACATTCCATTTCGCTGTATCAATGGCCTCGCCATCGAATTCATCGTTCCATACCAGCTTCCAGGCATCTGCCGGCTCAACAGGCCGCTGCGGAGTAGGCGCAGGAGTAGTAGTTGGCGCAGCAGTTGGTGCAGCAGTTGGTGCCACTGATGCAGCGGGGCTTGGTGTGCTTGCCGGCGCTGCCGTCGATGAGCCAGACCCTGTGTTTACTGTTACTGTACTTGCCGGTGCCGGCGTTGATGTTGCTGTTGGCGTTGCCGCAACGCTGCCGGGCTGCTCCAGCTTCGAGCCTTTGGCAAGAGGCTGGCCGTTCAGCAGAATGCCGTCTGCCTCCACTTCAAGCAGGGTGATGGTTCCGTGGTTCACGATACTGGAACCTGCCGCCTTCGGTCCGATGGTTATTTGCCCGACCTTCGAACTGGCAGACACCTCGATCATCGACTTCTGACGTACGGTAATGCTCTCCGCTACCGAAGCTCCATCCAAAGCCAGCCGGACAGGAGCGCCGCTTTTGTCAACAACTACTGCGCCAAGCTCCGACTGCTCAAACACTACGGTATTACCACCGCCGCCTCTGATCAGCACCCTGCCGGTCACGTTAACCCTGCCGGCGCGGAATTCTCCTTCGCCTACACCTTCAGTTACGTAAAGCGATCCGGCAATGCTGCTGCCTTGGAGTACTGCCCCGGTGCGGTTCACAACCGCATTGCTCTTGACCTCACCCGGCGTGTATTCTCCCGCAGCCGGGCTGATCCAGCCAATCATATGATTGAGGATGACCGCAGCTTCGCCCCGGGTCAGCGGTGCACGCGGATTCAGCCGCTTGTTCAGATCACCGCTCACATACCCCGCGGCAACCATTGAAGCCACTGCCGATGATGCATAAGACGCCACCTGACCGTTGTCATTGAAGGCCGTCAGCTCTTGAGCGGCTGAAGCTTCAAGCTGAAAAGCCCGGCTTAGCATGACGAATCCGTCCTGCCGCTGTACCTTCGCATCCGGCATAAATCTGTCCCCGCCGGTTCCGTTCACTACTCCGGCCTGATAAGCCTTCATAACAGGCTCCGCATACCAGGCGGAACCGTTCACATCAACAAAGGAGGTCGTTCCTTGGGTGGTATATTGAAATACCCGGTTCAGCATCATTACGAGTTCTGCCCGGGTAACCGGCGCCTCCGGATGGAAGAGCCCGTCCGCGTATCCCTTCAGGATACCCTCTGCCGATAATCTGCCTGCGGCATCACCCGCCCAGTGCTGTGTTACATCCGGATAAGCTGCGGCTGATGTCTGCTGTTGTTCCGCCGGGGCGGCCATACTAACCGGTGTTCCCGGTAAGATAGATACGATAAGCTGTGCGATCAGAAGTATTGCTATGGCTCTGCGCTGCAATTCAATTCCTCCCTACTGATAGTTCCGGCAATTCTTGGGTCCGGTCTTATCCAGTATAGATTCGCCGCCTGAGCGCTTATATAACAATTCCTTAGCTTGGATAACAAAGATACAAGGTCTGTAAGCTGGATTTAAGATATTAGCTAAAAGCGCTGCAAAAGCAGTAACGCGCACAAAAAAGCGCCAATAACCCTCAGCAAAGTGGACGCTGAAAGGAAATTGACGCTAATTTTTATAATATGTACCCAGTGGTTAATTGAGCGATGTGATCACCGGATCAGGAGGATGCATGGATCTGCGGGAAATCCTGTGCAACATCTTCACCCGAGAACAGATCGTCAAGCGAACTGAGCGTGCCATCTTCTTCAACCTGATAAACCGACATTTTCTCGCCGTTGACCGTAAGTTCGATGAAACAGCCCCAGCAATAGAACTGGTGGGAACCGATCTTGCCGATATCCTTGGAGTTGCAGTTTGGACACTTCATATAATACATTCCACCTATCCGTTAACAATATTAATGGCTTTTTGAAGCCGTTCTTCGCTCATCGCAGGAACCAGTACCGAATTCTCCCCGATAGACATTCCTTCAGAACAAGGCAGCCATTTGCGGCCTTCGATCAAATCAGTTACAAGCCCGTCACTGATTTCCAGCGCTACTATTGTGTTTCCCATCTTTTGGTCAAAATAAACATCCGATATTCGTCCAAGTATCGTTCCGGATGCCGTAAGCACCTGCAAATCCTTCAATTTGTTCTTTCCTAAGAGGAAAGTATAGGGTATATGGTCAGCGTCGGTCTTAATAATCGACTCTTTATTGCGGATCATGACAGCATCTTCGCCATAAGCGACAATATCATCCCATGCCACAACTTTCACATGACTGGAGAAAAAAGTTTTGCTTTCCAGTTCAATACCCGTAATGTTCCAGTTTGAATCCAGTCCAATATCGATTATTTCACCGACTTCAGTACCTTCTTCAACTTCATATACGGTGAGGCCAATCATATCTTGAAGTTTCATGGCGTCCAAAGTCCCCTCACCTTAAGTCTTAAGTAGTGCATTACGAGTTCCCTGAGGTTAGAAACCTTCCAGGCGGATGCCAGACCGCAAAAATGCCTAGTCTTTAGTACGCAGCCGGTTCAAGATGGTTCCAACTTTTTGGGCAACAACCTGCATTTCTTCATTAGTATTACCCAAACCTGTACTAAAGCGAATCGCCGAGTTCAAAAGTTCTTCCGGAAGCTTCATCGCCTGCAGGACATGCGAGATTTCCAGAGAGCCCGAGGTGCAGGCTGAACCGCTGGCCGCCGCAATCCGCTCCATATCGAGATTCATCAGCAGCACATCTGTCTTCGCACCCGGGAAGCTTACATTCAGGATTCCGGGCACCGTCTGCTGTTCATTTCCGTTAATTACATATCCGCCGGCTCCGGCATGCTTGTCCAGCTCCTGCAGCAGTGTGCTCCGCAGCCTGACAGCCTGCTCATGATGCTCCGCAAGTCCGCCTACTGCCAGCTCTACCGCTGTGGCGAAGCCGGCTGTACTTGCCAGGCTCTCTGTACCTGCCCGTCTGCCGCGCTCTTGAAGTCCGCCATGCTGCCTTGGCTGCAGCGGCGCTCCCCGCCGGACATACAATCCGCCAATGCCCTGCGGACCGCCAATCTTGTGGGCTGAGAAGCTCATATAGTCGACAGGCAGCTCGCGGAGCACCATAGGCAGCGTACCCAGAGCTTGTACAGCATCCACGTGAAAAAGAATGCCCCGCCCGGCTGCTAATCTGCCAATCTCTTCTATAGGCTGTACAGTTCCCACTTCATTATTCACAAACATTACGCTAATCAATACTGTATCTTCACGCAGGGCAGACTCCACATCCCTCAGTGAGACAAGTCCTGTGGAATCTACGGGAAGATAAGTAACCTCGAAGCCTTGCTGCTCCAGTTGTCCGCACGTATGCAATACCGCATGATGTTCTACTGCTGTGGTAATGATATGTTTACCCTTATGAATAGAAGCATACGCTGCGCCGAACAGGGCGAGGTTATCGCTCTCTGTACCGCCGCTGGTGAACACCCACTCATCAGGGGAACAGCCCAAAAAGCCCGCGATCCTGTCGCGCGCTCCATTTACGATCCTTTTGGCCGACCGTCCGAACTGGTGCACACTGGACGCATTGCCATACTGGTTCAATAGCATATTGTACATAACCGTAGCCACCTCCGGATGAACCGGTGTTGAGGCGGCGTGGTCCAAATAGATGGGTTTCATGACGAGATTCTCCGCTTCTTGAAATTCAGGATTTTCTTAAAATATAAGAATTTATATGCTTCACACGATAATTTTTCCTTCTATTTCTCGCTGAAACAATACCGTTCTTGAGAGAACGGCAATGCCGTTTCCACTTGCAGCACTACTCGATTATACTGCTGAACAAGCCCTTTTACCACCTGTTAATAAACACAATATTGTAACATTTGTCCATGGAGTATTATTGGGAAAAACTAATTATGGATACGGCTATCCGCTGCGCCGGCAGCCTCATTCCGCTGGCTTGGCCGGTTCGTAGCCTCGAGCTCCGGCAACCGCGCAGCCAGCTGCTCCTCGGAGATCACTTCAATTCCGTGCAGCCGCAAGAGCGCAGAGGTCACACCTTCTCCCGGCACCTTCACACCGGCAAATTCTCCGTTATAGATCATGGAACTGCCGCAGGACGGGCTGTTCTCCTTAAGCACCACCAGAGTTGCCGATAAGCTCCTTGCCTGCTCCAGTGCGGCATAGGCTCCCTCTATATACATTGCAGTTACATCATTGCCTGTTCTGTCGATCACCCGGGCCCGGCCTTCCAGCACATCCCTGCCGTTGCCGCCTATGATCTCGGCCGGTTCCCGCGGAGTAGAGAAGCCGCCCAGCAGTTCCGGGCATACGGTAACCGCCTGCTGATTGTCCAGCAGACGCTGGATACCCGGATTCAGACAATCCGTACCGTTATATCTAACCTTCATTCCGGCCAGGCAGGAACTTACGATAATCATAGCCGCCGCCCCTCCTTCACAATCCTTAAGTTTCTTCCTCTATAATGTAATGCTATCATGAGAAATATAGGCGAGCATAGCACGAAGCGGCCATGCTGTAAACCAATAGCCGATAAAGGGAGGCACGGGCAAGATGTGCGGAAGATATACGATTACCGTAACACTGGAAGAGCTGATGACCAGGTATTTCACCGGCGATCCTTCCTTCGACCATTATGCACCGAAGTTCAACGCGGCTCCGATGCAGTATATTCCGGCGGTTATCCATGACGGCAAGCGCAATAAGCTTGGCCAGCTGCGCTGGGGGCTTCTGCCTTCCTGGTCTAAGGAGGATAAGAACGCTGCGAAGCTAATCAATGCCCGCAGTGAATCGCTGCTGGAGAAAGCTTCATTTAAAGGGCTTGTCTCGTCCCGCCGCTGCGTCATTCCGGCAGACGGCTTCTATGACTGGAAGGTCAAGGAGAGCGGCAAGCAGCCGCTGCGTATCACCTTGCGGGACGGACAGCTCTTCTCCATGGCCGGGCTGTATGATATCTGGACAGACCCCAGCGGCCACAAAATCGCCACCTGCACCATCATCACCACAGCTGCGAACAGCCTCATGGAGGAGATTCACGACCGGATGCCGGTCATTCTGGGCAAGGACGCGGAAGCACAGTGGCTGGACCGCAGCAATCAGGATATCTCCTCCCTGATGAAGCTGCTGCAGCCTTATGATGCAAGGCAGATGCTGGCTTATCCGGTCTCATCAGCCGTAGGCAATGTGCGGAATGACTACCGGGAGCTGATTAACAGAGCCGGGGCAGATGCGGTCTAGGGCCTTAATGCTCAAATTACGGAATTTCCAGACCATCAATCTGCCACCCGGCAGCAGCTTTGACCAGATGGAGCTGCATTGTATGCTCTTGCGTCTGTGGCTTGTTATCGTCTTCTGTATACGTCAGAAAGGCCTCAGACGCAAGCCCATCCTGTTTAATATCAAACTGAATCTCCGAATGATAGCCTTCCAGAGCTTCCCGCCAGCCGCTAAGGTCTTCTCCTGTAATCTCAGTCCCGTCCTTATCGATGCGCAGCAGGGCCAACCGCTCCTCCGTTTCAGGGGACTGCTCAACCTGCAGGGCACTCAGACTCAAATACTGCAGGATTACATCCTTAATCTCCTGCGGGTATTCGGGAATCCCCACTTTGGTTTCTTTCAGAACAATTTCTCCGCTCTCCATTTCATAAGTCCGGTCCAGAGAATAATAAAATGTGCTGTAGTCTGCCCTGTACTGCACATAACCGTCATATTGGCCGTCCCCGTTGTTGTCTAATAGTGCGTCTTCCCCCTGCCCGGTTGCCGCAGCACTGTACACCTTCCGCAGCACCTGATCACCAGAGATCTCCAGCACCATGAAGCCCGTCATTCCGGCATCGTTGGTGAGGTCACAATATATGAACGTCTGCCGCAGACCCTGCAGCCGGATTAGCTTAAACCCCAGCTTCTGGTATCCGCCCTCAAAATCATGTGTAAGCTCCTCGATCTTCCCATCCCTGTCCCGCAATACATGCAGCTCCGAAACTCTGGAATACTGCGGATCAGCCTGATCAAGATCTCCGTAGCCAAGCACAATTTCTTCATATCCGTCGAGGTCCAGATCCTGTTTGGCGGAGAACAGCAAATCTCCCCTCATATCCCCGTGAACAGCATCCATATATTTCTGTAGCGGGTGGGCTTCTTCTGAACCTGGGCTTGGAGCGGCCGCAATCAGCGGACTTGAAGCCGGCTGCTCCGGCTGACCGGGAGAAGGAGATGGTACGGGCACTACCAATGGCTGACCAGTAACCGCCGGCACCGGAGTTTGAGCAGGGCCCGGCGAAGCCGCAGCCACGGAAAATTCCGCCTGAGCAGAAGCACCTGCCGGCATCTGCTTATCCGCAGAGCATGCCGCCAATAACAAACTTAAGAAGAATAGTGAAGCAAATTTCGATAGCTTGGCATTCACAGACAGAGCACCCCAAATGTCTTAGTATGTATGAAGTAAGTAATCATTGGTGAAATATTCTATAGTTCCCCCCCAAACCCTTTTTCTTCTCTCCCCGCTTACCAATTATCCCCCTCACTTCATGAGTCTATCTGGTGTTTAATTCCTCTTGGCCCGGGGTATTAACTAAAGCTCATAATTCATTCGTTATTATATCCATTCATTATTGATCCCAGGAGGAATAGACATGGCTATCAGCAGACAAGCACTGACATCAACAACACCCGGCACATCCATTGAGCTTGAGTGTCTCTATCATTCTCCACAGGGGAAGTGGGCGTATTCGTATAACAAGAACACCTTCCACTTAAGAGTCCGCAGCAAAAGGAACAATGTGGACCGCGTATTTGCGCTGACAGGCGACAAATACGACTGGGAGCATCATCATCAGGAGCTGGAGATGCTCAAGGTGGCTACGGACACGTATTTTGATTACTGGGAAGCTGAGGTAACGCCTGAGCGTAAACGTTTCTCCTACGGCTTCCGGTTTGAGTCCGGAGAAGAAACGGTATGGATGGTGGAGTCCGGCTTCTATACGAAAGAGCAGCCTACGCCTCCCGGAGGCTATTATGAAATGCCTTATATTCACGAGGTCGATCTGCTGCATGTTCCGGAATGGGCGAAGTCTGCTGTCTTCTATCAGATCATGCCGGACCGGTTCGCCAACGGCGATCCGGCGAATGATCCTGAAGGGACGCTCGAATGGGGCGCTGCGCCGGCGAACGACAGTTTTTTCGGCGGGGACCTGCAGGGGATTATCGACCATCTGGATTATCTGCTGGAGCTTGGCGTAACGGCGCTGTATCTGACGCCTATCTTCCAGGCTCCCAGCAACCATAAATATGATACGGTAGACTACGGAACGATCGACTCCAGCTTCGGGGATTTGGAACTGCTGAAGCAGTTGGTCAGCCTGGCCCATTCCAAAGGGATTAAGGTAGTGCTGGATGCCGTCTTCAACCATACAAGCGCAGAATTTCCGCCGTTCAAGGATGTAATTGAACATGGGGCAGATTCCAAATACGCCAATTGGTTTCATATCTATGATTATCCGGTTAAGGCCGAAGGTGACAATCCCAATTACGATACGTTCGGCTTCTTCGCCGGGATGCCTAAGCTGAATACGGCCAACCCGGAAACCAAAGAATATCTGCTGGACATCACCCGCTTCTGGCTTAGCGAGGTCCAGATCGACGGCTGGCGTCTGGATGTGGCCAACGAAGTGGACCATGCCTTCTGGCGCGAATTCCGCCAGGCGGTCAAAGAGATTAATCCCGAGGCGTACATCATCGGCGAGGTATGGAGCGATTCCCTTAGCTGGCTGCAGGGGGATCAGTTCGATTCTGTAATGAACTATCCTTTCTCTGACCGGCTGCTGGAGTTCTTCCAGGGAGAGGAGATGGATCCGGAGACCTTCGCCTCCCATATCTATGGGCTTCTAATGCGGTATCCGCGGCAGGCAAACGAAGTACTGTTCAATCTTCTTGCCAGCCATGATACACCCAGAGTCCTTACCCGGCTCGGCGGGGATACCCGGAGACTGAAACTGACGGTTACCTTCCTCCTCACCTTTACCGGAACGCCGTGTATCTTCTATGGAGATGAAATCGGGCTTACAGGTGAAGATGATCCGGATTGCCGTAAATGCATGATTTGGGAAGAGGACGGCCAGGACCGTGAGCTGTTCAGCTTCTATCAGCGCATGATTGCCCTGCGCAAAGAACATGAGGTACTGCGTACCGGTCACTTCCGTTTCCTGCAGAGTGAAGCGGATAGCCGGGGCCTCGTGTACGAACGTTTCAATGACAACAGCCGCTTTACCGTCTGGATGAACAATTCCAGCGAACCGTTAACCCTTCAGCAGTCACTCAGCGGTGGCAACTGGCAGGACGCCTTCAGCGGTGAGCCGGTGGAGATGGACGGCGACGGATTCAGCATTACGCTGGAACCGCTGGGGTTCCGGATATTACAGAGTCTGCCCGAGGCTGCGGATGATGGTACGAAGCCTGAGAATTAATTGACCCGGCAGGCTGCCAAAAAAGGAGGTGTTCCCGGAGCCATTACTGGCTGCAGGGACACCTCCTTTGTGTGCTGACAGGTAAGTTTGCGGCTATGAACATTGTGACACTGTAATCGCAGGGACCTTCCGGCCTCTCACTCCATCGTTTCGTACTCGCGGACACTATCCGGCGGCTCACTTTGCCGGTTCTCCGCACTGCTTAGCCAATCATATTGTCGCCTTGCATTTCGGCTACCGCTTCCGCTGCCCAAGTTCGCCGTTCTGCACCTGTAGACACTTGTTGGTCACCAGCTTCGCCACACCGCCCGAAATAAGTGGATTTTCAGCACCTATTCATCCTTTGGAACCCGCGTTACGGGTAACAAGTGGATTTAATCCACTTATTTCCATGCCCTCCCCCGTTATTAGGCAGCGTCAGTGAAATTAAGTGTCGTTTATCTAACTAATCCTGCGAGAACAGCAAATCCCCCAACTTTAGATGTCGTTTATCCACTTATTTCCCCCGGCGCAGCTAGCGCTTGGTTAGATAAATCCCATCCGCGTTATTGCTGTAATCTTATCCGGATGATACAGCGCCAGCCCCGTCTTCATTCTCCTGAAGCCCTGCTCCTCATACCAGGAGACCGTATCGGGATGCGTATACAGAACGACATTGCAGTCCGCCGTCTCCTCCAGGATCAGCGCGATGAGCTTTTTACCAAGACCCTGGTGATGGTACGCCCCGTCTATAGCAATATTATAAATCGCCGCCTGCGAAATCCCGTCTGATAAGGCTCTTCCACACCCGATGATCTTATCTCCATCCAGGATGAATACATTCACCGCACTGTTGCTGAAGGCCGTTTCCGTCTGTGCCGGTGTGAAGTCGGTTAAGCCGAAGCCGTTCAGCAGGCGGGTGACCTGTGCCCAGTCGATATTCTTGCGGTCTTTCCGGTAGGTGTATGTCATCAGCGTTCCTCTTCATTAAATAGTGAATTCCGGCTCCTGATCACGGTAATAATTCGCCAGAAACTGCTTAGTGCGCTCCGACTTCGGATGTGAAAAAACTTCCTCCGGCGTTCCGTCCTCCACGATTACGCCCTGATCCAGAAACAGTACCCGCGTAGCTACCTTGCGGACAAAGCTCATTTCGTGCGAGACCAGCAGCATCGTATTGCCCGCCTCCGCCGCCTTGCGGATCGTATCCAGCACCTCGCCCACCAGCTCCGGATCAAGCGCCGAAGTCGGTTCGTCGAACAGCAGAATCTTCGGCTGCATGGCGAGCGCCCGGGCAATGCCCACCCGCTGCTGCTGTCCGCCCGACAACTGCTTCGGATAATGGTGCATCCGGTCGGACAGCCCCACACCGGCAAGATGCCGGGCGGCAATCTTCCGGGCTTCTTCCTTGGGCACCTTGCGGACGACAATCAGCCCTTCCATCACATTCTCCAGGGCCGTCTTCTGCCGGAACAGATTGAAATGCTGGAATACCATTGCCGTACTCTTCCGCAGCTCCAGCACATCCGCTTTCGTTTTCCGGGCAAAATCGACCTGCAGCTGGTCCAGCCTGATCGTCCCTGCGTCCGGCACTTCCAGCAGATTAATCGACCGCAGCAGCGTGGATTTGCCGGCGCCAGACGAACCGATGACCGCGACTACATCTCCTTTGCGGATCGTAAGGTCGATCTGATTCAGGACCTTGTGCTTGTCGAAGGACTTCGTTAACCCGCGGATCTCAATCAAGGATGGCATCTCCCTTCCGTTTTCTCAGGCTTTTGAAGTCAATATCCAGCCGCTTCTCCAGCCAGGCAATTGCCTGTTCAATCAGGATCGTCATCGCCCAGTAGATCAGCGCAAGTGAACAATAAGACTCGAAGAACCGCAGATTATTCCCGGCCAGAATCCTCGACTGCGCGGTAATCTCCACCACAGAGCAGACGAAGGCCAGCGAGGTACCCTTCATCAGCCCGATCAGGGCATTCCCCAATGTAGGAAGGGCTACGATAAACGCCTCCGGTAGAATAATCCTCCGCAGCACCTGGCCATACGTCATGCCCAGCGAATGCGCCGCTTCAATCTGGCCTTTGTCCACCGACTGCAGGGCCGCACGGATCACCTCGGAATTATACGCCGCCTCATTCAGCGACAGGGCCAGCAGCACATAAAAGATTGAAGGGATGGAATTCACGTTATAGCTGGTTTCATGATAGTAGTTATAATATTTCAGAATCAGCGGAATTCCGGCATAGGACAAATACAGCTGAACCAGGATGGGCGTTCCCCGGACAAATGAGATGAACACGGCGCTGATCTGGTAGAGCACGGGGATTCTTTTCATCTTAATGATCGCCAGCAGAAGCCCCAGAAGGAGCCCCGCCAGCATGGCAATCACCGTCAGCTCGAGTGTAACCGGCAAGTATTTCAGCAGCTTGGGAATCAGGGTGAAGACTAGCTCAAGATCAAATATATTCGGCATCGCGCTGGCCGCCTATTGAATTTCCGGAGCAAAATCACCATTTAAATACTGCTCGCTCAGCTTCGATACCGTACCGTCCTTAATGAGCTCCTGAATCCGCCCGTTGACATCCTTCAGCAGCTGGTCACTGTTCCCGCCCTTGCTGAGAATCAGATAGCTGTAAGGCACGCCGATCCGCTCCGTGTCCTCCTGGGACAGCGGAATTGCCTTCAGCTTCAGACCATACTCCTTGATGTACAGCTGCAGCATAGCCGCATCAATCAGGTTGAAGTCATCGGCGCCGCTCTCCACATTCTGCAGAATCGTCACCAGCTCGGCATCACTGTATTTCAGATTCACGGGCGTTTTGGCAGATTCCTTATTGTATTTCTCCAGGGCAACCGTATAGTTCACACTTGGGCTAACCTCCGTTGTCTTCCCTTCCAGATCGGCAAAGGACTGAATATCCCCGCGGTCTTCCTTCACGGCAATGACAAACTGGTTTTTGAAAATCGGATCAGAGTAGTTGTACTTCTCTCTCCGCTCCGCATTGCTGGCGAAATTGTTCGCGCCAATCTGATAACGGTCGGAATCGAGGCCCGCGAAGATCGACGGGAATTCCGTCTTTTCAATATTAATCTCGTATTGCGGCAGTCCCTCAAAAATAGCTTTGACCACCTGGATATCGTACCCGTCGATTTCATTCTTGTCATTCACATAAGAAAAGGGCTTGGGTGCACCGCCTGTGGCAATATTAACCGTAATTTTATCGTTGTTTACTGAAGCTTCACCCGCTATATTTCCGGATTCCTTGTTATTATTCCCGCAAGCCACAACCCCCGCCAGCAGCACCGCCGCCGTTAGTCCCAGTCCGAGCTTTCTCCATATCTTCATCCCCGTAATCCCCCTATAGTCTATTGATTTCTAATGTTGTGTCTTGAATTTCTGCTCCGGGTCACTGCTCTTCGCCCGTCTGTCATGCGGCTGCGACCACAGTCCCTCATAATCAATCTGATCCCAGAACCGCGTATTATAGTCGATGAAAATCGTTGATTTGTCGCCATTCCCTCTGGCCAGATCCCGCAGATAGGTATTGTTCTTGAACGCCGGGATTGCGTACAGGTCACGTGCATACCCCCAGATGTTCCTGAAATCCACAATCCGGTTACGCAGCGGGCCGAGATTCTTGAAATAGTAAGTATCGAACCGTGCCAGTGTTACGAATAACCGTACATCAGAGTCTGTGACATAATCCCCGAATAAAAAGCGGCGGTCCGCCAGCCGTTCCTCGATGGAATCCAGCGCGGCATACAAATGCTCATAAGCATCGTTATAAGCTTCTATGGACTGGGCGAACATCGCTTTATAGACGCCGTTATTCACATTGTCGAACAGGAAATCATTGTACTTATCGATGTCTGCTCTAAGCTCCGCCGGATATAAATCCGGTGCGCCAGCCTTATGAAAGGGGGCGAATTCCTTCTCCAGATAATTGGTCAGCCAGACGTAATCGTTATTGACTACTTTCCCGGTGTGAACGTCGATGACCGCAGGAACTGTGGGTCTGCCTTTATACTCCGGATCGGCGCTCGCGTATAACTCACTTAAGAATTGCACGCCCAGCACGGGATCACTCTGATTCTCATTGAACACAAACTCCCAGCCCAGATTCTGCTCATGCTTGCCGTGACCTACCAGATTAATGCTGATGACCTCCTCAAGGCCAAGCAGTTCTCTGACGATGGAGGCCCGGTTGGACCAGTGGCAGCCCTTGGCCCAGATCAGGCGGTAGCGTCCCGCTTCCACTGGCAGCTTGCCCTCCCCTTCGCCGAAGGGGGTGGTGAAATGATTCTTCTGGCGGACAAAATAGCCCCGCTCATTGATCTCATGCTCGGTTTCCTTCGGCCGGACACGCACGTTAGCTTCAGAACTCATCGGTAATGCCTCCTCTTTTGTTATCCATTGTTCCGGGATAATCCCGGAGCTATTACTCCTTACTTGCTGAATCTGTGCCGGTCATGCGGTTCATTCCAGATCGATACATCCGGCCCTTTGGCCAGCAGCTGATGGGGATTATACGCATGATTGCCGAGCTGGTAGCCTCTTTTGATCGAATCGAAGTCAGTCGTATCTCCAAAGCCGGGGGTCTGGTACAGATCCTTGGCATAGTTCCAGAGGTTCGGGAAATCAATAATCCGGTTCCGGTTCGTCCGGAAGACCGAATAATACGCCGCATCGAAACGCACCAGTGTCACATAGAAACGGACATCGGAATCTGTGAGGGAATCGCCGAACAGATATCTTTGCGCTGACAGTCTTTCCTCCAGCTGATCCAGCCGGGCGAACAACACATCGTAAGCCTGCTCGTAGGCCGCCTGGGAATGGGCGAATCCGGCCTTGTAGACTCCGTTATTCACTTCATGGAACAGGAGGTCGTTGAACTCGTCGATCTCAGCCTGTAAATGCTGCGGGTACAGGTCAGGAGCCCCTTCCTTATGAAAAGGCTTGAATGCTGTCTCGAAATAGTTGGTCAGCCGGAAATAATCGTTATTCACGACCTTCCGCTCCAGCACATCCACGACCGTCGGCACGGTTGCTCTTCCGCTATACTCCGGATCGGTCTCCGCATAAATATCCGGCAGATAGCGGATGCCCAGCACAGGGTCCACGCCGCCCGCGTCCAGCGAGAACTCCCAGCCGTTCTCCGTCCGCACCGGACTGGCCGTTCCCAGGCTGATGACATCCTGCAGCCCCAGCAGTTCACGTACAATGACCGCGCGGTGCGCCCAAGGGCAAATCCTTGCCCACAGCAGGCGATAACGCCCGGCCTCTGCCGGCAGCTCACCGGGCTGATTGCCAAAGGGGGTGGTGAAGCGGTTCTTTTGACGGTTAAAGGCTCCATCCTTGGTGATTTCCTTCGCGATCTCGTGGTTCACAATCTTCGTACCCTCAATGGTATTGTTATTCGGCATGATGCTGCTCCTCTGCTCAGTGGATTTCTTTCTCGGTATGGACGACCGGAATCGAGGACTTGATCACAATCTCCGGCCTCACGGTATAACCCAGGCTCTCATAGAAGCCTACGGCCTGCTGCTGGCTCGTAATGACGATCCGCTGAACGCCCAGCTCACTGATCCATTCCTCAGCGGCCCCGATCAGCTGCCGGCCATAGCCTTTGTGCTGAAATTCAGGAATGACACCGACCCGTTCGATCTTGGCGTACTCCCCATGGTTCAGATTAATCCGGGCGGTCGCGACAGCCTGCTCATTCTCCTCCAGCAGCAGGTAGTGGTACTGCCCGCCATAGACTTCATCGAATTCAAGCTGTCTCGGAATCCCCTGCCCTTCTACAAAAGTTCTGGTTCTGACCCCGTACACCCCGGCCAATTGCCATACCGCATTTACTCTGTAAATATTCGTCGTCATAAGGATCTCCTCTGCGCCTGGATAAGCAGTTTATAGGCTGCGGCCAAAGCGTGAACCCCGCGGGCAATTTCCTGTTCATTGGAATAGCTGAAGCAGAGCCGCAGGAAGGGGGCAGGCGCATGGTTGCCGGTAAAAAACTGCTCACCCGGTACAACAAGCACGCCATGTTCCCTCGCTAACCGGGCTATTTCCGTTGCACTTACGCCTTCCTTAAAGGATAGCCACAGAAAAAATCCGCCTTCCGGCACCTGGAACGTGACCGCGTCTCCAAGCTCTGCCTCCACACGCTCCGCCATGAAATCCCGCCGCGCCCGGTAACAGGCCGACAGCCGGGAGATTTGCCCATCATAGTCATAGGTTTGCAGCAGCCGGCCCACAATCTCCAGCGTGAACGGAGTAGGCGGACTGTTCAGGGTAAGGACCCGCATACGCTCGGCTACATTAAGCGGGGCGATCACCGTACCCAGGCGGAGTCCGGGACCCAGTGTTTTGGAAAAGGTGGTCAGGTAGATGACCCGCTCCGGCGCATAAGAGTATACCGAAGGCAAATCATGCCCTTCATAACGCAGCTCCCCGTAGGCATCATCCTCCAGAATGAACAGATTGTAGGCCCGGGCCAGCGCCGCAAGCCGCTGTCTTCTGTCCGCCGGCAGGGTTGTGCCCGACGGATTCTGAAAATTCGGAATGACATAAATCAGCTTCGGCAGGACTCCGCCTGCTGCCTCCGTGGATCTCAGCAGCTGTTCTGCCTGATCCACATCCAGCCCGTATGCATCTGCCCGTAATCCAACGGTCTCCGCTCCCGCATGACGGAACGCATCGAGTGCATTGAAGAAGCTGGGCGCTTCCGTCCACACTGTATCTCCCGGATTGAGCAGCACCCGGGCGGCCAGCTCAATGCCCTGGCCTGCTCCGTATACCGCCAGATAGTTCTCCGCCTCTGCCTCAATGCCGAATTTCCGCAGGCGGTTCAGCTTCCATTCCTGCACCTGGGCTACGCCTTGGCCTCCGGTATAATGCAGGGCATCCGCGCCCTCAGCGTTCAAGGCTCCGGCGGCTGCGCGGTTCAGCGCTTCCACCGGCAGCAATTCGGTAGCCGGAAATCCAAAGGACAGATTCACGCTGTCCTTGGCCGCCGCTGCCCCTCTCCCGACAGGCCGTACAACAATATCCCGGTTGTACTCGTACTCTTTCTCCTTAACGCACACTGCCTCTCCCCCTCTCCCTGTCAGATGGAATATTGAACCGTCCGGCCAGATGGCGTATCTTCTTCATCCATCGTTCCCATAACATGCTTCAGGATCAGATTCTCGTAGTGGGCGAATCCGGAGTCACGCACGCGCGGCCGGCCCAGCGCGATTCTCTCGTCGAGCGTAATCTCGCCCTCCTTGATCAGCAGCACCCGGCTGGCCAGCGCCACGGCTTCACTGACATCATGGGTCACCAGCAAGACCGTGAAGCCCTGCTCCGCCCAGAGCCGGCCGATCAGCTGCTGCATTTCCAGCCGGGTCAGCGCATCAAGCGCACCGAACGGCTCATCCAGCAGCAGCAGCCGGGGATGGCCGGCGATGGCCCGCGCCAGGGACACACGCTGCTGCTGTCCCCCGGACAACACGCCGGGCCATTCTCCGGACCGCCCCTCCAGACCGACAAGGCGGAGCGCTTCCTGTGCCTTCAGCCGGTCCCGTCCGGGAGCGCCCATCCGCACATTCTCGATGACCCGCTTCCACGGCAGCAGCCGGGGTTCTTGAAACAGCACCCTTGCTTCCGGATGAATCCCGGCCACAGGCACACCGTCCAGAATGGCCGTCCCGGAGGAGGGCTGCTCAAGCCCCGCGAGCAGACGGAGCAGCGTGCTTTTACCGCAGCCGCTTTTCCCTACAACCGCGATGAATTCCCCAGGCTCCACGCTCAGGCTGATTCCTTTCAGCACCGCGCTGTTTCCGAATGATTTGCTAAGCCCTTGCGTCTGCAGCGTAAAGCCCCATTGTGATTTATTCATTCCATCCATAGCTCCCTTATCGTTTTGCGGCGAAATTCGGATGCCAGCGCAGCCAGCTTGCCTCCAGCAGCTTCGCCAGGCTGTCTGACAGCTTGCCGAGCACGGCATACAGGAGAATGCTGAGTACAATAATATCCATCCGCATATACTCCCGGGCATTCATTGCCATATACCCAACGCCTGAATCCGCAGCCACTGTCTCCGCCACAATCAGCGTCAGCCACATGATGCCCAGCGATTGCCGGACACCGACCAATATAGCAGGCAGGGCCCCGGGCAGAATGACATGCCCGTACAGGGAAGCTCCCCGGTAACCGTAAACCTTGCCCATCTCCACCAGCTTCGGATCTACCGAGCGGATGCCGTGAAAGGTATTCAGATAGATCGGAAAGAATACCCCGAGCGACACCAGCACCAGCTTCGTTTCCTCGCCAATGCCGAACCACAGGATCGCAATCGGGATAAGCGCCAGATGGGGAATATTGCGCACCATTTGGATCGTTGTGTTGAGCAGCAGCTCCGCCCTGGCCCATACCCCGTTGAACAGCCCAAGCAGGAAGCCTACCGTGCCTCCGACCAGGAAGCCCAGAACGGCCCGCCTGGTGCTGATCGCTACATTGTCCAGCAGCTCTCCGCTCTTCAGCAGGTCAGCCGCTGCCCGTCCGACTTCAACCGGCCTCGGCAGGATGTTGCCGGCCAGCAGGCCGGTGGTAGTGAAGACCTGCCACAAGAGCAGGACAAGCACGGGCACAGCCCAAGGCAGGGCCGCCTGCAGAAGCCTTTTCCCATTTCTGTTATTCATATTTGCTTCCACCCTTAGGCTATTTCTTCACAATAGCGGTAATCTCGTCGTCAAAGGCATGGCTCCAAATCGTGGACACATCAACCGTATCAGGCAGCAGCCCTAAATCCGTGAAGATGTCGGCAATATCCTGCTGTGAAGCGATCGACTGATCCGAGATGGTCTCCAGTGCCAGCGGACGCTGCTTGTCACCGTTCACCAGGGTGTCCAGCACTTCAGCCTGTTTCTGATTCGTATTCTTGGCCGTGATCTCTGCCCATTGCTCCTGGTTACCCTGGGTCCAGGTATAGTAACGGGTTAACCGTTCCAGGAAGTCAGCTATGGCGGCATGCTTAACCGGATCGTCAATGGACTTCACGTTGGCGCTGACCGGGAAATTACCGGACAGAATGTCTGCTGCACTGGCGAGTGTCGTGGCCCCGTTCTGGCGCGCTGCGATAATGGAATTGCCATAGCTGGCCAGCGCGTCCACCTTGCCGCCAACCAGTGCGCTCAGCCCTTCGGCTGTCGTCAGCTTAACCGGCTCAATATCCTTCCAGGTCAGGCCGGCGCCTTCCAGCATCTTGACCAGGAAATACTGTGCGGTCGTATTCGGCACGTAAGCTATTCTTTTGCCCTTCAGCTCTGCTACGGTGGTCACCTTGGAACCCTTAGGGATCACCAGCTCCTGATTCAGCGTATTCCACCGCTGGACGCCGATCACATTGAAATTCCCCTGATTGGCCGCCTGCGAGGCGAAGATCGGCGGGATTTCACTCGTAATGGCGAAGTCCAGCTGATCTGCGGCAATCGCTTCAAGCTCCAGATTGCCGCCCTGGAAGACACTGAACTCCAGTTTGTACGGCGTATCCAGGAGTCCGGCCGCCTTGAAGCCTTCCTCCCATTCCGACCAGCCCACCTGGCCAATCCGCAGCGTAACTCCGCTGAGATCAGCTTCCGGTGATGCCGGACTTGCCGGTGCAGCCGTGGCGGCAGGTTCCGCTGTAGCAGCAGGTTCAGCCGAAGGCGAAACTGCCGCCGCACTGCCCGAATTGCCGCAGCCGCTGGCTGCCAGCGCCAGGACGAGTAATGGCATGAACAGCATGGAGCGTCTGAATCCGTCTGTCTTTATGATTTTCATCTTTAGATCTACCACCTTTTGAAATATAAAATATTATGGGATATTAACCCCGTCCGCGTTCCGCCTTTATTTACCAATGCTTGTGCTAAAAGAAACGATATTCTTCAGCGCCTGACGGCCTAGTTCATCTGCGGCTCTAATCGCTGTCTCCACGCTGCCGCTGTCATACGGAAAGGCAAAACCTCCCGGTGCCGGAACGATTTCACTGCCTTCAGCAACACGGATGATCTGCGGCTCTCTGTCAATGCCCAGCTCCGCAAGCGTGACAGGCAGTTCATAGCGGAGCAGCGTACTGATCAGCTCATGAATGTCTTCCCTGCCTTCCAGCAATGACTGGATAATCAGGCAGAAGCCTACCTTCTCCCCATGCAGCGAAGACTTCGTCTCCTCCAGATGGGTCAGGCTGTCATGAATGGCATGGGCCACCAGTGCGCGCCTCTTGCCCGCACCTACTGTACCTGCCAGCCCTGTCAGCACAATGATCGCATCAACCACTTCCTTGAACGCTTCGCCAGAAGCACCAGTCTCTGCCTGCCGGCAGGCTGCCTCGCCGCTCCGCCCGATAATCTCAAGCGCCAGCCGGGCGGGATGCAGACTGAGCTGGATATCCAGTCCGCCTTCCCCGTCCTGCAAGTTCAGGGCTACTTCATACCATTTCGCCAAGGTATCCCCAATCCCCGAAGCTAAATAACGCCTGGGGGCTTCCGCCAGAACTGCTGTATCAGCGACAATCACACGGGGAGAGGCTTTCAGGAACAGCGCCCCATCCGCTCTGCCTTCATCATCATGCAGGATCGTCAGAGCCGACCAGGCAGCGCAGGTAGCCGCGATTGTAGGGACGGTGACCACAGGAAGTTCGAGACGTTCACCCACGGCCTTGACCAGATCCAGCACCTTGCCGCCGCCGGCTCCCACGATGAAATCAGGCGCGGCTGCGGAGAGCTTATTCGCATAATGTTCGATATTCACCAGGGTAACCTCACCTGTATTGATCTCTACAACAACCTCAATGCCTTCCGCCTTCAGGCTGGCCTCAAGGGTTGCTCCTGTCCGCTTCAGCGCGGTCTCTCCGCCAATCAGATACGCTCTGCGGCCATACTGGCGGGTCAAGGCTCCCAGGCGCTGCAGTGCGCCCGGCTCGTTCACGTAGAGATCCGGTGATTTAAATGTCAGCATACATTCCCTTCCTTTCCTTTGCTTTCAGCTATGACGCCCATGCGGAGTGTTCCACTGGCTGAGATCCGGTCCTTTGGGCAGAATCCGGTACGGATTGGAGCCCTCAGCAGCCAGAAGCACGGATAAATGATAATGCCGTTTGATGGCGTCAAAATCGGTTGTATCTCCAAAGCCCGGAGTCTGGTATAAATCCCTGGCATACGCCCATAGATGGCGGTAATCGGCCAGCCGCTGCCGGTTCGCACGGAATGCCGTGTAATAAGCGATATCGAAGCGCGCTAGTGTAGTGTACAGGCGCACATCGGAATCGGTCAGCTGATCCCCGAACAAGTAGCGGCTGATAGAGAGACGTTCCTCAAGTTCATTGAGCCGCTCGAATAAGGTGTGATAAGCTGCCTCATAGGCTTCCTGCGAACGGGCAAACCCGGCCTTGTATACACCGTTGTTCACATCATGGAAGATCTGTCCGTTCAGCTCATCGATCTCTGCCCGCAGATGCAGGGGATACAAATCGGGCGCATCCTGCTTATGCAGCGGAGCCCAGGCGGTCTCCAGGTGATTGGTCAGCTTAAAATAATCATTCTGGACTACCTTCCCAGTCGCGATTTCTACAACCGCCGGAACCGTAGGGCGCCCCGTATAACCGGGATCAGCAGCCAGATAAGCCTCACTCAGGTAGCGGATGCCCAGCACCGGGTCCTTCCCATCCTCATCCAGCGTAAAAGCCCAGTCGGTATGCGGAAGAGCCGGCCGGAGCGGGTCCACCGTGCCCAGGCTGATGGCTTCCTCCAGTCCAAGCAGCCGCCGGACAATGACCGCGCGGTGGGCCCAGGGGCAGGCTGCCGACCAGATTAGCCGGTACCGGCCTTGCTCCACGGGAAGCTCATCAGGACTATCGCCGAATGCAGCAGAGAAACGGTTAGTCTGTCTAACAAAAGCACCAGTCACAGCAATTTCTGCCGGGGAAGTCTGAATTTGATTACTCAACGGGAATACCCTCCTTTTAAATGTGAGCGTCTATGGGGAGCCGCCCAGTCCCGTTCATCGGGACCTAGCGGATAAATGCCGTACGGGTTGCGGGCAAATCCCCTTAAGTGAGGGGAGGCATGATAGCTGCTGCGGATCGCCGCCAGACCGGTGGTGTCGCCAAAGCCGGGAAGCTGGTACAGATCCCTCGCATATCCCCACAGATTCGGGAAATCGGTCAGGCGGCTGCGGTTCGTGTTAAACACCGTGTAATAAGCCGCATCGAACCGGACGAGCGTGGTATAGAGCCGGACATCGGAATCTGTAATGAAATCCCCGAAAAGATAACGGCTGCGCTCAAGGCGCTGCTCCAGCTCATCCAGCCGGTCAAACAGTGCATCAAACGCCTGCTCATACGCCGCCTGGGAATGGGCAAAGCCGGCTTTATACACCCCGCTGTTGATATCTCTGAAGATAATGTCATTCAGCGTGTCAATTTCGCTGCGGAGCCGCTGCGGATACAGGTCAGGTGCCCCCTCCTTATGAAAAGGGGCCCATACCGTCTCCAGGTAGTTCGTCAGCCTGAAGTAATCGCTGTTCACGCCCCGTCCTGTCTGCACATCCACGATAATGGGTACAGTGGGACGCCCCTTATATCCAGGGTCCTCCGCATCGTAAATCTCTTTGATGTAGCGGATGCCCAGTACAGGATCAACACCGCCCGCGTCCAGCGAGAACTCCCAGCCGTATGCCGTGCGGAAATGGCTGGCTGTACCCAGGCTGATGGCTTCTTCTAGGCCCAGCAGCCTGCGGACAATCACTGCGCGGTGGGCGTAGGGACAGGCCTTCATCCAGAGCAGCCGGTAGCGGCCGGGCTGGGGCCGGTGTTCACCCGGACTGTAGCCGAACGGGACGGTGAACAGGTTGGCCTGCGGCTCAAAGGAGCCGTCCGCTTTCAATTCAGTTGCAAATACGGGGTGCTTCTTATTCACACTCATGTCATCTCCTTAACCATGGCCCAAATGTATATGTACTTACTGCCAGAATCCGCAGATTATATCCGACTAACTTCATCGATTTATATGATTATATGGTGATTAGGAGCATAGTTATAGTAAAAACCGGAACCTCCGTTCACATTTTGTCTGCTTGACATAGGTAGCGGCAGTGGTTTTAATGTGAATATCTCTTTTAATACTTATAATTCGCATGGATAAAATAGGTTTTAAGAGAAAAGGGGGAGTTAAGTTGAATGTGAATGCAAGACCGTCCATGCTGTATAAGCCCTTCCAGCCAAACTTTGAAAAGATGCTGCACTCCTATTCCGACTACAGGGCTTCCTTGACCGCGCCATTCGGCGGCGGCATTCAATTTTATGGCTTTTACATGGATGACACGAACGTCAATCAAATGTTTGTCATCCCGGAAGGCTGCATGAGTCTTGTCATTTGCTGTTATCCGGATCACCCGTCAGCCAACATATGCGGCACGTTGTACAAAGGCAGACAGGGGCTTTTTGTCCGTTCGGAGTGTGAGTACTTTGTGATTCGTTTTTTGCCGGGGTATGCGGAGCATTTCTTTCGTTTTCCTATAGGTGAATTTAGCGAATTGGAGATTCCGGTCGGGGACGTTCTCCCGCATGCCGCAGAATTGCTGGAGCGGGTGGTAGCGAAGAATACGTTTCATGAACGTGTCCAGGCATTCGAGGATTTCTATGGAACCTATATGCGTGACCGGCTGGAAATCCCCCGGCTGATTGAATATTTGACGGATCAGATCATCTGCAGCCGCGGTACACTGCATGTCAACGATTTGTCGCAGGATACGGGATATTCCAGCCGCTATTTGATCAAAGCCTTCGAGCGGTATATCGGGGCCTCCCCCAAGCTGTTCAGCCGGATCATCCGCTTCCAGCATGTGCTGGAATCCTTGGAGAATAAGCATTACAAAGAAACGCTGGAGCAAATCTCCGAGCTCGGTTATTTCGATCAGAACCACTTCATTAAAGAGTTCAAAGAATTCAGTCTGACCACACCCAAAAAGTATATCATCAAAGGAACTACGGGGAATTTGACGGATGAATCTTAAGGGCTTATTTCAGATATTCTTTCCATGCGGCGCCAAGCTCCGCGGTGTATCGGGTCAGCCGTAAGCTGATCTCGGTGCGCATCACATCACGCGTAAGTCCGAACCGTTCCTGATATCCCCGGCAAAAGATTTTGTGATACACCAGGAACTCCTCCTGCTCATCGGGCAGCACTCTGATATTGCGCTGCTTCAGCTCTTTTTGCAGCTGGTAGGTGTCCTGCATGATCCGGCGCTGTATCGCTTGCCCCGCTATCAGAAAGGCGCGCTTAAGGATGCTGCCGGAGAGCTCAATCTCCTTCAGGCTTCTGGCGACCATGGTATCTATGTAAGGAAGCAAAATGAGGTCACGCACCATCGTCCGCTCCTCCACTGTTATCATTCTTCTGACCGTATCCTCCTGCTTCTCCTCAAACTGGTCTACATGCTCGCTCATTAACATTTTGGTTTTCCACCGCTCATTTCCGTTTAATTTGCTCACTTATAATGACCTCCAATCTGTTCGGCCCGTTCCAGCGCAACTCCGGATTCCAGCAAAGAGGATGCGCGGATAAGCGCCCGGCTGCCGTATCTGGTTTTGATCTGATCCACTGCCTGTTCTCTGTTGTAAGTGCGGATACGGTCATCGAATAAAGTGAGCTGCATGACACTGTCATCGGTCAGCTGGGATATAGATATCGCCAGGCGGCTTAGCGGCATCCCCGTCCAATGATCCACAAACAAGCGGTAGGCCGCCGCTGCCACCTCATGCGTTAAAGACGAGGGCTCCGGCAGTGTCATTTGTCTGCTGTAGGAGTTAGATTTGTTGCCGTCCGTCTCTGCTACCGCGATAGACACCACCGACCCCATATACCGGTATTTCCGTGCCCGCTGGCACACCTCGATCACCAGTTCCAGCAATACCACTTCAATCTCCGGCAGCCGAGTATAGAGATTCCAGCGCAGCGCCTTCCCGTGCCCCACCGACTTAATCTGGTGCCGAATCCCGGTAACGACCGGGCTGGGATCTATGCCGCGCGCCGTCTGCCAATAATATTCCGCTTGAATATCGCTCTGCTTGCCCATGGTTGTGCGCATTCTCCGCTTGAACTCCCCCAGCTCCATCCGGGCAATATCGCCAATCGTGGTAATCCCCATACGGTAAAAATTCTTGGTCATCCGTCCAGCCACCATGAACATTTCATGCACCGGCAGCGGCCAGAGCTCTGTGTCGATATTGTCGTAATCCAGCCTGAAGACCCCGTCCTTCTGCTTCTTGGCAAAGTTATTGGCCATCTTGGCCAGGATTTTGGTCGGTCCGGTCCCCACCCGGGTCCACACCCCCGTAGATAACAGGACATGATGCTGGATGGAGCGAATCATCTCCGGCAGACCTTCTCCAAACACACTCAACGAACCCGTCACATCCAAAAACTGCTCATCAATGCTGAAGGCCTCAACCTGGTCGGTATACCCCTTATAGATTTCTGAAATCATCAACGAAACCTTAATATACGTACTCATCCGCGGGCGGATCACTACGAGATCCCGGCATTTGGTCATGGCTTCACCCACGCGGGATGCGGTGGTTACACCATGAGATTTGGCGATAGGGCAGGCAGCCAGGACAATACCGTTCATCCGCGTAGGATCGCCGACGGCGACAGGCTTATCTTTATACTCGGGGTGAGCAGCCTTTTCGACACTTGCATAGAAGGATTGGCAATCCGAGAGCAGAATGATCCGGTCTTTAGGCATACTTCTGCCCCCGTACCGGATGCCACGACAAGATGCTGTCCATCAGGAAAACACGGGGCAGGCCGGTGCTCAGACAGGTAGCCCGTATGCGGCCGTCCCGAATCCCGTGTACTTCAATCTTCCGCTGTGTAATCTTGCCCGCTTTGTCCAGGTATATCATTTCAATCGTTTGGCCGATGCTCATTTTCATGACTGATCGCCTCCGGTATAATAAGAACATTTGTTTGTATTATAACCAGGATTAAGTTTTTTAAGCAATGGTAAAATAGAACAGGCGTTCTTGTTTGTTATTGGTAGCTTATGCGTCGCGGATAATTATTAGAACCGGCTAGAAGAGGAATGGGCCGGGGGCAGGCAACAGTGAGGACCATAAGGACTGGGAATACGGTGAAACCCGGGGCGCATCCAAAAAGCAGGCTTATAAATTTTCCTTTTTTTGTCTTCGTCTTTATGCGTAATGATGCTACGGAATTCCTGGTAAAAATCGGATAAAGCATTTCTGATAATTCAGAAAGCTATATAGGCTAAACTTAAGATTTCAACATAAACCCATCCTTCACGAATGTAAAATATCTGGACTGCGAGGTGGCTGATGTTGACGCAAGAATTCCTTAATCCATCGATATCTGTGGCAGAGATCAGGAGGTTTTTTATAGAATCCTGCACATAATACAACATTTTCCTCAGCCTATCGGCCCAAATCCAACATTGTTGTATAAACTTCCATGACGCCTCGGCGTCACCCCCTAGAATGAAAATAGGTACTCCCTATGTTTCTATACCTAAAACCTGGAAAAACTAAAGATAACAAATCTGTGGACGAGCATTTATTGGGGCCAAAAACCCTGTTGTATAAACTGTCCTATTGCGACTCTCAGGCACCGCCTATTGCACATCAAAGTGCGTGTATAAAATTCTAAACGAATGAGCGCATGATTTGTGAATTGACAGGAAAGTAGGATAGATTCATGGATGCTATACGTGAATGCTGTGCGGGTCTCGATGTTCATAACAAAACGGTTGTCGCTTGTATTCTAAACGGACCGCTGGACCACACTCCCCAAAAGCAAATCTCGACGTTCGGAACGACAACGCGTGAATTATTGCGGCTTCAGGACTGGCTTATCGCGAATCGGTGTCAGGAGGTAGCGATGGAGAGTACAGGGGTATTATGGAAACCGGTCTGGAATGTACTCGAATCGACGTGCGACATCGTCTTGGCGAATGCTCGGACGATTAAAAACATTCCTGGACGAAAAACCGATATGAACGATGCCTTTTGGATTGCGAAACTCCACCGGTGCGGATTGGTTCAAGCCAGTGTGGTCCTGCCCGAGCAGTTGCGGGATCTGCGGGACTGGACCCGGTACCGGGTGAAAATGGTCCAAGCGATCACTGCCGAAAAGAATCGGATTCATAAACTGCTGCAAGATGGAAATATCAAATTGTCTAGTTTCATCACGGATGTCTTTGGCGTATCGGGCCGTTTGTTGCTGGAGCAGTTAATGAATGGCGAGGTGCTGGACGAAGAGCAGCTTCGCGGGCTCGTGAAGACAAAACTAAAGAAAAAGGTCCCTGAACTCATGGACGCGTTGAATGGACGTGTGCGTCGTCATCATCGGGAGATGATGCGGCTTCACTGGGATCATCTGTTGTATCTGGAGAAGCAAATCGAGCAAGTGGAAGCCCGGATTGAATGCAAGCTAGCCCCATATGCCGAAGAACTGGAGTGGCTCGATTCGATCCCTGGGATTGAACGCAATACGGCTGCGGCTATTTTTGCTGAACTCGGTCCGGAGGTTCATAAGCGTTTCGAAACGGAGGAACAATTGACGTCTTGGGCAGGCGTCAGCCCGGGAAACAAGGAAAGTGCAGGAAGGAAATCTAAAACGAAATGTCTGCCGGGAAACAAGTTTTTGAAACGCGCGTTAACCCAGGCGGCATGGGCCAATGAGAAATCCTCCAATCGTATCGGTCAGCACTTTAGGCGGGTTCGAAAGCGGCGTGGAGACAAAAAAGCGTGTGTAGCCACGGCACATTTACTGGTAAAGATTATTTACAGTTTAATGAAAAACAGATCTGGATACGAAGAAAAAGACGTGCCGGAGAGCACGTCCAAGGAAAAGGCGTTAGCTTATTACTTGAAACAAATCGAAAAGTTAGGCTTAACGGTTCAAGTGACGTCCCCCGAAACGAGCTGATTTTTAAAAATCGCTCAATAATTGGGGTAGGGGGACTTTTTGCGCCTTTAAGAGTAAGTTTATCCCGAAAGAGTTACTTTTAAAACACGTACTAAGCTAATGCCTACTAAAGCCTACGTTTATTTTCGTATAAAAATGCAGGATTTCATCTTATCCAAGCGGCTTAGCGGGATTATTCTTGTATTTCATACAACAATCCTCCCGAATGCCTGGCTATCTATGAATCAAAATTGCAAAACGTACAACATTTATCTCTAAAGAGATGTATATCCAGCAACACAACAAAGCCCCTTCAAAGTCGCGGACGACTCGAAGGGGCTTTTTGTCCTAATTACCTTAGATATAGAACATATAATTATCCGCGTGGCTCTCTTCCTTGAAGTTGATCAGGTCGGATAATGTGGTGGAGTCCAGCACATCGGCAATGCTGTCGCGGATACGCAGCCAGAGGTCGCGCTTGGCCGGGTCATCTTCTTCTGTGAAGTCCACAGGAGAAATCGGGCCTTCCAGGACGCGGATGATGTCTCCGGCAGTAATGGTGCTGGTCTCGCGGGACAGAATATACCCGCCGTATGCGCCGCGGATACTTTTTACAAGTCCGGCATTACGCAGCGGGGCGATCAGTTGCTCCAGATAATGCTCGGAAAGTCCGTTTTTCTCGGCAATGCTTTTAAGTGATGTTGGCCCTTCACCAAATCTCAGGGCAAGCTCCATCATAATGGTTAATCCGTAACGTCCTTTGGTTGATATTTTCAAAGGGGCACCTCTTTCGGTTTAGTTGCTGGTTCTGTTGTTCCTGTTTCGCTGGTTAGACATGAGATATGTCATATCAACGTATTCCGATGTTTGCTCTCAGCTTATGTTATCATATCTTTGGACACATTTGGAACACCCAACGGGAATAATTCGCGATTTTGTTCACCAGTGGTGGACAAATTGTCAATTTCGAACCTTTTTTCGCTATATTTTATAACAGCGTTCTCCTGTTTGGGGTAGACAGGTATGTTATAATACACAATGAGCCGGGTGTTCAGTCAGAACGCCGGTATTTTGTGCATAGAAAATGGTGATCACGATGACAAAAGCTAATCAGGATATCCGTGTCGTCGTCGGTATGTCGGGTGGGGTCGATTCCTCTGTTACAGCGCTTCTGCTGAAGCAGCAGGGTTATGATGTCATCGGCATCTTCATGAAGAATTGGGATGATACCGACGAGTTCGGCGTATGTACGGCGGAGACCGATGCCGAGGATGTGCGCCGCGTGTGCGAGCAGATCGATATTCCTTACTATACCGTTAATTTCGAGAAGGAATACTTTGATAAAGTCTTTTCCTATTTCCTCGAAGAATATAAGGCCGGCCGGACACCGAATCCGGATGTGATGTGCAACCGCGAGATTAAGTTCGGGGAATTCCTGAACAAAGCGCTGCAGCTTGGCGCTGATTACGTCGCTACCGGGCACTACGCCAGGGTAGTGGAAGAAGGCGGCATGTTCAAGCTGCTGCGCGGCGTGGACAACAACAAGGACCAGACTTATTTCCTCAACGCGCTGAACCAGTACCAGCTCTCCAAGGCCATGTTCCCGATCGGGCATCTGCCGAAACCTGAGGTGCGGAGAATTGCCGAGGAAGCCGGACTCTACACCGCCAAGAAAAAAGACAGCACCGGCGTCTGCTTCATCGGAGAACGTAATTTCCGTGAATTCCTGAGCCAATACCTGCCTGCGCAGTCGGGCAATATGGTCGATATCGCCACCGGGGAAGTCAAAGGCCGTCACGACGGCCTCATGTACTACACGCTGGGCCAGCGCCAGGGTCTTGGCATCGGCGGCTCCGGCACAGGGGAACCGTGGTTCGTAGCCGAGAAGGATCTGGCAAGCAATACCCTGTATGTCGTACAGGGAGAGAAGCATGTCAGCCTGTACTCCACCAGCCTCACAGCTTCCGGCGTGAACTGGATCGATGCAGATACACTTGGCGACACCCCGTTGAAGTGTACCGCCAAGTTCCGCTACCGCCAGCCGGATCAGGGTGTTACGCTGACGAAGCAGGCAGATGGAACCGTGCATGTTGCTTTTGATGTCCAGCAGAAGGCAATCACGCCGGGACAGGCTGTGGTGTTCTACCTTGGTGATACGTGTCTGGGCGGCGGAACCATTGAGGCTGCTGAGAAGGTCGTGCCGCTGCCGCAGGTGTAATTACTTCACCTGCCCGAGCTAACCCCATAAATACAAAAGAACCTTCAAAACCACCGGATAGTGGAGCTGAAGGTTCTTTTATTCGTTATTGTACGGGATAACGCTCAGACCGGCAGATTCCGGCCGGATTCCGGCAACAGAATGCCCGCTTTATTGCGGCTGAACGCCCCATACCCGCACGCCATTCAAATACAGCGTTACCCGGTTCCAGTCGGTATAAGCCGTTTTGGTTGAATCATAGGAGTAATCGTCGGCCTTATTGTAATTGCTCCAATCGGTTTTGTTGATCCGCAGTTGAATTTCCCCGGTGTTCGCCCCGGGTGCCAGACTGCCGGCACCGGTGCTGAAGGAAATTTCCACGTAATAGTCTGCTCCTGCAACCGCAGGCTCGAGCTTCACGAAGCTGCCCAGCACATTGCTGCCGCCGAGCGTGGCATAATCGACATTGAACTGCTGGGCTTTCTCTCCGTCAATCGTGTAGTAATAACGGAGCTTGACCTTACTGAGATCTACCGCTGTGGTTCCGTTGTTAACAATCCGCAGCTGCGGACGGAACTGCTGGTCTGTGGCGTTCGTATCCGTTGTGCGGTATTGAACCACCAGGTTCGCCGCAGCAGGCGTTGCCGTTGGTGTGGCCGTCGGTGTAGCAGTAGGCGTAGCCGTCGGTGTAGCAATCGGCGTTGCTGTTGGCGTGACCGTCGGCGTTGCTGTTGGCGTAACCGTCGGTGTGGCTGTAGGTGTAGCCGTTGGCGTAACCGTCGGTGTGGCCGTTGGCGTGGTGGTAGGTGTAGCCGTCGGTATCGGACCACTGCCGTTATTGATTAGCCGGTCATATTCGGCATAGGCTGTAGCGATGTCCACTTGTGACCAGAAGCGGTGGTAGGTGAACTCGGGTGCGCCATTGTCCCATGTCTTGGTTGTTTTGTTGTATGAGCTGTTGTACTTGCCTTCCAGATAACTCCACTTGGGATCATTTTTGATATCGGGAAGCACATCAGTATAGCTCGCATAGACTCCGTTTCCGCCCTTGGCCGGATCAGAAGGTACAGTCGAGCTGCCGGGTATGGTATTTCCTTGGCCGAAGGTGCCTGTCCAGCCTGCCGGGAAATAGACCTCTTTGGTGAAGAAGCGGAAATAATCCGCACGCTTCTCAAGCGTCGTAATTCCCACTCCGTCATTGTAGCCCCATGCTGTATCCAGCAGGGATTTGGCCAATTGTGAAGCGGTTCCGCCAAGCGCAGTATAGCTGCCATGCTCAGCTTTGTTCCCTGCAGCAAAGAACGTAAGCGCTTTAATATAGCTGCCCAGCACGCCGGTATCCTGCCCGGGATCTTTGGTCACTGCCTTGAGGCCGCTGTTGCCGCTGAAGGAGCTGAAGCCGCTCCAGGTATCCGGCTGGCCCTGCCACTCCACATTGCCCGGAATCCAGAACTCGCCGGGTGCAGATACGGTGGCAATCTGCGGATCATCTCCGCCCAGAATCCGGTTCCCCTGCAGGTCCAGATAATAGCCGGCGGCATCCGTTACCGGACGGCTGCCCGCAAAGGCATAATCCGCAGACCAGTCAATCCAGTTCTCAATCACCCGTTTGGCCATTTTGAAATTGGCCGAGGTAGTATCCCCGCTGGAAGCCAGAATGTAGTACAGCTCCGCTACCCGTTCCAAGCTCCAGGCCTGCATCCCGAACCAATTGTTGGATGGCGGGTCATGATAGACAGGAGCCTCGTCGTAGGCCATGCCGTAGAAGGTGCTTGTGCCGGAGGGATACGCGCTGTATGAGCCGCCATAACTGTTCGTGGCTCCGCCCGCAATGGCTCCTTCAGAGGATTGCAGCCAGTTGTAGAATTCCAGCTGGCGGGTCAGCGATTTGCCCCAATCCTCTCCTGCCGTTGCCGAAGCCGGAATCAGGCCGCCGTCTGCAGTGGACAGCGCGTAGGCTGCAACCACGTTCTGATACCCCTGGTGCGCATGGCTCGCGCCGATTCTCCAGGCCCAGTTCCCGGTTGTTCCCAGACCGCCGCCCCAGGCGGTATACCAGGCCAGCAGATACTGGCTGGAATCCTTGCCGGTTCCCGCTTCAGGTGTGCCGTCAGCAGCACTGCCGACCTTCTGGAAATACTTATCGTACATGCCGTAACGCAGGAAATCGCCCATTTTCTTGGCTTTGTTCAGATAGACCGTATTGGTGTAGCCAAGATCCTTGGCCCAGTACATCGCTTGCACCGCGCGCGCGTCCGCGTCTGTAGCATTCGTATAACGCCATTGTGCGGAAGGTACACTATTTTCCTTGGTGAACAGGCTCATGAAGCCTTCATTCGTTTTGCCGAACGATTTGTCATCCTGGGAAGGATGCGCCACCGCTTCCCAGACGGATTCCTGCACTCCGCGCTGGAAGGTATTCACATAAGCAGCGGTATGCGTAGGATTCAGCAGATTGCCGAAGCCGTACCAGTTGTCCACATCCACCAGCCAGTGCATCAGATAGGTCTGGTTATTGCCGTAGGCGGCCTTCAGCTCCGCATCCAGCGGGTCTTTGCCCGGGGCGTACTTGCCGTTCAGCGCACTTGGGTACTGATCCGGCTGGGCCAGCTCCGAGGCGTAGGTTGCCGGACTGTTCGGGTTGTAATTGTTCATCGTCGGCTGCTCCTGCACGCCGTCGCCTTCATTAATCGGAATAATGTATTTCTCCATATTGTCCCAGGCCGCTTCAAGCTTGCTCCAGTCTCCGGTGTTATAGCCATACAGCACTTCAAGCCACATCCAGTAGCTGTAAGCCTCGGAGGTGGTCATATGCCCATAGTTGGGCGCCTCGCTAAGCAGAGTCTCCACCGAGTGATAAGGAATGCCTTCCGCCGAGAAATAGCCGCTCGCCGGATCCTTCAACTGGGCATATAATTGCAGAAATCTTGTCTTTTCCACCGATGCAGCCTTGGCTGTCCCGGGTCTGAAATTAAAGATACCACTTGTAAGAGAAATGATCAGGATGGCAGCCATTACTATGGAGAACGGTTTCTTGATTGAACTCAGCTTCATCATTTCGGCATACTTCCTCTCTGGAATGATTTATGGTTCCAAGCCCCACACAAGCGTTCCTGCACGGTAGAGTGTAGCTTTCTCCCAATCCGCGAACACCTGCTGGGTTCCTCCATAGGAATAGTCGTTGCTCTCATTGTAGGCCGTCCAGTCGGTCTTGTTGAACCGCACCTGAATCTCCCCGCTATCCGCTCCCGGAGCCAGGCTTCCTGCTCCTGCGGCAAAGGAAATCTCCACATAAGAATCGGCCAGCGCCGCAGGCGAACTCAGCTTCCCGAAGCTTCCGCTCACGTTCCCGCTGCCGACAACAGCATAGTCACAGTGGAATTCCTGCGGCTTGTCCCCGTCCACGGTGTAATAATAGCGCAGCTTCAGACCGCTGAGCGCAATGGTCTCGGTTCCCGTATTGATAATCCGGAACTGGCTGCGGATCTGCGAATCGCCGGGACTGGTGTCGTTAGTGCGGTACTGTACACGCAAAGCTCCTGTAACCGGCGGAGTGGTCTCGCGCGGCCGGGCCGTGGCCTGTGCAGACGCCGTACTCTCCCCCACACTGTTCGATGCGGTCACCACATAATAGTAGTCCACACCGTTCGTCAGTCCGCTGTCGTTGTAGACAGTTCCGGTTGCCGTGCCGATCACCGTGTACGGTCCGCCGCTCACCAGAGAGCGCTTGACCGTATACTGGGAAGCACCGCTGACCGCATTCCAGCTCAAGGCCACGCTGGCATCGCCGGGTACAGCCTGCAGGCCGGACGGACGGCCCGGAACCTGGGGTTCACCGGGGGTTCCACCGCCGGTCGGCAGCTCTCCGTACACTTTGACACCCGCGTCAAATACCGGAATATACGGGTTTTTCACCGGAGAGGAAGCGCCTGAAGCCACTCCCTTGAACGAGAAGTCGTTGCTGTTGTCCCAGAAGGTGGTGTTCAGCGGCCCGGCAATCCGGAACTGGACCTCCTTACGGTAAGCGGATTGTCCGCCCGGATAAATCAGTGTGCCGGAGAAATCCACTTTGGTGTAATAAATATGGTTCGCTTCATCATAAGGCAGCAGCTGCGAGACCGTTGACCCCTGATTGTAGCCTCCCGCCTTGACCGTGATATCGCCGGGACCATACCCCGCGGCCACAGCCTCGCTGATGTCCAGGTAGTAGTTAAAGGACATTTGGCTGCTGGAGCGGGCTGGCCACCCGGAGCGGTTATTGAGCAGCGCACGGATTTCTACAAAATTGCTGCCGCTGGCATTCACAGAAGTCTCGGTGAACATTTCATCCTCACGTGTTTCGGCCGGCGGGAAATTCACAAGCGGCTGCTGGCCCTGCCCGTGCAGCAGCATCATTTTGGCCAAAGCGCCCGTAAAGGCTGAATTGTAATCGGTTGCAACTTCGTTGGAGACATAATCGCTGATCGTATCGGTGTAGCTGTCTGTCTTGGAAGGTCCTCCGACCAGTGCGCCGTACAGCACATGACGGTGGTTCGCCGGAGTGGTCTGGCTGTCACTCCAGGAGCCGTGCGAGGTGCGGTGATGAGGATGCTGGGGCGCATTTGCGCCGAAGCCGATCACATAGCTGCTGCTCCGCGGATTATCGCCCAGCATATAGGTAATCTGCCGCTCCGCAAAGGTCTGAGCGGTGCTCTTCTTCACGGGATCGGCAACCCAGTCTGCATAGACAAAGGCCAGGAAGGCCTGGTTGGCCGCGTAACGCAGCGCTCCCCATTGGTCGAGATGGGCCAATCCGCCGGGAGTGTAAGCTACCCGGTCAGAGGTACTGCCATTCACCCCGGTGGTCCAAAACTGCATATTCCGTTCCGTGGATTGAATGAATTTCGGATCACCTGTAATGCGGGACAGCAGGAGCTGCGCACCGTAATGCTTGTCATCCCAGGATTGGGTCCATTGATAGCCCCATTGTCCGGCCTGGTTCGTGCCCCACAGATTACTGGCGGCAGTAGCCTTGTCCAGATAGGTCTGCTCGCCGGTCGCTAAGTACAGCCAGACGCCGCCCCAGCTTAATTCATCGGCGTAGCTGCTCCACGAATTGTAATACTGCTTGGCGTCAGTGATTGTATCGGAGTAAGCCCCCCGGTACGTATCGGCAAAATTGTATAATTGCTTGGCATGCAGCAGCAGCTTGTCCGCATAAGCGGCATCCGAATCCCTGAAAATGATGGAAGCCGAGGCAAGCGCAGCGGCAGTCTCCGCAGCCAGATCAGAGCCTGGATGCGCGGCATCAATCTTGTAGGAAGGACGTGCCATTTGCATGACCTCCGCCGGTCCCCACCAGTTATGATCCGCTGTGCCGTTTCCGACCTGTCCCCACAGCTCATTAGGAGCCGTATGCGCTTTCACAAAATAGTCTGTTGCCCAGCGGATATTGCCCAGAATCTCATCCAGCTGTCCCGATTGCACGTAGCCATCCTTGTATTCATAGACCGACCATGCCAGCATGGTGGAGGTGTAAGCCATAGGAAACCCGAATTTAACATGATCTCCTGCGTCATACCAGCCTCCCGTCAGATCGTGGCCGACATCTGCACCGTCCTGCAGCCCCGAGTCGCCTCTCCATTCCACACGGTTGTTCTCCGGCAGATCACCCGACCGCTGTGTCTCATAGAAATAGATAGATTTCTGCAGTGCCTCTGCATAATTAATCCCGGCGGCTGCGGCTTTGCTGACATACGGATGAACAACAGTCCCTGAAGCAATGGTGCAGGTTAACATTAAGCTCAGTGCTGCGATAAAGCCTGTCTTCCGTCTCGTTTGCTTCATCCTAACTCATCTCCCTTCGATTCTTACGTTTCAGCCCAATCGGGCTTGGTCACGCGCAGATCCCTCCCCAGTGTCCATTGATAACACTTTAGAAGACATTCTATTCAATCCGTACAATCCGCCCCCTCTTCTTACAAATTAAGGAAATCATCTCCTCATATACACATATACCACATAATGTTATTTAATTCTATATATTTACAATTATTCTGACCGGAAACAGACTCATTTTGTCAAAAAATTTCCATTTTTATCATATTTGCCGTTACAGGGTCAGTTCTTACACAATGCCTTCATCCCCGCATCAGCTTCGTTACTGGCAGGACAGGCTAAGCAATTGTGTTTTTGTTCTGTCTGCTTATTTTCAACCTCTTTGTTTGTTAGCGGACTGAGCAGCTCTTATTCTTTGCCAAAATCAACCTTCGGCAGGCTAAACGGACACCAATTTCCCCTTCCGATAAAATAAAGGCCCTACAGTCCGTAAGGTCAGCCTTATGGACATAACGAAACAAATAGAAACGGATACCGTCCCTTTAAAGGACAGTATCCGTTTCAGTGAGAAATATAAAGATTATTTATAGCGCAGACCTCTGAAGTTACTTTTTATTGGTGTACCTTTGCGCGGGCATTATTGCCCGCGCCGCAGCTGCTGGTTATGGCGGATCTTCGCCTCGTTGCCCTGCTCGGTCGCCTGATAGAAGACCCGCCGGGAGATCGCCTTCGGCAGATAGTCCTGCTTCACATAGTGGCCGGGGAAATTATGCGGATACTGGTATCCCTCATGCCCCAGCTGGGCTGCGCCTTTATAATGTGTATCCCGCAGATGCAGCGGCACCTCAGCCGACTTCAGATCCTCCAGGCTGTCCATGACGTTCGCGATCGCCATCACCACGCCGTTTGATTTCGGGCTCTCCACCGCAAACAGGATTGCCTGCGCGATATTCAGCTTCGCCTCCGGCCAGCCGTTGTTGCGGTAGGCATCCAGCGCACTGACAGCCTGGACCATCGCCTGCGGGTTGGCCAGGCCGATATCCTCGCTGCTGGCGGCAATCAGACGGCGGATGAAGGTCATCGGGTCCATGCCGAGCTTCTCCACGGCGTAGAGGAACCAGAACAGGGCTGCGTCGCTGGAGCCGCGGATACTCTTATGAAAAGCGGACAGCACATCATACTGCGTAGACTCGTCCGCTTTGACAATCGGCCGGCGGATCGACTCCTCCGCCACCTCCAGTGTGATATGCACGCTGCCGTCCCTCTCCGGGGCAGTGGTCATCGCCGCCAGCTCCAGCGCGTTCAAAGCGCGGCGGATATCGCCGTTAGCCATCGTGGCGATATGCTGCAGCGCATCCTCATCCGCCTTCAGGTCCATGAACCCCAGGCCCCGCTGCTCATCGGCGAGCGCCCGCTTCATGGCAATCAGGCTGTGCCCGCTGGTCAGGGACTCCAGCTGGAACAGCGTGGAGCGGCTCATAAGCGCCCCGTTCACATAATGGAACGGATTCTCCGTTGTTGCGCCGATGAAGGTAATCGTCCCCTTCTCTACTGCCGGAAGCAGCGCATCCTGGCGGGAGCTGTTGAAGCGGTGTACCTCATCCAGAAACAGAATGGTCTTCGAGCCGTACAGCGACTTATTGCTCTGGGCACGCTCAATGACCTCGCGGACATCCTTCACCGAAGCTTCCACCGCATTCAGCCGGACAAATTCACCCCGGGTATGATGCGAGATGATATGAGCCAAGGTTGTTTTGCCGCAGCCCGGAGGCCCGTACAGCAAGATGGAAGACACCTGGTCAGCCTCGATGGCTCTGCGCAGCAGCTTGCCGGGGCCTACAATATGCTCCTGTCCAATATATTCATCGAGATTCCCGGGCCGCATCCGGTCTGCAAGCAACCGTCCGTTCCCGTTCCCGTTATCTTCACCAAGCGAGAATAAATCCATAACTCCACTTCCTTGCTAGTAATCTGATATTCGCTATCCTTCGATAGATAGAAATAACTGGCTGCCCTCTATCATACCATACCCGCAGCTTTCATTAAAAAGAGCATGACCTCGCCATCACCGGCGGGAGCATGCTCTTTGTTCTATTATTAGAACTTATATGTGGGTTGTTTTCAAATATTCAGGCTAGCTGTTCAGCGCCAGCCGCATTTTTGAAATGATTTTGCGGATGCTTTCTTCGGATAAATGATATCTCTTCTGCAGCTCGTTCACCGAGCAGCCGCTGCTGTGACTGCAAAAGATCTCTTCATTGCGGTTCGCAATTTCTTGCCGGGAGCCGCTGTTCTCGCCCCATCTTACCCGCTCTTCCGTCTTCTTCGGGATGTATAGCAATTCACCCTGGATGTAGCCCTGTAGCTCTTCGAGCAGCCCCGGGGGGAGCACATCCTTTCCATTTACGTAACTCACGTTCTGGTTCCTCCTTCAACAGGTGTGTTCCGTTAAGTCCGATCACTGCGCTGTTCTTGATAATCATGCCACCTGCCTCCTTTCTTCTCCTCAAATTTGGTAAATAACCTAAATTCATTATATTAAACCCTGCGGTTAACGTCTACATTCATTGTTTATCGGTAATCTATCAGTAGTTTGTCAGTGTACTTCTATATATTTTAGCTAAGCCTGAAATATATAGCCGTTGTTTATACATAAGGAGGCCTCGCGGCCTCCCCTTAAACAGGCTTCCGTCTTAGACGGAAACCACCTCGTATTCTGAAAACATTGCCATCAGCCTCCTTCCAGAAGTAATCTTGCCCGGCCGGACACTTATTATTAAGCCACAGGTATCCGCGGGTTACAAGTTCAAGAATAGTTATAATCGTTCTCCACCTTGAGTTCATGTTAACCATAACTATCAGGAGGAATGCATATCGGCAATTTTAGCCAAAAATTTTTTGACGAAAAACTAATTTTTTAGTCGATTAGTGTCGAAATATATATTAAATTATCTATTTACTTCGAGATATGGAAATTAATTTAACCCCATCCATTCAGAAATTCAGGAGGAACCTTCTATGACAACCCCACGGAATCCCTTAAAACGTGTATTTCACATCACCAAGCTGAGAACTGAACTGATGCTGCTAATCATCATAGCTATTGTGCTTCCCTCACTTGCCCTGGTTGTCATATCCACGGAAACCTCAGAGTCGGCCTTGCGCACCAAAATGGAAGAAACCACGAACTCAAGCATTCATATTCTCGATAAAACCCTCTCGCAGTTAATCCAGCTGGAGAGCGCAGGCGTCAACGAGCTCGCCTACCAGATCAGCAGCACTGATCTCACGGGCAACGCTGCAAAAGCACGCAGTCTGATCGACAAATTCAAGCTGGAGCATCCGGAAGTGGATATCGTAGCTCTGGGCAACGACCAGGGTAAATACATGTTCGCTCCGGATTCACAGCCGGAGAATTATGATCCCCGTACGCGCGACTGGTACATAGATGCACTAAAGACACCGGAGAGCACATCGGTGATCGATCCTATTTTCTCCAAAGTGACGAACAGCTACATCCTTCCGGTTTCCAGGGCTTTGCCGGACGGTAAGGGGGCCGTTACAATCAGCATCAGCATGAACGAACTGATGGAGCTAACCAAGAACGTCAGTCTGGGCGACAGCGGCTATGTATATATCCTCGACGGCAATAACAAGGTGATCTATCATCCCACCATGGAGGTTGCTGCCGAAGCAACAGGCCCGATGCTGGAAGAAATGGGCAAAGGTCCGGCAGGCAAGCTCTCCTACAAGGACGATACAGCCAACACACAAATGGACGGATTCTACATTACGAACGAGCTGACCGGATTCAAAATGGCCGGAGTGCTCCCGGAGAATGAATATACCAAGGCTGTATATCCGATTCTGTACAAGTCGGCCATCGTGCTTGTTGTGACTCTTGTGCTGGCTTCTGCAATAGCCTTTATGATCATCCGCCGCATTACCGGCGCTGTGGAACGCTTGAACCGTTCGGCCAAACGGGTAAGCGAAGGTTATCTGGATGAGTCTGTGGAAACGAACCGCAAGGATGAGATCGGCCAGCTGGCCGGCAATTATAATGAAATGGTGTCTTCCCTGCGCAAAATGGTTCAGGAGGTCGCTGAGACGTCAGGCCACCTGGCGGCAGCCAGTGAACAGCTGACAGCCAGCACCGGCGAGAATAGCAAAGCAGTCGAATATGTGACCGAGCTGGTCGAGGAATCAACCCGTGGTGTGGAAACCCAGGCTTATGCTTCCGCCGAAGTGGCCACAACGATGGATGAAATGTCGACCGGCATTCAAAAAATCGCCTCCGCCTCAGAGATGATTGTCAGCGCCGCCGTACAGACTGAACAGGATGTCTCCACCGGCAGTGCCAAGATGCAGCATGTCGGAGAACAGATGAAGACGATCCGCGAATCCGTACATCAGTCCGGCACCCTGATCGCTGAGCTTAACGGATTAAGTGCCAAGGTGGCGGACACCAGTACGGCCATCTCTGCCATTGCCAAGCAGACCAATCTCTTGTCGCTGAATGCCGGTATTGAAGCTGCACGGGCTGGAGAACACGGCAGAGGCTTCGCTGTAGTCGCCGGCGAAGTGCGCAAGCTGTCCGAAGCCTCCAATGTCAGTGCAGGACAAATCCAGGAGACGATCTCCGAGATGGTGGAGCTGATTGCCAGCGCCTATGATGTGATGAGGCATAAAGTGGTTGGGGATGTGGAGCAGGGAATGGCGCTTACACAGGAAGCCAGCGAGGCGTTCTTCCAGATCGAGCAGTCCACCCGGCATGTAGGCGAGCAAATCCATGAAGTATCTGCGATAACTGAGCAAATGTCGGCCAGCAGCGCAGAAGTAGCAGCCTCTGTGCAGGAAATGGCCAAGATCGCCCAGGCGGCGCTCGAATCCTTCCAAAGTGTCACAGCAGCGACGGAAGAACAGCTTGCTTCGATGGAGGAGATCACCTCCTCCTCCGCTGCACTCTCCGCCATGGCTTCGGACATGCAAGGGCAGGTAGAACGGTTCCACTTTGAACCGAAGGGCAAAGCTTAAGGCACCCGGCGTAATGAGGGGCACTACTGCTCCTCATTTGCTCATTTGGCCCGCATCCAGTGAATTCAGGGGCACTAGTGCTCCTTATTTGCTCATTTGGCCCGCATTCAGTGAATTCAGGGGCACTAATGCCCCTTATTTGCTCATTTGGCCCGCATCCAGTGAATTCAGGGGCACTAATGCCCCTCATTTGCTCATTTGGTCCGCTTCCAGTGAATTCAGGGGCACTAATGCCCCTCATTTCCTCATTTGGCCGCGTTCAGTGAATTCAGGGGCACTAATGCCCCTCATTTGCTCATTTGGCCCGCATCCAGTGAATTCAGGGGCACTAGTGCTCCTTATTTGCTCATTTGGCCCGCATCCAGTGAATTCAGGGGCACTAATGCTCCTCATTTGCTCATTTGGTCCGCTTCCAGTGAATTCAGGGGCACTAATGCCCCTCATTTGCTCATTTGGCCCGTTTCCAGTGAATTCAGGGGCACTAATGCCCCTCATTTGCTCATTTGGCCCGTTTCCAGTGAATTCAGGGGCACTAATGCTCCTCATTTGCTCATTTGGCCCGCAAAAGAAACCTCTCCTTTGAAATGGTTGATCTTAATCCATTTCATCAAAGAGAGGTTTCTTTTTTGCGTTTTTTAAGATTGCATATACGGTTCCCGCTTAAACAGTGGATCGGACGGGACGACCCGCGGAAAAGCGTTAGCGGTCGCCTTATGTCCGGCTTTTCACCGCCAAGGGAAATTAAAAAAATCTGGACCGGGGAGCGATTAGAACAACATTCCGTTTGGCCTTAATTCCCTTCGGGTACCGGCCAGCCGGAGACAGTTTCCTCTCCAAGCTGCTGAACGTAATGCGGAAGACCGCCGTCATGCAAGAGCCACAGCTCATGCAGTGCGCGTGTACAGCCTACATACATCAGCTTGGCATCCCAGGCTGCCCCTCCGTAGTGCGCACTGTCCGCATCCGCCAGGATGACGGCATCGAATTCCAGTCCCTTGGACAAATATACGGGCAGTACGGACAAGCCGCCGCGGTATTCGGTAATGCTGCCGTCAATGAGATGAATATCCTCGAACTGCCCGGCAAGCTCAGCATACAGCTCAGCGGCTTCCCGCAGGCTGCGGGTCAATACAGCCACTGTACGGTATTCGCGCCCGGAGAGCGACGACAGGGCGCTCCTGACAGCGCTGAGCCGCTTGCCGCCGCTTGCAGCCTGTTCCGGCTGCGCATCCTCATAGGAAATCAGCCGCACTGGATTACCGCTGCGGAAGACCGGCACGGCAAGCAGCCCGCTGCCGACGCCGGCGGACAGGATACCGTTGGCGAACTCAATAATCTCCATCGTTGAACGATAGCTGCGGGTAAGCGCATGATACGCTGTATACTCCCCGGCAAACAGCGACTGCATTTCTTTCCACTCATGTACCCCTTTATAGGCATGAATCCCCTGGGACAAGTCACCAAGAATAGTAAAGGAATGTCCTTTCACATACAAATCCAGCACGGCTATCTGGAAGGGAGAGAAATCCTGCGCTTCATCAATGACGATATGGTCGAAGCGTTCGGTTCCCTCATTGCCGTTCAAAAGATAGTGAATATAGAGCAGCGGCGGAAGATCCTCTTCGCGCAGAATGCCTTTCTTCAGCTCTTTGACCGTTTCCTTCAGCACAGCCGGCGGAATTTCTTCCGGCGCCCCGGCCGGCCAGTCCTCCGGAGTCTTCGCCGCACGGAATATCTGCTTGTAGATAGCCAGCGGCTCATATTTCGGCCACTTGGCGCTGTACGCCTTCTCGCGCGCCGCGCCCTTCTTCTTACGGTCCTTCAGCGCAGCAGCCGAAGGGCTCTTCTTCAGCTCCATCTCAATCCAGCGGTGAATCCGCGCCATCACGCGTTCCTTGCGCTTGGCCGGCGGATACGGCGCATATTCCTCATTATGCCAGCGCAGAATCATCGAGCGGCGCAGCACAGCACCGTCCCACGGGCTGAAATCCCCTTCAGGCACAGCGCTGGTCTCCAGCAGCTTAATGCTGGATTCAATGACGCTCATCAGCACCGTGGAGCCCTTGAAGCGCCCCGGGGTCTCTTCTGTAATGACGGGCATCGCTCCCGCTGTTTCGAACCAGCGGCTCACCGCTTCCGAAGCATCCTGCTCCGGTAAAGTCACGCCCAGCACATCTGCCGCCCAGTCCGGAAAGGTGCTCTGGGCAATATTGCCGACACCGAGCTCCGGCAACACATCTGAAATATAATCCAGGAACATACGGTTCGGAGCGAAAATAATCATTTTCTCCGCCGAGACCTGATCCTTGTATTGATACAATAAGAAAGCCAGCCGGTGCAGCGCGACGGTGGTTTTACCGCTTCCCGCCACCCCTTGAATAATCAGCGCCGTGTTCTTGGCCGCCCGGATAATCTTATCCTGCTCCTCCTGGATCGTCGACACGATATCCCGCAGCCGGTTGTCCTTGTTCTCTCCGAGCCGGTACACCAGGAATTCGTCCGACACTGCCGGCGCATCGCTGTCGCGGTTATACGTATCCGCAACCCGCTCCAGAATCTGCTTGCGGATGACCACGTTGCGCTTGAGGTAGACGAGCCCTTCAATCAGCCCCTCCGGTGCTTCATAGGAGGTCATTTCCGTTCCTCCGGTAAATGAATAGAACAGGCTTGCCACCGGTGCCCGCCAGTCAATGACCAGCGGACGGTCGCTTACCTGCTCGCGGTCTACGCCGATTTTGCCAATATAAAGTGCCTTGCGTTCTTCCTCGTCATTGCCCTGAAAATCAAGCCGTCCGAAATAAGGCTCCTGCCTAAGCTTGGCAAGATCTTTGCGCCTCTGTTCCCTTGAGTCTTCCAGCACCTGCTCCGTATAGTCGTGTCCTGTGTACACCGGAGTGCTGCGCAACCGCTCAAGGGTAGAGTCAATCTCTATAAGCGCGTGGTTCAGCCTGTCTTCTTCCTCTTGATAGGCACTTTGAAAGTTGTCTTCCAATTTCAGTTACCTCCTAAAAGTGATGTGAGCAGTACATCATATCACAACAGGACAGGGAAAGCCATATAATTCAAGCTGCCGCCTGCAGCGGCTCACCTGCCCCTTTATGAGGCGAACTTAGCCCATCAGCGCATGCAGCACAAAGTTCGCTACGAACAACCCGGCAATTCCGTACAGCGCCGGCGGGACATCCTTGCCTTTGCCTGTAGCCAGCTTCACAACCGGATAAGTGATGAAACCAAAGGCCATACCATCCACGATGCTGTAGGTGAACGGAATCATCACCATAATCAGAAACGAAGGGAACAGCTCCGTCATGTCGCTGAAATCCATCTCGCGCACGCTCTGCACCATCAGTCCGCCGATCACGATCAGAATCGGCGCAATTGCGCTGTCCGGCACGTAGGCCAGCAGCGGGATGAACAGGAACGTTGCGCTGAACAGCAGACCGGTGACGAGTGAGGTGAGTCCGGAGCGTCCGCCTGCCGCGATGCCGGCTGTAGATTCGGCCGCAGCAACCACCGGGCTGCTGCCGAACAGGCCTGCCGCGATGTTAGCGATGGACAGCGCCCGCAGACTGCTTTTGAAGCGTTCCGGACGGCCTATCATCAGCGTCTGGGAGGAGATCAGGCCGATGTTCTCGAAGACGACAATCAGCAGCAGCAGGAATACGGCAATCCAGAAGACGAGGCTGATGAAGCCGCTCCATTCCATACTGGCGAACACATCGCCATATCCGCTGAACACATGTCCGGATTCGGTATTCTCAGGCGCATGAGCCGCCCCCAGCAGGTAGGCCAGGCCTGTCCCCGCCAGCATGCTGATCAGCAGGCCGCCGCGCGTACCGCGGATGAACAGCACCAGGGCAAGCAGCAGCGTCACCACGGAGGTAATGACTGCAGGATCGCTGAAATGCCCGATGGCGACAAAGGTCGTGGCGTGGGCAATGACAATCCCGCTTTTTTGCAGGCCGATGAACGTCAGGAACAGCCCGATTCCGACAGTAATTGCATGCTGCAGATTATGGGGAATCGCGTCGCTCAGAATGCGGTAGAGCGAAGTAAACGCTACAATCGCGAACAGCACACCCGTTACAACGACAACGGCGAGCGCCTCACGCCAGTCCAGCTTCATGGAATGCACAAGCGTATAGGTGAAAAAAGCATTGATCCCCATGCCCGGGACGACGATGATCGGTGTTTTGCCGCCAAAAGCCATCAGCAGGCAGCCTGTAATCGCTGTCAGCAGCGTGGCCACCATTCCCGCGCGCAGCGGCATGCCTGCATCATGCAGAATCGCCGCATTCACCATAACGATATATACCGAAGCGAAATACGATAGAATACCTGCCGCCCACTCCCGTTTCCAGTTGTCGCCCGGCTCAAGTCCCACGCTATTCCGCCAAAAATTCGATTTCATGTAAAAACCTCCACTGATGATAAGTTCCGCTGGCTATTACCCGGTTCGCCTGATCCGTAATCAGCAGGCTCTGCCGGTATAGCTAGTATGCCGTCAAATTAGTACTCTTAAGCCGCAATAAAAGGGCATGCAGCGGGGAATCGGCTGCACGCCCTTGGTTCCTGTTCAATCCTCATTCAAACGTGATGCCGCCGGTTTCCAGCAGATCCCGTACTGTAACGCTAACCATGATCAGACCGACTACCGGAGGCACGAACGAATTGCTGGCCGGAGGCTGCTTCGCTTTACGCCGGTCAGGCGCATTGGCGGGAACAATCTGCTCGGTTACATCCTCACGCGGCTTTACCGGCTTCTCGGTTGAGAATACAACCTTCACGCCTTTCTTGATGCCTTCCTTGCGCAGCTTCGTGCGGATCACGCGGGCAATCGGGTCCATAGTCGTCTTGGAGATGTCGGCCACCTGGAAACGGGTCGGGTCCATCTTGTTCGCCGCACCCATACTGGAGATCATCGGGATCTTCCGGGTCAGACATTCCTTGATCAGATGAATTTTGTAGATAATCGTGTCCGAAGCGTCAATGACATAATCCGGCTTGTATTTGAACAGCTCCTCATAGGTCTCTTCGGTGTAGAACATGTTCAAGGCGATCGCTTCGCAATCCGGATTGATCAGCTTGACGCGGTCCACCATCAGATCGGTTTTGTTCTGGCCGATGGTCGTCGTCAGCGCATGGATCTGGCGGTTGATATTGGTAATATCGACGGAATCCTTATCGATTAGAATGATGCGTCCGATACCGGTACGGGCGAGGGCCTCTACAGCCATCGCGCCCACTCCGCCAATCCCCAGCACAGCCACTGTGCTGTTCTTCAAGATCCCAAGACCTTCCGGTCCGATTGCCAGTTCCGTACGCGAGAACTGATTCAGCATGATGTCAGCCTCCTTATGCAGGCCTGCGGGGCATAGCCGCTTAAGTCTGCGCTATGCCCCATCAGCCATTTATGTTTTATTTCTTTTCTTTTTCCGGTTTTGGTGCCAATTTGATATGCAGCTGCTCGAGCTGTACAGCATCTACCGGGGACGGAGCGTCCATCAGCAGGTCGGTTGCACTTGCGGTCTTAGGGAAGGCAATGGTTTCACGCAGGTTCGTGCGTCCGGCCAGCAGCATGATCAGACGGTCGAAGCCGAAGGCAATCCCGCCGTGCGGAGGTGTGCCGTATTCGAAGGCATCCATCAGGTAGCCGAATTTCTCATACGCGAGTTCCTGTGTGAAGCCGAGAGCTTCGAACATTTTCTCCTGAACCTCGCGTTTGTAGATACGCTGGGAGCCGCCGCCCACCTCGTAGCCGTTAAGCACGATGTCATAAGCCTGCGCGCGGATCGCACCCGGATCTGTATCGAAGAGATGCAGGTCTTCATCCATCGGGCGTGTGAACGGATGATGCTCTGCCATGTAGCGCTTCTGGTCTTCGTCATAGCTGAGCAGCGGGAATTCTGTAACCCAGGCGAATTTGAACACACTGTCATCGATCAGGCCAAGCTGGCGGCCGATCTTCAGGCGGAGTGCGCCGAGCACATCCGCAACCACCTTCTTGGTGTCAGCGGAGAAGAGCAGAAGGTCGCCTTCTTCAGCACCGGTACGTTCCTTCACGGCGGCAATCTCTTCTTCCGTGAAGAACTTCACGATTGGGCCTTTGAACTCGCCGTCTTTCACTTGAATCCAGGCCAGGCCCTTGGCGCCGTAGCGTGCAGCATACGGTCCGAGATCATCAATTTCCTTACGGGTCCAGGTGCCGCAGCCCTTAGCATTAAGACATTTCACTTCTCCGCCCTTCTCGATCACGGAGGCGAATACCTTCACACCGCTGGAAGCAACGATATCGTTCATCTCTACCAGCTCCAGGCCAAACCGCAGGTCAGGCTTGTCCGAGCCGTATTTGCCGATAGCTTCGGCATAAGTCAACCGCTGGAACGGAGTAGCCACCTCAACACCAATAGTTTCCTTAAGCAGTCGCTGCATCAGGGTTTCCATCATGGACAACAGTTCATCCTGCGGCATGAAGGAGGTCTCGATGTCGAACTGGGTGAATTCCGGCTGGCGGTCTGCGCGCAGGTCCTCATCGCGGAAACAGCGTGCCATCTGGTAATAACGCTCGATGCCGCCGACCATCAGCAGCTGCTTGTAGATCTGCGGAGACTGCGGAAGCGCGAAGAATTCCCCTTCATGCACACGGCTTGGCACGAGATAATCACGTGCGCCTTCCGGTGAGCTTTTGGTCAGAATCGGAGTTTCCACATCAATGAAACCTTCGCTGTCCAGGAAGTCGCGGAAGATCTTGGCCGCTTTCGAACGGAGCAGCAGCGTCTTGTGCATTTCCGGACGGCGCAGATCCAGGTAACGGTATTTCATCCGCAGCGATTCATCCACTTCCACACCGTCTTCAATGAAGAACGGAGGTGTCTTGGCAGCATTCAGTACTTCAATATCTGTAATCTGTACTTCAATCTCACCGGTCGGCAGGTTGCGGTTGATCGTTTCTTCATCCCGTTTAACCACTTTACCCGTTACGGCAAGCACGTACTCACTGCGCACCTTATCGGCAATCTGCAGCGCTTCTCCGGAATAGTCAGGGTTGAATACAATCTGTACAATCCCTGTGCGGTCGCGCAGGTCAATAAACAGCACGCCTCCAAGGTCACGGCGGGTCTGCACCCAACCGTTCAGTGTTACTGTCTCGCCGATGCTGGCCGTTGTCAATTGTCCACAGTTATGGCTTCTGGTCATCTTTTATCCTACCCCTTCATGGTTAAAATTACATATACTGACTGCAGCTTGCTTGCGGGTATATCCATGCTTAAATTCTAATTCAGCGACTGCGCCAGCTCTTCCAGCTTGACGGTCCGCTGCTCGCCTGTTTCCATCGACTTCAGGGCGATAACACCGCTGTTCAGCTCGTCTTCGCCAAGAATCGCCGTATACCGGGCCGACATGCGGTCCGCTGACTTCATCTGTGCCTTCATCTTCCGTCCCAGGTAATCGCGTTCTGCCGAGAAACCCAGGCTGCGCAGATGGAACAGCTGCTTGGTGATTTCCAGATCTGCAGCTTCGCCCAATGCGACAAAATACACATCCAGCGGCTTCACTGCTTCCAGCTCTACTCCCTGATTCTCCAGAATCAGCAGAATACGCTCAAGGCCGATGCCGAAACCGATACCCGGCTGATCCGGTCCGCCGATTTCTTCCACCAGGCCGTTATACCGGCCGCCGCCGCCCACCGTGTCGATGGAGCCGATGCCTGCCGCTTTATACTCAAACGCTGTATGCGTGTAATAATCCAGACCGCGTACCAGACGGGGATTGATGCTGTACTCCACGCCCATCGCGTCCAAATGCCCTTTTACCTTGGCAAAATGCTCTGTGCACTCCTCGTCCAGACTATCCAGAATAGACGGGGCCCCGCCGAATTTATCCTGATCGACCTTGCAGTCCAGCACGCGCAGCGGGTTGCGTTCCATCCGGCGCTGGCAGTCGCTGCACAGGCTCTCTCTCATCGGTCTCAGGAAATCCAGCAGCTTCTCCCGGTACGCCGCGCGGCTAGGCGCGTTACCCACGGAATTCAGCTCCACTCTTACATCCTTCAGCCCCAGATCAAGATAGAACTGGTACCCGAGCGAAATCACTTCCGCATCGATTGCCGGGTCCACTGCACCGAAGGCTTCGATGCCGAATTGGTGGAACTGGCGGTATCTGCCTGCCTGCGGACGTTCATAGCGGAACATCGGTCCGATATAATACAGCTTGCTGACATCCGGCTCACCATACAGCTTGTTCTGCACATACGCGCGTACAACGCCCGCAGTCCCTTCGGGACGCAGTGCCAGATCGCGGTCGCCTTTGTCCTTGAAGGTGTACATTTCCCCTTCTACAATATCCGTTGTTTCACCTACACCACGCTCAAACAGCCCGGTGTGCTCGAACAGCGGTGTGCGGATCTCCCGGTAGTTGAAGCGGCGGCAGAGATCTCTTGCTTTGCCCTCAACGTACTGCCACTTCTCTACTGCACCCGGAAGCACATCCTGCGTACCGGTTGGTTTCTCGAATCTTTCTTTAGCCACAGCCAATCCCTCCTGAAAATAACCCCTCTTGCTTCATGGAACTCATTGTCTCTGCTTCTAAAAACAACAAAAAATCCCCCGCCCTGTTTAATTACAAACAGGGACGAGGGATTATCATAACCAATAATTCACCCGTGGTACCACCCACATTCCGGACATAAGCAACTGCTCTGCTCCACATCCGCTCTAAGCGGTTAACGCCCGCCTACGCGCAATCGGCTACTGACTCCGGGCAACCTGCTGCTGCCTGCTTTCGCCGTGCGTTCTCGGGGAGGTCATTCGTCCGTTCATCAACAGAATCCTTACAGCCATGCGGATCAGGTATTGCCGTCCTCACTTGGACGTGCAGCCGGATCTGCGGGATTCCTCTCTGGGGTTGTGGGCTACGGAGTACTTGGTCCCGTCATCAAAACATTATAACATACCGTATATTGTTAGATTCTACTGAACCACTGCGCTAAAGTCAAGGAATGAATTGAATTAAATTGAGTTAAGTATCCCTGCTCGCAGCCAGGGTGAATCAGCCGGAGCTGCGCAAGCGCACATGGCCTATGCAAGAACTGGACGCGGCTCCTCAGGATTACCTGCCAGCCAGGAGGACTGAGATTCCGTTATGTGTCCAGAGATGCCTCATTTCGAGCTGGAATGAACAAGATAACGGAATCTCAGTCCGTTTCATCCTCTAAAGTAAGCTTTTGTGGAAAATAAGGGCCTCTCAGTCCGCTACACGGTCTGCTTCACGCTACCGACTACTGACGCCCTTCTACTCCAAGCATGTAAATTCTTAGATTTCAAAAAAAAATGACCTGCAGCCGATTGCTGCAGGTCCATCATCATATATTATAAAAAAGGGGGTCATGCTTCTATTATAAACACGCTATATTAAGGAATCATGAATGTAATATTACAGTTGCATTACAGAAAAGAAAGCGTTTTATTGAGTCGTACATGCCTGTGCCCGAACTCTACAGATTAGGTTACACTACAACCCTATTCCCTGTCTAGAGAATTCATGCGGTTTCTGCTTCCCTGCGGGCAAATAAATAGCTCCAGCCTCCCCCTAAGGGAGGACTGGAGCTGAATTGGTTATCCGGACTAAGCACGGCCTCCTGCTTAATCAAAAATCTCCACATAGGCCTGCTTGCCGCGCAGAACCTCAACAACCTCATTGTAGTGATTCTCAGCCACTTTGAGATCCATTACGTAGTGCAGGTTATCCAAATCGCTGCTTTTCAAATCAGAGCCGCTGTGCACCTCTCCCGCCGTACGTTCATCATCTGTCCGGCCCAGGTCATCATCAACAGTAACTCCAGGTACAATGGCTGCTCCGGTAAGCGGCCCTGCCGCGCCCCCTGCTGCGTAGACCCCTCCGGCAGCTGTAGCCGAAGTGTTATAGGGAGCCAGCGGAATCAGAATATTGCGGCGGTTGTTTCCGCCCGTATCCAGAGGATCCGTCAGCGCCGACACTTCAATTCCCTCCACACCGTATGGAATCAGTGCTGTCTTGGCACCTTCTGCTGCATCTTCTGTGCTGAAATAGGCTTGGATTCTTTTAGTCATGGTAAATCCCTCCCAAAGGTTAGTTTAAGTATTACAGCGCTGCATGAGTTCATTCAGATCAAGCATGTATTACAACACCTTAAGCAGCTCACGCACAAATGCGGGCTCATCCTTGGGTGTGCGTGAAGTAATGTAATTGCCGTCCACGACGACCTCTTCATCCTTGAATTCCGCACCGGCATTGATGAGATCATCCTTCAGCGGCGGATAGGAGGTAAGCGTGCGGCCTTGTACCAGACCGGCACTGATCAGAATCTGCGGCCCGTGGCAGATAGCAGCAATAGGCTTGCCTGCACCGTCCGCATCTTTTACAAATTGCAGGATATCCTGGTCAAGACGAAGGTTCTCCGGCGAAGATCCGCCCGGGATGACTACAGCATCATAATCTCCGGCTTTCACCTCGCTGACCGCCTTATGGGCGGCATAAGACACGCTGCCTTTTTTACCGAGCAGGGTCTCATTTTTCTTCAGACCAATAATCTCTGCCTGATGTCCGGCCTGCAGTACTTCTTCGTAAGGCACCTTCATTTCGGAATCCTCAAAACCATTAGCGAGCAGAAATGCTACTTTACTCATTGAGATATATTTCTCCTCTCTACGCTATTCTGTTCTCGTCATTCTATTACCCTCATTCCCCTGCTTTATAACGAGATCAGGGCAGCTTTCGCAAAATCCCGCCGGCTACCCCCCATTTGAACGCTCCAAAAAACACAGAAATAAGCCGCCTTCTCCCGCACTCCTTACGTCCGCGGCAGAAGGTTGCGGCTTGTTCCCTTGAGCATCTGCGGCTCCCTCTGCTCCCCGGCTCCCCTTGCCGTCGCAGCAGCTTCAGTCATAGAGCCCGCTGTAGAGCTCTGTATACTGTTCCATATCCATGCTTTCTGTGATTGTCTCATGCTACTTACTCCCCGCAACTTGTGTATAATGGTTCTTCACTAGTTTATCCAGCCGGGGAAACCGCTATCCAATACAAAAAAGACCCCAAACGGGGTCCTTACATCCAGCTGTAAAATTAGATTGTCATATTAAGCCCGCTTAGCGGCCGCCTCTTCCAAGACTAGCCCCGGCTGTCCAGCAGCAGGGTAACCGGGCCCCAGTTCGTCAGGGAGACGTCCATCATCGCTCCAAAAATACCGGTCTCCACCTGAAGTCCGCCTCTGCGCAGCTCCTGGTTGAAGTAGTCATAGAGCCGCTCGGCCTCCGCCGGAGCCGCCGCAGCCATGAAGTTGGGCCGCCGGCCCTTGCGGCAGTCCCCGTACAGGGTGAACTGGGACACAGACAGGATTGCTCCGCCGGCATCTGTTACACTGAAGTTCATTTTGCCGGCGTCATCCTCAAAGATCCGCAGTCCGGCTACCTTGTCAGCCAAATACTTGGCATCCTTCTCCGTATCTTCATGGGTTACGCCGACCAGCAGCATCAGGCCCTCTCCAATCGCTCCGGTTACTGTTCCGTCCACCGTCACACTCGCATCCTTGCAGCGCTGTACAACCACTCTCATAACATCCTTCAGCTCCTTGCCTTGTTGCCTTCATGCCTTATTGCATAATGCGGTTAACCGTATAAACATCCTTCACGCGCTTGACCTTATCCACCACAGACTGCAGATGATCGGTGTTGCGGATCAGAATCGTCATATGAATCATCGCCATCTTGTTCTTGTCAGAGCGTCCCGTAACCGCTGAGATATTGGTCTTGCTCTCCGACACCGCCTGCAGCACTTCATTCAGCAGTCCGTTGCGGTCATGGCCCGTAATCTCAATATCGACGCTATAGTTGGCCTCCATGCTGCCTTCCCATTCCACTTCAATGACACGGGCTGATTCCTCCCCGTCCCCTTCACCCGGAATGTTCGGACAATCCTCACGGTGCACGGATACGCCGCGTCCGCGGGTTACATAACCAATAATATCGTCGCCCGGCACGGGATTACAACATCGTGCGAAGCGTACAAGCAGATTATCAATCCCTTTGACACGCACGCCGTTGGTCGGCTGATTGCGCTTCTCCCCGCTGGATTTGATCTCCTTCATCTCAGAAGTCAGCTCCAGATGACCGGCGGCTTCTTCCTGGTCCTTACGCAGCTTCTCGGTCAGCTTGGAGGCAATCTGCGCGGCTGTAATCCCGCCAAAACCTACTGCGGAGAGCATATCCTCTACATCATTGAAGGCGAATTTCTTCGCTGCTTCTGACAATTTATCTTCCGTCAGCCAGTCAGAGACCTCCACGTTCAGGCGCTTCAGCTCACGTTCGATCGCTTCACGGCCTTTTTCAACGTTCTCTTCCCGCTTCTCCTTCTTGAACCATTGCTTGATCTTGCTTCGCGCATGTGAAGACTGGGCAATCTTCAGCCAGTCACGGCTCGGCCCGTACGAGTTCTTCGAGGTCAGAATCTCCACGATATCCCCGGTCTTCAGCTTATGGTCGAGCGGTACGATGCGCCCGTTGACCTTGGAGCCGATCGTCCGGTTGCCGACCTCTGTATGGATGCGGAACGCGAAGTCAAGCGGCACAGAGCCTGCAGGCAGCTCTACAACCTCACCCTTAGGCGTGAACACAAAGACGAGGTCGGAGAAAAAGTCCATTTTGAGCGACTCCACGAATTCTTCCGCATCCTTAGCTTCATGCTGCAGCTCCAGAATCTCGCGGAAGAACGGCATCCGGTTCTCCGGATTCACGTTGTTGCTGCTGCCTTCCTTATACGCCCAATGCGCAGCTATCCCGAATTCGGCCGTACGGTGCATCTCCCAGGTACGGATCTGCACTTCAGTAGGCTCCCCTCCGGGACCCACTACCGTTGTATGCAAAGACTGATACATATTCGCTTTGGGCATGGCGATATAATCCTTGAACCGGCCAGGCATCGGCTTCCAAAGAGTATGGATAATTCCTAACGTAGCATAACAATCCTTAATATTGTCGACGATAATGCGGATGGCCAGCAGATCATAGATTTCGTTGAACTGCTTGTTCTTGGTGCTCATCTTGTTATAGACACTGTAAATATGCTTCGGGCGTCCCGAAAGATCCCCTTCGATGCCCATTTCATCCAGCTTGGCGCGGATCCGCCCGATAACGCTGTCGATAAACTGCTCACGTTCTGCCCGTTTCTTGTGTACAAGATTGGCAATCCGGTAATACTGCTGCGGATTCAGATAACGGAGGGCAATATCCTCCATCTCCCATTTAATCGCAGAGATCCCCAAGCGGTCCGCAATGGGACAAAAAATCTCCAGAGTCTCATAGGAAATACGGCGCTGGCTCTCTTCCGACTGGTACTTGAGCGTACGCATATTATGCAGACGGTCCGCCAGCTTAATCACAATGACCCGGATATCCTGAGCCATAGCGATGAACATTTTGCGGTAATTCTCGTTCTGCTGCTCTTCCTTAGAGCGGAACCGGATGCGTTCCAGCTTGGTCAGACCGTCCACCAGCATGGCGCAGGTATCGCCAAATTTCGCGCGAATCTGGTCCAGTGACACCGTCGTATCTTCTACAACATCATGCAACAGCGCTGCAATAATAGATATAACATCCATTTGCATGTTGACGACAATATCTGCGACCGCCAGCGGATGCAGAATGTATGGCTCCCCCGATTTCCGAACCTGCCCGTGATGAGCCTGATCGGCAAACTCATAAGCTTCCCGGATGCGGAGAAGATCTTTTTCTTTTATATAGGCGCCGGCCTTTTCGGTTAATTGCTCTATGCCCATTCTCGTCGTATCCGTTTCCCTTCTATAATAAAATGAACCCGCAAGCCGTGCAGAATTTGCAGGTTCCATATGTTCCAAACTGCACTACGCACAGATTAAAGTTGTCTATAATTATGACGCTTACGGAGGATTACGTCAACACTTGCCATAGCGTGGTATTCCTGTAAGGGAAAGGGACAAGAAAAGACAATTTTGTGGCGCGCGCAAAAATGTTGTTGTAAAAAGGCGCCGATCTATTTAATCTAGTAAAGGCGGTTTTTTAACGTCAAGCTTACATCAAATTAGATCAGAAAGAGAAGTGAACTCCATTGCAACGCGAAATTCAAGTTAACGAAAGACTCCCTTGGGGCCCGGGTTTCCTCCTGAGTCTTCAGCATTTGTTCGCCATGTTCGGCAGCACAGTGCTTGTCCCCAACCTGTTCGGTGTAGATCCCGGCATGATCCTGCTGATGAATGGTATCGGCACCTTGCTTTACATTCTGATCTGCCGCGGCAAAATCCCCGCATATCTTGGTTCAAGCTTCGCCTTCATCTCTCCGGTATTAAGTGTGCTAGATAAACATTCCGGCGATCATGAGCATGGATATTCGCTTGCACTTGGCGCATTTATTGTTACTGGTGTTATTTTTATTCTAGTCGCTTTGATCGTGCGTTATGCGGGCACCGGCTGGATTAATGTCGTATTCCCTCCGGCGGTTATGGGCGCTATCGTAGCAACCATCGGACTGGAGCTCGTTCCTGTAGCAGCACGCATGGCCGGACTGATTGCTCCTGAAGGAGTGGCCGCCACTGACTGGACTCCGGATGGAAAAGCTATTACCTTGTCGATGGTCACGCTGGGCGTTACCGTACTCGGCTCCGTGTTATTCCGCGGCTTCCCCAAAATCATTCATATCCTCATCGGTATCGTTACCGGTTATGTACTCGCTTATATCTTGGGCCAGGTAAATACAGGGGCTATCTCTGAAGCCCATTTCCTGTCCCATCCAACGATTATCACCCCATCTTTCGAATGGTCGGTAATTTTCACAATCATCCCTGTATCGCTTGTTGTTATTGTTGAGCATATCGGCCACTTGCTGGTAACCAGCAACATTGTCGGCAAAGACCTGACCAAAGATCCCGGACTGGACCGCTCACTGATGGGTAACGGGATTTCCACGGTACTATCAGGATTCCTGGGCTCCACCCCGAATACCACTTATGGTGAAAATATCGGCGTTATGGCGCTTACCAAAGTCTACTCGGTGTACGTAATCGGCGGCGCTGCAGTGATCGCTATCCTGCTTTCGTTCTCCGGAACATTCTCGTCGGTCATTGCTAATATCCCGCAGCCGGTCATGGGCGGTGTCTCACTCTTACTGTTCGGAGTAATTGCCGCATCGGGTCTGCGTATTTTCGTGGAGCAGAAGGTCGATTTCTCCAAAGCTACCAACATGATTCTGGCTACTCTGGTACTGGTGGTCGGCATCAGCGGTATCTCACTGACGATCTACGGTGTACAGCTGAAAGGTATGGCACTGGCGACAATCGTCGGTATGGTTCTCTCCTTGCTCTTCAAGCTGTTCGAGGTTCTTGGCTTGTCCAATGAACAGGAAGCAGAGAAATCCGCTCATTAAGCCCTGAATACTTATATATAATAGAAGAAACACGGTTATAAAGTACTTTTACGGACCGTAGAGCTCTTATCCTTTCAAAAAGAGTGCATTTCGCCGTGCTAACGACCGTGGTGCACTTATCACTTCTCTAGCCTATAAATTCTAATATTTCAAAAAAAAGCGGACTGCTGTCTTAAATCGACAGCAGTCCGCTTTATATTTCCCGGGAAAAGTTGTCCGGGTGAATTAATCCTCGTAAGTCAACAGGGTAACCACTTCAATATCAGACAGCTTATTGCGTCCGGCCAGAGCCGTCAGTTCAATCAGGAATGCTGCGCCGACCACCTGTCCGCCAAGCTGCTCCACCAGGCTTACCGAAGTAGCGATCGTGCCGCCGGTAGCGAGCAGATCATCAGCAATCAGAACCTTCTGTCCCGGCTGGATAGCGTCTGTGTGTACGGCAAGGGTATCTTTGCCGTATTCCAGATCGTATCCCACTTCAATCGTCGCGTAAGGAAGCTTGCCGCTTTTGCGGATGGGCACAAAACCGACGCCCAGTGCATACGCCAGCGGTGCACCTACTACAAAGCCGCGCGCCTCCGGTCCGGCAATTATATCAATCTCCAGATGGGCAACAAGCGCCTTAAGCTCATCGATAGCTGCACGGTACTTGGCGCCATCTTTAAGCAGGGTAGTTATATCTTTAAAGCTGATTCCCGGCTGCGGGAAATCCGGAATCACACGAATACTGTCTTTGAAATCCAATAGTCTCATCTCCTAAAAGTTATGAGGACAGGATCATCCTCATCTGAATTCCCTGCAAAAACTCTTATACGGAAAGCAATTACAAAATGCTACGAGGCGCCTAACCGGCGTGACAGCATGAATTCCTGCAATTCGCCGCGGCTGCCTTCCATGAAATACTGTTCCATTTCAGCCGTCTTGCCCAGTCTGACAAAATGCTCTGATGCCGTCAGACTCTTGGCGGCAGGCTGCGTGACAAAGGTGATGCTGCCGCCGCTGCGTTTAATGAAATCAAGCTCATCGAATACATCGAGCATTCTGCCCAGCATACGCACACCCAGTGCAGACTGGCGGCTAAGCCGCAGCAGCACTTCATGCTCAGGGGTTGCGGTAGCTGCGATCGAGGCTATCAATTTATACAACGACTTGAAGTGATCACGGGTAGGAACCTGCAGCCGGTCACGGCCGTCGCGGATCGAATGCAGCAGGGCAATATTCTCTGTGCGTGGAAATGCAGTGAACAGTGCCTCCAGCTGCTCCGGCGTTTCCGGCATATCCAGCAGACAGAGCAGTGTTATCTCTGTTTGGTCACTTCCCGAATCACCTTGATGCAACGGTGAAATCCCGGCATCCTCATCATAGACCCACAGCGACATGCCTTTCAGTTCACGCAGTGGTGACATACGGCTGTTCTGAAATACCGCCGCAGTCTTCACCGGGTTGCTGCCGCTGTAAGAGCGGATCAGCTCCTGGATATGCGCTGCCTGCTTGACTGCATCGGCAGCACCGCGCAGATCGAACAGCTGTGCGGCAGGCACTGCGAGGTCCTGCAGCATCAGCTGAGGCTTGCGTGAGCCGTTCCATTCGTTGACCGACAGCTCCGCCAGCACATCAATAAGGGTACCTGCAGGCAGCAGATCAGCCAGCGGCCCCTTACCGAAGGCTACCGCTTCGATCGTCACCTTGTCCTGCTGCAGGACAAGCTTCAGATGTTTGCCGTCCTGGCCCATCTTGCGGGTTTCCTTCACAGCAGCTCCGCGCAGAATGAATCTCGGCAGCGGGTTAGCCATCCCGAAGGGGGCAAGCCGCTCCAGTTCAAGCGCAGCCTGCAGTGACAAATCAGCTATTGAGACCTCACCGTCTGCAGCCGTCACGGCTACAAAGTCCTCTGGTGTCAGGATAGATGCAGCATATGCGTTAAGCGCTGCATCAAAGTCTTCAAGCTTGTCCTGCGGCAGGCTCATTCCGGCCGCAGCCGGATGCCCGCCGAAATGGTCCATCAATCCGGCACATGAAGACAAGGCCTCATAGATATCCAGCCCGGGAATCGAGCGGGCAGAGCCCTTGCACATTCCTGTATCCGGGTGAATGTCCAGAATAATAACCGGACGGTAATACTTTTCCAGCAGCTTGGAGGCTACAATACCGACTACGCCGACATTCCAGCCCTGCTCAGCGAGCACAATAATATCCGGAAGCCCGGTTTGACTGATTCTCTCCTCCAGTTTGGCCGTAGCTTCCCCAACAATTCTCTCAACGACCAGTTGACGTTCCTTATTCAGGAGGTCAAGCTCTCCGGCAAATTGCTCCGCCTCTTCAGCATCCGAGGTAGTGAGCAGTGTGACCGCCCGTCCTGCATGATCCAGTCTTCCGCTGGCATTAATGCGCGGCGCCATGCCGAAGGCAATATTAACAGCGCTCACAGTACTCATCGTAATTCCGCTGACAGAGAGCAGCGCCCGAATCCCCGGAAACGGCGAATTCCGCATGCTGGTGAGTCCCCGGCGCACAAGACTCCGGTTCTCCCCAAGCAGCGGCATCAGATCTGCAACCGTACCGATTGCGGCGATCTCACACCATTCCTCAGGAACTTCGCTGCCAAGGAGCGCCTCGGCCAGCTTATAAGCAACACCCACTCCGGCGAGACCCTTGAATGGATACGGGCAGTCTGGCAATTTCGGATTAATGAGTGCATAAGCCTCAGGCAGCAGCTCGGGGGGCTCATGATGGTCTGTGACTATAACATCAATGCCCAGCCCGGAAGCGTAGGCAATCTGATGGTAGGCACTAATACCAGTATCCACAGTAATAACGAGAGATACTCCCTGCTGCAGCGCCCAATCAAGCGCATGATTATGCAGACCGTAGCCTTCATTGGAACGATGAGGGATATAAATGTCAAAAGAAGCGCCCAGATGACGCAGAAGATAGATCATCAGCGCAGTACTGGACACCCCGTCTGCATCATAATCGCCATACACCAGAATATGTTCTTCATCTTGCAATGCCTTTCGAATTCGCGGCACAGCCTCAGCCATTCCCTTGAGCAGGAACGGATCATGACTATCCTCTGCTCCGCCATCCATGAATACCCGCGCTTTGTCTGCGGTATTCATGCCTCTTTGCACCAGCAGTGAGGAAAGAAGCGGAGAAATAGAAAGGCTCCGGGCCAGTTCCCCATTTTTCTCGGGATCGGCTGCCGGAGATTGCCATCTTGTTTTTGAATGAAGCAATACAGCTCACCTTTCTCTCACCTTGCAGACTACTGAAGCAGCGTGGGAATATCATTATCCACGAGCTCATGATTGCTTTTATAGGGATAACCCGGATCATACGGCACAACATCCATTTGAACCTCGCCTACATGTACAAACCGGTGCTGCAGCAGCTTCCGGGCGCATTCCGAGATATCCTGGGCTTCCATCACGCTGATCCGCGGATTTACGCTGATCTTGACATGAAGATTCACATAACTGCCTTCCTCCACTGCCTTGAGCTGCTCCACCCGGATGACTCCATGCACACGCTGGACAGTCTCAATGAAGCTGGCTGCCTCCTCGGAAGGAAGCTCCTGAATCTTTTTGCTGTAAACAGAGGAAGTGATTAATGAATAGCCTTTGCGGATAACCAGACATCCGGTCAGCAGCGCGGCAATCGGGTCCATATAGAGCATAGGATGCCAATTGAAATACCCGCCCGTCATGGCCAGAGCGATACCTATAAATACGGTTATGGAAGTATATAGACTGAAACGGTGGTTATCCGCATACGCGGCATGACTGCCATCGTTCTTTTTTTTGGAATAACGGTATTGATATTGAAAGATAGCCTCTTTGAACACAATGCAGATTAAGACAGTAACAAGTGCCGACTGCCCCGGGGCTGATAAATGTCCTCTGGTTAAATCACGAATGGCCGAGAAAGCAATCTGCAGCCCGCCCATAAGAATCAGCACAGAAAAAAGAATGGCTGCCATCGGCTCTTTATTTCGCTGCCCGGCCCGGCTGCCTGATGATCCTGCATACTTGTGTCCCTGCTTCGGGTTCCACGGAATAACCCCAGCCAGCTTGGCGGCGGCATCTGCTCCGGAATAGATGGCATCCCCCATCAATGCTTTGCTGCCTGAAAGATAACCGAAGGCGCCTTTGGCCAGAGCCAGCCCGACATCACTGAGGATTCCGGTCCAGGCAACGGTGTCTCTTGCAGCTAATTGTTTGTCATTCATAACGAGGCCCTCCTTACCACTAGCAAGTAATCTCATGATGATGAAACCAGCTAAGATGCTGATCCAAAGATTCCGAAAAGCCGCGTCGCTTGTGACACGGCTTTCCGGGAAACTTAAGTTTTAGGCTTTGGCCGGGTTGCTCTTTACCGGTGTCTTCTGGCGTTTCTTGAGCAGCAGCCAGAGCGGGCTTGCAATAAAGATCGAAGAATAGGCTCCGAAGAGCAAACCGATTACCATGGCAAGTGAGAACATTTTGATCGACTCTCCGCCCATAATCAGCAGGAAGAATGCGGCAATAAATACCGTAAAGGCTGTATACAGGGAGCGCATGAGGGTCTGGGACACACTCTTATTAACGAGGGACTTAAGATCTTCATACGACTTCTGTTTACCGAACCGCAGGTTCTCGCGGATCCGGTCAAAGATAACGATCGTATCATTGATGGAATAACCGATGATGGTCAGCACCGCGACAATGAAGGTCAAGTCCACCTCCAGACGGAAGATGGAGAAGATCGCTACAACCATAAATGCATCATGGAGCAGCGCCACGATGGAAGCCAGCGCAAACCGCCATTCAAAGCGGATACTTACATAAATAATAATCCCGATACTGGAGAGCAGCACCGAATAGATCGCATTGCGGGCCAATTCCTTAGCCATTTCTGTATCCACTGTGTTGACTTCAAAGGATGCCTTATCGTCAATCTTGGTGATTGCCGCTTTCAGGGTTTCACTTTGAGTGTCATCCAGCTCTTCATCGTAGCGGATGTTAACCCGCTTATCCCCGATGGTAATTGTAGGGTCATGACCAATCCCCGCTTCATCTAAAGCCGGCTGCAGCTGAGCCAGCGTGATGCTCTTGGAGAGGGACACGTCCACGTTGGACCCGGCCTTGAAATCAACGCTGTAATTCAGGCCGAAGGTTGCCAGAAAGACCAGTCCCGCCACAGTAAGGGCGATGGAGAAAATATAGAAAAATTTACTTAAATGTACGAAATCAAGCTCTTTCTTAAAGCGCACTGATGTCACTCTCCTTTACCCCAAATTGCTTCGGCTTTTTGAGTGCGCCGGCTTTAACCAGCACTGTCAGCATCCAGTGGGCAAAATAAAGGTTTGTTACAATACTAAGTACAATTTCCACAATCAGAATCAGCGCGAAGCCTTTAACCGCACCTGTACCGAAGGCGAACATGACAGCCGCTACGATAATAGTGGTTACATTCGCATCCATAACGGTACGGAAGGAGGTCTTGTTACCTGCTTTGACGGAAGACAAAATGCTCTTACCGCTGCGCATTTCTTCCCTGATCCGTTCATTGGTAATGATATTGGCATCGACTGCCATCCCTATACCGAGAATGAACGCGGCGATACCGGGAAGGGTCAAGGTGAAATCAGCTATAACGAACACCAGAATCAGCAGCCAGGTATGAAGAATCAGCGCGAAGCTGGCCAGTACGCCCGGAAGACGGTACATAAACATCATGAATATCAGAATGATCAGGGAACCGACAATACCTGCTCTAACCGTTTGATCAAGTGACTGTTTACCAAGTGTTGCCCCTACGCTCTGGGAATATTTCTCCGTAAGCTTCAGCGGCAAAGCACCGAGATTGATCGTATCGGCGATCTCACGGGCCTCATCTAGTGTATATCCGCCGGAAATGGAAGCCTTACCATCGGTCAGGACTGCCCTAACATAAGGAGGATCGGACAACAATGTCTCATCCAGATAAATGGCGAGCTGCTTACCCAGGAGACGCTCTGTAATTTCAGCAAATTTAGCTTTGTCTTTAATAGAGATACTAATCTCAGGACGGTTGAGATTGTCGCGTTGAACTTCAGCCGCACCTTCAACAAAATCACTGCCTACGAGTTCAATCTTGCTGAAGACTCCAGCTGCATCACCATCAGCGGCACTGCGGAAGGTCAGAACTGCAGGTTCTTTCATTTTCTTGCGGACCTCGGCTTCGTCAGTAACGCCCGCAATCTTCAGACGGATGCGGTCCGTACCTTCGGTTGTAACCTCAGGCTCGCTTGTTCCGAGTGCATTCGCCCGTTTCTCCAGGCTCTCCGCTGTTTTTTGCAGCGAAGCACGGGTCAGGGTTCCTCCCGTATCCATGGGCTCGGCGTGGTACAGAATCTCAAATCCGCCTTTCAGGTCAAGACCTAGACGGACCTTGTCCAGCAGCCCGGGAGTTGTAAGTCCCATGACGCCGGTTAGGACGACCACGGTAATGATAAAGCTCAACATTCTCTTCATGCTCTAGCTAGTTCCCCTTTCATTACTCAATATTCCTATTATAGCTACGTGCGAAATCACCGTCAATTCAGGAGGAATGACGGTGCCGGATTCACACAAAGAAACGGCCGGTTCTGCTTGTGGCGAGAGCCATCCGTTTGGATAGGAACTGTTGAAATACTCTTCTCTTACTTTACTGCTTCCTGTAGCTGTTTGCAAAAGAAAATCGTACCTTTTGGCAAATTAGCACGTCAGTTCAATCCCCGGTAGGCCGCAATGGTCAGATAATTCATATAACTGCCCGATTTCAGCGAATATATATCATTGACCAGTTTATGCAGAGGAGGTCTTCCTTCCTTAACATAGTTACGGCTGATGCAATCCCAAATATCCTTACCGGTCACATATTCATAGCCGAGGAGCCGGAATTCCTCCGCTTTGCTGATGCACATGGCTTCGATTTCTTCACTAAGCTCGTCATATCTCCATTGTTCCGATTCCACGTGTTGACACCTCCAAAGATTCCCCGTTACGAATGCTCAGAGGTAAATATTCGACCTCTCTGCCGTTCTTTCCTTCTTTCAGCCAAAAACTTGTCACATGGAAAGCTTGTCATGGAGTGGACCGGTAGCAGCATATCCTTATACAAGCCTTCTTGGGAGAGAGACAAATTCACCTGCAGTGTTTATCTAATTTGGGAAGAAGGAGTGGCCTTTGAGGAAACAGACCTTTATACAAGGAACATTAATCCTGTTATTTGCAGGCATTATTAACCGGATGCTTGGTTTTATTCCCCGGATTGCCTTGCCGCGGATCATCGGTGCCGAAGGAGTTGGACTATATCAGCTCGGATATCCGTTCTTTATTGTGCTGGTGACTGTCATTACCGGCGGGATCCCGCTGGCAATCGCCAAAATGGTTGCTGAAGCAGAAGGAGAGAACCGTCCGGAGCAGTCCCGCAAAATCCTGCATACGGGCCTCGCGCTCAGCCTGACGCTGGGTATTTTGTTCACCATTGTAGCTCTGCTCAGCGCCTCTTGGGTATCCAGTGTTATTCTGACCGACCGGCGGGTCTATTACACCTTTGTCAGCATGACCCCAATGATCGCAATCGTTGCCGTTTCGTCCATCTACCGCGGATATTTCCAGGGAAGGCAGAATATGCTGCCCTCGGCGTTTTCCTCTGTGCTGGAATCAGTCATCCGAATCTTCTTCATGCTCTGGTTTTCGTGGCTGCTGCTCCCAAAAGGAATCGCTTTTGCGGCGGCAGGTGCGATGCTGGGCGTAACTGTCGGTGAAATTGGCGGAATGATGGCCCTGCTGCTGCAATATTATTATATCGTCAAAAAGGACAAGAATGCGGATCCTCCTGCTGACGGCACGGCAGTTTCCGGTAGTGCTGCAGAGTCCGGAGATCAACCGCAGAGGCCGCCCGACGCCGTGCTTAAGCGGCTGATCGGCATTTCTGTACCTGTGACAGCCGGGCGGCTGATCGGTTCCTTCTCGTATCTGCTCGAATCCATTATTACCGTGCGCAGCCTTGCACTTGCCGGAATAGCTGCTGCAGCCGCAACTGCACAATATGGTTCCCTGCAGGGAATGGTCATCCCGCTGCTGCTGCTGCCGGGTGTCCTCAGCTCCTCGCTGGCCGTGTCCCTCGTCCCTTCCTTATCCGAGGCAGCTGCCCGAAATGACCTGCCCACGATTCATAAAAGAATGCATCAGGCCTTGCGGCTGGCGATGGTCACCGGTGCCCCGTTTGCTGCTGTTATGTACGTTCTTGCCGTACCGTTATGTACAATGATGTACGGCAATGCAGCGGATACGGCACCTATGCTGCGGATGATGGCGCCGTTCGCTTTATTCCTCTATGTTCAGGCTCCGCTGCAGGTTGCCCTTCAGGCAATGGACCGCCCGGGCAAGGCACTGATCAATACGCTGATTGGTGCAGTCGTCAAGATTCTGCTGATCCTGCTGCTCGCCTCCCGGCCGGAGTACGGGATACAAGGAGCCATCGTCGCCATTATTGTCAACAGCCTCCTCGTAACCATGCTGCATGGATACAGTGTTATCCGGCTCACAGCCATGTCCTTAAGATGGTCGGATCCGGTCAAAATCATAGCGGCTACGATCATCATGGCCGCTGGAATGTCGTATGTCTACACCTCAGTTCCCGTCTCCCCGTCACAGTGGATACAGTTTCTGGCTGCCGCTGCCTGCGGGATGGGAGTGTACTTTAGCATCTGCCTGTTATCCGGGCTGATCTCCAGGCGTGATCTGGAGCGTGTGCCCTTCTTCAAACGCTGGCGCAATTAGTGGTTACCGGCGGCTGATCGGGTCAATATAAATCTGCCCTTTATGATCAATCGAGCATAGGAAGACATCGCGGAAATCGGAGACGCCCTTCTGACGGATCTGCGTTCTAAGCCAAAATCTGTTCTTGCCGATCATCTCCAGGTTGCCGTCCTGCACCTTCCCGTCCATAATCAGCGGGATCGGCAGCCCCTCGTAGCGGATTTTATGCTTCGGAAGCTTAACTTTACCGGAACTGTCCGATTTGCCCGATTTTTTTGAGTTGTCTGATTTGTTTGATTTGTCTGACTTATCTGAACCTCCGGAGCTCTCCTGGCCTCCGCTGTTCTGCTCTTTCTGCTCAGCGCTTGAACTGCTGTTTCCGGTCTGATTGGACGAGGATACACCTTTATTCTTCTCAATCACGGTGAGCTGCCCGCTTGTTTCAAGAATGGCAAACTCTACATCTGCCGGACTGTCTATGTTCTGCCCGCGCAGCTGCAGCAGCAGATCATCAATGTTATATCTTTGTTTACGCATTTCGCCCCGGTGGAGCTTACCGTCCGAGATGAGGATACTCGGCTTGCCATCCACCAGCAGGCGCAGCTTCCGGCTCTTCAGACTAAGCTGTGCGACCAATACCTGAATCAGAACCAGTGTTGCCATAGGCACGAACCCGTCATAGATGGGCCGCTCGATATCTTCAATTACAAACACAGCGATCTCAGCAATCATTATGGAAATCGTGAGGTCAAAAACAGACAATTTGCCGATCTCCCGTTTGCCCATGATCCGCATACTCAGGAAAATGAAGATATACATCAGCACGGTCAGAAAGATGTGGGCAGTAATATGCTGGAACAACATATTCTCTTCGCTCCCCTTCCGCTTCTCACCCGGCGGCTTATGACCGTACGGGCGGAGTAATGTACCCCTATTCTGACCTGCCTGCCAAGGGAACATTCGGAAGCCTGCTGATTAATTACTGGTAAAAGTCCAGTCTGCCATTCTTGTACTATTGGGGCAAGCCTTCCCATACAATAATTAGTACCAGCTCAAAGCACAGGAAGTATCGCAAACAAAGAGGGCAAGTGCTGACAAAACTTTTAGGAGGTTTTACCATGTCGTTAATCAGGCGTCTATTCTCATGGAAAATATCTAGTCCTGTATTATCGGGTTTATGCCGGTCGTTCCTGTGGATGCTGCTGGGCGCGTTCGTCCTCTCCCTGTTGCTCTGGGGCAGCGGACTGCAGGAACAGGATCTGACCATGTACACCTATATTGTACACGGCATAGCTGCCGCTTTCGGAGGTTTGACTGCAGGGAGCCGGGCTTCAAGTAAAGGCTGGTATCAGGGAGGTCTCACTGGTGCATTCTATGGATTGATTGTTCTGCTGATCGGATTTTTGGCTCTGGACAGCGCACCCGAAGGGATTGATTTCCTGTGGGTGCTTGCTGCAGCAGGCATTGGTGCACTCGGGGGAATATTTGGGGTTAATTTGCAAAAATCCTAATTAATATAATTTTTCGAAAATTGAAACCTCCCCTTGAAAATATGTTAAACTGAGTTCATCTGACTTCATATGAGGGATTTATCAAGGAGGCTTCGAATGCTTTGCTTTACCAGTCCATGAATCTTGTAGTTGTGTACACCGTTGCCATTGTAGTGGTATTGATTTGGATCGGTGCCCGGCGCAATCCGCTGATGGCTCTAGTTGAAATCGGGAGAGAGCTCCTGCGCTCCTATAAATTCACACTAATCGTTATAGGAATGTTCAGCGTGCTTGCTCTGAATAAATATGAGCTGCAGATCGAGCGTAAGATGCATCTGACCTCGGATTACACAGCCTTTGTCTTTGGTCTTGAGGGCCATTTTGTCAGACATGTGCAAGAGCTGTTCTATACGCCTTGGCTGACCCCAATCATTGTCTTCTTCTATATTTTCATGCTGCAATCGGTGCTCGCCGCCTCGCTCGGAGTCTATCTGCTGGATAAGAACCGCGTGATGCTATATGCGACCTGCTACACGATCATGATCACCTACGCCATTGCCATTCCATTCTATCTGTATTTTCCGGTAAACGAAGTGTGGTCCTATTTGCCCGCAGGGGTGCGGTTTACCATGCTGGATGTTTTTCCGAAGTTCGAACAGGAGTACCGGCCGCTATCCGGCCTGAACAACTGCTTCCCCAGCCTGCATACGGCCATTTCTGTATCCATGGCGCTGCTGGCCTACCGCTCCGGCAACCGCCGCTGGATGGTAATTAGTACAATCTCGGCCGTTACTATCGTATTCGGCATCTTCTATCTCGGCATCCACTGGCTGACCGATATGCTCGGCGGCACTTTGCTGGCTGTCCTGTCCACAACTGTCGCCGTACAGCTTGCCAAACTCACCCTGCGCAGCGGGGAAGAGAGACTGCGGGTACGCAGCCGGGCAACGAATGTCCGTTAACGTTAACACCAGATCCCGAACCTTATAAATGTACAAAAAAAATCGGCGTTCTCTTACGAGAGACGCCGATTTTTATGTAATTTGGTGCAGACAAATCAATCCTTGTCTTCTACTTCCACTACAGCGTGACTGATCGAACCCCGGTCAAAGGTTAATCGGGTCACGTCATTAACCCGCAATACAACGATGTCATCCGAAATCTCCATGATTGTTCCGTGAAGACCCCCGATAGTAACTACCTTATCGCCTTTTTTCAAAGACTTGAGCATTCCGTTGCGTGCTTTGGTTTTCTTCTGCTGCGGACGAATCAGCAGGAAGTAGAAAACAACAAACATAAGTACAAATGGACCTACCAGGCCAAGGATGCTGCCTCCCCCGCCTGAAGCTGCTGCCAGTTGAAATTGTGACATATCATTCCCCCCTTTCCAAAAACTTTAACACATCACTCAGTACTTTTAGAAGCCTTTTAGATTATCATATAATCCGTATTGTGCAAAAAACTCATCGCGAAAATCAAGCAGCCGATCTTCCATGATGGCTTCACGCACTTTACGCATCAATTCCAGCAGGAAGTGTAAATTATGGTATGTCGTTAACCGCAAGCCGAAGGTTTCGTCGGCCTTGATCAGATGGCGCAAATAAGCGCGGGAATAATTCCGGCAGGTGTAGCAATCACACTCCGGATCAAGCGGCCCGAAATCACGGGCATACTGAGCGTTGCGTACAACGAGTCTTCCCTGACTGGTCATCGTCGTTCCATTGCGGGCAATACGGGTAGGCAGAACACAATCGAACATGTCTATTCCGCGGATTGACCCTTCCAGCAGCGCATCCGGTGAACCTACGCCCATTAAATAGCGCGGTTTCCCTTGCGGCAGCAGTGGAACCGTATAATCCAGCACTTCATACATAAGCTGCTTGGACTCTCCGACGCTGAGCCCTCCAATAGCATACCCCGGGAAATCCATGGAAGTCAAATCAGCCGCGCTCTGGCGGCGCAGATCCTCGTGCATGCCCCCCTGTACAATCGCGAACAGCCCCTGATCATTAGGGCGTGCATGGCTCTTAAGGCATCTTTCTGCCCAGCGGGTGGTGCGTTCAAGTGACTTTTTGACATATTCATATTCTGCCGGATAAGGCGGGCATTCATCGAAGGCCATCATAATATCGGAACCGAGTGCATTCTGGACTTCCATCGCCACTTCCGGCGAGAGAAACTTCTTGTCACCATTCAGGTGGGAGCGGAAATGAACGCCTTCTTCGGTGATCTTACGCATGTCGCTCAGCGAGAATACCTGGAAGCCGCCGCTGTCTGTCAGGATCGGCCGGTCCCAGTTCATGAATTTGTGCAGTCCACCGGCTTCGCCGATAATCTCATGGCCCGGACGAAGGAACAGATGATAGGTATTGCTCAGAATAATCTGCGCATTCATTTGCTTAAGCTCTTCAGGACTCATTGTCTTAACGGTGGCTTGTGTACCTACCGGCATAAAGGTCGGTGTTTCAATAATTCCGTGCGGAGTGTGGACTCTTCCGAGCCGTGCTCCGGACTGCTTACAGGTCTTAATATGTTCGTAAGTGATTGCTGCCATAAGTTTAACCCTTCCTCTTGCTTAATAAATGAACATTGCATCGCCAAAGCTGAAGAACCGGTACTGCTGCTTAATCGCTTCTTCATAGGCGGCGAGAATATGCTCCCGGCCGGCTAAAGCGCTCACCAGCATGACCAAAGTTGACTTCGGCAGATGGAAATTAGTAATCAGTGCATTGACGACAGTGAATTCGTAGCCGGGATAGATAAAAATATCCGTCCAGCCGCTTGATGCCTTCAGCGGTTCGCCCGCCGCTTGTCTTCCCGCCGTCTCAAGGGTCCGGCAGGAGGTGGTGCCGACAGCGATAATTCTTCCGCCTCTGGCTCTCGCGGCGTTCAGCATATCTGCCGTCTCTTGGGATAATTCGTAATATTCGGCATGCATCACATGCTCTTCCACCGTTTCTACAGACATCGGACGGAATGTGCCAAGACCTACGTGCAGGGTAATATAAGCGATATTCACGCCGATCGCTGCAATCTGCTCCAGCAGTTCTTTGGTGAAATGCAGTCCGGCCGTCGGCGCAGCCGCCGATCCTTCATGCCGCGCATAGACCGTCTGATAACGTTCACGGTCACTCAGAGTTTCCTTGATGTACGGGGGAAGCGGCATCGATCCGAGCCTGTCCAGAATCTCCTGGAAGATTCCCTGATAGATGAAGCGCAGCGTCCGGCCGCCCATATCCGCTTCATCCTCTATTACGGCACGAAGCTCTTCGCTGAAGATAATCACAGCTCCGGTCTTCAGCTTCTTGCCGGGCTTGACCAGCGCTTCCCAGCGGTCTTCACCAAGATTCTTCAGCAGCAGAACCTCTGCCTTGGCTCCGGTATCTTCTTTGACACCGAACAGTCTGGCAGGGATAACCCTCGTATCATTCAGTACCAGTGTATCTCCGGGACGGAATTGCTGCAGTATATCTGTGAAATGTCCGTGTTCCAGTTGACCGTTCTCTTTGTTTACGAGCAGCAGTCTGGATGAACTGCGGTCCGCAAGCGGAGTCTGGGCAATCAGTTCCTCGGGTAAATTGAAATCATAATTGTCTACATTCATGATGGGTCTTCATTCCTTAACTATAGTAACGTTATTAAAATAGTGTTGCAATATTTGACGATAATCATACCCGTTATCCGCCATGCCCTTTACGCCCCATTGGGACATGCCCAGGCCGTGCCCGTTGCCCCAGCCGATGAAGTAGAATCCGGGGCTGCTGGTGACCACTCTGGAGGATTGATTAGCGCCCATAACTACGGTTCCGCTGCCATTTGCAGTCACTTTGCCGGATGCAGAGAGCACGCCGGCGCTTGCCACACTGCCGATAGTGGCTGTAGAGCCGTCAGCGCCTAGTACAGTATAACTGCCTGCAGGCACAATATCAAACAAAGTACTAGGCAATCCGCCAAAGGAAGAGCGGAATAAATCCGGGTATTTCACCTGCAGAATCTGGCCGTTCGCCTTGACCTCCACCGCTCTCCCGGAAGGGCCGCGCTTAGTAACCTGGAGACTGGTTATGGAAGAAGGAAGAGCATTGCTTGTTTTGCCGGACAGGCTTTTGAGCAGCTCTGCCGAGGAATAAGGCCCTTTGATCCAGCTATAGCTGCCGGATTCATAGACCTGACCCAGTACTACGGCGTTATCGCCGGGGTTCAGCTTGCCTGCGGGAGTAACACTGCTCTCAATAATAGGCAAAGGCCGGATGTTAACATCCTTGGTAGTTGCCGTAGCCAGCGGAAGTCCTGCCGCTGTTGTATTCCCGGTCAATTTGATATTGTCTTCACGGGCATATCCGGAAATACCGCTGTCCAGCAGTACATAATACCACTTCTTAGATGAAGCAACTGCCGCACTATCCTCGGGGCTGGCTACACTGACGAAGGTATCGCCGCCGTTGTTCCATACTTCAGACGGATCTGCGGTTACGCCGCCGCCGTTAGAGGAGAATACAGCTTCTACTACTTTGCCGCCGCTCATCAGCACTTCGCCTGCGGTAGCATCCACAGCCTTAGTAATGACAGGAGCTTCAGCGGTGATGCCGTTATATACCTGACTTAGCGTGGTGTCGACAACATTGGCTACATCAAAGCGGTTGCCTTGGGCCAGCGCATAGCTGCGGGCTGCGACCGCCTGGGCTTTGAGCGCTTCTTCCGGCCAGCCGGATGAAACTTCCCCTCCGACAACCGCATACAGATATTGCTCCAGCGGCACCAAGTTGATTACAGACAATGAACCGTTCAGATTGCCCAGCTCCAGATTGCCGCGGTAAGTGCGCTTGGATCTCTCCGTAAGCAGTATACCCTTCTCATTACCGGCGGCCGTGAACTTCGCGTCGCTTCCGGACAATAGATAATGGAAGGCCTGAACTTCACTGCTGAAGTCAAGTCCCGCATCCATCCGGATAATTAGTCCCGCAGTACCTGCCGCCACCGGCGACAGAACTAGCTGCGGAAGCAGTGTAGCTGCTGAGGCAGAGACCGCTGCAAGATCACTGTCGCTTGCCGCTTCGCCTGCCCAAACCTCAGTCCGTGCACTGCCGTCCGTTCCGGACACGAATACCGGCCAGGCGTCGAACCCTGCAGCGGTAAGGCTGCCGACAACCGCCTGTGCTTCCTCCAGCGTCGCGTAGGAGCCTGCGGACAGATGTTTGGTCCCGGCAACCGCCGGGGTCTGTCCTTCCGGAAAGCTTAATCCGGCTTTCATTACAGAGGTCAGCCCGGATTTGGCAGCAGCTTCACTGGCATAGCTTCCAGTGTATAGCTGATACACCTTGGCTCCGCCCCGAGATGCCATGAACAGCTGGGGTTTATCGGAGGTAGCCTGCAGCTTCTTGGCTGCATCCGCCGCCACCTGCCAGGTTGGCGTTTCCAGCACCTTTACCCGGTAACCGTCCAGACTGACGCGGACTTTGTTCTGCGCTGGAACCGACAGCAGAGGTGTTCCCGCCTGCGAGAGCAGGCTGAATCCCAAATCGGACTGCAGTGTGACCAGCGGTACAGTAGATTTATATTTGCTGCCAATATCGGCATAAAGTGCAACCCGGATCGTCCCGCCGGAATCGGCGTGAGTGGTGCCTGCTGGAGTCAGAACGCTGGCTGCAGCAAGCAGCGCCGCCAGTGCCCCCCGTCCCAGCAGCCCTTTCCCCGTTTCTTTCCACTTGGCAAGGTTCATTGTAGGCCTCCTAAAAGTTTTGAGAGTATCTGTTTCCTGACCGGGCTTCGTTCAAATCTTGCTCCGGAATACGTGTAGGCTTAATCAGATTGTTGTACGTATTACAACTTTGCTTCCCGGATACCAGGGTGTTTGGACAGATTGTTGTAGGAAATACAAGATTTGTCCCAATAAACCGCTTGGCGGAAAAAAAATGCTGCATTTCATACAACAATGTTGGATTATGGCCGAGATCATGCGGGAAATGTTGTAATATGTGCAGGATTTTATATAACATATGCTCTTCTGAACCGGCAGACTCAGTTCTGCTGCGGGGGAAGCGGAAGTCCCAGATGATGATAGGCCGCAGGGGTAACGATGCGTCCGCGCGGCGTGCGCTGCAGGAAACCGATCTGCAGCAGATAAGGCTCGTATACGTCCTCGATGGTCTGGCTCTCCTCGCCTATCGTAGCAGCGATGGTATCGAGCCCGACCGGTCCGCCGCGGAAGGAGCTGATCATCGACTGCAGCATCTTATGGTCGATGCTGTCCAGGCCCCGGGGATCTACCTGAAGCATCTTCAGCGATTCACCGGCAATCTCCGGCGTAATGATGCCGTCGCCGCGGACCTGCGCATAATCGCGCACCCGCTTCAGCAGGCGGTTGGCAATCCGCGGTGTCCCGCGGGCCCGCAGGGCAATCTCTTCAGCGGCATCGCCCAGTATCTCGATGCCGAGCAGTTCGGCGTTGCGGGACACGATGAAGCTCAGCTCATCGATGGTGTAATACTCCAGCCGGCTGACTACGCCGAAGCGGTCGCGCAGCGGAGCGGACAGCAGCCCCGCGCGTGTCGTTGCTCCAATCAGCGTGAAGGGCGGCAGGTCCAGCCGCACCGAGCGGGCGCTTGGCCCTTTGCCGATCATAATATCCAGCGCGAAATCCTCCATCGCCGGATACATAACCTCTTCCACCGTGCGGTGCAGGCGGTGGATCTCGTCAATGAACAGCACATCGCCTTCCTGGAGGTTGGTCAGCAGCGCCGCCAGATCGCCGGGCCGCTCAATCGCCGGACCGGAAGTGGTCCGCAGATTCACACCCAGCTCGTTGGCAATAATATTGGCCAGTGTAGTCTTGCCCAGGCCCGGAGGCCCGTACAGCAGTACATGATCCAGCGCTTCGCTGCGCATCTTGGCTGCTTCTATATATATTTTCAGGTTTTCTTTAACCTGATTCTGGCCGATGTATTCCCCCAGGTAACGGGGCCGCAGGCTTAATTCGACCGCCTGCTCGTCCATCATCAGATTTGCCGATATAATCCGGTCATCCATTATTCCTCACTCCGTTCTTCGGGGACCTATTTGGCTATAAAGAGCAGCCCCAGCGCCTTCTTCATCAGCACGTCAACCGGTCCGGTATCCGTTCCTTCTTTCTTCATCGTCAGCCACACACGGTCCAGCTCGGTATCGGTATACCCCAGCGCCTTCAGGGCGTCCCGGGCCTCTTCCCACGGAAGTGCCTCGGCCTTGGCCTGGGCTTCAGCTGCTACTGCGAACAGCCCTGTATGCAGGGCAGCTCCGCCGAAGCCGTCCAGCTTATCCTTCAGATCCAGAATCATCCGCTGCGCCGTCTTCTTGCCGATGCCCGGCAGCTTCGTCAGGAAGGTGATATTCTCCTGATAGATGGCCGAGATCAGCTGATCCGGTGTTCCGCCGGTCAGAATGCCCAGCGCCACACGCGGTCCGATACCCGACACTTCAATCAGCTTGCGGAACAGCTTCTGTTCCTCACGGGTCGGGAACCCGAACAGGAGCGTAGCATCCTCACGGGTCTGATAATGAATGAAGATGGTCACCGGACCCTCCACCTTGGCAAATGCATACGGATTCGGGCAGAAGACCCGGTATCCGACGCCTTGAACATCCAGCACGACATATTCTGATTCCAAATGTACAACCGGTCCTCTTAGGAAATCTATCATTTTCGCAATACCTCATTTAGTTTGGAATTAAGACTCACGGAATGGGCGTGGCATACGGCCACCGCCAGTGCATCCGCCACATCATCGGGCTTCGGTACAGCCGACAGCTTAAGGAGCAGCTTGACCATCTCCTGAACCTGTTTCTTCTCAGCCTTGCCGTACCCTACTACTGCCTGCTTCACCATCATAGGGGTGTATTCCGCGACCGGAAGCCCGCGCTGCACGGCCGCCAGAATCAGCACCCCGCGCGCCTGCGCCACCGGAAGGGCCGTCGTCACATTGCGGCTGAAGAACAGCTTCTCTACCGCTACCGCATCCGGCTTATATTTATCGATCAGCTGCACCATGCCTTCATAGACATGCAGCAGACGTTCCTCTTCCGGTGTATGCGCCTCGGTCTGGATACAGCCGTATTGTACCGGTGTCAATTTGTTTCCTGTTTTATCTACAAAACCAAAGCCGACAATCGCCAGCCCCGGATCAATCCCCAAGATGCGCAAGATCCTTCTCTCTCCTCTGTGCCAGGGCAGAATACCCCTGCGGGTTCATCCATGAATCCGCCCTAAAGCGAACATATGTATTCCTTCTACCCATTATAGCAAAAAAAGTTTCCCCGGGGAGACAAAAACTTTGTCCCGGAGAAATTAAAATCAGGACTCTATTTCAGACAAAAAGGCCCGCGAGCGTCCTGCCCGCGAGCCTTCAAACAGTTATTACTTTCATTTTCATTCCGCATGCATCACCTGTTCCGCCGAATCCCGCGCGTAGTCGCTGAAGGTAGACAGCACACTGTTGTACTCCTCCATATCCTGCACCCGGATGCCTTGATGAAGCTGATCCCAGATTCCCTCCGGCAGTGAAGATTTCATCGAGCCCATATCCAGCTGGAAGAAGGTCTTCATTACCTTCTCCGACGCCGGCGGTCCTTTGAACAGTGTCAGATTCCCCTGCTCGTCCACACCGAAATAGGCTTCTTTCTTGGTGAGCGGCGACAGATCATTAACTCTCTGCTCCAGCCACAGGTCGCCCTCCCGGCTAAGCCAGCCGCTCCAGCCGGAATGCTGTGCAATCAGCACCTTAAGCTGGGACGGGTTCCTGTTCCCGGGGAGCGTCTGCACTTCTTCTCCGGAGACATAGATGGTCTTCAAATGCACTGTCCGGCTGACCGGCTCCCGGCTGACTGCTTCCAGTAGCCCCTTGCTGTCCAGTATAGCGGCTCTCTCTTCCTCGTCAGACTCTATATGATTATAAACGGCTGCCACAGCCGGCATACTGCCACCGGCCTCCTTGGTCTGCTCCATCGTTGCGTCTAGAGTTCCGGGTAACGTCCAGGCCGAATGATCCAGCAGTGCGCTGATTTCTTCCGGAACCTGCATGCCCCGCCAGGCCAGCACCGTAAGCACGATGCATGCCGCTCCCACCCAGGGAGCCTTTTTCCAACGTCTCCACCGCCGCCACAGTTGTTTTTTCAAGCGAAAAGCATTCACGTTAATCCCTTCATTCTGGTTTTTTCCTATTGTGACCTGTGAAGGGAGCATTTATGCGCCTGTGCTTGAAATTCATCCCAACCCGCAATTTAATCTGTGTTCAGCGGATTCTCAATGGCTCCGAGAAACAGCACTACCCGGGTCTGCACATCTCTGATCATGAACAGAAACGGCCGGTTGACCGTCATTTCAAAGGGCGTATCTGCCGGAGGGGCTGACCCTGCAAGCATCTCGATCACAGTGGAAGCCGCCGCCTCCGTCCCCCGTTCATTCACATCGATGTAGGTTTTGTGGATGACCTTGCTGAAGTATACCGGAAGCCCAAGATCGGCCAGCAAGGAGAAATCGCCAAGGTCCGGATCGAAGGCCCGCTTCACTCCCAGGGCCTGAAGAGCGTCTGCAAGCTCTGTCCCGTAGCTGGCTGTAAACCGCGGCAGCCGAAGCGTACCTTGGGTACTGGCAAAGCCATCATCAAGAAGCGGGAGCTTGCCCGCCGCAAGCTGATCTGCAAGCTCCTGCAGGGAGGAGTCCTCGCCTGGAAGAACCACCAGCATCTCCATCTGGCCCTCTCCATAAGGAAGCTTCACAGCCTGCCAATCCTCATTCTCTGCATACTGGAAATACCCGCTCCGCTTCATCATCACCGCCTGCACGGCCGTTCCGTCCGGGGGATAGAAATCTGCTGGCTCTGTAGCCTCTTCCGGGAAGATATCACTCCAGCCGCCTTTGAAATACAGCGCGTTGACAAGCACCGCGACAGCCCGCTGTCCCGGCGGCTCCGTGAGCATTTCATTGATTCTATGCTCCGTGTGTTCCGAGACCCAATCATTGATCTGCGTGACGGACTTCCGGGCAGTCAGGTCTGTGGTCTTGATCTCCGCATTATAGAAGTCCTTGCCGGTCTTGAGATAATCCTTGCGCAGCGGCAAACCCTTCATGCCCCAGACCGAGTTCGCAATCTTCAGCTGAACCCCCGGTCCCCCGTCAGTCAGTAGCTGCAGCAATGCCTGATGGGCGGCGTTCAGCTTCTGCCGCTCTTCAGGCGCATAACCGAGCAGCGTCCCCAGCTCCTCGGCCGTCTCTCCGGCGCTGCCGTTATACGCAAGGGCCAGAGCGGCGGCCACACTGTAAGGTGACACCGACAGATTCCCGCCGCCCTGCTTCCACAACTGGCCAAACAGCTTCGCGCCCAGCCGGTTGCTTCTCTCAGCCAGCCCGGAATCAAGTCCAGCTGCGGCTGCCTGTCTCTCCGAGTAACTCATTGGTGAACCTCCTTCACTGCAGCCGGCCAGCAGAAGCACGGCTAACAAGAGTACGGATATTCTTCTTCCCATTCTTATTTCCCCCTTAAGTTCATCCGAAGCGGTAAAGGATCTGTATACGAGAGTCCCCTTTCCATTCATGGACGTCCCCTGCTTGGGAAAAGTTACAAATAAAGGGTTAGAAATTCAACACTTTGAAATTTAACACTTAGCAATTCGGCACCACCGGCAGCTTAATATGGCTCGGATACTCATGGTTATGGCAGATCGTCTGCTGTACAATCACCGCTTCAGCATCTTCATATGGATTATTCCCGGTGTTCGTGTTGGGGAAGGCCACAAATTTGCTGGAAGAAGTGACAGTGAAGCGTACCCGGTGCCCTGCGGCAAAAGTGTGGGCAATGTTCTGCATGAAAATATCGTACTGCTCCACCTGCCCCGGCACCAGCAGCTGCGGCTGTTCCAGCCCGTGCCGGTATTTCGCCCGCACGATGTAATTGGACAGGCGGATGGAATCGCCCTGCTCATTCACATCGCTGAGCGTCACCACCCAGTCCGTATCCAGCCCCGTGCTCGCGGCATAGATGACCGCTGACAGCTCTCCGGCGATCGTCAGACGCTCTGCCAGCGGTTCACTGGTATAGACGACAATGTCGCTGCGCAGCTCATGCTTCCGCATATTCTCCGGCTCCCGCTCGCCGCTGTCGGCCACCGGATCAGCCGGATTATAGATGTAAGTGTCTGCTGCTGAATGCTCCTCAGGCTCAGCCGCCAGTCTGCCATCCCCCAGCGACGAATTCGCCCGGCCATTCCCGCCCAGATAGAACGGAGTAATCACCGCTTCTGCCGGTGTCCAGTCCTCCGAGGTTCTCCAGCGGTTCTCACCCACCACATAATAGGAAGCCCGCGGCTCCTGGTCGATGCCGTTCGGGATATCCTTCAGGAACCGGTCGAACCAGCGCAGCACGGAAATATCATAATCGTACACCACTGCATCATTGCCGAAGGACACACCCAGCAGATCCCGTGCCCGGTTCGGTCCGTGCTCCCAGGCGCCGAGCCGGATTTTGCGGCTCTTCACATCATGCTCCGTCAGCATCCGCCAGGTCTCCGATACTCCCGGGCTGTCACCGTCATACCAGCCGGAAATCACATACATCGGAACCTTAACCTGATCCCCGCGTTCGGTGAACGTACAGTTTCTCCAGAAATCGTCATATTCAGGATGCTGGCTCCACAGCTCCCACGGCCCCGAAGTGCGGCCGATCATCTGCTGCGGAATATCCCTGATCGGTCTGGCATCGACCGCCGCTTCCGGGTCCACTGTAATGCCGCCGAAGATATCAAAGTCCGTACGCGTCCCCACCGACTGCGCAAGCGTCCAGGACAGCAGCGGCCAGGAGCAGAGCGTCCCGCCTTTGCGCGCGGTGTCCACGAAGGGCGAACCTACATTCACCTCATCCACCACCGCCAGCAGGTTCGGGTGGCCGCTGGTAGCGGCTGCTACAACGACATAGCCGAGGTAGGAGGCGCCCCACATTCCAACTTTGCCGTCAGACCATGGCTGGGCTATAATCCAGTCAATAGTATCGTAGCCGTCATCGCGTTCATTGTAGAACGGGATCAGCTCCCCTTCCGAATCCGCCCGGCCGCGTACATCCTGGGAGACCACGGCGTAGCCTTTGTTCGCCCAGCGCATGAAGATTTCTTTTTTACCATTCCGGTCGTAACAGGTTCTTACCAAGATAGTTGGCACCTTCGTTCCCGGCTCAAGACCTTCAGGAAGAAACAAATCGGTAGCCAGCTTCACGCCGTCCCGCATCGGCACAAGATACGCCCCCAGATCATTCACACCGTATTCCGGCTGTGACAACAGCGGCTCAGCATAGAGGGCGAGCGGGGTCAGCTGCTCATACCCTGCCTTAACGATCAGCTCAATGCCATAGCGGTTAGGGGTCAGAAAAGCGATAACCTCCCCGTCCAGCGTCACAATATCCAGCGCCGTGCCCCCGCGGTAAGCCCATACCTGTGAAGTCCGCTCTGCGCCGGAGATCTCCGCCTGATAGGTAATATGCTTCTGATATTTATCCCCGTTCTCCAGTACAACCTCGTCCCCCAGCCATTCTGCTGATGTGTATATACTAAGCTGCTCCGCAATCCGGGCCAGCGGAAGAACATATTTCGCCCCTGCCTCCAGCACATTCTCCTGCATCTGCGTACGTCTGCGCGTGTCAACCTTGGCGTGCATGACGACCTGGTCCGTGAAACGGATTTTGCCGCTATATATTCCTGAGCAGTAGAAGTTAAAGCTTGTCTGCTGTAAGTATGAATTCATCTGTAAAAGTCCCCTATCCGCAAATTTGTTCGAACACGCGCAGCCAGTTGCCGCCCATAATCTTAGCGATCTCTTCATCGCTGTAACCGCGCCCTACCAGTCCCCGCGTGAAATTGCTGAAATAACTGTATTTCTCAAGCCCTGCTACGGTCTCCGTGGAGGGACCATCCCCTTTGGCGAATCCCAGCTTCGGAGCGATATGCTCTTTGAAAAAGACCAGCGACCAGCCAAGGTCACTCATAGGCCAGTCCGTGCCGATGCCCACATGATCTGCGCCTACCAGCCTGATCACATATTCAATATGGTCCAGCACATGCTCAATGGTGGTATGATCAGGATCTTCATGTACAAACCACGGCATCGCAAAAATACCAATCACCCCGCCGGTGGCAGCAATTGCACGGATCTCCTCATCACTTTTGCAGCGCATATGCGGGTAGATAGCTTCCACACCAGTATGCGAGGCGATAACCGGCGCACTTGAGGCCGCGCAGGCATCCAGGGTGGTCTGTCTGCCGCAGTGTCCGGTATCGACGATGATTCTGAGCGTGTTCAGCCGTTCCACAAACCGCAGACCGTATTTGGACAGCCCTCCATTGCCCGGCTCCGCACAGCCGGAACCTATCAGATTCTGGTTATTGTACGTTAACTGCAGAATCCTTAGACCAAAGCCATGCAGCGCATCGAGCAGCTCCAGATTTTTTCCCAGCGCATCCGTTTCCTGTGCCGTTACAATCCCTGCCTTCCTGCCCTCACGTTTAGCCCTGCGGATATCCTCCGCCGTCAGTGCCTTCACCAGCCAGTCTGAGGAATCGAACTGCAGCTGAACCTCACCCATACTGGTAATCATACTCTCCGTATCATTCAGGTGCAGCTCGCGGTTCCCCGCCGTAATGCCGGACCTGTACCATTCCTCTTTGTACTCCGCAATCTCGCCGCTGGCCGACAGCCGGGTAATGATCTGCGCCGGCATGGCGCTGTAGACCATCGGTTCATCCTTGTACGGCTCGCACAGCTCCTTCACCTTAAGCGAGACACTCTCGGGAATTGCGCCTGGAGATAGAGGCCCCTGAAACAGCAGATCAATATTGATATTCTCTTCATGCAGGCGTTTCGCCCGCTCCTCCTGTGATGCACTCAGTCCGAAATCATACCAGCCTTCCTGTTCCTGTAAGCCCACTTGATTCAGCCCCTCTTATATTAACTACAGCTATCAACTTGATAGCTGGTTTTTGTCGTTCTTGTAATGTTCAACTATTCTATTGCTAGTATAATGTCTGATCTAAACTAGTAAAAACCACGTTGGCCCGTCGCTTTGCTGAGGGTTCACAATGCCCTGATTAGGGGATATGCGGTAGGCTTAATTGCACTTTGTACAACTAAACTGTCTCATTTACAACCGATTATCCGTTTAGTTGTATTTCGTACAATTAAACTGACCTATGTAGACGGGTTCTCGCCATTTGGGCAGATTTAGTTGTACAGACTACAGTTATAAGTGGCAAGCATCCCTTTTCGCTATTTTTAATTGTACATTATACAACTATCACTTAAGTTTCACTTGGAGCGAATACATCATCATCCATTGCTGCTTGCTGCATTGTTGAATCCACTCACTTCTTTATTTCTGATGTTGGACTAGTTACTCTTAATGTTACTCCTAATAAGACTTGAAAACGCAGTGTTCTGCGGAGCTGGTCAGCGTCAGGTTCGATCTAATTACAATGAAACTTCCACACCTTTATTCAGCGCAACCGCCTGTTTATAAATATAGAAGGCTGCGGCAAGATCCTGAACGGCAAGCCCCAGTCCCTTAAAAAGCGTGATTTCACTGCTGCTTCCCCTGCCCGGAACATGTCCCTTCAGCAGGCCGCCGATTTCACCAATAATATGGTCCGCCGTAATCGCCCCTTCACTGAGCGGGATCAGATAATCCCCCGCTTCATGGACCGCCGACTCCAGCCGGTCCACATAGAGCCTGGCCCCGGCTACCAGCGCCGTGTCCAGCTCCCGTTCATGCGCCCTGCATGCGCCGATCGCATTGATGTGCGCGCCTGGCTTCACCCAGGCGCCGTGCAGCACCGGCTCGCCCGCCGCCGTCGCCGTGCAGATAATGTCCGCGTCCATCACCGCGTCCTGCACAGACAGCGCTGCCGTGATCTCTGCGTTCCACCGGCTGCTCATGGCATCGGCGAACGCCCGGGCCTTGCCCGGCGTTCTGCTCCAGACCTTGGCGCGCTTAATGCCGCGCACCTGCAGCATCGCCTCCAGATGGCTCCGGGCCTGCTCCCCGGTGCCGAGAACCGCCAGGGACTCCGCCTCTTCCCTGGCGAGCAGCTTCGTCGCTGCCGCACTGACCGCCGCCGTGCGGATGGCTGTAATCGACTGGCCGTCCACTATGGCCAGCGGCACGCCGGTGGCGGCGTCGAACAACGACACCATCCCCTGATGCGACGGCAGACCGCTCCCGTGGTTGCCAGGGAATACGCTGATGATCTTAGCACCAGCGACCCCTTCACGCCGCAGATACCCCGGCATCAATCCCAGCACATTCCGCTCCTCCAGCGGAAGAACCTGGCGGAGACTCTGCACCGCCTCCCCCTCCGACAGGTCAGCGAGGACAGTTTCCATCACAGCGATGCAGGACTCCATCGTTAGAATCTCTGCAACTTCCTTCCCGTTTATCATCAGCACCTATAGACCCTCCCGGATTCCTGGTATCAAAAAATGATTCAAGCTTATCTTTCTATGCCATCATTTGCTATACTCTATATTAGCGAAAAAAGTTAAAAACTAAAACAAAGGGGATATCCTTGATGATTATTCAGCCAAAAACACGCGGATTTATCTGTACGACTGCTCACCCGGAGGGATGTGCCGGACAAATACAGGAACAGATTGACTATGTACGGGCACAAAAGAAACTTTCCGGTCCGGCCAACGTGCTGGTCATCGGCGCTTCTACCGGCTACGGGCTGGCTTCACGGATTGCGGCGGCATTTGGCGCAGGTGCCAATACCATCGGCGTATTCTTCGACAAAGCTGCTGAAGGTGCCCGCACGGCCTCCGCAGGCTGGTACAATTCCGCTGCTTTTGAGCAGGAAGCGGCCAAGCTGGGCCTGAAATCGTTCAGTATCGTCGGCGATGCCTTCTCGGATGCCATTAAGACCAAGACCATTGACCTCATCAAAGCTGAATTCGGCACCGTTGATCTCGTTGTGTACAGCGTAGCTTCCCCGCGCCGCACCCATCCGGTTACAGGAGAAGTGTTCTCTTCGGTGATTAAGCCAGTTGGGGAAGCTTACACGAACAAAACGATGAACTTCCACACCGGAGAAGTATCCACGGTTACTATTGAGCCGGCAACGGATGACGAGGTCCGCCAGACGATCGCTGTTATGGGCGGAGAAGACTGGGGCATGTGGATCAATCAGCTGCAGGGAGCCGGTGTGCTTGCAGATGGTGCAACAACTGTGGCCTATTCCTATATCGGACCCAAGATCACCCATCCCATCTATCGGGACGGAACCATCGGCCAGGCGAAGAACCATCTGGAACAGACGGCGATCGCGCTGAACGAACAGCTCTCTGCTACAGGTGGACGGGCCTTCGTCTCCGTGAACAAGGCTCTGGTTACCCAGTCCAGCTCCGCCATCCCGGTGGTGCCGCTGTACATTTCCGCACTCTATAGAGTAATGAAGGAAAAAGAACTGCACGAGAACTGCATTCAGCAGATGTACCGCCTGTTCGCAGACCACCTGTATAATGGCGGTGAAGCGGCAGCAGACGGCAGCCACCTGATCCGGATTGATGACTGGGAGATGCGCGAGGATGTGCAGATCGAGGTCATGAGACGCTGGAACGAGCTTGAAACGGATAATGTTCCTGAACTTGCAGATCTTAAGGGCTACCAGGATGATTTCTTCCATCTGTTCGGCTTCCGCACCGAAGGCGTGGATTACGAAGCCGAGGCTGAGCCTGCCGTCGCTATTCCCAATATGGTATAAGCGTTCCTCCCAAAACATCAAGCCGTTCCCTTCACCGGGAGCGGCTTTTTAGCGTGCAGATTCCAGGTTATCGCTCCAATTCGGGCATAAGCGCATAAGCACCCCCAACAATTCATCTCATTAAATAACGTTTGACTTTAGATTATCCTTACGGTATTTTATATCTAAAAGATATATCTTACAGATTGGATGCGTGCATATGGCTGCTAACAGGAGCAAGACGGGTTACGTGTTACTGGGACTATTAAACGAAGAGAATTTAACTGGCTATGAGATCAAAAAGATCGTAGATACCCGGCTTTCCTTCTTTTGGAGTGAGAGCTTTGGCCAGATCTATCCGGAGCTGAAGCGGCTGGCTGCGGAGGGCCTGATCGCCGTGTGTGAAGAACCTGTTTCTGCCGGGGGCAAGAACAGCAAACAAAGCATCAAGTATCAGATAACCGCATCCGGAAGGTATGAATTACAGGAATGGCTCAAGACACCGGTGGAAAAGGAAACCGTACGCTACGAGCTTCTGCTCAAGCTGTACTTCTCCAATTCATCCTCTTCCGAAACTATGCTGGAGCATATCCGGGAATTCGAAATCAACCATCGCAGGCAGCAGCAGATGTTCGACAAATTCGAGGCGCAGCTGAAGCAGAATCTGGATGTCCACAGCAATCACAGCCGCATCCTGATGGTTCTGTCCTTTGGCCAGAAGCTGTGGGAATCTTACGCCGACTGGTGCGGGCAGACCATAGCCTTGCTGGAGCAGGAAATCGCAGAACAGGGGATTCCGCAGAATGAATAAGACCGTGGATTTGTATTACTTTTCAGGTACGGGCAATACGAAAGCGATTGTAGACTTTGTGGTCAGAACCCTTAAGACTTATAACATCCGCACCTCCCTGAACCTGATCGGCAGCGGATATATGCCAAGCAGTCCGGTTAATGACCTGTGGCTGGCCTTTCCGGTCAATTCGCAATCCGTATCCCCGTTCATCTGGAGATTCTTCCGCTGGCTCCCGAAGAGCCAGGGCACCAGAGTCTATGTGATTGCCACGCTCAACAACTCAGCACATATTCTGGAGCCGCTCTATACCCTGCTGAAGAATAAGGGTTACATCCCTGTCTCCGCCTGTGAGATCAGTATGCCTAACAATATGCTGGATGCTGAAGCAAGTCCGGAGGATGATCTGGGCCGGCTGAGCGCCGCCTATCAGAAAGCTGAGACTTTTGTCCATCAGGCACTTGCCGGTGAATCGGTATGGAAGTCAGAGTACCCGGGGTCGAAGGCCGTCTCCGTTCTTTCCAGAAGAACCGTACTGCCCTGGATGTCGATGCGGCTGATGCTCAGATTGCGGACGGTCCCCTCGAAATGCATCAGTTGTGAATTATGCGTTCTGCAATGTCCCACCGGTAACATAGTGGTTGTCGATGATCTGCCGTACCACGGATACAAATGTGACTTCTGCATGAAATGTGCAGCGAACTGTCCGCGTAAGGCGATCGTGGTATCCGGCAAAGACAAAATTCATTTCCGCAATGCCAGAATGCATAAATCCACTTTGGAACAATAGGATGGAGAGTTCACATGGGTCTGCACATTAAAGGATTCATCATACCCTTATTAGTATTGCTGCCGAATCTGATCTTCATTTTCTTCCCGCCCCGGAATGCTCCAGAGTCTTTGGCCTCTACACCCCTGATCTTCACGATCTTGGAGCGGGCAGGCCAGATCACTTGCTTCATGATGCCTATTCTCCTGGGCCGCAAGCTTGCCGAGCAGCCCCTTGGCCCGTCTGCTGTACTGATGGCGGTCTGCCTGCTCATCTATTATGGTTGCTGGGGCCGCTTTTACTGGAGTGGGAGAGAATTCGCCGTGTTGTTCACGCCTTGGCTTGGAATTCCCGTTCCTATGGCTGTCTTCCCGGCAATCTACTTCATGCTGCTTGGATTCTGGCTGGAGTCCTGGCTGCTCCTGATCCCTGCCTTCCTGTTTGCCGTTGGTCATTTGGTGAACAGCTGGAATGTTTATACTCAGGTCCGCTAGAAGCCCACTGGTGTCCGCCTCGCAACATATCAATCCTGTCTTTTTTTTAAAAAAACCGCCATCCCCATCAGGCTGAAGTTTTGGCAAACTTGCCCGGAGGATGGCGGTTTCTTGTAGTAATATTATGCTTCTGATCCGGAAGCCGCAAGCCAGTCCGCTAACCATGTCGGCGCAATACGCAGATGATCTCCGGCCGGAACCAGCGAATGATCCTGCAGCTCTGTTCCGAAATAACGCGCCTCCATATCGCCGACTACCTGACGCGTATCCTGCTTAGCCTTCAGGGATTGCCGGACGAATTCATCCAGAGGCAGCTTATCCGGTCCGGCCAGCTCGGCAATCCCGTTCACTGGAGCCCCAAGGATATAATCAACCAGCGCAGCTGCTACATCATCAGAGGCTATTGGCTGTACCCAGACTGAAGGCAGGCGGACGATATCCCCTTCTGTAGCGGTATAGGCAATGCCTTCCGCGAAGTCGAAGAACTGAGTCGCACGCACGATGGTATAGGGAACGGGGGAAGCCTGGATCAGCTCCTCCTGAGCCATTTTCCCGCGGAAATAACCACTCTGCAGTAAGCCGTCAGTACCTACTACAGATAACGCCACATGGTGCTTCACTCCTGCCTCTATTTCCGCTGCTAACAGATTGCGGGTCGTTGTCCCGAAGAATTCCAGCACAGCGTCGTCTGCAAACGAAGGCGAGTTCGCAACATCAACAACGGCATCAGCATCTTTCAGCGCTTCTGCCAGCCCCTCACCTGTCATAGCATTGATGCCCAGAGAAGGTGATGCAGCCACAGTCTCATGACCCAGCCCCTGCATCAGGTTCACCAATTTCTTTCCAATAAGTCCGCTCCCGCCAACCACTACAATTTTCATGTGTATTTCCTCCTGGTTTCTGCAACAGACACAAACCGCCCTGCCACGGGCACTCTGCCTCCATCCTATTTTGTTTGCTGTACATCCTGTAGACAAACCGGACCGGAGTTCTGTGACAAACAGCTCTCTCCCGTGTAACAGGTTCCGGGTAAGCTCCACCTAAACCGCAATTCACCTAAGAATTCACGCAACAAACCAACATAGCAGCAGGCTTATAATAACCATAAGAACAATATAGCGATAATATGGAGGTTATTATGAACTGGAAAAATGCGATTGAGCACACGCTCTCGACCACCCGCCTTAATATCAAGCGCTTTAGAGACCATTCACCAATTGTAAGCCTGGGCGACGGCAAATATCATCTGACGGACCATACCAGCTGGACGGAAGGCTTCTGGTCCGGCATTCTGTGGCTGAGCTATGAATACAGCCAAGACCCGGAGATTCACGCTGCCGCCATCCGGACGGTTGAGTCCTTCAACAAGCGCATGACCGCCGGGAAGGAGCTTGATCATCATGATATAGGCTTCTTATATTCGCTGTCCGCCAAGGCCCGCTGGATCACCGAGAAGGATGAGGCTTCGCGTCAGCTGGCCTTGCAGGCAGCCGATGTTCTGATGAAGCGCTGGCGCGCTGCCCCGCAGCTCTTTCAGGCCTGGGGACCGGAAGGCGATGCAGACAACGGCGGCCGGATTATTATCGACTGCCTGATGAATCTTCCGCTGCTCTGCTGGGCCACTGAACAGACCGGAGACCCCGGCTATGCCGGGTATGCCCGGATCCACGCCGAGAAAAGCCGCCGCTTCCTGGTGAGGGGAGATGACTCCTCCTACCATACTTTTTATTTTGACCAGCAGACGGGGAATGCCCTGCGCGGAGGAACCGCGCAGGGTTATCAGGACGGCTCCACCTGGACGCGGGGACAGGCCTGGGGGGTCTACGGCTTTGCCTTAGCATACCGCTATTTTAAAGAGCCTCATTATCTCGAAACCTCCAAAAGGATGGCCCGCTATTTCCTGGAGCATCTTCCCGCCGATCATGTCGCATATTGGGATTTCGATGCCCCGCAGGAGGAGTCCACTCCACGCGACAGTTCAGCTTCCGCCATCGTTGTCTGCGGTCTTCTTGAGCTGCTGGAGCACCTGCCGGAGGAGGACCCGGATCGGGCATGGTTTGAAGAAGCAGTAAACAAGTCGATGGATTCGCTGCTGAACTGCTATTTTACCGCAGGCAGTCCGTCAGAAGAGGGTTTTCTGCGTCACGGCTCCTATTCGGTCAGAGGGAATTCCTCTCCCGATGATTTCATGATCTGGGGGGATTACTTCTTCCTGGAGGCACTGCTGCGTCTGCAGCGGGGTGTACCGGGGTACTGGTACGAACGGGGATAGCATGTACTGCATCTGGATTGACTAGACTCTGATCTGCTGGTACACAACATTATCTGCGGCACCGGGTTGATAATCCTTTATTCCGGCAAGCCTCTTTCAGTGGAGCCTGCCGGTTTTTGCTGCACGAAATACAACATTTCCCTCATCAAATCGTCCCACATCCGGAATTGTTGTAGAAAATGCAGCAATTCCCCTCCTTCAAGCGGCTCAGCGGGACAATTCCTGTATTTCATACAACAATTCTCCCGAACTCCCTGGTATCAGGGAATCAAAGCTGTATTTCTTACAACATTTTAGGAATGGAGGATGGATTTTCACAATTGCCCTGCCACAAAGCCATGGATTGGCTAGTTGTTTGGTTACTTGGTTCGTTGGTTCGTTGCTTAGTTGGTTGTTTACTTACTTGGCTCGTTCGTTGGTTTGTTGCTTGGTTCTTTGCTTACTTGCTTGGTTCGTCGGTTGCTTGGTTGGCGATTGTTGTCTTATAAGTGTGGCCGAAATCGCAGTTTTATTTTTGCCAGCCGTCTATTTATACTGGAGTTAGTAGTAATGGAGTAATAGCAGTGAACTATGGTTGATAAGGGAGCGTCGCATGAGCATGGACAGGAATAGTAACAATCATCCGCCCAGGGGAATGGACCCCGGATTGTTTATGTACAAATATAAATATATTGACGGCGAATCCCTCTATTTTCATGCGCACAGGGGCATTGAAATACTGTATATTTACAGCGGCTGCGGTGAAATCATGGTGGAGAATCAGACCTATCCTCTTGAGGATCATACGCTGGTCTTGTTCCAGCCCTATCAGCTGCACCGTGTAATGGTACCTCCGGCAGAAGGCCGTTCCTATATCCGGACCAATCTAACCTTTGATCCTGGTTTCATGGAGCATTATCTTGCCGCGTTTCCTATCCTGGAGAAGTTCTTCCGGTACCTGTGGAGGGGCACCCTGCAGAAGCCGGTATTCTACGGAATGAATGACACCCGGATTCCCGAGCTGCTGGAAGAGCTGCATCAATGTACCGGGCACGCTGCTACCGGCCGGGAAGAGAACACAGGACTGCTCATTCTTCAGCTTATCCGGCTGCTTCAAACACAGATGTCCGGTATCCCGGCCGGGGACAACCCTCTCCATTCGCGGGGAGGCTCACATGTCCAGCGGATTACCGAATGGCTGGATGAGCATTACAAGGAGAATTTCAGCCTTGAGGCACTGGCCGCCAGTCTGCATCTGTCCCCCTACCATATTTCGCATGTGTTCAAACAATATGCCGGCATTACGCTGTCCGAATATCTGATGCAGCGGCGTGTCAGGGAAGCCTGTATCCTGCTCGCCAACACCAGCCAATCCATCGGGGAGATCGCGGTAGAAGTAGGCAATCTGTCCCCGTCCTATTTCAGCCAGATGTTCAAGAAGAACAAAGGAATCTCCCCCGAGAAATACAGGAACAGCATCCGTTGAATGTATAACGCAATCACAGGCAGGTTAGTGAAACCACATAGTTCTTCTGCCGTATAATCATTATTCAAATTTTCCAATACGGCTCATAAGGAGGTGACTTGGCTGGAGCATTTTTATGACTTAATTCAATTGGCATTCTCGATCGCTCTCATCTCTTCGTTAGTGTTAATTCCCTTCACCTATTTTTCTACACAAGAGATACACTGGGGTTATGAAATTGCTCCAGCCGGTTCAACCTGGTTTGTGGCTGTCAGACTATCGCAACCGAGCAGCATTCAACGTTGGATAGTACGTACCGTCAGACGAAGAGAAGCACCTGATGATGAAGACCCTAGTCCTTCCCCACATTGAATTCCATACTTTCAATTAGGGAGGACAACGATGAACAAGACTTTATTGCTCCAAAAATGGGCCAAGCCCATTCTCGTCCTATTGCTTGGGATTATTCCGGTCATTGTGCTCAGCGGGTGTTCGGCTGCATCCCAGTCAAACTCGATCACTGCCGCTTCACCAGGGTTATTTAACCACTTTTTTATATATCCATTTTCGGTCTTGATCAAATTCTTCGCGGATACTTTTCACGGAAACTACGGATTAGCGATCGTGCTGATGACTTTCATCATCAGACTTGCGATCCTGCCGCTCATGATGAATCAAACCAAGAAACAAATGGTCATGAAAGCAAAGATGGCCGTCCTCCAGCCGGAGTTAACTGCACTTCAGGAGAAGTACAAGAACGATATCAGTCCGGATGCAAAAAAACAACAGCAAGCCGAGATGATGCAGCTCTACCAGAAGCATCAATTCAATCCCTTAAACATGGGGTGTTTACCGATGCTTCTCCAATGGCCGGTCACCCTCGCATTTTACTACGCCATTCGCCGTACCCCAGAGATTGCAGCTCACGATTTTCTGTGGTTTAGCTTGGGGACAACAGATATGATTTTGCCGCTGATTGCGGCTGCGGTGTATTACGTTCAGTTCCGCATGTCCCAATCCGTTTCAGCGCAGTCTCAGCAGAATCAAAATAACCAAATGGCTTTCATCGGATTGTTGTCACCGGTCATGATGGGTTTATCTTCTTTTGCTATGCCCGCCGCGTTGCCGTTATATTGGGCGGTTGGCGGTATATTTATTATCGTGCAAACGGTCATACTCAATAAATATACACGAAGCCAAATGCAGCGGGTAAAAACCTGCCCGCCGTTGTAGAAGACCAGTCATAGAACAATACTAAATACAAGGCATCTGAGGCGCAGCCTCGGATGCTCTTTTAGAGTGGAAGGAATTTAAATGAAGATTGTGGAATATTATCAATAGCTTTTGAAAGGAGGATTCCAGATGTGGTTTCATGGTTATATACAACCGATAAGAATTCGCCCCCTCCCTCAATCATAAAAAATTGAGGAGGGTTATAATGAAAATTAATGATAATTATTTAAAAGAACAGCTAAAGCATGTTTATTGGTTAAATGGCGGTTGTTGCGCGGGCAAGACTACAATGACGAAGAAATTTGTTGAGGAATTAGGATTTCAAACGCTAGAGGATAATGTCCTAAACTATAGGCCGTTCACTAAAGCTGCTGAATACCCTGCACTTCAATATCCGCATCCTGACTTAAACTGGGATGAATGGTTTAATAGACCCCAAAATGAGTATTGTGAATGGCTGCTTCAAATTGTCGAGGAAATGATGGAGTTCTTCGTTATCGATTTATTGAAAATGCCTGCTGATATACCGGTCATAATAGATCTGGGAATCATGCCGGAACGGATTCTCCCCTTTGTTCCCAAGGAAAGAATGATATGTCTCTATACGTCTGATGAAGAAATCGAAAGGCTATTTTTCTTTAGGGAAGACCATAAGATGATTTTGGATGTTATTAACCTAACAGCTAATCCAGCAGAAACAATCACAAACGGAAATAAAAATGTCGTAAAGTTTTCCCGTGATATTAGAAATGCCTGTGTTAAAAGCGGTATTAAAACCCTTGAAAGAACAACTAGTCTGAGTGTTGAAGAACAATTTCGAGTAGTGTGTGAGCATTTCGGATTGTAATTCAGAAAAACCGCCCAATCCGTAGCCTCAAACAACGCCCTCATCGACTCCGGACAGTCAACTGTAAAAGGCGCCCTTCCCGCAGGAAGAGCGCCTTTTAACATTTACGGCAGGACCGAGAAGGTAATATCGTCGAACAGCATATAGGCGAAGCCGCTGGTATAGAAGCCGACCTTGCCGGACGGACGGTGTCCCGGATCGCTGCCGGAGAGCCTTGGCGAGCCGTCCACAGATACGGCGATATCTCCGTCCCGGGCCGTCACCTTCACGTCATACTCCGTATCCGGCAGCAGGTCATGTCCAGGCAGGACCGTCTCGGTCAGCTTCTGCCAGGCCGTATCGTACAGGATCCAGCCGGAGGTTCCGTCTGCCCGGGTACGGTAGCCGATCCGGGTGGAGCCGGCGCTGTCCTGGCGGTCGAAGATGTAGAGGATGCCGTTATCCGGCATCACTGGCGGCGTCTTCAGCTTAAACTCCAGTTGATAAGAAGTGAAGCTCCTGTCGAGCAGGCCGGTAGCACCGTTCAGCAGCTTATAACGGCGGTTCCCGTCCGGATCAGCGGCGATGCTGCGGTTGGGATCTACCGGCCAGCCATTGCCCCCGTTCTCGAAATCCGTCTCATGCATGATGCTCGAGACGGTTACTGTAATGTCCGCCTTAATGAGCGGATTTACCGTAGACACAGCCGAGATGAGGGTCTCGCCTTCGTATACGGCGTGGACCACTCCCGTGCTATCCACCGTGGCCACCGCCGGGTTGGCCGACTGCCAGGTTACGCCTGTATCCGGCGTATCCGCGGGATCAAAGGCCAGCTGCAACTGCCGCTGTTCTCCTGCGGCAATACGCACCTTGCTCTCCGCCGGAATGATCCCGGCCAGCGTAGTCGTCGGAGCCTTGAACTGAATGTCATCGAAGTGCATCTGGCTGACATTGCTGACGTAGAAGCCGACCTTCCCCTCCGCATTATGGCCCGGATCGTTGCCCTTCAGCCGGAAGGCTCCATTCAGATAGACGCTGATATCGCCGCCCTTCACAAGCATTTTGACCGCATACTCCGTATTCGGCTGCAGGTCATGCCCGGGCAGCTTCACCTCCTTCAGCACCGTCCAGGCTGAATTGTACAGCAGCCAGGCGGAGGTGCCGTCGGCCCGCGTCTTGTAGCCGATCCGGCTGGAGCCGCTGCCGGCCTGGCGGTCGAAAATATACAGGGTCACATTATCCCCCATAATCTCCGGCGTTTTCAGCCTGAAGCTCAACTCATATTCAGAGAAGGTTTTGGGACTGAGCGATGACGCTCCGTTCAGCACCTTGTACCAGCGGTTCGTGCCAATCTTCTCAATGCTGCGGTTGGCATCCTGGAGCCAGCCGTTCGCGCCCGACTCGAAATCCGTGAAATCCATCACGCCGTCACCGGCCTCCACATTCACCGTAACGGTAGCAGTCAGCAGCGGATTCTCCGCGGAGGCTACCGTAATAGCCGTGCTGCCGACAGACTGGCCGGTTACAACACCCGCCCCATCCACAGCAGCGATACCGGGATCGGCTGAAGTGAAGGTCAGGACGGGATGATCCGCGTTCCAAGGAAGCACCGCCGTGCGCAGCTTCAGCGTTTTCCAGCGGTCCACGGTAACTTCGCTGTCATAGACGGCTACCCCCTGAACAGGATGGCTATCTGTACCAGCTGTTGTACCTGCCTTGCCAACAACGCCGATGTCGTTAAACGGAATGTCAGGGAAACCGGGAATGACATCGAAGACATCCGCGTCCGGCAGCAGCGACAGATCACCGCCCGCCAGATCAGTGAATCCGGGGTCCGTTGCCGTCACCCAGTTATCCGCATACTGCACAAGCCCGAATTTGTCATACGCCCCATACACATTAGTCGTTACGCTGCGCGGAACCGACGGGTTGTAGACGACATTACCCTGGAACGTATTCGTGTCGGGATAATACCGGTTCTCCGTGAAGAAATCCGCCAGCTCAGGATACTTGGTCATATAAGGGGTCCCGGTGAAATTATTGTTCGCCGCGAACAGCGCCTGCCACTTCGGCATGTAGTTCAGCGGCACCTGATCATCCGGCTCATCGCCCAGGAACATATCCGCATAATCATAAGGAATTTTGCTGTCGATAAAAATATTGTTGCGGGTCAGGATATGCGCGCCGCCGTTGTTTTTAATAGCCGAATTGCCCATCTTGTAAAATATATTCTCGTCGATAGTCAATCCCATCGTGAAGTTGTCGGGATATACGCCCTCCACTCCTGCTTTGCTCTCGCCGATGTTATGGAAGTAGTTGCGTCTGATGACAGTGCCCCGCTCATGGGGCTGTTCGCCCGCATTCATGTAGATGGCGCCGAGATCCGAGAAGGTGGTGCATACATCATAGATCTCGTTATACTCCACGGTATGGTCATTGCCGAAGATCAGCACGCCCGGATGGGGCGCATCATGCAGCTCATTATGCGACATGCGGTTGCCGACGCCGGACAGCAGAACCCCGGGGTTATAGGCTTTGTGATAGTAGGCAAAATCATGGATATGCGAATTTTCCACCGTATTGTTCCCCGGCGCAAGCGTCGTTTTGTTGCCTCCCGCCAGCGTGACGGCGGTGCCTCCGATATGATGAATATGGGTGCTGATTATGGCGTGATCCGTTCCCGGTGCCCCTTCAAAGTTGTTGTAATAGAATCGGCTCTGTGTGTTAACCAGTACCCCGCTGTTGGTGAAATTGCGGATCTCGCTGTTCAGAATACGCATATGGCTGCCGCCCATGAATACAGCTGCCGAATCACGGCCGTTCTCAAGCACTAGCTCCGAGAAGTCGATATAGGAGGCATTCAGAGCGTTGATCATCGGACTCTTCAGCATCGTCACTTCAATATCCGGATTCTCTGCGGCTGTAAACTCAGCGTTCGGCAGGAAATACAGCTTGCCCGCCTGACGGTCGATGTAATATTCGCCGGGCATATCGATTTCCTCCAGCAGATTTTGCGCGAAATGGAAATCCGGGTACCAGTTTTTGAAAAGGCCGCTCATTTCACCGTAACGGAGCGTGATGCTTCGGGCAGCCGTGTCGATGGAAGCAATCTTGTTGTACGACCACTCCCAGCTGTAGCCAAAGATCCCGTCCAGCCAGATGTCATCCGCCTGTGTCCAGTACTGGGGACGGTCATACGTATAGGTGAAGGTGCCGCCGCGCGTATGCACCTCCCCGTTCGGGTCCTTCCGCGTCGGGCCCGGATCGAGAATTTCATCCATCTGGACGGTGCCTTCGTTCGGCCAGCGGGCCAGCGTCATGCCCTGTCCGGCCACATACAGCTCCATCGGCGGCACCTCGCTCAGATCATTGGCCAGATAATACCCGTGACGGCTGAGCTGGCCGTAATCGGTAATCCCGAGCGCTGCCAGATCAGCCTCCAGCACTTTGGTTCTGGCCTCAGTACTAATAATACGGCTGAGCACCGACGTGTCCGTAACCGGAACGAACGCTGACTTGGCCAGCTGCTCCGAACCTGACAACGTCACGGACTCACCCGGATAGGCCGTGTAAGTCACCGGCTTGCCGGCTTCGCCTGAATCCTGCTGCCGCAGCTCGAAGCTGGACGTCCGTTCGTACCTCCCTTCGCGCAAATACACAGTGACGCCGCCCTCCGGCAGACCCTCCTCTGCTTTCAGCGTACGGATGGTGTCCCGGGCTTTCTCTAAAGTCAGAAACGGGGCATTCTGCGTCCCATTATTGGAATCGCTTCCATTAGTGGCGACATAAATAACCGCCCCTGGAGTCGTGCCCTCCGCTGATACAGTGACCGCAAGCGGCGGGGCAGGATTGACCGTGAACAACATACTGGCGGCAATGGCGGCAAGCAAACGTTTTTTCACCAAGTCTCCTCTTCCTTTCCGGTTGGAATAGTAACGGCTCCGCCTGTGTTATGCCTTAGCGAAGCCGTCCATGAGCAGCAGGTTCCCGTGATCTCCTCCAGAGGTGCAGGTATATTCTCTATGAAGCTTACTTCTTCAGGCCTTTATCCTTAAGGAATTGCTCGAATTGTTTGGTTACTTCCGCTACGTATTTCTCTTCTCCCGCTTCCTTCAGCTTGCCGTATAGTGCAGGCCAGGTTTCTTCGAAGTCGAGTGTTCCGGTAACGAGTCCCCGTTTATATTCACCCCAGACCGCATTCAGGTTGGCGATCTCCGTATTCACCGGCTCAGAATTGAATTTGAAGGCCCCTACAGGATTGACCTCTGAATCGGAATTGATCTTCTTGGTCTCTTCCCAGACATTCTCCGGCTGGCCTTCTTTCAGATAAGAGTTGAATACGCTGCCAAAAACCCAGTCCATATTCGGCAGATAACGGGAATCAGCCTTTGCCTTGATGTAATCCCCATTGGTTTTGTCATAGTGCTCACCGGCAATACCATTGCAGAGCAGATTGTACAGCTCCTTATCGGTATTCACCAGATTCAGGAACATCATCGCACGCTCCGGATTAGGAGCCGTACGGCTGATCGACTGGTTGGTCGTGGCCGAATAGCCGTTGGAGAACCAGTCACTAAGCGGAACCGTGATAACTTCGTTACCGCCGTTTTTGGCCTTCACCTCAGCCTCCACACCCGGCTTCAGGGTAACGTTGAAATCGACCGCAATTTGGCCTTTGACCAGATAATCATTCATTTTTTCTGTGGCTGCATCTTTGTAAATATAGCCTTCCTTATACCATTTGCTGGCCAATCGGAAATTGTCCAGCTCTTCTTCAGGATAGCGCTGCAATGTATACGCAGGATCATCTGTTTTGATATAGAAATGGTCATCCAGCCCCGGAACTACCCAGTATTTGTCGTCATGGGACTGCGGATTGATGAAGGAAGTGCCGAATAGGCCAAACGGAATGATGTCCGGTTCATTTTGCTTGATTTGAGCAAGGAACGGTTCAATATCGGCAATTTTCTTAATGGAAGCGGTATCAAGATTGTACTTGTCAGCGAAACGTTTCTGGATAATAAATCCGTAACGGGAGCCGTTGATCTGCTGGTTCGGGATACCGTAAATCTCCCCGTCGACCGACAGACCGTCCCACATCACCTGCGGCACATCCGCCTTCAGCTCCGGCGCGTATTCATCCAGCAGGGCATCCATCGGCTGGATGGCTCCTTTGCGAACCAGCTCTTCGGGCTTCAGCATGTAGCCGGTCCAGAGAATATCGAACTTCTCTCCCGCCGCAAGCACCGTGTTCATCTTCTGCACATAGTCCCCGATGGCAACAGGCATCAGCTTCACTGTGGCATTAATCTTCGCCTTCACAATCTTGTTGACTTCCTCCTGCACCTTCTCCTGGTCAGCCTGAAGCTGGGACAGCGGATAATACCAGGTCAGTTCGACCGGTTTCAGCTCGCCTGCGTTTCCTGATTCCGGGGCCGCACTTTGCGCGGTTTCCGCTCCCCCGCTTCCTTCCGCACCTTTCCCGGCATTACTGTTCCCGCCGTTATTATTGCCTCCGCAGCCGGACAGCACCGATGCAACCAGCAATACGGATGCCAGAACTCCAAACAGCTTCTTTTTCATGTAAGTGACCTCCTGTACTTTGTACATGTAATTGTATGTTAACCCTTTAGGGAGCCAACCGTAAGCCCTTTGACGAAAAACCGCTGAAAAAACGGGAAGATCACCAGCATCGGTCCGCCGGCCAGTACGGCAATCGCCATCCGCGCGGAGCTGTTGGGGAAACTCGATAGATCGATGCCCAGCTGTCCGGTAAATTCAGAGTTCGTGGTGAGAAACTCAATGCTGTTGAGCGTCCGTACCAGCAATAGCTGGAGCGGCACTTTGTTCGGATCATCGATGTAGAGCATCGCGTTGAACCATTCGTTCCAGTAGGTAAATGAAATCAGAAGACCCAAAGTGGCAAGCGCCGGAGTGGACAGCGGCAGAATGATCCGGAAGAAAATGCGGAATTCCCGCGCCCCGTCAATTTTGGCCGATTCAATGATCTCCAGCGGAATTTTGGACATGAAGCCTTTCATGACCATGATGTTGAACGGCGACAGCAGGATGGGCAGAATCAGCGCCAGCAGGCTGTCCTTCAGATGCAGATATTGCGTTATAAGAATGTAGGAAGGAACGAGTCCCCCGCTGAACAGCATGGTGAAAAATACATAGAAGGTCGTCGCCCGGTTATACCGGTAATCCTGCCTTGAGATCACGTATGCGGTCATCGCGGTCAGCAGCAGGCCAACCAGCGCGCCAATAATGGTCACCGTAAAGGTTACCCCGTAGGCCCGGAGCAGAATGTCAGGAGCGTCCAGCAGATAGCGGTAGGCATCCAGACTGAAGGTTGTAGGGATAAACTGATACCCGTTTTCGTTCAGCGACTTCTCATCCGTCAGCGATACAGCGATGACCAGCAGAAACGGCAGGACAACCACAAGCGACAGCACCGTAAACAGCAGATTAATGAACAGCTTGGAAAATTCGAATTTCTTGCCCACGCTAAGGGCACCTCCTTACCACAGGGAATTATCAGAATCAATTTTGCGCACAATTCCGTTGGCCGTCAGCACCAGCACCAGACCCACAACCGACTGGTAAAAGCCTGTAGCCGCGGACATGCTTACATTGCCGACTTCACGGAGCGCGCGGTACACATAGGTATCAATGATATCCGTAGAGCCGTAGAGAAAACCTGAGTTGTTCGGGATGAAATAATGCAGGCCAAAGTCGCCGCGGAACATATTACCGATGGACAGGATCAGCATAATGATGATGATCGGAGCCATCAGGGGGATCGTGATTTTGAACGCCATCTGCCGCTTGGTCGCCCCGTCGATCCGCGCCGCCTCGTAATATTCGCTGTTAATACCAATAATGCCGGCAAAATATATCAGCGTGTTGAACCCGACCACTTTCCATAGTTGAACCAGAATGAGGATCACCGGCCACGGCCCGGCATTCTGGTACCAGCTCACCGGATTCAGCCCGAAGGATTCCAGAGTGCGGTTGATGAAGCCGTCGGAATGGTTCAAGAAGGCGTACGCCACGTAACCCACCAGTACCCAGGACAGGAAGTGGGGCAGAAACAAGGCCGTCTGGTAGAACTTGCTCCACTTCGCCTTGATTTCGTTCATCAGAATCGCCAGCAGCAGCGCCGCTGAGGTACCTACCAGAATGTAGGCGGTATTATAGAGAACCGTATTACGGGTTATCCGCCACGCTGTATCCGTAGTGAATAAATAACGGAAATTATCCAGTCCCACCCACTTGCTGCCGAAGATGCCGAGATCATAGCGGTAATTTTTAAAAGCGATGATGAGGCCGATCATTGGAATGTAGGCAAAAATCAATTTGTACAGCAGTCCCGGCAGCGAGAGCAGGAACAGCTCCCGGTTGTTCCGGAAATGGTGAAGCTCTCTTCCGATCCAGGTTCTTCTGCGCGTTCCCGGCGGTGCACCTGAACCTGCTCTTTGTTCCGCTAGTGGAACCTTATTCAACATAACCAAAGCCCCTTCCTTTCCTTCCTTAGCTGCAGCTGTTTGCCTGCGTTCCAGGCTTTGCATGACTAACCATAGCTCAGAATCAGGCCTCGGCGTAACTGTACAATTGCAAGATTGCTGTAAAGAGGGGCTGTATTGTTGCCAGTTTCCTGTTCCGGCCGGACTGTGGCATTCAAGGCGCAGCAAAAAGCCCGCTACATGAACATCGTTCATTAGCGGGCCTGCTTAAGGTGGAACAACCCGTTTATTTGCTGCGGTCAATGGCAGACTTCAGGCGGTATTCCTTCGGTGTCGTTCCATAGCGGCGTTTGAACAGGCGGTAGAAATAGCTTTCGTTACCGAAGCCGACCTTTTCCATAATCTCTGTAACGGTCAAGTCCTTCTGCTCCAGGTATTCTTTGGCATAGGCCAGGCGGGCTGCGTTGATCTGATCCACCACGGTCGTGCCTTCCTGTGCTTTGAACACCTGACCCAGATAGACGGAGTTCATCTTAAGCATATCAGCGATCCGCTGCACATTCAGATCCGGATCGGCGTAATGCTTATCAATAATTTCCTTCACCGTTTCGGCCAGCAGCCGGTTCTTATCCTCCCGCCCGCTGCGCCGCTGCTCCGCCACCTCGCGCACAACCTCCAGAAGTACGGCCTCAATCTCATCCAGCGTCTCTTTTTCCAGAATACGCCGGTTAACGGCCTGCAGGTTGACCGATACCGGGTTGACGTTGCGGTTGTTCATCTCGCCAAGCGTGTTGCTTAAGGTAACCGCAAGATGAAGCACCGCCGAGAACATATTCTCGTAGCTGAAGCTGCCGAGCAGTTCTCTCCATTTGCGGATCGTCTGCTCCGTCTCTGCCAGATCCCCGCCCTTCAGTCCTTCCGTCAGCTGCCGTTCCAGCTCCTGCGGGATACGCAGCGATTCATTCCGCTCATTCTCCCGGAGCATCTCAGGCTCAAGCACGGCTCCCTTGCCGAAGATCATCCGGTAGTTCGAGTGGCGCATAGCCAGATTGTAATGCCGGGTAATGAAGCGGTAATCCGTGAACACTTCGCTCAGCGTAACTGTAAAGGTAATATGATAGTAGTCAAAAATCGTCTGCTGAAGCTCCCTGAAGCGCTCCTCCAGCTTCGCAAGTGTCCCTTCTCCGCTGCCGGCGATGAAGACCAGATGGCCGCTTTTCATATCTGCAGCTTCACAGGAGCCCTCACGCCGCAGCTGCTCCTGGCCGATATTGGCAATGGCAAAGTACAGCAGGGATTCCATCGGCAGCCCCGGTTCTGCGGCAAGTCCCTGCAGATTGTCAATCTGCACCAGGGCCAGCCGCAGCGGTGAAGGATAAGCGATGTTAATTCCGTGCTGCTCCCTGATCTGCAGGAATGCCTGTTCATCGATGCTCTGGCTTGACCCGATCAGACTGCGCAGCTGGTAGAGCTTGGCGATATTTGACTGCGATGCCCGCTCCAGCTCCAGCCCCTTCAGCTTGCTGATCATCTCGGTCACGTTGGCTGCAATCAGCGACAGCTCATCCTTCGCCTGCGGAGCGCCGTGTACATCCTGCGGCACCAGCGTCAGCAGCTGGCCCACCGGCTTATACAGCCGTAATGCAAAGAACACAGACAGCAGGATAGCGAGCAGAACTACAGACAGCGTGACCGCTATCTCCGTCCATTTCATCTGCCGCACGCTGCCCAGCACAACATCGTAATCCTGCATGCTGACGATCTGCCAGTTATTCAGCGCTTTGCTCAGATAAGTGACCTTGTACTTCCTGTCTCCATACGTTTCGTTAAAAGAATTAAGCGGCGTGGCTGAAGAAGTTATCCGCGGCAGCAGGTCCGCCTTGATGTCAAGACCCGCCGGAAGCAGCCCGTCGGTTGAAATTAGCACCTCGCCGTCACTGTCCGTAATGAAGAGGACATCCTTTTCACGCTCCGCCACCTGATTAAGCGCTTTCATATTATCCAGCATCCAGCCCGGCTTCACCGTCAGAATCAGCACATTGTCATTGATAGATCCGAGGGTCTCCCCGTCATAAATGAAGATCGCAAATACATCAATCCCCTCGTCCTCTCCGTCAAGGTCCAGCGGAATCAGCTGCAGCTTCGGCAGATCGGCCCGGGAGGCCATGTAGTCCTTAAGGGAATCGTACAGGAGACTATTGTTAATTTCATGATTGAGCGACGAGAAGAACCGGTGCTGGGCCCCATTGTAAAAGATGGCAGCATGCAGATACGGGGAAGAGGCCACCGTATGGTTGAGGCGCTCGATCTTGAGAATGCTCTGCCTGTAATCCGCGCCGGACTTCAGGGCGAGCAGTTCTTCGTCATTGTACAGCGAAACCGCCAGATCCTTTACGATACCATTCATGTTCTCTATATTGTAATTGATTTGGGTCAGCAGCTTGCGGTCGGCTTCGTTCTGCAGGCTAAGCACCTTCCCGCGGGCATTTGAGTTCACAAACAGCGAAGCCACAGCCAGTGTGGCCACAACAAGCATAAAGCTGAGTAGAATCCGCTGTAAATATTTCCGCGAGCGGATCGTCTGCAATACCTTCATAGGTGATCTCTCCCGGCTCATAGGGTGACCTTACTATAATCCCGCGCCATTTTGCATGTCAATCCGCTTTTCCGCGGGCCGCCTCCCCCGATTCCTCCGCACCCCGCAGCGTATCCGGCTCTGCATCGAACAAATTCCGCAGAAGTGTCCGTGCGATTACCCCGTGTCCCGCTGCGTCCGGATGGATTCCGTCTCCATAACTATACGAGGCATTCAGTGACCGCTCCTGCCGGATATGCTCCAGCAGCGGTGTGCGCAAATCGATGATGCCATCCGCAGGACATTCACCGGACAGCAGCCAGCCCGCATAATGCTCCAACACCTCGTCATAATCCTTGTAAGGAGCCAGATAGCTGAAATCAGCCGCATCCGCCGGCTGCAGCCGGCCGTTCATGGACGGAGCGTCAAATGGCGGCGGTGTCATCAGCACAACAGCGGCCCCCGCTTCACGGATTTGTGTGCTCAGCTGCAGCATCCCCGCCTGATAGGCTGCGAAACGCTCTTCCGACAAAGGATGATAGATCCCGTCATTCATCCCGTAGCAGGCTACGACCACACCCGGAGACGCTGCCGCAAGCTCTCTTGCCAGCCGTTCGTGGATGCAAGGCCGCGGAAACGGATGTGCCGCTTCGCTGAGGCCCGACGCCGTCTCGCTGGGAACACCGCCCGGGATCAGCTCCACCGCCAGATCCGGACGGTGCTGCTTCAGCCCTTCCCGGGCTAATCGGATATACAGGCCGTCTGCCGTAATGCTGTCCCCGAGGAACAGAATCACGGGATTCGCGGAATCTTTGGTTACCCTATCAATAATCGTATGAATATTTAAAGGCAGCATTTCTTCCCTCCTGATCATTGCGCCATTTCCCCGTCTTGGCCTATGCCAAGCGGTTCTCCTGCAATCTAATGGTAGCGCCCTCTGCCTTTTTCCGCCTTAACGATCCCGACTTTCTTTAGCATTATATCGACATGACTGAGCTCTTGGCAGCCCCCGAAGCGGCCCTTAGACTTCCTCCGTTTCGGTAGAGGCAGCTGTATCTTCCCTCTGGCGCTGCCGGCGGCGGTAAGCTCCGGGAGTCAGTCCAAACCTCGTGCTGAACAGGCGCGTCATATAGTTGGGGTCTTGAATGCCTATCCGTTCGGCAATTTCAGAAATACCCAGCACTGTACCGCCCAGCAGCTTCTTTGCTTCTTCCAGACGCAGATGGAGTACATACTGCAGCGGCGTAGTACCGATATGCTGTTTCATGCACCTTGTAATATAATCCGCCTGGAAATGCAGCTCCTCTTCAAGCCCTGCAAGATTAAACGGCTGTCTCCAGTGGACATCCAGATAGCTGGCTGCTGCCCGGGCCAGCCGTGCCGCCGGCTCCGGCTGTGCAGTCCGTATGCATTCCGCCTGAAGTGCCTCCAGCAGCCCGGCCAGCAGCAGGTGAAGACGCAGTGCATTTTCTGTATTCAGCCGGCTGTGGATCTCATTCATCTCATGCAGAATCGGCTCCAGCGCCTCTACGTCGATTGTGGCATATTTCGGCATGTACAGACGCTGCTGTGCAGAGGGCTCCTCATCCTCCACCGTTCCTTTGGCCAGCAGTGATGACCAGGAAATATCCTCCCGCCGGATATAGGCCGGCTTAGATTCGTGGATGAAGTGCACCCAGTAAATCTCTGTATCCTCCTCGCAGGCCCGGTACCCTTCATGCGGCAGCCCCGCCTCCAGCACCAGCAGCTTACCCGGCCCCACCGCATACTCTCTATCCTTTTCTCTTATATAGAGCGTTCCCCGCTTCACCAGCAGCAGATCGTACACACCGAACGTGCGGGCGAAATGCCGGTCTCCCGGCGCCCAGACGGCATGCCCCACCGTGACGAATTGCGGCAGCGGCGGAATCGCTAATTCCAGACACAGCACTGTCTATCTCTCCTGTCCAAGTCGATTTTGTGCTATTCAAAGTCTATAATATCACTGGCCGCTCCGGCATAAAAGAGTTACATTGACTGGGAATCCGCTTTTCATCCAAATCGTATAAGGGGCTGTGTATCCATGCGTTTTCGTCAGGTTCACCTGGACTTCCATACTTCCGAATTCATACCCGGCACCGGCAAAGACTTCTCCAAATCCCAGTTTCAATCCATGCTGCGTGCCGGTCATGTTGACTCTGTTACAGTGTTCTCCAAATGCCATCACGGCTGGGCCTATCACCCCAGTGAAGCCAATGAAATGCATCCGCATCTCTCCTTCGATCTTCTGGGGGAGATGATCAGTGCAGCTCACGAAATCGGGGTCAAGACGCCGGTATATCTGTCCGCCGGCCTTGATGAGAAGCTTGCGCGCCGTCATCCCGAGTGGCTCATCCGTGATGCAGAGGACCGTACACGCTGGGTGAAGGACTTCATGACACCGGGTTACCATGAGTTTTGCCTGAACACACCTTATCTGGACGTTTTGCTGGCGCAAATCCATGAAGTTGTCTCCCGTTATGATGCCGACGGCATCTTTCTCGATATCGTCGGTAGCCGTAAATGCCGCTGCCAATATTGCGTCACGGCACTGCGGGCAGCCGGCCAGGATCCCCGTGATGAAGCAGCCGTCACTGCCTTAGGTGAACAGACTTACCTGAATTATGCCCGCCGCGTCCGGGAGACGATCGACGCTGTAAAGCCTGGTCTTCCGGTCTATCACAACAACGGCCATCAGCAGCGGGGCCGGCGTGATCTCGTCCAGGTCAACAGCCACATTGAGCTGGAATCCCTTCCGACCGGCGGCTGGGGCTACGATCACTTCCCGCTGTCGGCACGGTACGCCCAGACCCTGGGCATGGAATTTCTCGGCATGACCGGCAAATTCCATACCTCCTGGGGCGAATTTGGCGGCTATAAGCATCCGAACGCGCTGCGCTATGAAGCCGCTCTCAGCCTCGCCCATGGTGCGAAATGCTCTATCGGTGACCAGCTTCACCCTTCGGGCTTTATGGATGAAGCGACCTATGCCCTAATCGGCGCTGCCTATGCCGAGGTGGAGGCGAAGGAGCCGTGGTGCAGCGGGGTGGAGTCCGTTGCGGATATCGCTGTCCTGTCCCTGGAGGCAGCGCGTGAAGCCTGTCCCGGCGGACAGGAACTGAAGGGACTGCGCAATGTAGCTGACGCCGGTGTGGTGCGCATACTGAGTGAAGGGCACTACCTGTATGACATCGTGGATACATTCAGCGATTTTGCCGCTTACAAGGTGCTGATTCTGCCGGATGAAGTACCGGTATGGCCGGAATTGGCGGCTGCTATTGAAGCCTTTACGGCAGTGGGCGGCAAGGTGCTGGCCACCGGACGTTCGGGCCTGAATCCGGCAGGTGATGCCTTTGCGCTGAATCTGGGTATCCGCTGGCAGGGAACAAATCCGTACCGTCCGGCGTATTTCCATCCGCATTTCACGCCCGGCGCCTTACTGCCTGCTTCTTATGTAATGTACGGTGAAGGTCAGCTGGTAGAATTGCGGGAGGGACAATCGCTCGGCCACCTGGAGAATCCGTATTTCAACCGCGATGTCTTCACTTTCTGTTCGCATCAGCATACACCTGGTACCCGGGAAGATAATGGACCGGCCATGGTTGAGAGCAGCAGCGGAATCTATATTGCCTGGGAAGTGTTCAGCGACTATGCGGAAGGCGGCCACCTTATCCTCAAAGAAATGGTGCTCCATGCGCTGTCCCGGCTGCTGCCGCGCCCTTCCCTCCGCACTGATCTCCCAGCCCGGGGAGTAACGACTCTGCAGCACCAGCCGGCGGAGAAGCGCTATGTGAACCATCTGCTCTATGCCGCCCCTGCCCTGAAGGGCCGTATTGAAGTCATCGAGGACATTGTGCCGCTGCGGGACATTTCTGTTAGCCTGAATCTGCCGTCTCCGGCCCCCATCCAGCGGGTCTATCTGGCTCCCTCGATGACTGAACTGCCGTTTACAGTAAGTCCGGAGGGTGAAATCTCGTACACAATTCCTTACATGGAGAATCACCAGATGGCAGTAATAGAGCTGGTACATTAAACTTGAAAACAGGCTTACAAATTGCCCGAAAGCAAATTGTAAGCCTGTTTATGATGATATCGGCAAGCAAATTTCAAGGAGACAAAGCCGCGCCCAAAAAAAGGTTATCCGGGGTACTGTCCGCATTTGAGCATTCTTGTATCCATTCATCATGCAGCTTGTGCCAAGCATATATTTGCTCGATTCTTTCGCATAATTCATCGGTGGACTCTCCCGAAATAACGTACGAAATGATAGCGTCCGCGCTGGAGGAAGCTCCCTCGAAAATTTTGTTTAAGTCATCTTCTTTATAATAACTTTCCTTAATCCATTCAAAAGGAGCAAGGTTAAACTCCTTCAGTTTACCTGTTCCAGGGGGAATGGTTATCCAACCAGCCATCTTATTATCCTGGACCGTGAACTCATGCTCAATGAGCAGCTGAGAACTTATGGATTCAGTAAGAAGATCAACTCCTTTGGCATAATAAATGGCCTCAGGAATCATCCCGCCACCCACTCTTGAAGCAATCTCACAGAAAATCAGTGTATCCTCATCATCCAAAAAAAACTCAGCATGAAAAGCAATAACCTGATTTGGTGTCTCCAACGTATCTAAAACTTTGGCAACCTCCCGGTTAAGCCGGTCATAATATGGATCGCGTTCCTCCAGCATAACAGAACCTAAATATTTGCCTGTTTCAAAAGCTAAGCAATCATTGATATATTTTGAAGGCACAGATAGAATTAAATGCCCATCCTTATACAATCCATCAACATGAAACATCTCACCCGTGATATATTCTTCAATTAATAAAGGCTCAGTTATACTTGCTTCTAACAGTTTTCTTAATCCACTGACATCCCGTATAATTTTCACCCCAACAGAACCTGCTCCTGACTGGGGCTTAACAACAAAAGGATAACCATTACTTTGAGCAAAATCAAAGATATCAAAAACATTGGTCACCTCCTTAAACCTGGGCAAATTAACAGTACCCTGCAAACGGCTTTTCATCTTGAATTTGTTTCTGAACAATAAAGAACTGCTGGCATTTTGTCCGGGCAAACCCAAATAAGATCTTAACAACCCTACTTTCTCAAGATCAAATTCATAAGTAGCTATAATTACATCAAAGTTCTTTTCTTTATGCATTTCTATCAGATCATAATAGACATTATCATTATGTTCCAAATGATCGTATCCTAGGACAGTAGTAAATATTTGCCTGTAATCATTTTCGAATTTCTTTTTAGTGAACAGAACAATTTCAACATCAAGATTATTCAAAGCCTTTATGTAATCTACTCTTTTGACTGAGAAATGATTAATAATCGCCGCTCTCAAGGGCTATTCACCTCTTATCTTCTTATCTTCCAATTCAAAATTATAAAATTTGGTGATTATCATAACTGCCGTAGTAATTACTGCAAAACTAACGCATACAACAATCCCAAAATAAGCCCCAAACGCATTGGCTGAGAACATTAACATAGAAATTGAGATGGGCTTAGTAATCTGCACCAATAATTTCAGTGAACTATTCACTCTAGCCAGCATATCTTTCTCTGCGACCATATGAATAATTGTATTCTGAGAGATTCCATAAATAATCCCCCCTACATTAGCTATAAACAATCCTACTGCAATAATGGGCCAACTCTTAATTAGCAATAAAAAAATCCCGACATTGTTCAGCAGCAATCCTATAAACAGCGTATGACCTATAGTCATTTTATTGGTGAACCTTGGGAAAAACGTACCTAAAAAAGCCCCAATACCACTAATCCCTATGATAAACGAAATAGATGCATTGGATAGGTGAAAGTCCTCTGCCATATAATACATCAGCAGTTGGATGAGTCCTGCGTCTCCCAGGTTTGAGATAGCTACAATTATTATTAATAACAGAAGAGGTCTTGAATGTACAAATACCTTAAATCCTTTGGTTGTATCCCTAATAAAAGAGCTGAAATCAAATGGAGCAGGTTGTTTCTTCTCATCCAGTATCTGCGCTTTGACAATAATCAAGGCAAACCACACAGAAGTAATACAGTTAAACAAAAATAGAGAAAACAGTCCCATTAATCCGATAAAGAAGGATGCTATAAAAGGAGAGAACAATTCGGTGGATGTAGTTACAGAAGATATCTTTGCATTTCCTGCTTTCAGATTATTATGAAAAAGCTTGGGTACAATCGTAAAAATAGTTATTTTATTAAATTGAACATTGGTTGCGGTAATTCCGCCTAAAATGTAAACAATATACACAATGGCTGTACTGTCCTGTATATTACTCACACCAAAAAATACCGCCATAATGACAGCTTGTAATATGGACGAAACCAGTAATATTTTCTTTGAATCCAGTCTATCTACGATTGTACCAATAAAGGGTCCCAGCAAAAGCACAGGAAGTACTTCGATGATTGCCATAATCCCCATTGAGGTTGCAGACCCGGACAATTTGTAAACCAACAAAGGTAAGCCGATATAATAAAAATTGTTCCCCAGATTATTGAGACCCAGCCCCAATAAAAACCATGTACGTCTGTTCAAGCTTGGATTTACACTGCCATCATTGACCTGCAAAAGATTCTCCCTTAAGATTTATTTTTCCCAAACCATATTTTCTTGAAATAAACTTGTGATTCTGTCGATCTCCTTCTCTATTTCTGATTCGCTGCCAGCTTTTACGATAACTGCCGCAACGAAATCGGCACTGTGCTGAGCCCCGTTATATCTTTCCCCGGAAGTCGCCGCGGTTTCATACTCAACGATACTCTCAACGGTTATATTTTTACTGTATCCACCAAAAGTACCGATCTGCGGGGGAATCAACAAAAATCCGTATAACATATCTGTTTCTTTGAGTGAAGCTTCAACAGCACAATGACATTGCAGCTGGCAGGAAGCCTGGTTTAAATTCAGCCCGTATTTCAACTCCACCACTCTGCCAATCTTGCCGCCGCCTGTTCTGCTGGCAACTTCACATAAATAAATTTCCCCTTCATTATTTACAAAAAACTCGGCATGGAAAGAAGTATCCTCCGGAGTGGGCATGGCCTCCAATAATTTTTCAGTTTCCTTGATGATCGCGTGTTTCAAAGAATTTGTATCAGATAAAGTGAAACTACTTAAAGGGTTGTTACTCTGGTACTCCAGGCAACCGTTATAATATTTGGACACTGAACAAAAAATCAAATGGCCTTTGGCCACCAATCCATCCACATGGTACATTGTTCCATCAATAAATGTTTCTACTTCATAATTACCGGATTCAAAATCATCAAATTCAGTTAAGAGCTCTTGCAGGTTTTGCTCATTTTTCAGTACCATAACCCCTTCGGAACCAGAGGCAGAAATAGGTTTAAGAATAACGGGAAAATGATTGTTTTGTACAAAATGAATGATATTATCCTTGCTGAAAATTTGGTTAAACTCAGGAACCCTGATGCCTCCGTAACTTGCTGTTTGTTTCATAAGGAGTTTATCCCGAAAAGCAGTGCTGCTAAAAAAATTCTGTCCAGGTATATTCAGAATGCTGCGAAGTTTCCCTGCACGTAAAATATCATATTCTGATAGAGCGATAAGTTTTGAAAATTGATACTTCTTATTCAGATGAATAATGGAGTTTTCTATTTCTGTATTTTTTTCATAAGAATCAAAAGGCCAAACCTCAAGAAAGCCCTTATGACAGAATTCTTCGTATGTCTCTGAGGATGTGAATATAACAATGTCCTCTTTATTGCCCAGCCACTTATCATAAGGCACCCTATGGTAGCTTAGTTTATTCATAATAGCAATTGTCATTTTCTCACCTATTCTATGGTCACTTTATATTTTTGCATCGCCTTTGCCATCGAATATTCCACCTCAGATATAGATGTTCCTTTGGCTATACAAGTTGCCAGATACAGGGAGCCAAAGCTGTCAGGCGGTAAAGATACCTGTTGATTCACACTTGCTGTAGGCAGGAAATACAGTATATTTTTGTCCTCAAATACATCCTCGATCCCTGCAATTTGAGTAACTACACCAGCCTGCTGGGATAGTAGATCTAAATGACCAAGAACTACATTTGAGGGGACATTGTTTTGCCAGACAACCATATCCATATCTTGATTCACTGCTTCTCCAACTGCATTATTGATGACTTCCTCATGAAAGGAGATTCCCGTAACAATCGGAATAAGATGCGAAGTTATGAATCCGCCTGCCGGGCGTGCGGCAATTTCAATAACCTTTAGCTTGCTGCCTTTGACTTTGCATTCGGCATGAAACGCGCAATTATCAAATTGCAAGGCTGTGAGAGCTTGCTTGATTTGGATTTGATATTGTTTGAGATCCTCACTGTTTTTCTGGGAAGGGAATATTTCCTTATACTCCAGGGAATAATCCTCAGTTACATACTTGTCGATAATTCCGGCAATAATAATCTGCCCCTGATCAATAAGCCCTTCAATCGAGATTTCGTCCCCTTCAAGAAACTCTTCATAGATATACTCTGAAGGGTAGTACGAATACACTTTATCTTTCTCAATCCTGGTTGTCTCTACCATACTCCGATAGATATCCGGCAGATCGGATTCAGCGTTTACCTTAAAAATACTTTTACTTCCTGAAGCCCCTACTGGTTTAAAAATAGCCGGAAAACCAATTTCCGCTTGTGCTGACATCAAGTCTTCCCAAGTTCTAACCTGCCTAAATTGTGGGCATAATTCCGGGAAAACACTTTCGATTTTTTTTCTCATTTCAAATTTATTTCTTGCACCTGTACTAGCCGCAATAGACAGTGTTTTTAACTGCAAAGCTTCTCCAATCAGTGAAGCCAGTTCAACATCCTTATCGGCCCAAGTGACCACCCCATGGATCTTTGTCTTTGCAGCATACTCTTTAACGATTTCCAGACAAGCCTTCATGTCATAGGTATCTGTAATAATATAATCATCAATAAATCCTTCATCTACCCCGGGCTTCTTGTCTGCCAGCAAAGTAACCTTCACGTTCAAATTTCTAGCCGCATAAAGTGGCTCCATCCGTTCTACCTTATGTGATCTTAAATTAATAAACAGTACTCTTTTCATTCGGGGCAGCCTCCAAGGAATAGTATTGAACATACCAGTCTTTATCGTATTCAATTAAACTATAGGATGTATTCTGTTCAGCAACCTCATCAACGATCGCTTGATATACCTGATATAAATATTGGGTATAGACAAGGGAGTCGAGAAGATCAGACTCTTGGTATACTTCATCGCCCAATCTCACCAATCTGATATCCATAAAGGCATGAAGAATAGTATCATCAATTGTGATAGAATGCGGTGCTCTTATACAATTGTTTACCGAGAGTTTTACATGGCCGACATGATGATATTTAGACAGCTTAGTAATATCAGGCAACTGTGGAGGGAAATAATAATCACGATTTTCAATTATATCTGTATAACTCTGGAAATTTCCGGGGATATAATGCCAGCTGTTATATAACATCCGGGATGCAATAGAAACGCACATTTTGGCTAACATTTCTACAGGCATTCTGTGTGCCAAACGTGCACTTGGAACGATATAACAGGAATAATTCTGCAGCTTCAAAGCACAAATATCCTCAACCTTTTTTTCCCGCAACAATTTAATGAAAGCTCCTATGTTTTGAAAAAACCTTGAAAAGCAAACATCCGAATTAGTTTTTTCTCCTAATGTGCTTAATATGCTATGCACTAAGGCATGAATCGAGTTGTGACGGTCATTGCCTGCAATTTGACCTGTCAGCTCCTGATATACAAGCTTTCTCGACAGTTCATAGAGCGAAGAGTGATCAGCACTAATCAGACCAAATTGATTGCGCAGCATCTCTTCCAGAGCGTTGTCTCTTTTCGTACACAAGGATGCATGATTTAGACCGAGGAATTTTTCTGTTTTTTGCAGACTGATTCCATTAATATCTCTATAGATGAGGACAGTTTCTCTAACCTTTGCAAAAAGTTCCCGCACCCGTAACGATTTTTCCATCAGGCTGCTGGCTTTAAAAATAGGTTCCAATGGAAGGTGCAGAATTTCACAATAGGTTGTATATTTATCTTCAAAAAATATATGCAGTGAAGAAAGCGTAATTTGCTGATTATTGATTTCTTCTGCACGTGTTTGGATACCTGACTTAAATAACAGATAGAGGGAATAAACAAAGATCTTATCCTCTTCTTCCCAATCTTCTATGGATTTGGTGGTCAACGCACATAAAATATAATCTGCATCAAATTTATGATGAGCAGGATAAAGATTATTTAATTCATAGAAATTCGAATATAATTTATGATTCACAAACAAGGATATGGGAGCCATGTGCTGGCAGAAATGCTTGATTTCATTAACCATTTTTATAATTTCCTGGCCACTGTGCCCACTAAAAAACAAATCGCACTCTTTTACTTCTTTCAAATGACGAATATTATTTTCCTCAAAGAGGTCGTCAATTTTCGTTCTGTAGGAGCCTATCTTCATTGATCCAATTAAGCTCCCGTGCTCCTGCTTAAGCTCAGTAATAAATAACTTTTGCTTTTTTATGTAATAAAAATACAATAAGTCTGAATCGTCCTGTTCTTCAGATCCAGTGAATTTCAGAGCATCTTCAGTGACCAGTTTATAGATCTCCTGTTCAAAGTAAGTCAGGCTCTTAAACATCTCTGCAAACTCCAAATGTCCGGATAAAGTTAAAATAAGTTGAATCGCTTGAGAAGCTGTCTCTGTGTTCCGCGCATCGTTTATGGATCTTTCTATCAGCATATCATATGTTTCAAAGCTAACTTCCTTCATGCACTCTACGCTCCTATATATGTATTTAGATTATTCAACTAAATTAATATTTATTTCAATCTTCACCATTTATTCTTATTCCCCATTATATATATATGATAATATGTTAAAAATAGTTATTTAACTTTAATGTGACCACTTTTACAAAATAGAGGATGAATAGATTTCAGGAATCAGCTTCAAAATTGTTTATGAGGTGAGGGGTTTATGGAGAGAAACTACATTTCGATGCGCTCATATATTGGAAACAGAATTCTTTTTAAAACAAATGAGTTAGAGAACTTATGGAATTGTACAACAAAAACAGTAAACCGCAGATTAAAAAAATATCAGGATAAAAAACTGCTAGTCTTTCAAGCTGGAATCGGCAGGGGGAATCTGTCACAAATAATCTTTTCCCATCCCTTTGATGTGGAGCTCGACGAGTTTCTCAATCAAAGTTTAGCAGCTAAATCCTATGACGATATTCTGTTCCTGCTGGAATTAAATTTGCCTTCCCAATGGTTGAATAATGCGCTTGAGGACGTGCGTAAAATATTTAAAGTTCATTATATGAACGATAACTTAACATGTCTGAGAACGATATTGCCCCGCCCTGTTACAACCCTTGATCCCAGAAAAGCTTCCTCTGCACTAGAAGCATTTCTGCTTCAACAAACAGGCGATACCTTGCTTGATTTCGATATGGAGAAACAAAAAATAACACCAAGATTGGCTCATCATTGGCGTCAGCTGAATTTTGGTCGGACCTGGGTCTTATTTTTACGAAAAAACGTCCTGTTCCATAATGGAAAGCTATTTAACAGTGAGGATGTATTATATTCCATTAAACAAGCCTGTGGTCCGGAATCAGTCATATGCTGGGCTTTGGACAATATCGATAGTATGGAATGTCTAGACGAGTACTCGATAAAAATTTGTTTAAAAAAACCGGATTCGTTTTTCCTCAGATACCTATGCTCTATTAATCTAACAATGGTTCCAAACGGCTATAATTATCCGGTGGATCAATGGACCGGTACGGGAGCCTTTAAACTTGAAATAAAAAATGAAACCCCAGTGAGGCTTGTTAGCTTTAACGACTACTATGGCATCAAACCGTTACTTGACATTGTTGAATTCTGGAATATAAAAAAAGTAAAGCTCATTCCGGAGCAGCGTGCTGATTATTCACCTATCCTGCTAAATGATGGCTTCAATTTTATTATTTTCAATCACAAAAAATCCCCGGTTTTTAATCAAAAGGAGTTTAGGGAAGCCCTTTATCATTTACTCGACTCTAAACAAATGTTCACGGAGCTCAAGCGACCATATAATAATAAAATAAAAAGTTACTTCCAGACTCAAGAGAAGCATATCCCTCTTGAGGATAGTAAAATTGAGAACCTTTTGAAGGCTTGCGACTACAATAACGAACCTCTCACACTTGGATTTATGATGTCAGATGAATACAGTGAAGAAGCCAAGTGGATTCAGCAAAAAGCAAATAAGTACGGCCTTCGTCTTGAGTTAATGGCCATTGATAAAAATGAATATCTGTCGTCGAATCTTGCTGAGAGTAAAATTGATATTATGCTGGCTGGAGAAATACCTTCCGAAGATATTCAGCTCTCCTTTTTACAATTTCTCTTTAGCCCAGTATTGCTGCCCAAACGTTTTTTCTCCGATAACATATATAACGAAATTAACGAACACCTGGCAGAAGAAAATAATGATCCAGAAACGATATCGCCAAATGATAATTTATACAGACTGGATGATTTTTTGTTCAGCAATTATTACATAATTTATCTGAACCAAATGAAGCATGAACAAATGATTTATCCTTTCATTAATGAAGATGTAACAAGCAGTTACGGATATATGGATTTAAAAAATACCTGGTTTATAGATGAAGCCCAATATCGCTAAAGGGACAGCTCAGCTGGGGATGTTTCTGAACAACAAAAAATGACTGACATGTAATATTGCATTTAGCAATTTCACATGTCAGTCATTGTTATACCGGCGAGAGGACTCGAACCTCCACGGTTTCCCTCTCGATTTTGAGTCGAGCGCGTCTGCCATTCCGCCACGCCGGCAAATTATAGGTATATATCCCTTAAGGATACTTTGAGTATTCAAGAAGTAATAATGGCGCGCCCTGAGAGATACGGATGCTATACATCCGATTGCGAAGTTATTCTAACGAAGCATATGCTCCAACGAACTCGTTCGAATCTGAGGACACTTTGATTATCCCAAGAAGTAAATATGGCGCGCCCTGAGAGATTCGAACTCCCGACCTTTTGATTCGTAGTCAAACGCTCTATCCAGCTGAGCTAAGGGCGCAAAATATGGAGCGGACGACGGGAATCGAACCCGCGACCCTCGCCTTGGCAAGGCGATGCTCTACCGCTGAGCCACGTCCGCACACGGTATGTATTCAATAGTTTACTTAAGTAAAATGGCGGAACCGACGGGATACTCTTCACTCCGTTACGAGATTGCGATGTATTCCTTACGATGCCTATGCTTCAACGAACCCTGGGAATTCTCATCCCTGAAGTAAAAAAGATGGCGGAACCGACGGGATTCGAACCCGCGATCTCCTGCGTGACAGGCAGGCATGTTAGGCCAACTACACCACGGTTCCAAGTTAAATTGCGGGGGCAGGATTTGAACCTGCGGCCTTCGGGTTATGAGCCCGACGAGCTACCGGGCTGCTCCACCCCGCGTCAGTAATAAATGTATTCACTTCTATCTTGCAAGTCTCCATGGTGGAGGCTGAGGGGTTCGAACCCCCGACCCTCTGCTTGTAAGGCAGATGCTCTCCCAGCTGAGCTAAGCCTCCATCGAAGAAGCAACTTAATGATCATAACACATTATCATGAGATATACAAACATTATTTTTTATGGTGACTCGTATGGGATTCGAACCCATGTTACCTCCGTGAAAGGGAGGTGTCTTAACCCCTTGACCAACGAGCCATATCAACAATAATTCTTTCGACAACAAAAAATATTATATCAAATATATGGGCATAATGCAATAGAAAACAATATAATTATTAAATTCTTTTGTCCTTCCACTTCAACTCTATTCTGAATAGCTAATTGTAGAATCCGTTTCCTATTCCCCGGTCTTCAACAGAGATATAATAATTCCAGCTACCTCTGGAATGGACTTCTGCTCAGTGTCCACATAACACTCGAAGACCTTATTCTTCAGCCCTGTAAGGCATCTGTCCATCTGCACAGCAGCCCAGGAGTCCCTACCTTCACCACGGCTCTCCAGTCTGCTGAGCAGGGTCTCAGGTGAAGCAGACAACGTGAAGTGACGAACTTCACGGCCCTCGCTTCTTAGTCTACCCACTATCTCCATAAAATAGTCTGGATCTACTAGTGTCATAGGTACAATAATTGTTCCATCATACTCTGAATCTATGTATCTAAGCATTGAATACGCAAGCTCACGCCAGAGAGGATGGCTCTGAAAATCGTTTTTTGACATTTCCGCAGGAATGTTATCACGGATATAATAGCCGGCATTCTCCGGATCGAATACATAAGAATGTGGAATTCTCCGGTGGAGTTCATCCGCCGTTTGCGTTTTTCCTGAACAAAAGGTTCCATTCAGCCAAATAATCACATACGCACCCTCCCGACAATAATTATCTTATAAAGAAAATGTTGTATTATGAGCAGGAATTTTAAAATGTAATCCGTTCCCCTCCTCAGGCAGCGGGCTAAAATCGTGAAATTCATGTGTTAACTGTACAACAAAAAACCACCGTTGAATATCAACAGTGGTCTTAAGTGCTTGGCGGCGTCCTACTCTCCCAGGACCCTTCGGTCCAAGTACCATCGGCGCTGGAGGGCTTAACGGTCGTGTTCGGGATGGGTACGTGTGGAACCCCTCCGCTATCGCCACCAAACGGGCATTTGATATATCAAATGCATTGTTCAGGTCTCAGCATCGCCAAATGCTGAAAACAAATTTTCTCTACAGAACTGCTTGAGCTCTATAAATTACAATTTGATTCCTGAAAACTGAATCCGAAACGAATCTGCGTGTTAGAATTGTTGGATAAGCCCTCGACCGATTAGTATTGGTCAGCTCCATGCATTGCTGCACTTCCACCTCCAACCTATCTACCTCGTCGTCTTCAAGGGGTCTTACTAATTGGGAAATCTCATCTTGAGGGGGGCTTCACGCTTAGATGCTTTCAGCGCTTATCCCGTCCGTACGTAGCTACTCAGCCATGCTCCTGGCGGAACAACTGATGCACCAGCGGTACGTCCATCCCGGTCCTCTCGTACTAAGGACAGCTCCTCTCAAATTTCCTGCGCCCACGACAGATAGGGACCGAACTGTCTCACGACGTTCTGAACCCAGCTCGCGTACCGCTTTAATGGGCGAACAGCCCAACCCTTGGGACCTACTTCAGCCCCAGGATGCGATGAGCCGACATCGAGGTGCCAAACCTCCCCGTCGATGTGGACTCTTGGGGGAGATAAGCCTGTTATCCCCAGGGTAGCTTTTATCCGTTGAGCGATGGCCCTTCCATGCGGTACCACCGGATCACTAAGTCCGACTTTCGTCCCTGCTCGACTTGTAGGTCTCGCAGTCAAGCTCCCTTATGCCTTTGCACTCTGCGAATGATTTCCAACCATTCTGAGGGAACCTTTGAACGCCTCCGTTACTCTTTAGGAGGCGACCGCCCCAGTCAAACTGCCCGCCTGACACGGTCCCCGTACCCGCTTAGGGTACCAGGTTAGAACCTAGATACGATCAGGGTGGTATCCCAACGGCGCCTCCGCAGAAGCTTGCGCTCCTGCCTCACCGGCTCCCACCTATCCTGTACAGATCGTACCCAAATTCAATATCAAGCTGCAGTAAAGCTCCATGGGGTCTTTCCGTCTTGTCGCGGGTAACCTGCATCTTCACAGGTATTAAAATTTCACCGGATCTCTCGTTGAGACAGCGCCCAAGTCGTTACGCCATTCGTGCGGGTCAGAATTTACCTGACAAGGAATTTCGCTACCTTAGGACCGTTATAGTTACGGCCGCCGTTTACTGGGGCTTCGGTTCACAGCTTCGGATTGCTCCTAACCACTCCCCTTAACCTTCCAGCACCGGGCAGGCGTCAGCCCGTATACTTCGCCTTGCGGCTTCGCACAGACCTGTGTTTTTGCTAAACAGTCGCTTGGGCCTTTTCACTGCGGCCCCCTCGGGCTATTCACCCTACCGAGGCACCTCTTCTCCCGAAGTTACGAGGTCATTTTGCCGAGTTCCTTAACGAGAGTTCTTCCGCGCGCCTTAGAATTCTCTTCTCGCCTACCTGTGTCGGTTTGCGGTACGGGCACCTTCTCCTGGCTAGAGGCTTTTCTTGGCAGTGTGAGATCATGACCTTCGCTACTACAATTTTCGCTCCCCATCACAGCCCAGCCTTAACGGTGTGCGGATTTGCCTACACACCAGCCTCACTGCTTAGACGGACATCCATCAGTCCGCGTCACTACCCTCCTGCGTCACCCCATCGCTCATAGCGGATTACGGTGGTACAGTAATTTCAAACTGTTGTCCTTCGACTACGCCTTTCGGCCTCGCCTTAGGTCCCGACTTACCCTGAGCGGACGAGCCTTCCTCAGGAAACCTTGGGCTTTCGGCGGATCAGATTCTCACTGATCTTTTCGTTACTCATACCGGCATTCTCACTTGTATGCTGTCCAGCGCTCCTTACGGTACACCTTCAACCTACATACAACGCTCCCCTACCCCAGATGCAAAGCATCTAGCCATAGCTTCGGTGGTGTGTTTAGCCCCGTTACATTTTCGGCGCAGAGTCACTCGACCAGTGAGCTATTACGCACTCTTTCAATGGTGGCTGCTTCTAAGCCAACATCCTGGTTGTCTGTGCAACTCCACATCCTTTCCCACTTAACACACACTTGGGGACCTTAGCTGATGGTCTGGGCTGTTTCCCTTTTGACAATGGATCTTAGCACTCACTGTCTGACTCCCGGCAAGAAGTTAATGGCATTCGGAGTTTGACTGAGCTTGGTAACCCTTGCGGGCCCCGCACCCAATCAGTGCTCTACCTCCACCACTCCATTCACCGAGGCTAGCCCTAAAGCTATTTCGGGGAGAACCAGCTATCTCCGAGTTCGATTGGAATTTCTCCGCTACCCCCACCTCATCCCCGCATTTTTCAACATGCGTGGGTTCGGGCCTCCAGTGCGTGTTACCGCACCTTCACCCTGGACAGGGGTAGATCACACGGTTTCGGGTCTACGTCCACATACTCAGTCGCCCTATTCAGACTCGCTTTCGCTGCGGCTCCGGCTTCTCACCTTAACCTTGCATGTTAAACGTAACTCGCCGGTTCATTCTACAAAAGGCACGCCATCACCCATAGATCGGGCTCTGACTTTTTGTAAGCACACGGTTTCAGGTTCTATTTCACTCCCCTTCCGGGGTGCTTTTCACCTTTCCCTCACGGTACTGTTTCACTATCGGTCGCCAGGTAGTATTTAGCCTTAGCAGATGGTCCTGCTGGATTCATACGGGGTTTCACGTGCCCCGCACTACTCGGGATCCGTCTCGGAGAGAACACAGTTTAGGCTACAGGGCTTTTACCTCTATCGCGGGCCTTTCCAGACCTCTTCGCCTACCATATTCCTTTGTAACTCCATGTGAGACGTCCCACAACCCCAAGGGGCAAGCCCCTTGGTTTAGGCTGTTCCGCGTTCGCTCGCCGCTACTGACGGAATCACTATTGTTTTCTCTTCCTCAGGGTACTTAGATGTTTCAGTTCCCCTGGTCTGCCTCTACATTTCCTATGTATTCAGAAATGAGTAACTGCGAATTACCACAGCTGGGTTTCCCCATTCGGACACCCCCGGATCAAAGCTTGCTTACAGCTCCCCGAGGCAGTTTCGTTGTTCGCCACGTCCTTCGTCGGCTCCTGGCGCCTAGGCATCCTCCGTGTGCTCTTATTAGCTTAACCAATCGCTCCGGTATTGGCTCATTCGCTCATCTTGTTTTAAACAGCGCTTCCGGATGAATCCGTCCGCTATTCTGTTTAAAGCCAAAAGTCCCTCATAATCCAAAACCATCGCTCAGCATGACTAATAACTATTTCAACTTGCTTTCACAAGTTTCAGCTAAAAGATGTTCTAAAACGCAAATTCGTTTCGGTATCCAGTTTTCAAGGATCAAGTTAAAGATGAGAGCTTAAACTCTCAAAACTGACCAACGAGTGAGTAACAGGCCTAAACCTGAGTTTTGGAAGTAATACTTCCGATTTGAATGTTTCCGTTGCAGGAAACGATTCTCCATAGAAAGGAGGTGATCCAGCCGCACCTTCCGATACGGCTACCTTGTTACGACTTCACCCCAATCATCTACCCCACCTTCGGCGGCTGGCTCCCTTGCGGGTTACCCCACCGACTTCGGGTGTTGTAAACTCTCGTGGTGTGACGGGCGGTGTGTACAAGACCCGGGAACGTATTCACCGCGGCATGCTGATCCGCGATTACTAGCAATTCCGACTTCATGCAGGCGAGTTGCAGCCTGCAATCCGAACTGAGACCGGCTTTGCTGGGATTGGCTCCGCCTCGCGGCTTCGCTTCCCGTTGTACCGGCCATTGTAGTACGTGTGTAGCCCAGGTCATAAGGGGCATGATGATTTGACGTCATCCCCACCTTCCTCCGGTTTGTCACCGGCAGTCACTCTAGAGTGCCCAGCCTTACCTGCTGGCAACTAAAGTCAAGGGTTGCGCTCGTTGCGGGACTTAACCCAACATCTCACGACACGAGCTGACGACAACCATGCACCACCTGTCTCCTCTGTCCCGAAGGCCGCCGCTATCTCTAGCGGATTCAGAGGGATGTCAAGACCTGGTAAGGTTCTTCGCGTTGCTTCGAATTAAACCACATACTCCACTGCTTGTGCGGGTCCCCGTCAATTCCTTTGAGTTTCAGTCTTGCGACCGTACTCCCCAGGCGGAGTGCTTACTGTGTTAACTTCGGCACCAAGGGTATCGAAACCCCTAACACCTAGCACTCATCGTTTACGGCGTGGACTACCAGGGTATCTAATCCTGTTTGCTCCCCACGCTTTCGCGCCTCAGCGTCAGTTACAGCCCAGAAAGTCGCCTTCGCCACTGGTGTTCCTCCACATATCTACGCATTTCACCGCTACACGTGGAATTCCACTTTCCTCTTCTGTACTCAAGTCACCCAGTTTCCAGTGCGACCTCAGGTTGAGCCCAAGGTTTAAACACCAGACTTAAATGACCGCCTGCGCGCGCTTTACGCCCAATAATTCCGGACAACGCTTGCCCCCTACGTATTACCGCGGCTGCTGGCACGTAGTTAGCCGGGGCTTTCTTCTCAGGTACCGTCACTCCGGTAGCAGTTACTCTACCGGACGTTCTTCCCTGGCAACAGAGCTTTACGATCCGAAAACCTTCATCACTCACGCGGCGTTGCTCCGTCAGGCTTTCGCCCATTGCGGAAGATTCCCTACTGCTGCCTCCCGTAGGAGTCTGGGCCGTGTCTCAGTCCCAGTGTGGCCGTTCACCCTCTCAGGTCGGCTACGCATCGTCGCCTTGGTGAGCCGTTACCCCACCAACTAGCTAATGCGCCGCAGGCCCATCCCCAAGCGACAGATTGCTCCGCCTTTCATTCTCTCTTCAGGAGAGGAAAGAAATTATCCGGTATTAGCTACCGTTTCCGGTAGTTATCCCAGTCTTGAGGGCAGGTTGCCTACGTGTTACTCACCCGTCCGCCGCTAAGCATGAATGGAAGCAAGCTTCCATTCAAACTCCGCTCGACTTGCATGTATTAGGCACGCCGCCAGCGTTCGTCCTGAGCCAGGATCAAACTCTCCAAATTGTATTTAGAAAGAGCGATTGCTCATTTTGAAACATCTGACGAGAATGTTACATTCTCTATTTTGGATCTCACCGAGGTGATTTCCGATACTCACTCGTTGTTCAGTTTTCAAAGATCAAGCTCGTTGTCAGCGCCGCTTACCGCGTCACCAGCAACTTTTATAATATACCATGTTTTTCGTCTGATTGCAACACTTATTTTTCAGAAGCTGTTTGCATACTCTTCAAAACAACATGTCCAATCTTGTGAAAAGGCTTCCGCCTCGCGACTGGATTTATAATATACCATGTATGTGTTGCCAAAGACAACCCTTAATATTTACCATTTTTTAAATAATTCTATAGAACTACATAGTTATACTATACGAGTCTCTATACCTGCAAAAACTATAAAAGTGCAGCAAGCCCGCATCATATGCGTGACCTGCATGCACTCCGTAAACCTTGGTTTCAGACTGCTTAGTTAGAAATCCATGGATTCTTATTCTTTTTGGCTGTATTCGAACGTGTTTTGGAAGAAGTCTTAGCCTTGGCTGTTGTTGTTTGACTGGAAGTTTTCACTTTCGGTGCCGTTTTGGAAGCTCCGCTCTTTGCATTCTTCGCTAACGGAGCTTCAACGCGTCCTGCTTCCAGAGTCTCTGCCGGTTCCTGTACTGCCAGCTCCGGAACCTGGATTTCCGGAACACGGTTATGAGCGAAGTTCTCCATGCCCGGGTAGGACGGATAAGGAGGGATATTCGATACCATCGGCTGATCATACACCGGTGACACCGCATTAGGCATTGAATTCATTCCTGATGAATAAGGGGATACCATTCCCTGCTGCGGCATGCCGTACACCGGATACGTATTGTACATAGGCTGCATCGCCTGCTCATACGGGTAAGGCTGAATCGACATTCCGCCGCATCCGCAGGAAGGCCAAGGAAGATTGACTGGCTGGCCGCTATACTGCGGAGAAACAAATGACGCATTATCGCCAGCCGGACTCACTGCGGACATTGCCGCATTGTTATAGTCAGGCGCAGCATTAGGATACCAGGTCCCGGGATACTCGCCCGCAGGATAAGCATAGTACGGCGGGCAATCCGGCATGAAAGCCGCAGGCTGAATGTAGTTAGGGGCAGCGTTGATGTCCATCATTCCCATGGGTTCATACACCGGATATACCGGCGGACAATTCATAAAATACGGGTTCTCATTCAGACCTGGATAGCCTTCTGTCTTGTCGCATGGAGAGCCTTTGCCTTCATTCCAGGCTGCCGGTTGAACCTCTGTTTTATGTGCTTCTTTGGGCATCTCATATGTGATGGCTTCCTGTGCCGGAACTGAGATTTGTACAAACAAGCTTTGCTTCTCATGGATGATTTCCTGGACCGGCATCACTTCGGGTGCCTTATTAGGCGCAGGGTTAGGCGCTGGTACAGGAACGGCGATAGGAACCGGGACAGCTTCTGCAGCAGGAGATACGACCGGAGCCGGCTTTTCTATTGGACCGGTATAGGTTTTGCCGCCAATAGCTGTTTTGTCTACCACTGCAGGAGCTGTTGATTGTGCTTGAATGGGGGTAGTATTAGCTTTTGCCGGAGCGACAGACTGAGCCTGAATAGGCGAAGCAGTATTAGCTTTCTTCGGGATATTCACTATTTCCCCAGTCATCAGAACATTAGGATTCTTAAGCTGCGGATTGGCATCAATCATATCCTTCAGCGTAATCCCCCATGCTTTGGATAGCTTCCACAAGGTATCACCTTGTTTCACGGTATGCTTGTAGTATACATCGCTGTTATCCGGTACAGCTATCGGGGCTGCCGGTATTTTGACCTTATCACCGACAGCAAGCACGTCTGGATTCGAAATTTGCGGATTGGCCTCGATTATTTTTTGCAGCGGCACTCCATACTTCTGCGATAACGCAAACAGCGAATCGCCTTGCTTAACAATGTGTATTTTCACGCAGCATTTACCTCCTAATAAGTATCTATGATCGACGTTGCACCCCGGTTCAGGGATTATTGCACTCCAGCATCGGTATATGCGGTACAGCCGCCTCCTTCGTTACTTCATCTTATGCAGCCCATGGGCGAATGACATCCCTAAAAGCAAAAAAAATCCTCCCATGGCTCCATGAGAGGATTAATGCTCTATTCATTCAATGGTTACAGCTAAAGTTCACTGTCGCTATATTATTCCCAAACCTTGTAACCGTCTTTGTCCACAACATTACGGAATTCTTCAAGCAGCTGAAGGGTAATCGGACCGGCATGACCGGAGCCGATAATCCGGCCGTCGATTTCACGGGCTGCAATGACTTCAGCTGCGGTACCGGTGAAGAACACCTCATCGGCAATATATACATCATGCATGGTAAACGGCTCTTCCTTAAGCGGCAAGCCCAGTTTCTCACATAGCTCGATAATCGCCAGACGGGTAATGCCCTCAAGCGCGCCCAAATAGCAAGGAGGCGTGTAGACTACCCCTCTTTTGATAATGAAGATGTTGTCGCCTGATCCTTCGGTTACGTACCCTTGAGCATTCATCATGATCGCTTCATCGGCTTCGGCCAGATTAGACTGGATCTTCACTAGAATGTTGTTGAGATAGTTCAGCGATTTAATCTTAGGGTTCAGCGCATCCGGGATGTTGCGGCGCTGGGATACCGAAACGGCACGGAGACCGTTCAGATAAGCCTGTTCAGGGTAGATGGCCAGCTGCTCTACAATAATGATGACACTGGCTTTGGGACAGCGGCGCGGATCAAGTCCCAGATTACCAGGACCGCGAGAAACAATCAGGCGAATATAACCGTTGCGCATTTCATTAAGGCGGATGGTCTCAGCCATAGCCTCCAGCATCTCATCATACGTCAGCGGAATCTCCAGCATAATCGATTTGGCCGAATCATACAGCCTGTCCAGATGCTCTTTGCATTTGAAAATATTGCCGTTATAAATACGGATACCTTCGAAAATACCGTCTCCATATAAAAAACCGTGATCAAATACCGATACCTTAGCATTTTCCTTCGTTACATGTTGTCCATCCAGATAGATCCATTGTTCAGCCATGAACTTACTGCACCTCCGCTTTCTCTTCCTCATAGGTGTATGTGGGATATGACCCCAGAATCCGTACCTGACAGCCCAAAGCCTTGATCTCTTCGATCGCCCCCGGAAGCAGCACAGACTCTATCGGTTCCAGCACATCAATATAGAAATAATAAGTACCCAGTTTCTTCTTGGTAGGCCGTGATTCAATACGCGACAGATTCAGCTTCCTCCAGGAAAATGCAGCCAGCACCTGATGCAGCGCACCAGGAAAATCCTCGGGCAGCGTCACAAGAATACTCGTCTTGTCCCCGCTGCTCTCTAGCGGGAGCTCCAGCTTCTCCTGCCCAACAAGTACAAAACGCGTGTAATTGTTGTTATGGTCTGTAACCTGCCGCTCCACAATCTCCAGCCCGTGCGTTGCTGCCCCGAGTGATGTTCCGATGGCGGCCCAGCCCTTGCCGGGATTATCCTTTACAATCTCAACGGCTTCGGAAGTGCTGCCCACAGATTCCAGCTCCGCCCACGGTGCGGCTTTGCGGATAAACTGCAGACATTGTGCCATAGCAACCGGGTGGGACAGGATTTTGACGATCTTCGTATAATCCTTATGCCCGCTCCCATCCGTAAATTCCTGCGGATTGCCAATCAGATTCTGCACGGACGGAAAAATCCACTCCGCCTGCATTGGCAGATTCACCTCATTAATGAGCCAGTCAATATGCAGGCTGACCGAGCCTTCAATCGTATTCTCAATCGGAATCACACTGTAATCCGTAACTCCGTTCGCCGTAGACAGGAAGACATCGGATATCAGCTTATGATGCTCAATATTTACCGGGTTACCCCCAAATAAATGCAGCAGCGCTTCATGCGACACCGAGCCCTGAGGCAATACCGCTATTGATTTCATGACTGTAATTCTCCTTTTATCATATCCAAAAATGATTCGTTTTGCATCCCGTTTCTTTCAATCAGCTCCGCAGTGACACCCGAAGTGCACGGAGACAGCCATACAGTACAGGAAGGAATACCATTCTCCTGCATCGTCTCTTTCAGGAAATTCTCCAGCTCCTGCTTCTTATCCCCGTTACGGTCCACCATACATAACAGTGTAGGGCCTGCACCGCTCAATGCAATTCCCAGAGCACCATGCCCGGGCGCCTCAGCAAGCAGCTTCTCCATACCCGGCACCATGGGTGCACGGTACGGCTGATGCAGGCGGTCCTGCATAGCTCTGCCGATCATATCGAGCCGGCCGGCAGATAGCGCTGCGGTAAGCAGCGAGGTACGGCTGATATTATGGACAGCATCACTCATCGTAACTTCGGCAGGCAGCAGCCCCCTTGCTTTGACTGTCTCCAGTTCAAATTCTGGAATGACCACAAGCACTTCAAGCTCCCGGGGAGGCTCGATCCGGATATAATCGGCATGCTCTCCATCCCATACTGCTGTGATAATCCCCCCGAAGATGGAGGCTCCTACATTATCGGGATGCTTCTCAAGCGCTGTAGCCATATCAAACAGCTTCGCAGCGCCAAGCGGTGAACCAATCATAGCATTAGCTGCGGCCAGTGCGCCAACAATCGCTGAAGCACTGCTGCCCAGTCCCCGGGTGAGCGGAATCTCGGAATACATCGAGATGGATAGCTCAGGGACAGAAACCCCGGCCTCCGCAAATACCATTTGGGCCACCTTGTACAGCAGATTGCTTTTGTCACGGGCGATACCCTTCATCTCATCACCATACAGGTGAAATACTGTTTCAGTTGCCTCTTCCATCTCAATCCAGGCATACAGTGACAGTGCCATGCCCAGTGTATCGAATCCCGGACCGAGATTAGCGGTGCTGGCAGGGACTTTTACTCTAGACCTTCCGTAAATACTCATGGCGTGGGAAATCTCCTTCGTTATATTTGCACGCAGCCGTTGAATCTCGGAATGCGGTACTCAGCCTTCTACACGATAATGGCTCTTGATGCGGTGAATGACGTTCAATTGCTCCAAATGCCGCATTACTTTATTCATACTCGCTTTGCTGGCATTGTGCGTCACAATAATAATCTCTGCATCCGGGTTATTGGGATTGGCCTGCTGCACTACGGAATCCAGGCTGACATCATATTCGGCAAACACCTGAGTGATCTTGGCCAGCACACCCGCCTTATCATCCACATGCAGGAGGAGGAAGTTCTTGTAGAAGATATCTTCATCGCTCTTCAGCTTCTTCTGCTTATACGGGACAATCTGCTTGAGTCCATTCACACCCAGCTTCAGATTCTTGATCACAGCCACAAGATCCGCTACAATCGAGGTTGCGGTAGGCATTGCGCCTGCTCCGGCACCATAGAACATTGTTTCCCCTACGGCTTGACCATACACATATACCGCATTATACACTCCGTTCACGGATGCAATCGGATGGCTCGCACGAATCATCGTAGGCTGCACACTGATGCTGAATTCTTCATCCTGGCGTTCGGCAATGCCGAGCAGCTTCATCTCGTAGCCCAGCCGTTTGGCAAAAGCAATATCTTCTTTGCTCACGCCGGAAATGCCGCTCACACTGACATCGCTCAGTTCAACGTTGGTCCGGAAGCCAAGTGTACCCAGGATAGCCATCTTGCGTGCCGCATCCAACCCTTCCACATCTGACGTAGGATCCGATTCAGCATACCCGAGTTCCTGGGCTTCCTTCAGGACATCCAGATAAGACGCGCCTTCCTGGCTCATTTTGCTAAGTATGTAGTTGGTTGTCCCGTTAACGATACCCATAATCTTCATGATCTTGTCGGAGGAGAATCCTTCAATCAGTGTACGGATAATCGGAATGCCTCCCGCCACGCTGGCCTCATAGAACACATCGCACTGCTTCTCCTGGGCCTTGGCCAGAATCTCCGAGCCATGCAGGGCCATCAGGTCCTTGTTGGCTGTAACGATATGTTTGCCTCGCTCCAATGCCTCAAGAATGTATTCTTTCGTTCCCGCAATACCGCCCATGACCTCGACAATGACGTCAATTTCCGGGTCACGGATAACCTCCCATGGGTCATCGGTGATCTTGGATGGATCGACTTCAATTTCCCGCGGCTTCTCGGTATTCTTCACAGCTATACGTTCAATCAGGATGGGCGAGCCTACCTGGCTGCTCAGATCCTCCTGATTCCCTTCAACGATACGGACTACGCCCGTACCTACTGTGCCTAAACCCAGCAATCCCACTTTAACCGGCTTCATCTGTGTCCTCCTAAAAGTTTTGTTAAGCGATATCAACCCTGACCTATAATTAATGCCCGTTTCACACCCGAGATTGCCTTTAGACTGTCCAGCAAATCGCCTAATTCTTCATTTAAATGAGAAATTTCAACAGAGATCACCACATTGGCCCGCCCCTGCAGCGGGATACTCTGGTGGATCGTCAGCACATTGGCCCCGTGGACAGCCACGGAACCCAGCACCTTGGACAGCATGCCAGACTCGTGCTCCAGATCAATCGAAATGGTTACGATGCGCTCACGTTCCAGCTGATGAATCAAATGAATTCCGTCTTTGTATTTATAAAAAGCGCTGCGGCTAAGCCCGACCTGCTCCACGCCCTCGTGTACCGTTTTGACATCTCCTGCTTCCAGCAGCTGCTTGACCTGCATGGTCTTCAGTACAGCATCGGGCAATATGTCCTCCCGGACCAAATAATAGCGTTCTTTCACGAACGTCCTCACCCCAAAGACTTTTGTATGTACATAGTGGACATTATACGGGATGAAAGACTTAAATTGCAACACTTTTTCATATGAGAGCAAGTGCCCTTGGATTTTCAAAAAAGGCTATTCCGCCCGTTAATCAGGAGGAACAGCCTTCACTTAACTGTAAGAAACGGTCGTACCGCAGTAGTCACAGCTCTTGGACTGGAGAGGAGATACGGTATTCTGCGCACCACAGCCCGGGCAGCGTATGGACTTCGGCTGCTGCTGCGGCCTTGGCGGCTGATACACCGTTTGTCCGCCAGAAGAAGAAAATGGTGATGAATCCGCCTGATTAACTGGAGCCTCAGGCTCAGTATCCGCCCCTTCACTGAAGAGGAGCCCGGAGTCCAGCACCCCATACTTCTTGAGGTAGATCAGATCCCTGTTCACATCGCTCTCACTTTGTCCGGTACGGTCAGCCAGATTCCCAATATAACGTACTCTTCCCACAGTAATTAGCTGTACATATTGATTGGCCAGCTGTGAGAAGCGGAATCTGGCTTTGGCCGCCCTTTTGGCAAAAGCTGACGCGGGCAGGAGCAGAACAAGAGCAAAGAGGATTAACATTATAATTAACGTCATGACATCGATCCCGTCGTCACTATATATCGAATAAAGGAGAAATCCCATCATCTGCACAAATCCCCCGACAAAAACATGGTACAGCAGGCTGTAATTGACGGCTTTGCGGTAGTTTTTGTAATGTGTTCCAAAGAAGCGTATCAAAGCAAGCACAAGCCCGAGCGGCATCACAAGATAGCCCACTCCGATAGTTACATAGTCAAATGTTGTCCGCTCATATTTGGGCAGACCGTCAGACGGCTGGCCTTCCCGGCCCGGCAGCAGTCCTTCTAGCTCATTCACGATACCCATTCCGTAATCTTCCTCCTATTTAAGTGCCGCCAGCTCCCGGTTACGCCGCTGGAGCGTGCTGGCAATACTATCCGTCAATTCCTGTGTTTCCGCGTCCCAGTCGGCTGGCGGCTCCTTCAGTACAAGCAATAAGGCAACATGATCATGGAGCAGAGAAATCTGCTGGCTTATCACATCCTCAGTAGCGGACAACTCCGGACTAGAGATTGGATCACTATATTGGAATACCTCCTCCAGGGTACCCACCAGTTCAGTCAAACGAATGGATTCCGGATGCTTCCAGGTGCCCGCGAGCTCTCTGATCTCGTGCAGCTCCTGCCGGTGACGGCGCAGATTTCGTGAGGCACTGGCATCCCTCTGTTCCTGTGAAGCTGCATTCCTTCCATATAACCCTATCGCTTCAAGAACAGCTACAGCAGCAACCAGCACGATTAGCTGCACTCCCGCATACCAGAGCGGACTCAGTTCCAGGAGCCAGTCAAGCAATACAGCCGATGCGATTACCACAGCTACATACAGGCCAACAATCCAAGCTCCGCTCAGTAGCAGCGGCGAAGTTCTGCTGACATCAGGAGCGGTGCGCAGCCAGAATACGCTATACCCATATACAACGGTCTCGGCAATGCAGACTGCAAGCAGGGTCACTACGAAACGCATCAGCGATTCAGAGAATCCAAGCATGAAGAAGGAAAATACAGTGACCGCCAAGACGGCAATATAAATGACAGTTATAAGACCCGTGTAAGACCTCTGCTTATTCATCCGGCTCACCCATTAGCCGCCCTTGTTCCGCATTCCGCGCAGAATTTCTGACCGGGCTGCAGCTCATGCCCGCAACCCGTGCACTTGATGATCAGGCTCTCGCCGCAATGCGGACAGAATTTGGCGCCGGGAATTACCGGCTTGCCGCAGCTGCGGCAAGTACTACTGGCTGCCGCCGGCATCGGCTGCAGGCTCTGACCGCAGCCGGTACAGAACCGTGCATCTGCCGGGTTAAGCGTTCCACAGCCCGCACAGGATTTGGAATTCGTTCCCGGTCCTGCCGCCGTACCGCCGTCCAGTGACATGCCGCGGGTCATCCGGTTCATCATATCGGTCGCAGGTCCGGCAAGGCCAAAGCCCATACCAAGCCCCAGGCCGGTATTCATCATCCCGGCGCCTAAATTACCCGGATTACCTGCGGCTTCCTCCATGGTGTTGAAGCTGCGTTCCTGCTGATAGGTGAAGCCGATAATGTCCATTTCTGCTTTTTTGGCTAAAGCCTCTTTCAGACGGAGTATGGCCGGATCATTATCAGGAATGTTAATCGAATCAATAAAGAAGTTATTCAGCTCGATCCCGCTGTCCAGGAAGGACGATGCCAGACGGCCTTGGATATGCTTCGAAATTTCTACTACATAGGCGTTGATCTCCAGAATGCTGATTTTTTTGTGCACCAGGTAAGAAGAGATCAGTTCATTGATATTGGACATCAGCAACCCGCGGAAATAACTTACCATAGTGTCCTGATCAAAGACCGGCAGCGTCCCCACCAGCTTCAGCAGGAATTTGCGGGGATCCTCAATCTTGACTCCGAATTGGCCGAAGGCGCGGACAGAAATCATGATTTGGTATTTGGGATCCTGCAGCTGCAGCGGCGAACTGGTCCCCCACTTGACGTTCATAGAGTTCATCTTGTTCACGAACCATACTTCCGCTGTAAACGGTGATTTGCCGCCGAACGGCAGATTCACTACATTCGACAGAATCGGGATGTTCGCCGTGCTGAGCGTGTGACGTCCCGCTGTAAAGGAATCGAGCGCCTCTCCGCCCTTGAACAGAATCGCCTCCTGGGACTCATTCACAATCAGCTGTGTCCATGTACCCAGCTCCTGATTAGGGTATTTCCAGGCGAAGACGCCCGCAGGCCCATCATATTTGACTACTTCAATAATTGCCATCTGCCTATTCCTTCTTTCATGACAGGTATATGTATTTATTATCGGTTGATTCAGCTGGAAATAAGTGCTTATTGCACTTAATTATATACGGGGATCTTCTTATTTAGGTTCGGTTGCAGATAATTCTGTCTCCCCATGGCCTGAACTTTCTTGAGTCCACCTATGATTGTAGTAAATTTAGCCAAATATTTAAAGCAAACTTTATACAAATCCGTTCTTTTGGTACCCGATAATATTAAAAAAGCCGGCCACATCCCCTCTCGGGAGACACAGCCGGCATATTGAATCTGCTTGTTAACGCTTAATAGTAGCTGCTGTTCTCAACAAACTCGAATTCGAAATCAGCAATGCGCACGATGGTGCCTTCTACAGCACCGCGCTTGCGCAGTTCGGCATCCACGCCCATATGACGCAGGGTACGGGCCAGCTTGAGGATGGCATCATGTGTACTCAGCTGCATCCGCTTCAGCATCCGCTCAATGCGCGGACTGGTAACTACAAAGGCATCGTTGTCACGGGTAATCGTGAAGGAATTATCCTCTTCCGCTTCCAGCTTATACACCTTGCGTTCAGTGGTTTCAGCCACTTCTTCAACAACCGGTGCTACAGGGATGCTGTCAAGAATATCCGTTGCACGGTAGAGCAGCTCCTGAACTCCCTGGCGTGTAAGCGAGGAGATCGGCATGATTTCAAGATCAGGACGAAGCTCCGCCACACGCTCGCGGAAGGCCGCAAGGTTCTCTTCGGAATCAGGCATATCCATCTTGTTCGCCGCAACAATCTGCGGACGGTCAATCAGGGCTGCGTTGTATTGCCTTAGCTCGTCATTAATCATCACCCAATCCTCGAAGGGATCACGGCCTTCAGAGCCGGACATATCCACCACATGAATGATGATACGTGTACGTTCAACGTGGCGCAGGAACTCATGTCCAAGCCCCACTCCTTCACTCGCACCTTCAATCAGTCCCGGCAGATCCGCCATAACAAAGCTGCGTCCATCTCCAACATCAACTACACCAAGGTTGGGTGTAATCGTTGTGAAGTGATAGGCGCCGATCTTCGGCTGGGCAGCAGATACTACCGACAGCAATGTAGATTTACCCACACTCGGGAATCCTACCAGACCCACGTCTGCCATTACCTTCAGTTCCATTACGATGTAACGTTCCTGGCCTTCTTCACCGTTCTCGGCAAGCTCCGGCGCAGTGTTGTTTGCAGTCGCAAACCGGGTATTCCCCCGGCCGCCGCGGCCGCCGCGGGCCACAACGACCTGTTGTCCATGACGGGTCATGTCGGCAATGATCTCCTGGGTATCATCATCAATCAGCACAGTTCCCGGAGGAATGCGTACGATCATGTGATCGGCGTTAGCCCCGTGCTGGCTTTTGTTGCGTCCCTTGATCCCGCGGTCAGCCTTGAAGTGGCGCTGATAACGGAAATCCATCAGTGTACGCAGGCCTTCATCCACCCGGAATATTACATCTCCGCCACGGCCGCCATCGCCGCCGGCAGGGCCGCCTTCCGGTACGTACTTCTCACGGCGGAACGCTACCAGGCCATCGCCGCCATCGCCGCCTTTAACATAAATCTTAGCTTTATCTACGAACATTAATGTTCACCTTCCTTACATCTCCAGCGGTAACCGCAGTTCTACATAGCTTGTGCTCGGCTGAAACTGCTCCGCCTTCATGATTTTTCCTTGTACTATATTATAAATTTGCCCCTGCAGCAGTTCGGGATTGCCATGATCTCCCTCACCCTCGAAAGAGATAAGAATGTCTCTTCCCTCCTGTGAAAAACCGAGCCGAAGCTTCCGCGCTTCCCCTTGCGGTACAAGTCCGCTGTATTGATACGCCCTAACGGTCTGCATTATCACAGATGTCAGCTCATCGCCTGTTTCGGGACTGAGCTTGTCCTCCAGCTGCAGCCCTTCCTCCACCTGCACTTCCAGTTCCAGACTGCTTCTGTAGGTCCGGAAGGATTGCAGGTAGAATACCAGTGAAGGTACACCCAGTTTGGCAATACGGCTGTCCAGCGCGATACGCTCCTTTATTCTTTCCACACATTGCACGGATTTATCAGGTTTCCCCAGCTGGATATATCCGTAAAGTACCTGCAGATCGTTCATCCAATCATGACGATGGTGATTCAGTGTCCGGTTTGCCGCCTGCTGCAGAGTCTTCTCCTGTATACGCAGTTCCTCTTCATAATGACGCCGGTTGTAAAGAAAGCTGAATGCAAGCACTGCCGCTACCCATACTCCGAGCAGCAGGCATGTGAAAAGGGAGGGTTGCCAATACACGAGACCTAAAGGAAGCACTGCGGATAACATGACTGCCCAGACGATAATTTTCCAGGATTTCATTCTTTCTCCCCGTCCCTCGGTTCGCAAAATTCATTCCAATGTAGCGGTTGCTCATCTTGCTTGATATTTTCCATTTCCCAGTATAACACAGGCTTTCTCTGCAATCACCAGCATTCCTGCCGGGTGTTTGACTTGAATTCTATATGTGCGAATATTTTCAAAAAAAGCCCCCGGCACTCATGCCGGAGGCTTCTCATCTAAATAGGTTCCGAAAGCTTACGCTTCCAGTGCCGCTGCTACCGGAGCGACATCAACCGGATACACGCTCACTTTTTTGCGATCGCGACCCCAACGTTCGAACTTCACTACGCCGTCCACGAGTGCGAACAGTGTATCATCCTTACCGATGCCCACGTTAGTGCCCGGGTGGATTTTTGTTCCGCGTTGACGAACCAAGATGTTGCCGCCGGTTACTGCTTGACCGTCAGCACGTTTCACGCCAAGACGTTTAGAGTGGGAATCACGTCCGTTCTTTGTGGAACCTACACCTTTTTTCGATGCGAATAATTGAAGATCCAATTTCAACATGTTGTCAACCTCCTTCTTCAAATAATGACTTCCTGTATCTGAACATATTTTCTGTAAGATTTAGCGATATCTTTGAGCATCAGCACCATGGATTCCAGCAAAAGCTGCACCTTGGCGGAGACTTCAGGATCATTCACGGGAACCAGGGTTCCACTGAGAAATCCATCCTTCATTGAAGTATCCAGAACCACACCGGTCAGGCTTTCAATCGCATTCACTGTTCCCACCGTAACGGTTGAAACGCCCGCGCAGACGATGTCTTTACCATTCCTTGCGTATTCCGCATGCCCTTTGACGGCAAAACCGACAATGACACCTTGAGCAGAAGCCCGTGTAATCCGCACGTTAATCATTAACGCACCTTCTTACGCCTGAATCTTCTCGATAGTTACTTTGGTGTACGGTTGACGATGGCCTTGTTTCTTGTGGTAGTTCTTCTTAGGTTTGTATTTGTAAACTACAACCTTATGACCTTTACCATGTTTCTCGACTTTGGCTGTTACAGACGCGCCGCTTACCAGCGGAGTTCCTGCAGTCAAACCACCTTCGTTAGAAACAGCCAAGACACGGTCAAACGTTACGCTTGCGCCGTCTTCAGCTTCCAGCTTCTCAATGAACAACACGTCGCCCTCTTGGACTTTGTATTGTTTACCGCCAGTTTCGATAATTGCATACATTGTACTTGCACCTCCTCATGTCTCAGACTCGCCTAGTCTAGGTGGCAATCCCCGGAGGAATTACACTTGATATACCCGATCGGAGCGGTTACAGCATGTGCAGGAATTTAACAACCAAACACATACTTGAAGATATTATCATACTTATTAGCCTAAGTCAAGGGTAAACGGCTTTGTCGTCCTTTTAAAGAACGGCACCGTTTCAATGGTATCTTCAAGTGAAGTTGAAGCCTCGGGCACAGCTGTTATGCCGCTCTACTCCAGCCATGTCCCGACTTTGCCGGTCCCGCCGCAGCATTGACAGATCACCGGTGCAAATCCGGCCGAATCATGCCTTGCCTTCTTGCGGGTCATTTCCAGCAGCCCCAGATGAGTCCAGCCGAGAATATGCGTCTTGGTCCGGTCGCGGCTGATGATGCTCTCCAGCTTCTGGATGACCTGCTTCCGGTGTTCCTCCCGCTCCATATCAATGAAATCAACAATAATAATGCCGCCCGTATCCCTTAGACGGATAAGCCGTCCGATCTCTTCCGCCGCCAGCAGATTGGTCCTTGTTACGGTATCCTCAAGGTTCGTCCCTCCGGTGTACTGAGCTGTATTCACATCAATAACGGTGAGCGCCTCCGTCTCATCCCAGATGAGCGTAGCCCCGCCTTCCAGAATAATCTTGCGGCCGAAGCTCTTATGGAGCTGATCCCCCACACCATAAGCCGAGAAGATAGACTCTTGTCCACGGTAGAATCCTACAGGCTTGTACCCTTCAGGAGCCATATCGGTAAGGAAGGCTTCCGCCTCCTTGACTGCCTTAGCTGAATCAATCAGCAGCTCATCACGCTGCGGGTTGAAGGCATCCCGGATAAACCGCTGAACGATGCTCAGATCACAGTGCAGCAACGCTGGCGCATCCGCTTCCTTGGCCCGCCGGGTAATCACTTCCCACTGGGCCCGCAAAAAAGCCAGGTCCCCTTCAACGGCCTCCGCAGGCTCGTCCTCGGAGACTGTACGCATGATGAGTCCCTCTTCACCCTTACGCAGCCGTTCACCGATTCCTTTGAGCCGGCTGCGCTCGGATTCACGGCTGATTTTTTTGGAAACCCCGACATACTCGGCAAAAGGCATGTACACCATCCAGCGTCCGGGCAGGGTATAGTGGGTTGTCACCCGCGCCCCTTTGCCGCCACGCGGCTCTTTTCTCACCTGGACGACGATCTCCTGACCGGGCTGCAGCAGCGTCTCAATGGAAGGCTTCACCTCGGGCTGCTTCTCCAGATGGGGATGGAGCACATCGTCTACATATAGGAAGGCATTCTTTTTCTGTCCGATATCTACAAAAGCCGCCTGCATGCCAGGCAGCACGTTCATAACCCGGCCTTTATAATAACTCCCGACCAGACCTTGCTGCTGATCGCGTTCAGCCGCATATTCCACCAGCCTCCCGTTCTCCAGAAGAGCCATACGAGTAATATGTTGTGTGGAGTGAACGATCATTTGTTTCATGGCTTCACCTCTGGTTTGAATCATTCTAGCTTTACATTCCGAAATAAGAAGAAATCAGACGCTGCTCCGGGACAACAGCCACTATATCCCTGTCATCGTTCATTACATAGATAAAATGATAATGGTTACGTTTAAATAGACGCAATATATCATCCAAAGGTTTCGCAGCGAGAGCAACTATCGGGCGGGCAGCGCTGTCTGAGTGCAGATACCGCTCATAGATCTGTTCCCTGTTCATCAAAAAAGCAACAAACCGGTAAGGCAGGTTGCGTTGGTCTGTTACATTGGAATAGAGCAGAAAGGCTCCAATCATCAGCAGGTTGAGGCGAAGTCCGCCGCCGGTTCCCAGCGGAAGCAGGGCGAACACCACAACAAGCAGACTGGCAGCAATACTGACTCTGCCGATCCACAGCAGGGTGTAATAATACGGAAGCAGCAGACTTAGCGCTGCCTGCAGGATTTTGCCCCCGTCCAGCGGGAGCACCGGCAGCAGATTGAACAGCGCGATCATGGCATTGGCCCCGATGAAATAATCCAGATAAGCGCTGCTGCCATACTCCGCTTGCTTGAGGGCCAGCGCCATCAGAATCATTATCCCGTTCTGAAGCGGTCCGGCAAGGGCAATCCCCATTTCACGTCCGGCTGTAAGCCGTCCATGGTCCTCAATGACCGCAACTCCGCCGAACGGCAGCAATTGCACGGATTTGACAGTAACCCCGGTCAGCAGTGCCGCACATACATGTCCAAGTTCGTGGATAAATACAATCGAGAACAGGGTAATCAGTTCAAGGAACTGTCCGGTGAGCACGGAGAAGAACAGAATCAGCACGAAGAGCGGATGCAGTGACAGCTCAATACCGAAGATCCTAATCAAACGATACCACTTCAGCGGGATCAATATAAGACTTGTCTTTCATAATCGCAAAAAAAAGCAACGGGATCTGAGCATCCTCCGTCCCCTGAATCCAGCCCACCGTATCTCCGCTCTGTACCCAGTCATCCACCGCGAGCCGTGTCCCGCTCAAATGACCGTATTCCGCCGTTATATTTCCGGTATGGCGGACTGTAATCCGGATACCTCCCTGGGCTTCTTTGGATACGGACAATACACGGCCCGTATCCACACTTTCCACCGTGACACTGGAGCTTGAATCATCTGCCGGCATAATTTCTACCCCCTTGAGGGAAGCGGCAAAGGGTCGCACTATACTCCCCTCCAAGGGAGCGCTCAGTTCATGTATGGCTGTCACTTTTTCTGCCGGCACCTCTTTATCTCCAAAAATCGGAATAAATGAAGGCGCTCCATTGAAATGCTCCTCATACCACACCTGCACTGCAGCGAAATCCATATCATTGCTGAGGGCGCCAGTGATGAAATACTGCGACTTCACGGCCCACGGCTCACTCACTGCAAAGATTCCCCATACCGCTCCGAAGACTAGCAGGCTGGCAATCGTCCTCCGCATGAAGCCCGAGCCAAAACGCGGCCCTTCCCCGCCATCGTCCTCCCAGCTGCTGCGCTGCTTCTTCCACATCACCTCAGGATCAGGTTCGGTTGAAGCCGTAAATTCTTTTCGGGGACCCGCCCCCCATTCCCTGAACGGGATAGTGTTGTCAGGCGGCGTGAAAAGCGCAGGCGCTGACCCGGCTTCGGTCTGATCCTCCAATAAGCTCTGTATACGCTTCTTACGGCGATTTTTGATATCTCTCTGGTATTCCATATTGATCCCTCCGGACGGGCTTGTTTTACTTCCATTTTATGAGTAGCGGAAGCTGCTTTAGAACAAGCCTTCAGAGAGATCGCCGGACACAAAAAACCCGCCATGGATTTCTCAGCAGGCGGGTCTTAAGGGAAGATCACTATAGATAAGTGCCTGGCCAGGGTTCAGCCCATTCCAAAAAATTTCTTGAATTTCTTAAAAGCACCCGGTTTCTGGTCCAGCTGCATCAGTGGTACCGCATCGCCAAGAATACGCCGGGCAATATTGCGGTAAGCAATCGCTGCTGCAGAATTCGGATTCATTACGGTAGGTTCACCGCTGTTCGCTGCCTTGATGACCAGCTCATCATCAGGCACAATCCCGATCAGATCAATATTGAGCACCTGGAGAATGTCTTCAATATCCAGCATATCGCCGGATTTCACCATTCCCGGACGGATACGGTTGACCACCAGCTTCGGTGATTCCACATGCGACTGCTCCAGCAAACCGATGATCCGGTCTGCATCCCGCACCGCAGCATGCTCCGGAGTAGTGACGACAATGGCTTTGTCGGCGCCGGCAATGGCATTGCGGAAGCCATGTTCAATTCCGGCCGGACAATCGATCAGAATATATTCATATTCCTTCTTGAGTTCAAGAATAATATCCTTGACCTGCTCCGGTGTGACCGAGGTCTTGTCTTTGGTCTGGGCTGCGGGCAGCATGTACAGCTCATCGAAACGCTTGTCTTTGACCAGCGCCTGATTCAGACGGCAGCGGCCTTCCGCCACATCAACCAGGTCATAAATGATCCGGTTCTCCAGCCCCATGACTACATCCAGATTCCGCAGTCCAATGTCAGTATCGACCAGACATACTTTTTTGCCCTGCAATGCAAGCGCGGTCCCAATGTTGGCTGTTGTGGTTGTTTTGCCAACTCCGCCTTTGCCCGAGGTTACGACAATCGCTTCTCCCATGGAGGCTACACCCCTTTAAACACATTTAAATCCTGACGTAATTTGACTATATTATGAATTTTGTCGATTTGCATAGCACCGCCTGATAAATAGGCAAATTCCATACTGCTCTCCCGGGTTCCCCATTCATCCGGCGGCCTGCTGATAATATCAGCAATCCGGAGCTGGGTAGGAGCCAGCAGAGAAGCGGCAATAATCGCTTCCTGATTACCGTTGATTCCGGCGTGTGCCATCCCTTTAAGCGCTCCAAGAATATAGATGTCCCCTGAGCAGGTAATGGTTCCTCCCGGATTCACATCGCCGAGAAACAGCAGATTGCCCTCATGATGCAGCACCTGGCCGGAACGGAGCATTCCACTCATCAGGAATAATGCTTCCGGATCCTTCTCTTCCGGGTCCTCCAAGGCTTCAACGGAACGGATTAATAAGTTCCCCTGGCTTTTGAGGATATCCAGAACTGCCTCTTTATCTTCTTCGGTAACAGGCCGGTTGCCCAGCTTGATGTCTACATGCACAATCGGTCCGGTCAGAATATTTTGATGGCTGTGCTCCAGCTTATAGCGAAGCTCGCTTAAGAGATCTTCAAAGGGACACTTGTCGTCTAGCAGGAATACCAGGCCATCCTTGATGCCCTTAATCCTTACATGCTTGGATTTAACTGTCATATGCCTGTCCCCCCATCCTCATTCATTCGTGCCGGGCCGGGCAAATTCCTTCTTTATAGGATAAGAAAATGCAGCAGCGGCTTAAGCAGCTTCTTCTTTGCGGGTCTCTTTCTTCAGCAGCTCAAGCTGGCGCCGGAGCGGAATGTAGAGAAGCAAGCCGATAGCAAAATGAAACAGCATAGTAGGCAGCATATGGTGCAGAAGCGCCCAGTTATAAGGCTGCTGGCTCAGGTTAAAGACGCTGTAAATGGCAAAAAGCATGCTGTCCTCCAGCAGGCTGCCCAGCAGCACCACCGTCATCATCAGCGGCAGCGGTGCGCGCGGAATCTGGAATATCAGACCTATCAGATATGCGGATAATCCCATTGCGAAAGAATGTGCCCCCAGAATGCGACCGTAGAACACCACATCATGCAGCATTCCGAAGGATAAACCAAGAATAAGTGCCGTATGCCGGTGATGGTATACCGTCACAAACAGAATTACGATAAACACGAGATCAGGAATAATCCGCATCTCCCAGGCGTTCGGGATCAGCCAAGGAAGGATTGTGCCTTCAATGATAAATAAGAGGAACAACAATAGAATTAGAACGGAGCTTCGCATCCTCACTATTCTGCACGCTCCTCCGTAAAGACAACGAAGAGTTCCTTCCAGTCCTGGAATCCTGCTGCCGGCTTAATGATTGCAGTAGAAGTTAAATAATCTCCTGTCTTCACCTCTTGGACTGTACCGATGGTCATTCCGCGCGGATACACTCCGCCACTACCGGAGGAGATAATGATATCATCCTTGGCAATTGGATCTCCTGCGGGAATTTTGTTCATCATCAGCATTCCGGTCTGCTGGTCGTAACTTTCAATCATCCCAAAGGTATCGCCTTCCTTGTTAAACACTGTCGCCGCGATCGGCGGCTGCGAATTGGGATCATGAATATCCATCATCGTCATCAGCTTGACGGTAGAGGTGAAATTACTAACATTGCTTATGACCCCTACAAGTCCCTCGACAGAGGTTACAGACATATTCAGCCTGATGCCGTCCTTCGCCCCGAGGTCAATAACGAGCGTGTTATTGCTCGGCTCTGTCGTCACGCTGACTACGTTAGCGATATGATATTCATAGTTATACAGATCCGTTTGCGCCTTAGTGAAATGAAGATCTTTTTTATAATTTTCATTCTCGGCCTTGATAAAATTATACTGCGCTTTATCCCGGGCGTATTGTGCAGCCAGAATCTTAAGCTCCTTGTTCTCTTCCGCCAGATCATGCAGATTGCCGATATCTTGGAACAAGCCCGCTACGTATCCAGCGGGCTTGTAGAACAAATTCTGCACGAAACCGGTCGTATCCCTGAGGAAGTTCTCCGGCCAGGACAAGTTTTTCCTCTGCCCCAGGCTGAAGCCCATCAACACAATAAACATAACCAGTGTAATCAGCAATATGAATAAACGTTTATTATTAAACAGCTTAAACAGTTTCAACACCCTCTAACAACCGAATTTCTCCCACATCAGGGGTTGACGTTCACAGGTCAGAATTGTCCTAGCGTTTGGAACGAAGGCTCGAACTGCTGCGGCTCTTGAACAAATGAATATTCTCCAGTGCCTTGCCTGTACCAATAGCAACACAGTCCAGCGGATTCTCGGCTACGATCACCGGCATTCCGGTCTCACGCGCCAGCAGCTTGTCCAGGTTACGCAAAAGCGCACCGCCGCCTGTAAGCACAATCCCGCGGTCCATAATGTCAGCAGCAAGCTCCGGCGGACATTTCTCCAGCGTAACTTTGACAGCTTCAACAATAGCGTTTACTGTATCCGACAACGCTTCACAGATCTCATCAGAGGTAATAGTCAGCGTCTTCGGAAGTCCCGTTACCAGATCGCGGCCGCGGATTTCCATAGTTTCGGCTTTCTCGAGCGGCAGAGCGGAACCCACATCCATCTTCAGCTGCTCCGAGGTGCGTTCCCCGATCATGAGATTATACTGGCGTTTGATATATTGGATGATGGACTCATCCGCTTCATCGCCGGCTACGCGGACAGAACGGCTTGTTACGATACCGCCGAGCGAGATGACTGCCACTTCGGTAGTTCCTCCGCCGATATCCACAACCATACTTCCTGTAGGCTCCCATACCGGAAGATCTGCTCCGATGGCAGCGGCAAAGGGCTCTTCAATGATATAAGCCTCACGCGCTCCCGCCTGCTTCGTTGCATCTTCAACGGCGCGTTGTTCAACAGCCGTAATTCCGGATGGTACACAGACCATGACATTCGGGTGGCGCTGGAACATCGAGCGCTGCTTCTGTGCCTGGCGGATAAAATATTTGATCATTGTAGCCGTAGTATCAAAATCGGCAATGACCCCGTCCTTCATCGGACGAATGGCACGAATGTTGCCCGGTGTGCGTCCGATCATTTTTTTGGCGGACTCCCCTACAGCTTCAATCGTCTTAGTATCAGTATTAATGGCTACCACGGAAGGCTCTCTTACAACAATCCCTTTACCGCGCACGTAGACAAGCGTATTCGCTGTCCCCAAGTCAATTCCTAAATCTTTCGTAAAACCACCTAACATCTTGTATGCTCCTTTTCCTTGTGGATCTAGACAATTGTATTACATATAACCTTTTTCTTTCAAACTTACAAAGCTGCTGTCACCGATGACCAGATGATCCAGCACGTCGATGCCGACGATTTCGCCCGCCTGCATCAGCCTTGAGGTCAAGGAGATGTCTTCAGGACTCGGCGTCGGGTCACCGCTCGGATGATTATGTGCGCATATAATAGCTGCGCTGCTGCATTTCATGGCTGCCCGGAACACCTCGCGGGGATGCACAATGGAGGCGTTAAGGCTGCCCATGGACAATGTTTCCTGCGCAATAACATGATTCTTCGTATTCAGAAACAAGCAGATGAAATGCTCCTTCTGCAAATAACGCAGCTGCTCGGTTAGAATCTCCGCCGCGTCCTGGGGACTGCGGATGATAACCGGTTCTGTAAGCCGGGAGTTCGCCATGCGTCTTCCCAGCTCTATGCCTGCTTTCAGTTGCACGGCCTTGGCAGGGCCAATGCCTTTGATTGTTGTCAGTTCTTCAATGCTCAGGTCCGCCAGTCCGCGGAGGCCGCCAGTAATGCCGAGCAACCGCTGGGCAATATGAATAGCTGATTCACTCTGCGCACCCGTGCGCAGCAGAATAGCCAGCAGCTCCGCCTGACTTAATGATTCCGCCCCATAATGCATCATGCGCTCTCGTGGTCGTTCTTCATGGGGGAGGTCACGCAGCATAAATGATTGCGACTCCATCCCTATCCCTCTTTCCTCTGCTATCCTTGCCGGTTCAGCACAGAAATGCCGAACCCGGACAACATGCCGCTTAGCAGCGACAGCGGCAGACCGACCACGTTAAAATAACAGCCTGCAATCTCGTCCACCAGGGTGGCGCCAAGCCCTTGTATTGCATAAGAGCCGGCTTTGTCGGCAGGCTCTCCGGTCGCTATGTAGGCGGAGATTTCATCTTCGCTCATTGCTCTCATAGTTACAGAGGTTACCCGGTGATCTACCAGGGTTCGTCCCTCTGCAAGACCAATACAGGCCACCCCGGTATATACCTGATGCGTTCGGCCCTGCAGCATGGACAGCATCTCAGCGCTGTCCCGCTCGTCCACCGGCTTGCCGAGCACCTTGTCGTCAAGCACAACAATCGTGTCGCTGCCGACAATAACAGCATTCCGTTCACCGGCTGCAGGGATTACTGCCTCCGCTTTGCGCAGAGCCAGATTCCGCACGATGGTCTCAGGTGTCCATTCCGGTGGCGTACTCTCATCAGCATCACTGACCAGAACCTCGAAAGGCAGGCCAAGCGAGGCTAACAGTTCACGCCGCCGCGGCGAACCCGAGGCAAGAATAATGTGTCGCGTGTTGTTATGCTCCACTGTAATAAACGTCCCTTCTTGATGCCGGCAGTGAACGCTACAGTCTGCGGTACAGCCATACAGCTGTTATAATTCCGGCAAGACTGAGCAGGCACAATTTCAAATGGATAGTGATGTCATAGGTTATGATGTCCAAATCGGCTTGCGGCGACCACTTGAGTACAGTCGAGGCTGTAAGAAAAGACAGAGCTTTTACAGGTTCCAGCAGCTTGGCAATCCAGGCTCCGGCCAGCCAGCCCAGAATTAGAAATAACAGCAGTGTTCCTACATTTTTCTTCTTCATTTTGGTCTTCCCTCGCCATTTTTTGACACCCTAATTATTATACGGTGAAACGGGGTTCAATACAAACGCAAAATCCATCCAGGGAATGTTTACCACTACCGGGCCGTATAAAGCCCGATTTCACCGGTCTCCGCCAGCCGTGGTCCACTAACATTATCCGAGTCCGGCACAATAGGCAACTGGTTTATCATGCAACAGCTATACTTGCGCACAACACAACAATCCCCCGTCCGGCAAACAGCCGGTACGGGGGATTGGCAGCATCCTATACAATTCGATGGACGTCAGCTTATCGCAGTCAACAGGCTTTTTTGTCCGGTCAAAAAGCTCATCATAGCTTCCTGTACTTCCCAGAGCAGGCCCTCTGCCTTATTCTTGCCATACTCGTTCAGTGCGGATATCCCCCTGCTCATGGATTTCTCCAATCCTGAGGCAATGCCCTGGCCTTCCGGAGACAGCCCGGACTCCAGCAGCTTGACCGCCTGGGTCCACTGCATATGAAGATCACTTACCGCTGAGCTGTCTGTCACACTGCCCGCACCGCTCAGCAGCGAAGCAGACAAGCCGCTCAGCTCACTTAACAACTGGCTGCTGATTGCGAAATAGCTGTCCACTGCTTCCGCCGTTCCGTTATAGCTGACCTGATCCACAGCGGGCAACGCAACTTCCCTTACATACAGCTCGATGCCCTGATTCTTCAGGCCGCTGCTGAGCAGCTTGGCCTGCTCGCGGTCAGGCGACATCCCGGCGTACACCCGGTTGCCGTCCGCGGGATCCAGACCCGCAGCAAGACCTGCAGCCAGCAGCTCCTGCTGAGCCTGCGCAGCACCAGCCGGTGTGCTGAAGACACCGTATTGGAGCAGATAATAGCTCTGCGCCGCAATCTGTACGGGAACATGCACTGCCACTGCTTCACCGGTTCCTTCAACCGGAACGCCGGTGATATCCGCTTCCGTTCCCCCGTCAGTGACATTCTGGCTCTGGACGGTTCCCGTCTGAATAGCGGTGCTGCCGTTTCCATTCCCGGTGCCGCTCCCCCCGCTGCCGATGAAGGACAACGCGGCATAGCCGAGCAGGATTCCCGTACCTAACGCTCCCGCTACGGACAGTGCGAACTTCCACCAATAGGAGGGGCGCCGGGTATGGTAGGAGCCTCCATACAGATTCCCATTCATGCTGAACTGCCCGAACCGTTCCGGCTCAGGGTCCCGTTCATCCTCAAACAACGGGTAATACTCGCCTGGTCCGTTATCATCTTCCCTGTAATCCTCTGCATAAACAGGAATGGTGCGTGTTCTTGAGTCAGGGATAATAGAATACTGTCCAGTCTCATATTCTCCATCTGAATCATCCCAGTTCCGGCGGCGCGGACCGGAGGATTTCATATAAGATACTTCGGCGGCGCGGGGGGGTTCTTCCCGTTCCAGATCAACTATATATTCATCTGCACGGAGATGCGTAGTGGTTCTGATCTCCTCACGCTGTCCCCTGTCTTCAAGCTCCAGGGTTCTACCAGGTTCCCTTACCATCCGGCGGTCTGCCATCTCCGCCTTCCGTTCTGCCGTCTCCCCGTCAAACCGGAATGTCATTCTTCCGCTATTCAATGCCCACACCTCGCTATCTTCAGTTCTATACTGAAATATATGATAGATGTGAGATGGTTATGCTATTTTAATATATTTACACCAAACTAAGTACTTTCTCCCTAACGCCTTCCGCGGCGTAATGCTTCAACAGCGTCCGGTATGCCTGATCCGCAATAATGGAGCCGAGCTCCGGCGTCGTAAGCAGCTTCACCAGATGGCCGGCAAAAACTGCGGTCGTGCCTGCGAGCAGAATATCCCGTCCAGTTTCACAGATTAATTCCTCCGAACCTCTCAAGCTGCAGACTACCGGAGTCCGCAGCGCCCAGGCCTCCAGAATCTTAATCGGCCCCCCGCAGCCTTCACGCAAAGAAGCAACCACGGCACTGGCCCGGCGGATGTAATCGGCTGTATGTTCAACTTCCCTGACAATTTCAATAGTAGCTTCATTGTGTGCCAAGGCTGCAACCTCCGGATGCACTTTATCGCTGATGATATAGCACCGGAAATCCGGCACCTCCGCTCTGATCAGCGGGTATATCTTCTTCAAGAACAATAAGGTCACATTCTTGCCCTGACCGGTATTCATATTCCAATGAAGGACAATGGATTTCTCCTTGATTACTGTCTCTCGGCAGGCATAAGCAGGCTCCCTCAGGTCGATGTAAGGCGGAACGACATGCACCTTGCCTGCATCCGCGAAGGATAGCGCCTTAAAAGAAAGGGCATCCCATTCTGTAGCGGTCAGCAGCAAATTGGTCTTGTTCATTAATCTCCGCTCTTCCCGGCGGATCAGTGCGGCATTCAGCTTATGATAGCTTTTGCTGATCCCGCGTTTACCAGCCGCCCCATTCTCCAGCACTCTGCTCCCGAAACGGTGGGCGTCTGTAATAATGACCGCCTCCGGAAGCAGTGAGGATACAATATCCAGGCAATTACTTAGCATATAGTACGAAATAAACACATGACTATACGTATTCAAGCGGCACATCTCAGTGATTTCCGCCTGTAAAGACTTATCCGTACCGATCAGCGGAGAAGGTGAGCGCAGCTTGTTCAGCGGGTACAGCAGCGATCTCTGTGCAGCAGAAGAACGCTTGACCTGATGCACCGTAAGCGCAGGTCCAGGCTCTACTGTTAATTCCCTGCGGTAATGGCAATACTCGAGCAGATCAATATCAAAACGCTCCAGCAGAATATCAAGAAAATTCTCTGTTCGTATTTCTCCTTCTAAATCTTCGGGATATTGACTCTGGGCTGATAGGAACAGCATTCTCTCTCTCATGGCTATAGCTCCTTGGTTCTATGTAAATAGTGATCATTGTATACAAAGAAAATAGGCCGGATTACATCCAGCCCTCATTTATGAAACTTTAGATGTAGATCAATAGTAACGCAATTCTCCTCAAAAGAATGTCGATTTATGGGATATAATAATTTTTTTTGTGTTCCCTTATGATTAGACCAGGCTAAGCAGCTTCTCCCGGACACTTTCCACCTCATAGTTAGCCAGCAGGGTCTGGTAGGCACGGTCCGCCAGCACTAACCCCTTTTCATGATCCTGCAATAATAGCGTCACGCTTTCGGCAAAAGTAACCGGATCATCGGCAATCATAATATTCGCGGAATGCTCATACAGCAGCCCTTCTGCTCCTTTGGTGCTTGAGACGACAGGAGTCTTGAGCGCCCAGGCCTCAAGGATCTTAAGCCTTGTTCCGCTGCCTTCCTGCAGAGGGGCGATCACAACCTGCGCCTTCCGTATATAGTCCGCCACACTATCGACATACCCGGTGATGATGATGGAGGGGTCGTTATCTGCCAGAGCGGCAACCTCGGGATGCACATCCCGGCCAACGATATACCATTTGATGTCCGGAACCCTGGCTTTGACGAGCGGATAGATCTGACGGTAGAAGTAGGTAGCTGCATTAATGTTCGGGAAGTAGTTCATATTGCCCGGGAGAATAATCCACGGCTCTTTCGGATAAAGCGTATTCGTCCGATAGTCACCCATACGTATGAAGTTGGGAATCACGTGGACCTTAAAGGAATTTTTAAAGGAAAGTGCCTTGAAGCTCAGTCCGTCCTGTTCGGATGTGGTAAGCAGCAGGTTGGTCTTGTCCATCAGCTTAAGCTCATCTCTGCGCGTCCATGCTGCATTAAGGGAATAAAAAACTTTGGCGATCCCCTTCTTCCTGCCGGCAAGCTGTGCAGATAATCCGCTCTCAAAGTTATGCGCGTCCGTGATAATTACAGTGCCAGGCAAGGAACGGCGGACAATGTCAATGCAGCAGCCAAGCAGACTATGCGAAATAAATACATGGCTGTATGCATGCTGGCTGCAGAGCTCGGTAATCTTCTCCTTCATATCCACATCTACATGGCTCATATAAGAGCAATTGCGCCATTTGTACAGGGAGCGAAGCATCGCTTTGCGGTAATTCATAGTACGCTGCACTTCATGGACGGTAAGGGATGGTATGGCTTCCGGCTCTTTGGAACCAGGATAGGTTAAGAGATCCACATCGTATTTGGCGAGTAATATATTCAGAATATTGCCCGTTCTCAGCTTGCCTCCGCTATCCTGCGGAAATGGATTCTCTGCAGATATGAATAGCAATTTCTCCTTCATGGCTTCTTCTCCTACTCTCCATTTATCTGTCTGTCTCCCTGGCAATGCCAGGTATCTAGCATATATTACCCCAAAGTTCTACGGAGTTTTGTCGTTTCTTGGCTGCTGCGAAAATAATTTCAAAAAAATGTAATTTTGCGAAACGTGGTTAACTCAGAAGTGACATGGTTAGTGAGGAACAGAAAAATATGGAGACTCCCATCACTGGAGCCAAATTTGCCATAGTTGTGAAGCCCGGACGCAAAACAGCGCTGCTCCAATAACAGGAGAAGCGCTTCGCTGCTTAGATATGTTGTTCTATATAAAACGCACTTTAGAAGACAACTAATCAAAAATGTTGTACGTATTGCAACTTGGCTTCCCATATTCCTAGGTGTTCGGACAGATTGTTGTATGAAATACAAGAATGGTCCCGAAAAGCTGCTTGGAAGAGGAGAAATGCTGCAGTTTGTACAACAATTTCGGATTTGGGCCGAAATGATGAGAGGAATGTTGTATTATGGGCAGGATTTCACAAAAAAGCAATCAGATCTCCGACCCAGGCAGCGGGTTGAACCCGTGAGCCCCTTGTACACTCAGGGATGTACTCCATGCTCCCCCGCGGCATAGCCATAGCTTCGGACCACACAGTTTCGTCCGCGCTGCTTCGCCTGGTACAATGCGGTATCGCTCAGCTTGTACAACATATTGAGCGGGACCCGCTCCCCCGAGACGATCGTGATCAGACCGATACTCACTGTGTATGAGAGCGGTATACCTTCAATGGTGGCATCCAGCACAGACCGGCGCAGACGCTCAGCCACCTCGCCGCTTGCTTCCTCATCCGACCGGTGCAGCAGCACGGCAAATTCTTCACCGCCGAATCGCCCGAACAGGTCACCGTTGCCGAGCTGGCGCTCAATTCTGCGGGCAAAGTCGCGCAGCACCTTGTCCCCCGTATCATGGCCATAGGTATCATTCACCTGTTTGAAATGGTCCACATCCAGCAGCAGGAACGAGAAGGGCGCCACTTCCTTGGCAGCGGCAGCAATCAGAGGACGGGCACGCAGCACGAAGGCTCTGCGGTTAAGGATGCCGGTGAGCTCATCATAGGTGGCTGCGCGCTCCAGTTCCGCATAGGACTGCTCCCGGGAGAGCAGCATAAAGCCGGCAGTTCCGAGAAACATCAGCAAATATATTCCGATATAGAAAAAGACATGTATCCATTCACCGAGGGGCGAGCCCTCAGGCGGAAGATAGGCCAGTCCGCTTGCATTGCAAAGCAGCGACAGGATAACAATCCCGTACAGCAGGCCCATAATTTCCTGCAGCGGTGTTGTTCTCACTTTCCAGCATAGCATATAGGCAGGATAGACCAGCAGCAGCGCCCCCGCAAGCGAGGCAGACGCAATAAGCCGCGGGACATCCGGAGACAGCAGATACAACAGGAGAAGACCAAGTGAGGCGCTTCCGGTTAATGTATAGTAAATCCGCTTAACCCGTTCGGAATAGACATCCAGAATTTTGAGCAACGCGAAGATTTCTGCGGTTCCTCCGGCCAGATTCAAGAGAATAATACAGGGAAGCACAAGCTTAAACTCCCGGTATTCCCTTAACAGCAGAAGGATCATAATCACCAGCTGCAGAATTTTGGCCGTCAGGAACAACAGGGATGTACCATCTTTCGGATAACGCGACCGGTAAGCCAAGGTAAGCATAACCGTAAAGAAATTACCAAAAAAGAGACACGCCAGCAGTGTCTTGAAATCCAAACTGGCAGCCATAGTATCCCCCCCTTGCTCATCAATGTCATTATGTATGATGTGTATAAACCTGTTCTTTTACCCGGCTCTGACCACACGGTCCCGCCCGTCCTGCTTCGCCTGATATAGCGCCCTGTCACTAAGCTTGTACAGGGTATTCAAGGCGGTGTGCTGATCAGGCAGTACTGTAACGATCCCGATGCTGATGGTGTACCCGCCGTCAAGGCTGTCTGCCGAAGCCTCCTTCACGGCTTCCCGCAGTTCTTCCGCCCTGCGGCCGCTGTTCTCCACATCCTGCCCATAGAGCATAATGGCGAATTCTTCGCCGCCTATCCGGCCGAACAAGTCACCGTTTCCTAACCGGCTTTCAATGGTAAGCGCGAAATCCTGGAGTACTATATCGCCTTTGTCATGTCCAAATGTATCATTCACTATTTTGAAATGATCCAGATCAAGCAGCAGCATTGAGCAGTATTCTCTCTTTCTTGCCGCCATTGCCAGCTTCAGCTCAGCCTCCATCAGGAAAGCCCTGCGGCCAAGGATTCCGGTAAGACTGTCATAAGTGGCTATGCGCTTCAGCTTCTCATAAGAATGCTCATTGGAGAGCAGAATAAACACCGCAATTCCCCCGACCAGCATCAAAAACATCCCAAGGTAATACAAATACTGCGCCGGATTAGCCGTCAGCGGTCCCATCTCCGGTTCCAGAATCAGCGCGGCAAAGGACCGCACGAGCATCACGGCAGCAATGGTGTAAAAAACGCCGCCCATTATTATCTGGAGAGGTGAACGTTCTTTACCCGCTGTCAGACGGTACCCGGGATAAATCACAAACAGCATTACCCAGAGTGAAGTCGATGCCACCCGCAGGTTCGCATGGTTGAAGAACAGCGCGACGATAATAAAACTGAGAACACTTCCTACAACAAGCCCCGAATAATAGAGCTTCGCCTTACGGTCCATCATCCCCATCATCATCAGCAGGGACGAAATTTCCAGACCGCCTCCACCCAGAATAAGCGCATTGCTTAAAGGAACGGCGATCCAATGGGGAATGTAATCCCACAACAGAATTGAGCTCCAGAAGACGACCTGAATCCATTTGGCAGTAATAAAAAGGATCGAGGCGATATCTTTGGAGAATTGGTAGCGGTAAAAGGTAATCAGCAGGGCGGAAAACAAATTCCCCAAGATGAACAAGTACAACAGTGTCTTAATATCAAGCTGAAAGCTCATGAACACACCACCAAATATGCGGGAATACATTCTTTTTTTCAGGACAAAATCATTCACAAGCTATATCGGCAAATGGACGGTCTAATTTCACTTCTAAATTCACAGCCAGCCGGATATCCCCAGACACAAAAAGAAGAAACGGCTTCGCTGTCCTTATTCAAGGAACGAAAACCGTTTCCGTCAAAATGCCTAGCTATCCTATTGCTTGCCTAAAGTGATAAATGTAACCTGCATAGAATCGCCTAATCCATCTTAACGATTCTTCAGACTATCCGCCAGCGCATACCCGACCTTCCAGATATCACCCGCACCCATCGTAATCACCAGATCACCAGGAGCAATGCGGTCCTGCAGGTCAGCCAGCACAGCTTCCTTCGTCGGCAGATGCCGTGCGCCGGCATTGCTGTTCTGCACAATCAGCTCCACAAGCTTCGCGGAGGTGACTCCCTCAATCTGCTTCTCGCCGGCAGGGGAATAGATATCGGTAATAATCACTTCGTCCGCTTCGCTGAACGCACGGCTGAACGCATCCAGCAGGAAGAAGGTACGCGTGTAGCGCTGCGGCTGGAACACGGCGATAATCCGTTTGCCTGTTGCCTTGGCAGCACTAATGGTGGCCTGAATCTCCGTTGGGTGATGCGCATAATCATCAATGACAAGAATCTCGTCGATCTCTCCCAGCACCTGGAACCGCCGTTTGGCACCGTGGAATTTCACGATAGCTGCAGCGATAGCTTCAAAGGTAATGCCGGATTTCAGGCAGGAAATTACCGCCGCCATTGAATTATACAGATTGTATTGCCCCGGAATCGAAAGCTCGATGCGGCCCAGAACCTCAGTACCATGGTTCATCGTATACGACACCTGGCGGTCGCCCAGAACAATATCGGTCGCTATATAATCCGCAGCCTCCGAATGAATGCCATAGGTGATAACCGTACCTTTCACTTGAGGCAGCAGAGATTTCACATTCTCATCATCCGCGCACACAATGGCCGTTCCGTCCTCACGCAGCTGGTTCATAAACTGTACATAAGCTTCCTTCAGCTGGCCGAAATCACCGCCGTAGTTCTCCAGATGGTCGGCTTCAATATTCGTTACAATCCCCAGCCAGGGATGATATTGCAGGAAGGAGCCATCACTCTCATCCGCTTCGGCAACGACGAATTCCCCTTGTCCTGCCTTGGCATTCGTACCGACATTCATGATCTCCCCGCCAATAATATAAGTAGGGTCCACTCCGCAGTCTTCCATAACCAAAGCGATCATCGACGAAGTGGTAGTCTTGCCGTGCGCACCTGCAACAGCCACACCTTTGCGCTCATTCAGCAGCCGGGCAAGCATCTGCGAACGGTGAAGAATCGGTATTTTGAGACGCTCGGCTTCCACCCACTCCACGTTGTCTGACGCAAGCGCCGTAGAATATACGACCAGATCTGCACCTTTGACCTGTTCTGCCGTGTGTCCAATGTAGACCTTGGCACCTTTGGCAATCAATTTCTCCGTTAACTCTTGGGCAGCTACATCAGAACCCGTAACTGTATATCCCATCTCCAGCATCACCCGGGCAATCGCGCTCATACCGTAGCCGCCGATCCCTATAAAATGCACACGTTCAGTAGTATCCAACAGTTCGTCACCAGCCTTTTTCAGAATCGGGTTGCCGTAAAAGCGTACTGCGTACATCAGAAATCAAATACAGCGTTCCGGACACGACCGCAAGGTCATCGTCCGCTGTGATCGTCTGCAGCAGATGCAGCGCTTGGCCCCAATTACGTTCTACTATGATTTCCAAGTTTTCCTTGGCATATTTATTCCGCAGACTTTCTGCGATGGCCTGCAGATCTTCCGCGTCCATTTTCTTCCGGAAATCCGGTTCGGTCAGGATGAGCGTATCCACTATAGGCAGTATATGCTTGAGATACGACTCGTGATGCTTATTTGCCAGCATCCCCATGAGCAAATTTAATTTACCGTAAGGCCCAAACTGCGGAAGACTCTTGGCCAGGCTCTCTGCACCTTCCGGATTATGCGCTCCGTCCAGAATAATTCTCGGCGAAGTGCCTACTTCCTCCAGCCTTCCGGCCCAGAACGTGCCGCGGAATCCCTCCAGCACATCCTCGTCCTCCAGCATGAAAGCCATATACTGCCGCAGCACCTCAAGGGCCATCATAGCCCCAGCAGCATTCTCAAGCTGATGTTCACCTTTCATCGCAATATCAAGCTCAAGCGAGCGGAAAGGACCTTTGAAGGTGAAATGCTGGCGGCCGTCCCTCATTTCTACATTACTGTAGCTGAAATCTTCTCCCGCCAAATAGAGAGTAGAGCGGGTAGCCGCCGCCTTCGCCTTCAGCACGGCAACGGCTTCCGGCTGGCTCACACAGCTGACTGCGGGAACGCCCGGCTTAATAATCCCGGCTTTCTCACCGGCTATCAGCTCCAGTGTATCCCCCAGCACATCGGTATGATCATGCCCGACATTCGTGATTACAGACACAACCGGGGTAACGATGTTCGTTACATCCAGCCTTCCCCCAAGACCAGTCTCCCATACGACTACATCCGGATAACAGACTTCACCATAATAGAGAATCGCCAGCGCCGTCGAGACCTCGAACATGGTGGGCGAACCGAGTTCGCCGGCCGCAATCTCCTGAACCAGCGGACGCAGTTTATTTACGAGTTCCAGCAAAGTTTCTTCGGGAATATCGGCTCCGTTGTACTGGAAACGGTTAGTGAATTTCGTGATATAAGGAGAAGTAAAGGTCCCCACCGTGTAACCGCTCTGAATAAGCACACGGGTCAGAAAGGCACAGGTGGAGCCTTTGCCGTTCGTCCCCGCTACGTGAATGAACTTGAGCTTGCGGTGCGGATGACCCAGCTTCTCCATCAGAAGCTCTATCCGTTCAAGACCCGGCCGGATACCGAAAGGAATCAGGCTGTTAATCCAGTCTACTGCTTCTGTATAAGAACTTAAGGGAGCGGCACTGCCGCTCCGGGTGATCTTTTCCATGTCCCTTATCCTCTCAGCTCTGCGATACGGGCCAGCACCTTCTCGCGTCTATCGGAATAGTCCGCCTGCTTCGCCCGCTCCTCTTCGATGACTTTAGCTGGTGCCTTGGCGACAAAGCCCTGATTGCCGAGCTTCTTCTCCACGCGCTCAACTTCGCTGTTCAGTGTCTGGACTTCTTTTTCCAGACGGGCAATTTCCTGTTCAATGTCAATCAGTCCTGACAACGGCAGAAGCAGCTCAGCTCCTGTAACTACAGCAGACATTACTTTGTCCGGTGTCTGCGGCGCAAGGCCCGCTTCGAAGGAAGAGGTGTTGCAGAAGCGCCCGATGTAATTGTCGTTGCGGGAAATAATGTCCAGCGTTTCCTGACTGCCGGCTTTGATGATCAGTTCTACCTTCTTGCTCATCGGCACATTCACTTCCGCACGGATATTACGAACGGCCCGGATGACATCCATCAGCAGGTTCATCTCTGCCACTGCCTGCGGATTCTCAAGCGCAGAATCATATTTCGGCCATTCGGCCAGCGTGATTGTGTCGCCCTGATGCGGCAGATGCTGCCAGATTTCTTCCGTAATGAACGGCATGAACGGATGAATCAGGCGCAGCGTGCGGTCCAGCACATAGGCCAGAACCGATTGCGTCTTAGCCTTGGCGGCGGCGTCCGCTCCATAGAGTGAGAGCTTGGCGAATTCGATGTACCAGTCGCACAGATCATCCCAGATGAAGTTGTACAGCAGCCGGCCGGTCTCGCCGAACTCGTACGAGTCAATTAGACGCGTAATATCACGGGAAGTTTCGTTCAGGCGGTGCAGAATCCAGTGGTCCGCCGTGCTGAGCTCACCTGTAATGTCAATATCTTCAAAAGAAACACCCTCGAGATTCATCAGTGCAAAGCGTGAGGCATTCCAGATCTTGTTGGCAAAATTCCGCGCCTGCTCTACCTTTTCCATCCGGAACCGCAGATCTTGACCGGCTGTGCTGCTTGTCGTAATCATGTAGCGCATAGCGTCTGCGCCGTACTGCTCGATTACATTCAGAGGATCGATACCGTTGCCGAGTGATTTGGACATTTTGCGTCCTTCAGCATCGCGTACAAGACCATGCATCAGCACGTCGGAGAATGGCTTCTGTCCGGTGAATTCCAGAGCCGAGAAGATCATGCGGGCTACCCAGAAGTAGATGATATCGTAGCCGGTAACCAGCACATTGTTCGGATAGTAACGCTGATAGTCGCTGCTGTTCTCATCAGGCCAGCCCAGTGTGGCGAACGGCCAGAGGTTCGAGCTGAACCACGTATCCAGAACATCCTCATCCTGCTTCAGGTCTGTCAGGCCGCTGATCCGGCGTGCTTCTTCTTCATCATTCGCAACAACGATCTCCCCCGTAGATTCGGAGTACCAGGCCGGAATACGGTGGCCCCACCACAATTGACGGGAAATACACCAGTCCCGGACATTCTCGATCCAGTTCAGGTAAGTCTTCTCGAAGCGGTCCGGTACGAAGTTAACACCGCTGCCATCCTTCTGCGCTGCGATGGCCGCTTCTGCCAGCGGCTGCATTTTTACGAACCACTGGGTGGACAGGTATGGCTCAACTACGGCTCCAGAACGCTCGCTGTGTCCAACCTGGTGCACATGATCCTCAATGGAAACCAGTACACCCTGCTCTTTCAGGTCGGCAATAATCGCCTTCCGGCAATCACTGCGGTCCAGCCCCTGATATTTGCCTGCTTCCGCATTCATAATTCCGCCTTCATCCATCACATTAATCTGTGGAAGATTATGGCGCACGCCCATCTCAAAGTCGTTCGGATCATGTGCCGGGGTAATCTTCACCGCGCCGCTGCCGAAATCCTTATCTACATAATCATCAGCGATAACCGGAATTTCCCGGCCGATAATCGGCAGGATCAGGGTTTTGCCGATAAGATCCTTGTAACGGTCATCTTCCGGATGCACGGCAACCGCTGTATCGCCCAGCATCGTTTCCGGCCGGGTTGTAGCTACAGTAATATAGCCGCTGCCGTCCTTAAGCGGATAGCGCAGATGGTACAGATGGCCATTTACCTCTTTATATTCAACTTCGATGTCCGACAGAGCCGTACGTGCAGCCGGATCCCAGTTAATAATGCGTTTGCCGCGGTAGATCAGGCCTTTCCGGTACAGCTGAATGAATACCTGGCGGACGCCGCTGGACATTCCTTCATCCAGGGTGAACCGTTCACGCGAGTAGTCCAGCGACAAGCCCATCTTGGCCCATTGCCCGTGAATCGTCTCCGCATATTGCTCCTTCCAGGCCCATACCTGCTCCAGGAACTTCTCGCGTCCCAGATCATGGCGGGAGATCCCCTGCTCGCGCAGCTTCTGCTCTACCTTAGTCTGTGTAGCGATACCCGCATGGTCCGTTCCCGGCAGCCACAGCGTATCATAGCCCTGCATCCGTTTGGTACGGATCAGAACATCCTGCAATGTGAAATCAAGCGCGTGCCCGATATGCAGCATCCCCGTTACATTCGGCGGGGGAATTACAATGCTGTAGGGCTCGGCATCCGGACGTTTGCCGGCTTCGAAGAAGCCTTGCTCCATCCAGTAGGCATACCATTTCTTCTCCGCCGACCCCGGATCATAGGTAGTCGGCATATCGCTTTGCTTGTGATTCGCCGCCGCGGTGTCTTCTGCCGCTTCCAGCTGGTTCGGCAGCTCCGCTGCTGTATTGTTGTTATCAGCCATTGTGAACCCTCCATTAGTGAAAATGATGAGATGCTTTTTGTATTCTGTAACGATCTGACAAGTGGAAACGGCTTTGCCGTCCTTTCTAAGGACGGTACCGTTTCAGCGAGAAATATAAGGAGGTTTGATAGAGTGAAACATATAAATCCTTATATTTAAATACAAAAAGACCCTTCGTCTCAAAGGACGAAAGGCCATTCTTTCGCGGTACCACCTTTGTTTCGCGCTAACAAAAAATAAACCTCTGCCTCAAAACCCTTACAGGTCCGGCTTAGCGCGACACTCATGCAGATAACGGCTGCTTCCGGCCACATCCTAACCTGATCTCCATGAAGATGAAGGCAAGCTCAGAAGGGCGACTCCGGGGCGACTTCGGGGGCTGCATCCTGCGGAAATTCACAGCAATTACAATTCCGCTCTCTGAAGGGCTAACCGCCTACTCTTCCCGTTCCCAGTCTTTATGTTAGTTATTACTTATGTCAATAATACATTCAGTCCTATTCCTAGTCAACCAGCATACACACAAAGGGCAGAGTTTATACCGCCTGGTTCAAAAAAACGGCTAACGGAGCTGTATACACAGGGCTAACAGAGATTAATACACAGAGAACCGCCCATCTATCTTACTTCCCGCTCCAGATCACGTTGACGATATTATATTCCACATACAAAATAAGGCTGCCCCAAGCAGCCATGTCATGGCTTGCGGGACAGCCCCAGCAACTACCTGCTCGTATTCCCCGATCTATCCTAGGGAATATATAAAACCTGGCCTTCTTCTACACTCTGTCCGGAGAGCCGGTTGTACATGGACAGCTCTCTTGCACTGAGCTGATATTTCTCGGCAATCGTATCCAGCGTTTCTTCCCGCTGGACGATGCAGAGCCGTACTTTACGGAACAGCTCTGTTCCGCCGAGGCCGCCGATGAACCGGCTCTTCCACTCGGTATCATTCCCCGCCTCAGGAATAACCGCCGCTTTGGAGGCCACTTCCTCAGAATGGAGAATTTCCTGTTCCTTGCGCGCACGGCTGGAGCTTAGCAGTGAAGAGAAGGTCAATGGCTCCTGCTCGGCAATTGCCGGATCTTTTTTGCTGCCAAGCGCAATCTTGAGATCCTGCTTCTCCTCCTGTGGAGGTAAGACTTCCTCGGACACGAGGTTCTCATTGTCTACAGCCTGAATCTCTTCAGGTACTTCTGCATTCTCGGCTAACACTGCCGAATCATCACTGGCAGCGGATGTGAGTACCGGCTCATTCTGAAGGTCGGCATGAAGACTGGCAGTGCCCCAGTGATCCACGGTATTCAAAGCGGCTGTTCCCGCCGGGCCCCCTGTCTCCTCCGCCCGCGGCACAGCGGATATGGAAGCCGTCTCCGCAAGATCAAACGGACTTACATAATTCGCCGTACCTGCCTGGAATGAATCGTTTACCGCAGCTGGCTCTCCTGTCTTCTCACGGGAAGGAAGAAAGTGGCTGGATACCGGCTCCGGCACAGCCTTACTGTAGTTCTGCCCGGAATCTGCTCTTCCGGATGGAGCAGTTGCGGGGGAGGCATCCAGGCTATGTGTCCTTACCTTGGGTTCCTTGTCCTTCAGCTGAGCGGAAACATAGGCCGAAGGCTGAGTGTATACAGAGCCTTCCAGGAATAGTGGATTTCCGGCGGTTTCGGCAGAATCAGCATATTCCTGCTCCTCCACAGAAGCCTCCGCAGCGCCTTCCCCATAGGTCCAGAGCGAATTCTCATACAGTGCATCGTTATCCTGCCCGCGGTTAACGGCCTCAGCCTCTGCCTTGTTGTCTTCAGCCTCAGGCGCGTAAGCTACTGTGTACTCCTCCTGCTGCCAGGCCGGCTGGTTATCCGCGCTTCCGATTCCGCGCAGCGAGAGCACCCCTGTAATGTTGACGGTTCGCATCGTAAGCAGGTCAATATCGAAATTCTCGATCTCCACCCCTATGTCTTCAAGTGAGCTGACCCGGGTCAGCGGGACTGTGATTTCAACGGGAATCGCATGCTCCAGACGCTGTGTGCGATCATCTTCCCCCCGGTAGAGTCCGGTGAGCAGCAGTTGCCCGTGCAGTTCGGCCCGGTCCTCCCGCTGGATTACCTGGATGTCGGGAATCAGCTCGACTTCCTCCAGCTCAGCTATTCCCGGAAGCTCTTCCGAAAGGTGAATGCGTTCATAAATATCAAACCTCAAGCCGTGTGACTGGTCAAACACGGGAAATGTCCTCCTTCTTGGCATAATCTATCCCTGAGACAAGCCCAGAGCATAAGCCCAAAATGTTACTCCACTCATGTATATGCTTCAATCAGGAAGGCATGACAACTTTGCCGCCTACTTTGGCGGACAGGAGCTTATTTCGGATCGGCAAGCACCGTAAGGGAATCCGGAATGGAATAATCCTGCGGGAGCCTTGCCCGCATGCTCGCCGCAAGCGGAATGCCGGGATACATCGCATTCAGCACATCGGCTGGATGGAAGGCTCCGGGAATGGCGGCAGCTGCCGGCTCTGCCCCAAAGGCTGAACTGGCTGCAGGACTGTGTACACCCTCCCGCATATTTATGGCTTTACGGTACACATTCAGCGTTCCGGCCGCCATGACATCCAGCGAACGGCTGCGCTGCGCCCACTCCCTTGCCTGGAAGCCGGTGCGTACTCTCAGCTCCTCATTACCCAGCAGCTGCTCCAGCAGCCGGGCCAGCTGGGCGGCATCGCCGGGAGGAACGATCCAGCCGGTCTCGCCGTGACGGACCATCTCCGGCATACCTGAAGTGCCGGCGACTATCGGGGCTATACCGGCAAGCTGAGCCTCTGTAACCGAGAACGGCTGTGTATCCTGCAGGGAAGGCTGCACATAAATATCAGCCTCACTTAGTGCTGCCGGGATATTGTCCAGCTTTCCTGTAAAGCGGATATGCTCCAGAATCCCAAGCTCGCTCGCCTGTTCCCTTAGTTCCTCGCGCAGGCTGCCGATGCCGGCCACTACACAGATCCAGTCCGCCCGCCGCTTCTGCAGCATTCCAAGAGCCTCGATCAGCACATGCACTCCTTTGATATATTCCAGGCGTCCTGCATACATGATTACCTTGGTTCCGCCTCCGATCTTAAGCGGTGAAGGCTTCGCCGCCCTGGCCGCATACTGCTCCAGATTTACTCCATACGGCAAAGTATGAATACGTTCCCTGCTTATGCCGAGTTCCCGGGTCAGCTGTCCAATCCAATTCGAAGAGACCATAATCAAGTCGGCCGACCGGGCAGCGAGCGCCTCGATCCGGCGGAAATATCGCCAGATCGGCCGGCTCTCGTACTCCTCACGGGTAAGCTCAGGTTCAAGCCCTTTGTATTCATAGTAGGCTTCCCGGGACAGCACACCGTGGACACTTGAGACCAGCGGGACCGGCCGGCGCATGATCCGCCGCAGCGCGTACGAGGCTATAGGGTCCTGGGCATGGATGACATCGTAATTCTCCAGCCCCAGAACCGCAGCTCCACCCTCGAACACATAACGTCCCAGCTCAAAGCTGAATATGCCATGCTCCAGATGCAGATGCGGGAATAAGGTAATATCGAGGTGCGGGAGCAGCAAGGTATAGAAGGCTTTTTTATCAAAAGAAGCATTCTGTCCCAGTAAATACAAGGTGTTGTTCTCCACATGGCTTCCCATCAGCGTAACGGAGTGTCCCTGCTCGCTCAGCTTATCGGCAAGTTGTCTCATATACGTCCAGATCCCGCCCATATTGGTAAGGCCCCAGTAGGTAACCAGCAATATTCTCATAATTTCCTCTCCCCGGCTTATAGATTCACTCGTGCACGAGAGCAAACGGCTCCACATTAACAAAGTATTATATGAACGCTGCCGGTTATAGGACATGGGTGTATGGTTCAATCATCTAAAAAAATCAAAAATATCTTTATCATCAAAAAACATCTTTTCGGTTATAATCGGTATAAATCCTGAAAGGAAAACTTCTGTCATGTCTAAAGCACGGGTATTTGACCTTTCCCTGTTTGCCGCTTCCGTTGCTATAGCCTTCATTCCCAAACATGCTATAGCTCTGGACGATACATATATCAAAGCGCTGGTGCTCTATACGATCTTCTCCAGCTTCTACTTTCAATTGCGCATCGTGACCCGGAGCGGGAATTCTACGATAGATTATGCGATCAGCTATACCTCTTCGTTCGGAATTTTCGCCGGACCGCTAGGCACCTTTCTGTTCGAAACCGTATACCGCTTCATTGTGTTTTTCTATAAAAAGAAGACAAAAACCGCCGATCCCGGCGAATTTCTCGATACCTTCTACAACATCGGGTCCTTCACACTGGGCGGCTCGGCTGCGTATTATCTGTATACAGTGCTTCACCCTTTTGCGGAGAGATTTCCGCTTGGATACTGGCTCCTGTTTCTCCTGGTGGTCTGCGTAACCACATTGCTGTCCTCCACTTTCCTGATCATAACCTTCGCGATTTCTGGAGACATCAAGACACGCAAGGAAGCCCGTCATCTGCTGTTCCGGAGCCGTAACCTGCTTGACTTCAGCAAGGTAGCCTTGACCAATGCGCTGCTCCTGCGCCTGCTGCAAATGGAGAAATGGGAAATGCTGATCGCCCTCTTCCTGCTCAATTACATCGTCAGCCTCTCCTTCTATTCCAAATCACAAAGCGCCCAGCACAAATATGAACGCGATAAGTTCGAGCAGATGGCTTACCGGGACTTCCTGACAGGAACCTATAACCGGGCCCACATGGACAAGATGATGAAGGAGCTGAACCAGAGCGGGGAATATATCGGCATTGTAGTGGCGGATATCGACCGTTTCAAAAAAATCAATGACTCTTACAACCACGCCGTCGGTGACCGCGTCATTATTCATTTTGCCGATACGCTGAAGAAATTCCTGCACGAAGAAGACATCCTGTTCCGCAGCGGCGGGGAAGAGTTCACCCTGTTTCTCAGGAACAGAAGCTTTGAACAGTGCCAGGCGCAGATTCAGGACATCCTGGACAGCCTTCACGGACATAGCGTAACCGCAGAATTCGAGGACCAGGTGATCAGCGTGCCGTATTCAGCCTCTTTCGGACTGTACTATTACAAGGCAGATCCGGGCCAGAAGACTTCTATGGAAAAAGGCTATGTCTACGCCGACCAGCTTCTGCTGGAATCCAAAAAACTCGGCCGGAACCGGCTCTCGTACCGCAATGATCTCCGTCCGTAGGCAGACTTTAGAACGGTGAAGATCAGGTACGGGAGCGCTGTGCATTAGAACAAGAAGAGCCTTTCTCCCGGTAATCGGAAGAAAGGCTCTTTGCTGACAGCTTTTGCGGGTACCGCTCAGCCGCTTCAGTTTGGCCCTAAAGCTCAGCAGCATTAAAGGTATCTCCGCCTTCAATGGTGCCGGAGTTGAACCCTTTGTAGAACCAGCGTTTGCGCTGCTCGGAGGTGCCGTGCGTGAAGCTGTCGGGCACCACATAGCCCTGTGCCCGCTTCTGGATCGTGTCGTCACCCACCGCGCTCGCCGCGGTTAAGGCCTCCTCCAGATCCCCTTCCTCCAGCAGATTCATACCCTGGGCATGCTTCGCCCATACCCCTGCATAATAATCGGCCTGCAGCTCAAAGCGGACCTGATATTTGTTGAACTCAGTCTCGCTGAGGCTCTGGCGCAGCGAGTTCAGCTGCTCGGATGCGCCCAGCAGCGTCTGCACATGATGCCCTACCTCGTGGGCAATTACATAAGCCATGGCGAAATCGCCCGGCGCATTGAATTGCTGCTGCAGCTCATCGTAGAAGCTGAGATCGATATACAGCTTGGCATCCCCGGGACAATAGAACGGCCCGACTGCCGAACTGGCGGTTCCGCAGGCAGAGTCCACGCTGCCGCTATAGAGCACCAGCGTAGGATCCTGGTACGTTTTTCCCTGCTCCTGGAATACCTCGGACCAGACATCCTCGGTATCTGCGAGTACGACAGACACAAATTCCGACAATTCCTTCTCCTGTGCAGTCTGCTCATATGGAGCGTTAGAGCTGGTGCTGGAGCCTGTGGAAGTCAGATTGCCCATAATGTCACCGATATTCCCGCCGCTCAGCAGCGTAACGATCACCACAATAATAATTCCGCTAATTCCGCCGCCAATAAGCTTGCCGCCTCCGCCTCTGCTTCCTCTGCGGTCTTCTACATTCGAACTGCCTCTTCTGCCCTGCCATTTCATGGCCCAACCCCCAGTTATGATTTCCGGTTACAGGATGTATTTCACCTTAATACTGTTATACCCATAATCGCAGGGGTCCCACTCGCCCATCCTTGTAGAGAGAACATAAAAAAGACTCCTGCACAGCCGCAGCCGTGAAGGAGTCCCGCAAACAAATATTAAAAGGGCAATTATTTGGCAGCTTTAGCAGCGTCCAAAATTGCTTTCAGATAGTTAGAGGTATCCACCAGAGTAGCGCCGCTCACTGCGTCAACTACTTGCTCTGCGGACTTCTTGCTAAGTGTCATTTCAAGGGATTTGATTGTTTTGCCTGTAGCGAATTTCTCTACAGCAGCAATGTTCTTGTCATAAGAAACTGTGGAACCAGCTGCTTCAGCCATATGCTCGCTATAGTATTTAGCGTTAGCTTTCTTGGAAGCCAGAACTACGTTAGGGTCTTTGTAGCCGTTCAGACCAAAATCCTTATCGGAGTTAGGAACGCCAGTTGCTACATCTGTGCCCAGGAATTGATAATCATCCAGCGAAGCTGCAACGATTACGCCGTTCTGTACTACAGCAACAGCTACTGTGAAGCATTTGGTACCATGGGCAGCCGCTTCCACCCGGCCTACCTTAAGTGGTGCGCTCGCTGCAGATGTTACACTGTTCAGGGCGCCGCTGTTGCCTACCCCTACAAGTGCCAAAGAGATACCGGCTACGAGCATTAGTTTTGTTACTTTTTTCACAAAGATTCCCCCAGTTAATGTTATGAGAAACGCTTACATACTATATTTATCAATATATTGGATATCCGTCTGTTACAAATGTTACTAGAAAACTGCAAATAATTGGGATATGTATTTTTAACAGGCAAAATCAGCTGCAATTCTCTTTCACAGTCACTTTATCATTCGTTATCGTGACCTTTGAATATCCGGATAAAGATTCGGTGTAGGAGCATATTCCAACGGTTTGAGCTGCCTCCGGCTCTCTTGGATCTGTATATTTCAGATAAATGCCCCCCTCACCGCTTATGCTAAGCCGGGGTCGGATTTTGATTGTTTCTCCGCTTTTTAGAGGCTTGCCCAGCTCGTCTGCAGAAGCACCGGCAGCCGCACTCGTTACCACGCCTGTCTCAAGGAGGCTCAAATCAAAGTCGGACTGGTTGTCTACTGTCACCTTGAAGCTCTGGAACTGGGCGGCTATACTCAAAATGCCATATTTGCTGTTCAACTGCACTGCCATTATTATTCCGGCGGCAATAACCGCTATACCCATTGCTGACACCAGGATTACTCTGCGATTGCGTCTCAAAGACTCATCTCCTTTACAGGAAGACGAACTGCAACGCGGAAATGTATCAGAGGGACCCTGCGCTCCGCCGGAATTTTATCAGCCGGGTAGGCTTGGGTAACTGAACAGCAAGGGCTGGAGAAGAAACAGCGGCGTTGGCCCTGTTCAGCCAGTTTCTGTCACTTCTATCAAACTTTTCTGCAGAAGGTCAAAAAAGCAGCGCCTCTCCTATGGGAGAATCGCTGCTTTGCTTAATTTATATAGCCCCGCGGATGAAGATCAGCTGCTATATAATGTTCCTTTTCAAATAGAAATTCAGTAATAGTTGTATAATGTGCAATTAAAAACAGCGAAAAGAGATGCATGCCTCTTATAACTGTATTCTGTACAACTAAATCCGCTTGAATCGGTGAAAACCTTCTATAACCGGCAGTTTAATTGCACGAAATACAACTAAACGGATAACCGGTTGTAAAACAGACGATTTAGTTGTACAAAGTGCAATTAAGCCATACTGCATACTCCTAGGCGTTATACTAATTCAGCGGCTCCCCGCCTAATTGCTCACGAAGACGCCGCATATCCTCCGGCCATGGATCGGCCACCTCGATCTGGCTTCGGGTCCAGGGCTGGGCGAAAATAAGCTTCTCGCCATGCAGCGCCTGGCGGTCTGCCCCCGCCGGCTTCGCCTTGGCCTTGACGCCAGGCTTAACCTCCGGCCTGCCGGGACCTGCCAGTTTGCCCGGCTCCTGCAATCCGGGTGTAATGCCCGCCTTCTCCTGCTGCTCGAACCAGGCTGTAATCGCAGACTTCACCTTACCCGGTTCTGTACGCAGCGGCAGGTTCTCCTTCTTGCTGCCACCCGCATGAATACCGGCAGTATGCCAGCCGGGTCCGCCGTATAGGTCATCCCCGTACAGCGGATGGCCCGCATGGCTGAGGTGGACACGGATCTGGTGGGTACGGCCCGTCTCCAGCTTCACCTTCAGCACAGTTCCGCCAGGCAGCGCTTCCCGGCCGATGATTCGCGTGACCGCCGCCTGTCCTCCGGGCGAGACCCGCCGGCGGGCCGCATGATGGCGGTCACGGCCGATCGGGGCATCGATCACGGTAAGCTCAGGCGGCACACTGCCTTCCACAATCGCCGCGTACAGGCGGGATACGGTTTTGTCGCGCATATCCTCATCCAGCACCAGCTGGGCGTATTCGTTCTTCGCATAGAGCACAGGTCCTGTGGTATCCTTGTCCAGCCGGTGGATATGGCGGACGGCCACTCCTCCGCCGGAAGCGGCATAATGCGCTGCGACAATATGATCCAGCGTTACGCCTGCTCCGCTGCCATCCGGATGAACCGCCATGCCGGCCGGTTTATGGACCACGAGGCAGAAGTCATCCTCGTACAGCACTTCAAGCTCCTGCCATACCGGCTCAATACCCGCTTCCCGGTAGGGGAACAGGGATAACATCAGCCGGTCGCCCTTCCACTGGATGCCGCCCTCGCGGCGCAGTCTAGCATGCAGCTTCTCCGGCATACCGGCTGTGCCGAGCAGCCAGGCGTCAATGGCTGCCTGCCTGTCGGCCGCAGCCGTAATCACCCGACCCGGCATGACTTGAAGCCACTCTCCGCGCCGGATCCATTTGCCGCCGCCGGTGATGTTCCTGATGACCTCGCCAGTATTCCCTGTATCTGCATCCGCTCCACCAGGGATACTTGTGCCGGACAACTCCTCCGGCCCGCCTGTCATAACGACTTCAGGGCATTATAATGGCCCTCAATCGTATCATCAATATCCTGCTCGCTGTGCACAGCGGATACGAACATGCCTTCAAACTGGGATGGGGGAACGCTGATGCCCTGATCGAGCATTTTGCCGAAATAGCGCTTGAACAGATCCAGGTTGCTGGTCTTGGCTGTCTCGAAATTGAATACCGGCCCTTCAGTGAAGAACGGGCATACCATAGAGCCAACACGGTTAATCGTGAGAGGGATGCCAGTTTCCTGCGCGTTACGCTTAAGGCCCGCTTCCAGACGTGCACTCAGCACCTCCAGACGGGTATACACTTCAGGTGTCAGCAGCTTCAGCGTGCTGTAACCAGCCGCCATGGCCAGCGGATTCCCGCTGAGCGTACCTGCCTGGTAAATCGGACCGGACGGAGCGATTTGCTCCATAATCTCTCTTTTGCCGCCATAAGCACCTACCGGGAGACCGCCACCGATTACCTTGCCAAAGCAGGTCAGATCAGGGTCCAGCCCGAACAGCCCTTGCGCACAGCCGCGGTCCACCCGGAAGCCGGTCATCACTTCATCAAAAATCAATAGCGCGCCATACCCCGTAGTCACCTTACGCAGACCCTCCAGGAAGCCCGGAAGCGGAGGCACTACGCCCATATTCCCGGCAATCGGCTCAACAATCACAGCGGCAATCTCATTGCCGTAACGTTCGAACGCGATTTTGACCCCTTCTAGGTCATTGTAAGGTACCGTAATGGTGTTGATGGCTACGCCTTCCGGCACACCGGGGCTATCCGGCAGACCCAAAGTAGCTACCCCGGAACCGGCTTTGATCAGCAGGCTGTCGGCGTGGCCGTGGTAGGAGCCTTCGAACTTGAGGATTTTGCTGCGTCCGGTATATCCGCGGGCCAGCCGGATGGCGCTCATCGTAGCTTCCGTCCCCGAATTCACCATGCGCACAATGTCCACCGATGCTACACGTTCCACGACGGTCTTGGCCATTTCGGTCTCCAGCAGTGTGGGTGCGCCGAAGCTCGTCCCTTTAACCGCAGTCTCCTGCAGCGCCTTCACCACTTCCGGATGGGCATGGCCCATAATCAGCGGTCCCCAAGAGCAGACGTAGTCGATGAAGCTATTGCCGTCTATATCGTAGATACGTGAGCCTTCGCCTCTGTCTACATAAACCGGGGTCAATCCTACGGATTTGAACGCCCGGACCGGGCTGTTGACCCCTCCCGGAATATACTGTTTCGCTTCTTCAAAAGCTGTGCGGGAAGCCTCTTCCCTGCGTGTAAGCGGCACATTGCCCATGCTTTTTCACTCCTGCTCTGCTGAATTATACAGCTGAATATAGTCTAGCCGCGCAGCCAGCGGGCTGCATCCTTGGCGAAATACGTAATAATAATATCTGCTCCGGCGCGCTTCATGCCGGTCAGCATTTCCAGGACAACTGCCTGCTCATCGATCCAGCCCTGCTGTGCGGCCGCTTTTACCATTGAATATTCACCGCTCACGTTGTAAGCCACCAGCGGCAGATCGAACTGGTCGCGGATCGTCCGGATGACATCCAGATAAGCCAGCGCGGGCTTAACCATCAGCATATCAGCGCCTTCCAGCACATCTGAATCAGCCTCACGGATCGCTTCCCGCAGATTGGCCGGGTCCATCTGGTACGTCTTGCGGTTACCGAATTGCGGTGCAGAATCCGCTGCTTCACGGAAGGGGCCGTAGAAGGCGGATGCGTATTTTACCGAATAGGACATAATCGGCACATGCTCGAAACCATTCTCGTCAAGGCCGCTGCGGATTGCCTGCACGAACCCGTCCATCATATTGGAAGGCGCGATAATATCCGCACCGGCCCGGGCCTGGGATACCGCCGTGCGGGTCAGCAGCTCCAGTGAAGCATCGTTGATCACATCGCCATGTACTACGCCGTCAACTGTATGGGTATGTACCATACCGCAATGGCCGTGGTTGGTGAATTCACACAGACAGGTGTCGGCGACAACCAGCAGCCCGGGATACCACTGCTTAATCAGCCGGGTAGCCTCCTGCACAATGCCGTCCTCAGCGAATCCGGAGGAGCCGATGGCGTCCTTCGTTTCGGGAATGCCGAACAGCAATACGGCCGGAATTCCCAGGGAGGCAATCTCATCCACTTCCGCCTTCAGGGTATCCAGCGAGAAGTGATACACGCCGGGCATGGAGCCAATCTCATTCTTCACGCCGGTTCCGTAGGTTACAAATATCGGCTGGATAAAGTCCAGCACGTTCAGGACGGTCTCCCGCACCATTCCGCGGATTCCGGCTGTACCGCGCAAGCGGCGGTGTCTAGTAATTGGAAAGCTCATTGGTGTTTCCTCCTGTACAGTAAGTAATTAAACACATCTATCTGTCTCAAGCATTATTCGAATATGAAATCACAAAATGCAAAGTTGAAATGCAGTGTTCAAACTTTCAGAGCCCAGATTGCATTAGCGGAATAACGGAAACCAGGCCGCAGGTTATCTGAGCCTAGTTGTTTCATTCCAGCGGCAGAGCTCCTGCACTAGCCCTTCGATCGTCGCTTCGTCCGGGAGCAATCCCGGAGTCAACCCGGCCTCCACAGCAGTCTGTTCGGTTACCGGACCTATGCAGGCGATTTTGACCCCCGCCAGCAGCGTCAGCGGATCTTCCAGGCCCATCCGTTTCAGGATAGAGATGAAGTTGCGCACCGTAGAAGAGCTGGTGAAGGTGACCGCATGAATCCGTTTCTCTTCGAGCAGCTTCACCAGTTCAATATCATCTTCACCAGTAACCACAGTCTCATACGTATCCACTTCAGTCACTTCCAGCTCCAGCTCCTTCAGCTTGCCGGGCAGCCACTCGCGCGCCAGATCGCCGCGCGGCAGCAGCACCTTCTGCCCCGGCTGCAGCTGATCGCCGAAGGCTTCAATCAGCCCTTCTGCCTGGAACCGTCCAGGCAGCACTTCGGCAATCAGCCCGCGCCCGGCAAGCGCCGCAGCCGTACCCGGTCCCACCGCACATATCCGCGCGCGGTGCAGACCGCGAAGATCCGTCTTCAACTGCGCCAGATGGCGCATGAAGAAGTCCACGCCGTTCGGACTGGTGAAGAACACCCAGTCGTACTCTGGAAGCCGGCCAAGCGCTGAAGCAATCTCTGCCTGCTTGTCCGCATCACGCTGCATAACTGTCTCAATGACGGGGAACTCATACGGTTCGCCGCCAAGCTCCTCGATCCGGTCTACCAGTTCGCTCGCCTGGCTGCGGGCCCGCGTCACCACAATCCGCTTGCCGAACAGCGGCATCGCCTCAACCCACATGAGGTGCTCCCGCTGGAGCACTACATCGCCGACAACGATAACGGCCGGCGGCTGGAAATCCGCCGCCTTGACCTTCGCCTCAATGTCGGCAAGCGTGCCGGTCAGTGTCTCCTGATCGGCACGTGTCCCCCAGCGCACCAGCGCCACCGGCGTTTCCGGCGGACGCCCGTACTTCATCAGCTGGGCGCTGATATATCCGATTTTGGCGACGCCCATCAGGAACACCAGGGTTCCGGTGGCATTCGTCACCTTATCCCAATGAATGGAATGATCCAGCTTATCCGGGCTCTCATGTCCGGTAATGATCGACAGGGAAGACGCAGCCTCCCGGTAGGTTACCGGAATACCGGCGTACGCCGGGACGCTGATAGCCGAGGTAATGCCCGGCACAATCTCATAGTAGATGCCATGGCGCCGCAGCAGCTCCGCTTCTTCACCCACCCGGCCAAAAATCACCGGATCTCCGCCCTTCAGACGCACTACCGTTTTGCCCTCCAGAGCGAGATCGACAAGCAGCTGATTAATGTCCTCCTGCTTCATCGTATGGCGGTCCGGCAGCTTGCCTACGTATATTTTCTCCCCGCCCGGCTTCATCCACTTCAACAGCCTTGGACTCGCCAGCCGGTCATAGACCAGCACATCTGCCTTCTGGATACACTCCAGACCTTTAACCGTAATCAGCTTCGCATCCCCGGGACCTGCACCTACAAGATAAACTTTCCCCGCCATCTCCGTCATCCCCTTATCACCTTATCCCTGAACATCCTGTCCCTTTACATCCGCCAAAATCTTCTCTGCGCCCCTGGCAATCAGCTTGCGTGCAACCTCCGCACCGAGCTGCACCGGATCCTTCCCGGTACAGGTTTCTTTAAGGATTACCGATCCGTCCGGTGTTCCCACCATTCCGGTTAAAGTGATTGACGGGCCGCCTTCTCCAGAAGTCCCGCCGGAATGAATAGTCCCGGTTGTTCCCGTTGTCCCGGCCTGCTCCGTCTCCAGCACAGCGTAGGCGCCGATCGGCACCTGACAGCCGCCGTTCAGGGCGCCGAGGAATGTGCGCTCCGCCGTCACCGTAAGAGCGGTGCGCTCATCATTGTAGAGCGCGAGCAGCTTGCGCAGTTCCTCATCGTCCTCACGGCATTCGATGCCGAGAGCTCCCTGGCCCACAGCGGGCAGGCAGATTTCCGGCGGCAGATAGGCCGTTACTCTGTCCTGCCAGCCCATCCGCGACAAGCCCGCCGCTGCCAGCAGGATCGCGTCGTATTCGCCGTTCTCCAGCTTCCGCAGCCGCGAGTCAATATTGCCGCGTACCGGCTCAATTACCAGATCTGGCCGGAGCGCGGCCAGCTGGCTGGAGCGCCGCAGGCTGCTTGTGCCTACGCGCGCGCCCTGCGGCAGATCCTCAAGGCCAGCTCCGCTGCTTGAGATCAGGCAGTCACGTGGATCGACACGCTTCGGCACTGCACCGTTAATCAAGCCTTCCGGCAATTCGGAAGGCATATCCTTCATACTATGTACTGCCATATCGATTTCTTTGGCCAGCATGGCCTGCTCAATTTCCTTCACAAAAAGACCCTTACCGCCCACCTTGGACAGGGTAACATCAAGAATCCGGTCGCCTTTGGTAACAATCTTATGCACCTCAAAAGTAAAATCAAAGCCATGCTCCCCGCTAAGCCGCTCCAGATCGGCAATCACATGTCCTGTCTGCGTCAGCGCCAGCGCACTCTGTCTGCTGCCCACAATAATCTTCCGCATGAACCATTCCCCCTTTCAAGTTACCTGCACCCGCCCTGTTTCCTGCACGATACCTCTCATTTGCTCATCCACGCCAATTTTGCTGGAATCAAGAGCACTTTTGCCCTTCATTTGCTCATTCGCGCCACTGTTGCTGGAATCAGGGGCACTTTTGCCCTTCATTCGCTCATTCGCGCCACATTTGCTGGAATCAGGGGCACTTTTGCCCTTCATTTGCTCATTCGCGCCACATTTGCTGGAATCAGGGGCACTTTTGCCCTTCATTTGCTCATTCGCGCCACTATTGCTGGAATCAGGGGCACTTTTGCCCCTCATTTGCTCATTCGCGCCGCTTTTGCTGAAACCAAAGGGATTTATCCCTCTAATTTGTTCATTTTGGCCGATTTCGTTGGAATCAAAGGGATTTATCCCTTTATTTTGCTCATTCCGGCCGATTTAGCCGGAATATAAGGGATTTATCCCTTTAATTTACCGCACAACAGTCAGCTTTGGTCATTCCAGCCACATACCCGCGAATCCGCCCAGTTCAGCGTCATAAACACATCCAATTAGTCCACTTATTTATCCATTAGTCTAATGAATTATTCGACTATACGACCATTCAATCGTTCGTCCATTCAATCGTCTATTCAATAGGCAGGCCGTCAAGCATCAACCCACCATTTCGTTTGGAACAGCTTCAGCTGCACGATTTAATCGGCAACTTGAGTCAATTTCTGCCGCCGCCTTTGTCTTTACAGACATAGTTTTGAAGCAGTCTCAATGATTGATGGATTAGTTTTGAAGCAGCCAGAGCAGATGCAAACTTACTCCGCAATTGCAGCAGTTATACTTGATGCTTGCTCCATCCACTCATTCCATCTACGCCTCCCGATGACCTGCTCCATCCACTCATTCCATCAACATCTCCCGATGGCCGACTCCACCCGATCATTCCGCCTACTCCCCCCGGTTACACGCAATCCAGGATTCGATAACCTCTGATGTCCATGGTATAAAGGTGCCCTGTCTCATCTCATTCAACACATCCAGCTTCCCCAGCTTCCGCAGCAGCCGTGCGCGAACCTCAGGTGATGGCTCCAGCCGCTTGATTTCGGTGCGCAGCTCATGCAGGAAATCCAAATAAGGCTCGTATTCCCCGCCCAGCAGCCCGGCGATCTGCGACGTAATCTCCGCGGCAGCGGACGGCCCCGCCCCAGAGGTCGAGACCGCAACCGTCAAGCGCCCCCGCCGGAGGATGCCGGGCGTGATGAAGCTGCCCGCCTCTGCATGGCTGGCTACATTAACCGGCAGGCCCAGCATCCGTGCCTCCCCGGCAACAGCTTCATTCACCGCCCTGTCGCTGCTGGCGGCATAGACCAGGATAGCTCCCTGAAGATCACCGGGAGCATAGATGCGGCTGATCCATTTCAGCCGCCCCTCCGCAGCCACTGCGGACAGCGTCCCGCTAAGCGCAGGACTGACAATCACAAGCTCCGCTCCTGCCTCCAGCAGCGGAGCCGCTTTACGTTCAGCCACAGCTCCGCCGCCGATTATTACCACCCGCCTGCCCTGAACATCCAGCATAATGGGCAAATATTTGCTCATCCCGCCTCACTCCAGCAACCAAGATATCCATACTCCAAAATCATAATAATCTAGCCCGCTAAATTTAGAACTCTTCCTCAGTAACACTACCGCATCTGCAGCACTCAAGTGTACAATGAACAGCTTATCTTTATCCGTCTCAGCACTCCCTCACATTTCGCCTGCCTCATTAGCTGCATCAGCACACAGGACATTTCGCCTGCCCCATTAATTATCTGCATCAGCACGCCGCACAATTCCCCTCTTCTTACCCGCCTATACATTCCAGCATAACGCCTTGCTTCTAATCCACCTGTGCTCTTGAGCACAATATAAACACTTCTCATCGGGCATACCGTAATCCAGCACACTATCCGCCTTCGCACTTCCGGCACACGATCCACCTTCGTACTTCCAGCACACGATCCGCCTTCGCAATTCCGGCACGCAATCCGCCTTCGCAATTCCGGCACATGATCCGCCTTCGCACTTCCAGCACACCATCCACCTTCACACTCCAGCCCTAGCCCAATTCCCGCGCTTCATCACCCCAGCATGAATCTTGACATCCCCTCACTCCCCGCCCCAGCCATGGAACTCAGACCAAGAATTGAGCAGGAAATTAAGAATGATAAAACCATAGCCGGTGATGGCCCAGCGTGCCATCGCAGTGCCGCTTCTGCGGCCGGAAACCTTCAGTACTATATAGAGTATGTAGACTCCGAGGCCGATAAGCGTAGTCAGCACCTTCAGATCCTGAAACAGCGGCGTCCGCCCTTCCGCGATAATCGACAAGCCAGCCAGAATCAGCGAGGCCAGCAGCAGCGGCACACCGGCAAGGATGGCGGTATATGAATATTTGTCCATCGTCTCCAGGCTTGGCAGCCTGCGGACACGGTCATCCCATTTCTTGTTCTTAAGCTTCGTATGCAGAAACAAATACATTATCGCAAATACGGTCCCCAGTGTCAGTGCGGCAAAGCTCAAATTAGCCAAAATCACATGCATCGCCAGCCAGCCGTGCACTGCACTCCAGCTCTGCAGCGTATGGTCCTCTGCGGTCAGCCATACCCGGTTCAGCAGAAACACGCTGAACCCTGCCATGCTGAGCAGCAGAATCGTAAACTCGCCGCCGCGCGTGTAAGCTACCGCAAGCGAGATCACCACCATGCTGAAGGAGAACCAGAACAGAAAGTCATACGGCGTGAAGATCGGCAGCCCGCCCTCCTGGGAGAAGCGGATCGCCAGCCCTGCAAGCTGAAGCAGGCCCACAACAGCAAGAAGCCCTGTGCCCAGCCGCTTCCCGCCCGGATTACGCCGAAGGCAATCCGAGAAAACAAACAGCAGGCTCAGGGCATATAGCAGCAGAGCGGCATCATATATTCCGTTCAGCAGTTGCATGTCGCTCACCCGCCCAGCAGGCCGGCCGGGGCAAACACCGTCCCCGGCACCGCGAACTTTCCGCCGGAGGATATTTCAGCAGGCGTCTCCTTAGCCGGTGCAGCACCATCGCCTCCCGGACCCGGATCCAGCTGCTCCTGCAGTGCAAAAATCTGGGTGAAATACTCCAGAGCTTCATTCCCCTGCTTCCCGCCGGACAACTCCTTGATGACATTAATCGGATCATGCATCATCTGGTTTACAATACTTTTGGTCAAGCGGCGGATGACCTTGCGCTGATGATCATCCAGTTCAGGCAGCTTGTTGAACAGACTGTCCATCGTTTCTTCATAAATCCCGTTTGACTTGTCCTGCAGCGCACGGATCACCGGTCTGACACCGAGCGTCTTCAGCCACAGCTGGAATTCATCCATTTCCTCGCTGATCATCACTTCTATCTTGGCCGCCTCACTGCGGCGCATTTCCAGATTGCTCTCCACAATGCCTTCCAGATCATCTATATCATAGAGGAAGACATCCGGCACACTTGCCGCAGCAGGGTCAATATCGCGGGGCACGGCAATGTCGATCATGAACAGCGGCCGTGACGGCCGGCGCTTCATCCCTTCAGCCACTTGGGCAGCCGTCAGCACATAACCGTCCGCTCCCGTAGAGCTGATCACAATATCCACTTCATCCAGACGCTTCAGCGCTTCCTCAATTGTACTCGGCTTGCCCGAGAACTTCTCGGCCAGCTCCACCGCCCGGGCCAACGTCCGGTTGGCGACAATAACCTCAGCCGCGCCGCTGCTGTACAGATGCTTCACCGTCAGCTCGCTCATTTTGCCGGCACCGAGAATGAGCACTCTTTTACCGGTAAACATCCCGAAGATCCGTTTGCCCAGCTCCACCGCTGCATAACTGACCGAAACCGCACTTTCGCCGATGGAAGTCTCGCTATGCGCACGTTTGCCGAGCGTCACCGCCTGCTTGAACAGCCGGTTGAACCACGTTCCGGTTACACCCTCCGCCTGGGCAGTCAAAAAAGCACTGCGCACCTGTCCCAGGATCTGCGTCTCGCCGATCACCATGGAATCCAGGCCGCAGGTTACACGCAGCAGGTGGGCAATCGCCTGCTCGTCTTCATATATATACATATGCTGCGCAAATACATCACTTTTTACACCGAACCACTGCTCCATGTAGCTGCGGATGAAATATCCGCACATATGAAGGCGGTCCACGACCACATAAATTTCCGTCCGGTTACAGGTGGCGACTACGACCCCTTCCAGAACGCTCTTCGTCTGCATCAGCTGATGAAGCGCAGCAGGCAGATCCTTCTCGGCAAAAGCGAACTGTTCTCTCACCTCTACGGGAGCCGTACGGTAATTCAGGCCAACGACGACAATATGCATCGCTTGTTCACCATCCTAATCTCTATTCATTGGTGTAGGCACTGTTACAGCTTATAAGCTGAAATTAGTATCAAATTCACAAGATCTCAAATCGCTGTGTTAAGTATATCACATCAAAATACGGCTTTTTACAAAACCTTTGAACTATTTATGAATTGCAGATAATAATTATTATAAATAAAAATCCGCGAAAGCACCATGCTTTAGAATGGGTTATTTAGAGTTTATTTATGAATCTTTTACTTGCTTATATTGATTATTAATCTGAAGAGAGCCCGGCACCAAACAGACTGTCCAAAAAAACACTTCGAGCGTTCTTATGAAATGTCATATTATATAACACATAAATGAATTATTGACACACTTTATTGCGGATGATAGCATATAACAAATGATACGAGTAATATTATATAACGCAAGAACCTGTTTTAACCTATGAACGTATTTTTAAGTCAGAAATATGTCAGGTATTCAACTAAATATCTCTTGTATAAGCTCGTTAATTTGGTATGAGCGTATCTACAGGCAACCGTAAATTGCCCCAGGCTACAAGAGGCCAGACAAGACACTGAAGAAACCAGTGAAGGAAACACGGCTATGCCGGACTCTCCTCCTGACGTACCTGTCTTGTCCTGCGCCTCTTGGTCCTGGGGTTTTTGGTATCTATAATAGAAGGAGTGAGGGCAATGAGTGCATCCTACGCACGGTTAAGTGAATCGATCAGCCAAGCCAAGAATGTGAGGATTTACAAAAATAAAGACATCGCCTATGACTTCAAGCTGTACCCTTTCGGAGAACGCGGAACTTACATTGCCCCTGAGCTGATCAGTGAAATTACCGATAGTCTGGCTGAAGCGATCACGGAACAATTCCCGGATTTCGACTACATTGTTTCGCCTGAACCCGGCGGACATACCTGGGGCATGCTGGCGGCCTACAAACTGATGAAGCCGATGAACATTCTGCGGCTCAGTACAGAGCTGTATGAGAATTATGAGGTCAGCATCAAGCGCGAGACGGCGTATAACGAGAATTATATATATTTTGACGGTTTCACTTCCGGTGACCGGGTGCTGCTGCTGGATGATGTAATTAGTTCAGGCGCTACCATCCGCTGCATCGCGGACCAAATGTCCGTTATGGGTATTGAGCTTGTCGGGGTGCAGGCGATTCTGGCCAAAGGGGAACACTACAAGCAGCTGGAAACGGACATCGGGGTGCCGGTACGGTTTCTATCCAAGGTATGAAGTGTATAAATCTACAATCGCAGAATTAATGAAACTTTAGCAGGGGAGTGACAAGCCATGGCTTATTATTATGAGCAGCCTTCAAGAACCTTCAGTGAGTTCCTGCTGGTGCCCAGTCTGACAACCAAAGAATGCATACCGGGAAATGTCGATCTCCGGACGCCTGTAACCAAGTTCCGCAAGGGCGAAACGCCTGCGCTGACCATGAATCTGCCCGTTACGTCAGCCGTAATGCAGGCCGTATCCGATCATAACATGGCGATTGCCCTGGCCAAAAGCGGCGGTATCTCCTTCATCTATGGTTCCCAGTCTATTGAACAGCAGGTCGAGATGGTCCGCCGGGTCAAGAAGTTCAAAGCAGGCTTCGTCCTCAGCGATTCCAATCTGCGGCCGGAGGATACCCTTCAGGATGTATTAGCGCTAAAAGCACGCAGCGGTCACTCAACCATAGCCATTACGGATAACGGGGAACCGACCGGCAAGCTGATGGGCATCGTCACCAGCCGCGACTACCGGGAGAACCGGCTACCGCCGGATTGCCCGATTACGGAATTCATGACGCCGTTATCTTCATTAATCTATGCTGAAGAAGGCATCACACTAACCGAAGCCAATGATATGATCTGGGACCATAAGCTGAATTGCCTGCCGATTGTTAATGCCAGCGGCCATCTTGTCCATCTTGTGTTCCGCAAGGATTACGACAGCCATCAGGAGTATCCGCTGGAGCTGCATGATGACAACAAACAGCTCATTGTCGGCGCGGGCATCAACTCCCGGGATTACAAGGAGCGCGTACCGGCGCTGGTGGAAGCAGGCGCAGATGTCCTGTGCATTGATTCCTCTGACGGTTATTCCGAATGGCAGGCCGAAACCATCCATTATATTAAGGATACTTTCGGGGACAATGTGAAGGTTGGCGCAGGCAATGTGGTCGACAAGGAAGGTTTCCTGTACCTCGTGGAAGCCGGGGCGGATTTCATCAAAGTCGGCATCGGCGGCGGCTCCATCTGCATTACCCGGGAGCAGAAAGGCATCGGCCGCGGCCAGGCCTCTTCCGTTATCGAAGTAGCGGCTGCCCGCCAGGAATATTATGAGCAGACCGGCATCTATGTTCCAATCTGTTCGGACGGCGGGATTGTCCATGATTACCACATTGTGCTGGCCTTGGCAATGGGCGCTGACTTCGTAATGCTGGGCCGCTATTTTGCCAGATTCGATGAAAGCCCCGGACGCAAGCTGCTGGTCGGCGGGAACTTCGTGAAGGAATACTGGGGTGAAGGCTCGAGCCGTGCCCGCAACTGGCAGCGTTATGACTTCGGCAATGCCGACAAGGAGAGCAAGCTGGAGTTCGAGGAAGGCGTGGATTCCTTCATTCCCTATGCCGGCCGGCTCAAGGACAATCTGGATCTCAGCATCAGCAAAATCAAATCAACCATGTGCAACTGCGGCTCGCTGACCATCCCTGACCTGCAGCAGAAAGCAAAGATTACACTGGTTTCCTCCACAACCATCTTTGAAGGAGGCGCACATGATGTTATGCTGAAGGAAAAGGACAGATCATCCTGATCCAATTCCGATTCATAAGGAGCGTCAATCATGACACAAATCACCAAGATTCTGGTAAGCAAGGACCAGCTGCAGCAAAGAGTCAGAGAACTGGGCGCTGAAATATCGCGTGACTATGAAGGCCGGGAGCTGGTGCTTATCGGCATTCTCAAGGGCGGCGCCGTATTCATGTCCGACCTGATGCGCGAGATCACCGTCCCCGTCGGCATCGATTATATGTCGGTATCCAGCTACGGGGCAAGCTCCACTTCCTCGGGAGTGATCACGATCAAGAAGGATATCGATACCGATATCCGCGGCAAGCATGTACTGCTCGTCGAAGATCTGATCGACACCGGCCTGACTCTGCAGCATCTGAGGCAGCTGTTCGCCCTGCGCGAAGCGGCAAGCGTCCGCATCTGTACCATCCTCAGCAAACCTTCACGCCGCCTGGTCGATGTCCCCATTGAATACAGCGGCATCGACATCCCAGACGAATTCGTCGTCGGCTATGGTCTGGATTACGCCGAGCAGTTCCGCAATCTGCCTGAGGTGTGGATCGTGGAGACGGGCGATTAAACTAGGATTGCTTCATGAATTCAGTCCTCATCACTGTTGGATTTCAAGCTCATTCCTGCTTGTCATGAAACACCTTAAGCGCAGCAAAACACCCGCAGCCGGAGATAACCCATCTCCAGTCTGCGGGTGTCATTGTTTATTTAGCTTGTCTGTGGTCAGCCCTTTGGAGGGAAAGGATCATTGCCATAGCTGACCGATTCGGAGATTCTGCCATCCTTGTTGTGAATCTTCAGCTCGGTATGAGCCTTCTTCGCCTCTGCTCTACCGGCGTGTCCAGCTTCCTCCTTGGTGCGGTGATGGCTGAGCTTCCTGCCTCCGCTCCCCTGAATATCCCAGCCTCCGTCTTCCCCCGGAGTGATGTGGATGTTATGTTTGCGCTCATCTTCCATGGAGCCGCTCCTCCTCTCATACTTCTTATCCCCTGAGTTCATGCATGCCCTTTATTAACCGCATTAATTCCTGTGCAATCAACAAGGAGCTGCCAGGGGATAACAAATTTAAGCCGAAGATAGCAGGCTCCTACCGTCATGCACTAGTAGCTCCGGCTGTCCTGAATATGAATATAATTAACGCCTTGCGCGGTCAATTTGGAGCCGCTCGTATTCGCGACGCGGACTGCTTTTTTCCCTTTGCCGCTTAGGGAGAAACTGATATTATTAGCCAGCTTATTCTCCACAATCTGCTCCAGCGCACTATGGTATCCCCCGATTGTTATACCCTCCAGGTTCTCCAGCACCGGTTCTTTGCCCTCTTCAATCGTCTTGAGAATCTGATAGATCAACGACTTGCTTCCGTCCATCTTCCATTCGCCTCCTGCGTCTATTGTGAGCGTTTACAACATTTCAGCTGCGTACACAAAGTGAATCCATTTGTATATGTATGTGTTATTCGACAGTGTATGCACATTACCTCTTATTGGAAAAGCAGAAAAGTACATTCAATAGAATGTTTCATCCATATGATTCCCGTGGAGGCTGGAAGTTCCGACAAGTCTGAAGTCCCCTTTCACTTTGGCATACGTATAATTCACATTGGGCTCATCTGTAAATCGCACCTCTGCTTCGTAGTCGCCCGATTTGAAGCTGTAGCATCCCCGGATCTCCTCAATATCTGCTGCCGGATAAAATCTTGTCTGAACCAGATATTCCCTCACTTCACTTGCAATCTGACTTTTCTTATGAGGCAATCCGGTAACAGAGAAATATATCCCTCCGGCCAATAGAGTCATTACCAATAACCCAATAATTGAAGTGCGGCTCCTCAACCTCAAATGATAACCTCCGTTCAACACTGTAATTATTAAGACGATGAAAATAACATATTCTTACATACAATTCCAGTTTAGCACAACGCCTCTCGTATGGCTAACACGAAAGAAAGCACCGGTTAAGGTGCTTTTCGCATACCAACTTGTTTATGCGTTCTGTTGGTAAACCGGTGCGCCCAGCGGAGAACTGCCCGCTCCGCCGTCTACAGCGATATCTGCGCCTTGGATATAAGAGGAATCATCCGAGGCCAGGAACAGCGCCACCTTGGCAACCTCTTCCGGATCCCCCGCACGGCCCAGCGGAATCGAACGCGACATGCCCGCTTCTACCTGGCTCCAATTATCCATCGCAGATTGTCCCCAGATGGGGGTGCGCGTTGCGCCAGGGGCAATGTTGTTAACCCGGATGCCGAGCGGTGAGAGTTCCGAAGCCAGCACTTTGGTCATGCTGCTGACAGCACCCTTGCTGGCGGCGTATGCGGAGTTGCCGGGTCTTCCGGCTTTGGCTAATACGGAGCCGGTCAGAATGACCGATGCCCCGGCCTTCAGATGAGGCAGCGCCGCCTGAACGGTGAAGAAGACACCGGTCACATTAATCTTGAGCACTTCCTCGAAAGTCGCCAAGTCCGTGCTGCCGAGCGGGGTTGAAGCCGCTATACCTGCATTGGCATAGACAACATCCAGTCTGCCGAATGCCTCAATGGCTGCATTCACAGCCTTAACGGCACTCTGCGGATCAGTTGCATCCGCCTGAACCGCAATCGCATGCTCCGCGCCCAGCTCTTCTACCGCCGCCTGTAAAGATACCGGATTGCGGCCGGTAATCACTACTCTGGCACCTTCAGCTACAAACAATTTGGCGGCAGACAACCCGATTCCGCTATTTCCTCCTGTAATCAATGCAACCTTCCCTTCAAGCTTCGCCATCGTTAACACTCCTTAAGTTTATTTGTTGTTACTGTGTAATTAAGTTTATTCCCACCTTTTTGAGACCGATCATTCTAATATAATCAAAGAAAATTTCTCCGCCTCACATTTGCAATCTTAGCATATTGAGAACGATCAGTAAATTATTATTTTTACCGTCCGTTCTCATTTTCCTGTTTATTAACTACCTCCAGGAATTTGCTTGGCCACTGCAACCTCCAGCTTCTCAATAAAGCGCAACGCCTGATTCCTTAGTGCCGTCTCGTAGTCTTTCAGTTTAGCATAGCAATAGATGATGTCGGTCATGCACTCCGTTTCATCAGGCCGGATCTTGGCCGCCAGTCCAAATGCGTTCAGTGCCGCCTTAAATTTACGCATATCCTGAAGAACAAGACCTTTATTGCGCACTGCATCGTAACAGGACGGATCCAGTTCATAGGCTCTCTCAAATTCCTTCAGGGCTGACTTGGAATCAGACATCCTAACATAACACATTCCGAGGTTCAGATGGGGTTCAGGCTGCGCTTCATTAAGCTTCAAGGATTGCTCATAACATTGCCGCGCCTGTACATAGTCTCCTACCTCATAATAATAGGTTCCCATGTAATAAAGAGCATCTTCACTGGCCGGATTCATTCCCAGAGCCGCCTCATAATAATGGAAAGCTTTATCCAGCTCCCCCAGTCTGAAATATACCCGCCCGAGATTAAACACAGGTCTCTCCCACTCCGGGCTCTTCTGCCGAAGACGTTCAAAGCAAGAAACCGCCTCCGGATACTCTCCCAGCGACAAGTGGCAGCAACCCATATAATTAAGACAGTCACCGGAATGCCCAAACTCCCATTCCTCCGTGAACAGTGCAAGCGCCTGAACGAATTCCCCGCGGGCATAAGCTTCTTCACCTTGATCGTACAAACTATCCACTCCCATGCCCCCTCCCCCCTCTATTCAACTCCCTATATAGCCAGCCAGGCAAAAAAGAACATGTATCCGGCGATCCACAGCAACGCAGCAATTATGATCAAGGCCCCCGTGTATCCCACCCAGCCGGACGGTTTCCAGTTGTATTTAAGAATACAAAGCGAAGCCACGATCAGAGCCGCCGCCGGGATGCCAAACATTTGCAGCACTACCGTACTGATGATATCCATGATCAACCCTTGGGTAAGCCAGTGGTTCGTCAGCAGAAAAAAGAACACGATTGATGCGAAATTTACTACAACAGCGCTGATCCACAGTATTTTAACAGATTTAACCATGCTCCACCTCCTTACTATGTCTCATTACCCCGCATGCTGGTAATCATTTCACAGCAACTGATTTCTACTATTAGGTTGGAACAGGTTGTCTGCTATGTGACTCCGGTGCCTACTCATGCTATAACTGTACTTTGTACAACTATAATTGATCTATGATCACGCTGGAGGATTTTAACTGCAGTTTGTACACTTAAAAAACTCAATTTCGCCATAAAGGAAACTTTCCTCAATTTTAGTTGTACAGAATACACTTCGCCCGGCACATCGGGTTATTCTTCGTCTTTTAACTGCAGGAAATACAGTTATCTGATATGGACTCCCTATGCAACGCTCTGCCGTGCATGTCATACACCCTTGCAAGTTCAATTTATGAGGCTGTAATACAAAAAACGGGTCCGCCACCCTCGCAGGGACGATACCCGTTTCTTCATTAGCTATTTAAGGCTTACCGCCCCGTGGTCTCAAAAGAAAACTTAGACGTCCAGGTGGCGCCTGCATCCTTGGTAACATAAAGCGTCGAGCTGTTCAGATCTCTCACTGCAAGCCAGCCTTGATTATGATCGGTGAACGTGATCGTCCCTTCGAAGCCGGGAACTGTGCCCTGGTTGCTCCAGAGCTGCCCGTTGTTCTTGGTGAGCCCGATCCCTACTTGTTCCGCTGCCGGCTGGAAGCCTACCAGGAAAGCGGTCGTTTTGCCGATCAGCACCAGATTGCCCGGGCTGCCCGAAGCCGGCCCTTTCTTCACTTTGGCGCCGCCGCTTCCCGGAGCCGGACCGCCTCCCGCTGTTTCCTGGGCAATCACCCGGGTCCAGCTGCCTCCGGAGTTAGAGCTGCCGTAGAGCGAATAAGAAGTCTGCGACATTCCGTATCCGCCGTACAATACGGCATACACCTGACTGCCGTTTGCATAGATTTGTCCATACATAGGTTCAGCGTAAGAAGATTTCAGCATCAGCTTCCAGTTCGTTCCGCCGTCTGCTGTCCGCATCACCTGGTATCCGCTGCCCGGCACAACGACTACAGCCCATCCGCTATTGCGGCTCGTGAAATACGCTCCGCGAGTATTCGCAGGTGTCTTGATCAGGCTCCAACTCTCTCCACCGTCATTCGTATAATAGGTGGATGTGCGGTTGTAGCCGAATCCCTTACTGCTGTCAAGAAACTCTACGCGTTCAAAGGTCACGGCCTTATTCGACAGCCTTGTCCAGGTAGAGCCACCATCCGTGGTCCGGATCAGATATTTAGCCTGCCCGTCATTGACCGCTGCGAGCGCCCAGCCATGAACATTATCAGGGAAGTCAATCTGCTCAAAACTCCACTGTCCTTCATAAATCTTCTGGAAATGGCAGCCGCCGTCCGAAGTTCCGATCAGGAATCCGTTCCCGGCTGCCCGCCCCGTATCTGCACTCAGAAACTCTACATCGGAGAAGCTAAGCGGGATCGTATCTGCTCCGCTGTGTGCTGCCTGCAATTCCTTAAGCAGGCCATGATCTCCCGTGCTGCAGGCCGGAGCTGTGGTCGGAGCAGGCGCTGCGGCGTTCACCGGAGAAGCTGATGTCCCCCAGCCCAGTAGAGTAAATAGGCTTGCGGTAAGTAAAGTCAACGTGATCTGCTGCAATCTGGTTGTCCAATTCATTGGTGACACCTCCTAGAATATATATACCCTCTATGAGGACTGCTACTCTGCACTATGTAATTGCTTGTCCACTCTGTTTCGCCGAATTACAGCAGAATAAGCAGAGACCGCCCGATGAGATAAGCGGCCTCTGCTTCCGTGGACACTGGTTCAAGATCTAAATTCAGAGCAGTTAGACTTGTACTAGCTGCGTTAGAATACAGTATTGCACAATCAGTTCCCGCTGCACAGACTTCAATACGCGTTCCGTCGTATTCTGGTAACCAGCATCATATAATCCTCAATCAGTGCATCCCTTACCCTGCTGTCTGCCCGGACAACCTTATCCCACATGTAGACGCCGCCTTCAATTACTCCGGAAGAATTCTCAACCATTGCAAGCCGTGAGCCCGCTCCGATCAGCAGTTTAATCCGCTCATAAATCTCCCGGTAATCCTCTTGTATTCACTGATTGTCACTCACGTGCATTCCCCTCTCCGACTCCATAATTTGAGAAAATCAACCTGTTAGCCTAACTCGGAGGGTTGCGGGTCTATGTTCACTTTTATGAGTGTATTAAGAGTAAGCCTCCTAACAATGCAATGTATATAATAAAAGGTACAAAACTGTAACCAATTGAGCTGTTACATTATTCTGCTGTGGTTTAATTAATAAGTACAGAGGCTTACTAACTTACAGCAGCTAAGGGAAGTGAACGAGTATGATAAAAAAGGACATTCAACATGCCCTCCTCTCCAACCTGTGGCAACGCGTTCACTTGATTAGCGGAGAAACCTACACCGGAGTATGCAAAATAGATCACTCATCAGATGCATTACACATCGCAACGAACAAAGGCAGCTTCACTGTTCCTTACTGGACAATCAAGCGTTTCGTATAAGGCACCGATTCCGGGAACAGTCACCAAAATAAATTCCTTACCTCTAATTCATATGCCGGGTCATTTTTGGCCAGCTGAATCAGGGGTATTTCTGCTTCTTATTCCTGCGCCGGCCCTATTCAAATCCGGTATTGTTGTACTTTTTGCAGGATTTCTCGCGGATCTTTAAACTCAAATACAAACAAGACCCCATCCTCCACATGCGTGGATAATGAGGTCTTGTTGTCGTCAAAGTCAAACCACCGGATTCGGCACAAAGCTGCCTCCGCGGCAATGCTTCAAATAATTCAGCGCATGAACCTGGCCGGTCATCTCCAGCTCATCACGATAGACCGGATCATGCCAGCCTTCGATATCGATGGTGCCTTGATAGCCGCCCTGGCGGAGAATGGTGATAATATCGGTCCAGTTGGTATCGCCGAAGCCGGGCGTGCGGTCCCATACATAAGGCTTCGGACCATGAATCCCGTATTCCTTGATAATGTCCCAGCCGATAGTGACATCCTTACCGTGCACATGGAAGATCTTATCCACCCATTTGCGCAGCTGCGGGACCGGGTCGATCAGCGCGGTCAACTGGTGGGCAGGCTCCCATTCCAGCCCGAGATTATCTGCCGGAACGCTATTAAACATCTTCTCCCAAGCTGTAGGGTTATGCGCGATATTCCAGTCGCCCTTCTGCCAGCTGCCGCCCATCGCACAGTTCTCAAAAGCAATCCGCAGCCCCTTATCCGCAGCCTTCTTCGACAGCTCTCCGAACACCTCGGCGAATCTCGGGAGCGACTCGTCAATCGAAGAGCCGGGAAGCCGCCCGGTGAAGCCGCCGACAATATCCGTGCCGAACAGATGCGCATGCTCGATCAGCTGTTCCCAGCCGGCCAGCGTATCCGCACTCTCGATATTGCCGCCAAGCGGATTACCGTAGATCCCGATGGCAGAGATAACGAAATTATGCTCGGCAGCCAGCTCGCGGAGCCGCGCAGCCGTCTCCACGAGATCAGTCTCACCTATCGTCTGCCAGAAATTCAATTGGAAGGACTCGAAGCCATGCTTCACAATCTGCGGAATGACCTGAACGGCCTCAGCGCCGCGGACCAGCGTACCTATTCTCAAATTCTCTTGCATTTTGGTTACCAACTCCAATGGGTTTATAGTCAGCGCCTTGTTCTTACCGGCTCTTAAGCATCTTACAGGAGCCCCGTTTAAGCAATACCGCATCATAGACAATATGCTGATGGTTTGTGCGATTCGAAATAAGATCAAATAATACCCCTACACTGGATAGAGCCATTTCCGTACCCGGCTGGCTGATCGTATCCAGCGCAGGATGATAATATTCTGCCATCTCAATGCCGTCAAAGCCGATAATCGAAATATCATCAGGGATGGACAAGCCAGCGGTAAGCACAGCCTTGGCCGCACCGATGGCAATAGTATCGGAAGCAGCAAATATTGCGGTCACCGCTCTGTCCCGGTTAAGCAGTCTGCGTGCAGCGTTGAAGCCCGAGCTCGGACTGTATTCACAATCCTCTACAAGCCCGGCATTGTAAGGCAGATTATTTTCTTCTAATGCCAGCTTATATCCCTGAAGCCGCCGGCTGCCCGTAGTTTCATCCAATAAAGGTGATTTGGCCAGGAAGCCGATATTCTTATGTCCGAGTGAGATTAAATAACTGGTGGCTTTATAGGCCTCTTTCGATTCATTGATCGTTACGCTGGAGAATATGGACGGGTCCACTTCCTGGGAGGTAGTAATCGTCGTCAGTACAAACGGAACAGTCAGCTGCTTGAACTTTTCTTCGGAATGATTATACGTACCGCCCATGAAAATAATCCCGCTTAAGTTCTTCTCCTTCACAAGTTGAATCGCCGCATTGATCTCATCGGTCCCATCCTCTACCTGATGGATGAGAAACGGATAGCCGCGCAGGTTGACCTGCCGTTCAATTTCCTTAATCATGATGGCGAAGAACGGATTGGTAATCCCCTTGACCATGAGTGCAATGTTCTTGGATTGCGTGGTTTTCAAATTCCGTGCGTTGGAATTCGGAATATAATTGTATTCCTTCACGACACTCAGAACCTTCTCGCGGGTCGCATCACTCACCAGTCCCTTATTGTTGATAACCCTGGATACAGTCGAGATGCCGACTCCGGATATCCGCGCGATATCCTTAATGTTTACGTCCACACTACTCCCCCATTTATAGGTAAGGGAGCTATAGACTATAGCTCCCTGGTACCTTTACATTCCTTTAGTTGACGGGTACAAAATCTGCCAATTGTTTCTCTACTTCGGCAATGACCTTGTCAATTCCTGCTTTTGTCAGCTGATCACGGTATTCTGCAACGGCTGCTTTTGGATCTTTGCTTGTTTTACCCAGCATCAGCTGAATACCGAGCTGTGCATTGACGTTCGAGATCGAAGCGATTTCCGTTGTTACATTCGAAGGATCGAAGCTGAAGCCGTTGTACGGATCATCGATTGCTTCTTTATCCCATTCAGCAAACAGGTCTTTACGGATCGGGTTCTCAGTATCACTCGGAATCACGAACTTGTCGTTTCTGAGGGACCAGGCCGAGAAGCCTCCGCCATCTGTTTTTTCATTGAAGCCTTCCGGCTGCTTCTTCACGCCATCTTCAATGACGTAGTGCTTGCCTTCGATACCGTATTGGATAAGGTTGTAGTAGCTTTCATCGGTCATGAATTTCTCAATTACCATCAGAGAGCGCTCTGGATTAGAGGAATTCGCGCTGATTACCGTCGAGTTGTCTACACCCATTTTACGTTTGATTTTCTTATTCGCTTCAGCAAAAGTATAGAAGCTTGTAGGAGAGTCAGGCAGTGCCTTGATATCCCCGCCGTACTGCCCGATCCAGTCCTGGGCATGAGTCAGATAACCCGCAGAGTTCGCTGCTCTGAAGTTGTCCTTGCTGCCGAGGGAAGCGGACAGAACGTCTTTGCCCCAATAGCCCTTGTCGCCCCACTCACGCATTCTCACAGCCCAATCCTCGAATTCCTGGGTGAAGGCTGGATGGAATACGGTCTTGTAATCCTCCGGACTCTTGGTGACCAGATTCAATTCATTCAGCGAGATACCAGGTGCGTTCAGCCACATGTCTGTAGTATCTACGAGCATTCTGAACATGTTCTGTGCATCCTCAGCCTTACCGTTAATTGGCGGGAAGGATTCGTTGGCAACCACATTATCCATGTATTTAACCATATCATCGATTGTCTTAATTTCGGTCATGCCGTATTTCTTCAGCAGATCCGTACGGTATGCATAACCGGCAGGCGTGTATTCACTGAACAGACTCGGTACGCCGTAGATTTTGCCATTGACCTTGGTGTTCTGCCAGGAGGCTTCAGGAATCTCAGCCTTCAGCTTAGGCGCCACCTTGTCCAGCATGTCGGTAATGTCAGTCAGCGCACCTTCAGTAGCCAGGGTGTAGTAGGACACAGCGGCACCCGGAGAAGCATGCGACAGATCGAACGATTCGCCGGAAGCGAACAACAGCGGATACTTGGTAGCTACGTCCGGCCAGTCAATATACTTGATTTCAAGTGTAGTATTCAGATCAGCCTTAAGCTTCTTATTGATCTCAGCCAGAATTTCTTTATTGGTAACTCCTTCACTGCCCCACAGGTAGTACACCAGCTTTGCTTCCTTAGAGGTGTCTACACCTCCGGCATTGGTGGAAGTGGATGGAGTGTTCGAGGAACCTGAATTATTTCCATTTGCATTATTGCTTGACGAACAAGCGGATAGCACTCCAGTAAGCATGAGGACAGCAGCTAGAGAAGAAGCAATCTTTTTACCTTTCATTCGGTAAGCCTCCCTTTTCTTTTCTATATTATGGATTTTGCATCTATAACAAACACCCTTCGATTGAAGCAGGCGTCTATTAACCCTTAACAGCACCGACGGTAAGACCGGTTACGAAGTAACGCTGAATGAATGGATACAGGAGAATGATCGGGCCTGTGGCCAGTACGGCTGTAGCCATTTTAATGGATTGGGTAGGCAGATCGGCTGTATTAATGACCGCTCCCGAGTTGATGAGACTGCCCATATTCGCCTGGTTGATCATGCGCTGCAGGAAGTACTGGAGCGGGAACTTGGTCGGAGAGTCCATGTACAGCATCCCGTTGTACCACTCATTCCAGAAGCCCAGCGCCGAGAACAGCCCGATAGTCGCCAGTGAAGGAACCGCCAGCGGCATGAAGATCCGCCAGTAGATGCGGAAATCGCCCGCACCGTCAATCGTGGCTGATTCATACAGGGAATCCGGGATCGCCTTCATGAAGTTACGCATCAGGAAGATCGACCACGCCCCTACCACAGCCGGCAGAATCATGGCGAACAGGTTGTCTTTCATATGCAGATGCTTGACCATCAGAATATAAGTCGGAATCAATCCTCCGCTGAACAAGGTTGTGAAATAGATCAGGAAGGAGAAGAAGTTACGGTATTTGAAATCCTTGCGGTTCAGGACAAATCCGGCCATGGACATCATGAACAGCCCGAGCACCGTACCTACGACTGTGATAAAAATCGTAACCTGATAAGCATCCACCAGCTTGGAGGAGTTACTGAGCAACAATTCGTAGGCCTTGAAGGAAACTTCATTCGGAATCAGCTTATATCCCTCGCGGACAATCTCCTGCTCATTCATGAAGGAGGAAGAGATCATCAGCGCAAAAGGAAACACACAGAACAGTGCAAAGATCGTGATGCAGATGTAACTGATCACTTTTATGAAAACACTGCCGGAATCCTGCTTGATTTTAATAGATGTACTTGCCATTTTCATCACCCCTGTTTCGTGTCTTGTCTTAGAACAACGCGCTGTCCGGTTCAACCTTGCGTACAATAAAGTTAACCACAAGCACCAGGACCAGGCCGAATAAGGATTGGTAGAATCCTACTGCAGCACCCATCGAGAAGTTAAATTGTCCCACCAGGGAGCGGAAGACATACGTATCTATGATATCCGTCTGCGGATACAGCACGGAGTTTGTGCCAATGAGATTGTAGAACAGGTCGAAGGAGCCTTTGAGAATCCCGCCCATACCGAACAGCAGGAGCAGTATAAAGGTCGGCTTCAGAATAGGCAGGGTCATGTAGCGGATCCGCTGCCAGGTAGTAGCACCATCCATGTAGGCAGCCTCGTACAGATCATGGTTGATCCCTGTGATCGCAGCCAGATAGACAATCATACCGTAGCCGGTACCCGCCCAGATCTTGAAGGCCACAATAATGTATTTCCAGATGCCCGGATCGTTATAGAACTCATAACGGTCCAGCCCTGCCCCCGAGATTATCGTATTGATGAATCCGGAGTTGAAGTTGAAGAGATTGTAAGCAAACACACCCACGATAACCATCGAAATGAAGTTTGGCAGGAGAATAACGGACTGGGAGATCTTCTTGAACCATTTCCCGGTAATCTCCGACAACATGATGGCAAACACAATCTGAATAATATTGCCTAAAGCAAGGAATACCAGATTGTAGAGCAGCGTATTCTTGGTGATATTCCAGAGTTCTCCGGTCTGCACCAGGAATTCAAAGTTCTTCAGACCGATGAAATCACTTCCGAAGATGCCTTTGTTGAGCTTGTAATCCACGAATGCAACATAAGCGCCGGGCATTACCGCATAATGAAAGACCGCGAAATACACAATGACAGGCAGCAGCATGAGATACAGCACTTTGTTCTTAAATAGTTCCCGGACGATATTTCCGCCCGCATGTACAAATCTTGCCAATGAGCCCACCTCCAAATTGAACGATGCATTCTACCGCATGCATATCTTTGTTTCACTTCTTGTCCCTGCAGCTGAATGACAACTGCGTGCATACCTTTAATATTTAACCGTATTGGACAGTATAGAAACGTTTCCATTATTTCTTTGTGTTTCCCCTTGCTCAGAGCATACTCCCAAGTTGTATACGCTGTCAAACATTTTTTATTTTCGAATTACAAGTAAAAATATTACATTTGACGTTCCAAAAACAATAATTCAGTCGTTTTTTCGCAGATAATTGACTTTTTTTCGTCTTCAGACTAATATCGAGATGTATCACTTATGGAAACGTTTCTATTTATTCTTTACACGGACATGTCACCTTTTTCTTGTGACATCTAATGATGAATTCCCCCTAACCTACATTCATGTCCCAATCACGTACTGGAAAGAGAGGGTTATTATGATTTTCAAACAACAATTAAACATGATTACCTTAACCCGGGATGATCTTAGTTATACGTTCCTGCCAACAGGAGATATCTTCGAGTTCACCCATGAGTCTACTCTCATTAATCAGTTCCAAGGCAATCCTGTAGAAGGTTCAGCTAATAATATCTATCTGCGCGTGCATACAGAGGAAGGAATTAACAGCTATCCATTACTCGGTATCCGCTCCGGCTCCAAGCTGTCCCGTACAGATGACAAACTCATTTTTGAAGGTTCTATAGAAGCCATCAGCTACCGTGTCACCTTCGCGCCGGCCCGGGACGGAATCTGGTTCTGGCATATTCAGCTCTCCGGCAGCGGCGAGACTGTTGATGTGGTATACGGACAGGATATCGGGGTCGCAGGCAAAGGCGGCGTACTGGCCAATGAGCTGTACATGAGCCAATACCTGGATCACAGCATCTGGGAAGGCACGCACGGCTACGCCGTATGCTCGCGCCAGAACCAGCCGCAGGGCACTGATTTCCCTTATCTCCAGCAGGGTGCAGTGGGTACGCGCGCAGTAGGCTATTCTACTGACGGCATGCAGTTCTTCGGCGTGTCTTACAAAGGCAGTTATGTGCCCGAGGTGCTTAGCGGCAATCTGCAGAACCGCAACTATCAATACGAGCTGGCCTATACCGCGCTGCAGACAGAGCTTATGACGCTGTCCGCTCCCGCTGAATTCGCTTTCTACGGGCTCTTCCGCCCTACTCATCCGGCTGCTGTTACAGAGCTTGAGTTCCAGGCCGAGCTGCAGGCAGCTTACGATGAAATCGACTGGAGCGCGGGTGAGGCTGTGCCGGGCAGAGATGTGCCTGTGCTAAGTACTGATATTGGCGCACCTTATGTCTCTGCACAGTGGACCCAAGCTGAGATTGATGCGGCTTACCCTAACCGGAAGCTTGAAGAAATTGAGAACGGGGAACTGCTCTCCTTCTTCACTGATGAGCATGTCCACGTAGTCCTGCAGCCCAAGGAGCTGCTGGTTGAACGTCCGCACGGCCATATCATCACTACGCTGCTCGATAAAAGCCAAGTCGATAACAACCTAATTTCTTCCACTAACTATATGTACGGAATCTTCAACGGCCAGACGGTTGTCGGCAATACCTCTTTCCACAAACTGCTCTCCACACCACGCGGGCTGCTGAACATTCAGCGGAACAGCGGACAGCGGATCTATGTCCGTCTGGATGGGGTCTACCGGATTCTTACGCTGCCGGCAGCTTACGAAATGGGCGTTAACTTTGCCAAATGGCATTATCAGGTAGAGGATGATCTGCTCACGGTTACCGTCTTTACCGCAGCAGGCCAGCCGGATGTTGCCCTGCAGGTACAGTCGAAGCTCGGCAGAGCCTATGACTATCTGATCACGAACCAGCTTGTTATGGGTGAGCATGAATTCCTGCATCCGGTAAGAGTTGAAGCCAAGGACGGTATTCTGCAGGTTCTTCCTGACGAAGCGTCCGTGCAGCAGCTTCCTTATCCGGGTCTGCATTTCGATATCCAGCTGCCGGGAACGGCCTATACGTACAGCGATGACCGGATGTTCTACACGGACAGACAGCCGCGCAACGGAACGCTGCTGACGATTTCCGTCTCGCATTCCGCAGGCTTCCAGCTTGTAATTCAGGGCCGGCTCACACAGGCGGATAGTCTTCCCCTGTTATCTCCTTACACTGCGGAAACCGAGGCAGCGCTGTATAAAGGGTTCTATGAAACGTTTACTTCGGGCTTCCAGCTCCAGCTTGAAGGTGCTGAGCAGTCACGGATTGATATTCTGAACGAAACCGTCTGGTGGTACACCCATAATGCGATGACCCATTTCATTATGCCGCATGGTCTTGAACAGCCGGGCGGAGCCGCATGGGGCACACGCGATGTATGCCAGGGACCGATGGAGTATTTCCTGATGACCCAGCATTATGAGCTCGCCAGAAATGTATTGCTGAAGATTTATTCTCATCAGCTGTGGGAGAGCAAGGAATGGCCGCAATGGTTCATGTTCGACCAGCATCCGGTTCAAGCCCATGAATGGCATGGCGATGTCGTGCTCTGGCCGCTGAAATGCATCAGCGATTATATCATGGCTACCGGAGACTATTCGATTCTCCAGGAACAGGTTGGCTATCACCACCTGGCAGATGCTCAGCCAAGCCAGCAGACCGAAACCGTGCTCGAGCATGTCAAAGCTGCTGTAGAGACGATCCGTGAACGCTTCGTACCGGGCACGTCCCTGATCAATTATGCCGGCGGCGACTGGGATGATACTCTGCAGCCTGCCGATGAAGCCTTGAAGACCAAGCTCGTGAGTGCCTGGACTGTCGCTTTGGCCTTCCAGGTTATCCGCAACCTGTCGCAGGTCACTGAAGCCGATGCCGAATTCTCCGCCAGCCTTGCTGTAATGGCAGAAGAGATGAAGGAATCCTTCCGGACGCTGCTGATCAAGGATGGCGTCATTGCCGGCTTCGCTTACTTCCAGGAAGACGGAGAGATTGACTATATGCTTCACCCGCTCGATCAGCAGACGGGCATTAAGTACCGGTTACTGCCGATGACACGCAGTATCATTGCTGAACTGGTCACCCCGGAACAGGCGGTTGCCAATTTCCGCCTGATTGACGAGCATCTGAATCACCCGGATGGCGTACGTCTGATGGATCGTCCCGCCCGCTATGAAGGCGGCGTAAGCACCATCTTCCGCCGTGCTGAGCAAGCCGCCAGTGTGGGCCGCGAGATCAGCCTGCAGTATGTACATGCCCATATCCGCTACCTCGAAGCTTCCGCCAAGCTTGGCGAAGCAGACCGCGCCTGGGAAGGCCTGTTCCGGATCAACCCGATCAACATCCGGCAGAGCGTTCCTAATGCGCAGCTGCGCCAGAGCAATATGTACTTCAGCAGCTCGGACGGGAATTTCCCTGACCGCTACAGCTATCAGCAGAACTTCGATCAGCTGCGTGACGGCAGCGTAGAGGTTAAAGGCGGCTGGCGCCTGTATTCCAGCGGCCCCGGAATCTATCTCAATCAGCTCATCTCAGCTATTCTGGGTATCCGCTTCAGCGAAGAAGAGCTGATCATTGATCCGGTACTGCCGGCAAGTCTTGACGGACTGCGTTTCACTTATGAGTGCTTCGGCCGTCCGTTAACCTTTGTCTATCACATCGGCTCAGGCCCGGCCCGCACTCCGGAGCTGCAAGCAGCAGGAACTGCTGTTACCGGCCAGGTCTTGTCTAATCCGTACCGCCCGGGTGCCGTAAGCATTGCCAAGAACAACCTGCTTACGCTGCCTGGCGATGAATTGCATATTTATTTGGCACAATAATATATACAGACAATAACTTTCAGTACGTTTAACGAAGGAGTTCGCCATGACTAAACCGTTTATCCAAGATCTCGTGAACGATATGACACTAGACGAAAAGCTGGCCCAGCTAACCCAGCTCGGTCCTTACTATTGGGGTCTGGATGATACCGTGGATTTAACGGGTCCATTCAAAGAACTGAACATCAAGCCGCAGGTAATGGAGAACATCGGAAGCGTTCTGAACGGCATTGGCGCACGGAATGTCATTGAGCTGCAGACCCGGCATCTGGAATCCAGCCGCCAGAAGATTCCCCTGCTCTTCATGGCGGATGTCATTCACGGCTACCGGACCATCCTGCCGATTCCGCTGGCGATGGGCAGCAGCTTCGACCTCGAAGCCATCGAACGCTTCGCCGAAGTTGCAGCCATAGAGAGCGCCGCTGCCGGTATTCATGTCACCTTCTCACCCATGACTGACCTCGTGCGCGATCCGCGCTGGGGCCGGGTGATGGAGACCTCCGGTGAGGACCCTTACCTGAATGCCCGCGTGACCGAGAGCATGGTCCGGGGCTATCAGGGCACAGACCTGAGAGAACCCGGGCGGATCGCTGCCTGCGTGAAGCATTTCGCCGGCTACGGCGCGCCTGAAGGCGGCCGTGAATACAACACGGTGGATATGTCCGCCGGTGTACTCCGCGAATTCTATCTGCCGGCTTATAAGGCCGCAGTAGATGCCGGTGTCGCTATGGTCATGGCCGCGTTCAATACCATTGACCGCATTCCGGCCAGTGGCAACAGCAAGCTGCTCCGCGGTATTCTGCGGGAGGAATGGGGCTTTGACGGCGTTACCATCGCCGACTTCAACTCTGTGAATGAGCTGGTGCCCCATGGCGCTGCGCAGGATGGCCGTGAAGCCGCCCAGAAAAGCCTTGCCGCAGGCCTGGATATCGAGATGATGTCCACCCACTATCTGAACCACGGGGCCGCGCTGGTCGAAGAGGGACTGCTCGATATCAGCCTGATCGACGAAGCCGTCACCCGGGTACTGGAGCTGAAGGATGCCCTGGGATTATTCGACAATCCGTTCAAGGATGCCGATCCGGCGGCAGACGAAGCGGATAAGCCAAGCGCTGAGCATCTGCAGGCTGCACGGGAACTCGGTGCAAGCTCTGTGGTGCTGCTGAAGAACGACAATGAAGTTCTGCCGCTGAAGCGGGGGATGAAGATCGGTCTGGCCGGTCCATTCGCCACCTCTATTAATGTACTGGGCGGCTGGGCAGGCGCTGAGAAAGATCCGGCAGTATCGCTCTACACCGGCATCACCGGCAAAATTCCGGCAGCAGATATTGTTACCGCAATGACCGGCGAGCTGGGAAGCATGCTGGAGGGTGTCTTCGATGTGGAGGACGCAGCTGAGGAAGCCTTCGAACAGCTGAAGGATTGCGATGTCATTCTAGCCGCTGTCGGCGAGAATCAGCATGACACCGGGGAAGGCGGCAGTAAAGCCAGCCTGCGGCTGTCCGCAAACCAGGAGAAGCTGATCCGGCGTCTGAAGGATACCGGCAAGCCTGTCATCACCATCGTATTCAGCGGCCGTCCGCTGGAGCTTGCGCCAGTGCTTGATGCAAGCGATGCGCTGGTACAGGCCTGGTTCCTGGGCAGTGAGTCAGGGAATTCTATTGCAGATGTGCTGTTCGGCGATTATAACCCGTCCGGACGCCTGTCCATGAGCTTCCCTTACTCCGTGGGACAGATTCCTGTGTACTATAATGCTTATCAAACGGGACGCCCGTATGATCCCCAGTATCCGAATGTGCGTTATGTAACCCGGTATCTGGATATCCCCAATGACCCGCTGTTCTGTTTCGGCTATGGCCTGAGCTACTCCAGCTTTGCTTACAGCAGCTTCAATGTTGAGGCTGCGGCTGATGGCCGGGTGCTCGCCTCCATTGCGGTTGAGAACACATCGGATGTTACCGGCAAGGAGACCGTTCAGCTCTATATCCGCGATGTTACCGCAAGTGTGGTCCGTCCCGTGAAGGAACTGAAAGGCTTCAAGCAGGTTACGCTCGTTGCGCATGAGAAGCAGGTTGTTACCTTCGAGATCACCCGTGAGATGCTGATGTTCTACGGCCAGGACGATGAGCTTGTGTTCGAGCCTGGAGACTTCGATATTATGATCGGCCGGAACTCCGGCGATCACGCTACGCAGCGGATCTGGATCGGCTAAGTTGCTGCTAATGACTTCACCTAGGTTCACCTAGCTTCAGGCAGGTGAGCACAGCTTCAGATCGCAGCCTATAGCCAGCTGCACAACAGAAAGCGCCAATCCTCTTACACCATAAGGTGAGGAGGATTGGCGCTTTTAATTTTTTGAATACAGCTTCTGTAGTACGTTATGATCCTGTCAGCAGCTCTATATCCAGCCGGGCAAAGGTATCCTTCCATTCCCGGGAGCAGCCGCTGTCGGTCAGAACCATGGAGATATGCTCCATCGGGGCAATCTGGGCAAAGGTAGTGACTCCGAATTTCGAATGGTCGGCGACCAGAATCGATTCTTCGGCCCGTTCCATCATTTTGCGGGAGATGAGCGCTTCTTCAAGATGATAATCGGTAATTCCCTCCGAGAGCGACAGCCCCCCGGCAGAGATAAAGGCCTTATTCACCTTGAACTGACTCAGCAGCTCATGGGCGGTGATCCCTACGGCCGCCTGATAATCAGCATTCACCTCGCCCCCGGCAAAGATAATCTTCCCCTGAAACTGTTCCAGTGCACAGTTCAGGACCGGGACGGAGTTGGTAATGACCGTCACATGGGCACGGTCTTTCAGCTGGCGCATAATCTCAAGCGTGGTTGTTCCGTTGTCCAGGATCACCGTCTCGCCATCTTGAATAAGCGAAGCCGCGAGCCTGCCGATGGCCTGCTTATCCGGCAGATTCATCTGGGAACGCTTCATGAAGGTGGGTTCATTATTCCCGGAGCGAATCCGTACGGCTCCCCCATACACCTTGCGCAGACGCCCTTCCTTCTCCAGACGGTCGAGATCGCGCCGGATCGTCTCTGTAGTCACAGCGAACCGCTCAGCCAAAAAATGCACCTGCACTTTCCCCTCCAGATCCAGCTGGGAGAGGATCGTATGCCTGCGTTCTTCATAGGTCAGGGACATGCATGATTCCTCCAGTTATAGTGAATTCGCGAATGCTGATTGTTGCATTCCAGCTTACAGTTTAGGTCATCCCTATGTATATGTAATGTTGTTTTGAGTGTATTGATGTTGATTTCCTCAGTATATGGAGCCGAATTCCACTTGTCAATGCAGCTGCTTTTATCAAAGATTACTCTGGTGGTGGAGTGTATCGGCTTAGGCATCCACACTCTAGTCCTTAATTCTTTAATTTCTTAGTTCCTTATTAACTCCTTATTAACTCCTTGATTTCGTAATTTCTTAATTTCATAATTTCATAATTCTCTAATCCACCACCGCTCCTTTGTACTTTTCGTCATTTTATTCTGTTCACACACTTGCTTGCTGTTTGCGCGCGGATCGAAGGTGGCGAATATTAAATAGTTGTATTTCGTACAGTTAAAGATTAGCTAAAGAGTAAATTTATTGCGATAAGTGTATTCTGTACAACTAAAAACGGCGTATGGCGATCATTCAAGGAATGGCGGGTTATTTAATTGTACAGAGTGCAACTAAAGTGCACAAACGCATCATATCCGGTGACTTTAGTTGCACAAAATACAGTTAAAGCCTGTGAAGCGAGGAAGCTCTCTACTTCAAGCAGGAGTAAGGATACACATTGGCTGTCTTCGGTTGCGCTTCGGTTCTGCTCCAGTGACGTTCCATTTACTCTCAATCCAGCGCAAGTTCCGTCCCAGCTCCGCTCCGGTTACGGTCCGGTTCAGCTCCAGCTCCAGCTCAACCAGTTCTGCTCCGGTCACGTTCCAGTTTCTCTCAATCCAGCTCCAGTTCTGTCCCAGCTTCGCTCCCGTTACGGTCCGGTTATGCTCCAGCTCAACCAGTTCTGCTCCGGTCACGTTTCAGTTACTCTCAATCCAGCTTCAGTTCCGTCCCAGCTCCGCTCCGGTTATGTTCCGGTTCAGCTCCAGCTCAACCAGTTCAGCTCCGATCACGTTCCAGTTGCTCTCCAATCCAGCCTCAGTTCCGTCCCAGCTCCGCTCCGGTTACGGTCCGGTTCAGCTCCAGCTCAGCCAGTTCTGCTCCATCCCCCTCCGCCTCTGCCCCGCTCCAAAAGCTCCGATTAAAAGATACAGCTCAATCCATAGTTCTATTGCACTTTATGCAGCAGATAACTCCAAAATCCGCCGGAAAATAGAATCTGTTGCACTCTGTACATTAGAATTTTGGCGAAAGGGGCTTTTGGCGTGAAATTTGAGAAATCAATTGTATGAAGTACAGCAGATTGAGATTTTACGCAGAATGGAACGAATTCTATTGCAGAAAGTGCAATCAGTCCGATTTCTGATTGACAGAAACGGATTATCGCCCTAAAATCAACATGAAACAACATAAAAAAATATAAATCAACATCAAGGCACTTAAATACCAATGAACTTAAACACTAATGAAATGAATTTGTAAATCCATTTCATTAAGGCAGAGAGGGGATTATCACATGAAGCGCAAATTATCATTCCGGCAGGACGGAACCTTTACCATCGTACAGTTTACCGATCTGCACTGGATGGATGGCAGGGCGGAGGATCAGCATACCCGGGAGCTTATGGAACGCGTGATGGAAGCGGAACAGCCTGATCTCGTGATCTTCACAGGCGATCTGATCTATACCGGACCTGTCCCGGAAGGAGAGAAGGATTGTGTGAATCCCAAGCAGGCGTTCCGGGATGCGGTTGAGGCCGTAGAGAAGACTGGTATTCCTTGGGCCTTCGTATTCGGCAATCACGATACTGAGCAAGGGGTTTCCTATGAAGAGCTAATGAACATTGCGCTGGAGCATCCCCACTGCCTGGCAGAAGCCGGCCCCGCAGAGCTTGCCGGTTCAGGCAACTACACCCTTGAGATTGCGGGTACAGACGGTAGAACAGGTGCAATCCTTTATATGCTGGACACCGGTGCCTACTCCGGACTTGCGCAGATCCCCGGCTATAACTGGGTCCGGCAGAGCCAGATTAGCTGGCTGATGGAACAATCGGCCCGGCTTAATCCCGGGGCAGGCCAGGCCAAGCTGCCTGCGCTGGCGTTCTTCCATATCCCGCTTCCCGAGTATGCCGAGATGTGGTCCACCCAAAACTGCTACGGTCATAAGTTCGAGCAGGTCTGCGCTCCGGTGCTGAACTCGGGACTATTTACGGCGCTGGTGGAAATGGGCGATGTGGCGGGTACTTTTTGCGGACATGATCATATCAACGACTTCACCGGCAGCCTGCATGGCATCCGGCTCAGCTATGGCCGGGCCACCGGCTACAACACATACGGGCGGGAAGGCTTCATGCGGGGGGCGCGTGTCATCCGTATGACTCAGGGCGATAAGCAGTTCGAGACATGGCTCCGGCTTGAAGATGGCTCAGCTCTACTGGAACAACCCTTCCATACACCTACATCTGCCGCCGATTCAGAACACTAATCATTTCTTAAGGGGTTGAACTTCAATGCTGCTGCCAATTCTTTTGGTTCTGGCTTCCGGGATGTGTCACGCGGTGTGGAGCATGTTCACCAAAAGAAGCCGGGACAAAAGCATCTTCCTGTGGTCGATCATGATGATCTCTACTATTCTGCTGCTCCCTGTTCTGATAACCGAGCTGTGGACACGCCCGCTTGCTGCCGGCGCTTATGCTCTGCTGCTGCTGTCTGTGGCGCTGCAGGCCTTATATTCATGGCTCTTATCCAGAACCTATGAGATGGGTGACTTATCACAGATTTACCCGGTGATGCGGGGAACGAGCACGCTGCTCATCCCGCTGATCGGTGTTCTTTTTCTGGGCGAATCGCTGTCTGTCTATGGATGGACCGGCATTGCCTTCATGCTCGGCGGATTCGCAGTGCTCAGCGGACTGGGCTCCAGAGGCTCATCCACCTCCACCGCCTCCCGGAAGCCAGGCTATACGCCGGTTCTTATGGCGCTCTGCGTGGGACTGTGCACAACCTGCTATGTATTCGTCGATAAGCTGAACCTCCAGCACATGTCTCCGCTGGCGCTGCTTGAGGTTACCAATATCGGTTTTGTCGCCGGTCTGACTCCCGCAGTCCTGAAATCGCGCAAGCTGCTTGAGGAGTGGCGGAGCAACAAGTTCACTATCCTGCTGGGAAGCGTGCTGAATCCGGGCTCGTATCTGCTGTTCCTGTTCGCGCTGCAGCAGGCGCCGCTCGCCCATATCAGCCCCCTGCGAGAGATCGGGACGATATTCGCTACGTTCCTGGGCATCCTCCTGCTGAAAGAGCAGCAGGGCCTGCGGCGGATGGTCTGCTCGGTAGTCATCTTCGGCGGCATCCTGCTTGTTGGTGTATGGGGGTAGGACAAACCTCCGCTATTTCATGGCAGGATAACTTCGGATAATGTCGAATTGAAACCGTATGATGAAGACTACCTTACGTAAGCCAACCCTAATTCATAAAAACAGCATATTGAATCTTAAGCACGCTCTATTGCTGCTGTTATATCTGACCCTCCTGATCAGCATACGGTATCTGTGGTTTGGCGCGTATGCAGCGCCGGAGCATCCGGAAGCGAAGCAAGGTGTTCTGGATATGCGGGGCTGGGACTTCGAGAATTCCCGGTCCGTGCGGCTGGATGGCGAATGGGAGTTCTACCCCGGCCAATTCCTCACCCAAGAGAGCTTCGCCGGACTCCCTCCGGACGCGCAGCATGTTGTCCGCGTTCCCGGCGACTGGAGCAGCGGCTTCCCTGAAGAAGGACATTCCTCCTTCGGCTACGGCACTTACCGGCTGCGCATTCTGGTTGACCCGTCGCAGCAGCAGCCTTACGGCTTCTGGATTCAGCGTATTCAAGCGTCCTCCGTCATTGAAATTAACGGGCAGACGGAAGGCAGCTTCGGTCAACTGGCCGAGAACCGCCAAGACTACAAACCTAAAGCTGTTTCCTACACGGCAGCCTATAATGCTGCAGGGCAGCAGCAGATCACGCTTCTGGTCCGTGCAGCCAATTACGATCACCCGCTCGAAGGAGGAATCGTCCGCTCCATCCGTTTCGGCTCCCAGGCAGCGGTTGATACGGAACGGATGTATTCTATCGGCTTCCAGATGGTCACTTTTGTGATTATGCTGCTGCATGCGATGTATGCAGGCATCCTGTTCTTTTTCAACCGCCGGCAAAAAGCGTTCCTGGTGTTCTGCCTGCTGCTCCTGGCGGTAGGTGCTTCAATAGTGACCGATAATGATACCCTGCTGCTGCTCTGGCTGCCGATTAACTATACATGGGCACTGAAGCTCAAAATGCTGGCTTATCCTGCGATATCGCTGTTCATGCTGCTGCTGACCCGCAGCTTCTCCACACAGGAGCGTCCTGGCCGTTTGTTCAAAGGATACCTGCTTGTCCTGTTCCTCTATACAATCTATGTATTGGTTCTGCCTGCGCACTATGTTGTATATGCTAGACCCTTCTTCTCTGTGCTCTACCTGCTGCCGGTAGCAGCGGTCGTATATTCCATTGGCCGCATGGTCATCCGGCAGGAGCAGGACTCCGTGTTTCTGTTGTTTGCCGCTGCGGCTATCGGCTCCAGCGTCCTGGGCGGTGCTTTCGAATCGAATAGCAAAACCAGTATCCTGTATTATCCGGTTGATGTCATCGCGGCTATCATTGGTTTCTCCGCTTATTGGTTCAAGCGGTATTTCCGCAATGCCGAGGAGAACCGGATACTTAACCAGCAGCTGAAGGAAAGTGATCATCTGAAGGATCAGTTTCTGGCGAATACCTCACATGAACTCAGAACACCGCTGCATGGCATCATCAGCATCGCCCAAACGGTAGCGGCGAAGGAGCAGTCCGCCCTGGGCAATCAGAGCTACCAGGACCTGGAGCTGCTCATCACCATCAGCCGCCGCATGTCCCATATGCTGAATGACCTGCTCGATGTGACCCGTCTGCAGGAGAAGCGGATTATATTGCAGCGTGAACCGCTGGCCATCGGACCGCTGGTAACCGGAATTCTGAATATGTTTGAATTCATGACAGACAGTAAAGAGCTGCAGCTGCGGAATGAGCTCCCCGCTTCCCTGCCGCTCGTCTCAGGTGATGAGAAACGGATTGTGCAGATTCTCTATAACCTGCTGCGCAATGCCATCAAATACACGCAGGCCGGAACGATCACCGTATCCGCCAGGATTGCCGGCAAGACCGCAAGGATCAGCGTGTCCGACACTGGCATAGGCATCGACAAGGAGACACAGGCGCGGATCTTCTCCCCTTATGAGCAAGGCAGTAAAGGCATTAATGACGGAGGCGGAATTGGACTCGGCTTAAGCATCAGCAAGCAGCTGGCAGAGCTTCACGGCGGAGACCTTACCGTGGATTCTGAACCCGGAAAGGGGTCTGTGTTCACCTTCACCCTTCCTCTGGCGTCTGCTTCTGAGGTCCGGCAGGTGCCGGAAAAGACTGCTGCTGCCATGATGATGGACGGCCCGGATATGGAAGCACTGCTGCCTGAACAGGATGGACTGTTCTTCCGGCAGCCTGATACTGGCGGCACATCTGCAATACAAGAGATCACTTCTCTCCCGCCGGTGCAGGATGCCTCCCTGACCGCTAAGACTCATATTCTCGCTGTGGATGATGATCCGGTCAATCTCAGGGTGCTGGCCAGCATACTCTCGGAAGATCATCATCAGCTGGTCACCGTCACCAGCGCCCGGGAAGCCCTCGATCTGCTCGGCACCGAACCCTGGGATCTGCTGATCGCCGATGTCATGATGCCGTACATGTCCGGCTACGAACTAACCCGGATCGCCCGTCAGCGCTTCTCTATCTCGGAGCTGCCGATCCTGCTGCTCACTGCCCGCAATCAGCCGGTGGATATCTATACGGGGTTCTTATCGGGAGCCAATGATTATGTCGCTAAGCCGGTGGATGCGCTGGAGCTGAAATACCGGGTCCGTTCACTGACCGGACTGAAGCAGTCTATTAATCAGAGCCTGCGGCTGGAAGCTGCTTACCTGCAGGCGCAAATCCAGCCGCACTTCCTGTTCAACACGCTGAACGCACTGCTGGCCTTAAGTGAATTCGACCTCCCGAAGATGCGTGATCTTGGAGAGGCGTTCTCCTCCTATCTGCGAATCAGCTTCGATTATATGAACTCGCAGCAGCTGGTCGGACTGTCCCATGAGCTGGAGCTGATTAAGTCCTATCTGTTTATTGAGAAAGCCAGGTTTGACGAACGCCTGCAGATCGAATGGGATGTGGAACAAGGCGTTGATCTGCTTCTGCCTCCGCTCACCCTCCAGCCATTGGTGGAGAATGCGGTCAGACACGGTCTGCTGAGCCGGAAGGCCGGCGGCAAGCTGTCTATCCGCATTCACCGCCGGAAGGGATGCACGTCCTTTGAAGTAGAGGATAACGGCAAGGGGATGCCCGATGAGCAGGTCAGCCATCTGCTGGACGACAGCGGACTCGGATTGCCTTCCCGCGGCATCGGGCTCTTGAATACGAACCGGCGGCTGACACAGCTGTATGGCCAGGGACTCGTCATACACAGCCAGGTCGGGTCCGGCACCACTGTTTCTTTTGTTATTCCGGAGCGGGAACAGCCTGAAGACGTTTAACTTCATGGTTATGCATTCCACTCGCAACGCAAAGAACCTGACTTCCTTTCACAGGAGGGTCAGGTTCTTTAATATTGCCATATGCCAATCAGCCAATCTCAATCACTCTGGCCGAATAGGCCTGGGGCAGCCGGACGCAGAGCACAGCCCGCTCGGCATCCCAGGCAGCCACAGCGTCCTCCGCCCGGGCCGGATAGAGGCAGCGGACGGCACTTTCCCGTTGACCGGTGCTCTTCCCCTGCCCAATCCCCTTCGCCCGCTTGCCCAGCGGAATCTCGATAAGCTCCTCGTCCTGATCCATCCGCCAGACAGCCAGGACGAGGCGGCCATCCAGCTGCAGACCCAGGCAGGCCCGGCTGGAATGCAGCTGCGGAATGCCTAGCGGCCAGAAGGCGGCGGCTTCCGCCAGCTCCTGCCGGAGCGACTTGTAGCAGGTGATGCCTTCGCGGACCAGGGCGCTCCCGGCTTCGTCAAGCTCTGCCAGCGGTCCGCCCATAATGACGCGGAACAGCATCACGTTGACCATGTTGAAGATGACAGCTTCATCATCAGAGCTGGTCAGCGGATAGGACCAGATTCCGGCCTGCTCCGGCGGAATGACCGACGGGCTTGCGGCGGCGATCATGCCCATCAGCCGGTAGTCCATCTGGTCGCTGACGCACTGGAGGCTGAAGCGCTCCAGGGTGGCATAATCCATCCGCATGCCTCCGCTGGCACAGCTCTCGACAATAAGCTCCGGGTGGCGGCGGAACAGCCGGTCCGCCCAGGCCAGATAAGCCCGGTTATGCCCCAGCAGGCCGTCGCCCAGACTCTCCGCCGCGATATCCGTGCCGGTTCCGGCGTTCTGGTTGTAGTCGAACTTGAAGTAGCCGATACCCAGCTCCGCAATGAGCCGGTCTACAGTGTCATCGGCATGCCGCACAACCTCCGGGTTGCGGAAATCAAGCTGGTACCGCCCGGCATCGACGACTCTGCGGCCGCGCTTGCAGAAGAACCAGTCATCCGGTTTGCTGCTGAGCGGACTGTCCCGGTGCACCGATTCCAGCTCCAGCCACAGTCCCGGAATCAGACCCTTGGAGCGGATATAGCCGGCCATGGCCGCGAGACCGCCTTCGAAGCGGCTCACGGACGGCAGCCATTCTCCCAGTTCACCCTCATACCAGCCCGCATCGATGCAGTAAATCTCACAGCCGGCCGCCGCAGCCGCGTCCACCAGCGGCTGCACTCTGGCCGTCGTCGGATTGCCCCACAGGCTGTGCATGAAATCGTTATAGACTACCGGCAGCGTGCGGTTGTCTTCATTCTTCCTCCGCACCTGCCGCAGATAACGGGTCAGCTCCCGGGCGGCTTCGGTGAAGCCCCCTTGAACCGCTCCGGCTGCCGCTGGTACCGATTCGAAGCTCTCTCCCGGCTGGAGCGTCCGGCTCCAGTGTCCCTCATCCTCGTTCGGTCCGCTCAGCCGGACATACAGCTCATTCACCTCAGCATCGCTAAGCTCCCACTGCCAGGAGCCGTTGTGCTCAATCTGCCAGAACAGGCAGGAGCCGGATTCCGTATTCTCAAGAACACCTACCGGCAGATGTTCATAGGAGGACCAGGTGCCGAGCGAATGCACCGACAGCCGGTTCACCGAATGGTCGAACACCCGGCTGAGACCCCATTCAGGCAGACTATGCTGCTGCCACTGCACCTCCCCGCACCAGGAATTACGCGGCAGGTGCAGCCGCATCTTCTGGTCCCAGGGAAGGCTTCCTTCCTTGGCCGCGCCGTTATAGGCGAAGGAAGACACGTACTCGACCGGCAGCGGCTGCTCTCCTTCATTGCGCAATTCGGTCCAGGTTCTCGCCAGGGACAAGCCCTTGTAGAACTGGAAATGGCTGATCACAGCCAGCCCTGTGGCGGCATCGGACTGGCGGATCTCCAGCCTGCGGCTGCGGCTGTCTGCGGCTTCAATGAATTGGTGCGACTGGTATTTCAGGCGGGTGCCCGGCACCGTTCCGACATGCTTGAGCCCGTGATGGATGACATGATCCTCTCCTGTAATCTGCACATCCACCAGGCGGCGGTTCGCATAGCTTGTATCGTCCAGCATTTCTTCTTCATAAGGTCCAGAGGCGAAATGCAGCAGCTTCACACTGCCGTCGTCCGTCACTTCAATGAGCATATGCAGCAAAGCTTCGTGATGCTCAATACGTATCGTTGCCATTCTTATCTCCCCTGTTTGTACTGCTGTATTGTGGCATCAGACCAGTCCCTTGGCCCGCTCTGCCTTCAGGCGCACCGTAACCGTAGTACCGGCGCCGGGCTTAGACGCGATGCTGATTCCATACTGATTCCCGGCATAGAGCCTAATGCGCTCATTCACGTTATACAACCCGTAGGAGCTGCCGGTGGAATCAGGCTTCGTCTCATGCGGCTCCTCCATCAGCAGCTGGCGCGCCTGCTCCTCTTCCATGCCGATTCCGTCGTCGGATACCTGGAAGATCAGATCGCCGTCTTCCTCTCTCACAGAGATTGTAATCGTTCCGCGTTTGTCTTTGGACTTCAGGATTCCGTGCAAAAGCGCATTCTCGACAATCGGCTGCAGGATCAGCTTCGGCATCTGATAGACACTCAGTCCGGGCTCGCTATCCAGCACGAAGCCGAACGCATCCACAAACCGGCTCTGCTGGATCTTCAGATAGACGGCGGCCAGGCTCAGCTCATCCTCCACGCTGACGATGCTCCGGCCCTTGTTAAGGCTGAGCCGGAAATATTTGGCCAGGCTGTCGATCATCTGGCTGATGTCGGTTGCCCCTTTGCCGATGGCAATCCAATTGATCGTATCCAGCGTATTGTAGAGGAAATGCGGATTAATCTGGGCCTGCAGCGCCTGCAGCTGGGCCTCGCGTTCATGAATCTCGGCCCGGTACTTCTCCTCGACCAGTGTCCGCACCCGGAGAATCAGATGATCGACACTCCGCTCCAGCATATGAAAATCGCCGTTGACCGGAGGAAGCTCAATCAGCCCGTCACTTCCCTCCTTGCGGATGACGGTAATGACCTGCATGACTCTGCGGTTCATTCCGCGGACAATGATCGCGAGCAGCACAAAGGGCAGAATCAGGAACAGCGCCACATACTCCATCAGCGAGGTCCATTCCGACCGCTGCGTCAGCTCCACGGCGCGGCGAGACAGCTGGGATTCCGTTCCCTGCGCGACCAGCCTCCAGCCGGTGGGCTGCAGCGTCGTATACATCACATCGTTGACCTCCGTGCCTATCTTCAGCGTGGAGCTGCCCTCACTGCTAAGCTTCATATCCTCCAGAATGGCAGGAGCAATCTTCGTACCGATTATGGCGCGGTCAGGATGATAGACAATCGTTCCATCCGCGTCCGTCAGGTAGACCTGCGTGCCCGGCGCAAATTGCAGCGCGGACAGAATATCCGCCACCATCTTCTCCTGTACATCAATCATCAGCACGCCGGATACCTTATCGTACCGGTCCGGATCACGCAGCATGCGGGCGAACGAGAACACGCGGGCCTTCCCGATATCGAGAAAAGATTCCTCGTAATCCCCAATCGGCACAATGCCTCCGTTGGCCTCAATGACGGGGGTGTACCAGGCCTTGTTCTTCAGGCTGTCCAGCGAGAAGAAATTGATTTTCTCACCCGCATACAGCTTCGATTGATCGACATACAGCCGCACATGGAAGACATCGGAGTTCGACTGTACCGTATCAACCAGGAACCTCAGGTCCTTAATGACCTGCAGCTGAATCTCCATCGACTGGTCATCGGCGCCGACGGAGAGGTACGAGTGGAGGTTCGGGTTCATAAAAGCCGCATTGCTGATATCGTAGATATGCTCCAGGCGGTAAGACAGATTGCTTCCCGCCTGCTTCAGCGCCTGCTGCATGGTCCGGATCACTTCGCTCTTCAGAATGGAGGCCGAACGCTCGTAATAGCCATACAGGAAGATTCCCGCCGGAACGACAATCAGCAGCAGATAGGCGAGCAGCCACTGCCGGGGAATCCGGATGCGGCGGGCCAGGCTTACAGCCGAGCCGAAGGCTGAGGACAACAGGCGCCAGAGGCTTACGGCTGCCCTACGCATGGCTGTCCCGGTATGCGCTCGGTGTAACTCCCGTGGCTTTTTTGAACAGCTTGGTGAAATAGCTCGGGTCCGTATAGCCGATGGCATAACAGATATCATAGAATTTGTACTGCGGATCGCGCAGCAGCTCCTTCGCCTTCTCCACCCGGATCTGTGTCAGGAATTCGTTGATCGTCTGCCCGGTCTCCTGCTTGAATAGCAGACTGACATAGGTTGGCGTCAGATAGACCTCCTTGCCAATGTCCGTTACCGTCAATGCCCCGTCCGCATATCTTTGCTTGATGATCTCGCGCACCCTTTCGATCAGATTGGCTACTTTGCCGGTCCGCTTCTCGCGGATACGCGCGCAGACACTGCTGAGATGAGCTTCAATCAGCTCCCGCATCTCGCCAAGCGTCTCCTGCTCGAACAGAGTCTCCCATAACCGGGCTTCCGCCGCCTCCAGCTCGGGAGATCCGGCATTCAGCTCCAGCAGCAGCTGCCCGACCGCGAGGACAATCTGCAGGCAGATGTTGCGCCCGTATTTAAGCCCGTCACGGCGGCCCCGGTTCAAATCCGTGAACAGCTGGTCCAGCACCTCGCGCATCCGGTCCGGATCAGCCGCCTTCAGTGCCGACAGCAGCTGCTCGCTATGATCTGGATCGTATCTAGTGAAGCTGGCCGGCTCCGACTCGGGATTCTCCAGGCTGTCCATGGTGATAATGCGGTTTTTGCCCAAATACCATTTATGATCGGCCGCTTCACGCGCCTGCTTATAGGAATGAACCAGCCCGGGAAGGCCGGTCACCCGCTCGCTGATGCCGATGGTGACGCTGATCTTCAGCCATTTCTCCAGATTGCCGAGAATATCCCCCGCCAGCTCCAGCAGCGCTTCCGCGTTGTCCGCAGCGCCGCCGTCCTCCGGATTCTCCCGCAGAATGCCGACGAACTCCCCGTTCCGGTGCTCAAAGGCATAGCCGGTAAGATGCTGGCCGATCAGCTCCTGGCAGATATTCAGCACGGAATACCACAACAGCTGCTGATCCGTCTCCGAACGGCTCCCTGTGACCTCTGCGAGATCATCGACAGAAATTACGATCACCCAGTACACGACAGTAAGCGGCAGATTCAGACCGAGGAACTGCAGCCGTTCACCCAGGCCTTGCCGGGGGGCACCTGTGCTGATCAGGGACAGCAGAAACTTCTCCCGCAGCAGCGGCATCCCTTCCTTGAGCTTGCTCTGCATGTCCACCTTGAATCTGTGCTCCGCCCGCTCGGCATCGAGATGGCTGACCACACGCCGGATGACCGCGCTGAGTTCCTCCAGATTCACCGGCTTGAAGATGTAATCGACCGCGCTTACCTTAAGCGCCGATTTCAGATAATCCGCATCATCATGGCCGCTGACGAAGATAATCTTCGTCCGGGGATACCCGGCATGGATATGCCGGGACAGCGTAATCCCGTCCATCTTGGGCATACGGACATCGGTCAGCACAATATCCGGCTGCTCCTTCTCGATCACCTCAAAGGCCACATCCCCGTCATCCGCCTCACCAATCACTTCAATACCGTACGAGGACCAGTTGAAATAGGAGCGCAAGCCGAAGCGAACCGTCGGCTCATCATCCACAATTAGCAGTTTGTACACAGCCCCGTCCTCCTTTATGTAGATTGAACTTGAGATATAGAGTCAAGAATCAGTCGCCACTGCGGTGAATATTCGGACTTCCGGCCGCTGTTGTCCCCGGATTTCTTGAATTTGTAACGCTGATCGCGGTGGAAATCCGATGACTGCTGATGCTTCCGAAGCGGGCTTTCCTGCGGAAAGCTTTCAGGCGTACGCAGTCGCTCCTACAGTTCCAAAATTCCCCTCCGTACCTTTGCTTTTTTGGGGTAGTTTTTAAGTTCATTTTATCTACATTAGTACTTATATAGATTGAACTTCAGAATCTAATTGTGTGGGCCTGGCGGAATACGTCAATACCTTACACTTGATCCGTTACTGGCAGTGTGTTGACTTTTAAATAATCAATGTAGACATAAATGTTGTACGTTTTGCAACTTGAGTTCATATATAGTCCGATGTTCGGGAGGATTGTTGTATAAAATACAAGAATCCTCCAGCAAATTCGTTTGAAATAGGTGAAATCCTGCAGTTTCTACAACAATTTCGGATTTGGGCTGATTTAATGAAGAGAATGTTGTATTATGTGCAAGATTTTATGAAAATCTACCTGATCACTGCCCGGAAAGCGGATGAATCGAGGATACCCCGCGGCAACAGCAGCCACCATGAAGTCCCATATTCACAGAGTGATGTGAAATCTTGCGTGAAGTTCTTCAGTTCAATCTATATAGTTATTGTTAACTTATAAAACGCACATCCTGCCGCTTCAGTGCCTCATGCAGCTTATCGGCCGGGACATCCCGCAGCGGCACAGACTCATCCAGCGAGATCGCGGCCGCAGCGCCTGCCGCCTGGCCAAGCGCGTAGCAGGTAGCCTGCATGCGCATGGAGGACATAGCCACATGTGTAGCCGATATCGGCCGTCCGGCCACCAGCAGATTCACGACCTGCTCCGGCACCATACACCGGTAAGGAATATCATACCCGCTGATGGCCCGTTCATCGGTCGTCCCCGCTCCGTCGGGGCTATGAATATCAATTTCATAGTTGGTCTGTGCGACCACATCCGGGAACCGGGCTCCGCTGACCACATCCTGCTCAGTCAGCGTGTAGATTCCCTCAATCTGATTGCTCTCCCGGACCCCGGTCTGCGGGGCAACATGCGAGAGTGCATACGTCCCGAAGCCGTTTCTCTGCAAATAATTCACAATCGAGAACACCTGCCGGAGCGCCTCCGTCTCCGCGTAATTTACCTCTTCTATTTTAGCTCCGTTCGCCTTCACACGCGACATATTTACAAGCAGTGTACCGTCGCCGTTCTGCTCCCAGTAGAGCTCGCGCCCTTGCGGCAGATCAGCCAGCTCCTTGTATTCATAGCAGCCTTCCGGAAGGAACGGGATCACCGGCTTGCCGGTATTCTGCATCATGAACATCAGGGTCATTGGCTGAGTCAGTCCGTCCTCTTCTCTGCCCGAGTGATAAGGGACTCCCGCTTCAATGGCTACTCTTGCATCACCCGTACAGTCAATGAACTGCTCGCCTTCAAAAGCCTTCAGTCCTTCCCGGGTGGAGACAATGACCGCCTTGATCCTACCGCCCTCCTGCACCGTTCCCACAAACTCGGCATGGTAGTATACCTGCACTTGCTCTTTTTTCATTTTCTCATTCATATACTGCCGCATCAGAAAAGGCGAATACTGTGGCGCAATCGACTCATCATGCCCCTGCGGTAAAGATTCTGCCAGCATCTCCGCGATGATCTCGCGGTAGATTCCGGTCACATTCCCGATTGGCATAAATACGCTGACATTCGCCAGGGTTCCCATCCCGCCGAGCTGCGCCGATTTCTCCAGCAGCACCACCTGCTTGCCGCATCTTGCCGCACTGATTGCCGCCGCCGTACCCGCAGGGCCGCCGCCTATGACAATAACCTCAGCATGCAGCACTGTCTGAACCTGCCGCTGAAACGAATATTCCGGGTTATTCAAATTTTCCGTCTCCCTTCATGGAAAGGAAGCGGCAAGCTCCCGTAATTCAAGCTGCCGCTCCTATGATTTATTTGCTTACAGTTGCGTACCAGTCATTGATTTCCTTCGCACTTGCTTCTTCCCCGGCTGCCTTGTACTTCGCCTGGAAGTCTGCCAGTCCGTCCAGCGTATCCGCTCCGGCGATCAGCTTAATGGTGTAATCACCCGCCATCGATTCCAGCTGCAGATTGTTCTTCGCATATTCCGGCATGTACGGCGCCAGCCCCAGAATATTCTGGATCTTGTATTCATCCGGCAGCTGGTTGTTCAGGCTGTCGAACGCGGCGAACTGCACCGGATTCTTCCGGGCCCGCGCCTGCCAGTACAGCGGATAGTTCTGTTCGTCCGTGCCCGACATATAGTTGTTCGACAGGTTGCGCTCGTCGTTGAAGGCCGGCAGAATCGGCAGGTACGCCCCGTTCTCGAACGTGTATGTCTTGCCTTCTTCCCCGATCGCCAGATTCTTGAACGTTTCCGGCTCCAAGGTTGCATTGATCCACTTCACCGCATCTTCCGGGTGCTTCGACGCCTTCGGCACGAAGGTCAGACGGTCGAATCCGGCATTGCCCGAGAAGCCCGCTTCCCCCGACGGTCCCTTCAGCGCCGAGACGAAGGCGAACTTCGCATCCGGGATGTTCTTCGTCAGGGCATCGGAGATGCCGCCGATATCGGCCCAGTGGACGATAATCGCTCCAGCTTTGCCGCTGGTGAACTTCTCTTTGGCAGTGGCGTCCTTGTTCACGACGAATTCCTTGTCCAGCAGCCCTTGCTTGTAGAGGTCTGCGGTATAGGTAATGTAGTCCTTATACGCCGGGTCTAGCAGGCGCGGCACCAGCTGGCCGTCCACATCATTCCACGTATTTGGCATGCCGAACGCGCCGACCAGGTTATCCAGCATCGGCAGGTCGCCGCGGATCGTCAGCGACACGTTCTGGTCGCCATTGCCGCCCGGGTCCTTCTCCTTGAACGCCTTCAGAACGGCGGTCAGCTCGTCGGTGGTCGTCGGCATCTTCAGCCCCAGCTTATCCAGCCAGTCCGTACGGATCAGGATGCTGCTGTTTACTTTATAGGTAACCACTACAGGGATGGCGTACAGCTTGCCGTCGATCTTCAGCGCATCCAGCGACTCCTGGGAGATCGCTTTTTTGATATTGGGACCGTATTCATCAATGAGCGGCGTCAGATCGACCAGTGCGCCTTTTTGCGCATAATCGGAATAGAGCGCCATGTCATTGTAGGTGGTAACCACATCATACGGCTCCCCGGAGGACATAATCAGGTTGAGCTTCTCGCCCCATTTGTCCTGCGGCAGCATGTCGTACGACACTTTGTAGCCGGTCTTCTCCTGCAGCATCGCTGCTACCGGATAGGTATTGTAGTCCTCGCTTTGCCAGATGCTCAGCCGTTTAAGGTCCGGCTTGGACTCGGCGGCTGCCGTAGCCGGTGTGCCGGAATTGTCCGGTGCATTCGCTGTGCCTGCGGCATTATTGTTGCCGTTGTTCGACGAGCAGGCTGCCAGGGATGATGCCAGCAGCATGGTCACTGCGGCCAGTGCGGCCGTTTTGCTAATTTTTCTCATATGAGACCCTCCTGAAAGATATATTCTATATAGATTGAACTTGTGATTTTCCTATTTTGGATTTGAAGCTTGAATCGGGAAGTCTGATCAACCCTTGACGGAGCCGATCAGCACACCCTTGATGAAATACTTTTGCAGGAACGGATACACCAGCAGAATCGGCACGGTCGAGGCGATAACAGTCGCGGCCCGGACGCCTTCCGCCGGAACATTCATCAGATCATCGGCACTCCGGTTGAGGGAGGAGCTGTCGGCGTTCATGACGATATCCTGCAGGTATAGCTGAAGCGGTTTCAAGTTGGAGCTGTTAATATACAGCATCGGATTGAAATAGTCATTCCAGAACGATACGGCATAGAACAATCCGATCGTGGCCAGCACCGGAGCGCTGAGCGGCAGAATAATCCGGAACAGGATCGTATAATTCCGCGCCCCTTCGAGCTTGGCCGATTCCTCCAGGCTTTCCGGGAGGCTCTCGAAGTAGCTTTTGATCACCAGCATGTTGAATACATTAATCAGCGCCGGCAGAATCAGCGAGCCCAGATGATTGATCAGGCCAAGCTGGCGGATCAGCAGATAATTCGGAATAATGCCGCCGCTGAACATCATCGTGAAGATGAACATGACGATCAGAATGCCGGAGCCGGGAAGCTCCCGTTTGGACAGCGGATAGGCCGTCATGGCGGTGATCAGCAGCGATAATAGCGTTCCTACAAGCGTGACAATGACTGAGATCAGCAGGGAATGCAGGAACTGGCTGGAGGTGACGACGAATTTCATCGTATCCAGCTGGAACCCTACCGGGAAAATGCCGACCTTACCCGAGGTTATCGCCCACTCCTCGCTTACCGACTTAGAGAGCACATTGGCGAACGGGAGCAGAGTGATCAGTCCCATCGCGGTCAAAAAGAGATAGATTCCGGCATCAAAGCACAGACTGCCGATTGTTTTGCTGCGCATGTTCACACTTCTCCTCCCTTACCAGATGCTGCGGTTCAAGAATTTGCGGCTGAGCATGTTGCCGGACAACACCAGCACAAAGCCGACGACGGAATTGAATAATCCGACCGCTGTACTGAAGCTGTAATCCTGCTGCCCCAGCCCGAGGCGGTACACATAGGTTCCGATTACATCCCCCGTCTGGTAGACCAGCGGATTATACATGGTGAGAATCTGTTCCGTCCCCGCTTCCAGCAGGCTGCCGATGCGCAGGATGAACATCAGCACAACGGTGGGCAGAATACCCGGAAGGGTGATCGAGATCATCTGTCTGATCCGGCCCGCACCGTCGATGGCTGCCGCTTCATACTGCTCCTGCTCAATGCCCGCAATGGCGGCGATGAAGACGATGGCATTCCAGCCGGTTTCCTTCCAGCCTGCCGTGAAGACAATGACGCTGCGGAAGAACTGGTTGTCGGTCAGGAAGGAGACCGGATGCCCGCCGAAGCTGCGGATGATCTCATTAACCAGCCCGCCCGCCGGGGAGAGAATGGTGATGAACGATCCGGAGATGATGACCCACGAGAGAAAATGGGGCAGATAAATGACCGTCTGGATCGTACGTTTGAAGAACATCCGCTTCACTTCATTCAGCAGCAAAGCGATCAATACCGGAATTGGAAATAATATGACGATCTTGTACAGGCTGATGACCAGCGTGTTGATCAGCACATTCATGAAATCGCTGGAATGAATCAGCTTCTCGAACTGCGCCAGCCCGACCCAATCGCTTCCCCCAATACCGCCGAAAATGTTGAAATCCTGAAAGGCAATCAGGATGCCGTACATCGGCGTGTATTTGAACAATAATAAAAAGGCAAGCCCGGGAAGCAGCAGTGCATACATATCGAGATTGCCGCGAATCAGCCGCCAGCGCCGTCCGCCGGCCCCCGTCTTGACCCCCTGCTGATGGCCCAGCGAGATTTCGCTTCTGCTCAAATCTATCACCTTCTTCTGTCTGTTGTATCTTTATTGTAAAGAAACGATACCGTTATCAGTAGAAGGCAATCCTTCAATTTCTGGTGCTATTCTATAAAGTTGCGGCACTATGGAGCTGCCCGCAGTCTCTACATATCCACCTCTACAGTATGCGTCAGGCCGTCTCCAAAAATAGGGAAGACGTCCCCGGCAATCTCCTTGCCGTCAATCGTGAGCCGCTTCAGCCCGCACTGCTCCCGGTTCTTGTTGCGGATGGTCAGCAGATAGGTATCACCTCTGTAGACCCGCTTCATGGAGCATTCTTCCCAGTCCTCAGGAATGCAGGGACGAATCCTAATACTGTCGTAGCCCGGATAGAAGCCGAGCATATATTGGGTCACCGCGCGGAACATCCAGCCTGCCGTACCTGTTACCCAGGCAAATGCCGTCTCTCCGGCCCGCGGATTCGCCGGGCCGAAGTACATATTCGTGAACGCATAAGGCTCGCACCCGGAATGATCCGAAGGGTTGGCGGCGCTGTCGGGCAGTATTTTACTGTAAGTGTCAAAAGCTTCATTGCCTCTTCCCGCCACGCAGTCGGCAACAATCTTGAACGTTCCCCCATGGCAGTAAGGCGTTCCGTTCTCCCAGATGCCGGGAACGAAGCCGGTTAAGCGGCCGATGGAGGCATTGTATTCCGTATAAGGAGGCGAGAGGGTAAGCGGTCCATAAGGGGAGTCCAGCTTGTTATCCACCGCCTGCAGGCACTGGCCGGCACGTTCGCCTTCAGCCAGTCCCGACATGACCGCCCAGGTCTGGCTGTTCAGGTAAATGCTGCCCTCCTGTTCCGTATGGGAGCCGACCTTCTCCCCATGGTCATTGTAAGCCGCAAGGTACCAGTCCCCGTCCCAGCCGTTAGCATTCACCGCTTCCTTAATCCGTACGGCAAGCTCCAGCAGCTCCCGGGCAAGCCCTTCATCCCGAATCACTTCGCGGGCCAATTCCGCAGTTTCGTTCAGCGCATGATACAGGGCAATCGAGGTCCAGACGCTTTCGCCCTTGCCGCCCGTTCCGATCCCGTTCAGCGAGTCGTTCCAGTCGCCGTCATGGGCAAGCACCAGCGAGTGCTCCCCGAGATCCCCGGAGGAATACCGGACCGCTGTCAGCATATGCTCCCAGACCGTACCAGCCCCTTCATCCAGATAAGGCACCTGCTCCTGCAGGAAGGCATAATCGCCGGTTTCCTTGAGATAGGCATTCACCGTCGGCGCAATCCACACCGGACCGTCGGAATAAATATGCGGGTCCAGCGGAAGCCAGCCCCGGACACATTTCCCGTCCTTGTATTGATACTTCAGGGTCTCCCTGATCTTCTCCTTGGCCAATCCCGGGAGAAAAGCGGACACCGCCCAGGCATCCTGCAATTGGTCGCGGAAGCCCTTGCCTGTGGCTCTGCCGGCCTCGGCACAGAGCAGCACCTGCTGCTTGACCCACATATTGGTGATGTGATTCACCTTGGCCAGCGGCGTCTGCACGGCAATATCCTCCGTCATCGCTGTCTTCTCCGCCAACAGCCGCGCGAAATCATCTTCGATCCTGCCGGGTGCCAGCAGCTTACGGGTCAGCTCCCGTGCCGTCTCATTGCCATCGGCCGCTCCCCAGAGGGTATGATATGTAACCTCCTCCCCTGGCTTCAGGGTGAAGGTATGCTCCAGCACGCCGACCATATCCTCACAGGCGGCCAGTGAATTCGAGCAGGCTCCGCGGACTACGCTCCCGGGACTGTCGGTATCGCCGTAGTTCCCCAGAAACGCCCGCTTCCCCGTCTCGTAGCCTGTCGGCTTCACGCTCGCCGCCGCGAAGCCATCGAACCATTCATGCGGCCGCTCCTGGGCATGGTTGTGCGCGACAATAATGTCGTCCTCTGCCAGATAATCGCAGTAGACATAGGAGTTATATTCACTGTACCTTGCATAGCCTTCCAGTGAGAATTCCACGAAGGAATAGACCTTAATCTCCCGTTCACGCGGGCTTTCGTTCGTGAGGGTCACCGTCCAGATTTCCACCGGATCCTCCGCATTGACGAATACTCTGGCACCGGCGGCAATTCCGCCGTAAGCCCCCTCCAGCCGGGTATACCCCAGCCCGTGGGTGCAGGAATAGCGGTCCAGCGTCCGCTTAACCGGGTACCAGCCCGGATTCCAGAATTCACCCGTCTCCGCGTCACGGATATAGAAATAGCGGTTGCCGCCGCGGAACAGGCTTGAGCGCCCTCTTCCCTCCGGGTCGATATAGGCGGCACTCCGTGCGCCATAAGCCCCGTCCCCCCCGCCGAAATGGTTAACACCCGACAGTATCCGCGGGTTCCAAATATAGTTCAGCATAGGCCGCGGAGTCTGCGTGCCGGTAAATACAAACTCTGAGCCGTTCTCTGTGAAATTGCCGAAGCCAGCCATGGTGCTCCAGCCCCCTTTTCTTTAAAATATAAGAATTTCTGCTTAGAGACTGCGACGAAATAAAGTACCGCTAAATTGTTGACAAAACTCCCAAACCCGTGGAGATTTCGTCAACAAAAGCGGGTACTAATTTCGTTGCAGCTCCTTATCTGAAGTCGATGCCGTCACCCGGAGCAAGCGCGGAATTCGCCTTGATATATGGGATCAGCTCTTGAATGGTGGTATAGGCCACGGCCACATAGGTGTCCGCCGCCCCGTAGTAGATGGCAATCCGCCCGGTTGCCGCATCCTGCAGCGTTGCACAGGGGAAGACCACGTTCGGGACGAACCCGACCGCTTCGTAATTTTTCTCCGGGGTCAGCAAATAATCCCTTGTCCGGTACAGCACCTTGGAAGGGATGTCCAGATCGAGTATCGCCGCTCCCATGCTGTAGACCAGCCCGTTGCAGGTGCCGACGACGCCATGGTACAAGATCAGCCAGCCCTCCGACGTTTCAATCGGCGCAGGTCCGCCTCCGATCTTCACATCCTGCCACCAGCCGGCGGCAGCCTTGGACATGACCTTCCGGTGGTGTCCCCAATGGACCATATCCGGGCTCTCGCTCAGATAAATGTCGCCGAACGGGGTATGCCCGCTGTCGCTGGGACGGCTGAGCAGCACGTACTTTCCATTGATTGTCCGGGGAAACAGTACGCCGTTGCGGTTAAAAGGAATGAACGGATTCTCCAGCCGGACAAACTCCCGGAAATCCCGGGTCATGCCAAGCCCCAGAGCCGCACCGCCGAAATCCGTACACCAGATGATGTAGTACATATCTTCAATCTGCACCACCCGGGGATCGTAGGCATAATTCGGCTGGTAAGGCTCACCCGCCTCATCCTTCCAGACAATGGCTTCATGCTCGATCTCCCACTTCAGCCCGTCCTCCGACCGTCCCAGATGCAGATTGGGCATGCCATGCTTATGCTCGGCGCGGAACACCCCGATAAATCCGCCTTCGTAGGGAATTACCGCACTGTTAAAGATCCGCGAAGCGGCCGGAATGGGATTCCAGTCCACAATCGGATTGGCGTTATGTCTCCAGACTACATCCTGAATTCCGTCCGGCTTGTCCTGCCACGGAATGTTCGGCAATGCGCTGCCAATAATTTCTGCCATGTTCTCAAACCCCCTAATATGTGGGAAACCCGGCCAGCAGCTCTGGCCGGGTCCCTGTTACTCCCCCACATTCTATCAATTTGCGCTTCATTTCCCCATGGAATATCCTTTAATTTCCCGGCTTATTGTATAGACTTTTGCCGTGAAATATTATTTTGTAACCTGGACAACGATCATCTGGCTGGTTGACACCCCCGAGCTGTTGATCAGCTCGCAGCGGTATTCATAGCTGCCCGGCGCTTTGCCGCGGACCCTGGTCACGGCAGACTGGGCATTTGGCGTCCGCTGGGCAAGCGTCTGAGTATCTATAAGCACGCCATTCTCATACAGCTTGTACACGGAGCCGTTCGTTCCCCACCACATATTCATACTGATCTCAAAGCTGCCGTCCTGATCCCAGTTGTTGTGGCTCAGGACCGGGGTGCCGGGCTGTGCCTGGGTTACAGCCACGGTCAGAGGAGCGCTTCTTGTGGTTCCCGCCCGGCTCGTCAGCTCCGCGTAATAGCGGTAAGTCCCGTTCTTCCTGCCGCTGATGGACGTGACCGCTGTCTGGGCATCCGGAGAATGGGCGGACAACGTCTGCGTATCAATGAGAACATCGTTCTCGTAGAGCTTATAGGTATCTCCGTTGTTGCCCCACCACATATTCATTGTCACCTGATAATCGCCATCGGCCAATCCTGTATCGTAGCCGTTGTTGTCAGCAAGCACCGGCGTGCCGGGCACTCCGGCCGGAGCAGCAGTGCCGCCGTCCGCGAGAATGATCTTGCCCCATTTCTCCCGGTTCGCGGAGTTGCTCTCTACCCCGTTCCAGTAGAACTGGCGTTCACGGCCGCCTGCGCCGCCTTCATCGAAGCCCATATCGAAACGGATGGCCGTACCGTCTGAAGGACCGGTAACTCCCAGATCCGCAAAAGCAATCCGCGCCTCAAGGGTATAGCCCTTGCCGTCCTCATCCGGCTTGGCCGCCATGTCGATGACCGGCTGCTCCTCCTCCTTATACCCGGCCCAGTAATAGGCCGTCTGCGCGTTGCCGCTTGCGTCCATGGCCGCTGCCAGCAGAATCTGGCTGTCGCTGAACTGCATTGAGCCGCCTTCATCCACATACTTCGGCCCGAAGAACAGCTCGATGGCATCTCCGGCCCACAGGTAGGCCTTGGCCGCCGGCACGGTGAGCCCCTTGATTACATTCGGGCTCTGCATCGGTGTGGGATCATCAATATGGGAGCGGAAATAGAAGTAATTATCATCCCAAGTCAGGCTCATCTGGCCGCCGACACCTGTCTTCATCACACCCAGTACCAGATCGACATCGGTAATCGAAGCAGTCGCGGCACCTGTCCATTCCGTGTCCAAATTACCGATTACCGGAGCAATTGCTGCCTTCGCTACAGACAATACCTTGTCCGAGGTCCGCTCGGTCTGTCCCGGCTTGAACACATGGTCATACGGCGTCGTGTCGCCGAGCAGGATGTCATAGATCTTGGCGTTGGTTCCGGACACCGACTCAAGGAAGTCCTGATACGGCCGTCCCGCGACATTGATCAGCCCGATGGCACCGGCTTCGCCGTTCAGCCCCTGGAACCATCTGCCCGTAGGCGCCTGGTCCAGATAGGTGAACCAATTGGCGCCGACAATAATGCCTGAAGCTGCCGCCTGCTCCACGTAGTTGCTGTACATCAGCCCTTTGTCCTGCTCATTCTCGGCCATCCGGGCCGCGAACGTCAGTCCGGTGGTCGGATCGCCGTAATGGAATTCCGTCATGATAAACGGCGTTTCTCCGGCCAGCTCATACAGATGCTTCAGCATGTCCAGGTTCAAATCATAGGTGTAATAATTGTAGGTCAGCACATCCATATATTTGCCCGCGTACTGGGCCAGGGCTTCCCGGAGCTTGCTGTCATTCATCACACCGGCCAGCCAGCGGTCACCCATAGCCAGATGATTCGGGTCATACTTCTTGGTGTAAAAGGCAATTTGCTTGTAGAGCTCATCCAGATACAGCGCTGTAAAATGGTCCATATCCTGCGTAGCCAGCTCAGTCTTGGCGGCAAAAGAAGTGTTCTTCAGCGCCTCGAAGCTGGCGGCGTTCATCGCCCAGGCCGTATTGAAGCTCTCAATCGTCCCGTACTCCTCCGCGAGCATCTCCACCAGCCTGACCTTGCTGCCGGTTGAGGCATTCGCCGCCGGAACGGCGGACTTCAGCTTGTTGTAAGGAAGCTCGTTGGCGAACATATAGCCGATCAGCTGCTGATTGCCGGTGTTCGCCGCGAGCGCACTGAATCTCGTATCCAGCTGGTTCAGCATATCGGGGTGGAAGATATCGAATAATCCGCTGTCCCCGATCTTCAGGTTCGGCATGGGCAGCCAGTCCACATACGGCATACCGCTGGCCTTGGACCAGGCGCCGAGTCCGGTGAAGCCCAGCGACTTCACGAAATCCACGCTGTCCGCGGAATACTGGGCCTGACTAAAGGGCTGTCCGGTCCGGCGGATCTGATTCGCCACATAGAAGGAGAAGTTCCCGCTGCCGTCATAGGCAGTCTGGAACTGTCCGGTCTTCGCCGGCAGCCATTCATAGACGTTCTCGCGCCCGTTCACGACCGTGAAGGTCTCATCGACATATCCCGTGCCGTTCACAGCCAGGTTGAAATACAGATTGCCGAGCGGGTCGACCATGACAGACTTCCCGTTCAGCTGTTCAATATGGAAGTATCCGGTCTGTCCAAAATGATAGGTTGCCTGGCTTCCGGCCAGTCCGCCGTAAGCATCCCGGTCTGCCGGAGCGGTAAGTCCGTCCGTATAGGCCTGATCGGCAAGCGCAGCCCCGGCGAATTCCGCGTCGTTATGAATCTTGCCCGGGAACTCGGCCGTGCGGATCTGCCCGTAGGCATCGACCACAATCTCTTCCGTGTTCACGTAAGCGAACAGACGGGTGATGCTCTTGCGCTTGCCCGCAGCCTCCGTCCAGGCGGTCAGAGTGGCGGAGTGGTCCAGGGTGATTGACCCGGTATAGAGCAGCTTCGCTTCACTTCCAGTGAGCGTATAGTAAATGTTGCCGCCGCTCTCGCTTGTGGCAAGAGTTACGGCTTGCCCTGGAGTAATCTCCCCGGCTCCCGGCGCTGCCGTCACCGGAGCCGCAACAGCATTGATTGCAACCTCCGACAGCTGCACAGTCCCGGCGCCGCTGCTGTCCGGAATGGCGATCTTAAGCAGGGTCATGCCTGCCGGAACGCCATAGCTCTGGTAGACGGTGAGCGGAAGATTCGTCTTCCCGGCATTGGCATACGTGTCGGCAGTCAGGGCCAGAGGCTCAAAACCGCTTCCGTCAGACACGGAAGCGGCTATCCCCTTTGGCGTATTGGCTTCATCTTCATAGAGGGAGATGGAAACCGAGGTGATGCCGGACGGCAGCTCGTACAGAAGATAGCCGCCGCCCGCCCCGCCCTGGACAGCCCGCGCGGAATCTCCGCCATACCAGGCTGTATTGGCGTTGTCGATCTTGATATTGGCGGATTCCTTCACTTTGTCCAGGCTGTCCAGCCCGTCGATCAGCCCATCCGCCAGCTGCAGTTCATTGGTATTCAGGACGGTGAATGCTGCATTCTCCTGCCAGTATCCCGTCCCCAGCTCGAAATCGGGATTAGCCAGCAGATTATTGTTGCCTGCGGCGTTCAGGAGCAGATCATCGAGGTACAGCACCCCGCCGCTGCTTCCGCTCCCCAGCTTCAGGGTATAGTCGCCGCTTGCCGCCGGCTGCACGGTGAAGCTGTGTTCTTCCCAGACACCCGCAGAAGCCACGGCGAAGCTCTCATCGGCCAGCAGCTGCTGGTTATCCTTATTCTGAAGCTGTACCGAGACACCGCCGCTGCCCTTCGCCCAGAACTTGAAGGTATAAGCATCGCCGCCCTTCAGGTGCAGCGCCGGGGAGAAGGCTGTCTCCACTCCCGCCGCTGCCCCGCCGCTGCTGACCTTCAGCGCCCAGCTGCCGCTATGGGCATCTGCGCTGCCTGCATTCCGCGAGTAATCCGTCATCGTGAAATTTGCAGGATTCCACCAATGGGTTCCGCCGTCCTCGAAATTCTCATCAATTACGGCAGCCCCGTCCTCCGTTCCCGCCAGCTTCACATCGTCAATATAGATCCGGCCTGCATTGCCGCTGGTGTCCCTGTCTCCCAGCTTGATGTTGTACGGGCCGGTGGCGGAAGGCGTGTACGTGGCCGAGACATACTGCCAGTCAGCCGTGGCCTGGAAGGGCTTCACAAGCACCTCCGCCCAGCTTGAAGTATTCTGTATCACCAGCGCCATCTTGCCCGAGCCTTTGATCCAGGCGCCGAAGGTATAGCTCTTGCCTGCAGTAAGCACAGGCTGCGTACTATAACTGGAACCGTTGGTATCTCCGGTGCCTTTGACATTGGCCGTGAGCGCCCATACCCCGCTGCGGGTGAAGGAGGTCCGCGAAGGAACGCTCACCGCCTGGGAACCGTCTTCGATATCGGCGGGATCGCCGGGGACATAAGTCCCCGTGGCTCCCAGCAGCAGAATATAGTCGACCTTGAAATTATCGAAGTTGTCCAGCTCATCGCTTGGATTGATCTGCAGCTTGACGGTAGCTCCCTCTGGAATCTGTACGTCAGGAATGACGACAGAGCCGTAGCTGTGTGACCAGGAGCGCCCGTGCTGCGGGAACAGGATACCCGCTTTGACCAGAACGCCGTTGACGTAGAGAGAAGCTTTCTGGTCCGACTGCCAGCCCTGATAGACAATGGCAAGCCCGTTATCCGCCCGGTTCGCATTGGTGAAGGTAAGCGCGTTGACCGATTTGTACATCACGGCGAATTCTCCGCCGGATGCCCACGGATCACCGTGAAGCTTGTTGACGCTACCGGTCAGGATGCCGTCTTCGCCTTCGATCCGGACATACGGCCCGCTGATGCCGGGGATGTCCGCAGGCTCAATGGCTGGCGCTGTATCCGGCGCACCGGCCGGATTCCACAGCTCGCTGAATTTGGCCGAAGACTGCGGGAAAGCTACCGTGTCATACAGATCATGGTCGCCGTCGCTGGCCGAGACGTTGAAATATACATGCCAGGCCACATTGTTGTTCTCGATCCAATCATGCATCTGCTGGATGAAATAAGGGTTATCCGCCCCGCCCATTCCGTCTGAGCGGGCAGCCAGCCCCCATTCACAGAGCGCAAGCGGAACCCCCTGATCTTCGGCGAAAGCAGCAATCATATTCAGTCCCCAGTTGCCGTCATTCACCTCGGCCGTCCAGGCCAGCTGCTGTCTTCTTAACCGTTCAGCCGGATCGGCATTCTGGTAGGCCGTCCCGTATATCGGGGTCCCGCCGCTCTGCGTCCAGGTCTGGTCATAGTGGTCGATCCCGATGAAGTCTACATAATCCCGGCCCGGGAAGGCCGCTTCCAGGTCTACGCCCCAGATTGCGGTGGCCGGATTCCAGACGAATTTGAACTGCTGCCCCGGAATGCTGCGCAGCGTGTTAACGAACTGGCGGAAGCTTTCCGCGAAATCCTCGGTTTTCTGCAGATGGTCCAGATCATTGGCATTTCCGACCGACCAGACATACCAGCCGCCGTTGAACTCATGCCCGAAGCGGATCGTCGCATTCGCCATGCCGGAGGCAATCAGATTCTCCCCGAGCTTCCGGTAATGCCCGTTATAGGCTCCGCTTGCCGCCTCTGCCAGGCTTCCGCCCGATTTAGGGAACGGATATGCCGCCCACAGCATGCTGCCGGCATAAGGTGTATTCTGCCAGGCAGCCAGGCGGTTGCCGCCTTCAAGATCGGACCATGTATTCTGCTCCAGGAAATCCTCCGCCAGATACGGTGTCCGGCCAACCCAGTCTCCGAAATCGGTTACCCCGTCCGGGTTCCGGTCCCAGGCATACACGCCCAGATTGTTAATGCCCTCGTACTGCTCGGCCGGCGGATTATCCGATTGGTCGGGATACCGGGTAAAGACCGTTCCCTTATCGCCTCCCCAATATTTGAGCTGCTGCTCAAAGCCGCTGTTCAGCAGCAGATTGGCGCCGCCCGTTACTCCGAAGAAGACATCGTCAATATACATCGTACCCGCAGCTTCCGCTTCGGGCAGGGCACTTCCCGCACTGTCCGCGATCGAGAAGACAAGCGAGCCGGAATACGTGCCGGAGTTAAAGCTGGCAGTTACATAAGTCCAGGTGCCTGTAGCCTTCGGCCTGATGAACTGGAGATTCTCACCATTGCTCTTGGCCGTCTTCACCGTTACCGCGCCGCTGCCCTTCATCCACAGGCCGAAGGTGTAATCCGTATTCGCGGTAATTCCGCTGACCGTCTGCGTGACCGTTTTCCAGTCAGACTTCTTGCCTTTGGGCACCGCCTGCATCGAACGGTTGCCGCTGTGTATATTCGCTGCGTCCACCGGTGCACTTGGGAGCGGCGAGCCGGATGGGCTTGGCGTTACGGTTGGTGTTACGGTCGGTGCTACGGTTGGTGTTGGTGCTGGAGTTGCTGTAGCAGCCGGGGTGGGTGTACTGGTCTGCACCGGCGTACTACTCGGAGCCGCTGTGCTGGTCGGACTTGGCGTACTGCTCGGACCCGGCGTACCGTTCTCCGAGGTTCCCTCTGCAACTGCAAACACAACCGGCGAGCTGTTATTCGCGACAATCCAGTCCGTGAGTCCGCCTGCGGCCTCAAAGCTTGAGTTCAGCAGAAGATTGGACGATGCACCTTTGACTCCAAAAAATACATCGTCAATGTACATGGTGCCCATCGCTTCCGCCTGCGTAAAGCCCGAGCCGGAGAAGACGGCGCTGTCATAGATGGATACATACAGATCCTCAGCTGAAGTGGCGGTATAATCCGCTGTCCAGTAGACCCAGCTGCCGGTCGCTTTTTGGCGCACATACTGTAAAGCGCTTCCAGAACTTGAGCCCTTGGACAGCTTCAGCGTGGCGGCCCCGCCGCCCTTCACCCACATGCCCAGCTCATAGACTGTGCCCGGAGTAATGCCGGTGATCTTCTGGGTGGCATAGGCCCAACCGCTTGTTTTGCCCTGTAGATCCGCCTTCAGCGAGTGGGTTCCTGTATATACCGTTGTATTAACCGGCGGCGCTGTGGGCTGAGCGGGCTCCTCCCCCGGAGCGGCTTCCGCTACCGTAAAGACATCCTTCTCGTATTTGTTCCAGCCGCTGAAGCCTTGCTCAAAGCCCGCGTTCTGTAGCAGATTATCCGTGGAGCCGGCCAGCCCCAGAAAAGCATCATCCAGAACCATCGTTCCGGCGGCCTGGCTCTGCGGGAAGGCGGTTCCCGCGCTGTCCACAATGGAGAAGACCATCGTTCCAGACCGGGTCCCGGAATTGAAATCTATGGACTGATAGGTCCAGTCCCCGGTTGCTGCGGGCCGGGTGTAAGCTACCGTCGGGCCGCCCGACGACATCTTCAGCGTGACAATCCCGCTGCCTTTTACCCATACGCCGAAGGTATAGGCGGTATTGGCTGTTATTCCGGAGACCGATTGCTCCGTATACGCCCAATCGGTTGCGCCCGCCTTGAGCACCGCCTGCAGAACATGCGTACCGCTATGCGCCGCAAGCTCTCCCTCCGCCGCCGCAATGGCGGACTGGCCCGGAAACGGAGCGGCCAGCAGAACAACGGTACAGAGCACGGCGATTGTCTGTTTCAGCCTCTTCATTAATTTCATAGGATCACTGCCCTTCTATGCTAGTAGCGGCAGACTCCCGGAATGCAAGCTGCCGCTCCTATGGTTTATTTGTTCAAAGTTGCGTACCAGTCATTGATTTCCTTCGCGCTCGCTTCTTCCCCGGCTGCCTTGTACTTGGCCTGGAAGTCTGCCAGTCCGTCCAGCGTATCCGCTCCGGCAATCAGCTTAATGGTATAGTCTCCGGCCATCGATTCCAGCTGCAGATTGTTCTTCGCGTATTCCGGCATGTATGGCGCCAGCCCCAGAATATTCTGGATCTTGTATTCATCCGGCAGCTGGTTGTTCAGGCTGTCGAATGCTTCGAACTGCACCGGATTCTTCCGTGCCCGCGCCTGCCAGTACAGCGGATAGTTCTCTTCGTCCGTGCCCGACATATAGTTGTTCGACAGGTTGCGTTCGTCGTTGAAGGCCGGCAGAATCGGCAGGTAAGCGCCGTTCTCGAACGTGTACGTCTTGCCTTCTTCCCCGATCGCCAGATTCTTGAACGTTTCCGGCTCCAAGGTTGCATTGATCCACTTCACCGCATCTTCCGGGTGCTTCGAAGCCTTCGGCACGAAGGTCAGACGGTCGAACCCGGCATTGCCGGAGAAGCCCGCTTCGCCCGAGGGTCCCTTCAGTGCCGAGACGAAGGCGAACTTCGCATCCGGGATGTTCTTCGTCAGCGCATCGGAGATGCCGCCGATATCGGCCCAGTGGACGATAATCGCTCCGGCTTTGCCGCTGGTGAATTTCTCTTTGGCGGTGGCGTCCTTGTTCACGACGAATTCCTTGTCCAGCAAGCCCTGCTTGTAGAGGTCTGCGGTATAGGTAATGTAGTCCTTATACGCCGGGTCCAGCAGGCGCGGTACCAGCTGGCCGTCCACATCATTCCACGTATTCGGCATGCCGAACGCGCCGACGATGTTATCCAGCATCGGCAGGTCGCCGCGGATGGTCAGCGGCACGTTCTGGTCGCCGTTGCCGCCCGGGTCCTTCTCCTTGAACGCCTTCAGGACGGCGGTCAGCTCATCGGTAGTGGTCGGCATCTTCAGCCCCAGCTTATCCAGCCAGTCCGTGCGGATCAGGATGCTGTTGTTTACTTTGTAAGTGACGACCACCGGAATCGCGTACACCTTGCCGTCGATCTTCAGCGCGTCCATCGACTCTTGGGAGATCGCCTTTTTGATATTGGGACCGTATTCATCAATCAGCGGCGTCAGATCGACCAGTGCGCCTTTTTGCGCATAATCGGAATAGAGCGCCATGTCATTGTAGGTAGTGACCACATCGTACGGCTCCCCGGAGGACATAATCAGGTTGAGCTTCTCGCCCCATTTGTCCTGCGGCAGCATGTCGTATGACACTTTGTAGCCGGTCTTCTCCTGCAGCATCGCGGCTACCGGATAGGTATTGTAATCCTCGCTTTGCCAGATGCTCAGCCGTTTAAGGTCCGGCTTCGATTCGGCGGCGGCTGTAGCCGGGCTCCCGGACTTATCCGCTGTATTTGCACCTCCTGCCGCTGTCGGGTTATTGCTGCCGTTGTTCGATGAGCATGCTGTCAGGGACGATGCGAGAAGCATGGTCACTGCGGCCAGTGAGATCATTTTGCCGATTGTTCTCATGTGTGAGACCCTCCTGAATGTAATTTGTTTGTCATTGGCTGACCGGCAATCTCCGGCTTGCCAATGCTGGAACCTTATCACAGCCAGCAGATGAATCATCCGGCTGCCTCTTTAATCTAAAGCGAAGAGAACGCTTTCAGTAGCAGGCAATCCTTTAATTTCTGGTGTTATTCTATAAACTTGCCGGATTTTATACAGATATTAGTCCGATATCCAAACTGCTCATACCCAAAAAGCCCGCACAACGGAGCAATCCCTGCTCCTGCCTGCGGACTTCCTGTTCATTTCCTTGCTATCCTTCAATGAAGAATATACAACCAACTAAGGTAGTATATAGAAATAACTATTTTGTACTATTGTCCCTGCTCCTTATATCCGATATCGTAGGGTATAACTCACCTATGGAAGGGGCAGATGTCACCACATGCAAGCATCACATCCTTCATTATCCGCAGGAACCAGTGGGACACCGAAGACCACCCGGTTGAAAGTCATTGATATGGTCCGCGGCATCACCATCCTGCTGGTTGTCGTTGGACATGCCGGCCTGACTCCAGCTGTACTGAACGATATGTTCAGAGATTTCCGTCTCCCGCTGTTCTTCATCGTCTCCGGTTACTTATTCAGCGCCTCCAAGTATTTTGACAACCTTAAGTTATTACTGCGGACCAAGCTCCTGACTCTCGTCCTCCCCTACTTCACCGCCGGCCTGCTGACCTACTGCCTCTGGGCAATCCTGCGGCTGGTCGCCAATGACCATAGTCCGGATGTAGGCTGGGTTCAGCCACTGGCCGCACTTCTCTACGGCAACTATTCCGACGGACTGCTGCTGAACATCCCCATCTGGTTCCTGACCTGCCTGTTCGTCACACAAATCGTCTTCTGCATCACCATGCGCTACATACACACACGCTCCTGGCAGCTCCAGCACGGGGTCATACTTGCGTTAAGCCTGACCGGCTACGGATTGGGACGGGTCTTCTTCCTGCCCTGGAACATCGATGTGGCCCTCGTCGCCCAGCTCTATGTGTTCATCGGCTATAAGCTGAAGCAGCATCAGGTCCTCAGCCGAATCCGCATTTTCAACCTGAATACCTTAATCCTGCTGTTCATCTTCCTGGCTGCCGCCTACTTCAACTCCTACGTCGACATGAACAACCGCGTATACGGCAACCTTCTCCTCTTCTACACCGCCGGTATCGCCGGAAGCCTGCTGGCCATCAAAGGCACCCAGCTGCTATCCAAATCCAAATTATGCGCGGCCCTCCTGACCTACATCGGCCAAGAATCCCTGGTCATCCTGATCTTCCATTACGGCATCTTCATCCTGCTGCTGAATTTCCTCGAACGTTATGTGCTGCACACCTATCTGGGCTGGTTCCCGACCACTGTGATTGCGGTAGCCGGATCGCTCGCCCTAAACCTGGTGATTAAGAAGGTACCGGTGCTTAGCTTGCTGATTAGCGGGAAGAGGGGGAAGGGGAGTAGACTATCTTCCTCTGAGCACGATGGCAGAAACGCTATTACACTAACTGGTGGATAAACGTATTGATTTTCAACGAAAAGAAGACCTTGGGTACTCTACTCTCACCAAGGTCTTCGATTATTATAGTTATATATCTATTCAGAAAGCTCTCTTACATCAGCTTCTTAATCTCATCCAGTGGTAACTCAACAGCTTTGGATACAGCTTCCGGAGTAAATCCATGAAGCAGCAATTTTCGGATAATCTCGGCCTGGACTTCTTCTCTTCCTTCTTCTCTTCCTTCAGCTTTTCCTTCTTCGTATCCCCAACGTTTCCAGTGTGGCATCAGCTCCATTATTACTTCACCTTCCTTTCAAAAAATGTCACAATGCGCATCGCAAAACGACGGAAACCTTTCAGGTCCCCATCGTCGTATGTGTAAGATTTCATTTTAAATGCTTAGCTAAAAGTAATCAAACCCGCTCACCCACAGCCTCAGGAAGAGCTGGCTCCCGCCGCGGCGACACACTTGCCGACATCAGACTGGAGAGCTGCTTATAATTCATGGCGAACAGCATACCCAGCGCCGCCTCCATCAGGATGATGAGGTCCCTGTTCGGGATCACGAGCGGAACCGCAACTACGCTAATGACGATAACCGCCCATGGCAGGAAGTGCTCCAGGTACTGCGCTATATAGCGGTTAAACCACAGAAGAATATGCATGCCCACATAGGTGCAGATCAGCACCAGCCCCCATATGAGCACAATGTACAGACGCCCCAGACCCAGCCGGTCAAACGCGAGGATCAGGAACAGATGGGTAAAAAGAAACAGCAACGAATGCTTGCCGGCATACAGCAGCGGATTAGCAGGAGCGTAGCTTTTGAACCTTCTGAAGAGATAGAACGCCCCGAACAACACAGTTATAGACAACAGCAGATAGGGCATGGACATATTATATTTCACGTAATCCGCCTCACTCACACCTCCGTAACTGACGACCACCAGCATCCCGCCCGCAACCAGAGTCATGATCAGGTTCACCCGGTTACTGGCCCGGTACGCAAAGACTCCCCCCAAGAACGCAAACAGCCAAGGGAAATACGTGAAGCCGACCGTTTCTGTGAACACAACAGATTTAAGTGGAAAGTCCGGCAGCCGGTGCCCGATGAACGAATGTACCGCAAACACGGCCAGCGACAGCAGCAGATATAGATAGAGCGGGGGCTTCAAATACTTCTCCAGCAAATAGACACTGAGGACGCCAAGCGCGATGATCTGAGGAACATCCATAATCCGAAAAGCTTGTACATCCGGTCTCCACATCAGATTGTAGGCGAACCCGATGACCGCGAACAGCACATAGAAGCCGAGAAGTGAACCGAAGCTGCGCCTCTTCACCTGCAAGGTGGTAGTCACCCCTGAGACCGCGAAGAATAGGACTGGAGCCACACCCGCAACAATCTGAAACACCCGTTCATTGCCGTGGAAATACAGCGGAATATGCGCAATAATCATCAAAATACAGCTAATCCCCTTAATCGCATCCAAGGAATAGTCATATGGCTTCATCCCCCTCACCTTCCTCTCCGTTCATATGTAATTCAACTAGAGTATAAAGTGAAATCCAAGATCCGCCATCCCTCCAAAGTGTAGCCCGCCATAACATTTTTGCATAAATGTGTAAATCCTAAGGAGTACTTAGAGCCAAAAAAATAGAGACCCTTTAGGTCTCCGTCGTTTCTATTCCCTGTTTGCTCAAAAGCCGCCGCCGCTGCGATCCCCGCTTCACCCACAGCCGATCCGCATCATCCCGGTAGAACCTGATCTGTATCCATCGCAAAGGTGTCCATATTTCCCTAAAATGATAATTAGGCATGGTCCATCTCTCCCAGACTATAAATAGATTTGCTTCTAAGTATAGACCGGGATGCACTATTTGTTTGTCGTTTTGTGGGTGCAGAGGCTAGAATATTATTAGTAGTTTTGTCGGATGTATTTATTATTCTATTGTTTCAGACCAATTTCAACTTCTGTATAAAAGAACAACGTCCCCGGTATTCCAGGAACGTTGCTTAGTCTGCGGAATTAGATTATTGCTGTCCGGCAAGTATCAACCATCACCTAAACCGTGTCCCATAGTTTGCATCAGAAATTGAGTGCTGCTGTTTGCTACGGGCTCAGTAGTACCCACAGGTATAATAATTACAATAGCCAGACTACAGGAAGCTAGAAGCTTGAACAATTTTCTTTTCATGTGAGTCCTGCACCTCTCTAATTAGAAGTTTGTATTGCGCTTGCTCTTCTTCATCTGCCAGATGCCGATGCTGTTCGAACAGATCAACACATTTGATGATATTAGTCTCGTTATTGATTCTAACAGACGATTCCAAACTTTTAAGTATAAAGATAATCCCCTTTTTGTTCTTATTATGTAGATAATAAGTTGCTAATTCAGCGAGAAATCTGGCGTATTGGTTGGCTATAACTTGTTTGTTATGAACAATGCCATACTCTGCAAGATTTGTCCGGTAAGGGATGTAGGCTGCAAACCTTTCAAGAATTGAATCAACATTCCAATCATAGCGGTTAGCCGATGAGGTAATATTGTACAAAGCTAAGAATATCTCATCTGGTCGCTCAGAGATAAAATCGACATATTCTGAGAGAACTTCATAATGCCCTGCCATCACCCGATAGAGTAGGCGGTTCGCGGTACCCCACTCCTGGAACTGGGCTACAGTCCGCTTCACTTCTTCATTATCTTCCTGTATCCAGCTTCCATCCATATAGAGGGACACCCAATCCAATGCCGATTGATAGTCACCTATTTCCTCACACACACTTGAACGGATAAGCTGTGCGTACAGGATGTAGAAGTATAGGGGTTTCTCAGTTTTTCTCTCGTTGTCTTCTCTACGGTCCGACTGACGCTGGAGATTATAACGAAGAGTCGCTAATTGCAGCATCTCCTTCGCCAGCTCATCCACCTTATGCCACTTATGCATTGAAACATAAACATGAGCGAGATGCTTCAACCCGTCCAATTGATCCGCTTCATCCAGCCGGTCCAGGTAACATTCAAAGAGATGCGCCGCCTGCAAATTCCGCGTCTGGTCGTCACCAATGGCGATTCGGAATAGACGGTATTGGCATACCGCGAGTCTCTCGGAATTCTGATACTTCTCACTGGCACTCACATTCTTATACAACAATTCGGCAGCTTGCCACAGCCCCTCTTGAAACAGTCCTTCAGCCACTTCGAACAGCATGGGGGCATAGGTCAGATTCTCTAGCAGATTCTGAACAACCTGTTCAACGCAATCCAGACGGCCTAGCGCGGCTGACCGCACAAGAAAAGGCCGCAGACGCCGCCAGGTTGGTGACGAATAATAGAAACATTCATCCACGTATAAGCTGTAGAAATAGTCCTCCGGCAGATCCATCGCCTTGGTGATTCGCTCCAGATGGTCCATAGCAATCGGCTGTTGACCACTAAGTATCCGGCTGAGCGTTCCTGAATTAATTCCGGATAGTCCGGAGAATTGATTAATGGACATTCTCTTCTGCGACAGATACGTCGCCAATGCATCGCGAATCATAGTTGTAGCAGGGACCATGCAGACACCACCTAACTGGAATCCAAATATTATATATTTGTTTATAGATGTAATATTATGTCACATTATTCCAATGGTCAATAGTGTGAAATAGTGCAGATTAGTATAATCCGTGAACTGCGGGCAACCCACTTGCCATTATCAATCGATTTTATTGAAATCAGATTACGCTTCCCGGTTATGGCAAAAAAATAGAGACCCTAGTGGTCTCGTAAGGTCTCTATCGCTTCTATTCCCTGTTTACTTAAAAGCCGTCTCCGCTGTTTCCCCCGTTTAATCCACAGCCGATCCGCATCATCCCGGTAGAACCTGATCTGTATCCATCGCAAAGGTGTCCATATTTCCCTAAAATGATAATTAGGCATGGTCCATCTCTCCCAGACTATAAATAGATTTGCTTCTAAGTATAGACCGGGATGCACTATTTGCTTGTCATTTTGTGGATGCAGCGGGTAGAATATTAATTTCTGTATAAGAGAACAACGTTCCCGGTATTCCTGGAACGTTGCTTAGTCTGCGGAACATCAAACACCGCCATAACCGTGCCACATAGTTTGAATCAGAAGTTGAGTGCTGCTGTTTTCTACGGGGTCAGTCAAGTGATAGTACCGATAGGTATATAAAAATGGTAACCAGACTACACGAAGCTAGAAGAAGAATGAATTTTCTTAGCATTAGAATTTTTCACTGTTCTGATCAGAAGTTTGTAACGCTCCATTTCTTCTTCCCCGGCTGCATACTGATATTGTTCAAACAAATCAACACAAGCGATTGTTATACTCTCATTGTTAATCGTAGGATTGGATTCCAAGCTTTGTAGCACGAAAATAAATTCATCATTTTGTTTATTGCGCAGGTAATAGACTGCCAGCTCAACTAGGAATCGGCTGTGTTGGTCCGATATAATCTGCCGATTGTAATTCCCAAATTCTGTAGAATACGTCCGGTAGGGAATATAGGAAGCAAATCGATCCAGAATATAATCAACATTCCAATCATAGCGGTTAGCCGATAAGATAATACTATATAACGCTATGAATATCTCATTTGGTCGCTCGGAGATATATTCGACATATTCAGAGAGAGCCTCATATTGTCCTGCCATCACCCGATAGAGCAGACGATTCGCGGTACCCCACTCCTGGAACTGGGTTACAGTCCGCTTCACTTCTTCATTGTCCTCCTGTATCCAGCTTCCATCCATATAGAGGGACACCCAATCTAATGCCGATTGATAGTCTCCTAATTTCTCATACACAGCTGAACGGATAAGCTGTGCGTACAGGATATAGAAGTACAGGGGTTTCTCGGTTTTTTTCTCGTTACTCTCTCTACGGTCCGACTGACGCTGGAGATTATAACGAAGAGTCGCTAATTGCAGCATCTCCTTCGCTAGTTCATCCACCTTATGCCACCGATTCATTGAACCATAGACATGACCCAAATGCTTCAACCCGTCCAATTGATCCGCTTCATCCAGCCGGTCCAGGTAACATTCAAAGAGATGCGCCGCCTGCAAATTCCGCGTCTGGTCGTCACCAATGGCGATTCGGAATAGACGGTATTGGCATACCGCGAGTCTCTCGGAATTCTGATACTTCTCACTGGCACTCACATTCTTATACAACAATTCGGCAGCTTGCCACAGCCCCTCTTGAAACAGTCCTTCAGCTACTTCGAACAACATGGGGGCATAGACCAGATTCTCTAGCAGATTCTGAACAACCTGTTCAACGCAATCCAGACGGCCTAGCGCAGCTGACCGCAAAAGAAAAGGCCGCAGACGCCGCCAGGTTGGTGACGAGTAATAGAAACATTCATCCACGTATAAGCTGTAGAAATAGTCCTCCGGCAGATCCATCGCCTTGGTGATTCGCTCCAGATGGTCCATAGCAATCGGCTGCTGACCACTAAGTATCCGGCTGAGCGTTCCTGAATTAATTCCGGATTGTCCGGAGAATTGATTAATGGACATTCTCTTCTGCGACAGATACGTCGCCAGTGCATCGCGAATCATAGTTGTAGTAGGGACCACGCAGACACCACCTAGCTGGAATCCAAATATTATATATTTGTTTTATAGATGTAATAATATGTCACATTATCCCAATGTTCAATAGTGTAGAATATTGCAGATTAGTATAATCCGTGAACTGCGGGGGATCTACTTGCCATTCTCACTGAATTTTACTGAAAATAGATTACGATTCCGGTTATGGCAAAAAAATAGAGACCCTAGTGGTCTCGTAAGGTCTCTGTCGTTTCTATTCCCTGTTTGCTCAAAAGCTGCCTAAAATGATAATTAGGCATGGTCCATCTCTCCCGGACTACAAATAGATTTGCTTCAAAATATAGACCGGAATACCTGATTTGATTGTCGGAATTAACTCACCGGCGGAACCAGCGCTTAATCTGTTCAAACGCACTCTTCGCTTCCGGGCCATTATAGCCGAAGGCATTGCCAATCATCTTAGTATATTCGTTAAAAGTAGTCTCCCGGCTGTACCGGTCACTCCACCATGTCTTCGCATTATAGCCTGAGTCAGCACCTATATAGGTCAGTTCAATCCCTGACTTCTTATAGACATGATCAAAGATAAATTTCACCCGCCGCATATGGAAGTCAGAGGACATAACAATGGCAGACTTGAAGCCGTGCTGCTTCATAATAGGAAGCGTGAACTGGGCGTTCTGATAGGTGCTTTGAGCTGCGTCTTCGGTGAGGATGGCCTCTTCCGGGATGCCCAGGGCGAGGGCGGTTTGGTGCATGTCGCCGGAGGGGCCTGCATTTTCTGAAACTGCCGATAACAGCATATACGGTGCGAAACCCTCCTTGAAAAGCTCCACCGCTTTCTCAACCCGTCCTCCACCGCCGCTAAGTACGATAATGACATCAGCCTGCTTGGGAGCTTCGGACAGCGGGAGGAAGCGGCCCGCACACAGGAATAACAAGGCCATTAACAGAAGAGGCAAGTACAGAAAGAGGATTCTCTTTCTACGCTTGCCCATCTTTTTACTGGTTGATTTTCTGCTCATAAGCTACTTCCGGTACTCGCCGCTAAGAATTTGCTCCCACCACTCAGCATTCTCCGTATACCACTGAATCGTCTGAGCAATTCCTGTCTCAAAAGTATAGGTGGGCTTCCAACCAAGCCGCTCCAGCTTAGTGGGATCAATAGCATAACGTTTATCATGCCCCAGCCGGTCTGCAACAAATTCGATCAATTCCTCAGATTTCCCTAAGGTATGAATAATAGTCTTCACTACTTCGAGATTCGTACGTTCATTATGGCCGCCTACATTGTATACTTCACCGCTTACACCTTCGTGCAATACGAGATCAATAGCAGCACAATGATCCCAGACATGCAGCCAATCCCGGATATTGGCACCATCCCCGTAGACAGGAAGCTTCTGTTCATTCAAGACCTTCGAGATCGTAAGCGGGATCAGCTTCTCAGGGAAATGATAAGGGCCGTAATTGTTAGAGCAGCGTGTAATGTTCATTGGCAGGCCAAAGGTTTCATGGTACGCGCGAACTAACAAATCAGACGACGCCTTGCTGGCGCTATAAGGACTATTAGGTTGCAGCGGTGTCTCCTCTGTGAAGAATACCGTAGGATCGAAATCCAGTTCGCCATACACTTCATCCGTGGACACATGAACAAATTTCGCCACACCAATGGTCCGTGAAGCATCCAACAGCACTTGAGTTCCCATTACATTCGTCCGGACAAATATAGCCGGATCTGTAATCGAGCGGTCCACATGACTCTCTGCTGCGAAATGTACCACATAGTCGAAGCGTTCTTGTTCAAAAAGCGACATAATCGCATCACGGTCAGCAATATCCGCCTGAATGAAATGATAGTTATCTCTATCTTCAATCTGCTTGTGCTTGGTTAAATCACCGGCATAGGTTAACAGATCCAGATTATAGACATCATAATCAGAGTATTTATCCACTATATATTGCACAAAGTTCCCGCCAATGAAACCGGCACCTCCGGTAATCAGCAATTTCTTCCGACTCATGAATTACACCTCAGAATGATTCGATTTAGTGTCTATATGCTTCAGTTATTATAGGTAAAGTTCAGAACAGCATCTTTCAACACAGGAGCCTTCTCGTCTTTGCCGGATAGAACTGGAGTAACATGTAATGGCCACTCTATTCCAATGGCAGGATCATTCCAGAGAATACCGCCATCACAATCCGGAGCATACAGCTCATCACATTTATACTGAACTTCAACGTCCTCGGTCAGCGTCATGAACCCATGGGCGAACCCTTTGGGAATCAACAGCTGCTTCTTATTCTCGGCACTCAGTTCAATTCCAAACCACTTGCTGTACGTGGGACTGCCTTGTCTGACATCCACTGCCACATCGAATATGACTCCACGCGTGCAACGGACAAGCTTCGTCTGAGCTTTAGGATTGAGCTGATAATGTAATCCCCGCAAGGTCCCTTTTGTAGCTGAATACGACTGATTATCCTGTACAAAAGCTATATCGATGCCCTGCTCTCTAAATTTCGCATCACTGAACGTCTCCATAAACCATCCCCGGTGATCACCGAACACCGCAGGTTCCACGATAAATACGCCAGGGAGCGCCGTTTCCGTTAATTTCATATCCTCCACACCTTTACTGCTTAATATTGAATCTTCCCGGTAGCTACCTTGATCAGATATTGGCCGTAGCCCGTCTTGCTTAGCTTCTGCCCGCAGCTTAACAGGTGTTCTTTCGTAATCCACCCATTAATATATGCAATCTCTTCAAGAGCGGCAATCTTAATCCCTTGATGGTCCTCAATCGTCCGGACAAAGTTCGTAGCATCCACCAGACTCTGATGAGTACCGGTATCCAGCCATGTGAAGCCTCGTCCCAGTAGTTCAACATCCAGCTCGCCCATTTTAAGATAGGCTTCATTAATGGAAGTAATCTCAAGTTCGCCTCTGGAGGAAGGCTGTACATTCTTAGCGATCTCTACAACACGGTTATCGTAGAAATAAAGACCTGTAATCGCATAATTAGACTTAGGCTGTGCCGGCTTCTCTTCCACGCTTAACACTTTGCCTTCATCGTTAAATTCAACCACACCGAAACGCTCGGGATCTTGTACGTGATAACCGAACACAGTCGCACCTTGTGCTTTGTCCGAAGCACGCTGAAGCATTTTACGGATTCCATTCCCGTAGTAAATATTATCTCCAAGAATCATAGCCACAGAGTCATCCCCAATAAACGCTTCCCCCAAAATAAAAGCCTGAGCTAGACCGTCAGGACTTGGTTGAACTATGTATTGCAGGGAAATACCGAACTGAGACCCGTCGCCAAATAGACTTTGGAATCTCGGAGTATCTTCAGGCGTGGAGATGATAAGGATCTCATTAATTCCGGCGAGCATTAGAGTAGATAACGGATAGTAGATCATTGGCTTGTCGTAAACGGGTAGAAGTTGTTTACTGGTTACCATGGTTAATGGGTAGAGGCGGGTTCCGGAGCCGCCGGCTAGGATTATGCCTTTCATATATATTCACCTCCAAATGTATTTTAGTGATAAAAAAACAACTTCTCTCCATCTTGAATTACTCGTTACAAACGAGAGTCTCAAATATTAGAGAGAAGTATATCTGACATATCGCAAATCTTATAAAAAATTCACGAAGATAAATCTTCTGCATTTCGAACAAGAATATTTTCAATAAACTCTCTAACTGCTCCGTCTCCACCATTAAACCTACTTGCGAAATTCACTAATTTTTTTATAGTATCCATCGCATCTGCTGGACACCCACTATAGCCACACAATTTCATGCATTCTAAATCATTTTCATCGTCTCCAATATAAGCTATATCATTAAATGCCAACTCGTATTTATCACTTATCATCTTCAAACCCGAAATCTTATCATGTATACCTTGGTATACATCAACTATATTTAATTCTCTAGCTCTATTGGCTACAATTTCTGAACTTCGAGCAGTTAATATAACGGGTTTAATCCCAATGGCATTTAATTTAGTAATTCCCAATCCATCTTTTACATTAAAAGCCTTCATTAATTCACCCTGTGGTCCAATGTAAATCTTCCCATCAGTTAATGTCCCATCTACATCCATTATAAGCATTTTTATCATATGATTATTCCTTTGTTCAAAATTGCTTGTATTCTAATGGTTCCTACTGCTTTGTTTTGCTTATCAACTACGGGTGCACATGATATGTTTTTTTCTTTTAGTATTTGAAGTGCTTCAACTGCCATACAATCATGCTTAACGGTGACAGGCGTTTTTGTCATGATCTCATCTACTGTTAGACCATAGACATCAACACCTTTTTCAAGTTGTCGTCTTAGATCTCCATCGGTTACAACACCAATAATATTAGCCTCATTATCGACTACGGTAACTATTCCAAGACCTTTTTTACCCATTTCAATAATTGCACTTTTTAAAGTAACATCTTGTTGTATCATTGCATTATCTTCTCCATACGCCATTACATCTTGAACTTTAATCAATAACTTTTTACCTAATGAACCTGCAGGATGAAATAATGCAAATTTCGTTTCAGTAAATCCATATACCTTTGACGCTACAACAGCTAAAGCATCTCCGTAAACTAAAGCAGCTGTCGTGCTTGAAGTTGGAGCTAAATTCAGGTAACAAGCCTCCTCAAAATTTGGAAATACCTGTGAATAGTCACTATACTTCACTAATGTAGAATCAGCATTACCTGAGATTCCTATCAAGGTTGCACCAATTGCCTTAATATTAGCCAGCACTCTAGTAATCTCTTCGCTTTCACCGCTATAGCTTAAAGCAATTACGACGTCATCATTAGTGACCATTCCCAAATCCCCATGAAGAGCTTCTCCAGGATGTAAATAGAATGCCGGTCCCCCAAGACTTGCCATTGTTGCAGCAATCTTACGTGCAATATGCCCCATCTTACCCATACCAGTGACTACCACTTTCCCTCTGCATTCTGTTACAATTCTTAAAATATTGCTAAAATCGTCATTTAAATGATCTCTTACAAGCTCAAGTGCTCTAATTTCTATATCAAAGACTCTTTTGGCTTGATCTACATAGTCCATGCTTCTAGCCCCTATTCTATTAATTCACAGCATGATATACCTTTATTAATTTTTCTAAGATTGATTTTAAGTCACTTAACTTAACCATATTAGGACCATCAGATTTTGCATTATCTGGATCAGGATGAACTTCCATAAACAGCGCATCTATTCCTACGGCCATTGCAGCTCTAGCTAGATATTGGACATGGTCTCTATTACCACCAGTTGCATCCCCTTTTCCACCTGGCTTTTGTACACTATGAGTAGCATCAAACACAACTGGATATCCAAATTTCTTCAACTCTACTAAACCGGTCATGTCAACAACTAGAGTGTTATACCCAAACGTAGTACCACGTTCGCAGAGCATAATATTTGTATTTCCACCTTCTTCTAATTTCCGAACAACATTTTTCATATCCCAAGGTGCAAGAAATTGTGCCTTTTTAACATTAATGATTTTCCCAGTTCTCGCTGCAGCAACCAGTAAATCTGTCTGTCTACACAAAAAAGCTGGAATTTGAATTATATCAGCAACTTTTGAAACAGGCCCAGCTTGGTATGGTTCATGAATATCAGTTGCAATCTTTAAATTATACGTATCCTTTACCTTTTGTAAAATCCTAAGACCTTCCTCAAGCCCTGGTCCTCTAAAAGAATCAATTGAAGTTCTATTAGCCTTATCAAATGAAGCTTTAAAATAATAATCAATTCCTAGTTCGTCTGTTATTTCTTTTACCTCTTTCGCAATCTGTAATACTAATTCCTCACTCTCAATTACACAAGGTCCAGCTATTAATTTAAACATAATTCCACTCCTCTTATTTATCTTTTATTATTCGTAATGCAAAATCATAGTCTTCTCTGGTATCAATATCGACTGCCTCAACACTATCAACTTCTTGTATATACGGGTTGAATCCAATCCTTCTATGAAATTTAGTAAATATCTCTTTTTCAAACATGAAAAAGGCACTTGTTTCTACATAAATAGGTTCCATATCTTGAGTACGGGGTACATCATTAAGGTCATAGTTCACGGGTTCGCCCTTATACCATGCAAAAGTCTGTATTTTCTGTGCGGAGAAAGCAGAATCATGACCTTCATTCAAAATATAATTTAATGAATTACTAATAGATTCAGTTTTTATGAATGGTGAAGTCGTGTGTGCTAAAACATAAATATCTGCATCCACTTGATTAATAAAGGCTTCGTAGATTTCAAACCCCTTTACCATATCACCGTCTAATTTCGGATCTCTTTTTAGAAATTTCGCTTCTGAGGGTATATAATTTTTTACTTCCTCATCACTACAAAAAACATAGATTTCGTCAATGCTTTCGACATTATTCAAGGTATCAACAATATGCCAGCATAACGGAAGCCCCGCTATTGGAAGAATATTTTTATGAGGCAGTCTTTGACTATTTAGTTTTATTGGAACAAAAGCTACTACTTTTCTATTACTCAAAAATTAACCCTACCTTCTGAATATTATTTAAGCAAAGACGAAAATCTTCCTTTTTTAACTGAAAAGATGATGTATATACCAAAACCAACAATAGCTAAAGACCATCTAGCCACAATATAATCCATAAGAACATAAGTTAACCCTACAGATAGAAACATCCAACCTATAGGTTTTATATACACCCTAAATGGAAATAAACCTTTGTCTAATTTCCTAGCAGCACGATAATGAATAACAAATGAAATTATATATGCTGCAACAGTAGTATAAGCTGCACCCAACGCTCCATACTTTGGAATGAATATAAAGTTCAATCCCAAATTCACTAAAGCAGCAATGATTGTGTTAGTTGCAATTACTTTAGTCGATTTATAATAGTATTCTAGATTAACAGATATTGAATATAAAAAAATAAAAAATGAAGCTAACACAACTGGTGGTATTAATATATTCCCACTCCAATATTCTTGTGGTGCCATAAAAACGAGCACTTCTGGGCCTATCATTAATATTCCAACCATTACAACAAGTGCAATTTCTATGTATAATGCTACACTCTGGTTTATGATTTCCTTCTTTCCATCATGTATTTTTTTGTTAAACCAGGGTATCCATACACTCTCTAATGACGCAGTAACGACTGCAGCAACCATACTTAAATTATAAACTAAGCTATATATACCTGCTTCGGAAGAACTACGAAATATAGTTAACAAAGTCCTATCAGATGTTGCTAGTATATTGATTGATAACCCATGAAAGATAAGAGGAATAGATAATGTTATCGCATATTTCCAGTAGCGTTTATCTATCAATTTCTTCCCTGTAATGAAAGACCTAGCCAAGTAATAAACTCCTATTACACTCGTAACAATAACAAATGGCAGAATACGCCCTAGGTACTTAGTATTTTCTATATTTATCAGCCAAACAACTGACATAAAAACTATAATTACATTTGGCAGTGCTAATAAGAGGGTTTTCTTAATATAGTCCATAGACATCATGTATTTGATATCAATACTATTAATTACAAATGTCATATAGGACTGCACTAAGCAAAGGGCTACCAATAGTATGTCTAATTCCTCAATGAAAAAATAAGTAATTACGATTATTATGGAAGATGTTACCATGAAATTCAAGAATGACAAAAAGAAGATTGATGAGACGTATCCTTCTAAATCATTCTTGAAATCCTTATAAGCACTTCTTATAGAGCTACCTAAAGAAAGTCCAACTATTAATGAAAGAATCGAAACCCATGAAAGATAAGTATTTACTAGACCAAAATCCGAGGTTGACATCAGCCTTGTAAATATTGGTATTGTCAAAAAGGCAATGGCCTTATTAAAGAGGTTGCCTGCCAAATAAAGGCCACCAGCTTTAGTATTTTTGTTATTTATTATCTTTTTAAATCGAGTCATTTTTTCTCTTCGCTCCTAGTACATCATCCAAATCAGCACGTTTGAAAACTTCTAAAATTCCTCCTCTTGTCGCATTAAAGATCTTAATCCCCTGGTCATCAGCATGTCTTTTTGCAACTTGATATGCTAATAAATTATATTCAAGATCTGGATTCCCTCCTGCTTTTACTCCCATTCTTTTGTCAGGATAACTTGCCTCGTCAATCTTGTTGTCTTTCATTATATAATTAAAATCCACACCCAATAAATATATTTCCTTAAATCCCATATAACAAGCAAATTGAATCATGGAATAAGTTACTGTGTATCCATCTTTAACATTATCAGTTATTTCCTCGCTGAACTCTGGTGAAATCCTCTTTTTATAGTTATTGTAGTCAACATTAAAACAAATAGCATTATCATCGATATCTTGACTATAACCTGTTGGTTTAATGAATTTTGTAGATGTTATTTTTTTTTTAATATCTTCTATATTGTTTCTAAGCACAGTAGAATCTTGACAAAAATAATATGATGTTCTCCAGTCTGTTTTATCATATAAAACATATATAGAATTAGCAGCGAAAGTATGCTCATTTTTTAATTTCTCTAAATCAGCAATAGATAAACTTGGACCATTCCCAATAATAAAACACCGTTCACCATTATGTTTATTCTTGTATTTGATAAGTTCTCCTTGATTAAACTTGTTGTAACAACTTCTATTAATTGTGAAATTTAATTTCACATGCCATATAGGTCTAAAGATATCTTTGAATATGTTCTTGATTTTAATTCTATAATTCATATACAAAATCCTCCATTGACTTACGCTTATCAAAATTTCTAGTTTGTTCCAATTTATTTGTTTTGAATATTTTCATTTTGCTTCTTTTCTCTGCTGAAAATCAGAAGGAAAATTATCAATAAACTAGAAGCAATCGAGGTCAAATTATAAACCATAGTACTATTGAAAATTAATGAGTATAAAAGTACTAAGACCCCTATTGCTCTAATGCTTCTTGTTTTCTTAAACAATTTTTGAAATATACAAACTGCACTGGTTAATAAAGCTGTACCAACTACAACCCCACTCTTCCCAAAATCCCTAATAAATGTATACAAAATCGTTGTATTATTGTTATAGTAAATTACTTTATCGACGCCAATATTGACAAACGGTTGTGCATAAACATTGAAATGATAACTAGGTACATCAATATCTAAAGCAAAAAAAAGTTTCAGGGTTAAGATAAAAGGTTCTAATAAAAATCCAAATGTTAAATACCCATACATCGGAGGATCAAGTAACCCATATAAATTTGGATGTGACAATATAAATTCTAAAAATGAAAATGAACCCACATAATATAAAACACCCATATCAAACACTGACAATCCAGTTGTTCCCCGTAATAACGTAACAATAGCTAATATAATTATGGCTATTAGAATATAAGATTTCTTGATTTTCAAATCTTTATATTTTTTCAAAATAAGAAAAGCTGAAATATAATATATTATAAAATTTAATATTAAATATCTCCCACCAAAGGTGATAGTACCGATAAATATACAAATTAATGAAATTTTTAAAAGGTTACGTTTGTTATTCGCTAAATCAATTGCGGTAATAATTGAAGCAGCACTAAAAATTGCAATTGGAATATTATTAGTAAAAAACATATAAAAAAACCTTTGGGAATATGACAAAGATGCATAGTTAATTCGTACACTGGATAAACTAAATCCAGTTGTTAATAACGTATTCACAGATGTTATAGTATTGGGAATAATCAACAATATACCCAAAATACACATCACGGTGATAAACTTATAATTAATATTAAATTGTACTTTGTTATCTTTATTTTCATTTAGATTATTAGACAACACAAAATAAAATACATTAAATATAATTATTGATAATAAAATGGAGAGATGTATTTGTAGACCCGGCTTCATCAAACCTAATTTATTTGTGCAGGCTAAAACCCCTCCCGCACACCAAATCACAGAAAATATTGTATTCGGAAGTATAAGTGTTTTAAACTTTACTTGAGTAGAAATTAATATTAAAAATAAAAGAAAAAAATAGATTGTAACTAACATTTTATCGCTAACTTCTTTCTGCCATTATTACATTTTTTTCAGTAAGTAATATAGGCGATATATTATTATTGCCAAAAATTTATTTAATGAAAAAGATTTAATTAATATTTTATTTTTCAATCTGGTCATTTTAAATTCTTCACTATATTTCACAATTTCATAGTGATTAACAAACTCAAACATTAAAGTTTTTCTATGTTCCGACTTATTTTGTATGCTGCTATAGTTCAAGTCATAATACAAATAGAAACAGTACATGCACAACAAAATATGAGCCTGGTTTATATACTCTGGTGCATTGGCCTCACATTTAGATAAGACATAATTCCCTGCATAAATCATATCTAATTTTTGTGAAGAATATGTACTTCCCATAATACTTGATTTCCTTTGAAGATAATTATAATATTCTCCTTCAATACTCACTAATTTTTTCGTAGAAAGAACTAATTCAAATGAAACCATTGTATCTTCAAATAGTCTACCTTCTACCATACGAATAGAATCAAATAAGTGTCTTTTATAAAGTTTGTTCCAGACTACAACATTTATTTTAGTTTGGGAAAAATATGCCGCCAACACATCTTTATTATTATTATAACTTTCATTAAGTGAAGTATACTTACGAAGTATCTTTCCATTTTCTAAAACAGAATTATATCCGCATTGGACGATGTCTGCATCTTCTCTTTCTGATACGCTAAGAAGTTTTTCGAACATATCAATTTCTATCCAGTCGTCACTATCGACAAAACCAATATAATTTCCAGTAGCCACGTTTAGACCAGCATTTCTTGCTGAACTTAAACCTCCATTCTTTTTATGAATTACTTTAATCCTATTATCTTGATTTGCATAGCTATCACATATACGTCCGCAATTATCTGGCGAACCATCATCCACCAAAATTATTTCAAGATTCCTATAAGTTTGATAAATGATACTATCAATACATTTTTTTATAAATTGTTCAACATTATATATAGGAACAATAATACTTATTAAAGGTTTCAAGTACTCCATCCCTTCTTATATTCATTTCACATAATATAACTAAACATCTTATTAAGGTTTTAGATATATGAATCTTTTGCTATTCCCACTCCGATTTATTTCTAATCAACGCAATTTAGTTATAAAAATTCTTCTAATATACTTCATCCAATAAAATACACGTAAAAAAATATAAAATTTATTTTTTATAATGAATTCTTGCTTTAATTCTTTAATATTCTTTAAATTACCCAAATACATACCTTTCAGATTTGCCGATAGTCCACTAAATCCAAAACCTGGCTTACCATTACCGTAGTAAACCATTTGTATAGGCAGATGATAATAATTATAATTAGTGCATATCTTCAAGAAATAATTTCCGTCTTCAGCGTACTGCTGAGTTTCATCATATCCGCCAATCTGTTCAAAGATATTTCTTTTAAAAATCGCAACAGAAGTCTGAGGGAACATTTTGATGCAAATATCATTTACATTTGCCTTATAAAGCCCTTCAATTCGTCTCCATAATATCTTTAGCCCTTTGTCATCTATATCTCCACCCAAAAAGTCAATCTCAGGGTGTTTCTGTATAGTATTCATCTGTATTTCAATTTTCTCTGGTAACCAATCGTCATCTGAATCTAGAAGAGCGATCCATTCTCCCTTAGCTTCTCCCATACCGATGTTACGAGCTGTTGAAACCCCTCCATTGGGCTTATCTATAAGGATGATTGGCATTCCCCTATTTTCATTAGCATAACTCTCAACCAAATTGAACGAGTTATCAGTAGACCCATCATTAACGACTAATATTTCTAGGATATAATTAAATGCAGTTTGATTTTTTATGGAATCTAGTGTATTAGTAATTGTCTCACTACTGTTATACATCGGAATTACCACAGATATTTTCATATAATTCACCTTTTTATGATTTCATGTTTATATATTAAAACAGTACCCTTCAACCCTTTTTAACTGCTTTCCATACATTTAAGGAATCATCCCATTTTTTAATGACCCTTGCAGGTGCACCAGCGACTATACAATTATTAGGTATATCTCTGTTAACCACAGAATTGGCACCTATTATACAGCCATCTCCAATATTAACCCCTAAAAGTATACAAGCATTTTCGCCTATCCAAACATTATTTCCAATACTAACTGGTTTAGTATACAGAGGTCTATCATCTGGTGGAACATCTGGCCTTGAATCAATATCAAAATTAATATATTCACCGTGACTGGTATCACTAATAAATATCTTGGAAGCCATCAAACAATTATCGCCAATTATAACCCTTTCACTTGCAACGATATGAACATAATCGCCAATTTTGCAGTTTTCCCCTAAAATAAGTTTTTTCGATGTTTTATCGGTCACTTCACCAAGCAAATCAAATCTGCAATTATATCCTGTAGTAAGTCCTTGAGCAAATTGCAGCCTTGACTTACCACGGCAATAAAATGGCCGTCTGATTAATCGAGCCCCTCTATAAAACAACTTGGTACATATCAATGCAAATGCGGTTGATATCGTCTCAGAAAGTGAATATATATTTTTCATAGACTACCTCCGTCACTCTGCTATAGCCCTACTACAAAATATCCTTTACTATCTGCACCCGAAATAATTGTTTCAAGCCAACTGTGTAAACTGTATTTTTCATAAATCTGTTCATCAATAGGTTCATACTCATGTTTCAGAAATGTTTCTATAGCGTTCAAATCATATTCTTCCACTACCAGGATATTTTTTTCGTTATAAAAATCATACTTCTTAACATTCGTGTTTGTTGTGATCAATTTTCTTTTTGCACCAAGCGTTTCAATCGTTCTCATCGTTAAACCGCTTTGTTGATTATGTTGTATATCAAACACTGTATTTGATTTCTTTAGAATTTCTATATTTTCCTTTTCTGACAGCGGTATGAATTTAAATTCACTACTTCTTGCTCCTTTAAACGCAGATAAACAAGCTTTATTGTAGAAATATTGCAACTTGTTCAAAAACATATAAGAGAAGATACGAACTCCATTAGACTCTAATCGCGGGAACAATTCCTTCAATATGATATAGCGATTTGGATGGGCCGTACATACACTTACGATGTCGTAAAGCCTTTTACCAACGACTTCCTCGCCTACATTCTCATATGTCTTACCATAGAAAAGCGGCAAAAAACTTAATCCTTCCAAATTGTCACAATCATCAGAATCAAAAGAATAAGCTCGATCGAAGAGAGGGATCAGATCTTTACTGTTAGGATACAGTGTTAATGAATCCCACATATACAAAATAAATCTGGCATCTTTTTGACTGTCTTTTAATTTCCGAATCATTATTGGTGTAAACACTTTACAGTTAACGATGAATATTATATCGTAGCTTTTGTTTTGAGTCTCAGCCATGATTTTATCAAAATACTTCTGAATGAGAGAGTTCATCAAACTTCTTTTGATTTTGATTAACCCTTTCGTTAATGCACTTTCACTGGGTCTGTCATTATAATAATCAACAGAGCATCCCTGTTCCTCGAACTCCGCTATGATCTGTTTATAATATCCAAAAAACGGGGTGCCAATATATAGAACATTCTTTCTCATCTGAGTCTAACCCTCAACTTGAACCAACATTCCTGTTGACTTCATTTCCTTAAGTGAAAATTCAAAACGATCATTGGATTTCTCAAGCTTATTTCCTTCCTCTTGTCCTTTAACCCATGCAGTAAATTCCTCCATACCCTTTTCAAAGGTAAAAGACGGTTTGAAATCAGATAGTTGTTGCGCTCTGCTAATATCAGCAATATTGTGTCTGATATCACCAATTCGGAAGTCACCGGAAATCTTTATATCCGAGTTAGATTCATATAATTGCTTCAATGTTTCTGCAACTTGGATTACAGAAATATTCTCACCACTGCCTACATTAATATATTGATTATTAGTCAACTCATTCTCAAGTGCATCACATGTAATTGCAGCTACATCACTAACGTGGATAAAGTCTCTGCTTTCGTTACCATCTTCAAAGATGTTAATGTTCTGATTCTGTAATAATAACTTTGAGAAAATAGAAAGGATTCCTGTATAGGGGTTAGTAAGAGATTGTCCTGCTCCATATACGTTTTGATATCTAAAGATTGTGAATGGAATCTCCATTGTTGGGCACATAACTTCTAACATTTTTTCTTGTGCAAGTTTAGTATATGCATAGTAGGAAATTGGAGCTAATGAACACTCCTCAGATGTTTTGCATAGTTCGACTTCGCGCCCACATATAGGGCACTTCACTTCGAAGTCCAAGTTCAACATGTCATCAACTTTCCTTGATTTTGGTACAACACTACCATGTTCTTTACACGTGTACATACCTTCACCATATACGGAACGAGATGAAGATAGAATAATTTTCTTAATAGGTAACTTATTTTTCAGGATAGCTTCAAGTAGATTAGAAGTTCCCTTGATATTAACATCAGTATATCTATTAATTTCGTACATAGATTGTCCCGTACCAGTTTCCGCAGCAAGATGTATTATATAATCGACGTCTTCCAACGCTAACAGTATATCTTCATAGTTACGCACATCGCCTTTAATTACCGTACATTTCTCTTTAATGTTTTGATATAAAAACGATTCTTCGTAGTGCTCACCATGAATTTGTGGTGAGAAATTATCCAGAACAACAATATCATAATCCCTATAAAGCCTGTCGATGATTTTACTCCCAATAAAACCTGAACCACCTGTAATAAGTAACTTTTTCACTTATAATTACTTCCCTTCAGTATTATCTAAGTTTATACTGTTCTACTTCTATTCTAATCCCTCACTAAAGGGCATTGGATTATAGCTGAATCTTTACTTACATCTTCATGAGAGAAACTCCGATTCTCTCCCATTTTAGACTCTTACTATATAATCATCTATGCCTAATATAACTACTTTATAGACTTAGTTAAAAACACACCAATTACGAAGGAATATTAATAAAAACCGTCTTTTCATTTAAATTATCACTTTTTAGTTTTAGAGCACCAGTCATTAAATACCGGCTGAATTAAGCTGCATCCCTTATCATTCATAGGAAGAGCACTGGCTTGGGGCCTCAGACCTCATTACATCTCTCTACTCTCTAAATTTCCAGGTCCTCCCTCGACGATTCCGTCACTCTTCAACACACTTATTGCTGTTACAAAAAAACATCTCAAATCCATGAAGAATCCCATTTTCCGAACGTACTCCCCATCTAAGCGAGCTTTAGTGAAAATCTCCAACTCATCCCTCCCATTAACCTGCGCCCATCCCGTTAATCCAGGTTTGATATCATTCGCACCATACTTATCACGTTCAGCAATTAGATCATACTGATTCCACAGCGCCGGACGAGGGCCAATAATACTCATTTCAGCTTTGAGAATATTTATAATTTGAGGAAGTTCATCCAAGCTTGTCCTCCTGAGAAATTTCCCAACTTTAGTGATAAAAAAATCCGGATCTTGTAACAGATGCGTAGGCATCTCTGCCGGAGTATCTGTGCGCATTGTTCTGAACTTGAGAATATAGAATTCTTTCTTGTTCTTCCCCAACCGCTTTTGACGGAATAAGACAGGACCTTTAGATGTTGACTTGATCAGAATAGCGATAATCAAGAAAAAAGGCCATAACAGGAGCATTCCAATTAGAGCCAATGCAAAGTCTAAAGTTTGTTTGATACAAATATACGGCTTCATACGCTCACCATGTCCTTAGGATACTATGGTCACCGCTATCGTTACCTGAGATAAATGAGGGCAGCGGTGAACCACGTTTCTAATATTGATGATTCTCTGAACTTCTAATTCATAAAAGATTTAGCTCCGGCTATACCGCCCTGAAGAGATGCTTCAAATGCATCTTTATACTGCTGAATGATAGCTGTGCTATATCCATTATTGTTTAGTTTTTGTTCAGCGTCAGCGATTATACTATTGAAAGAAGCTCTAAAGGATGATATCTGCTGTTTCCCTTTGGCTATAATACTTTCTCTGGTCGCATCATCTTTCGCACTTAAATATTCGCCTAAGGTTCCCATTAGAGTAGATGCACTTTGCGACTCTAATGCATTCAACTTCGCTTCTGTTGCGCTTGTAATAGACTCGTAGGAAACCTTACCCGAACCTGTTCCCGCCGATCCTGAACCTGCTCCATTTGCATCAGCAGTTGCTGTCGGTGCTGTACTTGCAGTTGGACTCGATCCGTTGCTGTTTGAATTCACATTAGCATTATTTTCTTCATAACTCTTAGAGTTGGCAGTAATAGTCTTCGTCTTCTGATCCCAGCTAATGGAATTCCCCACAGATTCCGATAAGAATCTTAGTGGTACATATATGGAACCGTTCAACAGATAACTGGATTGACCTTTGGGTAAAGCTTTATTATTCCCGTTAAATACATAACTTGCATTTACGTTGTTCAAAGAAATATTCTTAGCTCTAAAAGAAGAATCATTAGTAACATTCATTAAATATTCTTTAATTACGACCATTTCCGAACTACTTGGCTCTGCTACTGTTACCTTAAGATTCTTAGCATCCCAGCTTACGCTCTTCTGCAGTGCATAAGACATGAACCTTAGAGGAACATAGGTAGTGTTATTGTACATAAACACATATTGTCCTGCCGGTGGCTGCATAACCACACCATCAAAGATTAACTTCACATCTATATTCTGCACTTTAATTGTATTTGAAGCCTTTGTAGTTACTGTAGAAGCAGTTACTGCAGAAACAGCAGCTGAAGCCGATATAGGCGCCGATGCTGTTAATGGTGCTGATCCTATTAACGCTACTGTCAGTAGAGCTGCTGCGGGAATTTTCACCTTAAACAAGATCATTCACTTCCTTTTTCTTGTGCTTTGAGTTGTTCTTCTTCAGCAAGTATTTGATCGCGCGTCTTGCCTTGACTAACACCGTATTTCTTGGCGACTTTTGAGAGCTCGTTATATTGTTCTTCGGAGACTTTACCAAGAATAATACTGCGCGCTTCCCGCTTTTCTTCATTAGTTAGTCCGCCTTTGGCTAACTCTTGCAATCTCTTAATATCAGATACACTCAACTGTTGTGCTACTATTGACGCTACATTAGCTTTATCTGTAATCGAAACGTTGTCTTGAACTTCTTTAGCCTTATCCGTTGAGATATGAGCAATCCCATCCACACCCTCTGGCGTTGGAGCTGGATTATTTGCTGGCTTAGTTGTACTGACAGCCGTTTGTTCTCCGGCAGCCGTAGAAGCTGGTGTGCTGTCTGGTGATGTTGTTGTTGTCAGATCAACAGCATCGGTTGGCTCAGCAGACGGATCACTCTCTGCTACTGTAGGCTCAACAATCTGCCCCTGAGGTACATTACCAGTATCGTCTGCCTCTACATCAAATCCATCAGCCATAGAATTCATCAGCTTATCAACAGCATAATTGGCAGCGAATAATCCGCCAACTCCCAACACCACGATGACCGACAGCGTCCAGATCAATACTTTCTTCCATCTTTTCACTTCAGGTACCTCCGAATCTCTAATTAGCTAATGGCCGCCTGGATCACAGGTTGCATTGGCACGATCTGATTAATGACTTCACGAATGGCTTCTCCGTCTTCAGCTATAACACGTTCCAGCCGTTTGAATTCCAGCTCCATTTGACTCTGACTAATGACATTAGGTCTGCCTATGAAAATCCGGTCATGCTGTGTAGAACCCAGATTCTCTTCATCTGTCAACAGTTCTTCATATAACTTCTCGCCTTCACGAATACCTGAGAAGGTGATGTCAATATCTTTGTAGGGCTCGTATCCGGACAATGTAATTAAATCCTCGGCTAGTGTAAGAATTTTTACCGGTTCACCCATATCTAGCACAAAGACTTCGCCGCCCTTTGCAAAGGAACCCGATTGAATCACTAATTGAACCGCTTCAGGTATCGTCATGAAGTATCGAACCATCTCAGGATGCGTAACTGTGACCGGTCCTCCGGCAGCAATCTGCTGCTTGAACGCCGGTATTACGCTTCCACGGCTGCCTAGTACGTTACCGAAACGAACTGCCGAGAACTTGGTTGGGCTAGTTACGTTAAGACTCTGAACATACATCTCAGCGATTCGTTTCGTTGCTCCCATGACACTGGTAGGATTAACCGCCTTATCCGATGAGATCAGCACAAAACGTTCTGCACCGTATTTGTCTGCACAGTCTGCCACGTTACGCGTGCCGAAGACATTATTCTTAATCGCCTCAGAAGGGTTACGCTCCATTAAGGGAACGTGCTTATGTGCTGCCGCATGAAAGACGACCTGCGGCTTGTGGCTCTGGAATATATCCATCAGCCTTGTACGATCTTGAACATCGGCAATAATCGTCACAATATTCAGATAAGGGAAGCTCTTGCGCAGCTCCATCTCTATGGTATAAATACTGTTCTCCCCATGTCCAAGGATCAGCAGCTTGTCCGGTGCAAACGGAGAGATCTGGCGGCATAGCTCTGACCCAATAGAACCTCCTGCTCCCGTAACAAGTACGGTCTTGTTATGGACATAACCCAGGATACTGTTCATGTCGGCTACTATAGGCTCACGGCCCAGCAGATCTTCTACACTGACATCCCGCAGCTTCTTGACAGAGATTTTGCCGGCAATCAAATCATTCAAAGCAGGGATAATCTTCAGCTTCGCTCCTGTTGCCTTGGAGAGATTAATAATCTCAGATATTTCTGTTTTGGAGACGGAAGGCATAGCAATAATAATCTCATGGATCTCCTTCTCCTTCACAATCCTTGGAATATCGTAACGGTTGCCAAGCACAGGGACTCCTAATATTGTCAGGTGATATTTATCTGAACTGTCATCTATGAATCCCACCAGCCGTGTATGAGCGAATGAAGGCCCCATCATTTCCCTGGCAATCAATATTCCGCAGTCCCCGGCTCCCACAATAAGTGTGTGGATTTCCGTATCCTTATTGCTAATCCGGTCATTGCGGAACACTCTCCAGATAAACCGCACTCCGCCTACCAACAGTAGAATCGTCTCCACCGAACGTACCTCTATGCTTAAGGGAACCCGCTGGGGCAGAATAAAGAAAGCTACCGAGTATGAGATTACGGCTCCTACCACAATAGCTTTGAGTACCGATATGATCTCGCCAATACTGGCATATTGCCACATTCTGCGGTACAGCCCGAAATACACCAGACTTCCCCCGAAGGCAACAGTCGAAATCACACCGAATACGATCATCTGGACAACATATTCCTGAGGAATATGGTTAGTGAACCGGAATAGATAGGAAGTCACGATACTGAACCATATGATTGTGATATCGATCAGAAATAATACCAACACTCTGGTTTTCGCTGTCATTTTCAGTGCCTCCAAAAATAACAATTTTCTCTACGTGACAAGTCAATTGCCATAATAGTAATAATAGTAGCCTTCGCTAGCTTTACGTTTAACATTATTCAGTACTACGCCAAGCATTCTTGCCCCTACCCGGTCCAGACCTGCCTTTGCCTTAATGGCAATATCCCGCTTAACCTTGCCATAACTCACGACCATAATGACACCATCGCTCTTGGAGGCCACAATCTGTGCATCTGTAACTGCCAATAGTGGTGGCGTATCAATCAGAATAACATCGAATAGATGGCGTAACTCCTGCAGAACAGCACTCATGCGATTGGACGCCATCATCTCTGCCGGATTCGGCGGAATAGGACCAGAAGTCATTAAGGAGAGGTTATGCACTCCTGATTCTTGGATCACCTCAGACAGTTCAGCCTGTTGGGATAATAATGAAGACAATCCGTAACGGTTACTGAGCGAAAAAGTCTTGTGTGCGGTAGGTTTACGTAAGTCACCGTCAATGAGCAGCACCTTCTTATCCGCTTGAGCATAGGCAGCGGCAAGGTTAGCTGTCACTGTAGACTTCCCTTCCTCCGGTCCGGAAGAAGTGACCATGATGACCTGAATCCGTTCGTCTACTGAGGAGAAATCAATATTCGTGCGCAGTGCCCGAAAAGCTTCAGATACAGGCGAGCGGGGATTCGTCACGGTAATCAGATGGCGTTGTTTACTTGGCTGCTGTGACATGTTCGAGATCTCCCGCCTTTCTGGTCTGCGTCTGTACTAGCTGTTCCGTGGTCTTCGTTTCTTCTTGTCCAAGCCGTGTAATCATCGCAATCGTCGGCAGTCCAAGGTATTTCTTAATGTCATCCTCTGTCTTCAGCGTATCATCCAGATATTCCAGCAAGAAGGCAATCCCCAGACCGATCATCAAGGCTACGATAAACGCAATCGCGAGATTCATCACCACATTCGGCTCTACCGGTCCTGGTGCAACTGGAGGATTAAGCTTAGCTTCATTAAGGATGGATACATTCTGCACATTGAACAGGGAAGGAATCTCCTGCTTGAACACAAGTGATATGGCATTCACGATTTCTGCGGCTCTCTGATATGAATTATCTCGAACGACAAGTGTCATCACCTGCGTATTGTTTACGGAGCTAACATTAACCTTCTTCAGCATTTCCTCCGCAGTAATCGCGAATTGCGGATAGTCCTTAGCCACAACATCGAGGATTGCCGGTGTCTTAATAATTTCCTTGTACGTATTGATAAGCTGAATATTCGTATTAATCTGGTTAAGATCCAGCTGCCCTACTGTAGATTGAGTAGGTGTCTGATTAACAATAATCTTCGTTGAAGCCTCATACACCGGATTCTTAATGTATAAGCTGTAGACCCCGGCAAGTACACATGCCACGATAACAATGCTAACAATCATCCACAGTCTCTTCCTGACAATCTGGAAATAATCGCGCAGATCCAATTCTTGTGCTGACAAGTGAATTTCCCTCCAAGCTGTTTCTGTAATATTCCACCTAAGCTAAAAAAGTGCCTCCTCTCTAATAGACGAGAGGAGGCTCTCCACACTTACTATTTACTTACTTGAAGTTGATTGTACGGTAGATAATAACTGCTGCTTCTGCACGTGTAGCAGTATTGTTAGGGTTGAACTTGCCTGCGTTACCGATAACCAGGTTATTGCTGGCAGCGAAGGCAACTCCGTCTCTCAGCGATGCACTGATCTTAGCAGCATCAGAGAACTGGCTTAGCGCACTTGCACTAGTAGTTGCATCAGGGTTCACCGACTTAACTGCACGTGCGATCATGGTTGCCATTTCCGCACGGGTAATGGTTGCATTAGGATCGAATTGTGCAGCGCTGCGTCCGGTAATGATACCTTTCTCAGCAGCAACAGCTACATATGGAGCATACCAGGAAGTAGAGCTAACATCGCTGAAGCTCTGCTTAGCGGAGTTGTTCTCCAGGTTCAGTGCGCGAATCAGCATCTTGGCGAATTCAGCACGGGTCACATTGCTCTTCGGAGCAAAGTTGCCGTTACCCACGCCTTCGATTGCGCCCTTAGCAGCTACAACGGCAATTTGTCTTCCCGCCCAAGCCTGTACACTTGCAATGTCTTTGAAGCTTACTTTGTTCTCTACTACTGCGTAGGAAGAGAACGTGTCACGTGGTTCTACGATATAGTCACCGTCTACAACACCGCCCTGGAACTGCAGCGCACCGTATACAACCTTAGCAACGGAGAGCAATTCTTTGTCTAGGCCTGTTGTATTCTTCAGTGGCAGCTTGATTGTCAACGGCTGCTGGAAGGTTGTTGTAGCAACGCCGCCTACAGTCAGATCAAATTCATATACGCTTGATGCCAGCTTCAGGCTGGAAATCGAGGTTACAGTAGTGTCAGCAATTGTGGATACAGTCAGTGTAACCGCATCGTTGAATTGGCCTACTGGAATCGTTACGGTCAAACCGTTGAAGGTAATGGCAATGTTGGCAATGCCTTTAGCCTTAGCGGCATCAATGATTGCTTTGGACAATGGAACTTCAACTGTTGCAGCATTCACTGTACCCAGGTTCAGGGTAAGTGTAAGGCCTGTCTTACCGGCATTAGCAGCAACCAGGGCATCGAATGCTTTCAGTACATCAGCATCAACCAGCTTAAGTGTCGCCTTGTCTCCAACAATAGTTACCAGCTTGGATACATCGTAGATTCCAGGTGTAGCTGTTGGATTGGTAACTGGAGTTGTTACTACAGTTCCGCCACCGCCACCGCTGCTACCGCCATCACCGCCACTATTGAAGCCGTACGCTTTGATATAAGCAGTAGCAAGAGCCTTCACCGCAGGCTTCGCTGTTGGAAGTGTAGCATTCAGGTTCTTCAGAGTCAGCTTCACATCAGCAGGAGCAATATCAAGATTGTATACTACCTGACTAACTGTAAGGGCTCCTGTACCTGTTCTGTGGTTAAGCACAGCTGTAATGGCATCATCAATGAGAGCATCCTGGCTTGTGGAATTAGCGATAATATCAAGCAGTTGAGCATTTGTCTTGCTGCTGACCAATGCGCGGAGTTCTGCTTCCACACCATTGCTACCCAGCAGGAATTCAATCAGGTCATCAAATGTAAGCTCAGCCACGCCAGCTTCTGCAGCGATCTTGTTAAGCAGGTTTACATTATCCAAATCATAACGAATAGCTTTAATTTCAGCAAAATCATTAGCATACACATCATAAACTACACTGGATACGCTCTTGAATGCTTTATGGGCAGTTGCAACATCACCATCATTCAAGAATGTAAGCTTGTCCAGCACTGGCTTGAAGATAGCTTTGAATGTAGTAATGTCAATGTTGCCTGCTTCTAATTCATAAGCCAGAAGCTTCTCCTTGTCTGCTGCAGTAAGTTGATCATATACATTCTTCACTTTGAGCTTCGCATCTGCGTGAGTAACCGCTGCCGCAGAAGCCGTACCTACGATCCCAAGATGCTGGGCCAGGCCTTTACTGCTGAATGGGAATCCGGCAACGGATGCCGCTGCCATGCTTACTGCTAGTGTAGATACTGCCAATTTTTTCTTCAAAGTCACTTGTCATCCACCTCTTTGTATGTAGTTTTATAAAATTTATAGCTTTAATCCAGTAATACCCATTCTACCATTAAACAACAGGGAGGTCACCCTTTACGAGAAAAAAATCCGAACAATCTATGAAGTTTGCTGCCAGATTGAACAGGATTAACTCGAATGATCTCCTCATTAGCAACAATTCTGCGCGAATTGTGTAGAAAAAAGTCGAATGTCTCATTTCCCAATTGTTTCTTCACAACCTCGTAAGCCTCGCTTAAACCGAACGGACGATTACTAGAATCATGTGCATCTGATGCAATCACCTGTATAGTCCCCCGCCGGCACAAGTCTAGTGACACCTTCTGCAGCTTACTCCCGAAGGTCCCGGCAAGACTCTGGGCCGTCAGCTGTCCAAGTGCTCCCAGTTCGGTTAGCCGCTCCAGCTTGGTCGGATTCTCGGCGACCTCGGCATTACGCTCCGGATGGGCGATTACCGGAACATAGCCCTGAATGATCAATTCATGACAGACCTCCTCCATGTTGCGGGGCACCCGCGAGGAGGGCATCTCCAGCAGAATGTACCTGGAGCCTGCAAGCGTCAGCAGCTGTCCCTTCTCCAGATCATCCAGCAGATCGCCGTAGATACGAATCTCCTGGCCCGGCAGCACCTGAAGGGGATTGCCCGCTTCTTGGAGCTTCTCATTCAGCAGCCGCACAGCTGCTTCTATATCTGGAGCCGGATTCATATAAACTCCGTTCGCATGGTGCGGGGTGGCAACTACAGTTGTAATACCATCGTTATGGGCGTCTTGCGCCATGGCGAGAGCGGCGTCAACATCAGCGGCTCCGTCATCCATGAAGGGTAGAATGTGGCTATGGATATCTATCATATGTCTTTTATCGGTCCTTTTCGGGAGGATATGTATAGATTTCGCAAAAAAATACAACCATTTCACTAGGAAATGATTGCTAAATTTTAAATTAAACTTCTTAAGCTTCTAACTGAAAGAGCCGGTAAGCAGACAGCGCAAGCTGTTCGTCTACTTCACGGATAGCCGCTTCATGCTGACAAGTATTGCGGAGATCCAGTAAGCTATTAATCTTCCGGCGCTCCTGCTCTATCTCCTGCTCTACCGTCTGCAGCTTGTAAATAGACATCATCTCTACTAATGAATATTTATGCTGATAGATCAGCTTAGTGCCGCCCGGTCTCACTTCCGAAATCCGGCGCACCGAGCCTCCCTCATAGTAATACATCATCGTTAATTCCTTATAAATCCGGTTCACGGTTCCCGTGCCCTTATACATGAAGAAGAGCTTACGGACCGCATTGATCAGATGAGGATTCACTACCCTGCAGGACAAGGAACCAATATAGATGCCGCCTTTGCGTTCAAAAGACAGATGTACCTCCTCGCCCCCGGCCTCTTCCAGCACAATCTCTTGTTCACCTGCCCCAAGGATCTTCACGCGGTGGCTGATATAGCTGGTATCGGCGGTAAGCAGAAACTGGTTCAGCTGAAATTCGGTCATTTGCATTGTTGCATTCACATATTCCATAGCCAGACGCTGAGCCATAACCATCCCTCAATTCTATGACAAACCCTTAAGTCTCAGAAGACTCTTCGTGCTGTGGTTCATCCCCGGATTCCTGATCATCCGGTTCTGCCGGAGGTTCTTCTTCGGTAGGAAGAGTATGTCTATCGATAAGTTCCCATAGTTCGTCTTTGCCAAGTCCAATTTCTGAAGAATAAGCAATGAAGTTATCACCCGGCAGCACACCGAGCTCCTGCTTCATCACTTTGATGTGCTTCGGCCAGCGGGTCTTCGGAATCTTATCCGCCTTGGTTGCCACTACACAGAGCGGCAGATCATAGTGCTTCAGCCAGTCGAACATCATCTTGTCATTGCCGGTTGGCGGATGACGAAGGTCTACAACGAGCAGAACCATTTTCAGCGTTTCACGTTCGGACATGTATTTCTCAACCATTTTGCCCCAGGAGGCGCGCTGCGTCTTGGAGACCTTAGCGTAGCCGTAACCCGGAAAGTCGACGAAGTACATACTTTCATTAATACGATAATAGTTCATATGCTGTGTCTTACCCGGTGTAGAACTGGTACGGGCGAGATTCTTGCGGTTAATCATGCGGTTGATCAAGGATGATTTCCCTACGTTGGAGCGCCCTGCCAGAGCAATCTCCGGCAAGGCATCCACAGGGTACTGGTCAGGGCCTACGGCACTGATCACAAATTCGGCATTGTTAACTTTCATAGGACTTCCTTTCTAATGCACACTACTAGGCGCTTCAATACTAATTTCTGTATCTGTATCCGTATCTGTGTCTCTGCCGCTGACGGCCCCGTGATCAACAAGTGCATGCTTCAGCACCTGGTCCATATGGGCTACGGGCACAAACTCAACATCGTTACGGACACTCTCGGGGATATCCTTCAGGTCACGCTCGTTATCCTTAGGAATGAGGATCTTCTTGTAGCCTGCACGGTGGGCTGCCAGCGATTTCTCCTTGAGGCCCCCGATCGGCAGCACACGTCCGCGCAGCGTAATCTCGCCGGTCATCGCCACAGTCTTCGAGACATAACGTTTCGTCAGGGCGGAGATGAGCGCTGTAGCAATCGTAATCCCTGCGGACGGACCGTCTTTCGGGATCGCACCTTCGGGAATGTGGATATGAATATCGTTCTTCTCATGGAAATCCGGTGCCAGTCCCAGCTCCTCCGCCTTAGAGCGGGTATAGCTGAAGGCGGCCTGCGCCGATTCCTTCATCACATCGCCCAGCTGTCCGGTCAGCGTCAGCTTGCCCGTCCCCTGCACAACCGTTACTTCGATCAGCAGCGTGTCGCCGCCAACCTCGGTCCAGGCCAGCCCGGTCACAGTACCGATCTGATCCTCCAGCTCCGCCATTCCATAGCGGTACTTCGAAGCACCCAGATAATCCTTGATCTCTTCCGGAAGAATGCTTACGCGTTCCTTCTCTTCCGAGACAATCTGCTTGGCGGCCTTGCGGCACAGGGCAGCAATCTGCTGCTCCAGATTACGCACCCCGGATTCCCGGGTGTACTCGCGGACTATCTTCAGCAGTGTATCGTCCTCAATGGATAATTGCTCATCTTCCAAGCCATGACTCTTGCGCTGCTTCGGCAGCAGATAGCGGCTGGCAATCTGCAGCTTCTCCAGCTCCGTATAGCCGGGAATGAACAGCATCTCCATCCGGTCCAGTAACGGACGCGGAATATTATGCACGGCATTCGCTGTTGTGACGAACATGACATTCGACAGATCGAACGGCAGCTCTACGAAGTGATCGCTGAACGTATTGTTCTGCTCAGGGTCCAGCACCTCCAGCAGTGCAGCCGACGGATCGCCGCGGAAGTCCGCTGCCATCTTGTCGATCTCATCCAGCAGGAAGACCGGGTTAATGCTGCCCGCAGTCTTCATCCCCTGAATAATCCGCCCCGGCATAGCACCGACATAGGTACGGCGGTGACCACGAATCTCCGCTTCATCCCGTACGCCGCCCAGCGAGATGCGGACGAACTTACGGTTCAGCGAGCGGGCGATGGAGCGGGCGAGCGAGGTTTTGCCGACACCCGGAGGACCAACCAGACACAGAATCGGACCCTTCAGACTCTTGACCAGCTTCTGTACAGCCAGATATTCCAGCACGCGTTCCTTCGGCTTCTCCAGACCGTAGTGGTCTGCATCCAGCACCTGCTCCGCCTTCTTGATATCCAGGTCATCTTCGGTCGCTTCGCTCCACGGCAGACCCAGCAGCCAATCTACATAGTTGCGGATGACGCTGCCTTCGGCCGAGCTTGCCGGCATTTTCTCCAGACGGTCGATTTCCTTCTCGATCTTCTCCTGCACACGCTCCGGCAGATGCTTCTCTTCCATCTGGGCGCGCAGCTCATCCGCTTCGCCGGCCCGGCCTTCCTTCTCGCCAAGCTCCTTCTGGATCGCTTTCATCTGTTCGCGCAGGTAATACTCCTTCTGGGTCTTCTCCATCTGCTTCTTCACGCGCTGGCTGATCTTGCGTTCCAGCTCCAGCACTTCACGCTCATTATTAAGGATATCGAGCAGCTTCTCCAGACGTTTGCTGACGTCAATGGTCTCCAGAATCTCCTGCTTCTCCTTAATCTTCAGCGCCAAATGACTGGTGATCACGTCGGCCAGCCGGCCCGGCTCTTCAATATCGGAGACCGCGGCCAGCGTCTCGGGAGTAACCTTTTTGGACAAGGTGATGTAGTGTTCGAACTGGCTTAGCACGGTACGCATGAGGGCATCGCTCTCCTGATCGACATCCTCCTGCTCCGGCAGCTCACGCGCCATTACCTCGTAATACTCCTCGTTATCCGTATAATGAATGATCTCGGCCCGCTCCACACCCTCCACCAGCACACGGATCGTGCCGTTGGGAAGCTTCAACATCTGCCGCACATTCGCAACTGTACCCACCCGGAAAATATCTTCTTGTCCCGGCTCCTCTATATTCACTTCCGACTGGGAGCAGAGGAGAATCAGGTTATCTTCAACCATAGCTTTTTCCAGTGCCCGGACGGACTTCTCGCGGCCTACATCTAAATGCAGAACCATGCTGGGATATACAAGAAGACCTCTAAGCGGTAATAAAGGAAAACGACGACCTTTCGATTTGCTTTGTATCATCGCTTTCGCACCTCCCATGGTTCATAAGTAGTGTCATATGCATTCATTCTAACAAAAGCGGCATGAAAACACCAACAAGCCTTGTGCCGCGGCAAATGCTGTGGCGCAGTCGTCTTTTAGTATTCGCTGAACTTAAGTGTACTATGCCGTCGCCTTTACTTAAAGGGTGCCTGGTTAATTAAAAGAAAAGAACGCCCGGCATGGACGTTCCCCGAATGTATTGTTATTTTGGACGATCAGCGCTGATTACGCATTTACACTTTCTGTCTTACGGTCCTGTCTTGCATGCAGGCTCTTCATTGCAAATCTTGCGATCGGCTGTGCCACCAGCAGTTCAATCCAGAAGGCTATCCCAAAGTTTCTTGGCCAAATATGAAGGAAGTTCCTAATGGGCTCCAGACTTACATGTCTCGTTCCAACCCATGTGCCGATAACCGACAATGAAATCGATAATACTGTAACATTCAATAAAATATTCAGGAGAACCCTGGCATTAAATCCGTCGGTTTGTCCTGTGAACTTAGGCAGCACTTTGCGGACAATAGGTCCTGCAACCAGCCGTACCAGCAGAACTACGATTACCCACATGAATGGAAGGATCTTCAGTGTATCCAGGTAGACTTCCTTACTGAATCCGAGCTCCAATCCTACAATAAGAGGAGCAATGGTATTGACTGAAATAATTGAAACAATTAACAAAAATAATAAACCTTCTTTGGCGTTTCTGGGCAGTCTTGTTTCTCCGTGCATGTACGTCATCTCCATAAAAATAGTATTTCAGATGGCAGACGTATCGTGAGACATATATTTTTAGTCCTATAAAAGACTAATATCTCTACACACTGATCTAATCATTATATCATTTTTGGCGGAGAAATGTCAGAGTTTCTTCTCAAAAAACTTGATCCTTGTACCAAGTGGAAACGGCTTCGCCGTCCTTATATGTACGGTATCCGTGGAGAGGATGCCGCAGGGATATCGGTTGCTGCCACAAGCAAGTGGATAAAGGTATCTTAATTTGCTGATTTTGGCGGATCGGGAGCAAGCAAGTGGAAAAATAACATTTAATTCGGGTGATTTAGCTGCTTTGGATGAAATGCGACGATTTAAGTGCTGTTTATCCAACTGCTGGTTCCGCAGGGTTCATCCGTTCCTCAACAAGTGTAGAAAATCCATCTATATCCGGGAGCTGCATCCGGTCCGTTAGCCCGGTGCCGAACTGAGTCCCTCTTTCGCCTAAAATAGCAACCTTACGGTCCGTAAGGCTCTGGAATCATTACATAACGAACAAGCTGAAACAGCTCTACTGTCCTCCAAAGGACGGTACTGCAAAACAATCCCCCAGATTCCTTATCTGAGGGATTGTCTTCAGACTATTTACTTCCTACCCGCCCAGACTCTCCCCCGAAGCATCCGCCTTCAGCAGCGAAGGCGCCGAAGAGAAGGTCTCGCCCGACACGGCAGGCATTCTCACGTCTGCCGTGTCTGTGCCGAACAGATGGCGGAAGACTTCTTCGACGGTGTCCATCGGGATAACCCGCAGGGGGCCGAGGTCGGAGAACAGCGACTGCCAGTTCTCCTTCGGGATCAGCACGGTGGTTGCACCGGCCTGGAACGCGGCCTCCACCTTGGCGACCACGCCGCCGACCGGCTTCACACGGCCGTGGAGGCCGATCTCCCCGGTGATCGCTACCGTGTTGTCCACCGGCAGCTGCCGGATGGCGGAGACGATAGCGACCGCCATGGCGACACCGGCGGACGGGCCGTCAATTGGCGTGCCGCCGGGGAAGTTAATGTGCAGGTCGTAGCGGTCCGGGTCCAGCTTCATCGTGCGCAGCACGGTCAGCACATTCTCGATGGAGCCTCTGGCCATACTCTTGCGCCGGGTTGTCCGTGAGCCTCCCCGCATCTCTTCTTCATCGACCACACCGGTTATATTCAGTCTGCCTTGACCATTCGCAGCGGGTGCGGCGGAGACTTCGATCTCCAGCAGCGTACCCATGCCCGGCCCGTAGACGGCAAGGCCGTTGACCAGCCCGATCTGCGGGGACGACGGAATCTTGCGCTCCGTCCGCAGCGGCAGCTGGCTGCTGCCCGCGACCCATTCCACTTCGGCAGCGCTAAGGGTATCCCGGCCTTCGGTCAGGGCCAATCCGGCGGCCAGCTGGATCATGTTGACCGCTTCACGGCCGTTCGTGGCATACTGCTGCACCACTTCCACCGCTTCGGGGCTTGGCTTCAGCCCGATCTTCTGGACGGCATCCCTTCCGATCACCGCAATCTCCTCCGGCAGCAGCGGCCGGAAGTAGATCTCCATACAACGCGACCGCAGCGCAGGCGAGATTTCGTCCGGCGAACGTGTCGTTGCGCCAACCAGCCGGAAATCGGCGGGCAGGCCGTTCTGGAAGATATCATGGATATACGCCGGCGTATTGCTGTCTTCTGAATTGTAATATGCACTCTCCAGCAGCACCTTACGGTCCTCCAGCACCTTCAGCAGCTTGTTCATCTGAATCGGATGCAGCTCTCCGATCTCATCCAGGAACAGAATCCCGCCATGCGCCTTGGTGACCGCTCCCGGCTTCGGCTGCGGAACTCCGGCCACCCCCATGGCCCCCGCACCCTGATAGATCGGATCATGCACCGAGCCGATGAGCGGATCGGCAATTCCGCGCTCATCGAAGCGCGCTGTAGTGGCATCAATCTCTGTAAACTTGGCATCCCGCTTGAACGGGGACAATGCATTCTTCTTCGCTTCCTCCATGACGACGCGGGCAGCCGCAGTTTTGCCCACCCCGGGCGGCCCGTAGATAATGACATGCTGCGGATTGGCACTGCAGAGCGCGGCTTTGAGCGCGCGCAATCCGTCCTTCTGTCCGACAATATCGTCGATGGAGGCCGGACGTGTCTTTTCTGAGAGCGGCTTGGTCAGTGAGATCATCCGCATCTTGCGCAGCTTATCCAGCTCCTTGCGCGATTCCCGGTCTACCGCCGTCTTGTTGGTCTTCTGTCCACGCAGCAGATTCCAAAAATAAACGCCGATGACCAGCGCAAAAAAGAGCTGCACGACCATCAGCAATATACTTAGTTCCATAGCACACCCTCCTGTTTCCTTCCGTCTGCCTATCCAGTATTTAACTACTACTAGGTAGTATAGCCGTTTCAATCATTCGTAAACGCCTGCGCTAAAAAAACAGAAGCCCGAGCCGCCCTTCCCGGCCTGCAGATTGCATACGATTTCCACAAACGGAAAGACTATACCGGATGACAGGAGGCGAATACACATGACACAGCTGGAAAATGCAGGATCGCCGCAGGAGAAGCTGCCGGAATCTCTATCCGCTTTCATAGAGGGCATGCAAGTCCGCCTGGGCAAAAGTACAGATATCATCTACCGGTTCATCTCGCTCGGCCCCTTGTCCGCTGTGCTTGTATTTATTGAAGGACTGTCTGAGCCGCGGGATCTGATACAGGCAATTCACGAGGATGCCAGCCTGTTCCATGAGCTGGACGGGTTTACAACGGAGACCTGCCTCAAGCTGCTGCAGGAACGGACGCTTACCCTGGGCAAGGTCGGGGAGATCAGCAACTATACAGAGGTTGAAACGGAAATCCTGGCCGGTAACACAATCCTCTTCATAGATGGAAGTGTTACCGCACTCTCTGCCGGCACAGAGGCGCTCAAGCAGCGTGCTGTGGAAGATGCCATCTCCCAGTCGGTTGTACGGGGACCGCGTGAAGGCTTCACCGAATCCCTGCGGGAGAATACCGCACTGGTCCGCAGGCGCATCCAGAACCCGAAGCTGCGGATCGAGTCACGCAAGCTGGGGGAGCAGACCCAGACGGATGTCGCGGTAATGTACATTGAAGGCAATGCCGATCCGGTAGTGCTAGAGGAGCTGCGCAGACGGCTGGATGACGCGAAGCTGGATAGCGTGCTGGAGAGCAATTACATCGAGGAGATGATTCAGGACAAGCGCTACAGCCCTTTTCCCACTGTCTATAATACAGAGCGTCCGGATGTCACGGCCTCGGCACTGCTGGAAGGACGGATCGCCATTCTGGTCGAGGGCACTCCGTTCGTGCTCGTGGTTCCTGCACTGCTGGTGCAATTCTTTCAGTCCAGCGAGGATTATTACCAGCGGAGCGATTTCGCCAGCCTGGTGCGGCTGCTGCGTTTTTTTTGTTTCGCCGTTGCGCTGCTGACTCCTTCCTTCTATATCGCCATTACTACGTTCCATCAGGAGATGATCCCAACCACTCTGCTGATCAGTCTGATCGGGCAGCGTGAGGGGATTCCTTTTCCGGCATTCCTTGAAGCGTTCATCATGGAGATCACCTTCGAGATTCTGCGCGAAGCCGGTATCCGGCTGCCCAAATCCATCGGCCAGTCCGTGTCCATCGTCGGAACCCTGGTTATCGGTCAGGCCGCGGTCGATGCGGGGCTTGTCTCAGCAGCCATGGTCATCGTGGTGTCCATCACAGCGATCGCCAACTTCGCATTGCCGGCCTTCAATGTCGGCATTTCTGTGCGGATGCTGCGTTTTGTGCTGATGGGTATTGCTGCCTCCTTCGGCCTGTACGGGATGATTATCGCGATGATAATTCTGGGTCTGCATCTGTGCAGCCTGGAATCGGTGGGCATTCCTTACATGACCTCCTTCGCACCTATGCGCTGGCAGAGCCAGCGGGATACCTTCATCCGCCTCTCGCGGCGTAGCATGAAGAAGTTTTTCGGACGAAATTAGAGGTTGCCTGTGAATCTATAACGAAAGGAACGCTGCCTGATGCGGGGAAGACGCGCCCTTACAATCCTCCTGATTCTAAGTCTCATGTCACTTACCGGATGCTGGAGCCGCAAAGAACTGAATGATCTTGCTCTGGTCATGGCGCTTGGCATTGATCTGGTTCCGGAGGGGTATGCGGTCACCGCCCAGGTTATGAATCCCAGCGAGGCCGGTAACCAGAAGGGAGCCTCCTCCGGAAGCCTGCCTGTCGTAACCTACGAATCCGTAGGCCGTACCGTCCCGGATGCGCTGCAGCGGATGCTGAGCATGACTCCCCGTATGCTGTATCTGGCCCATATCCGTGTGCTTGTGTTCGGGGAAGCGCTGGCCCGGAGCGGGGTCAGTGATGCTCTAGACTACATCTCCCGCGACAATCAGCTTCGTACAGATTTCTTCCTGCTGGTAGCCAAGAATTCGAAAGCTTCGAAGATCCTGGAGATTATCACTCCCTTCGAGCATATCCCGGCGAATTCCCTGTACTCTTCGATTCTAGTCTCCCATAAGAAATGGGCCGCGACCGGGAAAGTAACCCTGCAGCAGTTCATTACCGAGCTGGAGCGCGGCGGCTCTAATCCGATCATGTCGGGGGTACAGTTAAAAGGAGATGTAGAGGACGGGGAGTCCGCCAAGAATGTGCAGAGCATCAGCCCGAAGACCCTGATTCAGCATGCCGGCATCGCCGTGTTCAAAAAAGACAAGCTGGTCGGCTGGCTGGGTGAACCGCTCAGCAAAAGTGTCAATTATACGCTGAATGACGTGGATTCAACGGTTGGAAATGTGCCCAGTCCGGATGGCGGCACCGCAGGCTTCATCGTGACACAGGCAAATACCGCGATGGATATCAAGCTGAATGACCAAGGCAAACCCGAATTCACCGTGAAACTGAATATAGAAGCCAACCTGACGACAGTGGAAGGCACCCTCGATCTGAACAAACCGTCCAGCATCGAGGGCATTGAGAAGAATCTGGAGAAGCGTTTCGACGACAGAATGGCCAGCGATATCCGGGAGGTCCAGCAGAAATATAGTTCCGATATCTTCGGCTTCGGAGAAGCGCTGCACCGGAAGTATCCCCATCTGTGGAAGGATTACCGCAACCATTGGGAGGATAGCTTCAAGACCGTTAAGATCAGTGTTCATTCCAAGGTGGCAATCCGGCGCATCGGCTCGGTCATACAGCCACTCCAAAGGGAGCTCGAGGAGAAATGAACTGGAGTCTGCTGTTACTGTTCTTCCTGCTGTTTATACTCATCCTGAAAACCCCCGGCATTCTCAGGCTCCGGTCCGCCCGGGATACCGCCGCATTCTATGGAATTTGGGCTCTGACTGTCATGGTCACTCTCGCGGATAAGGCAGATCTGTCCCAGCTCAGGCCGCTCGACTGGGTACGCAGCATCATGGAGCTGCTGTCCTGAATACTTTTTGCGATAAAGGATGTGAGATAGAGGTGAAAAGCCGTACCGGTATTGCCGCAAGACAGTTCTACATTATGACATTCGGTTTGACCATCGGCACCTCTATTCTGGTCATCCCAAGCGGACTTGCGCATACTGCCAGAGAAGATGCCTGGATTGCCTCGCTCTGCAGTCTTATGATCAACCTGGTCATGGTGGTGCTCTATCTATTTATTGCACGGCTTCATCCCGGCAGACATCTTTTTGAAATTCACGAAGCTGCCTTCGGTAAATGGATGGGTAAACTAATCTCGCTGCTCTATCTGTTCTATTTCCTCATCCTCACCGGCACTTTGCTGGGTGACCTCGGATTCTTCATGTCGAGTGAGATCATGCCGGAAACGCCGATTGAGGCGATCCAGATTGTGTTCCTGATTGCTGCGGTTATGGGGGCCAGTATGGGGGTTATCGTGCTCGCCAGATTGGGGGAGCTGCTGTTTCCGTGGGTATTGTTTCTGTTCCTGCTCCTTGTTCTCACGCTGATCCCCCAAATCGAATGGAATCATATCAAGCCTGTTCTGGAGGGGGGTGCAGGTCCTGTCTTTCAGGCCGGCTTACAGTCGGCCATGTTTCAGGAGCTCATTGTGATGATGACGTTCCTGCCTCTGGTCCATAAGCGAAAAAGCGGGGAAAAAGCCTTTCTGTGGGGGACTATAACCGGCGGTACCGTGCTGCTCCTGATCGTACTGCTCAGCATCCTTGTACTTGGCATTGAGCAGACGGAGAACAGCACTTTCCCTGCTTATGCACTGGCCAAAACCATCAATATCGGGAACATTCTGCAGCGCGTCGAGGGACTGCTGATCACCATCTGGATATTAACCTTTTTCATCAAAATCTCACTGCTCTACCTTTCCATCCTCAAAGGCATCCAAACGGTCTTCAGCCTCAAAGCTCCTCAGCATCTGATCTACCCGCTGGCTGTACTGTTCCTCATCATCGCCTGGAATACATATATCAACACCGTCTATGTCAATGACATCATCGGAACGGTATGGGGAAAGTTCTCGTTTATTTTTCTCCTGCTGATCCCTATTCTGATCTATGTAATCACACTGCTGAAGAAGGCTCTATTCCGGAAAAGCACGTAAAATAACCCCCAAAACATATAGATTCTTATCTAATGAAAAGCGCCCCACTGCAGATGGTCTGATCGTACCAGACATCTGCAGCGGGGCGCTTCATGTATATAAACATAGAAAAAATCAGGTTAGGATACGATTAGAATCAGTTCAGTTAGTTGCCGCTCTCAGGGTTGCCCGCACCTACTGCAGGAGCAAGTCCCGCATGCTTGCGGCCGGGAATCTCACCGGTCTCTTCGAAATGAGCCACAATGATGTCAATCTCCTTCTTCAGCTCGGAGACCAGCTCCGCCTCAGGAACCTTACGGATCATCTTACCGTAGCGGAACAGCAGGCCTTCTCCGCGTGCTCCGGCAATGCCGATATCGGCTTCCCTTGCTTCACCCGGACCATTCACTGCGCAGCCCAGCACAGATACCTTAATCGGCACCTTCAGCTTGGAAATATACTCTTCCACTTCGTTCGCGATGGAGAAGAGGTCAATGTCCAGGCGTCCGCAGGTCGGACAGGAAATCAGTGTAGGGGCGTTCGAGATCAGACCGAAGGTCTTGAGCAGCTCGCGGGCCACCTTCACCTCTTCCACCGGATCAGCACTCAGCGAGATACGTACCGTGCTGCCGATTCCCATGGAGAGCAGCGCGCCAATCCCGGCCGAGCTCTTGACGGTTCCGGCGAACAACGTGCCGGATTCGGTGATGCCCAGATGCAGCGGATAAGGAATCACTTCCGCCGCCTTGCGGTAAGCTTCGATGGCCATCGGCACATCGGAGGCCTTCAGTGACACGATAATATCGTGGAAGTCCAGCTCTTCCAGAATTCCGATATGGTATAAGGCACTCTCGACCATGGCTTCCGGTGTAGGGTAGCCGTATTTCTCCAGCAGATGACTCTCCAGGGAACCTGCGTTGACCCCGATACGGATTGGAATGCCTTTCTCCTTACAAGCCTTAACGACAGCTTCCACCTTATCGCGGCGTCCAATGTTGCCGGGATTGATGCGTACCTTGTCGATGCCGTTCTCAATCGCCAGCAGGGCCAGCTTATAGTTGAAATGAATATCCGCTACCAGCGGGATATGAATCTGTTTCTTGATTTCCTTAATTGCCGCCGCCGCTTCTTCATTGTTGACCGTTACACGCACGAGCTGGCATCCGGCTTCTTCCAGCCGCAGTATCTCGGCTACGGTCGCTTCGACATCGGCGGTTTTGGTCGTACACATGCTTTGGATAGCAACCTCGTTGTTTCCCCCAATAATTACCCCGCCGACATTGACGGGACGGGTCTGGTGTCTCAAGAACATGGTTTTCTCCCCCATAACGATCAAAGCTCCACCCTCTCCGCTCCCGCAGGTACTGCGGGGTGTGCGGGAGAAAGTGGAGACCCTGAATTGTATTGTTAAGCTGCACTAAGCAGATGATTACTCATTGCTTACGCACTTTCTTCTTTTTTCTTATCCTTCTTGAGACTGAGCTCCGGCAGGGACTTCTCCTGGACAACCTTCTCGGTAATGACACAATCCTTAATGTCATCACGTGAAGGAACCTCATACATCACGTCGAGCATAATGCTCTCGATGATTGCACGCAGTCCGCGGGCACCGGTATTGCGTTTGATCGCTTCCTTGGCAATAGCTTCAAGGGCCAGCGGCTCAAACTTGAGTGCAACGTTATCCATCTCGAGCAGCTTCACATACTGCTTCACCAGCGCGTTCTTAGGCTCGGAGAGGATACGTACCAGTGTGTTCTCATCAAGCGGCTCCAGCGTCGAGATGACCGGCAGACGGCCGACAAACTCAGGAATGAGGCCGAACTTGAGCAGATCCTCAGGCAATACCATGGAGAGGTATTCACCGGCCTTCAGATCCTTCTGACCTTCAACCGCTGCGTTGAAGCCGATAACTTTTTTGCCGATACGGCGTTTGATCATTTGCTCCAGGCCGTCAAAGGCACCGCCTACGATGAACAGAATGTTCGTGGTATCGATCTGGATGAATTCCTGATGAGGATGCTTGCGTCCGCCTTGCGGTGGAACAGAAGCTACAGTACCTTCCAGGATCTTCAGCAGAGCCTGCTGTACACCTTCACCGGAAACGTCGCGGGTAATGGACGGATTCTCGGATTTGCGTGCTACCTTGTCAATTTCGTCTATATAGATAATGCCGCGTTCGGCCTTCTCCACATCGTAATCAGCCGCTTGGATCAGCTTCAGGAGAATGTTCTCAACGTCTTCACCGACATAACCTGCTTCCGTAAGGGAAGTGGCATCTGCAATGGCAAAAGGAACGTTGATGATCTTCGCCATCGTCTGCGCCAGCAGGGTCTTACCGGAACCGGTAGGTCCGAGCAGCAGGATGTTACTCTTCGTCAGCTCCACATCTTCAATCTTGCTCTGGCTGTTCACACGCTTGTAGTGATTGTATACGGCAACGGAGAGCGATTTCTTCGCCTGCTCCTGGCCGATTACGTATTGATCCAGAATATCGCGGATTTCCTTCGGTTTCGGAATATCCTTCATATCCAGTTCTTCTTCGTGACCGAGCTCCTCTTCCACAATCTCCGTGCACAGCTCGATGCATTCGTCACATATATAAACGCCAGGTCCGGCTACAAGCTTACGAACCTGCTCTTGTGATTTGCCGCAAAAGGAACATTTCAATTGCCCTTTTTCATCATTAAATTTAAACATCTTACCACCCCTTTAAGATATGATCGGTGAAGAGAGTACCTGGTCAATGAGCCCGTATTCCTTCGCTTCTTCCGCGCTCATGAAGTTATCGCGGTCCGTATCCCGTTCGATTTTGTCAAGGGGCTGACCTGTGCGCTCTACATAAATCTGATTCAGCTTCGCCTTGGTCTTCAGAATCCAGTCGGTATGGATCCAGATATCGGATGCCTGCCCCTGAACGCCGCCAAGCGGTTGATGAATCATAACCTCGCTGTTGGTCAGCGCATATCTCTTGCCAGGCGCTCCAGCTGTAAGGAGCAATGATCCCATACTGGCAGCCATACCCACACAAATCGTTGAAACATCCGGTTTGATATATTGCATCGTATCATATATACCCATGCCGGCTGTGACAGAACCACCGGGCGAGTTGAGGTACAAGTGAATGTCTTTTTCGGGGTCATCTGCTGCCAGGAATAACAACTGGGCAATTACCAGATTGGCGACATCATCGTCAATCGCACTGCTTAGGAAGATGATGCGATCCTTGAGCAATCTGGAATAGATATCGTATGAGCGTTCTCCCCGACTTGTCGTTTCCACAACCATTGGTACCAGACTCATGCCACCAACCTCTTTTCTCTATACAGATTAGTCTTTCCGTTTCAGAAATATTTTAACACGTTCAAAGCGGGATGTCATTTATTCACTGCTGCTCTTTAACCGCACTGCTCATGTGCATGCCATTATATCGCAATTCCGCGGGCAATGCCAATTCTTGATCCGTGGTATGTACTAACAAACGTCTGCCCCGATAAAAATAAGGCACGTAACAAAAACTTACGTGCCTTATCTGATCTTTATGGAGGCCCTTGGAGATGGCCGTGCTAGGTAAATTATAGCTCTGAAGAAAAATTACTCAGCGCTTGCTTCTTCTGCAGCCGCTTCTTCAACAGGTGCTTCTACAGCTGGAGCTTCTACTTCTACGCTATTGCTAACGAGGAAGTCGATGGTCTTGCGCAGCGAAATTTCGTCATTCAGGCTGCTCAGGGAACCATTGGCAGACAGAATGCTGCGGATTTCTTCAGGAGTACGTTTGTAAGCTTCTGCCATAGTAGCCAGCTCTTGCGTAACTTCTTCTTCAGAAACTTCGATCTTCTCTTCTTTAGCGATGACTTCCAGAACAAGGTTGTTGCGAACGCGCTTCTCAGCATCGCCCTTCATTTGTTCCTGCAGGTCTTCACGTGTCTGGCCGGAGAAGCTGAGGAACATATCCATGTTCATGCCCTGCTGGCGAAGACGGGTGTCGAAATCGCGAACCATGTTCTCTACTTCACTGGCGATCATAGCCGCAGGAATTTCAACTTCAGCATTAGCAGCAGCTGCATCAACTACTGCAGTTTCGCGAACGCCTTTGAGTTCTTCCTGTTTGCGGGATTCCAGCTGTGCCTTCAGGTCTGCCTTGTATTCTTCCAGAGTGTCGAATTCACTTACATCCTTAGCGAATTCATCATCCAGTGCAGGAAGCTGTTTGCGTTTGATTTCGTGCAGCTTCACTTTGAATACAGCTACTTTTCCGGCAAGCTCAGCAGCATGGTAAGCCTCAGGGAAAGTAACTTCAACATCTTTGAAGTCTCCAGTGGACATGCCAACTACCTGCTCTTCAAAGCCAGGGATGAAGGAGTTGCTTCCCAGTTCAAGGGAATGACGCTCAGCCTGTCCGCCTTCGAATGGAACGCCGTCTACGGAACCGTCGAAATCGATCACAGTGATGTCGCCGTTAACTGCTGCATCATCTTCAACAACAACAAGCTCAGCATGACGCTCCTGCAGACGTTTCAGTTCAGCGTCCAGCTCTTCGTCAGTTACTTCAGCCTTCTGTACAGGAACTTCCAGGCCTTTGTACTGGCCCAGTTTCACTTCAGGCTTAACAGTGATCTTCGCTTTGAAGATGAACGGCTGGCCTTTGGCGAATTGCTCGATGTCTACTTCAGGACGGTCTACAGGGAAGATGTCAGTTTGTTCAACCGCTTCGCCGTAAGCTTCAGGAAGAAGAATGTCGATGGCATCCTGGTACAGGCTTTCTACGCCAAAACGGGATTCAAAAATCGGCCGCGGCACTTTACCTTTACGGAATCCAGGTACGTTTGCTTTCTTAACCACTTTATTAAAAGCTTTGTCGAGTGCTGCAGCTACGCGGTCTGCGTCTACTTCGACTTCAAGAACTCCAAGGTTCTTCTCTATTTTTTCCCAGGTTGCTTTCATAATATACTTTTCCCTCCAAAATTGGTTACATGTTTACTTAAAAAAAGTCATACAATTCACGCACAGAATAACCATTATATTATATACAACATTACTTTATTTATCAAGTAGAGAAGTCTTTACAAATCCTTTGAGCGAACGGTAAGCACCTTCAAATTGAAAGCGCATGCTGTCTGTGATCCCGTACATACTCCGTGTTTCCTCTTCTTTGCGGTTTCCGTTCAGACTCTCCGACACCATCTGGTGCAGGGCTCCCGCCCAAATATCCAGCAGCGAATACTCTCCGTCCAGCAGCTTGCGGTATTCCTTCGTTCCATAAATGGACATGATGAACTGCCCCCAGAGCTCCTGGGCAAAATAGTACAGCGTCGGCTCATGCACCTCCGCCTGCTCAGCTACCCGCTCCAGCACCTGGCTTACCTGCGCCGGGAACTCGTCGTTCTGCAGCGGCACAGCCTCGATCTCCACCTCAGCAGCTTCGTGGCCGCGGCTCAGTCTGACCGCTCCCTGTGCCCCGCGGCGGCGGAGCGTCTGCAGCGTGCGGAACTGCAGCAGCGGATGTACCTCAGCCTGCTGCAGCCAGCCGGTCAGCGCTTCATCTACGTGGCTCCCCTCGAGGTAGGAGAGCTGCTCCAGCGCCAGCACGGTCGCCTCGGACAGCGGTTCATTCATGACCCGCTTCAGCAGCTTATCGGGATAATCCGCATCCTCCTCCAGCTTGGACTTGGCCAGAATCCGGGCCATATCCTCTTCCTTCAGATCCTGCTCTTCTGCAGAGGGGGCACCATCTGCATCACTACCCTGCGCGGCATAGGGGAACGCCGCCTCCAGCCAATCCAGCAGCGACTGCCACTCCTCGTAGTGCCGCTCTTCCTGTCCTTGGCACTGCAGCAGAAAACGCAGCAGTTCCATCGCCTCCCCGTAACGTTCACTTTCCAGCATTACCGTAAGCTGGATCTGATAATAATCCAGCGTTTTCGGGAACAGCACGATATTCTCTTTGGCAGGGGAATTGAATTGATTCATGAGGGCACCTCCTTTTCTCCGTTCCTATTCATCCGAACCCTAATCAATTGTAGATTATAGCATATCCCCGTACGGTTTCAAAAAAACAAGTTGAAAAAATTATCTATGTATGATAACATAATTTTTGCTTGCTTTTCAGTCAGGCGCCATGTCCCGGTAGCTCAGTTGGATAGAGCATGCGCCTTCTAAGCGCACGGTCGGGGGTTCGAATCCCTTCCGGGACGTCATAGAACAGCCTCCCTTCGGGGAGGCTGTTTGTGCGTCCGGGGGATGAGAACCCTGGGCGCCAGCCGGGGACGCCCAAGCATACGCTTCGTTAGCACCCGCTTCGCAATCAGCCCGAAGGGGCTGAATCCCTTCCGGGACGTCATAGAACAGCCTCCCTTCGGGGAGGCTGTTTGTGCGTCCGGGGGATGAGAACCCTGGACGCCAGCCGGGGACGCCCAAGCATACGCTTCGTTAGCACCTGCTTCGCAATCAGCCCGAATGGGCTGTATCCCTTCCGGGACGTCACATGCATGCAGCAGCATCCTTGCGGACTGCAGGGCCTTTATTTGGGCGGATCATGCCATTCCGCAGGCCAAGCGGACTCAGATTCCGTTAAGTAACCCGTTTCACCTCATTTTGAGCTCCAAACAACAATATAAGAGCCCCTGAGTCCGCAACGGGCAAAAAAGCAGTCTTTTTCGCCAAATAACGTCATCTGAGTCCGCATAGGTCTGCCGAACCTTCTATTTCCCCCCATACTGGCCACAGAGCACACCTCATTGCATTCAGTCCATTCCTCTCTCCTCTCTCCTCTCTCCCCACTCCTCTCTCCCCACTCCTCTCTCCTCACTGCCTCCACCTTCCCCCTCATTGCTTCTTCTATCATGCCTGTTACTCCCCATACTGCATCATCCCGCCGCTTGCCCTCACTTACCTTCAACCCTGCCACCCGCACCTTCGTACCCCGCACTCAGACGCTCCCCTTCACGGTGGCACCTACCTACGTACACTGCAACCGAAAAAAGAGCGCCCAAGCAGCCACGAGGCTTGCAGGACGCTCCTATTTCACTCTACCCTCTCCCGGACTCCCCTGACAGCTTCATCTTCTGCAGGCTCTCGGCGTCGAAGACAAGGTTCTCGACCGGCTCGGTAATGTCTGCGGTATAGCGGTCGATGGTGACCTTGCCCAGGTACATTTTGCGGACGGAGATACTTTGTTTGGCCTTAAGGTAGGATTGTGCACCGCTCTCCCCGCCGACATAGAAGGCAGAGATGCTGCCCCCCGCCTCCAGCTTGGAGCCGCGGCAGACGGAGAACGTTTTGAGAAACGTGATATTGCCCGAAGAGAACAGCTCACTCTGCACGATCCCGTCCCTGTGGATGATGATGTCACCGTTGGATTTCAGCGTGCTGTTCTGGCATTTGCCGATGTTAACCTCCACCTTGGTCTCCTGCATCCGGGCCACTCCCATATGCAGCTCTTCCAGCATACTGATTACTCCACTGAGCGATGCTTCGCTCATAAAATCCACCAGCTGCGCCGGCTTCAGGAACAAGTTCAGGAAATGCAGCGTCTGCTCCAGATCCTGATGGTAAGAGGCCTGTACCGTTGCCAGCACCGAGAGCAGCTCCTTGATCAGCTGCGGGATCTTCTGGAACTTGCTCTCCAGCAGCAGCAGCACAGCCTGTCCGTACTTCACGCTCTGCTTCCGGCTATGGACGGCCTGGACCAGCATCCGGACCGCTTTCTGGAGGATCCTGGTCTCTTCAATCAGCAGCTTGGAGCAGTTGTAGATCCGGTTGTACATCACGCCGAAATATCCGGAGTACAGCTTGCTGTTCACCACATTGCCCTTAACGAGAATACTGCCGGTGGCTGTGATGGTGGAGTTATAAATACTGCCGGCAACATAGACATTACCCAGTGATTCAATGATCATATTGTCCTCGACATCGCCGCGGATAATAACATCGCCGGAGAACACAATATTGCCTGACTTAATGTTCACATTGCCGGGTACGATGTAGGACGTGCAAATGTCGAAGTATTTGATCCGGTCACCCGTCACCCGGGGCCGCCCTTCACGGAGAGCGCGGATTTCGTTGCCGATCAGCAGCACCGTATTATTTTTGGCGAGAATCGAAATGTCTGCAGGCGGCGGAGGATACAGAATCTCTCCATAGACATCATAGCCGGGGATTCCCTCGATAACCGGAACCTTGCGCGCCAGCACTTCGCCACGGATGGCCGAAGGAATACGCAGATGACTGCGGTAATCGACCTGGCCTTCAATTTCACTGAATTCATTCTCTATTGTCTCGGAAAAGAACAAGTCCAGATGCGCATTCTCTCCCGGCACAGCCGCTCTGCCTTGGGCAGCGGTAATCGGCTGGTAGGTCGGATTCTGCAGTTCACTATGGATGCCGGAGATATTCAGATTCTGAATCATTCCCCGGCGCTCGAAGTCGGTAATAATCTGGTTCAGGCCCAGAATTCCGACAACATTCTCCGTATTCATCACGGCATCTACTTCTACCATTCCGGCAGAGAAATGATCATTCAGCTTCCAGGAGAATTTCTTGGTGGAATGGAGAGTGAAAAAAGCCAGCAGGCGATCCTCCGACACGGTAACAGAATACAGCGGCGGTTCCGAGATCTCCCACTCTACAGTATCCTCTGTAGTAACCTCGGCCGGGCCGGAAATCAGCTCCCCGTTGACATATAGATTAACCGGCAGGACTCCCATAATCACTGCGGGCGATCCGCCGGGCAGCGGGTCCTGTACGAAGATTTTGTCAGCCCGGACCAGCACACGTCCTCCCTGGTCATTATCCGGATCATCGGATACCATAAATGAAACATCAAACTCTATATCACTGTTACCTTGCGACAGCTCCAGCATATTAATCAGCTTATTCAATTCCTGCTCGGACATACGGTCAGGCATTCGGCATACCTCCTATTCCTTATAACCGCTTTCATTCTAGCATTATTATAATTTTAAGCATTGTAAATAGATAGGCTCCCCTGTGAAAAAAGCATACCGGCGGCTGCCCGATCCTCCCGGCTTCCCTTATCACATCAAACAGGCTGCCCCGCCGTGGATCATCCACAGCAGAGCAGCCTGTTATTTCGCATAAACAGCTTCAGCTTCAGCTTCAGCTTCAGCTTCAGCTTAAGTCTCAGCGCCCCCGGCGGCGGTTGCCCAGCCACAGCGGAAAGCGGAATATAAAGTTGATCAGCAGGACTACGAATACCAGCACCGCGGCAGATTTATCCGCGATCTGCTGCGCATCCTCGACAATAGCCTCGGACTGCACGTACCACAGATGCACCGCCAGGGTCTCACCCGGCGAGAACAGATTGAAATCCCACATCTCGCCGGAGGTGCTGAGTCCGGCGGTCAGGATAATGACCGCCGATTCCCCGAAGGCGCGTCCGGCCACAAGGCAGACACCAGTAACGATTGCCGGAAGGGCTACCGGCATCACGACCTTGCGGATGACGTGGAATTTGGTCATGCCGAGGGCATAGCCGGCTTCACGGATCTCGCCGGGCACGGCACGGATGGACTCTTCGGTGACGCGGGCCAGTGTCGGCAGATTCAGCAGCGCCAGGCTGACGCCTCCGCCGAGAATCGTCAGGCCGACCCCGAAGTACTCGGCGAAGATCGCCAGGCCCAGGAGGCCGAACACGATCGACGGAACCGAGGCCAGGGATTCCACGCAGATGCGCAAAGCGCCAGTGAAGGCATTATCCGGCGCATACTCCGCCATATAGATGCCTGCTCCGATCCCGATCGGAACCGAGATCAGCAGCGAGATAATCAGAATGTAGAAGGAGTTAAAGAGGACGGGACCGATTCCTCCGCCGGCATCCATCTCTTCCGGCTGTTTAATCAGGAATTCAGGCCTAAGTGCGGGCAGACCCTTGCCAAGGATAGTGAACAGCAGCCAGAAGATCAGCAGCATCACCAGAACTCCCAGGGTGTAGAAGCCGATAGTCGCAATCTTGTTGTTGCGTTGCGATCTTGCAGTATGGCGGGTACGGGTAAATCCGTTCATCAGGCATCCCTCCGTTTGCGGCCCAGCACGCGGATAATTAGAATCAGCACAAACGAAATGAGCAGCAGCAGGAAAGCCATCATGTGCAGGGAATAGTTCCAGGTGGATTCGAACTCGACGTTAGAGATCTGCATTACGATGTTGCTGGTCAGTACGGAGGTTGGCGTGAACAGGGTCTTCGCCAGCTGCGGCGTATTGCCGATAACCATAACCACCGCCATGGTCTCACCGATCGCGCGGGTCATGCCGAGAATAACGGCCGAGATAATCCCCCGGCTTGCTGCCGGCAGCACAACGCGCATAATGACCTGAAGACGGGTTGAGCCCAGCGCATACGCGGCGTCACGGTATTTGCGCGGAACGGATACAATGGCGTCATCGCTGATCCGGCAAATGGTCGGCAGCACCATCAGCGCCAGCACGAGGGCTGCGGCGAGCAGTCCGTCCCCCAGACCTTCTCCGCTCACTCTCCGCAGGAAGGGAAGCAATACGGTCAAGCCCAGATAACCGTATACAATAGAAGGAATACCGACCAGCAGATCCAGCACCGGACGGATGAAGCTTGTCAGCCATTTGGGCGCGATTTCCGCACAGAGCACGGCCATCCCTACGGAGATAGGTACGGCAATGACCAGAGTCAATGCGGTAAGCGATAATGTATTAACAATGAAGGCAGCGGCGCCGAAGGCATCCTCTTCCGGTGTCCAGTTGAATGAGAAGAAGAAGTCCTGCGGTGAGATGCTCCCGAACAGCAGCAGCGCCGTTTTGCCGATGAATACAATAACTAGTCCAAGCACCAGACAAAGTGCCAGGATACTGAATAAGAAATAATAACGGGATATTGTGTTGCCAAGCAGATGTCTCTTATGTCTTCTGGTATCTACCTTAACTTCCTCAAGGCTCTTCTGTGTCTGTGCTGTCAGGCTATGAACCGGTGCCCCCATACTTTCCCTCCTGTAAGAGGCCAACCCCGCATGATACTCGGAGCTGGCCGCTGTTACCTGTCAGTCTGTTACCTTGTTCTATGGTTGATCTTAGGATTGCATTGCTGCAATCGGAATGAATTTAAGCTTTTTGAGCGAACCCTGCTGGAACTTCTTGCTCTGCACGTACTCGATGAATTCTTTGGTAGCGCCGGTAGGCTGGCCTTTGGTCATATAGTAGCCGTAAGCCCAAATCTTGTACGAACCGTTGATAACATTGTCCGTAGTAGCTTCCACACCGTTGAACTTCACGGCTTTGATGTCACTGCCGGTTACGTAGACAAGGTCGATGTATCCGATAGCGTTAGGGGTAGTGCCCACAGCTGTTTTCATGTCGCCGCTGGAGCCGGTTTCCTTGTAGTTCTTCTCTTTCTTCACGATATCTCCGCCGGCAAGCGCCTTAGCCTGATAGTTGACACGTGTACCGGAACCGAAGGCACGGGTGATGACCACGATGTTGGCATCTGCTCCGCCGACTTCTTTCCAGTTCGTGATTTTACCGGAGTAGATCCCTTTAAGCTGTTCTGTAGTCAAGTTGTCTACGCCGACGTTTTTGTTCACGATGGTTGCAAAAGGAATGACCGCTACCTTGTTCGCTACCTGTCCTTCAAAAGCTTTGAAGCCCGGAACATCGATGCTGGCATCCCAGTCGCAGGCGCCGATATCGGCAATGCCTTTCTTCACGGCTTGAGGTCCGGTTACGGAGCCCTTGCCTGAAGCAGCAATCTTCACTTTAGGGTGAAGCTTCTGGAATTCTTTGGCGGCCTGCAGCGTCAATGGAAGCAGTGCGGTCGAACCGTTGACGGTGATTTTACCCTTGAGACTGTCCGCAGCAGCGGCAACCCCTGCAAAAGCTGCGGTAACCGCGATAACCGCGGTGAGCGCTGTAACTGTTAATTTCCGGAAAACTTTCATGTAATATTTCTCCTCCCGGCGGCCAGCGCCGATAAATGTTGTTGTGAATCGTTGAAGCTCAGGTTTTAGTTGGACAGCTGTACAGCTTTACCGTTCTGGATCACAAGCACTTTGCCGTCACTCACAATAGCTACTTTGCTGCCGTCATTCGAGACAGACACCTCGGACACATCTTCTGCCGTGCGGAACAATTCAACCGGAGCCGCGCCGCCCGCAATAGAGTAGATCACTGTAGTTCCGTCTGCTGTCAAGCCTGCTACTACCAGACCTGTACTGGTTCCGGCAGACCAGTTGGCTTCAGCGCTCAAGGCGATATCTGCACTGGTTCCATCTGCTGCAATCGACTTCAGGGTGTTGGCGGCAGTGCCTTCAGGATCTGCACTCAGGTAAACCACGCTGCCGTTACCAAGAATTTCAGGATACAGCTTGTTGTCGAGTGCAGTGGTCAGTGCTGCCGGTTTGGCATCCTTGGCTGTAAGATCCAGCTTGTACAGCTGTTCTCCGGCTTTGCTGAAGTCTACAGTCAGTGAATCTTCTGTACTGTCGGCATCATTCTTGGCTGTGCCTGTTACATTGACAATGTACACAGCAGTTTTTCCATCGGCCGATACACGCAGTTCCGATTTGTTCTCTACTTTATCTTCAAGCACTGTTTTGACAGCACCGGTCTCTACAGAAATCTGGGCCAGCTTCTCCTGCTTGTCGCCTTGCACGAAATAGATCGTCTTGCCGTCGTTCGACCACACCAGATCCGTCTTCACGCTGGTATCTTTGCCGAGGGGAGTGATCACTCCGCTGGACAGGTTGATCAGCTGCAGAAGGCCTGTCTCATCATTGAACGCACCCCACTGCTGATCTGCAGAAACGGCATAGTCCACTGCACCGCTATTGGAAGAGAACCATTCATAATTGCCCGGCACCTGGCTGAATTTATAGAGCAGTGTGGATTCAGCGTCGCTTTGGTTCGCGATCAGGCCGCCGTCCGCACTCCAGTGAAGGGTATCAAATTGGCCAACCGGCCGGGCGAAGCTCAGGATACTGCTGGTTTCAGCCTGCAGTTCACCGCCAAGTGCGGTAACCAGCTTCGTGAGTTCAACATAGGTTTTGCTGTTATGAACGACAGGTGCCACTGTGAATTCCTGTGCTTCACCATCAACCTGATAGCTTTTTACTCCCGCCTGAATCTGTACATTATGTAGACCCTTGCTGTCATTTAAAAGAAATCCGCTGCTGCCGAGCACAAGTCCCGCTCCAAGCTCTCCTGCCACCTGGCTTAGCGAATAGAGTTTGTATCCGCCGCTGTTGATCGTGCTGAGTGCAACCTGCGTACCGTTAATATTCCATGTAGTACTTCCCTCTTGCACTGCGGCTGTCTTGACGGCGGCGGCGCTCACACTGCTGCTTGTAGCCAGAACACTTACTGATCCCCCTGTTACGAGAAGTGCTGAAGCCAAAGCGGCGCCGATCCATTTACTGTTTGTCAATTAGATTCACCCTTTTCCTATAGGTAACTGCTAATGTTATTTTCATCTACGAATGTCAATTCTGTTGCAGAGGAATGTTATGGAAATATTAATTGTAAAAGTAATCACATTTTTGCTCTCCTAAATGGATTGAACTTTAAACTTTTCGAGAAAAAACCACTCGCCACTGCGGTGAATATTTGGACTTCCAGCCGCTGCCCGCCCCCAGATTTCTTGATTGTTACCGCTATACGCGGTGGAAATCCGGGGACAAAGGCGGTCGCTCCCGCTCCTACAGTTCCAAAATTCCCCTCCGTCACTCCTTTTCTTTCTCAACTTGTCCATCCAATCTATTAAAAAAAGCAAAAATGTTTATGGGGAGGAAAATACAACGGCGGGCCCCGGAATAACTCCAGGACCCGCCGTTTGTAAAAGTTATGTTAATTCAATATCCAGGTGACGATAATCTCATTACCGCCGGGTTTCGACTCCGAGCTGCTGCCGATAATAGAATACGAATAAGAACCGTTTACCTTGCCATTGATTAGAATATTGTTGCTGTCCACTATCTCTGTACCGCGTTCCAGTTCCTTATCTCTTACATATTTCTGATATGTACTGCCCAGGGCGGCCATGCTTTCCTCTGTCTCGTAGATCAGCATAGAGGATTTCTTCCCCTCTGCCACTTCACCTTTGGTAAAAGTAATACCCGCGCCTTCCGGAATCGGCAGATCGTCAGGCAAATACTGCCGCGCGTCCGCATTCTCTTCCGCCAAGGTGTGAAAAGCTACGCCATCCGCTTCTGCGCCGTCTTTGCTGCTGCAGCCGCTAAGCCCCGCCGCAGCCAGAAGCACTCCCATAGTAAGGAGCAGCTTATGTCCTGCCATGATTCGCACCACCTTCTGATGTAGTAGGTTCCGGTTGCCGGCAATCTCCAGTATTCTCCTTATTACCCTGATAACCGGTATATGGAAACGGGCAATCCATAAAATTTAATATATTTATTTCGGCATGAAGAAAGAGATTTACATTTATGCCGGGAATCATTAATATAATGAGTGAGCGCTCACTCATGATCTGGGAAATGAGGAGATATACTAATGAATCCAATGAACCCTGTGATTACGGTCAATCACGTTGATCGTGCTTTTGGCAGCAAAAAGGTATTGAAGGATATTACGCTGCAGGTGGAACAGGCTGAAACCTTCGGGATTCTGGGGCCGTCGGGCTCCGGCAAAACCACGCTGGTTAAGCTGCTCACGGGCATAGACGAGGTTACCTCCGGCGAGATAAACGTGCTTGGGGTACGGATGCCGAAGCTTGCCATGCTGCAGCAGATCGGCTATATGGCCCAGTCCGATGCACTATACACAGAACTGAGTGCCAAGGAGAATCTGGAGTTCTTCGCTTCCCTCTACGGACTGAAGGGCGGCGACCGCACACGGCGGATCAGAGATGTAATGGAGCTGGTGAACCTGCAGGAGCATTTACGTAAAAGAGTAGACCAATACTCCGGCGGCATGAAACGCCGCCTGTCGCTGGCCATTGCGCTGCTGCATGAGCCGCCGCTGCTGCTGCTGGATGAACCCACGGTCGGCATTGATCCGGTGCTGCGCCAGTCGATCTGGAAGGAACTGAAGGCGTTAAACCGCAAGGGCACCACGATTGTCCTAACTACACATGTTATGGATGAAGCAGAGAAATGCGGCCGGCTGGCTATGATCCGGGATGGCGTTCTGCTCGCAGTAGACACTCCTGCCGGACTGCTGCAGGCTACCGGCTCAGCTACCATTGAAGAAGCCTTCTTATACTATGGAGGTGTACGTTCATGAGAATCCGTGCGATAACCTTAAGAATTCTGCAGCAATTCATCCATGATAAAAGAACCATGGCGCTGATGTTCATCGCCCCTCTGCTGGTGCTCAGCCTGATGAGCCTGGTCTTTAACGGCGATGCTTATGAGCCGAAGATCGGCGTGTCTTCCGGTGCAGCAGCGTTCAGCACAGCGCTGGAAGCGCAGAAGGCTGAAATCACCAGTTATGATAATGATGAATCGGGCAACGCCGCTCTCCAGGCCGGGGACATAGATACTTATATTACAATGAAGGGAACCACTCCAGAGATCGTGCTTGAAGGCAGCAACCCTACTGCTAACCGCGCCGTAATGATGGCCCTCCAGGAAGCTATGCAGAGCCTGCAGCCGGAGGCGGCAGGCAGCGTACAGAATCAGCCACAGATCAGCTATTTGTACGGCGCAGAGGATATGAAGACCATCGACCGCTTCGGACCGATTATGATTGGGGTATTTGTATTCTTTTTCGTCTTCCTGATCGCGGGCGTCTCCTTCCTGCGCGAGCGGACCACGGGAACGCTGGAACGCCTGCTCTCCACTCCGCTTAAGCGCTGGGAAATCGTGCTCGGATATGTCTGCGGCTTCGGTATCTTCACCGTCTTTCAGGCGCTGCTGATCTCCTGGTTCTCGATCCAGGTGCTTGGCATTATGATGGCCGGCAGCTTCGGCTATGTTCTGCTGATGACCTTGCTGCTCTCGATGTCAGCGCTGACGCTCGGCACCCTGCTCTCGGCATTTGCCGCCAATGAGCTGCAGATGATCCAGTTTATTCCCCTGGTCATCGTGCCGCAGATATTCCTCAGCGGATTATTTCCGCTGGACACCCTTCCGCTCTGGCTGCAGCGCGTAGGACTGGCAACCCCCATCTACTATGGTGCGCAGGCGCTGATGGATATCATGATCCGCGGCAAAGGCTGGAATGATATCGCTCTTGATGTATTCATGCTGGCCGGCTTCTCCCTGCTGTTCATGCTGCTGAATGTGCTGGCCTTGCGCAAGCACCGCAAAATGTAACCGCGAATTTGCGGTACGGGCTGTGGTACACTTGGAGTTAAGAGCAAGAGAGTTGGAGGGTCTATGATGGAGAAAGACAATGCTGCAGAGCAGCAGGGGCAGGAGCAGTGGATTCAAGAGCTGCTGGCCCTCAGCGAAAAGGAACAAATGACGCCCAAGCAGATGTCCATCCTGCAGGCGGCCATCGATACATTTTCCGAGAAAGGGTTCTCGGCAGCCGCCACCAGTGAGATCGCCCAGAAGGCGGGCGTGGCTGAGGGAACGATTTTCCGCTACTACAAAACCAAAAAGGATCTGCTGCTGGCCATCGTTGTGCCCACCATGAGCCGGATGATCGCTCCGTTTGTGATGCGTAATTTCAGCGGTGTGCTGGATGTTCCCTTTGAGAGCTATGAAGCCTTCCTTAAGGCGTTCATGGTGAACCGGCTCGATTTCGCCCGTAAGAATCTCAAGATTATCCGCATCCTTATCCAGGAAATCCCCTTCCAGCCTGCGCTCAGAGAGCAGCTGGTCGAGAATATTCTCAGCCAGGTGCTGGAGCGTGTCACTGCAATCACCGAACACTTCAAGGAGCAGGGCCAGATTATGGATGCTCCTACTCCAGCGATCATCCGTTTCACCATCTCTTCGGTCATCGGCTATCTGCTGACCCGCCTGCTGCTGATGCCGGACCATGACTGGAATGACGAGGAAGAAATTGAGCAGACCGTCAGCTTCATCATGCATGGTATTGGCGGGGCGGGGACACTGTAGGCGGCTGGATGAGAACATTACTGGAGCAGCTGCGCCATTTCGGGACAGCTCTGAGCCGGTCCGGGAGCACATCGTGCTGGCCAGGCCGGCTTTTGCTTGGTGGGCTGCTGCGGTTCTACTGGCTCTACTGGCTCTACTGGCTCTACTGGCTCTACTGGCTCTACTGGTTCTACTGGAGTTGATTCAACAACGCAATAATAAATGTAATCAGTTCCAAGTGGAAATTCAGCGATAGTTGTATACTGTGCAATTAAAAACTGCGAAAAGGGTTGCTTGTCTCTTTTAACTGTAGTCTGTACAACTAAATCTGCCGAATTGGTGATAACCCGTCTACATCAGGCAGTTTAATTGTACGAAATACAACTAAACGGAGAATTGCCTGTAAATCAGATGATTTAGTTGTACAAAGTACAATTAAGCATACGCATAAGCCATAATCAGGTCACAGCAAAACCCTCAGCACGCGATTTACCACTTTGATTTTCACCTACTTTAAATCTGAAGCTATACCAGTTCTGCTGCTTCTCCCCCTCACTTATGCCTTTGCACACTTCTGCTTGTCCGCTATTCTTGCTCATGCCCCTGCCCTGTTCTATTTCCGCCTTACCACTCCTTGTACACAATTTACACAGAAATAACTGCAATGGAGTCCGCAGGCGCGGTGAAATGATGTTGTCCGGGCAACTAGAGCACCCCAGTCCGCTGCCATCCATCAAGATAACTCCCGCATTGCTTAATTCTTCAGGACAGAGCAGACAGAACTGCTCCCAGCATAAACCCTTTTGAAGGCGTACGCCTGTTCTGCTATTATGGGTACTGTAGCGATTGTCGTATGGGCAAACAGGGTTTTGACTTGAGTGCAAGTTAGCCAAGTTAGCCATCAGGAATAGAAGGAAGTGATGATTACATTGGGTTTCCAGGTACCGGAACGGGTAATCAAGCTGCTGTGCGGCAGAGCCGCTTTTGATCAGGGAGTAGCTTATTATCACGCTCACAAGGTTGATCTTATCTATACAGAACACAACGAGGGTGGAGAATATTCGAAATACCGCGCTGCGGTTCATGGGCTGGAGAGCCATGAGGTAGTGCTGACCATAGACAGTGACGGGGATGTTAACGGGGAGTGCAGCTGCCCGGCCTATTACCGGGGAGGTCCGTTCTGCAAGCATATTGCTGCTGCGCTGGTTAGCGTCCTATATCTCGGCAAAGATATGGAAATCGGGCAGACGCTTGCTTCCGAAGGACAGGACCCGGGGAGGTTCACGGGAGAGACCGGTATACTTACGCCCCGCCATTCCGGTTCTGCCGGAGACGGGCGCACAGGCAGCGGCGATAGGCAGCTGGTGAGCAGCATGCTCGGAATGTTCACCGGCGTACGGCAGCGTCCGAGCGGAGCCGGAACTTATATGGATCTGCGGACACCGTTACAGGTGGAGTTCATCTGCAAACCTTACTCCTATAGCTTAGGTACCACGATGCTTGGTATAGAACTGAAAGTAGGCCCTAAACGCCTCTATATCGTGCCCAAAATCAGGGGGTTTCTGGAACGCGTTCACCGCGGTGAGCCTTTCGAATTCTCCAGACATTTCAGTTATGACCACGCTCAGCACAGCTTCTCCAAGGAAGATAATGAAGTGCTCCTGAAGCTGATTGAAATCATGCTGAATGAAAAAATATACCGCACTAGCCTCAGCCCCTACGCCCCGCATACCAGCCATCCGGGGAATGAGCGGCTGCTGGCCGTTCCTCCCTTCTTTTGGGAGAGTCTGTTGCCCGCACTTTTAGCTGCACCTGCGGCCCGGCTGCAGCACGGCCAGACTTTGCACGACCGGCTGGCTCTCTCCGATGAGCCCCTCCCGCTGAGCTTCCAGTTCGATCAGGCGCAAGGGGAGGGGTACCGGCTGGATGTCCAGGGTCTTCAACAGCTAACGATCCTGGAAGACTACGGGCTGGTATTGTCTGAAGGCAAGCTGCTGAAGCTGCCGGTGCAGGAATGCGGGCGTCTCGCTGAGCTGAAAAAAATGCTGAACCCCTCGCGCCAGGACGGAATTTCCATTGCCCCGGAGCAGATGGAGCCCTTCATGGAGGGCGTTATACCGGGACTCAAAAAATTGGGTCAGGTGTTTATAGCCGATACCATCGCGGACAGAATCGTTCAGGCGCAGCTTCACGCCAGACTCTATCTCGACCGGGTCAGAGACCGGCTGCTGGCCGGACTCGAATTCCAGTACGGCGGGATTGTCATCAACCCGCTGGATGAGAAGGCGCATGAGCGGAGCAACGAGGTTATCCTGATGCGGGACGGTGATGCCGAGCGGCGGATTCTCGACCTGATGGCTCACGAGTCCTTCGCACGGACAGAAAGCGGATATATCATGCGGGATGAGGACGGGGAATTCGACTTCCTCCACCACACCATTCCGCTGCTGGAGCCGCTGCTTCAGGTCTATGCCACTACGGCCGTCAAGGAAAGGGTGCTCACTGAGCATGCCACGCCCAAGGTCAGTCTGAGCTGGAATGAGAAGACCGACTGGCTGGACTTCAAGTTCAGCATGGATGGTATCCCGGAGAAGGACATCGTGCTGGTGCTGAAATCCCTGCAGGAGAAGCGTAAGTATTACCGGTTGCCGGATGGTGCGCTGCTCCCGCTGGAAACTGCAGAATTCCAGGAAATTATCGCCTTGATGAATGAGCTTGGCGTTCAGAACGGAGATATCCGTCATGCGGAGTTCTCCCTGCCGCTCATCCGCGGCCTTCGCCTGCATGCGGATGCCGGCAAAGGCGATTCCGTGCAGCTCGGCCGGTCATTCCGGCGGCTGCTGGCCAATATGGCAAGTCCGGAGAATCTGGACTTCCCTGTGCCGGAGAGTCTTGCCCCTGTACTCCGGGACTATCAGCAGTATGGCTTCCAGTGGATGAAGACGCTGGCCCACTACCGCTTCGGCGGCATTCTGGCGGATGATATGGGTCTCGGCAAAACGCTGCAGAGTATTGCCTTCCTGCTCTCCGAGCTGGCGGACATCCGCCAGAACGGCGTGCCTGCACTCATTGTCAGCCCGGCTTCGCTGCTCTACAACTGGCATAATGAGCTGAAGCGTTTCGCCCCGGACATCAAGGCAGCCATCGCCGACGGCAACGCGGACGAACGCAGCCGGACGCTGCGGAATTCAGCCGGCCATGATGTCATCATTACCTCATATCCGCTGCTGCGCAGAGATGCGGAGGAATACGCTAAGCGCTCTTTCCATACCCTCATCCTGGATGAAGCGCAGATGATCAAGAACCATGAGACCCAGACTGCCCAGGCGGTTAAGCTCCTGCAAGCCCGGTACCGCTTCGCGCTTACGGGAACGCCGGTGGAGAATGCGCTTGAGGATCTGTGGTCGATCTTCGGCGTCGTATTCCCCGGACTGTTTCCCGGCAAGAAGGCTTTCCATGACCTTCCCCGGGAGACTGTGGCGCGGCGCACCCGTCCTTTCCTGCTGCGCCGCCTCAAAAGCGATGTCCTGAAGGAGCTGCCGGACAAAATCGAGTCACTCCAGGCCTCTGAGCTGCTGCCGGAGCAGAAAAGGCTCTACGTCGCCTACCTGGCTAGACTGCGCAAGGAAGCGCTCAAGCATCTGGACAGCGACAGCTTCGGCAACGGCCGGATCAAAGTACTCGCCGGACTTACCCGGCTGCGCCAGCTGTGCTGCCATCCTGCCCTCTTCGTAGACGGGTACACTGGAGGATCTGGCAAATTCGAACAGCTGCTGGAGATCATCGACGAATGCCGCAGCTCCGGCAAACGGATGCTGATCTTCTCACAGTTCACGCAAATGCTGGGAATGATCGGGCGCGAACTGGCCTTGCTTGGCATACCGCATTTCTATCTGGACGGACAAACACCGGCTTCCCAGCGCACCCAGCTGTGCACCCGCTTCAACGAAGGGGAACGCGATCTCTTCCTGATCTCGCTGAAGGCGGGCGGCACCGGCCTCAATCTGACCGGAGCCGATACGGTCATTCTCTATGACCTGTGGTGGAATCCGGCCGTCGAGCAGCAGGCCGCTGACCGTGCCCACCGGATTGGCCAGAAGAAGGTCGTGCAGGTCATCCGCCTGGTTGCGCAGGGAACCGTAGAAGACAAGATGTACGAGCTCCAGCAGAAGAAGAAAAATCTGATTGACGAAGTGATTCAGCCGGGGCAGGAAGCCCTGTCCAGTCTGAGCGAGCAGGACATCCGCGAGATACTTGCGATTTGACCGCGGCTGGCTGCGGGGGATGGTGATTTGAGCGCGGCTGGCTGCGGGGGATGGCGATTTAACCGTGGCAGGCTGCGGGCATGGTTATGCCAAGCATCTACTTTCAGAGAGCCTCCGTTCTAATTGCACTTTATACAGCAGATCCGCCTCATATCCGCCGAGAAATTGAATCTGCTGCACTTTGTGCAGCAGATTTAGTGAAACAGATGTTTTCAGCAGAAATCCGTAAATCAATTGTATGAAATGCAATAGAATGGATTTTTGCGCCAAATTATACGGTTTCTTTTGTACAAAGTATAATCACGCTGATAAATCTCCTTCGAGGCTTGGGGGGTGAGGACGGTAATACGCCTTCGTTTGGAAGCGCTTGGAAAGTCCGGTATAATACAAGGGAAGGCTTGTATCTTATTCAGGAGGTGCTTGTAAATGAGTTTTACGTTAGCGCTTGGAGACTCAGCCCCTGACTTCGCCCTGAAGGCGACGGACGGACAGACTTATTCCCTGGAGCAATTCGCGTCCGCCAGGTTCCTGGTTGTTTTTTTCACCTGCAATCATTGCCCGTTTGTAGTGGGTTCCGATGAGCTTACCCGTGAGGCAGCGGAGAAGTTCCGCGATCAGGGTGTCCAATTCGTTGGCATCAATGCCAACAGTGAAACCACGCATCCCGATGATTCCTTCGAGCATATGGTTGCCCGGATGGAGGAGCACAAATTCCCTTGGACTTATCTGCGTGACGATACGCAAGAGACCGCCCGGGCCTATGGCGCGCTGCGCACGCCCCACTTCTATATCTTCGACGAAGCCCGCAAGCTGGTCTACACCGGACGCGGCGTCGATAATCCGCGCGAGGCCAGCAAGCTGACCGTCAACAATCTGGATAACGCCCTGACAGAGCTGGTAGCCGGGCAACCGGTCAGTGAACCTCTGACTAACCCGATCGGCTGCAATGTGAAATGGGACGGCCAGGATGCCCACTGGATGCCGGCCGAGGCTTGCGATCTGGTATAACATTGCATGTTAGACATTATTCATATTTAGTTCTCTTCCACATACAAAAACAGGGACCTCCTAAGCTCAAGCTTGGGAGGTCCCTGTTTTATTACTATTGCGTATAGCTTGCAGCGCTGCGATTAGACGATTGTAACCCCACCGCTGGCATAACCGGCCACCGTTGTCGCTACATCAAGACCAGCTGTTACCGTTGCCGAGAAGACCATCAGCAGACGCTCACCGGCTGTTACCGGTATACTGAGTCCTGTAGTTAAGCCGCTGCTGATCGTACCGAGAGAAAGAACTCCTGTCAATGGCGGAGCCAAAGTTACTGTGGCACCAGCGACCGCCGTGAAGCTGTTATTTGGTGTAGTAGAATGGAACAATCTCGCAGTTATGGTTACCGTCGAACCTACTAAGCTAAGTCCCGCAGTTGTACTGAAATAGCCTGCCAGTGAAGTAATAGTTCCGGCACGCGGTACGGAGAAGGCAAAGTTGAGCAATGTACCAGCCGCACCTGTCAGGTCAATAGTTCCGCCCGCAATGCTGACACCGGTAGAGCTGCTGCCGAAACCTACAAGACTAGAGGTGTTCAGAAGCCCGCCCAGTACTGTTGTCAAAGCTACTGGAAGCCCGGAAGCATACGGAATGATGGCCCCTGAACCCGCTGCTCCTGTCGCCCCGGTAACACCGGTAACCCCAGTCGCTCCCGCCGTGCCTGTCGCGCCCGTAACCCCAGTCGCTCCTGCTGTGCCTGTCGCGCCCGTAACCCCAGTCGCTCCCGCTGTGCCCGTCGCTCCCGTAACCCCAGTCGCGCCCGCCGTGCCTGTCGCTCCAGTAACCCCAGTCGCTCCCGCTGTGCCCGTCGCTCCAGTAACCCCAGTCGCTCCAGCTGTGCCCGTCGCTCCAGTAACCCCAGTCGCCCCAGCTATACCTGTCGCTCCAGTAACCCCAGTCGCCCCAGCTATGCCTGTCGCTCCCGTAACCCCAGTCGCTCCCGCTATGCCTGTCGCTCCAGTAACCCCGGTCGCTCCCGCCGTGCCCGTCGCTCCCGTAACCCCAGTCGCTCCTGCCGTGCCCGTCGCACCTGTAACCCCAGTCGCTCCCGCTGTGCCTGTCGCTCCAGTAACCCCAGTCGCTCCCGCTGTGCCTGTCGCTCCAGTAACCCCAGTCGCTCCCGCTGTGCCCGTCGCTCCCGTAACCCCAGTCGCTCCCGCTGTGCCCGTCGCTCCAGTTACTCCGGTCGCGCCTGCTGTGCCCGTCGCGCCCGTAACCCCAGTCGCGCCAGCTGTGCCCGTCGCTCCAGTTACTCCGGTCGCGCCTGCTGTGCCCGTCGCGCCAGTTACTCCGGTCGCGCCTGCCGTGCCCGTCGCTCCAGTTACTCCGGTCGCGCCTGCCGTGCCCGTCGCTCCAGTAACCCCATTCGCGCCCGCTGTGCCCGTCGCTCCTGTAACCCCAGTCGCGCCCGCCGTGCCTGTCGCTCCCGTAACCCCAGTCGCGCCTGCTGTGCCTGTCGCTCCCGTAACCCCTGTTGCACCTGTCGCTCCGCCGCCGGAACCTGTCGCGCCGGTAGCGCCTTGAGCACCCGTTGCTCCGGTTGCCCCCGCCGGCCCGGTTGCGCCGGTAATGCCGAAGACTTCACCCAGCAATTCTGCAGAAACCAGGCGATGGGCGGTTACCAGTGCCCCTGTGCTGCTCTTACCCCAGATCGAAACCTGGACCGGATCATTTACAGTGGCAGGTGTTAAGAAAGTAAATTCTATACCATCCAGATCAGCAAAATAGGTAGTGGTTATCGATTGATTCGGAGCAACATCGATCGCCTCGCTGACATACAGGTTTCTGACGCCGCCACTCAAATAGTATCCCTGAACCGATACTGAGGAGGCAGTGATATCGCTGCGGTTATCAATTCTGACTGTAACCTGGGTAGTCGGTCTCACACCGCCAACCATGTTATTTTCTATCGGTCCCGTGGACAAAAAACTCATCGTTTCAGCACTCCTTTTCCTATTAGAATGGGGTGAATCTCTATACTTCGGAGCTTAATTTCTCATGTGTAACAACGCGATGGGCATTCACCAGCTGGCCGGTAGAAGTCTTGCCCCATACTGAAATTCCGATCTCCTCCTCGGTTGCTTCCCCGATCGTGAAGATAAATTCAAACGCATCCAGATCGGCAAAGTAATCCCTGGTCACCACTTCATTCGGAGCAATATTAATAACCTCACTTACATACAGTATTCTTGTCGCCCCCAGCAAGTAGCCCTGAATACTGACCGCGGAGCCGCCCACGGCATCACGCTTCACCAGCTTTACCGTAACAGTCTGCGTAGGTCTGACTCCCGAAACGGCATTGTTCTCGATAGGTCCTGTTGATAAAATCGGCATCCCGTCTCATCCCTCCTTCCATGTCTAGCATTTACGGCTGTGAAACTATGTTACTAGCGACGGTTGATCTTTAATCGCACAATATAATATTATTCGGGCATCCTCAGCTCGGTGTGGACATAAGACAGGTTCCATTCACCAAAATCTGCGGGGGCGCATATCTTTTATTAAGGAGAGACCGCCCTTACTGCCGCTTTCCTGCCAGAACGCCCAATGGAAGAAGGGAGTCAGATGCCCCCTCCTGGAAAAGGAAAGAAACCTGCCGCCAAAAAAACGCCGGCCAGCTCCAAAACACAAACTCCAAAAGGGCTTGAGTTCGCAGTGGCCGCCCTTCTTTTGACCGGCAAGCTGAAAGTAGACTCCATCCAGATGTACACGGACGCGTCGATGTTCGTCAGTCTGGTAGGCAAATATAAAACCTTAAGTGATCTAAGCAATGACAACGTCGATAAGCTGGTCAGCTTCCTTGATGACAACAGCAGTCTGACACTGAACGAGATTATGACCGCTTTGAAAAAGAAAGCCGAAAACTCCTGATTACCTAAACGGAAGTGAAAGTGAGGCGCGGGGATATGGACAGCTTTGACGGGGAGGGCTTCGCCGGCGGTCTGCTGCTGGTGATTGTAATTGCCCTGCTGATTTATGGTTCCACGGACATTAAGAATCTGACGGGAGCACCTACAGCGGATTAAAGATCTGCAGAGGCGCATCAGCCGTCCGGTAATCTGCTATTGCTTTCTTCGGGAAATTCGCTATACTGGTAAAAATCATATTCAATCGATGACCGGGAAAGTAGTTGCCCTGAATCTAGTCCCCAGCGAGCCGGGAGAGTGTAAGCCGGTACAGATCAGGCAATGAAGCGCACCCGTGAGATGGACTTCTGAATGAAGAGTAGGAAGCCCCGGCTAAAGACCGTTAACCTGTGAGGTGGCTGAACTGTAGGTTTAGCAACGAGAGTGGTACCGCGAGCGCTTAAGCCTCGTCTCTTTTGAGACGAAGGCTTTTTTTGTCGTCTATTTCCGTAACAACCTCTGGCCCTTTGCGGCCGCTTACACTTTTTCACAAATTTATAGGAGGTACTTATTATGTTAATGCTTAGTCAGCTTATCAAGAACAGTCTGGAACAATGTATTTCCAAAGTATCTGAAGGCCTGGGGATTCTCGGCAGCTCTCCGGTAAACGCGGCTCTGGAGCAGCCGGCCAATGCCGAGCATGGGGACTATTCCAGCAATATTGCTATGCAACTGGCCCGGACCCTGCGCAAGCCTCCGGCCGTCATCGCGGAACTGATCACCGCCGAGCTCAAAGCGTCGGGTTCCGCAAACGGACTGCTGCAGAGAATCGAGGTTGCGCCGCCGGGGTTCATTAATATGTATATCGATTGGCAGGTATGGGCGCAGACTGATTTTGCACTCCCGCAGGCTGGAGGTGAGAAGGTTATCGTCGAACACACTAGCGTTAATCCGAATAAAAGCATGCACATCGGCCACCTGAGAAACTCCTGTATCGGGGATGCTTTGGCCAGAATTCTGAGAAAAACCGGTCATACTGTCGAGGTGCACAACTACGTGGATGATCTCGGCAATCAGCTTGCGGATACCGTTGTTGGCCTGTTGAATGTGCCGCTTGCGGGGAATCATGTCCGTTTCGGGGATTATTGCTGGGACATCTATGCCGAGATCAACAAAGAGTATGCGCAGCATCCGGAGTCTGTACATAAGCGGACCGAAATTCTTCACGCGCTGGAACAAGGTCACGGCAACACCGCCTGGATCGGCAACCTAGTTGCAGGACAGATTGTGAAAGAGCATGTGGAGGAGATGCGGAACTTCGGGATCGGCTACGATCTGCTGGTCTGGGAGAGCAGCATTCTGAAAGAAGGCTTCTGGGCTTCCGCCTTCGACCTTCTGTCGCAGACAGAGGTGTTCGTTCAGGAGAGTGAGGGTAAGCTGGCAGGCTGCTGGATTCTGAAGCAATCCGCTGGCGGTGGCGACTCCGCACAGGATACTGAAGAGGAGCATCAGAAGGATAAGGTGCTGGTGCGCTCGAACGGGATTCTGACCTATACGGCCAAGGATATCGCTTATCATCTGTGGAAATTCGGCCTCTTGGATAAAGATTTTGCCTACAGTGAGTTTAACAGCGGGCTGTGGACGACTGGGCTGAGCGGCGAGGTGCTGCCTTTTGGACATGCGGACAAGGTCGTTAACGTCATCGATTACAGACAGGAATATCCGCAGGCGATGGTGAAGCAGGCATTCCAGGCACTGGGATACCACGAGCAGGCGGAGCGGCTGCATCATGTAAGTTACGGGGTGGTTTCTCTAAGTCCGGCTTCCGCTGCCGGGCTTGGTCTGGATACATCCGCCGGCAAAAGCTCCTATGCCATGTCCGGACGCCAGGGCATCGGAATTAAGGTAACCGAGCTGGTCCGGCTTATGGAGGATTCCATCGATGCTACCCGTTCGGATAAAAACGGCCTGTCCAGCCGGCTCATCGCCACCGCAGCCATCCGCTACTATCTGCTGCGCTTCAATCTGGGGACAGAGATTGTGTTTGATTTCAAACAGGCCATGGAGATTTCCGGCAACACTGGCGTCTACCTGATGTATGCCTATGCCCGGGCCAGCCGTGTGCTCAGTAAAGGCGGCGCCTTGGCGGAGAGTGGTAGCGGGAATAGTGGGAATAGCCGGAATGATAGAGATAGTGCGGATAACTTATATAGCGCAAATAGTATAGATAAGAGTGATAACGTAGACAGCATAGATCAAAAAGAGGGAGATCTTCCGCTCTTTCCGCTACAGCTTGAAGCAGCCGAGCTTGCTCTGCTGAGACAGCTCAGCCTCTGGCAGGACACCCTATATACGGCAAGCCGGGAGCTTACGCCAAATACGATCTGTAACTATGCGCACAGTCTGGCCGCACTGTTCAGCAATTTCTACTCCGCCTGCCCGATTCTCAAAGGAGAAGCTTCCATCGTCGCCTTCCGTCTCTGGCTGACCCGGCGCTTCACCGGTACTTTGGGCGAGGCGCTTGATGTGCTCGGACTGCCCAAGCCGGAACGGATGTAAGCCGGGAGCGTAGCTGCTGTACCGGTTCCCGAATGTGAATGTGTATAAGCGGGGCAATAAAGTAAATAGCGGTACTCATGGTGTGAATGATGCTGGTTACTTTGAAGATCGCTGTAGGCGAGTGGGGGTTTGAGTAACAATGCGTATGCTCCAACGTCCCCGGCTGGCGCCTAGGGTTCTCATCCTCCGGACGACAAAACAGCCTTCCCGAAGGAAGGCTGTTACTTGACGTCCCGGAAGGGATACAGCCCATTCGGGCTGATTGCGATGTATTCCTATCGAAGCCTATGCTCCAACGTCCCCGGCTGGCGCCTAGGGTTCTCCTCCTCCGGACGACAAAACAGCCTTCCCGAAGGAAGGCTGTTACTTGACGTCCCGGAAGGGATACAGCCCATTCGGGCTGATTGCGATGTATTCCTATCGAAGCGTATGCTCCAACGTCCCCGGCTGGCGCCTAGGGTTCTCCTCCCCCGGACGACAAAACAGCCTTCCCGAAGGAAGGCTGTTACTTGACGTCCCGGAAGGGATACAGCCCATTCGGGCTGATTGCGATGTATTCCTATCGAAGCGTATGCTCCAACGTCCCCGGCTGGCGCCTAGGGTTCTCATCCTCCGGACGACAAAACAGCCTTCCCGAAGGAAGGCTGTTACTTGACGTCCCGGAAGGGATACAGCCCATTCGGGCTGATTGCGATGTATTCCTATCGAAGCGTATGCTCCAACGTCCCCCGCTGGCGCCTAGGGTTCTCCTCCTCCGGACGACAAAACAGCCTTCCCGAAGGAAGGCTGTTACTTGACGTCCCGGAAGGGATTCGAACCCCCGACCGTGCGCTTAGAAGGCGCATGCTCTATCCAACTGAGCTACCGGGACAAATGAATAATCATAAAACCTAAAGCTGTAAAAACCATATGTATTAATGCAACGTTATTTATTATACCTGATTCACAGAATTTATCAAGGCTAAACTCTCCCAGCCGAACAAAAACGTTGCTGCTGAAGCCTCCACCGTGCAGGCGACTTCGGAGAGATTCAGCGGGATTCCTGATACAAGAACACATTCGTCCTTCAGACGGATCTGCTCCGAAATCCAGACGAAGATCATAATTTCCTGAATAAGATCAAAAAAGAAGCCTCCCGCATCTGCAAAGCGGCAGGCTTCCTGCTCTATGGTCCATCTTATAGGTTATCGGTTGTTGATTCCGGAATTAGGAGTACTGCCGGAAATGCTCGCCCAGCTGTTTTTTCAAGTCGCCGAAGATCAGCAGTTCACGCTGGAACTTGGACCGCTCATCCTCTGGGCTCATTACAGTGCTGCCGGTGAACCCGCTGACCGTCACATCCTTGAAAGCATCATGCAGATTGTTATCAAACCAATCGGTGGCGGTGTCCGCATCATTCGTCAGAATGCGAACAATTTCGTAACCCTCCTCACGCCGGTCCTCAACAATGTACACCAAAAGTGCGGAATCGCCCACAGCTCCAGGCAATACGCCAACCTCTGCGCAAGGTGCTCCGTCATACTCGGTCATTCTGCGGATTTTGGCGTCTTTAATGTAATACACTTGTCATCCATCCCTCCTGGCAAATTTCCCTCTCCCCTAGTGTTCGGATAAGGACATACATTTTATCCCTTCAATCGGCATATATCTGTATTACTTGGCAAAAAAGAAAGGACAGACAACAATCGCACAAAAGAGAGGATGAACCAACATGTGCGGAATAACCGGATTTGTCCAGTGGCGCGGTGATCTTACAGGGCACTCGCAACTGCTTGTCAGAATGACTGAAACTTTAGCGAACCGCGGACCGGATGCAGCCGGAACCTGGATTTCAGGACCCATTGCCTTCGGACACCGCAGACTCAGCGTCATCGATCCTGAGAACGGCGCACAGCCGATGATTGCCCGCCATGACGATAAAGTATATGCAATTGTGTACAATGGCGAACTATATAATGCCCCTGAGCTCAAAAAAGAGCTGAAGCAGCGCGGGCATCATTTTCTCACAGAATGCGATACTGAGGTTCTGCTGCATGCCTATATCGAATGGGGGCCGGACTGCACGGAGAAGCTGAATGGCATCTTCGCTTTTGCCGTCTGGGACAGCTTGCGCGATCAGGTTTTCCTGGCCCGTGACCGCCTGGGCGTCAAGCCTTTGTTCTACAGCCAAGTGGACGATGTCTTCGTATTCGGGTCCGAGCCCAAGGCGCTGCTGCAGCATCCCAAAATCCAGCCGAAGGTTGGACCGGAAGGCCTTGCCGAAATCTTCATTATCGGTCCGGCCCGGACACCGGGACATGGTGTATACAAAGATATATTCGAGCTTCGTCCAGGTCATGCCATGATTTACAGCCGCAGCGGTATCCGCACCTATGCTTATTGGAAGCTGGAGAGTGAACAGCACACGGATAACGTGGATGAAACTGCAGCCCGGGTGCGGGAATTGCTCCAGGATACGCTTGAGCGCCAGCTTGTATCCGATGTTCCGGTCTGCTCTCTGCTCTCCGGCGGACTGGACTCCAGCGCCTTAACTGCGCTTGCCGTAGATTATTACAACCGGACCGGCCAGGGCCGGGTAGATACCTTCTCTGTGGATTATGTAGACAACGACAAGCATTTCAAAAGCCATTCCTTCCAGCCCGGAGCAGACGGTCCATGGATTCAGCGGATGATCGATGAACTGAATACGAACCATCATTTTATTGCTTTTGACACCCCTGAACTGGTAACGGCGCTCGACAATGCCCTCTACTCCCGCGATCTGCCGGGGATGACGGATGTGGATTCATCCCTTTATTTATTCTGCCAGGAGATCAAAAAGAAGGCGACGGTTGCGATTTCAGGCGAAGCAGCAGATGAAATCTTCGGCGGCTATCCCTGGTTCCACCGTGAGGAGATGCTGTCTTCCGGCACCTTCCCCTGGTCGGTAGCTCCCAAAATGCGTGCGGGTCTATTATCGCCGGAAATCAATGAGTGGATACGTCCGCTGGAATATTTGGGTGACCGGTACAGCGATGCTGTGGCCGAGGTGCCTAAGCTTGACGGCGAGACCGGCAAACAGGCGCAGATGCGCGTGATGTCCTACCTCAACATTACCCGCTTCATGCCTACGCTGCTGGACCGCAAGGACCGGATGAGTATGGGGGTGGGCCTGGAGGTCCGTGTTCCTTATTGTGATCACCGCCTGGTGCAGTATGTATTCAACATTCCCTGGGAGATCAAGACCGTAGGCAACCGTGAAAAAGGCATTCTGCGCAAAGCACTCGAAGGTGTACTGCCCGACGATGTGCTCTACCGCAAAAAAAGCCCGTACCCTAAAACGCATAACCCTGCCTATCTCAACAAGGTGCGCTCACAGGTACTGAGCATTCTGGATGATCCTTCTTCGCCTATCCTTCCGCTGATTGATCCGGCCAAAATCCGGGAAATCGCCGCTTCAAAGGAATCCTCCAGCAATCTGCCGTGGTTCGGCCAGCTGATGTCCGGCCCGCAATTATTCGCTTATCTGGCCCAGGTAGATCTGTGGCTGCGGAAATACAATGTCTCCATCGGATGATCTTAACTAGATGCAAAAGCCCGCCAAGACCGTATAGCATACGTTCAGGCGGGCATTTTTTTTCAAATTAATAAGAACTAAGCCTGTACAAGCCCGCCTACAGCCGCATACTCCGGGATATTAAGCGAAACGTTAATGTTGAAACGGAATTCCAGCTTGTTGTCCTCAACAATAACCGTGTACGTGACCACATAAGGAGTCTCAATGTAGTACAGCGTAAGCTTCAGTGTGTCCTCCGCCAGCCAGTTAGCGTAAGTAATTACCTGTTGGCGGTGCAGCGCGAGGTCTTTATTAAACACATCCTCAGTCCATACCGCTTTGCTGAAATCAAACAGCAGCACATTGTCCCGCTTATCGCCATACACCATTTGCAGCTCCAGCCGCTTGTTATTCCTGGTAAAAGCAATCCTCTGCAGCCCATGGGGGTTGCCGCTGATCTGGTATGTTCCGTTCAAACCATTCGTCAGCCATTTCTCCGGAAAAGACTGCTGCACCACAGGTAATGCAGAAGTGCTCCAATCGGACAATAACTCCTGCAGACTGGCGTCCTCCCCTGGATCGGGCGATAATTCCTCTCCCAGCGCATCAAAAATATACTTAAAAATAAGATCCAGCAATACCTGCAGCCGGCTCATGCTCACGAAGCTTGCAGTTGCTGCAACGACGATATTCTGCTGCGGGGCCACCAGACACAGCTGTCCAAAAGATCCGTCTCCCCGGTAACAGCCCCGCCGGCACAGATGGAATTGGTAACCGTACCCTTGTGCTGAGTCGATGCGCTCCACCCCGGCCCGGTTGTCGCTCTGCTCACTTACAGCCCGCTGTATGTACTGCTCCGATACAATCCTCCGCCCGTTATACTCCCCATTATTCAGCAGCATCTGGCCGAACTTGGCTACACTTTCTGTAGACAGGCTGAGTCCCATCCCGCCAGCCGTAATTCCCAGAGGACAAGTCTCCCACGACGGCCGGGGAATGCCCAGGGGTTCAAACAAACGGGGCAGCAGGTAATCGACCATATTCTGCCCGGTCACCCGATCCAGAATGGCAGCCAGCATATAAGTGGAGGGGGTGCTGTAGCGGTAATAACTCCCGGGCTCATGCTCTACCTGCTGGGCGAGGAAGGCGGTGATCCAATCCTGTTCCTTGACCACAGCGGGGTAAATATCATCATGATGGCCCGCATTCATCGATAGCAGGTGATGCACTGTCATTTGCGCCAGATGTGGCGGCACTACCTCAGGCTGCTTGTCCGGGAAAAAGGAGATCACCTCCTCCTCCAGCTGCAGCAATCCCTCATCCCAGGCAATGCCTATGGCTATAGAGGTAAAGCTTTTGCTAAGTGAGTAAAGCAGCTGCGGGGTATCCGGACGGTAAGGCATCCGGGTAAACTCTGCCGTAACCTTGCCGTCCTGCAGCAGCATGAAGCTGTTAACCTCAAGCCCCCGCTCCCTGACCTCCATGAAAAAACGGCATAGAGCCTGCGAAGACAATCCATGCTTCTCCGGAAGATCTCTTATCAATTCCAACGTTGCGCCCTCCCATTGGTTCCTTCTTTTCTCATCATAAAAGTCGGGGCAGCAGATGTCGATGAGCTTTGATGTCTTACCATTGGATTGTTGTTCTGCTTTTAAAAGCAAAGAGCAGGCCCCATTAGAGCCTGCTCCTTTCTTTATACGCCTCCACCCATAGATTGAACTAAGAGAAAACCAATAAAAGATGATCGTACGGAGGGGGATTTTGGAACTGTAGGAGCGTCAGCGACCGCCTGAAAGCTTTCCGGAGGAAAGCTCGCAACGGAAGCATAAGCAGTCCCCGGATTTCTACCGCCAATAGCGGCATGAATCAAGAAATCTGGGGACAACAGCGGCCGGAAGTCCAAATATTCACCGCAGTTACGACCAACATCTATTGCTAAATACTTCAGTTCAATCTACCTCATCCTCAGAAATTGAAATTATCCGGGTCCGGGCCGAAACGGTGATTCTGATTCAGGTCCTCAATGGCCTTAACATCGTCATCGCTAAGGGTAAAGTCGAAGAAGCCGGCATTCTCAATGATACGCTCCGCATGTACGGATTTCGGAATCGTGATGACACCCTGCTGCAGATCCCAGCGCAGGACAATCTGGGCTACGGTCTTGCCGTACCGCTCCGCCAGCTCCTTAAGCAGCGGCAAGTCGAGATTGCCTTGCATCAGCGGGCTCCACGCTTCCAGCTGAATGTCATGCTCCCGTGTATATTTCAGAAGTTCGCGCTGGGTTAGCAGCGGATGGAATTCGACCTGGTCAACCACAGGTACAACACCGCTGTCATCGATGATATCCTGCAGGTGATGGGTCTGGAAGTTACTGACGCCGATCGATTTGACCAGGCCTTCCTTTTGCAGATGAATCAGCGCTTTCCAGGTGTCTTTATATTTGCCGGCAACCGGCCAGTGAATAAGGTACAGATCAATCTGCTCCAGACCCAGCTTCTTCCGGCTGACTTCAAAAGCCTTCAGCGTGGATTCATAGCCTTGATCAGGATTGCGCACTTTAGTGGTAATAAACAGCTCTTCACGGGGTACCCCGCATTCACGGATGGCTTGTCCGACGCCTTCTTCATTGTTGTATCCGGCTGCCGTATCAATGCTGCGGTATCCGGTCTCCACGGCAGCCTTCACTGCCCGGATAACTTCATCGCCATCCTTCGTCTGCCATACGCCAAGACCGAGCCAGGGCATGGTCACCCCGTCGTTCAAGGTAGGCCCGCCTGTAAATGGTGCGTTTAATTGACTCATATGTTTACCCTCCAAGCCTATTTTGAGTTCATCAAGCATCCTTAACCTTAAAAGCGGATTCATAATCATCCGAAATCAGAATCAGTATACCAGATAGGGGCACAGCCGCCAAAAAGTGACAAAAGCATGTCCGGTTATCATATGCTGATTCAAAAAAATAAATGGAGTACAGCCTATCCTCCGGCTGCACTCCATCTTATTCCTGACTTATTTCTTATCAATCAGCTTGAAATCATCAAAGTGGAACTCCGGAGACACGATGCAGGAGACCAGCACCGGCTCTTCACCCAGCGGACGGGCTGCCTGCCATACTCCCGCAGGAATGACGACCTGCGGCTGCTGGCCGGCGGCGATGTCCAGCCCCAGAATCACTTCCGTTACGTTCTCCGGCTGCTCACCGCTGCCGCCCAGGCTAAGCACAATCGGGCTGCCGGAATGATACAGCCAGATTTCGGAGGACAGCACAGTGTGCCAATCCGAAGTCTCGTCAGCATGAAGCAGGAAATAAATCGATGAAGCTGAGGCACGCGGCCCCGAATAGCTTCCGCCCAGAGTCTCCTGGGGAATCTCGAAGGATGAATTCCAAAGTCTCTTGTACCATCCGCCTTCAACGTGAGGCTGCAGCCCCAGCGTTTCTACGAGCGGTGAAATCTCTTTTTGCGTCACAGTATCTTCTCCTTAGAGTTTTGCGTAGCAAAACTGTCTTCGTAAGCATAGGCTTAGTTTTGCGTTGCATGCTTCGTAAGCATAGGCTTAGTTTTGCTTTTAACTTTAACGGAATGTGCCGCAATTGTAAAATAGTCCTGAGCTTATTTGCCGTCTTTGCTCGCCTTGAATACTTCAGCAATGGCTCCGATACTGCCAAGCGTTTCAACAGCACTGGTCGGCAGGAACACTTTGTTCGCCGGTCCCTTGGAGATTTCAGTCAATGCTTCGAAGGACTGATAAGCCAGCACTCTTTCGTCCAGTCCTGCACTGGCGATCAGGGCAATCCGCATCTTCTCGGCTTGCGCCACCGCTTCAATCGCCTTGGCCTGGCCGAGGGCTTCCAGCTCCTGCGCCTGGCCGAGACCTTCCGCCTGACGGATACGGGCTTCCTTATCCCCTTCGGCCTTCAGGATCTTACTCTGCTTATCCCCTTCAGCGCGGAGGATCATATCCTGCTTGGCGGCTTCCGCCTCCAATACAATCGCACGCTTGCTGCGCTCAGCCTTCATTTGTTTGTCCATGGCTTCCTGGATATCCAGCGGCGGCTTGATGTCGATAACTTCTACACGCTCAATCCGCACGCCCCATTTCTCCGTCGCTTCATCCAGCGCAAGCCGGATATCGGAGGAGATTTTTTCACGGCCGGACAAGGTTTCATCCAGCTCCAGCTTACCGATAATCTGCCGCATGGTGGCTGTAGAGATATTCCGTACACCATAGACATAATCGGAAATTCCGTAAGTTGCTTCTTCCGGTCCTACCACTTGATAGAAAATAATCGTGTCGATCTGTACCTGAACGTTATCCTTCGTGATTACAGTCTGCGGCGGTACATTCGCCTGTTGAATCCGGAGGTCATGATAGACCCGCACCTGATCGATTACAGGAATCAGAATATTCAGACCCGGTGTAAGCAGGCGGTTGAATTTACCGAGACGCTCCACGACCCCCACTCGTTGCTGCGGGACAATCTTGATAGTCAGTGCGATAAATACTACGACAACAACAACAATAATTCCGATAATAGCTAACTCCATCAGTACATATCCCCCCATCGTTCTACTTCGATAATTGTGGTGCCTCTTCTTACAACTATAACCTCTTGATCCTTGCCCAGCGCCACTGTGGATGTTGCACTCCATGTATCGCCGCCTACCTTGACCTGCCCATAACGGCCGGGCTCAATCGCTTCGACGACCAGACCCTTTCGGCCGACAATATCGGTACCAGTATCCTTGAAGCCCCTGGAATTGCGTAATCTCGCTGCCAAGGGTTTGGTGAAAACTGTCAGGATCAAGGCCACCAGTGATCCGGCCACCACTTGCAGCAATAATGCATCCGGGAGCAGCAGCGCGACCAAGCCGGCAACCAATGCTCCGAGACTAAGCCATAATAGGTAGAATGTAAACGTAAACATTTCTACAACAAACAAGACGCCAGCGGCAATCAACCATAATACCCAAACAACCATCGGTGAATCCACCACCTTCCGCTATATACTACTATAACGAAATAAACGGCATCACGTTCCATAAATATATTTGTGACCGGGACAGCCGCCTGCCTCTTCATTATATTTCAGCTTGTGGAAGCTTATGAACACCGGTTTTATATAACTAATTATATGTAAACATGAAATTATTCAAACGAAGCAGTAAAAGGCGGGAATGGCAAAATGATACTCTGATTAGAGCGCATAAAAAAAACGGTGCCAGGCTTATACCGGCACCGTTTCTTCGTGTGGAGATTTATTATTGCTGATAAGGCTTCATTTCTTAGTTCAGCTTCCAGAGAGCTGGCGTAGTAGACGGCTCCCAGCTTACCAGCGAGGTGTGCGCCTGCAGGCAGGTGTATGATTTCCCGCTGTAGGTTACAACATCACCCGCTTTATAGGCAATTCCGGCAGCCCAGGCCAAGGTTCCCGTGGTAGCCGTTGGCGATGGGGTTGATGTCACAGCAGGTGTAGCGGTTGGTGCGGCTGTCGGCGTAGCCGAAGGACTCACGGTGGAAGCAGGCGTGGCTGACGGCAGCGGTGTAGTGTTGCCGCAAGTGCCGATAACTTTCCATGCACCATACGCACCGCTGAGATCCGGCCGTTCGCCCTGCGTCCACCATTTGGCTTCATAGAGCACTCCGCCATAGGAGGCCTGCTGGCCTTGAGTGTAGACAGCGGTTGAACTCCATGCCGCCGCCGTACACTGGCCCGGAGTCGCTGTCGGCGCGACTGTTGCGGTCGGCGCAGGTGTGGCAGTCGGTGTGGCGCTCGGCTTGACCGTTGCTGTCGGTGTCGGCGATGGTGTCGCACTCGGCGTTGCTGACGGTTTCACTGTAGCGGTTGGCGTAGGGCTTGGCGTTGTTGTCGGCGTTGGTGTCGGAGTGACTACTCCGCCCCCAAGATCGGCGCTCAGCTTAGTCTGCAGTGTCCGGTTGCGGTCGCCGCTGGTCTCCCAGAACATGGCTCCGGCCAGGCCTTTGGATTTCAGATAACTTGTTTTGTAGCCGATGGATTCTACATCATCGTAGCTGATAAAAGTCTGATTCGAAGGATTATAGAGATAAGGAACCTTGGAAGTGTTATTCCAGTAGCGGGTATAGCCGTTCTTGTTAATGTAATTGGCTTCCAGATCACTGAAATCATAGTTGCCCTTCTCCCACGTGCCTGTGGAGGAGATTCCCGCCGAGACCTGATACTGGCCATTACCTGTCGCCGGAGCTCCTCCCCAGCCTCTGCCATAGAACGGCATGCCGAGCACCAGTTTACTGGCTGGCACGCCGGCACTCAGATAGCTGGTGACCGCTTTGTCGATATTGTAATTCGCCGGCTCGGTCAGCCCCGATGAAGCTGCGGCCGGATCATAATAGAGCGGCGCGTTGTGTCCGGTAGTTGTATTCCAGCTTCCGTTGAAGTCATAGGTCATGATATTAATCCAGTCCACCACTGCAGCGATCCCGCTGAGATTATTGTTCTGGATATAAGCAGGTCCTGCGCCGGAAGCAATGGTCAGCAGATACGTTTTGCCGTCGGCAGTTCCTGCAGCATTCAGCTTCTCGCGGATCTTCTGAAGCAGCAGGACATAATTCTGTTTATCCTCCGGACGGTAGCTGTTGCCTGCCAGTCCTCCGCTGACCGGATATTCCCAGTCCAGATCGACGCCGTCCATCTGGTATTTGCGGATGAAATCAACGGCGGAATTGGCGAATACCTCACGGGTTGCCGCAGTCGCAGCCACATCCGAGAAGCGGTTCGACCACGTCCAGCCGCCGACGGATATGACCGTCTTCAGGTTCGGATTCTTTTCCTTCAGCTTCCAGAGCTGCTTCAGGTTACCCTTGATCGGGTCATCCCATTTGTCGTCGCCGAAGCTTTTCTGGGCGTCGATCCAGGGATCACCCAGCACAATGGTGCCGTTCGGGACGCTGATCGTCTGGCCCTGCTCATTCTGGCAGGACCAGGTTACCGGATTCGGACCGGTTGGGTCAGGGTTACCATGGATCCCGTTCCAGCAAATATCCGCAAAAGCATAGTTGATCACATTCATTTTATTAGGATCAATATCCGTTACATTATACGCCCGCCCGTAAGCGGCCCAGGATGCATAGTACCCGACAATCTTGTAATCGGAAGCTGCGTTTGCAGTTTTAGTGTTTGTACCGAGAGCTGTCAAAAGGGAAAGGAAAAGGACTGCCGCCAAGCCAAGCACAAAGGTTTTACGAGATTTCTTTTTGATAAAGACCATTTCGTTATTACCTCCCCGGTTCAATGCGTTACCCAATCAGAAAGCTTCAGCACTCACCTCCAGGAACCTATTGACCCCCACCCTGTAAATCTATTAAATTCACGGCTAGCAGGCTGAAAGCTATAGTCCAGCCCAAAAAAACGCAGCTATGCTGCATACATGCGGATCACGTGCTCTCTTGCCGGGTGCGTGCTTGTAATTATGGCTTATGCTTGTGTAGTAAGTTTTGCCTCATTCAGCTAAGGCTGCCTCTGTATGCAAAACTTGTGGAAGGGATGGGGTAGCGGAAGAATGCAGGATGTTCGAAAGGGGTGAAGTCAACTCTTATTCTCATACAAAGCACGCTGCTGCGCTAGGGGTAAATTTCCATACTGAGGGGGGATTATCATCTAATTTCCATATCACAATAAAAAATCCGGAAGCCCCCGTGCATGTTATGCATGCATGGGGACTTCCGGATAAGTTGTAGCTTCTATTTCACATCCCGCTGCGCAGCTGCAAGCTTCTCCGTCAGCAGGCGCAGTGCTGCGCCCCGGTGGCTGACCGCCTGCTTCTCTTCCAGCGTCAGCTCCGCCATCGTCTTCTCAAACTGCGGAAGATAGAAGAGCGGGTCATAGCCGAAGCCTCCGCCGCCCGCAGGCTCCGAGGTAATCCAGCCTTCCACCGTTCCTTCCGCCGTCAGCTCACGCCCGTCCGCCGGATCATACAGCGACAGTGCGCAGACGAACCGGGCCGGACTCAGCAAAGGCTGACCGGTATCTTCGCCCTGCTTCAGCTTCTCCAGCTCGCTCAGCAGCTTCAGGTTATTCGCTTCATCATCTGCAGGCTCACCGGCATAGCGGGCCGAATATACGCCCGGACTTCCGTCCAGCGCTTCCACACACAGACCGGAATCATCCGCAAGCACCGGAAATCCCAGTGCGTCGCCTACGGCCCGGGATTTCTTGAGGGCATTCTCGGCAAAAGTAACCCCGTCCTCCACCACATCCGGCAGATCCGGGTAATCAAACATGCTTTTGACGGTGAGTCCAAGGGGAGCAAAGGCGTGCTGGAACTCCCGCACCTTGCCTTTGTTCTTCGTCGCGACAATCAGAATACCGCTGCCGGACTTCATATTACACCTCTTGGCCAGGCTGGCCGGAAGGAATTTTGAGCGCAATGGTGCCCAGTACTTCTTGTTGCACGGCGATCAGTTCATAGATCCCCTTCTCACCCAGACCCAGCAGCTGGTCAAGCTCCTGGCGGGTAAACGGCCGTTCTTCGCCTGTGCCCTGCACTTCAACAAATGCACCGCCGCCGGTCATGACCACGTTCATATCAACTTTCGCTTTGGAATCCTCTTCATAGTTCAGATCGAGCAGCGTTTTGTCGCCGACAACACCGACGCTGATCGCCGCCAAGTAGTCCGTAATCGGAAATACCGCCAGCTTGTGCTGCAGCGCGATCTTATTGATGGCAAAGGCCATCGCTACAAAAGCGCCCGTTATCGAAGCTGTCCGTGTTCCGCCGTCCGCCTGAATCACATCGCAGTCCAGCGTAATACTGCGTTCGCCGAGCGCCTGCAGATTCACTACGGAACGGAGTGCCCGTCCGATCAGACGCTGAATTTCCATCGTCCGTCCGGTAAGCTTGCCGCGTGCTGCTTCACGCTGGTTGCGGGTCTGGGTAGCCCGGGGAAGCATGGAATATTCGGCAGTGACCCAGCCTTTGCCTTGTCCTTTCAGAAACGGCGGAACTTTCTCATCCACGGTTGCCGTGCAGATGACTTTGGTATCTCCCATCTCAATAATTACAGAGCCCTCTGCATATTTGTTGGTTTGGGTGGTTATCGTCAGCGGCCGGAGCTGGTCTTCTTGGCGCCCGTTTGATCTCATCTTTTCTGCCTCCTACATCGTATAGCCATAAGTTTGTGTGTACACAAATCCATCCCTATCTTATACGCAGAAACGGGTGCCGTCCTCTTCTTCAGAGAACGGCACCGCTATTCCTGTCACGATATCCGGATAGATGAACCTTTATTCTATCAAAGAGTAGGCACAAAAGCATCTTTTTAAGCCTTCAGATTCATTCTACAGCGCCAGGTCGTTCACATATTCCGGTGCCGAGACCGGCTGGCCGTAATCGACATTGTTGGTTCCTGTGACCGTTTCTTTACCGTTCAGGCGGATCTGCACCAGGGCATCGTCCGTATTCTGCGCTACAGTCAGCACGACCGATTCCAGCATTTCCTCAGGAACGCTTGTGCTGCCTTCGAACATCTCATCCGTCAGGGAAACGGTAACTACCCCGTTCTGGCCCGCCTCCACAGCATCAACCACCGTGCCCTGCGTCATGACCATCTCCAGGCCATTCTCGGACTGAGGTCCGGCAATCAGCTCATTCAGGGCAGCCTTCACCGTATCCCCCCCTGCGGGTACAAAGCGGGTAACCGGAACATAATACTGATGAATACCGTCCGGTGAAGCAGCAGAGAAATAGACGGTTACTGCGCTGGAGTTCATCATAAGTCCACTCTGCTTGGGCAGGTTAATGCCCATAGTGCGGGACAGCGGCCGGTCCAGCGGAGTACCCTGCAGAGGCATTTCGGTAAGCTTTTTGCCATCGACCCAGAGCTGTACGCCCTGGATGTCTTCCTGACCCGTCAGGGTCCAGGTGACTGCCTCCAGAATTTTGCGTTCATCCGCCGGATCATAGTCATTGAATGCCGAATTGAATTCAACGATAGCCACCTTATCCTGGCCGACAGATACACTATTCACTTCCGTCCCGGCCGGCAGTACGCCCTGGAAGCCTTCGGGCAATGCAGATTTGTATGCTCCCTTGCTGACTAGCGCAGTAAGAGAATCTTCCAGCATGGCTGTGCCATCTCCTTGCGGAAGGGCCAGAGACACCGGTGCCAGCAGGCCGTTCTGATCCTCCAGGAACACGGTTGTCCGTTCTCCGGCTGCAGCAGAAGTTGCCGTATCCTTAACTCCCGCAGCGAGATCGCCCTCATCCAGCGAGACCGGTCCCAGCACCCCGGTGTCAAGCGTGCCCTCACCGCTGACCTGCAGCATTTGTGCTTCCACTTCACCCGGTGGCGGGTCTACCGCTGCGGATTCCGAACCGAACAGACTGCAGCCGGAGAGCATAATCGGAACGGCCAGCAGGCAAGCCGCGGAAACCCCGCGGATGTGTTTGATTGGCTTTTTCAATCTTCATTACCCCTTTCAATGCTAAGATCAGTTTGTACTGCTATGTATACGAGCCCTCTGTCCAAAAAATAACAACAGCTTATCCTAAATTACAGAAGTTCTGTCCGGGCGGACAGATGCAGCCAGATCCGGCCAGCACACTGCCAGAACCAGCCAGCAAATCCGCCAGGTTCTGGACATCCCTCTGCCGCTTGCGTACAATTTAGTACAAACAGCTATCCAAACTGACTCACGAATGGAGGACTTCTCATGACTGATGCCAAAATACCTTACAGCCTCAACAGCAAAGCCGTCGCCGAAGCCACCCGGTTCTGGCTGCAGAAACGCGGGGTAACAATTCTTGAGATTGCCGAGCTTGTCATGCTGCTGCAGAAGAAGTATTATCCGAACCTGACCATGGAAGAATGCATTCATAATGTGGAGATGGTGCTGAGCAAACGGGAGGTGCAGAATGCGGTCCTGACCGGCATCCAGCTTGATGTATTGGCCGAAGAGGGCAAGCTGTTTACTCCTCTTCAGGATATGATTGAGAATGATGAGGGGCTGTACGGAGTTGATGAGATTCTGGCGTTCTCCATCGTGAATGTATATGGCAGCATCGGCTTCACCAACTACGGTTATGTGGACAAGCTGAAGCCCGGCGTACTGGAGCGGCTGAATGACAAGACTACCGGCCAGATCCACACGTATCTGGACGATATCGTAGGTGCCGTAGCCGCAGCTGCCAGCAGCCGTATTGCCCACCGCAAGCAGGCAGAACGCGAGCAGGAGCTTGGCCTGCCGCATGCGCCGGAGGATGTTGAAGAAGCCGCGCGGAGAAGTGTCCCGGAGAATGAGGAGCCGGAGTAAGACGATATTACATTATTTTTATTTTGAAAGGTGCGAAGTGTGAATGACCTATTCGTTCGTAGTAGAGCCTGTATCCGTCCTGGATTTTGACAGTGAGGATGAGTTGATTGACCGGTGTAAGGAATGGAATCTCCTGCCCGCTACAGCAACCCGGGTCAAGACTTATCTGTATAAAAGAAACGGCCTGACACTGCCGGTAGAAATTGTAGGCTACGTGGACAGCCAGACCGTGGTGATACAGTTTGAGAATAAACAGCAGCACTGCATACATCCCGCTTATCTGAAAGAAATGCAGACCGCTGCCTTCGGACAACGCGCGGCGGCGGCTGAAGCAGCCAAGGCGGATGATTCCGCAGAGGTAACGGAAGAGACCAAGCTAGCCGAGGACATTCTGGAAGAGCAGGTAAGCCAGGATGTGGAAGTACCTGAGGCAGAAACAGCAAGCAAGGAGATTCTGGCTGCTCCGGAAAGCTCAGATTCAGAATCAGATTCAGTAAAGCAAGCGATACCGGAAATTCCGCAGAAAAAAGCCGTCTCCAAAAAGAAAGCCGCTGTCCAGCTGCCTGAAGACAAGCTCGTGATTACCGCTAGGATCAAAGAGTTCACAACCGTACCTAATCATTTCTCGGATAACGATGATGAAGTCATTATATATGAAGCTGTTTCGGTAGAAGGCCATGATCTGGCGATTGAGGAGGTCTGGTCCAGCCACAGCGCAACGCTGAAGAAGCTGGAGCTTAAGGTCGGTGATAAAGTGTCCTTCGAAGCCAAGATTGTCGCCAAGAAACTGACGCAGCATCCGGTAAAATACAAAATCAACAACCCGTCCAAAATGAAAATAATTGATGCGGCTTAATTGCACTTTGTACAACTAAATCGTCTGATTTACAACCGATTATCCGTTTAGTTGTATTTCGTACAATTAAACTGCGATTAGTAGATTGTTTCTCACCATACAGGCAGATTTAGTTGTACAGAATACAGTTAAAAGATACTAGCCTGCCTTTTCGCTGTTTTTAAGTGTACGTTCTACAACTATTCTGAATTCCCACTCGGAACTACTACATAAATTGCTGCATAGAAGTAGCGGAATGTCTTTGTTTCGAAATAATACAGCAACCTCCCGGCTTCTACAGATCTATTGCACAATATCCAGCGGCCGGGGCGCCATCTGATTGCGCTCCATTAGAGTCAGAATGTCTTCGATCATTTCTTTGGCCGGGTACGGCATGGAATGGGTGATCCACCACTCCATTACACCCACTACAGCCGATGCCAGAAATTGGATCAGCATCTCTTTGTTCATCCCGTGGTTCAGGCCGCTCATGTCGATCTGCTCACTCAGACCTTGCAGCAGAATAGCATGCAGACGGGTCCGGAAGGCCGGAACGCCTTTATTGTTAAGCAGTGTAGTGAAGACCCATGCGTGCCGTTCCAGATATTCGGCTGTGCGCAGCAGCGGCCCCCCTGAGGCAAAATGGGCACTCTCCCTGCCGGAGAGGCAGCTCTCACACAGCTGCTCCATTTGCGTCTCTATACACTGATCCAGCAGATCGTACTTGTCCACGTAATGGAGATAGATTGTACCTCTGCTTACATTGGCACGTGCTGCGATCTCATTTACCGTAATTTGCTCAAAGTTCTTCTCGGCCATCAGGCTGATAAAAGCCTCAAAAATAGCTTCCCGTGTTTTGCCGATACGTCTGTCCATAAGCTTCTCCTTTTCATTAGTTGCTTAGTTGCTTAGTTGCTTAGTTGCTTAGTTGCTTAGTTGCTTAGTTGCTTAGTTGCAATTATTATATTTAACAGTTGTTAATAAATCAACAAGTGTACATACCGAAAACCAGGGTCTAACTAGTCTACCATGCTGACCATGTTGCGCTGTAGGTGCAATGCAGTTCAGCACAACGCGGTTTAGCACGACGCAACTATTTCCCGTCTGCCGTCATCATTACCTCACATCATTTTTCGCATACATTTGGTCCGTTTACCCTCGCAGTAGCTCATTGTATTCGGTTTTTCGCATACATTCGGCCCCTTAACTCTCACAGTAGCTCATTGTATTCGGTTTTTCGCATACATTTGGCCCAGTTACCTTCGCAGTAGCTCATTGTATTCGATTTTTCGCATACATTTGGTCCGTTTACCTTCGCGGTAGCTCATTGTATTCGATTTTTCGCATACTTTCGGCCCATCTCACCCACTTCCGGCGGGTACAGAGGAGATTTCTTGTTCCCGCCGCTTAAAGTAACTCGGCATTTTGCTAAATAACACAAAAAAAAAAAAAAAAAAAACGGGTACTGTCCATTAATGGATGGTACCCGTTTCTCTCGATTAATCTGGTAATGGTAATAACAATGTAAGGTTCACGCGATAGCATAAGGATAGGCGCCGCATGGAGAGATAGCAACGGACACAGATGCACTTATGTCTGCAAAAAGCCTCACTCCGCAGATTATCCGGACACCACAGCCGTTATTTACTATATTCCACCTGAAATATGCCCCGAAGAGAGAGAATAAATACACTGGGGTCCGTTAACCCGGTAAAATGTGCCCAATCAAGACAATAAGGGCTGTACGGTCCGCAGTGGCTGAAGCCGACCTGCAGATACCCTGATGCGAAGCGGCGTAAGTGGCACCCTGAACCCCCAGAAGGTAAGTTTTAAACCATCCGGAATGGTTACTGTTGAATAAGCAACAACCGGCATAGCTCGTTGACCGAGCGAATCCCCATTCGCCGCAGGAACACCACCCTTGGGCGGCACACAACAGGCTTAGGATTTCACGGCCGTGAACAATATGCTCCCGCCCAGGCCCTCCTCCGTCTCGGCCGCCCGCTCCCGGCGCACCAGCTCGGCCAGATGGGCCAACGCCTCGCTCATCGCGAACCGCATCTGATGCGCGGTCGCGATCCGGCTGCGGAACAGCCCCTCGCAGACGGCGAACCCGCTCAGCGGTCCGCCGGCAAGTAATGCGGCTGTAGCATCCAGCCGCTCCTCATGATGCCGGAGCAGGCTGTCCGCCCGCACCGTGAACCCGCTGAACGGTTCCCGGTGGCCCGGGAACGCCAGCTGCACCTCAAGGCTGCGCAGCTCCCGCAGCCCTTGCAGATACGTCCGCAGCGGCTGCGGATCGCTGCCCGGCTGCAGGCCGACATTGGGCGAAATCTGCGGCAGCACGGCATCGCCGCAGAAGATTTGCCCGCTGCCGCCGTGGTAGAGCGACACATGCCCCGGCGCGTGCCCGCCGGTCAGCAGCACCTGCCATTTGCGGCTGCCCATTACAAATGGCTCCGCCTCATTGATATAGGTGACCTCCGGCTGCGGGGTCACCTCCGGCCGGAAGCTCTCCAGATGCTCCCGGATACCTTGAATCCAGGCCTCCGGCATTCCGTGCCGCAGGAAAAACAACGGCAACGCCTCATCCAGAATCGCCCCGCTGCCCCAGGCCAGACCGGCCTCAGCGTGAGCCCGTTCCGACATCCAGACCCGTGCGCCGCTGCGGGCCTGCATCCAGCCGGCAAGGCCATAGTGGTCGGGATGATGATGGGTAACGACGATATCCCGCACCTTGGACCAGGACAAATCCAGTTCCTCCAGCACACCCTGCCAGGCAAGCTCTGCATCCGGGGTATGCGGGCCCGGGTCAATCACCGTAAGCCTGCCGTCCCGGTCAGGCAGAATATAACTGTTCACCTGACGGAGCGGCAGCCCCATCGGTACAGATACCTGCAGAATTCCGCCTTCCCATGTATGAATATCCGCCTTGTGCAAAATCCTCTCTCCTCCTCTGGCTCTTCTTCCCGCCGCCATCTACGGTCTAGCTCCTGTGAAGATCATCCGGGTAGAGGACTCAGCATCATATTCCTCTTCATCATAGCTGCCATGGACAGCTTCGAGCCGCAGCCCGGCAGCCGCAATCATCCCGCGGAAATTATCCAGGGAGTAGAGCTTCACCCGTTCATGATACTTACGGGGTGAACCGCCGGCCTTCGAGGTCAGAAGGATATCCTTCTTCACGTAACCATCCTCAATCCGGCGGGATTCATCGATCAGATTATCCCCGTCCTCACGGACAGAGTGGGGCACCAGATGGCGGATGACATAAGCCGGATTCAGAAAATCAATGATGAACCTGCCCTCCGGCTTCAGCATCCGGCAGATTTCCTTCAGCACCTTGATCTGTTCCTCGTCTTCTTCGAAATACCCGAAGGAAGTAAACAGGTTAACCACTGCATCGAATCCGCCTTTCAGGGGAAGCTCGCGCATATCCGAGCGCAGCCAGGTTACGGCTTCCGAGCCTGCCTGCGAACGCGCTTCACGCAGCAGCGCCTCTGAGAGGTCAACACCGGTCACCTCATAACCGGCCTCTGACAAAGCCAGCGAATGGCGGCCCATGCCGCAGCAGAGATCCAGTACCTTCGCACCCTTAGGCAAGTCCAGCCAGCCAATCATCGTCTCCACCTCATGGCGTGCACCGCCGAAATCCCTGTGTCTATAAACGATTAAATAGTCCTCGCCAAAGCTTGTTTCATACCACTCACTCATCTCTCTATTACTCCCTCCACAGCCTTTTTCCCAGCACGGTCCTATGAATTATTCTAATACCGCTTATTGTACCGTCTTTTGTTATAGAAACAAAGCATGGTCACAGAGATGCAACAGATGGGCTTAATTCTTATGTTATTCTGCACAAAACAGCAGTCCGGGGGCTCTCTCCGGACTGCTGTTTATATGCCTGTGCGAAGCAGGCAGTATGGAATCCCAAGCCCCTTGTTACGCTTTGCCGCTCAGGTGCTGCAGATACACGCGCGCCTCATATGGACGCAGCTTCAGACTGCGCAGATCATCCTCTTTGGCTGCAGGATAATTGGAGACCAGCAGCTCCAGCTTCTCTGCAGCCTGAAATTCCTCCGGAAGCTCAAATACCGGATCATGTTCATAGAAATTCAGAATCACCAGCAGCCGCTGGTCCTCCAGCGTCCGGGTGTAGGCATAGATCTCAGGGTGCTCTTCCAGCAGCAGGCCATATTCGCCGTAGACGATCACCTGATGTTGTTTTCTAAGCTGAATCAGCTTCTTATAGTAATTGTAGATGGAGTCCGGGTCCTTGACTGCATTAGCCACATTGATCTCCCGGGAGTTCGAGTTCACCCTGATCCAGGGAACCCCCGTCGTAAATCCGCCATCCTCACCATCGTCCCACTGCATCGGCGTGCGGGCGTTGTCGCGGCTTTTCGTATGAATAGCGGCCATAATGTCGGCTTCGGGAACGCCGGCGGTCCGCTTTTCCTCATAATAATTCAGCGTTTCCACGTCCCGGTAATCATCAATCGACTCGAAGGCAACATTGGTCATCCCAATCTCCTCACCCTGATAGATATAAGGAGTGCCTTCCAGCATGTGAATGAAGGTGGCCAGCATTTTGGCTGACGGGATGCGGTAATAGAGATCATTGCCGAACCGTGAGACCGAACGCGGCTGATCATGGTTGCACAGATAGTTGGCGTTCCAGCCCCGGTCATGCAGAACCGTCTGCCAGTTGCTGATAATCTTCTTCAGGTCAGTCAGCTTCCAGGGCACGACATCCCATTTCCCGCTGCCCGGTGAGGCGGCATCCAGATTCATATGCTCGAACTGGAAGGTCATGTTCAGCTCGCGGCGTCCGTCACCGACATAATCCAGTGCCTGCTCCGGCCCGAGACCCGAGGTTTCCCCCACCGTCATAATATCGTAGTAATAGAGCACCTGATCATGCAGATTCTGCAGCAGCGTATGCACATGCTCAAGGTTAGAGAACATATCATACGCGCGTACGGTCGGTGTTCCGCCGGGATTCAGCGCATCCGGATAACCCTCGGCCTTCACAATATGGGCAATCGCGTCAAACCGGAACCCGTCAACCCCCTTCTTCAGCCACCACTGCACCATCTCATGCAGCTTATCAATCACTGCGGGATTCTCCCAGTTGAGATCGGGCTGAAAGCGGGAGTACAGATGCAGGTAATATTCATCCGTACGGGGATCAAGCTCCCAGACCGAACCGCTGAAATAGGATTCCCAGTTGTTGGGCGGACCGCCGTTTTTGCCTTTTTTCCATATATAATAGTCCCGTTTGGGATTATCCTTCGAGCTTCTGGATTCGACGAACCACGGGTGCTCATGCGAGGTGTGATTCAGAACAAGGTCCATCATCAGCTTCATCCCGCGGGTATGCATCTCGCGCAGCAGCAGGTCAAAATCATCCATCGTGCCGAATTCCTTCATAATGTCGCAATAGTCGCTGATATCATAGCCGTTGTCATGGTTCGGTGACTTATAAATCGGGCAGATCCAGATCACATCTACGCCGAGGTCCTGCAAATAATCGAGCTTCGATAACACTCCGCGCAGATCGCCCTTCCCGTCACCATTGCTGTCCATGAAGCTGATCGGATAAATCTGGTAGGCAATACTCTCTTTCCACCATTTGGGGTTCAATTTAGATTCCCTCCGCTTCTCTTGGTTCCTGCCTCTGTAAGACATATTAATATATCTTAACCAGACAGAAGGAAGAGGATAACAATTTATTCTAAAAGCCTGCGCTTACTGCGCTGCAATCAATCCCTGCATCACTGCCTTCAGCTGCATATCAATCTGTCCGTTCCACTTCTGCCCCTCTGCTCCAGACACTCCGTGGATATAGAACATCAGAACGGAGCCTTCCTGATAATCCTTAAAGGGGATCAGATCAGCAGCCGCCGTTTGTTCTCCAAAAGCCTTCCACCCTGCACTCCGTTCCTCTTCTGAAGCGAACTGGTACAAAGACAGCTCCACCCCGTCCAAGGAATAGGTCTGTGGCTTAAGCCCGTTCAATTCCAGCTGAAAAGTAGAGCTAGGTACCTCTTCACCCGCCTGCAACGCCAAATCCTGCTCAGCAAAAACAGCAACAACTTCCTCCTGAGACAGCACCCGCACCTGTTCCCGGGCGGAATTCTCCGTCTTCCCGCAGCCTGCTAACAGCAGGGAGAGTCCGGCCGTCAAGACCAGCACAATGATCATCAGATACCTGCGGTTCAACTTACGTGCTACACTCATGATCTTCCCCTCTTCCTCTATGGCTCTAATGCTCTAATGCTCTATTCCTCTATTCCTGCACCCGCCCTTATGGAATCTCTATAATATGACGGATGCTTATGGTTCCAGGTTGCGTTTGAATGCTACATTTTGTAATTTACGCATAATAAAAAGGCAGGATACCCGCTCCCGGTACCCCGCCTCTCTCCAAGCCTGTTCTATAACCTTCAATTCAGTCTGTTTAACCGCTAAGCCAGCTGCTTAATTACAATCGACGCATTGACATTCGCCTGTGTTCCGCCAGCCAGTGTCTGCAGTGTGACTGCTGCTGCCGAGCTGTGATTTCTCAGCGTCAGCACATCTCCGGAGGACAGGGAGAAAATGGCCTGCCCGGTATTCTGCTGCGTTCCTGCACCTGAACCATATACCGTTCCCGGAACCTGTGCGCCATTGACGAATAGGGCAAACTGGCTCGGCTCTACACCGGATACCGAGAAATTAACCTCGTAGACACCCGCATTGGTGACCGAAATGGTGGTCGTACCCGGAGCATGTGTAATTCCTGGCGTAAGAAACCCATTCGTATCAAAAGATACATCCGCCTCAATCGGCACCACCTGTGCACCTAGATTATATACATAACCGAACTGGGCAATCCCGCCAGTGGCTCCGGTCGCACCAGTAGCACCAGCCGGGCCGGCAACGCCTGTGGCTCCGGTTGGACCAGCCGCGCCTGTGGCGCCCGTGGCACCGGCTGCTCCGGCTGCTCCCGCCGGGCCTACTGGCCCCACTGCTCCTGCAGCTCCTGCGGGGCCTACTGGCCCCACTGCTCCGGCTGCTCCCGCGGGACCCGCTGGTCCCACTGCTCCGGCTGCTCCCGCGGGACCCGCTGGTCCTACTGCTCCGGCGGCTCCAGCAGGTCCTACAGGCCCCACTGCTCCGGCGGGACCTACAGGTCCCGCTGGCCCAGCTGCGCCCGCCGGCCCTGCGGGCCCGAGCAGTCCGGCAATCCCCGCCGGACCAATGCCCCCCAGCGCGCCTGCTGCCCCGGCCGCGCCTGCGGCACCCAAAGCTCCGGCGACGCCGGCAGCGCCGAGTGCGCCTGTGGCCCCAACCGCACCGAGTGCGCCAGCGGCTCCGGCCGCACCCAGCAGCCCTGCGGCACCAACGGCACCCAGCGTGCCGGTTGCTCCCCGGGCACCCAAGGCACCTGCTGCGCCTACGGCTCCCAGCGCTCCGGCCGCGCCGACAGCACCGAGTGCTCCGGCAGCGCCCGGTGCACCCAGTGCTCCGCCTGCACCTGCTGCGCCAAGCGCGCCTGCTGCCCCGGCGGCTCCCGCCGCGCCCAGCGCTTCCACAGCTCCGGCAGCGCCTAAAGCTCCGGCGGCACCTGCTGCTCCCAGTGCCCCCAATGGAATATTAACGCGGACTATCTGCTTTTTGACGATAATCTTCTTGCAGTTGCATTTGTTGTCATGCAGTTTTCGTTTCGGACGTTTAATCTTTGGCAGCGGGCATTCTAACACTTCATCTTTACAGATACGTTTTTTTCTCTTATGTTCAGGGCGACCCATTATCAACACCTCCAGTGGACTTTATGTATCCTACTCCGTTTACCCAGGGCAGGGCATGGACATTCATCCCGTAGGCAAATATTTATTTTAGGAAAAACTGGTGATTTGTACCGGTCGGACAAGTTATATTCACCCAGACAGGCCGGAAATTGTTCACCCGCCTTATCACACCCCGTCCACCAATAACATATACTATTGCCGGACAACCCGCCCTTTGGAAGCCGGCCACACGAAAAAAAGAGCATCCTACTGCACAATCTGCAATAGGATACTCCTTGGGCGGCGTCCTCAGTCCAGGTAACCAGCGCTTCCGCTTACACTGTCCATTCCCTGCCTTACAGCAGTCCGACCATCTTCAAGCCTTCGTAAATCCCGTCCTCACTGACATGCTTCGTTACGTAAGAGGCGGCAGCCTTCGCTTCAGCCTCCCCATTGCCCATGGCAATACCATAGCCGACAAATCCCAGCATCTCCACATCATTCAGACCATCGCCAAACGCGTATACCTCTTCCTTCTCCACGCCGATGACCTTCAGCATTTCCGCGATCCCGTTAGCCTTGGAGCCGTTGCCCGGCAGTACATCCATACACAGCGGGTGCCAGCGGATGAAATTCAGCTGCGGATACCGCTCAGTGTATATAGCCTGACTCTCCTGCGGGCAGAAGATCATCGCCTGATGCGTGTCATTCTTCAGGAAATATTCCGCATCATGCGTCGGAAACACCAGCTTCAGCGAACCGATGCTCGTCTTGATATACTCATGATCCGCTACGTTTACCTTCATCCCCGCCGTATCTGTGTACGCCACAGGATGATCCAGCTTCTCAGCGAACAACGTGAGATCCTCCAGCGTAGGCCTCTCAATCGGATTGCTGTACACCGGCTTTCCTTCATACACTACATATTGCCCGTTGAGCGAGACATAAGAATCGATCCCCAGCTCCCCGCGCAACTCCTCGAACATATAGTCTGCTCTTCCGGTAGCAATCGCCACATGGTGGCCGCGCCTCTTCAGTTCGGCTATCGCCTCTTTGGTGGACGGGGGAATCTGCTTTTCCTCATCATAAATCGTGCCGTCAATATCGAAAAAGATCGTTTTCTTCAAAGTCATAGCTGTCCATTCTCCTTGCTTTTTTCCGATTAACATCCTGCTCAAAGTGTAGATGCTTCCTGTAAGCTATGCAAGTTATCTTTTCAGAAAATGGCGGTTTCACAGCAAAAAAATAAAAAAGCAGCACCGTCCTCCCTTAGGAAAACCGGCGCTGCTTATATGATCAACACTTCATTGCTGTTCTATACCGCATTCTGAGCCCGCTGCTGCTCTTCCATCAGCCATTGCACGAGCATATACTCCGGCACGGTGCCTTTGCGGGCTTCCGCATATTCACGCACCTTCTCCAGCAGACGGCCGGCCGTATCGGCACTGACCTCAAGCCCCCGCTGCTCCAGCACATGGGTCACACCGCCGCTGCCGGAATGCTTGCCGAGCACGAAACGGTGAGCCCGGCCTACCTCCGCAGGATCGAAGGACTGATATGTCGATTGCTCCTTCATCAGCCCGTCCACATGAATCCCCGATTCATGGGTGAAGGCAAGCTGCCCCACAATCGGCTTCGCGTCACCGACACTGCGGCCGGATGCGCTAATCACCTTGTCAGCCAAGCCCTTGAGCAGATCCAGCCTGACCGCACATTCACCGCCGTACAAATAGCGCCAGGCCATGGCTACTTCCTCCATGGCCGCATTGCCGGTCCGTTCACCGATTCCAGCCACCGTCGTGCTGGCCCATACCGCCCCTGCAGCAACGCCGCTGAGCGTATTGGCGCAGGCCAGACCGAAATCATTGTGGCAGTGCACCTCCAGCTCCACATCACCAGGCACTGCACCCAGCAGCCGGCTCACCCGGTCCGCCATCTGCCCCGGATGATGCGCCGAGACGGTATCCGCATAACGGAACCTGCGGATGCCTTCCTTATATAGTATATTCACCACTTCAATGAGGAAATTCATATCCGCCCTGGAGGAATCCTCCATGCCTACTGACACCGTCATGTCCTGCCGCAGCCCGTATTCCACTGCCCGAAGCAGCTTGTTCAGGCCTTCCCGCTGCGACAGCCCCAGCTTCCCCTGCAGCTGAATCTCCGACACCGGAATGGAGATATGACTCCAGTTCACTCCGGTAGCCTTTGCCTTGTCAATATCTCCGGGAACCGAACGGTTCCACGTCATCAGCTTCATGGGCAGTCCCAATTCAGCGATGGCCGCGATATCCTCCTGCTCCCGTTTGCCCATGGCAGGAATCCCTACCTCTGCTTGCTCTACTCCGCACTCCGACAGCAACTTTGCGATTTCCAGCTTTTCCGCCCTCGTGAATGAAACTCCAGCCGCCTGTTCACCATCCCTCAGTGTCGTGTCACATAGCTTGAGACTTTTCACGGTTTACCTCCTTCTCCGCAGCAAGCGCAATTCGGATTACGGGTAATATGGACGCTATAACAGGCGAAGTCGAGTGAGCTGAAGCGATGCATTACGCCCGCATAAGTTGTCCCTACCCCTGTAATCCATTTTACGGCTTCCAGCGCTGCCAGACAACCCGCAATCCCGGAGGTCGCACCCAGAACAGGGAACCCAAACGGCTCCCACTGCGGCTGCACATCCGGATACAGGCATTCGAGGCAAGGCGTCAGTCCTGGAATCATAGTAGTCAGCGATATTTCAAAGCCATACATTGCCGCTTCCACCATAGGCGTGTTCGTATCGACACACAGACGGTTCAGCGCATAACGCTCAGGGAAATCGTACCGGGCATCGATCACAATATCGGCATCCCTTACCCAGGGTCTGGCCGCGTTATATTCAATTTTAGAATTATAGCCTTCAATTTCCACGTGCGGATTCAGCCGCTTCAGCTGAGCAATAGCTGTACTCATACGCTCATGTCCCAAATGATCACTATCCATCAGAATCTGCCGGTTAAGATCCGGTGCGAGAATGATTCCCTCATGGGCCAAAATAAGCTTGCCGACACCTGCCGCCGCCAAATAGAGTGCCGCTGTTCCGCCAAGTCCGCCGATTCCGGCCACCATGACTGTCGCTTCCTTCAGTGCCCTCTGCCCGTCTTCCCCGAGCAGCTTCAGCTGCCGGGCATACCGTTCCAGCTCCAAACCTCCGGCAAGCTGCTCCATTCCTGAATCCCCCTGTAACTGCGAATTAAGATTTGCTCTAGCCCTCCAGGCTGAGCAGCCCGTACTCTGAAGTCATCACCTTGTATTTATCCAGAAAAGCCTGCCCTTCTTCTATACACTCTACCCCGTACCGGATCGTCTTCTCTGCAGAAGTGAACGGGAAGGGGGCGCCGGCGCGTAAGCTTTTGAGCACCAGAATAACTCTGCCGCTGTACAGCAGCCCCCGTCCGAAGCCCTCGCCGTTAATCTCGGCGGTACTCTGGATCATAAGGCCCGTTCTTTCTTCCATGACTCCGGCCATCGCCTGGAAGAGCAGCGGCACCTGCTGGCGGACCTTCGGTGACACGGCACAATTGAATTCAGATTGATTCTGATCCTCGGCAGTAGCCAGGAACAGCTTCCCGATCTTCTCCAGCGGCGGCAGCATGCTATTACGCCCGAAGAAATCTCCGGCATCCAGCAGATGGCACAACCGCCGGACCAGAGCATCCGCTGTCTCCTGATTCAGCTCCTTGCGCACTTTCCGGCTGCGCTGTCTTCCCGCAGCTTCCGGAATTCCCGTATCCTGCAGTGCCGCATGCTCATTAGCCATGGGTTCCATTCGCTTCTCCCCCTTCGCTCTCTCCGGCTTCCTCCGCCCGCAGAACCTTGGCCAGCCACATGGGCGGCTTGCCCTGAAGCATCTCCACCAGCCGTTTCAGCTGATCATCTATAGGACTGCCGAAAGGCACCTTCACCGGCATAATCTTGCGCCGAGTGACCCGCGCCGCCGCTGACGCACCGATCTGCATGATGAAGATCAATGTACAGTCGCTGACCGTATCCAGGCGGCTGTCGATTTTGCCTGCTTCATCCTGGTTCAGCACAGCCGGCAGCTTACGCAGCTCAACCAGAGTTGCACCGGATTTCGTTACATTATATACGGCAAACATCGGACTTTGTCCGAAATGGGCATTCACACGGTTTCCATCATCTGTGGCGAACGCTACTTTCACGGTGTCCTGCCTCCCTTTGCATTAACAAGTTCCCTGCTTTATTACTCCATTCCATAGCGCCTCTGTACCCGACCGAGACAGACATATAAGCACCAAGCTCGTTCCAGACCGGGAATCCGGCCGGCATGAAGGCTGCCCCGATCCGCTGTGCACCCGCGATCCCGTGGGAATTACTGATCCACAGATCCGCACCCTTCCCGAGTACCTCGGCATCGTCCAGATCCCCTACCCATACTTCACGTTCCATTCCGGCAACGAGCGGGGTTTCGTACGAGGTAATCAGCGCCTTCTGCTCTACACCCAGCTCCTCCAGCCATCCCGAGACAGAATACAAATGATCCGGTTCCAGCGCCGTCAGAGCCGACATTCCGGCAAACTGAAAATGGGCATCCAGCATGCTGTCGAGCAGATTCTCCCTCTGCCAGCAATAACGCAGCGGTACCGGCTCCCCGCTGATCTGATGCAGGAAATGCAGTAGTTCATCGGAAGCCTTGAGCCCCATTGCGCCTTCGAATACCTTATAAGGCGTGCCCAGGGCATTGTGCAGCCGCCGGGCCGGACGCTCCATGCTCCCGCCTATGGCAATTGTCAGTCCGGACTGCAGACTCTGCAGCATGGAATCCAGCGGAACCCCGCCCCGGGTCAGCGGCGAGAAGCCGGTGAGCAGATGGCCGGAAAGGGAAGTCGAGATATCCGGCAGCGCAATCACCTCGAATCCGAAGGAGGAGATAATCTCCTTCAGCTCCATTACATCGGCCGGGGTTAAGAAAGATCCGGGCAGCAAGGTGATCTGCCGGGTGTTTACGCTCCTGGACCCCCGGTGCCCGACCTGCTGGATCATCTCGTCGATCATGGCTTCTACCGTAGAGCTGAAGCCCGATTCCAATGATCCGCGAAAATCCGGAAGCACGACGGAGAAGGCGAGACCGCCGCGCATATTCCGTTCTCTTTTATACGTCTTCAGCATGTTCTGATAATCCACACCCGCCACATCAGTCAGCTCTGTTCCAATAATGCCGATGATATCGGGACGGTGCTTACTGAGCACCAGATTCAGCGCCTCTTCCAGATTACGGTTGGCATCGAAGATGACATCCATCTCCTGCAGCGCCGAGGTCTGTACGGCAATCGGTTCCCGGAAATGCCGGGTCAGCAGCGCCTTCGGAAAAGCTGAGCAGCCCTGTGAGCCGTGAATCAGCGGCATGGCCCGGTAACAGCCCTGCAGTGCAAGCACGGCACCCAGCGACTGTCCGATCTTCATCGGGTTGACCGATGCCGGCTTCTTTCTCCGGTTAACGGTCATAAGGATGAGCCTCCTTATCCCATGGGGCAGGACTTGCGGCCAGCTTCCAGATTGGATTGGCCAGCGAATAGGTCAGCTCCTTGGCCAGCCTCAGCAATCCCTCATATCCGGCATAAGCTTTGTGCCGCTCCTGATTAATATCAATGAAAGGGATCTGCTCTTTCATTGCCACGTACATATTGCGTCCGCCGGCAATCATAATATCAGCCTTGCGCTCCCTGACCGTCTTAATAATCCGGCTTGCTCCGCCTTCAGGAATGTATTCCGTATCGTCGCCCACCCGGTCAGCAATCCGCCGTACATCATCCTCTGTACTCTTGTTAGTGCCTACCCCGACTACCTGGACGCCAAGCTCCTTCAGCGCCGAGATCACCGACCAGCTTTTGACACCGCCGGTATAGAGCACCGCCCGTTTCCCTTTCAGCAGCTTGCGGTAAGGCCGCAGATCCTGGCTTAACCGGGCTTCTTCCCGTTCTGTGAGCCGGTCCACCCGCCGCTCCATCTCACGGTCATTCATCAGAAACGCCATTTGCCGCAGCGAATAGGTCGTTTCCTTGGCACCATAGAACGAGCCTTCGAAATATGGAATGCCGTATCTGGATTCCATCTCCTTGGCAAGGCCCAGCAGTGCCCGGCTGCAGACCACCATATTCACTTTGGCACGGTGTGCCCAGGTAATTTCCTTGTAACGGGCATCTCCCGTTATCCGCGAGGTTACCGTAATCCCCGCACTGTTCATCAGCTTCTCGATATCCCACATCTCACCGGCAATATTATATTCTCCGATCAGATTCACACCCAGAGGTGTCAGCGGCTCCGGCTCTCCTGTACCGATGACATACTGCAGCAGGGCATCCCCGGCCAGCCGGTTGCCGAGATTCTTGCTGCCGACGAAGCCGGGACTGTTCACGGGGATCACAGGAATCCCGATCCGCTCAGCCGCAGTCTTGCAGACCGCATCCATATCTTCGCCAATCAGCGCAGTCACACAGGTTGAATATACAAATATTGCCGGAGGCGCAAAGCGCTCGGCAATATAGTCGATACTTTCCTTCAGTTTCTTCTCGCCGCCAAAAATAATATCGGAATCCGTAAGATCCGTAGCGAAGCCATATTGGGACAGGCAGGGGCCGCTTGATAACGTTCCTCTGCTCTCCCAGCTATTTCCGGCACAGGCAATCGGTCCATGGACAAGATGTGCAGCGTCCATAATCGGCAGCAGCGTAATTTGGGCTCCGTCGAAGGAGCAGCCTCCAGCTGCTTCACCCGGTTTGGGCCGCGGACAGGGCTTTGCCTTTGGAGCTATGCTCCCGCAAGCCTCGGAATCAAATTCGTCTTTTCGAACAGGGTCCATCGGCTCTTCATCTCCTTCGCTTAAGATGCTGTGTTTCACGCATATCTTGCGCTGTTCCTGAGGCGGCACTTGCACATGATGGCAAGAATCCCGGCCCTCCGCTGCCCCCGGATTGCGGTCATATTAACCGTTGCCGAATGTACCGGGGACCAGGGAGACCAGGCGAGTTATTTTTTACATTTATTCAAAAAGTTGTCTTTATAATATAAATTACATTTCAGAAAGTTTCAGTAATCCCAATCACCTTCCGTGATCACTTTAACTTAGATAGCTGATAAATCCCGTTTAGCGCACCAGCTCGAAATTAAATCCGGAATGATTATCATCGAGCTGCTGAAGGATTGTATTCACAATCAAGCTAAGCAGATTCAACGTCCCCTGATACCCGATAATGGGATAACGGTGCATATGATGACGGTCAAAGATCGGGAATCCGACCCGGATCAGCGGTACATCGGCATCCTTAGCGGCGAATTTCAGATGTGAGCTGCCAATGGCCAGATCAACCGTATCATTCAGCAGCAGCGAGCGCATATGCCACAGATCTTTACCCACATGCACAGTTGCTTCTGAGCCGTACGGGCTGGTGGCGAGAAGCGCCTCTGCTTCATCCTTGAACTTCACTTCATTGTAATCGACATCACCGTTCGAGCAGACGATATGCACCGGCTCCATTCCGGTTTCCAGGCAGAAGCCGATTAGTCCGATCAGCAGATCCGGATCACCTACAAGCGCAACCCGCTTGCCGTGCAGGTAAGGATGACTGTCCATGAGCGCATCTACTACGCGGCCGCGTTCTTCAGTAAGTGAAGCAGGAACCGGCAGGCCGGTCAGTTCGCTGATCGCCTCCAGCAATTGATCCGTACCTTTAATCCCAAGCGGCGTGGATAATGCAGAAATCTGCTGATTCCAGGTGCCACTGATATATTCCTGCGTCTTCTTCAGCGTATATTTTTGCAGGGACAGGGTTCCCAGTGCATTGGCTGCCTGCGGAACATCCTCAAGCTTCGTGCCGCCATAGTAATACTCGTATTCTCCTGTGGCAGGTGAGTCATAGTTCCCGCTGTGATCTCCCAGGATGGTGTACTTCGTATCAAAAGCTGCCAGAATCTTGCGGAGCTCAGCAAAGTTACCGGTGTATGGCTCAAAGCCAAGCAGAACATTCAGCTTCTCACCGCTATCCGCACCGCTTCCAGGCTTACTCTCGATTCCCGAACGGGTGTAGAGGTAGCTCAGAATACCTTTGATCATGGCGTCATAGCCAGTGATATGTGAACCGACGAAGCTCGGTGTATTGCAGTAAGCCACTGGATATTCTTCACTGATCACCCCTTTAATCCGGGCATTGCCGATAAAGGAATTCAGGTCGTCCCCGATAACCTCAGCCATACAGGTGGTACAGATCGCAACCATCTCCGGTTTGTACAGCGCGACACTGTTCTCAAGACCATCGATCAGGTTGTTCATTCCGCCGAATACGGCTGCATCCTCTGTCATTGATGTGGAAACGGATGGCGTCGGTTCTTTGAAGTGGCGGCTGAGATGGCTGCGGAAGTAGGCGTTGCAGCCCTGCGAGCCGTGTACAAACGGCAGTGTTTTCTCAAACCCGAGCGCGGCCATTACGGAACCCAGCGGCTGGCAGGCTTTGTGCGGATTGATGACCACATTCTGGCGGTTAAAGTTCTTCTCCATATATTCAGCGGATTTGGAGTAAGCGAGTGCTTCAGCAGTTTCCTGCTCGCTGCAAGGCGCTTCGAACTGTTTCTTGTTCTCCCGCTGCTGAACATAACGCTCTTCCTTAAACAAGCTCGTATTATCTTTAATGTTCAGTTCATCCTTGCTCATATGCTCGCCTCCTCTGGCTGGATTTTGGATTTCCGGGTGACCAGATCCCATACCGGGCTGTTCACCGTCATATCCATATCCTTGGCAAAAACCTTAAATCCGTCGAAGCCATGATACGGACCGCTGTAATCCCAGGAGTGCATCTGACGGAACGGAACACCCATTTTGTGATACACATACTTCTCTTTCACACCCGAACCTACCAGATCAATGTTCATTCTCTGGGTGAGCTCTTCCAGCTCATAGGCTGTAGGGTCATCCATAATGATTGTTCCTTCCTGCAGCATCGGAAGCATCTTCTCGTAGTCATCTTTATGGGCGAATTCATAACCGGAAGCCACGATATCCATCCCCAGATCCTCATACGCTCCGATGGTATGGCGGGAACGTAGTCCGCCGATCATCAGCATGACGGTTTTATTCTCCAGCCGGGGTCTGAATTTATTGATAATGGCATCCATCACCGGCTTATATTTGGCAATCATCTTTTCGCAGTTCTCTTGAATGGTTGCATCGAACAGGGCCGCAATCGCCCGCAGGCTCTCATACGTCTTCGTTGGCCCGAAGAAGTTGTATTCCAGCCAGGGAATGCCGTAAGCCTTCTCCATATGATCCACCATGTAGTTCATTGAACGGTGGCAGTGAATCAGGTTCAGCTTCGCCTTGTGAGCCACTTCCAGCTCATTGAGGGAGCCGTCCCCTGACCATTGGGCAATCACGCGCAGGCCCATTTCTTCCAGCAGGATACGGGAGGCCCAGGCGTCACCGCCGATATTATAGTCGCCGATAATGTTGACATCATACGGGCCGGTCTCCGCCAGCTCCGCACGGCCCATGACGAAATCGCGGATGGCGTCGTTCGCGATATGGTGGCCCAGCGATTGGCTGACCCCCCGGAACCCTTCACAGCGCACGGGAACAATCGGCATATCCAGCTCTTTGGACATCTTCTTGGATACCGCTTCAATATCATCGCCGATCAGACCGACCGGGCATTCCGATTGAACCGAGATCCCTTTGGCCAGCGGGAACATTTCGGTGATTTCACGCATGATTACGGCCAGCTTCTTATCTCCGCCGAAGACAATATCCGTCTCCTGAAAATCACTGGTGATCTGCATCGCCGTAAAGTTGTCAATGCCCAGCGTACCGTTCGCGAAGTTACGGCGTGAGCCCCAGCTGTACTGACCGCAGCCGACCGGTCCATGACTAATGTGAACCATATCCTTGATCGGCCCCCATACTACACCTTTGGAGCCTGCATAGGCACAACCGCGCGGAGTCATCACACCCGGCCGGGATTTAATGTTGGACTTGACTGCGCAAGTCCCGCAATCTATTGCGTTATCGGTAGCAACCTGGAAATGCTTCTCGCGGTCTTTCCTCGCTTTTTTCGGATAAGCTTCCAGAACTTCTTCTACCAGTTTTTTATTTTCTTCGATATTCAGTCCCATGTATTGACCCTCCTTTTCTTGATGGCTTAGAGTCTTATTGACCGGAAGCCTGCAGCTTCTTGATCGCAGCTTCTTCATCTTCGATGATGCCGAATTCCATCAGCAGCTCTTCCAGCTCTTCCATCGAGATCGGAGTAGGGATGGTCAGCATTTTGTTGTTAAGGATTTTCTCAGCCAGCTTCTCATATTCCAGGGCTTGCGAGTGGGTAGGGTTATATTGGGCAACGGTCATTCTGCGCAGCTCGGCGTGCTGAACGATGTTATCGCGCGGTACAAAATGGATCATCTGCGTGTTCAGACGGCGGGCCAGCTCCATGATCAGCTCATCTTCACGGTCCGTGTTACGGCTGTTGCAGATCAGGCCGCCCAGTCTTACACCGCCGCTGGTAGCATACTTCAGGATACCGCGGGCGATATTGTTCGCTGCGTACATCGCCATCATCTCACCGGAACAGACAATGTAGATCTCTTGCGCCTTGCCTTCGCGGATTGGCATTGCGAAACCGCCGCATACAACGTCACCAAGTACGTCATAGGATACGAAGTCCAGATCCTGATAAGCGCCTTCCTGTTCAAGGAAGTTAATGGCGGTGATGATCCCGCGTCCTGCGCAGCCTACACCCGGTTCAGGTCCGCCGCATTCTACGTTGATAATGTCACCGAAACCTGTCTGCAATACATCTTCAAGCTCAAGATCCTCTACCGAGCCAAGCTCAGCCGCCAGTTCAAGCACGGAGTTCTGGGCTTTCGTATTCAATATAAGACGGGTGGAGTCTGCCTTAGGGTCACAACCAACGATCATGATTCTTTGTCCGAATTTAGTAGCCAGCTGAGCCAGGGTGTTTTGTGAAGTTGTCGATTTACCGATACCGCCTTTACCGTAGAAAGCTATTTGTCTCATTGTTCATCATCCCTTCGAAATGTTTATATTTTCAAAATAAGAGCTGTACTTGACGCTTTCGAGAATGGCTTCCTGAATTCCGCCTTTGCGGACGAGGGGCAAGACTCCGATTTTGTTCAGGCTGGCTCTTGGAGCGTCACCGATACCGGAGCAGAGAAGAATGCGGCAATCACTTAGAATGGATATGATTTCTTGCAGCGTGGCGGTTTTGTCACCGTTACAGTCTGCTTTGCCATGACAGTATGCTTGTATCTTGCGGACACCCAGCAGCTGTACATCTGCGCCGTCAGTGTCATAAATCAGAAACTCAGTGGCATGCCCGAAATGCTGATTGACCTTGTCGCCGCCTCTTGTAGCCACTGCGACTCTGGTCTTCGGTCCGCCTGCCTGAATGCGTCTGGCCTGTTTAGCTTTGACGCGCTCACGGATTTTGGTATCCAGCTCACGCTGGAACATTGCCCTGGCTTCTTCATTAATGACCGGTTCAGCTTCCATTGCTTCAAGCGGGAAATCCTGATTGCGGTCCTGGCCCAGCAGCCCGATCGCATCCGCCCGGCATTGGCGGCAATGGCGCATGACCTTCATTCCGTCACGGCCGAGCAGCTCCTGCAGATTTAACAATTCCTTCGGACGGGGCGCCTTGCGCCCATCCGCTTCGTACTGGCTGCCCGGTGCGATAATCAGCGGTGTTACATTATGCAGTGTGGCCCCGAGTTCTTTTACTCTTTGGGACACGGCGGGCAGATGATGATCGTTGACCCCCGGAATCATAATCGAATTCACTTTGACCAGAATCCCCAGCTTCGCCAGCATCTCAAGCCCCAGCAATTGACGGCTGATCAGCAGTTCAGCTGCTTCCCTTCCTTCGTACCGGACCCCTTCGTCGAATACCCAGGGATAAATCGCCTGGCCGACATCAGGATCAATGGCATTGATGGTGATGGTGACATGACGGATGCCAAGCTCGATAATCTCATCCACATGCCGGTACAGCGTAAGTCCGTTAGTACTGAGGCAGAGTGACACATCTGGCACATACTTCTTGACCCGGGCAAAGGTATCAAACGTCTGTTCCGGATTCGCCAGAGGATCTCCGGGTCCGGCCACACCCACTACCGAGAGCTGCATCAGCTGAGCGGCAACGCCCCTCACCTTTCGTTCTGCCTGCTCCGGCGTAAGCACTTCACTGACCACGCCCGGCCTACTTTCATTTACACAGTCGAACTTGCGGTTGCAGTAATTGCACTGGATGTTACAGGCGGGAGCAACCGGGATGTGCATCCGGGCATAAAACCGGTGGGCCTCCTCGCTGTAGCAAGGGTGGCGGCTAATCTCCTCCTCCGCTTCACTTGATATACATGACGGCTGCATCATTTCCCACCTCCTGAATGTTTTACGGAGCATTACTCCATTGAAACCACTTCGCAGTAAAACTCGCTTCGGAAGCATCAGCTTACGTTTTGTGAGCTAAGCTTCCCTGGCATTCCCATATGCGACAGTCAACTGGCTGCCAGCTTGGTAAAGTGTTAAGTTAATTAACATAAACCTCGCTTGACCGCTTTAATTAGTCTCATCATATTTTCATAACGGGGTATCGTCAATTAGGATAAAGCTTGATTTGCCCTTTATTTCCTTATGTTTGCAGTTTCGACATATCAGATGTTAAGTTATATAACTTAGACATACCATGTTTCCGTTTTCAAAACAGTCATCTCCGATTGATATTTATTCTCATAAGCATTGACAACGCCTCTCAACTCATATATGATACTTTTAGTCAGATACGTAAATCCTAAAATTTCATATATCCCGTAAAGGGGAGTAGCTGTTAGATAAAATCGTCAATACGAGAATATGAGGATATTCTCCGGTTTTATCGGCAATTTATCATTGTTAGCGAGACCTTTACCAATCAGGTTACCTTTATTCCAAAGGCTAATCTGTTTGGTAAAGGTCTTTTTTATATAGTTTTGGTTACAATAATGGTAATAAGGGTATTTTTTGCTAAAAAGTATCCGGAGCCACATGAGGAGGAAACAGTAATGGATTGGGGATTATTATTAGAATACGGATGGGTGTTGCTCGTTCTGGTCGCACTGGAAGGGCTGCTTGCCGCAGACAACGCACTCGTACTGGCAATCATGGTTAAACATCTTCCTGATGAGGAACGTAAGAAGGCGCTCTTTTACGGATTGGCAGGAGCGTTTGTGTTCAGGTTCGGATCGCTTTTCGTCATCTCTTATCTGGTCGATATCTGGCAGGTACAAGCTATCGGCGCAATTTATCTGTTATTTATCGCGGGGAATCACATCTTCCGGAAATTGTTGTTCAAGAAGCCCGTCACGGATGAAGCAGCTGAAAGCGGCACTTCCGGGGCCGTCAACAAGAAGAAATCCAGCTTCTGGTTCACTGTACTTAAGGTTGAGATTGCAGATATCGCCTTTGCAGTAGACTCCATCCTTGCAGCTGTCGCTCTCGCCGTCGCCCTTCCGCCAAGCGGAATCGGCCACATTGGCGGCCTCGACGGCGGACAGTTCCTCGTCATCTTTGCGGGCGGATTCATCGGACTGGTTATTATGCGGTTTGCTGCTTCGTTCTTCGTCAAGCTGCTGCACACCCGTCCAGGTCTTGAAATCGCAGCCTTCTTCATTGTCGGCTGGGTCGGTATTAAGCTCGCAGTCATCACCCTGGCACATCCTTCGCTGGGTGTGCTGTCCGAAGATTTCGCACACAGCACTTGGTGGAAGCTCACCTTCTACGTGGTTCTGATTATTATTGCCGCTACCGGCTGGTTCATGAGCAGCATCAAGACCGAAGAAAATGTCGGCGAGAATCCCGTCCGGGAAGTCGATAAGCAGCTCGGCAAATAAGCTTCACAACGTAATAATAGGATTCAAAAAGCCCGTTCCCGCCATAATGGCGGGAACGGGCTTTGCTGTTGTCTATTCTTTATTGGCCGATCGGCTGATCAGTTTTGCCTTGCAGCTCCACCAGCTTAATGATTACACCCGCCGCCTGCGCCTTCGTTACGATTTGCTGCGGATTGAACTTCCCGTTCTCTCCCTGCAGCAGTCCCAGCTTCACGGCCAGTGCTACAGCGCCTTTATCCTTAATTGCCGCACTGTCACTGAAGCTGGTTAGGACAGAGTCATTCCCCAGAAAAGCTGAAAGCTTATCGTACTTCAGGAAGGAGGCCAGCAGGACGGCGAGTTGTTCGCGGCTTAGCTTACTCTCAGGCTGCAGCGCAGCCTCTCTGCTGATCCATTCACGCTCCGCCGCGTAGCTGATGGCTTCATAATAAGGGCTGTCCGGGCTCACACCAGCCACTGCTTTCGGCTCAGAACCATTCGAATATCCAGCATAATATGGCGTTGAGGATCTGGCAATCAGGGTAAACCAGTCACCGGCCGTTATCTCCTGGTCCGGATTCACCTTCTTGTCCGCATCTACGCTGATCACGCCGTATCTCAGCAGCTCGGTCAGTGCCTGCTCTGCAGCATGGCCCTTAAGATCAACTGCCTCAGCTGTACTTCTTGACTGCAACGGGTTCTCGTAGGTCGTGACCCATTCCTTAGTTTGCGCATCCAGCACCTTATAGGTATCCTGAGACTCTACCGGAGTCGGAGCATAAACCAGCTTAACCACCGGTTCAACATACTTATTGTCTATATTATATCCGCCTACACTACTGTACTGCAGCTTCAGATCATATCCGCCGAGATAGCTCTGGAGTGCTTCCTTCTCGGAAACTGCCGGAGCAGGCTTGTCTTTGAGCGCTTCATAACCGGTGCTTCCTGGATTCATATAGCTTTGCAGTCTGCCGTAAGTATCTATACTTAAGGATATATTACTGTCGCTAACCGGAATACCCTGATAATAGCGTATGAACTGGTAACGGTATCCTTTCCCGTCCTCAAGGACACTCCACTTCCCTCCATGCTCAGCCAGCTTAAGATTTCCGCTGGCCTTAGGATACAGACGGTTGATAAGCTCTATCGCCCTCTCCTTGGCTTGTGCCTGATTCAGCTTGGTTCCGCCCGCAGGTGCAGGCTGTTCTTTCAATACCTGGCCTCCATACTGATCCAGCTGGAATTGAACGATTTCCCCGGTGCTTGAGTCTACTTCAGCGTAAGTACGCTCCGGCATTGCCATATTTGCAGCCGTGCGGCTTGCTTCCCAGGACAATCTCCAGAGCTTTTGACCGTCATTCTGGGAATTGACGCCAGGATTTTGGCCCGAAAGCTTGCGTTCTGCGGGGATTGCAACGGTCTGCTGTACAAGCTTTGCTGCTGCCGCTGCGGTTAATGCGGTGCCGGAGCTTATCGGCTGGAAAGTATTCTTCCGCTCCGGAACAGCCTCATAAGTGACAGCCGCGGAGATCGCCCCCCCTTCGTTATCGATGCTTTTGCCGGTCTGGGCATCCACAAGATAGAGGGACTCACTCTCAGGACGCCAACCCAGAATCCAGCGGGTTGCCGCACCATCTTTATATAGAGGGATATAATAGAGTCCTACTTTGAAATTCTCGGCAAATTTCTTGCTTGCTGATTCCAGGGAGACCGCCGGCTTCGCTGACGGATACACTGCGTCTGTAGACGGCTTGATGAATTGAACGATATTTCCGTTCCCATCGACGACTATGTTCAGCATATCTGCTGCCGAGGGAAGTCCGTTTCTCAAAATGCTGAACCTAAAGCTGTATTCAAACATACCAAAGAGCGCTGCCCTGCTCATATAGTTCTGGTCGTTCTCTTCCAGTATAAGATCAGTGCCTGCCAGCGATGGTGCGGCCAGGGCAGTAAAGCTGCGGGCTTTCGCCAGTGCCTCCTCCCGGGAGAATTGCGGGGGATAATAGGCATTCTCCCTCAACATAGGATAAGAAATATACGTACTGACCAGGTCACCAGTCATGGCATCCACCAGACTGGAGAACCCGTAACCCGAGTTGCCCAGCTGATACTGCCACTGGATGTTCCAGACCATCTGGTTTCCGGAAGGAGGGTACGAGTCCGTGCCAAGCCGTACATTGGATACCGTCGCTTCCTTCAGAACAGGAAACAGCTCTTTTACCTTGGCAATGGCCTGCTCTTGCGTGAATTTGGCTTTGGCCGGGTCCGGAGCGGCTGAATTGGCGGTCGGGCCGGCAGCTGTTACAGGGACTGCTGTCATCTCTGAAGTGACGGCGGAAGCCGCGGAGGCCAGTCCTCCAGGCAGCAGCAATGCGAGCGTTACGGAAGTGATCAGTGCAGTTCTGGCTGCTTGCTGAATAAATTGATTACGGTTGCTGTTCAAAACAGTTCATCCTCCTCAAATAAGTAACATGGATATTCTAATTATAAATATATTTAGATATATTTACCATATTATATTTGCGACAGGAAATTACAGCATTCTCAGCAGATTTATCAGCGGCAGTCCACTCGTACTTCCCTGATTCCAGTCTTATTCTCCGGCAATCCCGGAACGTTCTACACTTTCCACGAAATGACGCTGCACGAATAAGTATAGAATCAGAATCGGCAGGATGGTCAGGATACAGCCGGCCATAATCTGGTTCAGGCCCGTGGGGGCCATGCCGATGGAGCCGGAGGTCATCTGCGACATTGTTTCCGCCGCCTGATTGTTGGTGCCGTAGAACATGGCCAGCCGCTGCGACAGATTATAGAAATCCGGCGTTGTCAGATACGTATTCGGCTCGAAGCTGTCGTTCCAATGCCACACTACCGAGAACAGGAAGACGATCAGCATCGCCGGCTTAGCCAGCGGGAACATGATTCTCCAGTAGGTTCTGAACGGTCCTGCTCCGTCAATCCGGGCTGCTTCTTCCAGCACATTCGGCATTCTCCGGTAGAACTGGACGAAGATGAGGACGAACAAAGCCCCCTTCAGTCCATGGCCGAACAGCGAAGGAATGACAAACGGCAGATGCGTATTGATCCAGCCCAAGTCACTGAAGAACAGATACAGCGGAACAACGATCGTCTGCGGCGGAACGAGGAACGTAAACAGCAGCAGCACAAAGCACATCATATATCCAGGGAACCGGTATCTGGCAAAGCCGTAGCCGACCAGCGAGCAGCTAAGAATTTGCAGCACCGCGCTCCCGAAGGAAATGATCGCACTGTTGGCAAAGCCGCCCCAGAAATTAAGCGCATTCCACGCCAGGCTGTAATTGTGGAAGCTGAGCTTCTTCGGGATCCACTGCACGGTGGCATCAGCCACATCCTGCATTTGCATCATGGATTTGGATACCATGTACAGGAGCGGATACAGGAATACAAACGTCAAGCTGAGAATGACCAGATAATAGAACGCCACATGGATGACCCGGAACGAGCGCTTAGCTGCCCTGTCCAGCTTCCCGCTGGCTCTCAGGCGGGTGGACAGAGGCTCCATGTCCGCCGGACGAACCGTACTTGCTGCTTCCTTAAGCATATGTTCTATTTCCTCCCTTCGGTTGCACTGAGCGACTTGCGGAACAGCAGGAATACTACGCCCAGGATCAAGAAGATAAAGACAAAGTAAATCCAGCCCATCGCCGAGCCGTAGCCGAAATCATTATTTTTGAACACCACGTTCAGGATATGGCTCATAATCTGATTATCCGCCTTCGTGAAGGAGCTGACGATACTGAATAAGGTGTTCACCAGCATCATGGGCATAATCATCGGGAAGGTGATTTTCCAGAAGCTCTCCCAGGCTGTCGCGCCGTCACATTTGGCGGCTTCATAGAGCGATATGGATATTGTCTGCAGCCCGGCCAGGAAAATCAGAATCTGCACCCCGGAATCCCACATCACGAGCGTCAGAGATTCTGCGGACTTCAGCAGCGTTTCCAGAATATCGCCGGGGATAAAGGCTGAGAGCTTATTGTACAAATTCTGATTATAAAAGATCGGCAGATTCGCCGCCCCCTGGTCCATCAGCTTGCTGAGAATGGCTCCTGAAGCAATGATGACGGGCAGGAAGAATACGCCGCGGAAGAAGGTTTTGCCGATCATTCCGCGGTTCAGCAGAATGGCACAGAACAGCGAAAAAATCAGAATCAGCGGCACCTGGGTCAGTGTTGACACCATGGTCTCCTTGAGCAGCGGCAGGAAATTGACATCGGTCGTAAACGCTGCGCGGAAATGGTCCATTCCGACAAAGGTGGCGATCAGCCCGTCTTTGCTGACCTTCAGTGCATGAAAGGAATAATACATTGAACGGCCCAGCGGGATGGCCATAAACATCAGGAAACCGATCAGCCACAAGGAGATGAAGGAATAGCCTTCCATAAAATAACGCGCCCGCATCGACAACTTTAATTTCTTCACTTCATCATCCTCCTGTCACCGCGTAGCTGTAAGCCTCAATGGTCCGGCCGGCTGCCTCCACCGGCTGATCATTATAATTAACGATAATGCTCACGCCGCCCGCATACGTTGTCCGGAAGACCTTGCTCTGCAGCTCTTCATGATTCGTCATCTGCCGGTTGGCGATAGCATCATATACTTCTTTGAGCTCAAGATAGGTCTTGGCGGAAGGCGTAAGCCAATCGTTCAGTTCTGAGCTAAACAGCCGGTCCTCCAGTGTCCGCTGCAGGTCGCTGGTTTTGGCATAGGTCAGCTCATAGCTCGGAAGCGCCCCGTACTCCAGAGCGCGCAGCGCCTGGCTGCGGGAATCATCGCTCAGATTGGCCGGGCTTGCCGTATAAGGAACAAGGCCATGCACCACCAGCTGATAGAACGGAACCGCCCGGTCGGTATATACGAACCCGCTGGAATCCAGCGGCACCCCGTCAATCCGGTCCACATGTCCCAGCGTATAGGCATACCCGTAATCCACGGCCGTGCTTATCTTCTCCTGGCGATAAAGATCCAGCGTGCTTACATAGGCACTCTCCGTCAGCTTGCGGTCCGTCCTGGAGTTGTTATCCTCGTCGGAATACAGCAGACTGCCGAAATGATCAAACTGAATGCCGTTAATCCCCAGCTTCCGGTATTCCTTCAATTCCGCTGCGCTGCGTTTCACAATCACAGCCGGTTTCAGCAGATAGAAATAATCATCCGTGTTCCATCCGCTGGAGAGGTAGTAGATGTATTGCTTCAGCACTTCGCGGTTAATGCCGCGCACCGCCTCTTTACCTGCCTTGATACCGTCGCTGTCCATATAAGGCTTAACATAATTGGCTTTCAAAAAGAGCTCTACACCCTGATCTGCCGCATATTCCTGCAGCTCCTTCAGTCCGCCGCTTCCGCCGAGTTGCTTCGCGGCGGGAAAGTGATCCGGCTGGTTGCCGTATAAGCCGTCCTTGGACCAGCCGGAAATCGTGATTTCCAGCTTGGATACGCCTGCGGCATTGTAGCGGTCGATCATTTCCCTGATCTGCTTGAAGGCAGACATCTCTATGAACGTCGAGCCGATCACCTCGTCGCGGGTAATTCCGCCGAGCACCTGAAGATACAGGGGGGTATCCTCTTGCCGGGTTTCCCTGATTCCCTTCTCCCCGAGCAGATACTTGCGGTATTCCTTGGCCATGCCGACATAATTGGCCTCTTCATCCTGCAGCAGGACATACCTTACCGCACGGTCCGTCTTAATCAGTTCCCCCTGATAATAAGGAATCTGTCCGGAGGTACCGACGAAGATGACATCATCCTTGCGCAGCGTGAATTCGCTGGAAGCTCTGTACAGCGGGATGGCACGGATGCCTGCCGGCACACCGTTGATCTTCGCATCGGTCTCGCCTTGGGTGACGATGGCCAGATAACCGGTGCCGCCATGGTACATCCCGAATACAGGCATGGCCACCGCCTTCTTCATAGGCGTTTCCTTAAGCCAATAGCTGTCCTCGATTTCATGATTCTGCTTAATGAAGGTTTCGTCTCCGCCGTAAATGTATTCGGAATATCCCTTCAGGTACGCCGGATGATCCGGGCGGAATTCCAGCAGTGCCCCGGGGCCGTCGGGAAGCAGCATCGCCCCTTCTTCATCTTCCCTGGCCGCATGGAAGAACGGCAGCACCTCCAGGCTCGTAAACTTCGCATTGCCCGTTTCCTTCAGGTACTCCTGGGGAATGGACGCCTCGAAGCCGTCCTGCGTCAGCCGGTACTCCAGCGCGAATGACAGCTGCAGACTCTTGAAGGTGAATTCGGCGCGGACCACCTCCGGCTCCAGCGTAACCTTAACGCTGGAATCCTCATCCTTAAGCGGATAGACCTGTGTAATATCCGCCCCTTGCGTATATCTGGCATAGACCGGCGCTGCCGTATATTTCTTGACGTTCGGCATGGCCGTCTTCGCAAGCTGCGGCGAGCCCAGCCATTCCTTGCCCGTCGATTTGTCCGTGATCCGCAGGTTCCCCGATTGCTCATCCGCATACAGGATGTAGCGTTCGTTCTCCAGCGCCTTCGTTCCGGGCGTGACCGTGTCCGCCGCCGGAGCCTTCACTGCGGCAGGCTCCTGTGTCTGTGCTTCCGCCGTTTCCGCTTGCACCGGTGCTTGCGCCTGCAGCTCTCCCGCCGCAGCCTCCGCGGGGGCTGCGGCGGACGGGCCCGCAGAGCCGTAGAGCGGCGGAACCTGTATAGCTGCAGCCAGCACCACCAGCACGATCAAGAGGATGCTGCGCACCTTCATTTTTGTAATCATCGTGTTCCTTCCCCTCTCTACGCGCGCAATCTCATCTCTTTGAGCAGATCGACGATAAATGATACGAATTGATTAGATATCCCGAACAGCAATATGCCGACAAACCAGATGATCCCGATGCCGATCATGCTGATCAGCGTAATGAAGATCACCTTCCTTACCTCGAAATCATGCAGTATTTTAACCTTGAGCAGGAACAGCCAGGCAACCCAGACCAACACAAACTTCTGCAGCAGATTAAAGGTTGAAGCCTCATCCAGCGAGAGCACCAGTGTCAGCAGAGTAACCGGAATAATGAGCAGCATGTAAGGAGCCAGGGCAAAGGCGCTGCCCACAAAAATCTCCTTGAACTTCCCCTCACCGTCCAGAATCGTGCTCACGCCCCAGTTCGATACACACCAGGTCAGCCAGGGAACAATCAGCCAGATGAACTCATGGAACATCGAGATTTCATGCGGCTCCCGGGTCTGAAAGGCGTAGCCGGTAATCAGAATCGAAATCATTTTCGCTGCAAAGGTCAGGAGAATGATCAGAATCCCCTGGAACCAGGCGATCCGCTGCCTGCCTTGAATGTCGTGATAGAACTCATAAGGATGCGCTACCACCTGGTGAATCATCCGCAACGTATTCATCACAATCCCCCCTTAGCCGTACCGGGTTCAGCCGACACCGGTCTGTACAGCCATACGCGGAACCTGCGGTATGCTTTCGGCACAGTCCAGTACAGCACCAGAAGCAGCACGGCCGCACCGGCAAAAAATAACGTAAAATGCTCGCGGATATATAGTTTGCGGTATTCGCGGAAAGCGGAGGAATAGTCGGTTCTCGAACCCGCAAGCTTGAAATAACCCATCGCTTCCTTATACTCCTCCGCTTTGTAGAGCGCCTTGCCGATGGCCTGATAAGCCATATCGTAGTTGGAGTTCTGCCGCAGCACCTCATGCCACAACGCTTCTGCCTCATCATATCTGCCGTCTACGTACAGCAGGGATGCTTGATGCACAAGCTCAGCGAACGGCGTTGCCCTGAAACGGTCAATCCGGCCCCGTCCTTTATCGACCACATACAGCATACCGTCAGAGGTCTGATCTACCGCTGAAGGTGTGACGAACAGGCCATTCTGATCACCGATGCCCCCGAAGCTGAATAACCGGTTGCCCAGCTTGTCATATTGATAGATTTTGCTGGTCTGCAGGTCCAGGGCGGTAATGAAGCCGTTCTTGTCAATGCTGATTCCCATAAAGGAAGCCATGCTGAACGGGCCGTCCGTGTAATAATCCCCATACCGGCGCTTTCCGATGTTCAGGGTATCTACACCTACGGGGGACAGCCGCTTAATCTGGTTCGTCTCTTCTCCGAGTGTGGTGCTGTAAATGAAGCCTTCCTGATCCAGGTCCACATTGGAGAACTCGGAAGGACGGACGGTCGCCAGCTGACTCTGCTGCTCCCTGGTGGCAACCAGCCTGATCAGCAGCCGGGTCCAGGAGAAGCCTACATGGTTCGCCCCGTAGAAGCCTTTGAATTTGCCGCCGGAATCTATCTGCAGGAGGCCCTGGGTATTCCCGTCGCTGACCACATACATATAATCCCGTTTGTCTACAATCAGCTTGGAGGGTGAATACGAGAAATTCGCGCCCAGCAGCGTGCTGTCCGGCTTCAGGAATTCCTTCAAGAACTTTCCCGCAGCATCAAAAATCGCAATCCGCTGGTTTTTGGTGTCAGCGACATACACAGTGCCGTCCGGCTTCACAAAAACCCCCTTCGGCTCCAGCAGCTTGCCGCCGCCTTCGCCATCACCGATTATCTTGATCAGCCCGCCGTCCTTATCCATATGGATAATCCGGCTGTTGCCGGTATCGACAATATAAAGCGTGTCATCCTCCCCGATAAAGAGCGATTCGGGATTCTTGAGCACCCCCGTCTCCGAGCTGCCGGGATCAATGGAGGAATCATACAAATACCCGTTGATGGACCGGACCTCATTGCCGGATTGACTCCAGGTATATCCTTTATACGGAGCATCGGCAGATGCCTGGCCGGGAGGCAGAAACAGCGGAAGCAGCAGGATCAGGAGCATTACGCTAAACAGCGTTCTTTTCACTCTGGCGCCTCTAGTCATCATTTCGCTTAAGCCCCCCTATTCCTTCAGCCCGGAATGGGCCATTGTCTGGAGCACCATCCGCTGTGTAATGATAAAGACAAGAATCGTCGGGATAATCATCAGGAAGCTCGCCGCTGCCAAGGTGCCCACCCGGGCCACAACTCCAACCCCGCCGCTGATCGTCTGGATTGCGAGCGGCAGTGTCTTCATCTCCTGAACGGTCGTATACACCATCGAAGGGTACGGATCATTCCAGGCAGAGATGAAGCTGAACAGCGCAAACGTTGAGATCGCCGGCTTGAGCATGGGCATAACCACAATCCAGAACACCTTCCACTCGGAAGCGCCGTCTATCCGGGCGGCTTCAAGCAGCGCGTCGGGAAGCTGGCGCAGGAATTGCGTCATCAGGAACATCCCCATCGGCGCGGCCAGATACGGCAGAATCATCGCCCAGTACGTATTCATCAATCCGCTGCGGCTGATCAGCAAATATTGCGGAATCTGCAGGACCAGCGGCGAGAACATCAGCGCGGCTACGATCATGTTGAAGATGAAGCTTTTGAACGGCATATGATGTTTGGCCAGCGGATAGGCAGCCATGGCTGAGATCACAACCCCGCCGGCCACAATCCCTCCAGTAACGATGATGCTGTTGAAGATAAACCGGGAGAACGGCACCGCCGAGGTTCCGGTAATCAGCAGCAGATCGCGGAAATTCACCAGCGTCGGATTGACCACGAAGAACCGCGGCGGAAACATAAACAGCTCGCTGGTCGGCTTGAGTGCGGTTACGGCCATATAAATCAGCGGCAGCAGCATGAACAGCCCGAACGCGGTAAGAAACAGATACAGTAAGACTCCGCCATAATCGAGGCGCCGTAATTTTAACTTGTGCATCCTAATCCCTCCCCAGCACTCTGAAGATGAGACGGTTCATCCCAAACATCAGAAAGAACAGCAGTACGGCAATTGCCGAGGCATACCCCATTTCAAACCGGGTAAATGCGTAGTCGAACAAATGCGCCATAATGGTATGGCCCGCATACAGCGGACTCGGAAATCCGACGAGCCGCATGCTGACATCAAATACAGTAAGCGAGCTGACCACCTGCATTACCGCGCCGAACAGCAGCTGCGGCTTGACGGACGGAATGGTAATGAACCACAGCTGCTGCCAGCGGTACTTCACTCCATCAATGGAACCCGCCTCATAGAGATCCCCCGGCACGTTCTGCAGACCGGCCAGAAAGGCAAGAAAGCCTACCCCCATGCTCATCCATAGGGAAACAATGATGATGACGGGGACGATCGAATCGACATTTTGCAGGAACAGATAAGGCTCATTGAGGATGCCCAGCTGAATCAGCCAATGGTTGAGCAGTCCCTTGCGGTCGCCGGCGAAGAAATACAGCCAGACGACCGACATCGCCACCGCACTTGTAATAGAAGGCAAATAGAAGCACAGTGTATAGAAAAAGCGGTATTTCTGCGGAATCTGGCTAATCAGCCACGCAAGCAGGAAGGCCAGAATATAGCCTACCGGCCCGGTGATGACGGCGAACTTCAGTGTGATTCCGACTGCCTTCAGGAAGATATCATCATCTACAAACAGCAGCTTGTAGTTGGAGAATCCGATGAATTTCGGCGTTTCAATGATGTTGTAATAGGAGAAGCTCAGCACAACGGACATAATTATCGGTACGATTGTAAAAATAGCGAACAGCAGCAGGAACGGGGCCAGAAAATAATAGGAAACCTTATTCTTCTTGATATCTATCCATAGCTGAGCCCATTTCCCGGGTGTCTTGGAATCCAGCACGGCTGCGCCTCCAGCCTCTGCCGGTGTTATGATCTCACTGCTCATTTCTGTCCTCCTTCCCCTGAACCGGCCGCGCCCGAAGCTTCAGGCACCTTAAGCCCGAATTCCTCACGCTTTTTGTTAAGCTCCTTATTGATTTCACGTACACCCTGCTCCATCGCCTCCCGCGGGAATTTACCGTTCAGCACAATCTCATTCCAGATGTTGGCGATATAGCGGGTCGTGTAGTAACCGCCGAGCACAACCTCACGTTCCTTGAACCAGTCCCACTGCTCCAGAATGGCATCAATATCATCCTGCTGCCACGGCAGCCGTTTCAGCGCTTCAATATTGGCGGTATTCCAGCGTGCTTCTACGCCAAGCAGGGATTCCAGCTCGGAGCCGAAATTCTCCTGTGCGTCCGCACTGGTCCACCATTTCAGGAACTCCCAGGACTCTTCCTTCATATCGGAATCCTTGAAGATGATTCCCGTCTGGGCAAGCCCGCCGGTGGAGCGGTTGATCCGGCCGTCTTCCTGCTCTATCCCCGGCATCGGCTTCATGCCCCACCAGCCCGTAAGCTCGGGAGCAGCGGTAGACAGCAGAATATAGGTTGAATAGTCGGCAACCCCGATCGGCATTTCCCCGGAGCGGAAGCGGTTATAGAAATCAGCCTGCTTCTGCAGCTTGTAATTCGTGAAGAGGCCGGTCCACATCTTCATGGCGGTCAGCGCCTCCGGCGAATCCAGGCCGGACTGTGTGCCGTTGTTCTTATAGAAATCTCCGCCGAACTGAAACAGGAACGGGGCAAACTCGTTGATCGCCAGACTCGTGTTATTCGCAGCATGCGGGTAATAGAAATCCATTCCGTTCTGTTGCAGGACAGGGATCAAGTCCATGACCTCCTGCCAGGTATCCGGAATATCCTCATCCCGGATGCCAAGCTGCTCCATAATATCCTTCCGGTAAAAGAGCATGCTGAAGTTCTGATTCTCCGGCAGGGCGAAATCGCCATTGTCATATTTATAAGGAATCAGGGCGCCTTCTCTGAAGCGGCCGGCCACTTCCTTATAGTCCGCGAAGTCATTCAGATCGACGAGTGAATTGCGGACGGCAAAGTCAATCGGGACCTCCCCCTCCACCCCCAGTGCCACATCAGGAGCGAGTCCGGCCGTATTAGCCAGCAGGAGAATTTGCTTTTGATCCGCCGGAAGCGTCGGAATGACGTTAACATTGACTTTGATGCCCGAGTTTGGCGTAAAGTCTTCATCGATCATCTGCTTAATGATCTCAGCCCAGTCACGCCCGCGTGAAATCCAGACATCCAGCACCTTTTCATCCTTATAGGTATTGCCAATGCCGCTGTAATCCTTGGTGAAGGAGCTGAGGAAGTCGTAGCTCATCGTGCCTGCGCGTGTATACCAGGGAGCTGCGTCTTTAGGCCAGGCCTGATCCTCCGATTTCACTTCGATGTAATCCATTACGATACTCTGCTTCATTAGACCGTTGACCCATAGGCCAAGCGAGGATTGCAGGTCGGTGAATTGCTGCAGACGTGCCGGAATGCTTGTCGTGTCCGCTGCCATTTCCAGGAACCGGTCCCGCGCTTCATACAGGGTGCTCAGCTCGGAGCTTCCTTCCGCCACGCCGAAATCGTACATCGCCTGCACGGCATCATCCAGCGTACGCGCCATCAGATGCAGCCGCGGCACCAGATTGATAATATTCTGCTCCAGCTTCCAGTCCCCGTTCGGATCGGGATTCGTCCCGGTCACCTGCGTAATTTCACGCGACAGGAGCGACATTTTATGAGTGGTATTCAGAACAGATTCAATCATCGGGCCTACCCCTGAGACCTGAACCTCCATGCGGAGTGTATGCCTACCCTGCTCCAGATAAAAGAGATAAGCGCCGTCTTCATTGCCCAGCTTGTTCACTTGCCATTCCGCCTTGTACGGGAATCTCAGGGCATTCATTTCCTGGAACGGCACCTCACCGTCAATCATGACCCGCCGCTCCACCGGGATACCGTTCAGGAACCATTGCCCGAAACGGATGCCGATATTGTATAAGCCGGATTCCGGAATTTCGAAATTCCACTCGGCCCATTGTCCGCCGGTACGCCAGCCTACGCCACCGAAGCTGTTCAGCACAATGGCGTCTTTGTCGAAAGGTTCGGTTAACGGCTCCCGGTCTTCGATCCGTTTCAGTGTTGGATCAGAGCGGAGGGAGGAGGTTTCCGCCTGGATTTTGACGATTCTGTCCTGCACAGGCTGGTAGCCCCTGGCTGCATATTCCTGCTTCACTTCCGCATAGGACGGTAATGTCTGCGGCGAGACAATCCGCAGCTCGCTTAAGGCAGCCGGCTCGCGGATCGCTTCGAGCCGCAGCGTATGCTCGCCCGCGCTCAGATGAAACCGGAACGGATCGGCCGTGCGGGCCTCCGCATCGCGGAATTCGCGGTATTGCCAGCTTGCCACTTCTTCACGCTTCGGATTGAACTCATTCCCCTGATTATCCCGCCATGGCTCTGCACTCTCCTTCCACATCCGCTGGAATTCCATTCTCTTGACCTGGGAGAACAGATACTCCCCGTCAACCTTCAGACTGCGGATAATAGAGGAGCGCTTGCCGGGCAGATTATAATATTCCATCCCCATCTGGTAGAAGCCGTCTGACGGGACCGAGAAGGTATACTCTACCCAGCTGTCCTCTGCATTCATCGCCAGCACCTTCTCTGTTTTGCCGCCAAGATCACTAAGCAGCTCAGTGCCTTCGCTGCTGACGGCAGAGTACTCTGCCGCAGGAAGGCGCAGATCGAAATCCGCAGCATCTGCCGCGCCTGACTTCTGCTGCTCCGCATAATAGCTGGAGTAGGACGGCTCAAGCTTCGAGCTCAGGCTGTCACTTTCCAGCACAGAGCTTTCATCTACATCGGCATAGACAGGAATGCCTGCCATGGCCGTATTATCGAATCCCCTGGACTGATTCCACCACACCAGGGAGATCGCCAAAAGTGCCAGAACCAACAGACTCACTTTATATTTTCGCAGCATGCGCAACACGCGTTGGTTTCCTCCCATCTGAAAAATCCCCACAAAAACCATCCCCACAAATTAACCCCACAAACACTTATCATTAAATACAGGGGACAGCTCCGGGAAATGCAGGCTGCCCCCTGTTATAATTTCCCCGGTTATTCCTGCATTGCTTTCTTAAAGGCAGCGATTTCCTTGGAGGCCTGAGCCATCACGTCGTCGCCGATTTTCTGAATGACCGTCTTGGAATCCGTGTTTTTGGCCAGCGCATCGCCGATCGCCGCAATGAAGATTTCCCAGCCTTTATTATCCACAGGGGTCAGGTGCTTGACTGGAATATCGTTGCTGAGCTGTTCGTACAGCTTGAATTCCTCCTGGCCGCCCAGATATTCATTCTTGGTGCTGGCGTACCAGTCAAGACTGGAAATATCCTTGTAGCCCGGTTGAATGGAATGCTTGGTCCAGATCTTCCAGGCATTCTCGCTTCTCATGCTCCACTGGATATAAGCCCATGCCGCTTCCTTGTTCTTGCTCTGCGCCGGAATTACGAAGCTGGAGCCGCCCATACCTACGTTAATGCCGACCGGCAGGCGGGTAACCTTCCATTTGCCAGCCAATTCAGGGAAGGTTTCCTGCAGACCGCGTGCACCGAACGAACCGGAGACCACGCCGACCAGATCACCTTTCAGTACAAGCTGTTTGCCTTCATCCGAGCCGTAGCCGATATGCGGCGCCCAGCCCAGCTGTTGTCCGCGTTTGGTGATATCCAGAATGTTGACCATTTTGTCCGTATTGCGGGTCCAGTTCATATCTTTATCGAAATAGCCGACCTCATCGCCAGCCCAGACCACCGGACCGTCGCTCCATTCCATGAAGTACTTGCCATTAGCTTTCAAAATTTGCACCAGGTTCAGGAAATTCTCCTCATCCTGCATGTACTCCCCAAGCTCAGCCGGGTCACTGGGCAAACCCAGCTCTTCAAAAATATCCGCGCGGTAGTAATAAACCCCCGGTGTCATATCCCAGGGCATCCCGAGCAGCTCGGAGCTGTCCGGTGTCATCCAGCGTTCCCAGTTGAAAGGCGTGACCAGATCCTTGTATTTGCCGGCATTATATGGCTCCTCCAGCAGATTCTCCAGCACATGGCCGGCCATATAACGGTTAAGCTGATACATCTCCACTTCCGCCACATCCGGCGCCCCGCTGCCTGCAGCAATGGTTGTCTGCAGCTTGTCATGAAGATCGGCAAACGGCATAACCACGGTCTTCAGCTTGATGCCCGGATATTCAGCCATGAACGCCTTCCCGATTTCTTCGAAAACCTGTTCATTAAAGGCCCATACGGTTACTTCGCCCGTAATATCCTTACTAGGCAAATCGGTCGCTGCCGTATCGGCCGCCACGGCTTCGGATGCTGCCGGTTCCGCCGTTTCTGTAGTTGCTTCCGTGGTTCCTACATTAGCGGATGCAGTCGTTTTTTCGTTGTTAGATGAACTTTCATTTCCTGATGTGGCCGGCGCGCTGCTGCAGGCTGGCAGCATTAATGCAACCGCCAATAAGAGACACCCCAGCAGATTGTTTGTCTTTCTCTTCATGAATTGAACCTCCCCTTAAAATAGGTACTTTAGGCTGGCTTATAGTAAAAGAGCTGTATCCCCCTGACGCTCATCCGCCTCCTTCCTTTAGTCTAAGAACTGTGACTGAATACTTAGGGAATTCATACTCCAGACTACCGTCATTCACTTGAATCGTTTGCACGGCAGGAGCGATCCTGTCCGGCTGCGTGAAGCTGTTCTCATCGCTGAGTTCTTCCGACTGCAGCACGGTGGATGTCCCTGTCAGCCGTTTTGCGGCAAGGCCTGCAAAGGTTATATGCGTACGCTGGGCAGCTTCACCTGCGTTGACGACCTTGACGATAATCTCACCCGTGGCAAGATCACGGCTGGCGGTCTGGAACAACGGTCCATGAGAGCTATTGTCATCGATCTCCTGAATAAGCCTGTCATCCAGATAGGTGCGGATATTGCCGCCTGATAATTCAATGCGGATGTCGTACCATCTGCCGGTTTCGATGCTTACAGGGACTGTCTGGCCGATGACGGAACGTGAACCGCCGACGGATTTCTCAATGGCACTTTGCGTATTGCACCAGCCGCCGAGATTCCACCAGTAGAACGTATCGTCATCCTTGGCTCCGAACATGATCAGCATGCCTTCCGCTCCGCCGGTCTTTCTGGCTCTGAGGGTCAGCGTATAATCGCTCCAGGAGGCATCTCCGGCGACCGCCCGCACATCAATGTCACTGCTGCTCTGCCTGAATGTTCCTTCGGACTGCTCCCAGCTTCCGCTTTTCACAGTCCAGCCTCCGGAATCCGCACTGAAGTCATCTTCGAACAGCACCTCATCCCCCTTGGCAACACGCACATCACTATATTCTACCTGCGTGGACCAGCTGCCCAGGCCAATGGCTCCCTGAATAGACTGCTTCACCGCGGCATCCGCTGAGCCGGCAGCCGTGAGAACCGCCGGCAGAACAACATCGCCCTTGTTGCTTCCGAACAGCTGCTGAACATGATAAGACGGAGTCCCGTAGCTGGATGCAGAATCAAACACAATCGCATCCGGATTCCAGGTGCGGTCCTTCGCGTTGACAAACAGCGGCGCATAAGACGACATTTTCACAATATCGGAATTCCGTTCCATCCCTACCATGAAAGCTGCCTCGCCAATCGCCGCATTAAGATTACCTTCGCCTGCACCTTTGGTTACCGCATACTCGCCGACATAGATACCGGGACCGCTGCGGTCATACGTGTCATACCGGTTTGCATTGTTCATGAACCATTCCGCCGATTCATAGTAATGCTCATCAATGATCTCAATCGGCTCGCCTTCCAGGGCAGTATTGGCAATGATGTTCATGTCCGGGTACTTATCCTTAATTGCCTGATAGAACAGGCCGTAGCGCTGTGCATATTCACTTAACTGGAAGTTATTCTCGTTGCCGATCTCTACATATTTCAGCTGAAAAGGCTCCGGGTGCCCGTTTGCCGCCCGCAGCGCCCCCCATTCCCCTGTTACCGGACCGTTCGCATATTCGATCGCATCCAGTACATCCTGTATCCAGGGCTGAATTTCAGCAAGCGGAACAGTATTGGCCTTGGCAATAGGGTCCCCGTCATGCGAGATTCCGATATAAGCTACATACAAAGGCTCTGCCTGCAAATCCTCCGCCCACTGCAGATACTCGTGGAAGCCCAGCCCGTCAGAGGAACGGTAGTTCCAGTAGGCGCTGTGACCCGGCCGCGACTCCACCGGCCCGATGGTTGTCTTCCAGCGGTAAGCATCCAGCGGCGTTTTCCCTTCAACGAAGCAGCCTCCCGGGAAGCGGACGAATGAAGGCTTCATCGCAGCTACCTTCCCGGCGAGGTCTATCCGCAGCCCGTTCTCCCGGCCCTTCCAGGTTTCCGGAAACAGGGAGACCATGTCCAGATACAGTGTTCCTGCCCTGGAAGCGGAGAAGACAATTCTTGCATTTGCAGCCGTACCCGAGGAGATCAAGGTATATGAATATTGATTCCACCCTTCTTTCAGTACGCTGACCACCTGCTCTGCATAGATCTGCTTCCCGTCCGCGCTCTCCAGTGTAATCCGCAGCGGCAGCTCTTCCCCCGGTTCAGGTCTCGCATAGAAGTTCAGCCTGTAGCTGGCTCCTTCAGTCACCGCGATTCCCCAATACCCGTTATTCACTGCAGATACGGCTCCGCCTTCAGCGGCAGCAGTTACTGTTATAGCCATAGCCCTGGTCTGCACCTCATTCAGCAGACCGGAATCACTGAGGGACAGCTTGCCTGTGCTCCCGCCTGTTTCCTCTACCCACCAATGAAATAAGGTATCCGGATTGTCTTCAAAGGACCGGTTGGAGATCAGCTCTGCATACAGCCCGCCGTCGCCGGCATGGTTAATTTCTTCAAAAAAAGCACCATACAGCATCGGGCTGATCTCCGCTCCCGGATTCACTGTATCCACAGTTAAGTCATAAGAGCGTTCACTGCGGCTGACCACGGCCGGCGTTGCTGCAGCCGGTTCTTCTCCGGGTTCAGCTGTCTGCTGAGCGGACTGCAATAAGTCCGGCTCTTCGTTTGAAGACCAGAAGTATGCCGCTGCACCGGCAGCAAGAAGCAGAATCACTACTATCAGACTTAATCCCCGTCTCCATCTGTTCAGATTACCTCCCCCGTTTCCCATGCTTGATTCACATTTCTTTAAAGTAATTCCATTTGCAAATACATAAATCTTTTCATAAAACCTGAATGAATCCGTTTCCAAAAATAAAATAACATACAGAAATTGCATTGTAAACAAATAAAACTAAACCATTTCATGTTTATATGAACTTAATATTTTCTATTTATGTAAATAACCTCAGCGAATTTACCTTTATTTAAAACAAAAATGCTCATTCCATTCCTTTAAGTTTACCTTAACTTGAACTAAACGGGCGTTCACAATGCAAACCCGGGTCTTTTTCTGCCCCGCTCCTTATTTTGTTTTATAATTATATTTTTTCGTTTAAATTCCCTGAAACTAAAAATAATTTTAATTTTTGCCACTGGACAGATAAGCAGAAACGGCCTTGCCGTCCATTTTTAAGGACAGTAGCCTTTCAGCGAGAAACAGGAGGATAAGTGGCCTTGTGAAACATGTAAATCCTTATACAAAAAAAGCTCTCTCTAACCCCGCAGGGTTAAAGAAAGCTTCGAGAACAGCTGATGAGGTTACCGCCGCCACTTCATAAACCGGTAATCCAGCAGATCCACCAGCAGGAAAAGGACAAAGCCGACCAGACTGAACAGCATAATCCCCGCATACATCTCCGGATAATCCAGCCGCAGCCAGGCATCCATAATGAAGAAGCCCATGCCATGCTCCGTGCCGTAAATCTCGGTGAAGAACAGCACAGATATTGCCGTTCCCAGCGAGATGCGGATGGTGCTGAGAATGACCGACAAAGCGCCGGGGAGCGTCACATGCCAGAATTTCTGCATGGTGCTCGCGCCGATGCTCGTCAGAACATCGTATGTACTCTCAGGGATCGCCTTCACACCGTCACGTACGGAAATGATCACCTGAAACAGCAGGATCAGCATGATCATCAGCACTTTGGAGGTCTCCCCCAGGCCGAAGAACAGCATCACTACAGGCAAGAGCGCAATCTTGGGAATCGGGTAGGTCAGATACACCACTGGATCCAGCAGCCTGTTCCAGAGCGGAGAGCGGCCCATCAGCAGACCAACGAGCAAACCCAGCAGCAGCGCCAGCAGCACCCCTTCGAAGATCCGGACCAGACTGTAGCCGACATTCAGCGCCACATCACGCGCTCCTAACTGAAACATAGCTTCATAGACCGCACCAGGGCTGGGCAGAATAGCATGATTCATCAGCAGATAGGCAATATACCAGATTACGTTCATGCCCGCAAAAACTAACAGCAGCCGCAGCAGGTGAGGGAGATGCCGTTTTTTCACCATTTCTCCATCATTACCTTTCTGATTCTCTTACTCTGCTCAAAATATTCATCGCTCTCCCGCTTGTCCCCATGCTTCATGGCAAACACCGCGGAGTTGTCGAGAATCTCCGGCGGCTCCTGTTGACCGGGCAGCATCACAATAATCTTCTGTCCCAGGAGAATAGCTTCTTCTACGTCATGGGTGACGAACAGCGTGGTCGCCGGATGTGCCTGCCAGTTGTCGATAAAAATCTGCTGCAGCCCTTCCCGCGTAAGGGCATCCAGCGCCGAGAACGGCTCGTCCAGCAGCAGAATGGTCGGCAGAATGGCGAACGCACGGGCAATGGCTACCCGCTGCTGCTGCCCTCCGCTGAGCGAGAGCGGGAACCGGCCAGCCAGCTGGGCTATTCCCATGGACTCAAGCCAATGCAGGATTTTCCCGTCCTGCTCCTGCCTGTTACTGCTTCCGCCGCCGGGGCGGGCAATTTTCATGGCAATCCGGATATTGTCACGGACCGTCTTCCAGGGCAGCAGCCCATAATTCTGCGGCACCAGTCCGATCAGCGTTTCCTTGTCATGGACGGATCTGCCGTTGAAGAGCAGCTCCCCCTCATAACCCGGCAGCAGTCCGGCTATCGCCCGCAGCAGCGTGGATTTGCCGCTGCCGGAAGGACCGATTACCGTATAAATCCCATGCTCCGGAAGGGTCAGATTCATCTCTCCGAGCGCCAGCTGACCCTTTTGGTAGGCTACATGCAGGTTATTAATGCGTAGTCCGCTATTCTTTGAACTGGACATCGGAGATCACGTCTTCAGCCGATATATTTTTGGTGAGCAGTCCTTTTTCACGGGCCCAGGCGAAGGCAGCTTCTACTTCCTTCACATCCACCTGGTAAGCAGGGAGGTATTCCGGCACTTGAATCTCATTCTTCAGCGTGTCCGGATAACCCACTTCCTTGATAATCAGATCGATATATTCCGACTGGTCATGCGTCTTCATATAATCTACAGCTTCATCATAAGCGGCATACATATCACGGATGCCTTGTCCCTTGGCATCAATCGCACTCTGCGGGAAAGCCAGCACGAACGGATTGATTCCCGCACTATGGGTCGAGCTGAGAACGCGCAGCCCGGCAGTTTTGCCCATGGTCACGAACGGCTCCGGAAGGACGGCTGCATCGGCTTTATTATTCTTGAGCAGCTCCAGACGGGTTGGAATCTGCGGCACTTCGGTCACTGTAATGTCGTCTTCAGTCAGGCCAGCCTGCTTCAGCATCATCGCCACGGTATATTGAGTCGAGGTATTCTTGGACAGAATGACCGTCTTACCCTTCAGATCCTTCACCTCTTTGACTTCGTCATTTCCGGTCAGCAGATCAAATTCACCCGTTGTGGTGCTGGTGATTTTGACATCCAGGCCCGCTTCATTATAGATGGAGATCGCTACAAGATCTGCGCTGAGACCATCCACTTTGCCGGCTTGAAAAGCCACATCACGGTCCTTGGCGCTCTTGAAGGTCTGGATATCGAGATTTACATTATGCTGTTTATCAAACCCTTGCTCATGAGCAATAATAAACGGAATCGCATCAATAGAAGGCAGCAGGCCCAGCGATATTGTAACCGCCTCGGCGGGAGCTTCCGCAGCATTTCCGGTACTTGCAGTATTGGCATTGCCTGCATTGGCATTATTGGAATTTCCGCAGCCAGCCGCTACCAGGCCAACCGCAGCAGTCAACATTGCTATTTTCATAAGGTGCTTCCAGTTTTTTCTCTCCATGATTCTTAATTCCTCCGTCTCTTTTCGGTTCATCTTCTTGCCGTTACTTCGCTTCTGCTTCCGGGAACAGAATAACCCTGTGGTGCAATGCGGCATAATCCCCCCAGGCCTGAGGTCCATGCGCATTTATTCACATGCAGGCATAGAAGTAGAAACGTTCATGCCTCCCTTGGAAGGGCAGCACCCGTTTCTCTATCTACCATTGATATTCTGCTCTCCGGTAAGGCCTAAGTAATGCAATTTTACACCCATTGCCCTATTTTGTATATTTATAAATTGAAATAATTATCCTACATGTATTTCCCGTAATCCTTAATGGTCACCTTGGTATGACATTCTATCTCTACCTGCGGATAGACATCCCGCCAATTCATTTGGCTCCACTCTTTATAACTTAAACTGTTCCTTACCTGTATTCCAATCCCCAGACTGTCCACGTTATGCTGCTGCATTTGCCGGACCATGGCTTCCGCTTTAGCTGTAATCCTGTCAGCGATGTCCTGCTCCAGACCCTGCCGCACCTCTGCCTTATTCAAATAATGGTGTCCGGTGTATTCGAGCACAGAACCCTGGATGTTTACCAGGAGGTCAACCTTGAAATGGTTGCCGCCCAGATGCTGTACCTTCACCTTGCGCGAATTCAAGATGGAACTGAGCATAGCGACCACGGGTCTGCCTTCCTCTTCCCCCAAATTGAACGCGGCCTCTCCCTGCCTCAGATCATCGCGGAACAGTCCGAAGAAGATCCCGTCCTGGGCTGGAATCTTCATCATATACCGGTCCTCCTGAAATAAGGCAATGCCGTCAATAACGGCTTTGTCACCATCATCCCTGACGACCGGTGCTACCGGGTCTATACCATCATCGTTATAGTCTCTGGAGAATTCATAGAGCGTGGTATTCGGGATAGAATTGCCGGCCGCCTCTTTCTCCAGCAAATGATTGATATATCTTCCGGTATCCGTATGAGGCTTGTAATCCTTGGCCAGAATTGCACTGGCATCCCCGTTAATCACCGTAACTTTGACGCCAAGTGCAATAGAAGGATCCCGCAGCAGGGTATCAGTATAATCCCCCAGCCCGGCCTTCGCCAGGGATAGGCCAAATAACGCATCTCTGAGCTGGCCGCTGACGACCGTCAAATCCGTCTGTCTGGAGAAGGTTATTCTGGCTGACTTAATGCTGTCTGTGACGGTAGACAGCAGTTCTCTGCGTACACTGGAATCCGGATCTATAACCGGGACACATGAGGTGACTCTGAGTCTGTTATTCTCCGCAAGATCATAACTCGTCGTCTGCACCATACCCAGCTTCTCAAGAATTCGTTCGTCGCTTCTGCAGCCGGTCAGAAGCAGAGGAAGCAGAACCAAGAGAAGGAACAACCGGGCAATACAATTAAGCTGTCTAGGCACGGACCCCGCCTCCTTTCCGCTGAATCAGCAGCAGCAGAAGCAATAGTATAGGGAAGCCGAATGCGGTCCCGGTCACCGCGTATCCCAGATTAGTGATCCAGACCCCCACCTCATCCAGAGTCTTCGGAACAAAAGAGATGCCATAGGAGATACCGGTCAGCAGGAAGGTGAGCAAGGATGACTTCAGCTTGGGAAGCATTCTTCGCACCGACTCCTGTGCCGCCCACCAATACATCACGACCGTAACCAGAACCGGGAACAGAAACAGGCCGTACAGCAGATTCTCCAGCCTCTCGATAAACGGAAACTGGATATAGGCCAGCAGATCAAGCAAGGGATAGAGCAGCTTCTTCAATTGCCCCAGACTGAAGAATCCGAAGCAAATGATCGCCAGCGAGAGATAGAGCAAGGATAAATAGAGATTTCCCGCATGAACACCTGCCATTGCCTTTTTATTCTTATCCATGTAAGGAAATAACAATATGGATAATTCGTAGCCCAGATAAGCGGAATAAATCTCCAGCCCGCCTTTGAACTGGTCATGTCCGCCTTTCAGAATAAACGGAGTCATCCGTTCCCAGCGGAACGCCGGAAAGAACCACAGCATGAGCAGGTACATCCATGCGCTAAGCCAGAAGAACAGAGTTGCCGCTTTAGATATCGAATAGATTCCTTTGGTAATCATCAGAAAGGCCAGAACATCCACTGCAAGCTTGAATACCATGGGGTTGGTTGTCGGGAAGGACAGCATTTGAAAGATGAGCACGTATTTCTTGCCGATCATGCAGCCAAAAACGAGCCAGACCGAAGCCAGTCCGCAATAAAAGGGATACAGCGCCAGCCTCGGAATAGACTGCTCCATAATTTCAAACACAGACCTCCCCTGACCCAGCCGGAAGACCAGGGAAATTAAATAGATATTGAAAGTAGAGACTACGATGCACGGCACCAGAAACAGCCATCCATTGGTACCGAAATAGTCGGCCAGATTACGGGGGAGGATAAAAATTACAATCCCGGACTGGGTCATATGCATCAGAACGGCTATATGAAAAGGGCGCAGCTTTCCGGCCATAGAGTCTATTCCTGCTTTCTGTTTTTTTGCCTGACGGAATTGGCAGTCCTGCTCTGGGAAGGACGGCTGGTCAGCTTCGAGAAGGGCGCGCGGATAAATACATCCTTCCAGTCACCCGTCTTCATTGGAGCGACAGGCGTGAGATAAGATGAGCCCAGGCTGGTCAGGCTGGATAAATGAATTACGATCAGGGCTATCCCCATTACCAGTCCCATATTGCCCCATATTCCGGTGAGTATAATAATCCCGAAGCGGATCAGGCGGATGGAGGCGCTCATCATGTAGCTCGGAATCACAAAGGAGGCAATAGCAGATGAAGCTACTGCGATGATAAGCACATTACTGGTCAGCCCGGCCTGCACCGCAGCCTGTCCGATAACAATACCGCCTACGATCCCGATGGTTTGTCCAATCTTGGTCGGCAGGCGCGCTCCGGCTTCCCGCAGCAGTTCGATCATAATTTCCATCAGCAGCGCTTCATATACAGGCGGAAACGGCACCCGGTTCCGTGACTCTGCCAAGGTTCTGAGCAGCGCTTCCGGAATCATCTCATAATGAAAGGTGGTCACCGACACATACATCGCAGTGAAGGAGATCGTGATGACAAGGGCCAGAAACCGGAGCAGCCGCAGTGCTGTCCCCAGCGCCCAGCGTTGATAGTAATCATCCGGTGAAGAGAAGAATTCAAAAAAGGATGAGGGCGCGCTGAGCGCTGTCGGGCTATTGTCAATAATCGTAATAATCCGCCCGGCTACCAGCTTCGACACGGCCACATCAGGTCTTTCCGTAGTCAGAAACTGCGGGAACACCGAATTCGGCATGTCCTCAATAAATTGGGTCAGCGTCCCGCCGTCATTAATCGCATCCGTCTCAATCCGGTTAATCCGGTTCTGCAGATCCTGAACATACTTCTGATTGGCAATATCCTTGATATACAGGATGTACACATTTGTCTTGGAGATTTCTCCGATTTCACATTTGATAATTTTCAGATGTGAGCTTTTGATCCGGCGGCGGATTAAGCTAAGATTCGTAGAGGCGGATTCCACAAAAGCATCATGGGGACCGGCAATCACCGTCTCGGTTTCGGACTGCTGCACACTGCGAACTTCCGGGCCGTAAGCATCCAGCAAATAAACGGCTTCCCGGTGAAAAACAGCAACACAGCCCTCCAGTATGCTGATAACGGCGGCCTTAGATTCCTCCGCTCTGACAAATTGGGATTGCTGGAACAGCTTATCGATTTCATCCGCCGGGAGCCGGTCAAAGGGAATAAGTATTTCCTGGATGAACAGCTCCTTATCCACCGTATGCGGGAAATATACAATATCAACGGCCAGTTCAGGAAAGCTCCGGTGGCTGAGATCCGCACACTGATCAAATTCATCCAGAATATGCCGCAGTGTAGGAATATTCTGTGCATCCGGATCCATAGATTCCCCCCCTCCCAGTTCGTTTGGAATAGTATCCCCAAGATTTTCTTGGATATTTAACGCTGCCGCAATAAAAAGCCTTCTTCCATCCCGCAGGATAAAAGAAGGCTAATGTACATCTTCTGCTTGTGCTGCATCTACATCGTCGTACCAGTAACGCTCGTTCCGTTCTTGGTGATCTTGTAATTCACGACTTCGCCGCTCCAGAAATGGAACTTCAGGATTACATCACCATTATTCACTTCATTGAAAAAAGCCGGAAGCAGACTAATCTCGCCCGTGCTGTAGGAAGGCGTAAACGTATAAGCGAATTCCTTGTACGGCGTCCAGTTTTGCGGACCGGCATTGCCTCCCGAGGCATACACAGCTTCCATAGTAGCCAGGGTATCCCCATTAAACGTAGTCGGTATTTTAAAAGCAGTGGTAGTTCCCTGCGCGTTGCTTAACTTTGGCGTATTATAGAGAATCACATTAAAATTCCAGTCCGCGCCTTTGTTGAAGCGGGCAGTCAATACAGCATTGACACCGAGATTGCCGGAAGAAATCAGACTGGTAAGCTTCGCTGCTTTGAACGTCAGCTGGTCACCGCTTAGAGTATAATCCGTTCCCGACACCAGCTGCTGGCTGCCGTTCAGAATCGAAGTAAGCGTATTGCCGTTCAGGTTCAGCTTCACCGTCACATCCTTGGCTGCAGCACCCTTTTTCAGATTAATGAGATCGCTTTCAGCTGTGGACGAGCGGCTGGTCCAGCTGGCCTTCATCATATTGTAGAGCAGCGGATCGGACCACTGGAAGGACGTGCGGCCGAAATGCTGGCCATTGTCCCACAGCATCGGTGTAATTTGCTTGGACTTCAGGTAATAAGCCAGATATTCGAAAAACTTCAGCTTCTCGCCCTGTTCGATCACACCTGTATTCTTGTCAAAACCGAGCAGCCCATACTCGCCAACAATAACGGGAATGCCTTTGGCGGTAAAGGTATTATAGACATTATTGAAGGTAGTCACGATATCATTCTGGGTATCGGTCTCGAACCTGGTATAACCGGCAATATTGACACTAAACGGCCAGAACCCGTAATAGTGAACGGTCGCGATCAGATTGGAGTCGTTCAGCTTGGTGATGGTCTGGTAAAGTGCATCCATCCGGGTCTGCGTCGGCGAGGCTTCCAGTGTGGATAGCACCAGCGGACGGGTGGCATTATTCCCGCCGGAGGCTCTGACAATGCCATGGAAAGCCACATTCAGCTCATCCAGCATCTGAATCGCCTTCGCTTCATCCGTTGTTCCGCCATCGGTGAAACGCGGCTCATTGACGCTCTCGAACATCAGCTTGGTGGAATATCCCTTGAAGCGGTTCGCAATCTGCGTCCAGACCGCCTTATAGCGGGCCAGCACCAGGTCATGCTGCTGCTCCATTTTGCTGATCCACAGCCAGGAATCATGGTGAACGTTGATCATGACATACAGATTCTCTGCTACAGCCCAATCGACAACCTGCTGGACACGGGACAGATAGGCCGCATCCACTGTATACGGGGCAGCCGCTCCGGTATGTACATCCCAGGTCACAGGAATCCGGATGCTCTTATAGCCTTGGGCGGCAATCTTCTTGATCAGAGCCTGCGTGACTGCCGGGTTGCCCCAGGAAGTCTCATCGGCTCCGGTCGCATCCAGTGAATTCCCCAGATTCCATCCGGGCTGCATGGCATCTACGTAGGATTGAAGACCCGTAGATGCAGCCGCAGCTGCGGGTGCTTGCGCCTGCAGCGCCTGTTCTTCAGCTGCTGCAGAGACCATAGGTGTGGCCACAGCGAGCAGCAAGACAGCGGTGAAGATTAAGGACAGAAACGATTTCTTTTTTGGCATGGATCATTTATTCCTCCCGGTTTGTTGTGATCGGCCGATGCATAAAATCGGTTTTATATTTTTTATGCAACCGCTTACCAAAATCAATATAGCATCTTTGCGGATTGGTAAATATCCCAATTATTAGTGCAAAAATACATTCACAATTAGAGATTTTCTACGGGCCAGGCAGGGATGCAGCACTTAAGCTACTGTGCTCTTTTTCCTCGGCCTGTCCCTACGGCTTATGCTATAATAATTAAACATAATCCAAAGGGCCCGCTTCTGATGTAATCCATATTTGAGGAGCTGTGACGATGAGTGATACGATTTTGCAACAGATTCTTACGGAATTACAGGGAATGAAAACTGAAGTGACAGGCATAAAGTCTGAATTTACCGGCATCAAATCTGATATTAAAGACATGCGGTTAGAGCTAAGCGGGGTCAAGTCTGATCTGAGCGAGGTCAAGTCCGAGCTAGGATCGGTCAAGTCTGATCTGACCGAGGTTAAGTCTGAGCTGGGATCGGTTAAGTCTGATCTGAGCGAGGTCAAGTCTGAGCTGGGATCGGTCAAGTCTGATCTGAGCGAGGTCAAGTCTGAGCTGGGATCGGTCAAGTCTGAGCTGAGCGAGGTTAAGTCTGAGCTGGGCGTAATGAAGGCCGATATTGACAGCATCAAAGAAGATACGAAGCTGATCCCGCTGATCCAGCAGGCTGTATCCGAAGTCAATGCTGAAGTCATTGCAACCCGGGACACTCTTGAGCGGATAGACAAAACATTAACCGTACATGATGCTACACTGGACATGCTGGCCAGACGTTCTATTGATCAGGAAGCCGCATTGAAACGTATAAAATAAACTTTTTGCTGCAAGCGACCGCCATTTCCGGCAGTCGCTTTTTCTTTTGCCATTCTCCCTCGCCTTATGTCTCCCCCGTACGGACACACATCTCTTCACAAAGCACAAAACCTTTCTAATTCACACTTTGTACTCTTTTATTGTCTATTTCACACGGACACACCATTGATTTTCAACTGATCCGTGTTATAATGAAAGCGTAAACAAAAGTGATCGAAACCCTAATTTTCCATCGGATTTCATCGCCAAGGAGGATGAATGCAATGCTGGCAGGAATTAAGGAACTGAAGAATTGGGTAACCGGAATGTGGCAGCCTGGAATGGCTTCTGGAGAAGAAGACTACCGGAAAATGGAATACAGCGTAGAACGCCATCTGCACACACCGCAAACGCCAAGCCCGCTTACTTACGAACAGGAATCACGCATCAAGACCGTCAAATTCCATTAATCTAACCGGATGTATATAGATTGAACTATATTTCACAATCGACCCTCCACACTCAAACAAGGCCGCAAGCAACCGGATCATCCGGTTCATGCGGCCTTTTATTTATTTCATGTCCCCTTACGGTCCGTAGAGGCAAAATAAGTACCAGCAATCATAATGATGAGTGCAACAATAAACGATAAGGGCGGTAAATCGAAATACATAATCAGTGACAGCAGCACTCCTATAAACCGGGAAATAGCATAATAAGCGCTAGTCTTCGCCGCTCCAAGATACCGCTGTGCATATATGTACAAATAGATACTCAGTCCATAAGCAACAAATCCCAGCAGCAACGCAGCAAAGATATACCCGATACGATCTGCAGTTTCTCCGAGAATGAGTGAGATGATAAGTGAGCCTGACCCTGAACCGAACCCTTTGATCACTACAACCTGTAACGGGTCTTTGGCGGACAGCTTGGAGGTCAGATTATTCTCAAGTCCCCAGCAAACTGCTGCAAGCAGCACAAAGACTGAACCCCACGATAATGAGATACTGCCGAAATCCCCGACAGAAAGGATCATACTGGCTGCTGTAATGAGGATAATCGCCAGCCACAATCTCGAATTAATCGACTCCTTGAACAGCAGAAGGGCAATTAGTGCGGTTGCTACAATCTCAAAGTTATTGAGGAGTGAGACCGTTGCAGGTGTAGTCACCGTTAGTCCGATCATCAGGAGGATAGGAGCGGCGATATCCAAGACAACCATCCCGGCTGTAAAAGGCAGTTCCCGCCTGGTCAGCCGCATTTCGCTCCTCACTGCTTCTCTTCCGGAACGAAACCATCCGATAGCCGACATCCCAATGCCTGCACCCAGATATAACAGCGCAGCCATCATCGTTGGCGGAATTTCCTTAAGGAGCGCTTTCGATATCGGCGTACTAATTGCATACAGTGCAGCCGCCAGAATCGCCCAAAGGACCGCAGTTTTGGGTTTGGTATTCAATATAGTATCCCACCCTATATTTTAACGTATAGAACTATCTTCAACATTTACAGGTAGTATCCCCCCCTGGGGGGTCGAGTGTCAATCTTTTCAGCCACTCCAGAACAGTCCCCGCAGCTTCCAGATACCGCTGTCCTACGAGCAGACCGGTATGCGTGGTGTTCCACAGGCCTTTATATTCCGCATGGAAATGCTCTGCGTTGACTCTGCCGCGGCCGTCGTCCTCCTCACTGTTAACAGCATGGATAACCAGACAAGGGCACGTAATGGAGCGGCTGTCTACCCGGATTCCCTCTGCACCATAATGAAAAGAAAAAGCGCTAAACGCCTTGGCAGATTCCATAGTCAGGTACTTTCTTTGAAAAGCTACATCCTCTGCCGATTCATCTATGCTCACAAGCTCCTCACGAACCGGGGAAGGCACTACGAGGCCGGGCTGTGTCCGGACTATGTCCCGGTAAGGCACCCGGTCATGAACCTCCTTACTAATACTTGAATCAATCAGCACGAGCCCGGCCAGCTCTGCTGTTTCCGCCAGCTTCTGGCTCAGAATCCCGCCCATGCTGAACCCGATCACAATAGGCGGAGCCCCGCACTCAGCGATAATCTCCCTTATATCCTCCAGATAATCTGCGAAACTGATCTCCGTCATATCCAGCACCCGGCTTCTGTAATGGCTTCTCAGATTCATGACATAACAGGTCCAGCCTTCACGGATAAAATGGGGAATGTATTTGCTCCACATCCAGCTTCCGGTAAAGGCACCATGCACGAATAGCAAAGGGGGCCGGAGGCCGGCGTCTTCCGGGAGTTTCTCCCCCACGAATATCTGCAGATACAGATCGTTCTCTCCGATGTATTTCTCCGTATGCTGCGGCAATTCTTTCGTGTAATCTCTCACAAGTATTTCCTCCTTCGAGTTATAGTTTGATATCAAACTATTTGGCATATTTTTTTAGAAGTTGTTATTAATTTTGATTAAAATGCCCAGCAGCGCTTCCTTCTCCTGTTCGGTGACATTAAGGTAAAACTGCTCCAGCATGTCTGCGGATATCGCCTCAAAAACCGTTTCCAGCTCCCTCCCCTTCCCCGTCAGGGCAACATACACAAACCTGCTGTCCTCCTTCTCCCTTTCCTTCGTCACCATGCCAAGCCGGACCAGCTTATCTACCAGCGCCGTGACTGTCGATTTATCCTTATTAATTCTGGCGGAGATCTCTGCCATTGTAAGCCTGGGCTTCTGCAGCAGCGCATAAATAATGTCCCCATGAGAGGTGCCGATACCTTCCAGCCCCTGCTTCACCATCTCTTGGACAATGAACCGGTTAACCTTCTCTCTGATTTTGGAGATCAGCGAAATCACATCTCTAGTTTCCATACAGAAATTATAGTTTGATATCAAACTATTGTCAATTGGGGGCATTCTATGTAGCGATGCAACGCAGGTTTACTCATCGTTCGGATTATTTTCCAGCAACATTACTTCTTCACCCTGCTGCTGTCTGATTGCAATATTGGCTCTGCCCCAGGAACACATTACGTCAATAATTCCATTGGCTGTGGTTCCATATTCCGTTATATAATATTCAACTTTGGGCGGCATTTGATTATAGACCTGTCTGCCGATCATTCCGTCCCTTTCAAGTTCGCGGAGCTGCTGGATCAGAACCTTTTGCGAGATGCCCGGGATACTGCGCTGTAATTCACTTGTCCGTTTCTTACCCGACATTAGATTACATATGATTAACGCTTTCCACTTTCCTCCGAGAATTTCAAGCGTTGCTTCTATGCCTAAATAATATTCTTTCATACCTGCCACCTCATCACACCCTAATTAATTTAGCCTATCTTATCTTATGATTTCTATCATGCCATATAACGATCCGGAGTCCAATGCACACTTTGAGGTAACCATGTTACTTTATTGTGTGTATTTACATTTTTACAGGCATCCAAAATAATATAAACAGCTGCACAAAGCCAATATCCGCCGGAAAGGTGATTAAATATGAAAACCCTTGTGATCCTAGCACACCCTAATATTGAGAATTCAAGAGTAAATAAAAGATGGAAACAGGAGCTGCTGCAGCATCCAGAGGAAGTTACGGTCCATGAGCTTTACAAGGAGTATCCGGACTGGAGCATTGATGTTCAGAAAGAGCAACGTTTACTCGAAGCACACAGCCATATTATTTTTCAATTTCCTTTATATTGGTATAGCTACCCGCCTTTACTGAAAAAGTGGCTGGACGATGTATTCACTCACGGCTGGGCGTACGGTTCAAACGGGAATAAGCTGAATGGGAAAAAGCTGGGGATCGCTATGTCCATTGGGGATAAGCAAGAAAATTACCAGCCGGCCGGCTCCGTTTCTTTTACTGTAGATGAGGTTATAGCACCGTTTAAAGCCAGCGCAATCCATGTGGGCGCGATCGCATCACCCTATTTCGCCGTCTTCGGAGCTTCCTTTCAGGCGAGTGATGAAGTAATCAACCAGAGTGCAGCTGACTATCTTCAATATATTATTGAGAATCGATAAGGGCTCACAAACCTCCCTTATTCCTTTTGAAAATCCTGCACAAAATACAACATTTCCCCACTCATCTCGGCCATAATCCAAAAATGTTGTACAAAAGGCAGGATTTCTCTTCCTCCGGGCGGCTTAACCGGACAATTCTTGCATTTTATACAACAATCCTATTAAATACACGGATATCTAGGCCTCAGAGTTGCAATATGTACAACATTAATGGAAATACGGTGTGAAAATAACATATCTGCAATGCCCTGATTACCTTTATGAGAACGTCTAACCAATAATCCAATCGATTTCCTCAATAGCAATGACTTCAATGTCATCGCAATAGAACTTAAATCGGTCCTCATTCTCAAAATCCCTGACAAGATATTTAACCGAATCCCAGCCCCTATCCGAAATATTCAAAATCTCAAACCAGCTTAACTGGATTACTGTTCCGGTGGCAGATAGTTGAAGACTCCCCACCTTTTTGAAATGAATGCTGACTTTATATGTTGGTTTATCCCCTTTAGGCATTAAAACAAAGTTGATCATCAGCATCGGAGTATTGTATTCATCGAACAACTGCACCGTATCCACTTCAACCCAATATCTGAAATCCGTAATGAACTTCAGATCATTAAGAGTAAAGTCATTTACTTTGGCGGTAATTAGATCCAGATTTTTAATATTTGGCATAGTTTATCAGCTCCAATATCACTTAATAAACGGCTTATATTCATTTTGTAATGATAGTCTGGTCTCCTCGTGAGTCGGAACTTCTAAAAGCTCCACATTACAAATCTCCATATGTAAAAAATCCTTAGCAAGTATTCTCACACTCATTTTGAGCTGATCAATGTCCCAAGATCTTGATAACTTAGACCACATTTCGATGTAAACGGGTTTATGGCCATTCTCATTTATGGGGGCAAAGTGACTCACTTGATCTGAAACATCCTCTACATTTCTTGGATAAATGTAACTATAATGAATAACTTTCTGACTATTTAAAAAGTTTTCAATTTCCTCACAGTAATTTTTATCTTCTGTTTTATCTAGTTCATGATCCAATAGATACCTCAGGGATGTTTCCGTTGTAAGCTCAAAATAACCCAGGAAATTTCTAAGCTCTTTATCAGAATAGAGAGTGATTTCATCGTTACAGCTTGTAGGACAGAATCCATAAACCCCATACCAAAAGAGCCAATGCCGAACTTTAACATATACAGTCGATATAATAGTGCCTCCCTTTTGTTTTTCCAATTCTTGTTTTAGTATATAAAAACACAACCAATTTAAACAACAATAACCCTCCCTCACCCCAAAAGGTAAAAGGAAGGTTTAACGCTCGCCTCAGAAGATGTCAGCTATACTTTCAATTTCCCACCAAGGCTCCTACTCCCGCTTCTTCCCCACTGCGCCAAGATAGATAACAAATTCCTCATCACCGTCTAACTCCAATACCTCATCAATTAGCTTCTGATCATAGATGCCAATGGCGCAGGCACCTGCACCGATGGATTCACTGGCTAAATAGAGGTTCTGGCAGACATGTCCTACATCGATGAGGATTTTTTTGTGGGCAGAAATATCATACTTCCATTCGGAGCGGTAGGGCGTGGTACTCCAGGCAAACAGCACAGAAGCTTTGCGGGCAAAGTTAGGGACAAAGGGCTGATCCAAAGTAATCGCATCAATCTTCTGTTCAAGCTGATCTAATTCAAACATAAACAAGAGCTTATGCTCCACTGGAAGGTATCTGTAGATCCCCTGCCGAACGCCCTCTACCCGCATAATCATTAAATAGGTTTCCAAGGTGTGTGTCGCCCCACTGCAGGGCACGGTCCGCAGCGTAAGCCCGTTCTTGCTTATCCCGGTAATCCCTTGGGTAGCCCATAATAAATAGGACAACTCCTCCAGACTCAAAGTGTCGGCAGAATAGAAGCGTGTACTTCTTCTTTGCTCAATACAATCAAATATACTCCCTTTTCTTACCACATTTTTGCTGGCCTTCGGCAGATCAATAATTGGTGATTTTGAATCAAAAGACTTAACAATTGGCGGCTGGGCAATTCCCTTAATCTTATCTGTTTTGATATGCTTGAATTCATGAAAATTAGATTTCAGAAAGTTTCTTTGCTGTTCATATCTGGTCATAACAGATCCCCCCGGATTTACTTGATAGCTTTAATTTACCACTCCGGCAAAAATAGATTGTGATTTCATTCACTTTTCACATTACAAAAATTCAAGCAACAAAAAACCTCCCCTCACCCCGAAGGATAAGAGAAGGCTTAAACGCATCACCTCTGAAGCACGGCAGCTATATTTTCAGCTCCCCAAGCTTGATCAGCTCGACAACCGCTTGCGAACGGCCTTTTACGTTTAATTTTTGCATGACGTTGGAAATGTGGTTGCGGACGGTTTTTTCGCTAATGAATAACAGTCCTGCAATATCCCGTGTAGTTTTGTCCTGCACTAGAAGCTCGAATACTTCGCGCTCACGATGCGTCAACAGAAATTTGCTATGATGTTCGTTCCCTTTCAATGGTGTCACCCCTCCTTGCTCTGGGTTTGTTTGGTATAACAAGGTAAAGGGATACAGTCAAACCATACTATGTAGGGTGGCAGTTAATGGTGCTGTTGCAGCATTAATTTGGGCGGGGACAAATGTGGAGCGTGGACAAACCTGGCGCTCCTCACCGGGGCGTACAAAAAACGGCTGCAGCTCCTTGGGCGTTAAGGCGGCATCCGTTTGGGCAAAGTCTATAGAAAACACGCTGCTAAGTAATGCTTAGGCAAAAAAATGTTGCTGGAACTCCGTCCGCCCGCAGCGTGAAGCCGCAAACTTTACCGGTCCGTCACGCCCTTTCGGTCACGCCGGCTTAATCCGGTAAGGCTGCTAACAACCCCAGTGTAATTTATGAAATGGATTCCATAGCAAGCTTTTTTATATGCGAAAATGTGAAAATTTCTATGGTAAAATAAAACCATTCCAATTCTGACTCGGGGGGCAGCATACGCCATGGCTAATATTAAAGAAATCGCCCGGATTGCCGGAGTTTCCGTAACGACCGTCTCGCGGGTGCTGAATAATCATCCTTATGTCAGCAAAGACAAAAGAGCCGCCGTCCTCGATACGATTGAGCAGTTAAACTACACCCGAAATATGAATGCCGTCCATCTGATTACCGGCCGTACCGGAGCAGTGGCGGTGATTCTTCCGTATATTAATGCTTTTTATTTCTCCATTATTATGAATGGCCTTGCTCATGAGGCACTGCTCGCGCAATACCGGCTGATTCTGTGCCAGAGCAATTATTTAGCAGAAGAAGAGATTAAAGTTCTGGAGATGCTGCGCAACAAAGAAATCGACGGTGTGGTCATTGTATCGACTGCACTGAAGCCGGAAGTCATTGAAGAGTATACCGCATACGGTCCGGTTGTAACCTGCCAGGACAGCGGGCAGCGCCGCTATTCCTCTGTATATATTGAGCATTATGCGGCTTTCCGGCAGGGGCTGCAGTACTTGACGGGCAAAGGCTACCGCTCCATCGGCTATTGCGAAGGCAGGCAGAACGGCAGCAGCGCCTCCATCCGGCAGACTGCTTTTCGCGAATTCATTGCTGAGCACAAGCTGGATTTTCAGGAGGAATGGATGATCTACGACTGCACTACGGAGGAAGACGGGGCGGCCGTGGCACGCTCGCTGCTGGAGATGCCGGAGCGGCCTGAAGCCATGATTATTACCGGAGATCATGTTGCAGCCGGACTGATAATTGAGGCGCGCAAAGCGGGTCTCAGCATCCCCGGAGATCTCGCGGTCATGGGCTTCGATAACCAGCCGATCGGCCGTCTGCTCGAGATCACCACCATAGATAACCACTTGTATGAGATGGGAGCATCCGCCTTCCGTATCATTCATGAACAGATTAGCTCAGACAATCCTGACCCGGTCTACCGTAAGCTGGATTACCGGATTATTGAGCGGTCTACGGTATAGAATCAGATGAGCTGGCCGAGCCAAGGGACTTCAGGAGTTTCCGTGATTACACAATGTTGTACGCAGTGCAACTCCGGTTCATGAATACCCGGGTGTCCGGGAGGAATGTTGTACGGAATACAGGAATTCCCCCTATCATCTGCTGGAACAAGAGGAATTGCTGCCTTTTTTACAACAATTCTTGATTTGGGCCGTTGTTATGAGTAGATTGTTGTATTCTGTGCAGGAATCAAGTAGAAACAGTAACGTTGTCCGTTTAAAGGACGGTACCGTTTTAAAATTAACGAACTGCGTCTTCCGCCTGCCGGGAGGCTTTTTTGTGTTTTATTTGTGCGAGTCAGCATGGATATGATAATTATCACATTTTTATTGACAGGTACTGGAGGGAGATTTATGATAGGTCCATCATTGATAACGATTATCATTTACATAAAAAAAGGGGTGTCCAACAGAATGAAGATAGGTTATGCAGTGCCCGCGGGTTTGCTTGCGGCTTCACTCCTGTTTGCCGGCTGTGCAAGCAATGACAACAATAATAATGGCAACAACGGCAATAACAGCAATACCTCCGGGAATAATGCTGCAGCCCAGACGGGTAATGGGGCAACCAGCTCACCATCTGCAACTGCAGATTCAACTGCTGCCACTACGGCGGATTTCACCACAGCCATCGATGAGTACCGGAAATATGTAATTGAACAATGCGACGAATTCGTGAAACAGACCGAAGGCTTCACCGATGCGGTGAAAGCAGGCAAGCTTGAAGATGCCAAAGCGCTGTATGCTCCGGCACGCATGTATTATGAACGGATTGAACCCATCGCTGAAGCGCTCGGAGATCTGGACCCGAACATTGATGCCCGTGAGAACGATGTTGACGCTGCCGACTGGCGCGGCTTCCATAAGATTGAACAAGCCCTTTGGCAGAACAATACTACGGATGGCATGACCGATGTTGCGGACCGTTTACTAAAAGATGCGCAGCTGCTGCGCGCCAAGGTGGAAACCGCTGAGATTGATGCCAATCTGCTCGTTACCGGAGCTGTAGAACTGCTGAATGAAGTATCGTCCTCCAAAGTAACCGGTGAAGAGGAACGTTACTCGCACACGGATTTGTATGATTTTGTCGCCAATGTGGAAGGTGCCCAGAAGATCTATGAGCTGCTGAAACCCGAGCTGGCCAAAAAAGATCCTGCCCTCGAGCAAACGATTGGTGAACGGTTCACTGCACTGCTGAATGAGCTGGCGCCGTTCAAATCCGGTGACGGCTACGTTTCCTACGAAACGTTGAAAGAGGATGAGGTCCGCAAGCTTAGCCAGAATCTGGACGCCTTAGCTGAGCCTCTATCCAACATGGGAACTATTCTGGGAGTGTGACCGGTATGAAGAAGAAAGACAAGCCTTCCTGGGGAAACGCCGGTACGGAGAACGAACTGCCAAAGGAAGATTCCAAGGAACAGCTATTATTCGATAAAAAACTAAGCCGCCGCGATATGTTGCGGCTTACAGGCGCCTCCAGCCTCGGGCTTCTGCTCGGCGGCGGCGGGATGGGCGGCATTCTGGCGGCACGCAAAGCCGCAGGGCAGGCGGGCCAGGCAGGCGCTTCCCCGCAACACACGGGAACAGACATTATTCCATTCTACGGGAATCATCAGGCGGGAATCACTACACCTGCGCAGAATTTCCTGTGCTTCGCTGCGTTTGACCTGACGACAACCAAGCTCAGTGACGTCCAGAAACTGCTGGAAGCCTGGACTGCAGCGGCCGCTGCCCTTACTTCCGGTACGCTGATCGGCAGCGTGAACGACAATCCCAATCTTCCGCCAGCCGACACTGGTGAGGCAGATGGCCTTACTCCTTCCAAATGCACGCTTACCTTCGGTGCGGGTCCTGCCTTCTTTGACGACAGGTTCGGACTGGCTGCTAAGCGGCCCGCCTCCTTCTCCGATCTCCCGGCATTTACGGGAGACAGCCTGGAGCCCCAGTGGTGTGGCGGCGACCTCTGTGTGCAGGCCTGCGCTGACGATCTGCAGGTGGCGTTCCATGCCATCCGCAATCTGGCCCGCATCGCCCGGGGCACGGCGGTGCTGCGCTGGACGCAGGAGGGCTTCCAGCGCACCGGCAGCGCCGATCCGGCAGGCGGCACACCCCGTAATCTGCTCGGCTTCAAGGACGGCACGGGCAATCCCGACGTCACTGATGAAGCCGAGATGCGAAGTGTCGTCTGGAGCGGAAGCGCCGATGGCCCCGCCTGGATGAACGGCGGCACGTATCTCGCTCTGCGCCGGGTACGCTTTCGCATTGAGGTCTGGGACCGCTCTACCCTGAGCGATCAGGAAGCAACGTTCGGGCGGCACCGGCAGAGCGGCGCCCCGATCGGCGCCCGGGATGAGTTCGCTGAGCTGAATCTCGAAGCGGCTGATGCCAGCGGCAAGCCTGTCATCCCGCCGGATTCCCATTCGGCCCTCGCCCACGGGGACGGCTCGGTCAAAATGCTGCGCCGCTCCTACTCCTATTCCAGCGGCATGGATCTCAAGACCGGACAGCTGGATGCAGGACTGGTATTCATCAGCTTCCAGAAGGACCTGATGAAGCAGTTCGTGAGCATCCAGCAGCGCCTCTCGAAGAATGACCGGCTGAATGAATATATGGTCCATACCGGCAGCGCCGTATTCGCCTGCTTCCCCGGTGTACGGGAAGGCGGATATATTGGAGAGACGCTGCTGGGGTGACGTACTTTGGAAGCATTGCCCGGATTCAGCGTGAGGAATTGACGCTGAAATTTGGCGCCGGATACATCCGGGTGCCAAAGGTTGTTCAGCGTGACCAGAATCAGCGGGATGAACGAGATGTGGGACGAACGAGATGTGGGACGAACGATCAAGAACAAATAATCCGGAGCAGACTGGAGATTTGAGAACAGGATGTGGGACGGGGAAATTGCAGGATGAACGAGATGTGGGACGAACGTCACGAACAAATAATCCGGAGCAGACTGGAGATCTGTGAACAGGATGTGTGTTTCGGAAATTGCAGGATGAACGAGATGTGGGACAAACGATCACGAACAAATAATCCGGAGCAGACAGGAGATTTCAGAACAGGATGTGTGTCGCGGAAATCGCGGAAAGAAACGGAGCAGCGGCGGGATTGAGTAAATGGAGGGGCGGCTGGCAACTGGCGCGGCGGCAAACGGAATCAGGCAAAATGTTGTATGGAATACAACCCGAATACCGAGTTTCCTGCCTATTTGGACGGATTGTTGTATGAAATACAACAATCGCTTCGTTTACCAGCCTGGAACCGGTGGAATGCTGCATTTCATACAACAATTTTAGTTTAGGGGCAATATTTTAAAAGAAATGTTGTATTTCGTGCAGGATTGTTGGCCGAGAATCAGGAGCAACAACTGCTGCCGCCCCGAAGTCCCAATGTTCACTGCAGTGACAACCACGCTTCACACGCAACACTTAAGTCCGCCTTCTATAGAAGAAAGATAATAGCATGCTTATTCGCGAAGGGAATGATCCCGATGATCATAACGGTTAAAATCAGTCCATGGCGGCAGATCAGGGCAGCGCTGCTGCTGATCTGCCTGCTTCTGCTGCTGCCCGGCGCGCCGGCTTCTGCGTCAGGCGCGCCGCTGGATGAGCTGCTGCCGCCCGTAGGCAGCGCGCTTGTAGAGGCCGGCCAGAGCCGCTGGGATGCGGCGGCAGCCGATGTGGAATCGTTCGCGGTGCTGTGGCGCAGCGCGAACGAAAGCACGCCGGACCCGGCACTTGCCGGTCCGGCAGCAGAGGTCGACGCCGCGCTGGCAGCCGCGGCGCAGGCCCTTGCGGCCGGCGGCGGAGCGCACGCCAAGGCCGCCCTGTCCACGCTCGCCAGAAGCGTGGACGCGTACGTCACCGCCGCTGCAGGCGGAGGCGGCGGTGACACAGGCGCCGCCGGGCGCGCAGCGGCGGCGAAGCTGCTGCCCGCGGCGGAGCGCACGCGGGATGCGGCGCGCAGCGCCGACTGGACGGCGGCGGCGGAAGCCTACCGCGCCGTCGTGAACGGCTGGACGCCGGCGGAGCGCGGCATCCGCGGGGACAATCCCGCCGTCTACGGCCTGCTGGAGACGAAGATGAGCCTGCTGCGCATTGCGCTGCAGGCCGAGCCGCTCCGCGAAGAAGCTGCGCTGGCGGAAGCCGAGGCGCTGGTTACGCTGCTGTCCGGTTATAGCGAGGGCAAGGCGGTCGATACCGGTACCGCGACGGCGGAGCCCGCCTCCATTGAAGGGCTGATCAGCTACCTGAACAAAGCTTCAGCCTCTGCCGAAGCCGGAGACAGCCCGGCGGCAGCTGAGGTAATGGAGCAATTCATCACAGCCTGGCCTTCGGCAGAAGGCGCTGTGCAGCTTGCCTCGCCTAAGGTCTATGCCAACATTGAGAATGAAAGCACCGCCGTCACCGGCTATCTGCTCTCCGATCCTCCGAAGCTTGCCGAAGCACAGGAGATCATGGACAATATGCTCACCGAGCTGACTCCGCTGGCCGGAGAACAGACGTATACTGCGTGGGATGCGGCACTGATTCTGCTGCGTGAGGGACTGGAGGCGATTCTTGTGCTCGCCGCTCTGCTCGCTTATCTGCGCAGAGAAGCAGAACCCGCAGCCCGGCGCTGGGTCTGGTCCGGGGCTGCGGCGGGGCTGGCCGGAAGCATCGGCCTCGCCGTGTTGCTGACCTATACCATCTCGCAGGCAGCCTCCGGGGGAGCACGTGAGCTGATCGAAGGTATTGCCGGGCTGGTCGCCGTGGTCATGATGCTCACCGTTGGCCGCTGGCTGCACGGCAAATCCAGTACGGCTGCATGGAATAAGTATGTGGACCGCCAGATGCAGGGTGCGCTTGCCAAGGGCAATCTATGGTATCTGTTCTTCATCGCTGCACTTGCGGTCTTGCGGGAAGGAGCGGAAACAACCATCTTCTATGCAGGCATGGCACCTGCTATCGCCACTTCCCGGCTGCTGCTGGGAATAGGCGGTGCACTTGCAGTATTGATCGTTCTGGGCTACGCAATCATTGCCCTGAGCGCCAGACTGCCGGTTGCCGCCTTCTTCCGCACCGCCACAGTGCTGATCTATTATCTCGTATTCCGGTTCCTCGGCGAGAGCATCCATGCACTCCAAGTGGCCGGCAAAATACCGGCACATGCGGAGAGCAGCCTCCCCTCTATCGGCTGGCTCGGCTTGTATCCGACCTGGGAGACCTTTGTGCCGCAGCTGCTCATTCTCGCTTTCATCCTCTGGGAGCTGCTGCGCGGCAGACAACCTTCCAGCAAAACGCGCACAACCCGATTAACCAAATAAACACACTAATTAGAAAAGCCGCAATCTGCGTGAGTGACCTCAAGCACGCAGATTGCGGCTTTTGATTTTCCGGTTTGCCCCATCCGCCGCAATTGTTAGCACAAACGTACATTCAGCCTCCCCTCACTGTTGCCCTCTGCCTGCAAAGGAGAATTAAGTGGAAAAACGTCATCTAATATTAGAATAAATCCTGTTTGCAGCATCACAGTTGGAATAACAACACTTAATTTTACTCAAATAGCAAACGACGAGGATAGGGGTAGAATTAATTAACATAAATCCAATTAAATTCAACAAAAGAGCAGAAGCAGACTGGTTTAAATGACGATTATCCAACTAATTTCCCGGCGGGCGGGCGTGTCCCCAGCAGACGCATTTCCGATCGGCACATTTCTAGCCGGCGCCCCTCCGATCAGCGCATCTCCAGCATTCGCCTTCAGAAGGCCCCTTTCCAGCAGACGCCCCTCCGGCAAGCAACTCTACCACTAGGTACTCCACGGCAGGTGCATTTCTGATCTGCACGTTCCCAGCAGGCGTGTCTCCAGCAAGCGCATCTCCCGCAGACCCCTCTCCAGCAAACGCCCCTCCGGCAAGCAACTCTACCACTAGGTACGCCACGGCAGGTGCATTTCCGATCGGCACGTTCCCCAGCAGGCGCGTCTCCGTCAAACGCATCTCCCGCAGGCGCGCTTCTCGCTGGAGCGTCCCCGGCTGGCACCTCTCCAGCAGACGCGCCTCAGGCTAGCGTATTTCTGCGCACTTAGGGCAAACTCACTATTGCATCCTTGGGCGATTTGATTTATTCTAAACATGAAAATAATTTTCTTAATTATCAACATATTAACTAAAATAATTTCAGAACACTATTTCGAGTCTGCTTCCCATCCATTCGACAATCATAGTAAGCAGCGTCACCCTAAACACAAACAACCTGTATGATTTCAAAGAAAAGAAGGTGAGTACTTGTCTCCAATCCTGCATGCCCTGGAGCATGACAAGCCCAAGCTGTCACAAATGGAGCGCAAGCTGGCGGAACGTATCCTGGCTTCCCCGGGAGAGATCGTCCATATGGGTATTACGGATCTTGCCGAAGAGTGCGGCATCAGCCCGGCAACCATTACGCGGTTCTGCAAGGTGCTGCATTTCAAAGGTTTCCCTGATTTCAAAGTCAAGCTGGCGGCTGAGCTCGCCCATAGCGACGCTTCGCCGCAGGACGGCGGCTCCTCTTACCAGGATATCGTAGCCGGCAATCCGCTGCCGTTCATTGTCGAGGCGATGCAGGCTAATCATCTGGCCTCCATCCGGGATACCACCTCGCTGCTTGATCTCGGACGGCTGCAGAGCGTGATCGATCTGCTCTGCCGGGCACGGCGGGTCGATCTGTACGGGATGGCAACCTCATCCATTGTCGCCCAGGATTTCTATCAGAAGCTGATCCGCATCGGCGTGAACTGCACTGCTTTTGCCGATTCGCATATGCAGATTACTTCCGCTTCTTCGCTCGCTGCCGGTGATGTCGCGTTTGCAGTCTCTTATTCGGGTGAAACCCCGGAGACGATCGATGCGTTAACCTGTGCTGCGGCAAGCGGCGCGGCCACGGTCTCATTAACCTCATATGGAAGCAGCACACTGGCAACACTGGCCGATATCCCGCTGTTCTCATCCTCACTTGAGCAGGGCATGCGGCGCGGCGACATGGCCTCAAGAATTGCCCAGCTGCATATCATTGACATCCTGTTCACCGGCATGGTCAGCACCCGGTTCGGGGATTTCATTCCCAAGCTGGAGCAGTCTTATCTGAATGTACAACACTACCGTCATAAACGGGGAGGACAATCGTAATGAATATTTTGAAATTCCAGAACGAAGAAGATTTCGCAGTAACCGGGGCGAACCTGATTGCCAGCCTGCTGCAGAGCAATCCCAAAGCCGTGCTGGGTCTGGCTACCGGAAGCTCTCCTGTCGGCGTGTACGGGAAGCTGGTGGAAATGCACCGCAAGGGCATCGTCAGCTTCGCCAAAGCGTCTTCCTATAACCTGGATGAATATGTCGGCCTACCGGTCGATCATCCGCAGAGCTACCGCAGCTTCATGAATGAGCATCTGTTCAACCATATCGATATTGACCTGGCCCGTACCCATGTCCCGAACGGGAATGCTCCGGATCTGGATGCCGAATGTCTGGCTTATGACCGGATGCTGGAGGATAACGGTCCTGTGGATCTGCAGATTCTCGGCATCGGCAGCAATGGCCATATCGGCTTCAATGAGCCGGATGCCAGCCTCAGCAGTGGGACGCATGTCGTTGACCTGCTGGAGGAAACGCTGGAAGCCAACGCCCGCTTCTTCGATAAGCTCGAGGATGTGCCGCGGCAGGCCGTAACGATGGGCATCGGAGGTATTCTCAAAGCCAAGCAGATTGTGCTGCTGGTACGCGGGGAAGAGAAAGCGGAAGCGGTAAAAAATGCGCTGGAGGGTCCAATTACGACCCAATGTCCTGCCTCGCTGCTGCAGAGCCATCCGAATGTTGTGGTCCTGCTTGATGAAGGAGCAGCAAAATGGCTGAAATAAATAGCTCAACCGGGGAACTGCTGTACGGCAAAGTACTTACTCCTGAGGGGGTCATCCAAAAGGGTGTAATTGCCGTTTCGGAAGGCCTGATCCAATATGCCGGAGAGGCCGCCTGGCTTCCGGCAGCTTATGCTAATTGGAAGGCGGGGACTTCATCTGAGCCGGAAGGACTGCTGATTCCCGGATTTGTTGATGTGCATGTGCATGGTGGAGCCGGTTACGATTTCATGTACAGCGATGCCGATTCTCTGAACACCATTACCCGCTTCCATGCTTCACAAGGCACAACGTCTATGCTGGCCACGACAATGACCGCTGCCAAGGCTGACATCGACCGTGTACTGTCGGAAGTGGATGCTTATCGTAATGCTGACGGCGGCATGCCTTATGCCCAGCTGGCAGGCGTGCATCTGGAAGGCCCGTTCATCAGCCCGAAATGGCCCGGAGCCCAGAATCCCGAACATATTGTTCCGGCGAATATATTATGGCTGGAGGAATGGGAGGGCCGTTATCCGGGGATGATCCGCCAGGTTACACTGGCCCCGGAACGCGAAGGGGCACAGGATGCCATCCAGTGGCTGCGTAAGCACGGGATTACGGCAGCTCTCGGCCATACGGATGCCTCGTTCGAAGAGGTTATTGCCGCTGCAGATGCCGGCCTAAACCAGGCTGTGCACATGTTCAATGCCATGACGCCGCTGCATCACCGCAAGCCGGGAACCGCAGGTGCTGTCCTATTCGATCCGCGGATCCGTGCGGAGGTTATTGCTGACGGCATTCATGTTCATCCGGCAGCAATCAGCATTATTACCCGGCTCAAGAACGAACACAATCTGCTGCTGATCACAGACGCCATGTCAGCAACCGGACTCAGCGACGGAGAATACGCCATCGGCGATTTGCCCGTTATTGTGAGCGGCGGAATCGCTACGCTGAAGGAGCATCCCGAATCTCTGGCCGGCAGTACATTGACCATGATCCGCGGCTTCCGCTACCTGGTTCAGGAGGTCGGCCTCAGCCTGCAGGAAGCCTCGCAGGCAGCCAGCCTTACCCCGGCGGTGTCGCTTGGCATGCAGCGGTCTATCGGGTCGCTGGAGGCAGGCAAACGCGGCGACATCCTGCTGCTGGATGGTGAGCTGAATCTCCGCGGAGTATGGATTGGCGGACGCAAGCTGGAGGCTGAAATAGGTTAGACTATGAGTTGTCTGCTGCTCCCCTGATCCATTCTATATATGTATAAGCAAGCCAAGCAGCCATTCGGCCCGGATCCGGGAGCAGTGGCTGCTTGGCTCTTTGTGCAGGTGCATTCCTGTACTGTGCTGTGCCCTCATGCTGAATAAGCTTCATATTCCTCTGGAATACTAGCCTAATTAAGACAGGGCAGCTTACTCACAATGCTTAATACCCGCTGCGCGTAGGGAAGATCCGTTCAACCATCGTGCGGAACTCATTCGCAAAGCCCTTTAACGGATGCCCTGCACGGAATTCCTGAGCATAATAATCAGCCCGCTCGACGAAATCAGGGTTAGCCGAGACATACACATTCTTAATGTCTGTCTTTCCCTTTTTAACCTCTGCGGCAATCTTATCCTTCATCTCCTGGGTAAGCGTGTCCTTATCCGTTATCGCGGTTCCGTTACCCGGTGCCACGCTGCGGATTCCAATGGTATTGCCCAGGCTTTCATCGATGTCGCGTTTCATATGCCGTCCATCGACCATATTGCTGCGGGACATAATACCGTTGTTGCCGTTCCCCAGATAATTCTCAGGATCTGCAACGCCCGTACCGCCGACAGTTCCCGTGCCTGTCATGCTTCCCGGAATTCCGGCAATGGAGCCGCCTGTACCCGTCATACCCGGATTACCGGCTACAGTTCCTCTGCCGGTACGCATACTGTTGTCCATTCCACCCATTCCAGCACCTATCCCTGTTTCCAGCCCGCCTGCCGGTCTGCCTGTACCGCTCAGCATCCCGGATGTGGTACTGCCGCTTGTACTGCCATAGCTGTACGATTTAATTCCCCGGGTGCTCTTGGCATTTACTCCGCCGGAGGCATCCTCCAGCATTACGGCTACATAGGCGCTTTTGCCTACCAGCATTACGTTGGCCGAACGGACTTCCGGCATGGCCGCTACACGGTCAGCCAGTTCCTTGCTCACCTCCATGCTGTCGAAGGAGTTGGCACGCATTCCGTTCTGCGCAGAGTTGACGTGAATCCGCCCGTCCGTCCCCCGCACACTTTTCGTTTCCACCGTATTGCCCGTTGCAGAGTTATTCGCACCGCATCCTGTAATGCTCACCGCGCCCAGCAGCAGCGCAGCAGAAACCGTTAAACCAAATTTCGATCGTAACATCCGTTCATCCCCCGTCTATAGAATAGTTAAGTGCAGCGTAACAAGCTTTAGCATGGCCTTTGCCCTGCCAAGCTATCCTGAAAGGATTTGGCACATCGCTCTTTAACCGTCACGCGTAAGGGAACCTTGGCGTATCTTATAAATAGCAGACTGTGTTTCTCCGCAAGGTTAATGTCAGGAGGGGTGATATTGAAGGTTTTATTCACGTTTTATGTACCAAGCGGCGGGGTAGAGACACTGAACAAGCTGCGGTGTGAGAGTCTTCAGAAGAGCGGCATCGAATGCCATGTACTTTACCTCATGCCGGGGTCCGGAAGTCACAACCAGGCAAGCTTCCCGGTGTTTATCACTTCCGTGGATGCAGAGATCAAAGCGGTGCTGGATACGCATAATTATGATGCCATTATTGTAACTTCAGACTATTTACTGCTGGAACGTCTGCGCCGGCTGGGGTATGGCCGTATTCTGATATATGAATCTCAGGGACTTGGAAAGCGCAGTGATGCGAGGGATCTGATTATTGATTCCGTACCTTTTCTCCGATCCTACTGCAATGCTGTACTCATTCCCCCGACCGATCACTTACTGGAGCTGTTTATAGAGATCTGTCCCTGGCTGCACCGTTATGTCATTCCCAACATCGTGGATGTGCAGTCCTTCCAGTATATCCCCGGTGAACCGCCCTGCGATCCGGTCATCGCCTGGGTAGGACGGCTGGAAACCAATAAGAACTGGAGTGAATATCTCAAGATTGCCCATCAAATCCGGCTCCACAAGCCTGATCTTCATCTCTGGATGTTCCATGATCCCGATCTTGCTGCAGATGACCAGAAGGAGCAATTTAACAGAGAGCTGCAATCTCTGGGTCTGAAAGACCGCCTCAGTGTGTTCACCAACATTCCAAATCATATTATGCCGGTATATTACTCATCCATCGCCGGTTCCGGGGGATTCCTGCTGTCAAGCTCTATCACGGAGGGTTTCGGGTATGCTGTAGCTGAGGCCATCTGCTGTACTTGTCCTGTACTTAGCACCGATTCTGACGGGGTCAGATCGTTTATCACCCATAACATTACAGGCAAGTTTTATCCGATCGGCAATGTGGGAGCGGCTGTAAACGAAGGGCTGGAGCTGATGAACAACCTTCCGCTGCGTGAAGCGATCCGCCAGCAGGGCCGGCAGCATATGGTGTCCCGTTTTGGATTCGAGCAATATGCCCATTCCTTCCGTGAAATGTTGAATTCCTTCTCTATCTTCTGAAGATAACGTGAAAAAGAACCCTCAACCCGCACAGCTTCCGGGGCTTGAAGGTTCTTTTTGGTTATACACCTTGTTTAGATACAAGCTCAAACAGCTCTGTCTGAAAGATCTGCATGCTTCTCTCCCAGGTGAAACGCTGAGAATCCAGCTCTCCCCTCGCGGCCAGACGCTCGCGGAACTCCTTGTTGTTAACAAGCACAGAGACATCATCGGCCAGGCGGTTCTCGTAACGGTATGACATAAGGCAGTTATGCCCGTGTACACAGTATTCAAGATTCCCCCCGGAATATACAGTAACCAGCGCGGCACCGCAGCGCATGGCTTCCAGCCCGGGCAACGAGCCGGTATCATAGGTGCTGGAGCTGACAAAAATGTCGCTCTCATTGTAATGATAAGACAGCTCAGAATCATTGCCCGGAGTACGTATTTGAAACCGTCCATCCCCAAGGAGCTCTTGCAGCGTCTCGGAGGAAGCAAATTCTGCCGGGGGCGTGATAATATAGATCTCCACCTCAGGATGACGCTGTTTCACTATGTCCAGCTGCTGGAGCAGATAATCCTGTTCCCGGTGGCCCGAGAACCCGCCCTCCGGACGGCGCATAATGGCCGAGACGACAATCTTGTTCCCGCCTCTGCCGCGTAAATGTGTATTACTGAAATCAGGGTTTAGACCGATGGGAACAATTCTGCCCTTAATGCCATGATTAATCCGTACGATTTCCTGCTGCCAGCGCGAAAGCACGAACAGGTTGCGGGTGATATTATAAGAGGCGAACGACAAATTGTTATCGGGTAAAAAAGTCGGCTCATAGCATAAGGCCAGCCGGATATGCAGCCCCTTGCCCTGTTCACTGGCCCGCTGGGCAACCGGCACCGTTGTATAGTAGTTGGAGATGATCACATCCCCGTATGGAAAATCATCTTCGGTCAGCACCGTTGCCGGTGCAGTGATAATGGGGCATTTCATTTCATATTCAACAATACCGTGGCTAGGTAAAAGAACAACCACCTCATGGCCGATTTCCGCCAGACGGTTGGCCAGCTCGGCCAGCATCCGCTGCGCACCGCCTCTGGACAGCGTCAGAATCGGGAATGTCAGTCTCATTTCCCTCTCTCCTTTCTCAGCAGCTGCGTCAGAATGCCTTGATGCCTGGTCTGCACCAGCGCAATCTCCCGGTTCTGCGCTTCACTGTGTATGACAGAGCCCATCTCTTTATGCACACGGTAATCAAGCAGCGGCTCCTCAATATAGGACCATTCATAATGCGGCAGAATACGCAGCCACAAGTCATAATCCTGCGTATACAGGAACTTCTCATTAAACAGGCCGACCTTGGAGAAGATGTCCATATCAAGCAGAACAGAGCTGCCGTTTACCGGACAACCTGACATCATCGTCTCGATCAGATCACCCCTGTTGTGAAAAGGCACGCTGATGATTCCGGAGAAGCGCTCCCCGAGCTCATTGATATAATAATAGGCCGTATGGTTGAAGGAGGTTCCAGAGCTGCGGATGGCTTCCATTTGCCTTGTGATTTTATCCGGGTGGAACAGGTCATCAGCACTTAACCAGGCAAAATAAGCTCCGCTGGCCGCCTTAATTCCAATATTGAGCGCCGAGGCGGTGCCGCCGTTTGTTTTGCGGATATACACTATATTGTCCTTATACGCCTCCAGCTTCTCAACATAGTGTGTAGACCCGTCATCGACAACGATCAGCTCAATGTCCGGGTAGCTCTGAGCCAGCACACTCTTCACCGCCAGGTCGACGTAAGGGCAATTGTAAAAGGGGATCACCACCGAAACCTTGGTTTTCTGATTCATGTGCTCACCTCCTTCCCGATTCGATTCATACTGTTTTGCAGGCAAGCAGAGCATCCAGCGGCGCATGATTCTCGCCGAACGCTGCACGGAATGAAGGGTTCTCAGCATGGTGGAAGCCCTTCAGTACGGTTACAGAGTATCCCAGCTTCAGGAAATCCTCAGGCTCCCAGCCGCTCCAGTGTCTCTGGTAAAACTCCCCGTGCAGGTTGAAATGATCCGTTCCCTCCTGAGGAAAAAAACCCCTGGGCGTAAACACGACTACCCGGTTCGAAGCGATAATCTCCGCTTTCCGCAGCAGCTCCGTGCCTTCTCTCATCGAGAAATGCTCCAGGGAATCAATCAGCGTGACCGCAGAGAAGGTCCCGGGCAGAAACAGCTTATCGATATGGCTGGCATCGGCATGAACCGGAATGATATGAGGGGACTTGTATTTGCGGTGCAGCAGATAAGGTCTGTGGATATCCAGCCCCAGCACAACAGCCGCTTCATATCGCTCCAGCAGCGTACCGGTACCGCTGCCGATATCCAGGATACTCTCGGAGAATTTCAGCTGCTCCAGCAGGACCGGCAGGAAGTCTTTCACTTCTATTTCCCGGTACATACGCTTTCCCTCCTAAAAGTTGTGATAACATCTACTTCCTGAATTCTCTTCGTAAAACTCACTCCGGAAGCATGAATCATCTTCTCTCGCCGGCACTTAGCCGCCCATGGAAGCGATCAAGCTACTCAGCGGAGCATGATAGCGGGCATTGGTCGCAGCGGCTTCAGCCATGATGACATCATAATGTTTGATAGTGCCCATACCGTCATGGCGGCGATAGGCCGTCAAGGACTGATTGAGCATGACCGGAGCATAGCCGTTCAGAATCGCCCGGTACCACAAATCATAGTCATGGGTGTATGGGAGAGCCTCATTAAACAGACCAATGGCTCCGAATATCTCCCGCTTGAACATCACGGTGCAGCCGTTGATGGGATTGCCCTGCAGGAAACAGCGTAAGTAATCCAGCTGGTTATGAAACACAGCAGCTGCGTTCAGCTGGGTCAGCTGTGAATCCCCGTTAATGAAGTTGAAATTCGTGTACGTGATCAGCAAACGGTTCTGCTCCATGAACAGAACCTGGTTGTTGATTTTGTCACGATAGAACATATCATCCGAGCTAAGCCAGACTACATAATCCCCTGTAGAATGGGCAATACCGTGATTCAGTGCGGAGGCAGTACCACCATTGGCTTTGCCCAGGTAGTGAATATGCGGCAAATATGGGGTAATGCGCTCTGCATGCATGAATGATCCGTCATCAACCACGATAATCTCATAGGGCTGCCAGGATTGAGCCAAGGCGCTTTGCAGCGCCTGCTCAATATAAGGGCAATTATAAAAGGGAATGATCACAGATACTCTGGGCTTCATCATATTCTTCCTTCCTTGCCGGCCCTTGTATAGCCGATAATATCCGCAAGTGACCGGTCAAGACCGATCCCGGGCTTCCAGCCAAGAATAGCAGCATTGTACTCAGGTTCTTCCTGCAGCACTTCTCTATCAGCAGATGCAGACGAAGCCTTTGCCGGAACGGCAGATGCTGGGGAAGCAGCAGCCTGACCTTCCTCTGCATGCTGCGGTCCCCAGTCCATCTCTACCGGAACCGCTGCATGAGCCAGCAGCTTCCCGGCAATCTCCCCAAGCTCCCGCTGCGCGCCGGAGTCGATCCTGTAGATCTTCCCGGTCTCTCCATGATCCAGAATATAGCCATACGCTCTAACGGCATCACGCACATCCAGAAAGTCGCGCAGGACATGCCGCGAGGAGAGCCTGAATGCAGCAGGCCGGGCTTCCCCCTTAGCGGCCGCCTCTTCACTGCGCACAATATGCTGTGCCAGTAAGGAACAGAAGCCGGTAGACGGCCCGGGGCCAATCAGATTGGAGGGCTCTGCCATCAGAACGGGCTGCTTGAACAGCGTGCCCCAGGCCAGCGATACCAGCTCCTCCAGCGTCTTGCTGAGGCTGTATGGATGCGGCGGACCTGCCGCGGAATCCGGTCTGTACTTAAGCCGGGAACCGGCCACCAGGATACGGCTGGCCGGCTGAAAACGCAGCGCCTCAAGCAAATACAATGTAGCCATTACATTAGTCTCCATATAGAGCAGAGGGTCCTGCCAGGACTCCGGAACCGAGTTCTTGCCTGCCAGGTGCAGCACCTGATCCGGCATGACCTCTCCAATCATCCCGGCGACAGCCTTACGGTCGCCTAGATCACAGATATATTGCTGAACGCCTGCCGGGAAGACGGAAGCCTCCGCTTCGCTGCGGCGTACCACAGCGGTCACTTCAGCTCCCTCAGCCGCAAAATAAGCCACGGCATGCCTGCCGGTAAAGCCGGAAGCTCCGGTTATCAGCAGCCTCCGGCCCTTCATGTCGGCATCTCTGAGCCGTGCATAAAGTCTGCGAGCTCCGCAAGCATCTCGGGATAGGACGGTAATTCGAAGTTCACGTCGCTTCTGGTGCTGACCAGTGTCCGGTCCTGAACATGTATCCGTTCGGGGATGATCTCGACATCCTCCTTATGAAACGCCGACTGCATCATCTGCAGCAGTTCATATTTGCTCACCGGCCGGGGATGGGCCAGATGGATCAGCCCGGACAGATCAGCGTCCAGCAGGGAACTGATCACTTTGGCCAGCTCCAGCGTGGTGACTCCGTTCCACATCACACGTTCATAGCCGGTTACCCGGCCCTTCTGGGCCAGGAACCATTCCATGAGCCCGATGCCGCCGGAGCGGATTTCGGGACCAATAATGGAGGTGCGGATCGTCAGGTGGCCGGGGTCACGCACTTCTCCAAGGCTTTTGGTGATGGCATAAACCGATGTGCCGTCAGTGGCATCCTCTTCCGTGTACCCGCCGCGCGTTCCTTCGAACACGCAGTCGGTACTGATGTGGATGAGCCGGGCATGGACGCTGTCCGCTGCCCGCCGCAGACGGTGGGGAAGGAATCCGTTGACATGGTAAGCGCCGATTACGTCACGTTCGGCGAATTGATTCAGTACACCCATTGCATTAATCATGCAATGGGGAGAGACGATTTCGACCAGTTTCTCTACGCCGGCAATGTCATCGGCATCCACATACAGCCCGCCAAGATCGTTCTTATCCCGGGTTGTATGGAAGACGTGATGCTTGCCCTGGCGGCGAAAAAAATCCGCCAGCATGTGACCCGCCATACCGTTTCCTCCGAGGATAAGCAGCTTCACTTGAGGAACCCTCCCCGGATCAGAATGTCCTTGATCTCTGCCTGATCCATCAGATTGTTCTCCGAGCTGAAGCTGTTGAAGGACACATGCGGGTATTCGCGGTAGTGCTCCTTCAGCTCCGGCATATCCAGGGTAGGAAGGATGACCAGATACTGCTCATCGTAAACAACGGTAGTTAAGCTCTCAAAATCACTCATGAGAATCTCATGGATTTTTTCACCCGGGCGGATTCCAGCCTCGATCATGCTGACATCTCTTCTGCCCGAAGCTTCGATCAGTACCTCGGCCAAGTCCACGATCCGGCAGGTTGGCATGGTCATGACGAAGATCTCGCCGCCGATGCTGACCTCAGAGGCTTTGAACAGCAGCGTGATGGCATCGCGCAGGGTGAAGAAGAAGCGGGTCATATTCATATCTGTGATCCGCACCTGTCCCTTGTCCTTGATCTGCTTCATGAACAAGTGGACGACACTGCCGTTCGTTCCCAGCACATTACCGCCGCGCACCGTTACAAACCGGGTGCCTGAACCGATCAGGTTGGCGTATACGAACAGCTTCTCGCCGATAGCTTTGGTCATGCCGTAGAAGTTCGACGGATTGGCCGCTTTATCAGTGGAGATATAAATCGCTTTTTCCACATTGTTGGCAATCGCCGCTTCGATCACATTCTGCGTGCCGACCACATTGGTCTTCAGCGCCTCATATGGCTGATCTTCACAGACGGGAACATGCTTAAGCGCCGCCAGATGGAACACATAATCCACTCCGCGGCATGCAGCCACGAGGGCATCCTTATCACGGATATCACCGATGACGAAGCTGAGGCGCTTATCTTCAAATTCACGGCTCATGGCTACCTGTGCAGACTCGCTGCGGGAGAATACGATGATTTCTTTGGGATGCTGCGGCAGCAGTTGCCGGATAAGCTCATGCCCCCAGGAACCGGTACCGCCTGTAACCAGAATCCGTTTATTATTGAACATGCAGGTTCCCTCCAAGCAGAAATTTAACTACTTTAACCGAGACATCGGGGGTGAGATACCCTTCCGGCGCCTCCCAATCGGGCTTAAGCGACGTCATCAGCCGGGTGCAGCGCAGAATGCTGTTCTGCTCTACGCCGGACACTACATTACTTCCGCAATCGACCGTCTCCGGACGTTCTGTGGTCCGGCGGATAGTCACTGTCGGCACCCCCATCAGGCAGCATTCCTCTTGAACGGTGCCGCTGTCCGTAATGGCGCACAGGGCGTATCGTTCCAGATGGACGAAATCAAAAAATCCGAAGGGCTCATGGAATTCCACCAGCGGGTTCATAGTCAGCGGGAACTGCTCCGTAAGCTTGGAGCGTGTACGGGGATGGATGCTGCAGATCAGGCGGAGTCCATAATGTTCAGCCACAAGGTTAAGTCCCGACATAATCTGGAGCAGGGATTCAGGATCATCGACATTCTCGGCCCGGTGGGCAGTCACCAGCAAATACCGGCCTGCTTCAAGGTTTAGCCGGGATAGAATATCGCTGGACCCGATTTGCTCCTCATAATGCGTAATCACCTCATGGATCGGATTGCCGGTTAACACGATACGCTGGCTGGGAAACCCTTCGCTGAGCAGATGTCTTTTACTCTGCTGGGTATAAGGCATATTTATGGTCGAGACGGCATCTATGACACGGCGGTTTTTCTCCTCCGGCACTTTCAAATCGTAACAGCGGTTGCCTGCTTCCATGTGGACCACAGGAATGCCCATCCGCTCGGCAAGGATTGCACTCAGCGCGCTGTTCGTATCGCCCAGCAGCAGAATCCGGTCCGGCTTCTCCTGAAGCAGGATGCTCTCCAGGCTCCCGAACATAGCGGCCAGCTGGCCCCCGAGTCCGGCTTGCCTATCCTGCAGCACATAGTCCGGTGCGCGGAGTCCCAGCTCGGCGAAGAAAATCCCGCTGAGGCTGGCCGTGAAATTCTGTCCCGTATGCACCAGCACATGCCGCTCCGCATGCTCGTCGAGCAGCGGAATGATGACGCTGAGGCGGATGATCTCGGGCCGTGTGCCCAAAATCGTCATGATCTTCATGGGTTCACTCCCCTTTGATTATGGCCTGCCCTTAGGGAAGGGCAGGCAGTTCTATCTGAGCTGGCAGCCGGTCCGGCGCAGCGGCGGTGAAGGGCTGGCCCGCCAGGAGCGATGGAATCAGGGGCATTTGTGCCCCTGATTTGCGCGATTCCGGCAGTTTTAGCTGAATCAGGGGTATTTGTGCCCCTGATTTGCGCGATTCCGGCGGGTGGGGCGAAATCAGGGGCAGTTGTGCCCCTGATTTGTGCGATTCCGGCGGCTGGAGCGAATTCAGGGGCAGTTGTGCCCCTGATTTGCGCGATTCCGGCGGGTGGGGCGAAATCAGGGGCAGTTGTGCCCCTGATTTGTGCGATTCCGCCGGGTGGGGCGGATTCAGGGGCATTCGTGCTCCTGATTTGCGCGATTCCGGCGGCTGGAGCGAATTCAGGGGCAGTTGTGCCCCTGATTCTGGTGATTCCGGCAGTTTTAGCTGAATCAGGGGCATTTGTGCCCCTGATTTGTGCGATTCCGGCGGCTGGAGCGAATTCAGGGGCAGTTGTGCTCCTGATTTGTGCGATTCCGCCGGGTGGGGCGGATTCAGAGGGATTTATCCCTCTGAGGAGTGCGGTTCCGGCGGAGCTGGCGTAGCGCCTGCAAAGCGGCCCGGTCCGCGAACTCCCCGCGGACCTCAGGCCGCCTTGCGCCGCCGTCTTCCCCGGCGGCGCGCATGGCCCGCGCGGCGGTGCTTGCCGCCGCTGGCCCTCCGGCGCGCGGAGCCCCCCGCGCGCTTCTTACGGCGCGGGCGCGATGCCGCCGCACGCGCCCGGGCCTTGGCGCGGCGGAGCCTGCCGCGCCGGAGCTTCGCGCCCCGCAGCCGCGCGGCGCGGCGCGAGGAGCGTTCCCGCGGCGCCTCGGCCGCGGGGGCCCCCTCCCCGCCCGCCGGCGGAGCTGCGGGCGGGGCTTCTTCGCCGCCGGCTGCCTGCGGCGGCGCGAGGCAGTAGCGGAGATACCATCTCTCCGCTAAGCCGTGCAGGCGGGCGCGGTAAGCCGCCGGGCCGTAGACGGCCTCGATGCGTTCCCGCGCCAGGCTGCCAATGGCCGCCGCCATGGCTGGAGCGGCCAGCAGCAGGTTCACCCGCTCGGCCAGCGCGCCGATGTTAGCCGCAGGCACGAGCAGTTCACCGCAGCCTGCTGCGTTCAGAATCTCCCGCAAGCCCCCGGAATCATAAGCGACCACCGGCTTGCCGAAGGCATAGCCTTCCAGTGCCGTCATGCCGAAGCCTTCACGGATCAGGCTGGGAACGACCAGCAGATCCATAGCGCAGTAAGCTGCAGGCAGACATTCTTCATATCCGACAAATCTGAACCGGGAGGTTAACCCCTCCAGCTTCACCTTACGGACACAGCGTTCATAGTAGCTCTTGTCTCCGGGAGAACCCACCACGATGTAATGGGCGGCCGGATGCTGCTCATTTACAAGAACAGCCATTTTGACAAAATGCTCAAGACCCTTTTCTTTATTAATGAAGGAAGAGACATAACCCACCAGCGGTTCCTCCGGAGCTACCTTCAGTTCACTCCGCCTTTCTCCCCGGAGCTTGCTCCAGGCTTCAAACATCATTTCTGCGTCATTCCAGGAGGGGGGCAGCTGGGTCACCTTGCCTTCACGGATATCCTCGGGGAAGCAAGCCGCCGCCGTCTGCGAGATGGCCAGAATCTCATCGCTGTTGTTATGGATCAGCTCCACGCTGATCGGAGTGAATTCATTATCCGTAATGGTCTCGGAGATCTTCCACACCACCGGAATGCCCAATGATTTCGCTGCCATCGGCGGCAGAGCATGCACGCACGTACTGGAAATAATGAACGACGGGCGCACACCCGCAAGCCAGTCACTCAGCTCATGGTACTCCCGGCTCTCCTGAAGCTTGCGGATATCAGCCGGAAGGCCTGCGTATGGAGTATACATTCCATAGACAAGCGGAATAGATAACAGCTGGACATTGATTCCGTAGCTCCGAGCCAGGCGCGTCAGCTTCCCGTCCTGTGGGGCTACCAGAATACAATTAAAGTAAGGAGACAGCTCCCGGCTGAAGAATAACAGCAGCTTCTCCGCACCCGTAATGCTGCGTGTATTGGAAACATGGGAAAAGAGGACGATTGTAGCTTTGTCGGCCATGGTGTCTCGGCGCTCCCCCGCGAGGGGCTGTGGAGCAGCCATTCACCTCCCTAAAAGTTTTACGAAGCTTAGCATCAGGGCATTTTCATCACAGTAAAACTCGCTTCGAAAGCATAAACTTAAGTTTTACGAGCACTCACTGCAGGGCATTTCTTCGTGTAAAACTTGCATCGGAAGCATTCGCTTAAGTTTCACGAAGCTTAGCATCAGAGCATTTTCATCGCAGTAAAACTCGCTTCGAAAGCATAAACTTAAGTTTTACGAGCACTCACTGCAGAGCATTTCTTCGTGTAAAACTCGCTTCGGAACCATCCGCTAAAGTTTACGAAGTATCATTGCGTCTTACTTTTCTTTCATCCGGCGGAAATCCCCCGCAGCAGGCTAACATCATAACCCGGCACTCCATCCAGTATATTGAGGGGGCACAGATGCCGGCACGACACCTGTCCCCTGTAAAGCGCACATTTTTGAGCGTTTTGCGGTGCGTAATAGCCTGCCGGCCGTTAGCCGTAAATAACCGTCAACAGCTGGTTCAGGCGTTTGGTGTAGGTGTGATCCTTCAGAGTCCGATCAAAAGCGCGCAGCGCCATATCCCGGCGTTCTTCCTCATGCGTCAGGTAGAAACGGATTTTATCCATCATTTCCTGCGGGCTTGAGAAGGTGTCAATCTCTTCCCCGACCTTATAGAACGAGCCCATGTCATCGCGGGCGTCGCTGAGCTGCAGCGTGCCGCTGGCGGCGATTTCGAAGGTACGGGGATTCGGCGAGGCAGCCGGAATATACAGCGTATTGTTATTGGCTACCTCATCAATGTGGGAGCGGTGCAGGTTGATGACAATCTTCGAACCGCTGTAGGTGACTGCCGTTTCCTGAGGGGACATCCATTTGCCGATCTCAATCCGGTCGCCATAGATAGGTGCTTCCGGCAGACGGTCCCACCAGATCCCGTTAATCACCGTGTTGTAGCTCATCAGCTCCGGCATGATATCACGGAAGAAATTAACCCTGTTCCAGTAAGCAGACCCGATGAAGCTTACATCACGGCTGATCGGCGAACGTCCGGTAGTCGGGCGGTAATGCTCGCGGTGGGCGGCAAAAGGCAGATAATGTACCTCTGTGCAGCCGAGGCCGCGATAGAACTCCACGCAGTTGCGCTCCAGGGTGAATACATAGTCATAGTGGGCAACGATTTTCATCGTGAAATCCGTATAGTACGGATCGTCCGTAAGCCAGATCGCTGTCTTGATGCCTCTGCCGCGCAGAACGGCGACCTGATCCAGCGGTAAATCCAGACCGTCCAGGACCAGAACCAGATCCGGACGCTGGGCCGACGCCAGCTCCACCAGATTCTGACGCACATCGGTAATCGTCACCTGGGCGGTCAGTCTTTGCAGTGCGAAGAGTACGGCATCATCCAGCGGAGAATACGGATAACCTTTACCTGAAGCCACATACATCACATGGATATTGCGCACCTGAACCGGCTCTTCCGGCCGGCCGTCCAGAATTGCCAGGCGTCCACGCAGGTAGCCTTCATCGTATCCGACCTTGAAGCCGGTCAGACGGCCGCTCAGTTTCTCTTCTTCCGCAGGTGTCCGCGGCAGAGGTGGTGCAGGCATTATAAATTGATTATTCATGAGTATTCGCTCCTTCTATCCCATATTGGATTTCACCCTTGTGCAGTAAGAACATTTAGTAAATGAGGCAGCCGGGCGGTAAAAGTGTGGTGGCGCAGTGTAGTCTGCAGCCCCCGCAGCGCATACTTGCGGCGCTCCTGCTCATGCTTCAGGTAATAGTCAATTTTGCGTTTCAGCTCGTCGGCAGAAGCAAAGGTCTCCAGATCATGACCCGGACGGTAGTGGCTGCCCAGGTCCTCGCGGATGTCGGTCAGCTGCATCGTTCCGCAGGCACTGATCTCGTAGGTCCGGGGGTTAATGGAGAGGGACGGCAGCTGGAAGGTATTCCGGTTGTCCTGCCCGCCTTCCCAGGGACGGTGAATATTAATGACAAGCTTGGCACCGCTGTAATAATTGGCTGTTTCCTCGGGAGGGATGAAGCCGCTTTTGATGAATGGAGACAATTCTTCGAAGGTGTTCAGCCGTTCCCAGAAGCCGCCGGCGATCAGCACCTTCTTCCCGCGGAGGAACGGAGCCAGCTCATCGAACAGCTCCGTCCGGTTGCGGAAGGCATTGCCGATAAACACAACATCGTATTGATACTGCGGTCCGGTACGGCGCGGGTAGAACATCTGCGGGTTGACGCACAGCGGAAGATAATGCACCGAAGTCACGCCCAGCGAACGGTAAAACTCCACACAGCCCAGTTCATGTGTAAACACGTAATCATAGTGTCGGCAAATGACCGATGTGTCCTCGGTAAAATAGGGGTCATCGACAAACCAGATCGCCGCTGGAATACCCAGCTTTCTTATTTCCGTGATTTGTTCCAGATGATTCTCGGGAAACACATGCAGCCCGTTCATCACAAGCACCGCTCCCGGTGATTCGCGCGATGCCACCTCCAGCATGGTTTCCGGAGAACAAATAATTAGCTCACTGACCAGCTGCCGCAGCGCTTCTGTTATTCCCGTGTCGATGGCCTGAAACCCCTGTGGAACATACATCAGCTTAAATGGCCGGCATGCACCCACTTCAGGAGAATTCAGACGCTTCACGGCTTCACACAAGCCGAGACGGTATCCTTCCGTGTAACCGTCACGGTAATCCCGCGGACGCACGTTTCTCTTTTTTGCTTTCACGGCTTTCACCCTGCCCCGTCATATTCTCAAGACAGTAGTACTATATGCGGAGTCAGCATCCGCCTCATGGACATCTGTCTGTATCGCGCCGAAATTGGCACATGCCCCCTGTCTTTCGCCCGCATGGCCCGAACCTCTGCAGATTTCATCCACAAAAAGCCCCGGAATAGCCCCACAAAGTGACGCCAAAACTCCGAAGCCTATTCAAGTACTTTGCGGGGACCCCGGAATCCATTTAAAATAGGAATTACAACCATTCCGTATACCTTGGTCAAGAGGAGGAATTTAGAAATGAATTCGATATATGGCCCGATGCTCTATCTCCGCCATGTAGACCTGCTGCGTGAACAGGTGCCTTCATTTGATACCTATCCGTTTAATCTGCCGGTGGTGCAGGCTTTGGAGCGGATTGCTTTTCAGAAGCAGGTCACATTTCTTGTAGGGGAGAACGGAACCGGGAAATCGACTGTACTGGAGGGCATCGCTGCTGCCTGGGGATTTAATCCGGAAGGCGGGACGCTGAACTTCTCGTTCAATACCCGCGCCTCGCATTCGAGTCTCTATGAATACCTGAGGATTGCCAAAGGGGTCAAGCGGCCGAAGGACGGCTTCTTCCTGCGTGCGGAGAGCTACTACAATGTGGCTACTTATATCGATGAGCTGGACGAGGAGCCCGTGGCGGGCTCGGAACGTTTTATCAAAGACTCCTACGGCGGTAATTCTCTGCATGAGCAGTCTCATGGAGAATCCTTTTTCTCAACTTTCGTCCACCGCTTCGGAGGGCAGGGCATCTATATTCTGGACGAGCCGGAAGCGGCTCTGTCCCCGCTGCGGCAGATGTCGCTGCTGGTGCGCATGCATGAGCTGGCAGAGCAGAACTCCCAGTTCATCATCGCCACCCACTCACCGATTCTGATGTCTTACCCGGGTGCGGATATCTTCCTGCTGGAGGGAGAGCACATCACACCAGTGGCTCTTGAAGACACGGATCACTATACGGTTACTCGAGCCTTCATGACCGACCGGGAGAAGATGCTCCGTGAGCTGCTGGGTGATGATTATCCACCCGACACATAACAGAACAAAATCACCCAAACGGGTGAATCAAGCTGGAGCTATGCAGCCTATGCAGCTGATGTAGATTTTAAGACCCTCTCACATTGCTCTATTCTGACTAGTTTTGTTTGGGGCAGCCGCCGGTAAAATCAGGGGCACTTCTGCCCCTCATTCCCGCTTCCCGCCCACTTTTGGCGGATTCAGGGGCACTTCTGCCCCTCATTTCCGCTTCCCGCCCACTTTTGGCGGATTCAGGGGCACTTTTGCTCCTCATTCCTGCTTCCCGCCCACTTTTGGCGGATTCAGGGGCACTTCTGCCCCTCATTCCTGCCTTGGGCCTGCATCCGCTGGAATCAGCAGAGGGATTTATCCTTTTAATTTCCTCATATCGTCCACTTTCAGCGGAATCAGAGGGATTTATCCCTTTGTTTCCACGCCTCCGACTTCCGGGGATGCTGTGGGATTGCTGGTACCAGAACCACTTCGTCCTTCAGACGAACCGACCTGCTCCAAATTCCAAAAAAATTGATCCACAACAAACAAATATCATAGTTTCCTATACAATTAAAAAAGACACTTTAGCGGCACACTGCCGTTAAAGTGTCTTTTGAATTTACAAAGCTGCTCTTTGATTCTCTAATAAAGCTGGTCGTCCTTCTCTGTATTGCAATCACTGTACTCATTTAGGAGCGCATCCAGCTTCACCGATTGGCGAAGCACCCTTACATCCTGCATCCCGTGTTCCAGGGCTAGTTTGTTCAGTTCCTGCCTTGCCTGTTCAATCTTGTCCTTGTATTCATCATTACCCATAGCGGCCCCCTTGTAGGATGAGGCTGTTTTAAGCCATTTTCCACTCTTTTACTAAAGTTCCAAACACATTGTATTCTATAATCCGTAACGGGTCAATTAGCGGTTTGCAGCGAAAACAGGTTTCAAAAGCATAACGAGTTTATGCACAGCCCAGCCAAACATCGCTACGGCCATCATATCGAAACAGACATTGAACAGAAAGAGATGCTTGCCGATATCCGCCCGGCCGTCGCCCAGTACCGGAACAAGGAATGAGAATAACCCGATCAGTCCCAGCAGCATCATCAGTTCACCGGCAATCCGCGCCTGCTGCCCCCGGCTGCGGAAATAGTGAGCCAGAACAATCACATAATACACCAGATAGAATAGAGCCAGAAACCCGAGCGTATGCGGCAGATGGTTATTCTTGAACTGGCTCCATGTACTATAGGTATAGTCGATTGCCCTTTCGGGCTTCCCCATGCTCTTCTCATAGCTTCCGAGATAATAGGGACGGATGGACATGCTGTTCTTAGCTGCATATTTCATATTCTCTACCAGACGTGAGGGATGTCCCAGGTAGAAGAAGAGCACGTCTTTGTGAGATACGAGATTATAGAAATCTGCTGTAAGCGAAGGATCATCCTGCTTAATGGCCGTACCGGCCTGGAAATAATTCGTACCCGCCAGAACCTCCAGCTTCTCCGGCAGACCCAGATCACGCAGATCACCGCGCACATCCGGCGACCCGTTCAGAATTCCGAAGAATACGGTCTGATAGAGATTGATATGCTTCAATTCCTTCGGTGCAGCCACGTACAAAGCCACGGACACGAGCGCCGTTGCCACCGCGAACCGGAGTGCCAGCCTGCGCCAGTTGCCTGTTCCATTCAAGGTCCGCAAACGCAGGAAGATCAGGGCAAACGCCAGGCCGACGGGTGCATTCTGGATTTTGGAGCAGACCAGAAACAGCACGGCAATAAAGAACAGCTTCAGCCCGCCCGCCGCCGGCCGCTCTGATCCTGCCAGCCGGAGTCCGAGCGCGAAGGTTAGCAGCATGAACACCATCGATACCGGCTCACCGAACAGCGAATTGAAATAAGCCAGATAACCGATATCATAGAAGACAAACAGCAGTCCCGCACCCAGCAGCAGCCCCGTAATATAGGAGCCTCTGGCCCCGAGCTTCACGATCAGCCATGTCGCCCACAGCAGCAGCATAGCGTAGACGCACGCAACCAGCCGGATATCAAAGTAACTTCCATGCACCAGCCCGGCAAGCAGTCGCGGCACCAGCACAACGAGAATTTGTGAGGAAGGATAGAAGCCCTTGAACAGATTTTCATAGGAAAACCGGCTATGGCTATAGCTGAAAAAGCGGTCCGCATAGCTTTCTGTGCTGTCATAGTAATTCAGTCCGACCGTCTCCATCATGCGCTTGAAATCCCCGTTGTCGGCAACGCCGGTGAAGGGTTTCAAGAATAGGAGATAGAGGATCAGGACGCAGCCCGCAAGGGCCACAATAATCTCTGCTTTATTCAGCTTTTTCAAATCCCTGTCTCTCCTCCTAACGCTGCGGAAGCAGCTTCACGTATTCATCGGACAAACCCATCAGCTTCAGGATATAGTCGTAATCGGTCTGATATTTACTGAAATCCGCAACCGGCTCATACGTATCCAGGGAGATGGCCTCTCCGTCCGCGAAGCCTTTACCGGGCACGAACATCACTTCATCATTAAAGAAGGAGCCTGTCGGCAAATAATACCGCATCCCGACCACATTATTGTCAATATTGAGCAGATCATGCCCAAAAGCGGTAAAGCCTTCATCCTTCAGCGCTACCCCCAGCAGGTTAGCCACCGTAGGGAGCACATCCAGCTGTCCGCCGGTCCGCTCCACGACCTGTCCCTGCTCCATGCCGGGTACATGAATAATTAACGGAATATTAAACCGGCTGATCCGGTCGTCATACGGGGTTCCAAGCGCTTCTTCCACCTGCTCTGCCGGGACATCCTTCGGCTGCAGGCCGAAATGATCGCCGTACAGCACGAGCACGGTATTCTCCCACATGCCCTGCTGCTTCAGTCCATCGATCAAAGTGCCGACGGCATAATCCGTATAATTCACTGCTGTCAGATAATCGCCCAGCATCGTCCCCTGCAATTTATCCGGAACCTTAATCTTCTTGAAGCTGTCCGGAATCTGGAACGGATGATGGCTGGAGGCTGTTACGAGCTGGGCATAGAATGGTGTCCCCTTCTTCTGCAATGCCGCCAGCTTCTCTACCGCTGTAGCATACAGCTGCTCATCGGATGCCCCGAAGGCGTTGAAATGATCATTCTTGAAGTAGCCTTTGTCATAATAGCCGTTGAAGCCAAGCGCCGGGTACAGCTCGTTGCGGTTCCAGAAGCCAACCTTGTTCACGTGGAAAGTGTAAGCTTCATACCCTTTATCCCGCAGCAGACGCGGCAGACCCGGCAGTTCCCGGTCTCCGAAGCCCGTTGACATCGCAAGCGTTGCAATCGGATAAACCGAAGTATTGCTCATGAATTCCGCATCCGAAGTATTGCCCGGACCGACCTGCTGGAAGACATGCGGGAAATAAAAGCCCTCTCCGGCCAAGCCGTTCAACACCGGTGTCAGCTCCTGGCCATCCAGCGACTGATGCAGCGGGAAATTCTGAAATGCTTCCATTTGGATTACAATTACATTTTTACCCTTTTGCGATCCAAAATATTCCGGCAGTCCCCCTGCGATATCCTTGTATGGATAAGCAGCTTCCAGCGCCTCCACCTTGGCAATCGTTTCATTGATATCCCCGGTGCCGATGAGACCGTTATCCTCCTGGGCTTTGATCGCCGCCACCACCTCATAGTTCAGAAAGCCGGCGCTTTCCGCCTGAACCAGCTCATTGGTTATTCCTCGGGCCGAATCAATGGAATAGACCGACAGCGAGCCGCCTCCGATAATAGCTACCAGCAGTGCCACCAGATAGACCCTCCGTGCCCGGTGCGAAGGCTGACTGCTTGGCCGCAGCGCAGCACCATTCTTCCATTTGCGGAACAGCAAATAGATTATCATAACGGCCAGATCGGCAAAAAACAGATAATCGATCAGCTCAATCGTAGATTCCACACTCTCCTTCACCTGAAGCACCTGATTCAGCTCATAGAGCGCCAGATAGGTCGGCACTGAGCCGAAGTGGTTGAAGTACACACTAGCCGCGAAGAACAGCAGCGACAATAGACCATTGAAGCTCCAGAAGACAGCTTTCTTCATCCGCTTAGGCGTAACAATAGCCAGCACGCCCATCAGCAGCAGCACCGGTGCGATATCCGCAGCAATCCATTCCCAGGCAATCCGGTCAAAAAACAAACCGCGCAGCAGCAGCAGCTTCAGCCAGATCAGTCCAATAACGATATAGAAATGAGCCTGCACTGGCGCATTGTTCTTGTCGTTCATAATAATATTATCCCCTCTTACTCTCTTTATTGAAAATCTGTGTAAATTCTATTCCATTTTTCTGTAAAAGTTCAGATTTCTCTAGTATAGCAATACTTGAAATAGTTATCAAAACCGGAGCTTCTACTTAAATGTAAAAAGACGCCGCCCTTAGGGGCATGCGTCCTGTTCAACTCCTATGAAAATGATAGATTATTCGGCAGTGGCAGGCGTCTGCTGGATCATGTAAAAAGTACCGTCCAGATTATACGAGCCGGTAATGATTGTTGCTCCGTCCGGACTTTTAAAAGCAATCGATCCTATGCCCGACATCTCCTTGACGATTGTATACTCCTCCAGCCGGATGCCGAACATTTCATCAGCGATGGCAGCAGCAGAGCGCCGGAGCTTGGCCTTATCCATATCCAGCAGATTCGTGTTTGGATCGGCGGAGCTGAATGACTTCTCATCGTAAAGTAAAATATCGAACACTTGCAGTATGTCTTGTGCAGCGTAGTCCATAAGCACTGTAGTAGCCCCATATTCACTCTCTCCATACGTCAAAACGAGTGCATCCCATTTCTGCGCAACGGTGCGCTTGATGGAATAGAGATGATCGGTGCCCTTTTCCCTTAGCAGCTTAATTGCTTTAAGACCCGCCTGCTTCACTTCCGCACCGACCTCATTCTCGCCCATTTTGAAGGTCGAGCTGCGGTAGGCGCCGTTCTCGTAATCAATCTGCCCTTCCTCCGCTATGAGACCGTCATCGGTCTGTATGCCCTGTTCATCAGCGTTTGTCCCGTAGTGGACGGAATGGTGAAGCGCAGTAACTGTGAATTCTCCCTTGTAACCAGCTTTCCGCAGCTGATCCATCGCTTCATCAATGAACTTGGAGTCGACTTCTTCAGGAGTAAAAAAGGTGTCCATGTACGTCCGCACTACCTTGCCGGTCTCTGTTTGGAGCCAGATTTTAGCAAAACTATCCCCATCTTTAAAATCGGCCAGAGTTTCTCCTTCCTCCACGAGCGGCTCCAGGTTCACAAAGGGAAGCTTCTTCCCCAGCTGCTCAAGCATTACCTGTTCGGCGGCCGCCTTAAGCCCTTCATTCGTAAGATCAGCCTGGCCCGTAACCGGCGGATCGATGATTCCGGCGCTGCTTACCTGCAACGGATTAAAGCCGCCGGACCGCCCAACCCCATCACCTCCCAGAACCAGCGCCCCGGCTCCGAACAACAGTAGGAGGACGACCGCTGAAGAGAGGATCCGCACGCGGATTACCCTGCGCCGCCGGCCGGAAGGCAGCACCTGGTTCAGTAAGGAACCATCCGTTCCAATCTGCCGGGTTACTCTGCCTGCAGCTTCTTCCGTAAATTTCATTTCCGGAAACGGGCCTTTACGGGCCAGCTCATACCACTGCGGCTCCCGTTCACGCTTATCCATTACTCCATCCTCCTTAGTTTATCCTGGATTTTATAACGTGCGCGGTGCAGCCTTGATTTGACGGTGCCAGGGGATATCCCGATCAGCTCAGAGATTTCCCGGACCGACAGCTCTGCCTTGAGATCAAGCACCAGCACCTCACGAAGCTTATCTGGAAGGCTCATAATCAGGCCCCAGATCTCATCCACCTGCCGGTTGCCGAGGTATTCCATCTCCGCCGAACGGGCAACGGCTGCCAGTCCCGCTGCATCCTGCCGCTTCTGGGCCGCAGCGGGTAAAGGCTGCACCCCGCCCCACAGACCCGAGCGGAAAAACCGTGACTTCCGGTAAGAGAACACCGTATTGCGGGCAATCGTGAACAGCCAGGTTTTGAGCGATGAAATCCCCCGGTAGGTACCGATCCGGTAATAGCATTTGATGAACACCTCCTGCGCGAGCTCATCCGCCTGATCACTGCTTTTGGTCAGAAAATAAATATAATTCCAGACATCTTCTCCATAAAGCTTCATTATCTGCCGCAGTTGCTCTTCACTAATAGCCTCCGCCTGCTCCAGTCCATCCAGTTCCAATGGGTTCACCTCACTATATTTGACCTCATATATGGAGGAATGGTTCACTTTTTCCAATAAAAATTTAACTCATTCCATCATCCAGCCTGCTCCTCAGTGAAAAAGCGGACTTCCCGGGCAGCCGACGTTGTTGCGTAAATTTTTTAATTTAAAAATCCTGCACAGAATACAACATTTCCCTGGTTATTTCGGTTCAATTTCGAAATTGTTGTACAAAAAGCAGCATTTCTCCTCCTGCAAGCGGGATGCGGGACAATTGTTGTAATTTGTACAACAAGCCTCACGAACACCATGGCATCTTGCGATTCAAGTTGCAAAAAGTACAACATTTCCGCCGATACAGCGTGTATTTAACATCAAAAAAAAAAAAAAAAAAAAAAAAAAAAAACAGAGGACCGGAGTCCCCTGCATAGTATATAGCTTGAACGAGAGGCTTGCCCACTGTTCGCACCGATCCCAATTGCGGTGAATATTGCGACTTCCAGCCGTTGTGTTCCCGGATCACCGGTTAGTTAGCTGTTAAGAGCGATTTGTGTGATGATCCTGAGCGTGATTCAGAAATAGAGCCATTAGCCCAGCGGAGTGTTCACCAGCAGTCTTTTGATCGAACGGTTAGCTTCATGGAGCACGGTTTCTTTATCGACGGTCTTCAGCAGGCCCTTATGCATCAGAATTTCTCCGTCCACAATGGTCGTTTCCACATCCGCACGGGTGGCGGAATAGACAATCCGCGATATCGGATCCACATCATAGGAAGGGAAGGTATGGAAATTGTACAGGTTGAGGATCGCCAGATCGGCTTTTTTGCCAACCTCAATGCTCCCGATTTGGTCTTCCATGCCCACCGCCTTGGCTCCGCCGATCGTCGCCATCCGGAACACACTTCTGGCATCCATCGTTGTTGGACCATGCTGCGGCTTCTGGATCACCGCCGCCAGACGCATTTCATTGAACATATCCAGGTTATTGTTGCACGGAGCGCCATCCGCCCCAAGGCTGAGATGAATATGATCATGCAGCATTCCCGGCGTATCGGCGATACCTGAGGCCAGCTTCAGGTTAGAGCCCGGGCAGTGGCTGACATGCACTCCGCGGTCCCGCAGAATCCGCTTCTCCTCATCATCGAGCCAGACGCAGTGGGCCAGAATGAGGCGCTCATTCGCCAGCCCCAGATGATCCAGATACACCACGTTACGCATACCGGTCATCGCCTGCACAATCTCGATCTCCCCCAGATTCTCGGAGGCATGGGTATGCACCTTGACCCCGTAATGCGCCGAGAGATTACGCACCTCTTTCAGCAGCGGCTCCGTGCAGGAAATAACAAAACGCGGGGAAAACGCATATTGAATCCGCCCGTTGCCATATCCATTCCACTTCTCCAGCAGATCCACACTCTCCTGAAGGGAAGCTGCCGTATCCTCCTGCAGCGCCGCCGGGGCATCCGCATTCTTCTGATCCATCATCACCTTGCCGGACAGTGCCCGGATGCCGCTTTTCGCAATCGCCTGGAAAGCAAAGTCCGTGTGATTCACCGTCTCCATATCCACTATAGTCGTTGTGCCGCTTGTAATTAACTCCCCAATGCCAAGCATAGCGGAATAATACAGCGACTCCTCATCATGTGCCGCCTCCAGCGGCCAAATCCGCTTGCGCAGCCAGTCCATCAGCTCCAGATCATCGCCTTTGCCGCGGAACAGTGTCTGGCACAGATGAATATGGGTTTGCACGAAACCGGGAATTACCGTGCGGTTCTTGGCATCAAGTACCGTCTCATCCCCCTGCACCTCAAGCCCGCTGCCGATCTCCACAATCAGATTGTCCTTGATGCGGATATCCCCGTATATAATTTCCTCTTGCTTATTCATTGTAATGATCTCCGCATGCTTGATCAGGATGTCCGCCATTGTCCGTTCCCCCTAGTCTTGTTGATGTCCAGCTGATGACTAACACAAAAAGGCCACAAAAATATGCCTCAGCATATTTTCGTAGCCAGAAATTTACGGTTCCCGGTAGAGACCCTTAAACCAATTATTAAGGATATACGAAAAGGACTATTCATTTGATTCTGAATAATCCCATCATAAAGTAAAGACAACTTTCCTGTCAACACAAGTTATAATAATTAACACAAAACTATTTTTAGCAGATTAAAATAATGTATTCGCTATTATTAGACCTGAATATGTAATGTAACATCACACAAACTACTCAGGAACCTCCGTCAGTACCTTCTCAAATACAGGAAAAGCCGCTACCCGGCCGGGAAAATAAATCTCGCCTCTCTGCACATAACCAAGCGAGGGATAAATTTTGAGTACCCGTTCATTCTTCGCATAAGTATCCATCCGAATACTGCTATACCCGCTGTGACGGGCATGCTCTTCAGCGAAAGCAATCAGCTGCCGGGCGATCCCTTTACCTTGGAACTCCGGATGAACCGCGAGCCGGTGCATGATCAGATGCGTCCCCTGCTGCTGTAACCATTCAATCTCCCCATATTGCTCCGCCTGATTCTCATCCAGCACAATAATACCGGCAATAGCTTCGTTGTCCAGACAGATAAATAATGTGCCTGCATCAATATCCGCGGTAATGACTTCGCGGTTCGGATAGCTATCGTCCCATTGATCGCTTCCGCCTGCCTGCATAACTTGTACACATTTGGAAATCAGATTCATAATCTCCCCGATCTCATCGCTCTGTGCTCTCCGTATCTCATTTCCAATCATGTATATTCCCCGCTTTCCTATCGGCATTTGAACCCGGTAAAGATTCTGTTAAGAAGTCTATCATATCCGGGCGGAAATTCCGATAGTCCGCTGATTCCAGTGTCTTCCATAGGCTATAGAGGCGGCGGGAGACCCTGCCAACCTCTATAGCTGCCCATCTAGGCCACGGCTAAGGCTCTGTCAGCCCAGCTCCAGCTTATGCCCGTCCTCGAAGCCCTTGGCGAAACCTGCGTCGAACCCCACGTTGTATGCTTCGGTGTAGCCCTGCTGAAAGGCGTCTCCCGGCGGCAGTTCCGGAGGGACGCCCAGATCCGGGGGGAGCGGTACTACCTGCGGCACCGGCGGCGCTTCGACTACCGGCACAACATGTACCGGCGGCTGAATTACATGCACCCTGCGGGAAAGCCGGCGGCGGAGTCTTTTTTTCTTGCGCAGCAGCAGCCCTCTCTTGCCTGTCTTGCGGATCAGCCCCCTGCGCGTTTTGCGTCCAAGGCTTCTGCGCACCCTGGTCTTCCGTGACAACAGCAGTGTACGTCTGCGGCCCTTGCTGCCTGAGCGCAGCTTGCCAAGTCTCTTTCTCTTCATCTGTCTACTCCTCCTGTACTTCATTTACTTCTAGCAGCGGTACCATCTGAGCATTCTTTGCTCAGCCATGGCGCAGCAGGAACTCCCTGTTTGGGCTCATGCAGTGAAATACCGGATATCATCCGGCACATCGAACTCTGGTACCCACTCAGAATCCTGATATTGTCGCTCAGCTTGCGGGCTGTCAGCTCCGATTGCCCCGTAACTTCGGCAATGCTCTCGAGGATTGCTGCGAGCGCGGCTTGACTGCGGGCGATCGAGCGGATCATCTCCAGCTTGACGGCATGTTCGGAGAGAAGCCCGCCGCTCATTTGCTATCGTCTCCGAAGCTGAATCCATCCCCGCCGTCTCCGCCGAAGTCGCCGCCGCCCTCATCTTCACCGCTGCCCAGCACTGCCTTCAGATTACTGTACAGCCCGTTCTCCAGCTTCGTCAGCCCCTCCACCATCTCTACGATCACTTCGTGAATGGAGAGTGATTCCTTCAGCTGGTCTTCATGGGAGTCGAATGCTCTAGCGTGGATATGATGATGGGTCCACTGCTTCACTTTTTCCGCTTCCACCGCTTTGGCCTCGAGAATCATCGCGATGTTCCACTGGATTACAGCGGTCGACTCCAGCATTTGCAGATAAGCCTTTTCTCTGCTCATCTTCCGCCTCCTTGCGCAGGTTACGCGTTACTCTTCTTCCTGACCGTTTAATTCCTTGATTACCCTGCCTACTCCCTCTGCCATTGCTTCTTCGAGATCGGCAAGTGCATTCAAGTAAGCAATAATGTTCTTGTTAACCTGACCTGAGCTTTCTACCAGCCCACTGAATCCGCCAAAATCAGGGTCCGCATCCGGCAGATCGTGAACTATTTGCGACATACGGACGGCCACGTGGCGTTCGGCGTCGAGAATCCGAGCCATCTGTTCGTGCGTATGGGCCATGTGCTGCAGGACTTTTGTTATTTTACTCTGCACCTTCATGTCTCCTTTGCTCAAACGCCCTGCTACAGCATATGCGGCATCAGCCGTGACGGTGCCGGAGAAGCTCCTCAAGTTGTGGAGGGCTGCGTAGATAAGACTGCTAAGTGCTATGGCTGTTAAGTGGAAAAACGTCACCTAATTTATCCGAATGACCGGGAACCAGAGCAACAAGTGGAAAAAGAACAACTATTTTTACAGCGATTAGGCATGAAAGTGAATTCAGGAAGAAATAAATGCCTTTTTTCCACTTAGGATAGATACAAAAGGCGCAATGGGATTATTAAGTGGAGAAAATCCAACTGCTTCTAGATAAGGGGAACTGGGAGGGGGAAGTGGAGCGGATAATGACAGGGCTCTGAAAAGAGTTACCGGCTGGAGGATATTGACAAGCTGCTGAACAGCAGACTATGCTTGGCTGAAATTGGATCTTTATTATATGGGTCCGGATCTATGTATCGACATGAACTGGAGGTAATCTATGAAACTTGCAGACAACCGCCTGGAGCTGCGGCCCCTGACCGCAGCCGAGCTGGCGTTAGCGTTGGAGAATTACGCGGAGCTGGAGCAGTCGCTGGGCTTGAAGGTGACCGCAGCGCAAACCCTGCTTGACGACGAAGAGATGCGTTATGCCATGCAGGTGAGGCGCGCCAAGGTTCTCCAGGATGAGCAGAACTATCCGTGGCTGACCAATTGGGCCATTATTCAGCAGGAGGAGCAGCGGATTATCGGCTTCCTGATCCTCAAAGGCGGGCCGAATGAACAAGGCGAGGTCATCCTTGGTTATGTCATCGATGAGAGGTACTGGGGGCATGGCTACGCTACAGAGGCGGCGCGCCAAATTACGGCCTGGATCTTCAAACACCCGGATGCACGCTGGGTCATCGCGGATACCGAGAAGGATAATACCGCCTCGCACCGTGTCCTGCAGCATCTGGATGCGGAGCTGTACCGGGAGACCGAAGACCTGCTCTGGTGGAGAATCGCCCGGCCGGCAAGCACCTGACGGAGAGCACAGAATCCCCAGGGATGAATCAGCCGGAGCTTACAGGTACATCTAAAATAACCCCACAAAGTGGGGCTTTAGCTTCGCTGATGATACAGGTACTTTGCGGGGACCCCAAAACACATAAATACTTATCTATAAAAAACGCTGCCCCTCAGGGCAGCGTATCTCTCAGCTTTTCTCCGGCTTCGCGCAAGGACTGGAATGTTCCCGCGTCGCTCCACCATCCCTTAAGCACATCATAACTAAGCTTGCGCTCTGCGGCATAAATATTGTTTACGTCGGTAATTTCCAGCTCCCCTCTCTTGGAAGGGGATACGCGGCGGATAATATCGAATACCGCTTCGTCATACATATAAATGCCTGTAACACAGAATTTTGTCTTCGGATGCTCCGGCTTCTCTTCAATATATGCAATCAGGGAAGAATCCCCGCTGTCAAACACCGGTACCCCGTATCTCCGCGCATCATCAACCGGCTTCAAGAGCACTTTCGCCGATCCCTGCGGCTGCTGCAGATAACTCTCCACATAAGGCTTCAGATCATCCATAAAAAGATTGTCACCAAGCAGCACGACAAACCGTTCCCCCGGCTGAATAAATCCTTCCGCCAGCTCGAGCGCTTCCGCGATGCCTCCTGCAGCTTCCTGGATTTTGTAAGTCAGGGATACACCGAATTCCGCGCCGCTGCCCAGAAAGTCGGTGTACTGTCCTGCGGACTGTTTGCTGATGACCAGGAGAATATCGGTTATCCCCCCTGGCGCAGCCGGTCAATGCCGTAGCACACCATAGGATAATTGCCGACCGGAAGCAAATGTTTGTTCATAAGCCGGGTCAACGGGTAAAGCCTTGTTCCTGTTCCGCCCGCCAGTATGACTCCTTTCACTTACTTTCCTCCTCTTTATCTATGTCTTTAGCCATTGGCCTGGCCCCTCAGATGAATTGTGCGGGATCTACATGCCATTTCTCCATAAATAGTCTGCGGTTCCGCTCCACCAGCTCCTGAAGTGAGGAAGAAAAGACTTCCTTGAAGCTGGCGCTGCCTTCATGATGCACCAGACAATCTCCGGCAATCAGCAGCCGGTATCCCCTAAGCCTGGCGCGGTAGCAGTAATCATCATCCTCGTAATGGCCTGGTGAATACCGTTCATCCAGCAGGCCGATGTTGTCCATCAGCTCTCTTTTGAATAACAGGCACAGCCCTACAAGCCTTGTGGTCTCCAGCCGTTTCGCCGCATCCGGAACATTCGCCAAGCGGGCTTCAGCATGATAACCCGGAATATCTGTATAACCCGTCTCCACCTGCTGCCGTCCGCTGGCATAATTGGTCACCGGACCGACCATTCCGATATCCGGGGCGCTGGACAAGGCGCTCTTCAGATTGGCCAGCCAGCCCTGCGACACAATGACATCATTGTTCAGCAGCAAAAGCTCATCTCCCGCAGCCAGCTGCAGCCCCAGATTGCAGGCCAGCGGAAAGCCGCGGTTCTCCGGAAGGGAAATGAAGGTCAGCTTATTCGCGCGGCAGTAGTCATCCGTTCCGTCACTTGAAGCATTGTCGACTACAATAATTTCATAGGGTGAATCCGTATAAGCTCTGATCGACTCGACACAGGAACGCAGCAGGCCGAGTCTGTTATACGTTGGAATAATAATGCTGGTCAGTGTCATAGGGCATTCCTCCACGCCGCCATCTGCCGGCGTTGTTCCTGCAGATGGCCTTCAGGCAACCGCCCGCTTGCCTGCCGCTCTGCAAGAACCTGAGCCAGCGCTTCGGCATGATCTCCGGCAATCAGCTGTTCCATGGCATTCCCGGCCCCCGTATTGCCCTGGCGCAGCCGGTTATGCTTGATCACATTCACCGTACCTGCCTTCTCCACCCGCAGCTGTCCCATAATCGAGAGCGCATGCGCTTTGGGCGGAACCATCAGTTCACGGTAGCCAATCCGCTCCAGCGCCTTCCGCGACAAGGCATGGGGAACGGCTGTCATCGAGCTGACGCCCAGATCATTCCGTCCAAGCACCGCATTCAGATACATCTTGCAGCGGGTAACCGCATCACTGAGGGCAAATGGGGGCAGCAGATGATCAAGATCATTCAAGGCTACATCAACACCGCCATCCACCGCCTCCGCAAAAAGAGACATTTGCCGAACGGGAATCACCATATCCCCGTCCAGGAATAGCAGAATATCTCCCCGGCTGAGCTTAGCGCCAAGCGATCGTCCCACATCATGCCCGGCAGATTCCGGAACATGCACGATGGTCGCCCGGGAACACATCCGGGTGCGTTGGAAGCTGCGGTCACTGCAGCCGTTAAGCACGACGATAATCTCCAGCGGCTGGAGGCGGTTGACCTGATCAAGCAGCTTCAATAAGGTCTGCTCCTCATTCCTTGCCGAGATAATCACGGACAATGAACCGCTTAGAGGGGGCAGCGGCTGCCCTGCCCGGCGGTAGCCGGCATCACCAGCGGATGAAGCCCCCGCTGCGGTACGGCGGGAACCCGCCTTGCCGGCAGCCGGCCTCCGGACAACCGCTGCTTTGCCGGTGGTGCTCCGGCGCAGCGCAGCGGCAGCGGGGGCAGCTGGTTTGGCTGCCTTGCTCCGGGCGGCCGGGCTGGCGGACCGGGAACGCCGGGCTGAAGCTCTGCCTCGGCCCGCCGTTCCCGCGCGGCGGGCCGCAGGAAGCGAAGATACGTGAACCTCCTGCCGTTGTCCGGGTGAAGGATCCGGTGCTGCTGTCATCTCACCATCTCCCTTCGCCGGTTGCCGTCAATGAAGCCTGCTCTTTCGCCTCTGCGCTGGAGGACCAGACCTGCCGCATCCAGATGATCCGCGAGGATAACCTCACGCAAGGGATCTGTCCCCGCCTGCTTGGGCCGTACGGCATTCAGCCTGCCGACCGCCACCTTATGCACAGCCTTCACATGCAGGCCCTCAAGCACTGCCTGCGCGTGTGCCAGAGGCGGCCTCGACAACAGGCCGCTCCCCAGCGTCACAAGAGCCCTTCGGCTGAGTGCATGAGGTACCGCCGTCAGTGAACAGCCCTTCAGATCCGGACGGCCAAGCATAATATTGAGCACATGCTTGGAGAGCACTACCGGATGCGGGAATTCATGACGGACCGGACCGGAGTAATCATTTAGGGCCACATCTGTACCCTGGCTGACTGCGGCCACAAAAGGCCGCAGCTGCGAAGCGGTAAGCACAAAATCCCCGTCAATGAAAAGCAGGACCTCTCCCTTGGCCGCCTCTGCTCCAACACTGCGGCCCACATCATGACCGAGCGGCTGCTCGAAGTGAATGACATGTGCTCCCAGTGACAATGCAATCTTTGCCGTATTGTCGGCAGAACCGTTAACCACAACAATAACCTCACAGCGGGGATGGACTTCCCTGGCTCTGGCAATCACCCTGCCAATGGTTCCGGCTTCATTCATAGCCGGAATGATCACCGACACATAGGGAGTGGGGTGATTGGCCGCAGGGAGCGGCACGGCAGGGCACGCCGGCCGGGAAATCCGCCGTTTGGGTTGCAAAGCCCGCCGCCCCGTGCGGCGGGCAGATGTACGTGTGTGCTTCAAGCTCATCCACCTTCCTTGCAGGGCATGGTCTCCGGGCTGAGGGTTACATCACAGTCTATGTAATCCGCTGTCCCGGGTAACGGCAAGTGTCTCCCTCCGAGCAGAAATTTGGACAAATGCCCTTCCGCTGCCGCAGTCCCGGTGAACCCGGATTTCGCTGTACTTATCAACATAAAGAGCGCAGCCTCCGGCTGCGCTCTAGTATTTGTTTATCTTCCTGCTCTAATCAAACACACGATGATCTGCAGCCGGCTTCACCAAAGGCGAACCGAGGGCGATCCAGGACAGCACTCCATAGAAATGAGGAGTTTCGCGCAGGCGCACTACTTCAATCGTCGCGTCCCCGCCAGATCTGTTCTTCAGCGAAGCGTGGAAATACGGCTGGTTGGTCATGGCGACAAGCACATAGCCGGTATGGCCGAAGCTTTCATCAAAAGATACAGTTACCTCAACACTCTGTGCGTCTCCATTAAACATGAAGGCCGTCATCCCGAACTGCTGCAGGACCTCCCGGTTCCCGGCACTCTGTACCGGACTGAACGACAGATGCTCGGCATTCACTGATCCGGGCGCCAGATGATCTCCGGTCACCACACCTTGAGCAATATGATAGCTCTGCACACTGTCTTCTTCCAGATGACGGGATTGAATAGCAAATGAAGTGATTTTGGAGCCATCCACCGCTTCGTCCTGAAGCTCTGCATTCCCTACCGCACCTTCAGTCAGATGGTTGGTCCCGATACTGCCCGGAGCAAGCTTCTCACCAGTAACGCTACCGTCCGTCAGCTGCCCTGCATTACGCGTTTCCGCCGTGAGCTGCTCAAGCTTCGTCACAATACCGCTACTCAAATGACGCTCTTCCAGTGCTCCGTCTGCCAGATGCACGCCTTGGATGCTCTGCTCTTGCAGATGCTGAGCACCTACTGCGCCTGCCGCCAGCTTGCTTCCGGTAATGCTGCCGTCTGCCAGCTGCCCCGCACTGCGCGTTTCCGCCGCAAGATGCTCCAGCCTCTTCACAATGCCGCTGCTCAAATGACGCTCTTCCAGCACGCCGTCTGCCAGATGCGGAGAACCTACTGCGCTTGCCGCCAGCTTGCTTCCGGTAATGCTGCCGTCTGCCAGCAGCTCGGAGTTCAGTGTATCCTCAGCCAGATGGCCGAGACTGATGCTGCCGGGGCGGATATGGCGGCCGTCTACCGCGCCCAGGGCCAAATGGCCCCCGAATACGCTGCCCGGAGCCAGATTATAGGAACCTACTGCACCGGCCGCCAGCTTGCTTCCGGTGATGCTGCCGTCTGCCAGCTGTCCTGCATTGCGCGTTTCCGCTGCGAGATGCTCCAGCTTCGTCACGATACCGCTGCTCAAATGACGCTCTTCCAGCGCACCGTCTGTCAGATGTCCGCTCTGGATGCTCCGCTCCTGCAGATGCTGAGCACCTACTGCACCTTCTGCCAGCTTGCTTCCGGTGATGCTGCCGTCTGCCAGCTGTCCTGCATTGCGCGTTTCCGCTGCAAGATGCTCCAGCTTCGTCACAATACCGCTGCTCAAATGACGCTCTTCCAGCGCACCGTCTGTCAGATGTCCGCTCTGGATGCTCCGCTCCTGCAGATGCTGAGCACCTACTGCACCCTCTGCCAGCTTGCTTCCGGTGATGCTGCCGTCTGCCAGCTGTCCTGCATTGCGCATCTCCGCTGCAAGATACTCCAGCTTCGTCACAATACCGCTGCTCAAATGACGCTCTTCCAGCGCGCCGTCTGTCAGATGTTCGCTCTGAATGCTCTGCTCCTGCAGATGCTGGGCACCTACTGCACCTTCCGCCAGCTTGCTTCCGGTGATGCTGCCGTCCGGCAGCAGCTCGGAAGTCAGCGTATCCTCTGCCAGATGGTCCAGACTGATGCTGCCGGAGCGGATATGGCTGCCGTCTACCGCACCCGGGGCCAAGTGGCCTCCGAATACGCTGCCCGGAGCCAGATGAGAGGAACCTACTGCACCTTCCGCCAGCTTATTGCCTCCGATACTGCCATCTGCCAGCAGCTCTGAAGTCAGCGTATCTTCAGCCAGATGCTCACGCTGGATGCTGCCTGCGCGCAGATGGCAGCTGTCGACTGCTTCCGGCGCCAGATGACCGCCATAGACGCTGCCGGAAGCCAGATGAACAGAGCCCACTGCGCCTGGCGCCAGCTTGCTTCCTCTGATGCTGCCGTCAGGCAGCAGCTCAGCGCTGCGGACTTCCTGCGCCAGATGTTCCAGCTGGATGCTGCCGGAGGCCAGATGCTGCCCCCTCAGCGACCTATCCGCGACATGCTCTCCGTGGACGCTCTGCGGCTTCAGATGCTGCGGCCCCACCGCCTCTGCCGCCAGCTTGCTCTCGTCAATACTGCCGTCCGGCAGCAGCTCCGCGCTGCGGACTTCATCTGCCAGATGCTCCAGCTTAATGATGCCATATCCTAAATGCCGCTCTTCAAGCGATTCATCCGCAAGATGCTCTCCATGGATGCTCTCCAGTTGCAGATGCTGTGAATCTACAGCTCCTGTGGCCAGCTTGCTTCCGTCAATACTGCCATCCGGCAGCAGTTCAGAGCTCAGCGTCTCGGAAGCGAGATGTGCGAGCTGGATGCTGCCGGTGCGGATATGGCGGCTGTCCACTGCATCTGGAGCCAGATGACCGCCATAGATGCTGCCCGCAGCCAGATGGAACGAGCCCACCGCACCTGCCGCCAGCTTACTTCCGCCAATACTGCCGTCAGGCAGCAGCTCCGCGCTCCGGGTTTCATCGGCCAGATGCTCAAGCTTGATCAGGCCGGAATGCAAATGCCGTTCCTGCAATATGCCGTCAACCAGATGCTCGCCATAGATGCTCTCTTGCTGCAGATTCAGCGAACTTACCGCACCTGCGGCCAGCTTCTCGCTGCTAATACTGCCATCCGGCAGAAGATCTGAGGTCAGTGTATCCTGGGACAGATGTGCCAGTTGAATGCTGCCGGGACGGATATGCCGGCTGTCTACTGCACCCGCAGCCAGATGGCCGCCATACACACTGCCTGCCGCCAGATGGAAGGCACCTACAGCGCCTGCTCCCAGCTTGCTTCCTACGATGCTGCCATCCGGCAGAAGATCTGCACTGCGCGCTTCTTGCGCCAGATGCGCCAGCGTGATCTCACCTGCACGGATATGCTGCCCCTCTACGGCTTCCGGCGTCAAATGAATAGTCTGCACACTGTCCGGAGCCAGATGGACGGATTCCACAGCCCCCGGGGCCAGCTTCTCCCCGCTGATGCTGCCGTCCGGCAGAAGCTCGCCGCTGCGGACTTCTGCCGCCAGATGAGTCAGGCTGATGCTGCCTTCGGCTATATGCTGTCCTTCTACCGAGGATTCAGCCAAGTGGCTGCCCGCTACACTTCCGGCTGCGAGATGGCGGGAGGCTACAGCACCCTCCGCCAGCTTGGCGGCACCGATGCTGCCATCCTGAATCTGGATGGAGGATACAGAGCTAGGAATGATATGTCCGTTACCGATTGACATAGGACGGATATGCGCGCCGCCCACACTCCCCGGCGCAAGATGTCTGCCCTGTACCGATGTATCGCTGATGGAATCCGGTCCGACCGCACCTGCTGATATGTGTTCACTCTGCACAGCTAATGCCGCAAGCTTGGAGGCACTCACACTGCCGTCAGCCAGCTTGATGGAGGTGACGGACAAATCGCCAAGTTTGTCTGTCGAGACACTCTCCGGCGATAATTTCAATGAAGTTACAGCATGGTCAGCCAAGTGATGCGGCTGTACAATACTAGCAGCAAGATGCGCCTCCTTCACTGCGCCGGAAGCCAGCTTATCTCCCGATACGGAACCGGACTGCAGCGCGGCTGACGTTACACTGTTATCCCCGAGATGCCGGCGTTCTACAGCCCCCGGTGCAAGATGTTCAGCATCGACCGATTCTTCCTGCAGGGCACGGCTGCTGATGCTGCCGTCAGCCAGATGCTTCTCTTCGACGGCACAGATGGCGATATGTTCTCCGCTGACCGCTTCTCTGGCCAGGGCATTTCCCCCAACCGCACCGGTGGCCAGCTTGGCGGAAATGACACTCCCGTCAGCCAGCTTGGTTGAGCTGACACTCTGGGGACTAAGATGTTCTCCCGTAACGGAGTCATACGCCAGCTGCTCTTCCGTTACCGCTCCGGGAGCCAAATGTCCTGCAAGAACCGAATGCTGCTGGAGCTGGGCAGATCCGACGGATTCCATTGCCAGGTGGGAATTGTCTACGGCTTCGCGCTGCAAATGAGCCGAGGTGATGGCCTGCAGGGCAATCTGCGGTCCGCGTACTGCGGATTTGGCGATATGGCGTGTAGTTACCGCTTCATCAGCCAGCTTATGCGGCAGGATGCTCTGGTCCGCAATCTTAGAAGAAGTTACCGCCTGCTCGATCAGCTGTGTTGTACCCACTGCACCCTCTGCCAGCTTCACGAATGAAATACTGCGGTCCGCCAGATGCCGGCTGCCAATTTCCCCGTCAGCAATATGCTCCGCATTTACGCTCTCCGGGCTTAAGTGCTGGCTGCGGACAGCCTTCTCCTTGATCTGCCTTGATCCAACTGCTGCGTCCGCGAGATGCCCGCCGTCAATGATGCCCGCCTGAAGCTGCTCTTTCCCGATCAGCCGGGTGGCGAGCTGTTCCCGTCCAATTGCGCCAGGAGCCAGATGCTTCGATGTAATGACGCCTTCCCCTACGTGGCGGCCTTCAATCACCGCGTCGCCCAGCTTGACGCCGCTGATCTCTCCATCGGCGATTTTGTCACCGGATATGGCTTCATCTGCCAATTTCGAGCGGTCAATGCTGCCGTTGCCGATATGGCGGCTGACAATACTGCTGCTGAGAATTTTCTCGCCGGTCACCGCACCGTCATCCAGCAGCTCCGCCGTGATGATGAACTCACTGAGATGCCGGCTGCTGATCGCTCCGTCGGCAATCTGCCCTCCGCCAATAATCCGGTCCGCCAGCTTCTCAGGACCAATGCTGCCGTTCTTCAGCTTTTCTCCGCCAATGGAATGATCCAGCAGCTTCCCTCCGCTGACACTGCCTTCCGCCAGATGCTCGCCGGCAATAGATTCCGGGGCGATCTTAGAGGAAGTGACCGCTTTGTCTGCAATGTTGATGTTCTGCACTGCATAGTCCTGCAGCCATGGCGTACCAATGATGCCGAACTTCAGCTTGGACCCGTCAATCGTGCGCGGAGCAATCTTGGCACCTGTAACTGCTGCATCGGACAGATCATCGGTATATACGGGCTGCAGGCGCTCTTTTTCCACCGGTACAATGACTTCCGGCTCAATCAAAAAATCCCCGTCTTCATACTGCTGTTCCTCTTCCTGTTGCTCTTCCACTACCGTTTCGTGCACAGCCTCCTGATCAAGCAAAGTCTGCTGCTGGATCTGCTCTGGCACTTCCAGGACCTCTACCCCGCTGACCTGCAGCGTCCGGTCCACTGTATCCACCGCTTCTACGGCGGCAGATTCTTTCACTTCTTGTATTTTGGGACTGCTTTTCAACATGCTAAGTTCAGTCTTATTGGGATCATCTACATAATAGAGCGGCTTTTTTGAACTGCGATGCTGATTTCTTTTGGAACTCTTCACAAGCAGTCTCCTCCTTCCATCTGTTGTTTCTCCTAGGCATCATATGCAGTAGTATGGGCTGATGACACCATTCCCCCGGCTAAGCTTTGATAAGAATAAGGTGTAGTGTTCTAAAGAATTTCCATTCTCGCCTTTCAAAAAAGGGCATCTGCCGCCGCGCATCCGTCCAACCCTGACGGGCACGTACACACATACAATGACAGGAGACGAAAAATCAGCCGGGAAGCTACTTCAAGATAACGGGAGGAACGAACATGGGGCAAAAGCTCGTTGGGATACTGCTAAATGCCGCTGTGCACGGGGGCGTTCCCCGGTTAAAAACCGGACAGGAATCTCTGGCCAACTACGAGGAAGCCGCCGCCGCATACGGATTAACCCCTTGCTTTCTGAAGCTGTCCGGCATCGATACGAAGTCCGGCTTCAGCAGGGCTTATATAAAGGGTCCGCACGGCTACCGGAGTCAAATCATCCCGACGCCGGAGGTCATCCATAACCGGGCGATCTATGACCCGGGCAGCAGCGGCGTCCAGCGGCTGCTCCGGCAGGGGATTCAGGTATACAACATATGCAACCGCTACGGTAAGGATCAGATTCACGGCCTGCTGGAGCAAAACCAGGAACTGCAGACATTTCTGCCTGTCACCTCAGCCGGAATGTCCGGCCTGAAGGAAATGATGGACAGTTATCCGGATCTGATTCTCAAGCCTTGCCGGGGAAGTGTAGGAAACGGGGTTATGCGTCTTACACGGATCAGTGGTGCGGGACAATGGAAATGGAGTTATTCTCCCTCCGGCTCAAGACGCTGGTACAGTGTGCCTGTGAATCAGGGCGCCATTCCACGGGCACTCCGTGCCAGACTCTCTTCGGTGCCGTATCTCGTGCAGGAGCGGATACCGCTGGCTGAGATAAACGGCCGCCCCTTTGACCTGCGTATTACTGTACAGCGCGGATGGGGCGGAGACTGGCAGGTGACCGGCATGTTCGCCAAGCTGGCTGCACCGGGCGGCTTCGTGTCCAACATCGCCCGTGGAGGCGAAGCACTGAATTCATCCTTCGCTCTGGAGAAGGCTTTCCCGGGGGAAGCGGCAGCTCGGATCCGCATGTCTGTCCTCTCCCTCAGTCTTGCCATTGCCCGTGAGCTGGAACAGAGCCTTCCAGGCCTTGCTGATATCGGTCTGGACATCGGCATTACGGGCAGCGGACGCTTATATTTCATCGAATGCAACGGACGCGACCAGCGTTACGGCTTCCAGAAAGCCGGGCTCGGATCCGTCTGGAAAGAAAGCTACCGCCGGCCCATGGGCTATGCCAGATACCTGTATGAAGAGGCTGCACGGCATAACTCTTATTGATTTGTCTTCTATTCTATGTCAATATAATGCAGAGCGGGTGAGGTCCGAGGCTACTCGGACCTTGCTGCTGCATGATGGAAGGGAGATGGGCATGGTTAAACAATTGCTGCGGCTGATGACCGAGCTATCCTCACACAGATGGCTTTCCCGGGTAATGGGTGCTTTTTCCCATAGCAGACTCAGCCGCTTTATGATTCCGGTATTTATTCGTTCCTATCATATTCCTGCCGCTGAGGCGGAGAAGACTGCCGGAGAATACCGTACACTTAATGAATTCTTCAGCAGACGCCTGAAGCCGGGAATGCGGCCGGTCGCAAGCGGTGAACAGGCGGTGGCAAGTCCTGTGGACGCCATGATTACGGCAATGGGCGACATTAACTGCGGAACAATAATGAATGTGAAGGGTCAGGATTATACGCTGGAGGATTTGCTTAATCATTCGCCACACCTCGAATTGTATAAAAAAGGCTACTATTTCGTTCTTTACCTGAGCCCCACCGATTATCACCGGATACATTCCCCGTTAACCGGGCAGCTGCGGGAGAGCGATTATATCCGCGGCCGGGCTTATCCCGTGAATGATTTCGGCATGCGGCATATGAAGAGTGTCCTGAGCCGCAACGAACGGCTGATTACTTATATAGCCGGCAGCTATGGCGAAACCGCCGTGGTCAAGGTAGGCGCAATGAATGTGAGCAGTATCCGCTACACCGATGAGAACGCCACAGAATGGCAAAGAGGCGACGATCTGGCCTATTTCGAATTCGGTTCTACCGTAGTCCTGCTGCTGGAGAGCGGCACCTTCACACCGCGCCCCGGGCTTACCGTGGACACGAAGGTGAAGATGGGCGAGCTGCTGGGTGAGATGCAGCGCGCTACTTAGAATACCGGGCAGAGTCCGGCTTAAACTAAACAACTTAAGATGAATTTATGGAAGGCTTCCCAGACAGACAAAGCCCCGCCAAAGTACACTTACGTGTCCTTGTGCGGGGCTTTGTTATTGCTGAAGAAGCGTTTCGCAAAAATCCGGACCGTTTACTTCTGCTATAATTTTACCGTATAAAGGTTTTTTTACCCGCTCCAATTTGCGGAAATAGGCCATCCATAGAGCACAGGTGAGGGCCGCTCTTATAAGATCACGCAGACTGCTACCGTCTTCCAGTCCGCGAGCAACCGGTATATTCATGATTAGAATGTAATCAATGATTCCTATCAGTACGTTGGCAGAATACAGCAGTATAATCACGCGCGGCAATAGTGCCTTTTTTTGATAGAACAGAACTAAATTAAACACCGTAAGCAACAGCAACAGCGCATTCAAATACGATCAGCGGAGCCCATAGCGGATGATACATTTCTCCCTGCGGTGACGCCAGAATATCCCAATACTCCCGGCCAAAGCTGGGGAGATTGTAATTCAGCAGTTGAAAAGCCCCCTGAAACAAGGTTGCGATTAATCCGATCTGCACAAGCACCAGCCAGCCTCCAAGACCCGAAGGGCCGAGTGGGGCATAGGTTTGGGGTTCCTTTTGAACCTCCATTTCCAATTTCTTATTCCTCCTTTATTGCGGCGAAGAGGCTGTGGCTTCCAGTTGTTCGTTAATGGCATTAGCCAATCCTTCATAAGAGGAATCCGGCAACAGCTTTCCGTTCACCATAAATTGCGGTGTACCATTAACCCCATAATGACCGGCTGTTTTGTAATCCTCTTTCACATCCAGCATATAGGTATGTTCCTTCAAATCTTTCTCGAACAAACTGTAATCGATGCCGTTTATGTTTTCCTTCACCAAGTCTAGCAGGAAAGACTCTGTGGCCCAAATTTTACTTTCATCGCCTTGGTGTCCGTACAGTACATCATAGAACTCCCAGAACTTGTCGTTATCCTGTTTGGCGATAGCTTCCCCTGCACTCGCGGCAAGGATGGAGTCCCGGTCTATGAAGGCATAGTTGATGAAGAAAAGCTCAACCTTTCCTGAATCTACAAACTCACTTATGAAGCGCTGCATGTTCGCTTCTTTCCATTTCTTGCAGGCTGGGCATTTAAAATCGGCAAATTCTACAACCTTTACTTTTGCCTGGGAATCGCCAAGATGAGGCTGTTTTTCATACTTTAACCCTTCAGCTTGATATTCGCCCTTAATCTGAGTGTAATTAGGCATTTCCTCCACTGAATACGACTTCCCTGATGTATGATCTATGACGATAATCAATATTAATCCAATCAAAATAATTACAAAAATACCGGAAGCCATAAGCATTGTTTTGCTCATCTTTGAATTTTTGTTCCGTTTGTTCACATGATTTGACAAGCTAATTTTGCTCCTTTAGAAGGACCTTCAGAATCTGAAGGTCCTTTTTTTGTAAATACTTCTATTTATCAGGGCGATACAGGCATGCTGGACTTCGAGATATTACCTGCTTCATCTACAGCAATTACAGTAATAGAGACCAACTCATTGTCAGGAATCTGTAATTCAACTCCTTCATGTGCGGCTGTCTTCAGTACGAGTTCTTCGTTCATGTACACCCAGTATTCTTTGACGCCTATATTATCCTTTGATTCATCCCATTGTAGAACGGCTGCACCAGCATTCTTCGTGATCTCCACATGGGCAGGCGCAGTAGGAGAAATTAGGTCAGGCATTACAAATCCGTCAGAGAATTTCAGCCTCTGAATAACGCTCTGTCCATCATCTATCTTTTCAGCGAATTCATTAGTTAAAAGGGTACTGGAATTAATAGTCTTGAGAGCGGCCGTTTGCCCTGGTATCAACCCGAGTACAGTTACCGGCACCCTGGCGTCATATGAGGTCCCATTGCCTAACTGGCCATTGCTGTTGCTGCCCCAAGTCTTCACCGCATTTCCGTCAATTACCGCATTATGACTTACACCCGCATCTATGTCTTTGGTACTGGTTATCGCGGAAACAGTGACAGGAGTCGATGTAGCACTGGTGCTGTTATTGCCCAGTTGTCCTGAAGCATTGTAGCCCCAACTGTAGACAGCAGAATCCTTCTTTGCAATGCTGTGGTACATGCCAGCGGAGATTTGCGTAATCCCGCTAACTGTAGATACATTTACAGGATTAGAACGGTCCGTATAGGTTCTATCTCCAAGCTGGCCATATGAATTACTCCCCCATGCCCAGACGGTCCCATCAGTCTTCAGCGCAAGAGCATGATAGAAGCCTGCAGAAACACTGCTTACATTGAGCAACGTGTTAACCTTAACTGGAACCATTGAATCTGTTGTAGAACCGTTGCCAAGCTGGCCATTCATATTCGTCCCCCATGCCCAGACGGTACCGTCAGTCTTAACCGCAAGACTGTAGAACATGCCTGCGCTTATCGCTTTCACCCCACTGAGTGAAGGTATCTTTGTAGGAACATATTTGTTTCCGGTAGTTCCAAGACCTAATTCACCAAAGTAATTTGATCCCCACGCCCACACTGTTCCGTCACTCTTCAGCGCCAGTGCGTGCGTATGGCCTGCAGATATAGCTGTAACAGAGTTGAAATTTTCAATCTTGAGCGGCAAATATTGTTGGGATGACAGGTCTGTATTGGCGAGTTGTCCCATGGAGTTATCACCCCAACCCCAAACTGTGCCATCACTTTTCAATGACAATCCGTAAGAACCACCAGCGGAGATGGCTGTCATCGATGACAGATTTACAGTCTGTGAGGCCGTATACGAAATAGACAATGTCCCATTTCCTAATTGTCCTCTATAGTTGCTGCCCCATGCCCATACAGAACCATCGCTCTTAAGGGCGTAGGTTTGATCGGAGCCAGCTGAGACAGTCATTGGTGCTGAAGCCTCCATTGTTACCGAAACCTCATTGCTTGAGGCCGAAATATTGTTAGCATAGTCCCTTGCCTTAACCGAGAAGGTATATGTTGTTCCAGGCGCAAGACCTGTAGCCGTGTACCCGGTTACTGAATCAATCGAGTTCCCGTCAACAGGAAGTGCCTGAATCAGATTTGTCCCCCGATAGACTAGATAATCTTTGATGCCGTGATTATCAGAAGCTTCGTCCCAAGACAGTACAGCTGTAGTTGCTGTTTTACCCGCAGTGATCAAGTGGGCTGGTGCAGCAGGAACCAGCGTATCGACCGGATAACTTATTCCGCTTACTATCGTACGGGTACGCTGCAGGGTCAAATTGCCTGTACCCAATTGAGCGTCATCATTAACCCCCCATGCCCACAGAGAGCCATCCATTTTTACAGCAAAGCTGTAAAACTCTGCCGCTTCAATATCGACAATACCTTCCAAATGCGCTGATCTTACAGGAACGAGTCTGGTCTGCACAATAGTGCCGTCTCCCAGTTCACCCTGAGCATTATCACCCCAGCTCCAGACCTCGCCTTCACCAGTTAACGCTAGATTATGAGCATAAGAGGAAGATATTTTGATAATATTGCTCAGATTCTGAACCTTTGCCGGGGCAGGAGCATCATAAGTTGATCCGTTTCCAAGCTGACCATTTGCATTGAAGCCCCAGGTCCACACAGTTCCATCCTTCTTCAGAGCAGCCCCATGCATATAGGAGAAATCAATCTGAATAATATTTGCCAGCCCCTGAATCTGCAAAGGAATAAGCTGCTTATATTCAGCAGTTGCAGTATAACCAAGAATTCCTCTGGAGCCATCTCCCCAGATCCACACCGTGCCATCTTCTTTTAGCGCCATAGTGTTGTAATATCCGCCAGCAATCGAAACAACCGAACTCAATCCGCTGACTTGCACAGGAGTAGCTGAGCTATTGATCGTCCCAGTACCCAGTTGTCCGAAACCGTTATTTCCCCAAGTCCAGACCGTCCCATCCTCTTTCAAGGCAACAAAGTGTCCGAGACCGGATGAGATAGATACAATGTGATCAAGTCCGGCTACAGCCTGCAAGGATAAATTAATGCCGTAGCTATCCTGTCCCCAGGTCCACACGGTCCCATCGGCACGCAGCCCAATATTCTGGGTCAATCCGGATGAAATCATGGAGAAACCATCGAGCGCCGAAATTCTCGTTGCAACATTACGGGTAGTAAGGGTTCCGTCTCCCAATTGCCCCTTATTATTAAGTCCCCAGCCCCAGACCTGTCCTTGATTATCCAAGGCAAAGCTATGATCACGGTATCCGGATACCGCAATGCTGCTGGTGAAGAAGACCAGAGGAACCGTTTCTTCGGAAACATTCCCCGCATTATCGATAGAAACTACAGTAATGGAATACTTCTCATTCGGGCGAAGATTCTCCAGCTTAATCTGCTGATCCTTCGTGATGCCGAGCAGCTCTTCTCCGTTCAGTATTTCATACTCATTCATTCCTGACAGGCCATCTGAACCAGCTGTCCAGCGGATTAGAGCCGAAGTGCCAAATTGATTGATTTTAAAAACATTCGCTGGCGCAATTGGCGGAGTTAAATCGATTTTAACCGCTCTTTCAACAGATGGACTTACGTTCCCTGCCATGTCAATCGTCCGAGCATATACCTGGGTGATTCCTTCTCCACGGACAGGAAATGAATTAACGTATTCACTCCACTCAGCGGCCCCACCAACCTTGTAATCGTAGCCTCGGACTAGACTCTCTGCATCTGTTCCACCATCCAGGCTGACATAGACCGGTTCATTCGTCCAATCAGATGTGCTAAGACTAATTACTGGAACTGTCGGAGATACTTTATCAAACTGCAATGTATATTCAGCTACCACACTGCTGTTTCCAGCGTAGTCCAGTGTCCGGGCATATATATTGGTCTGCCCATCTCCACTTACTTCTACAGGCTGCGTATAATCGAGCCATTCTCCGGAGTTTCCTGCACGATACTGTGATTTCAGCGTACCGCTCTGACTGTCATTACCATCTGTTATAGTAACAGTGAAGGTGGAGTTGCTCCATACATCCGGACTAATCTTGAAGTCAGGAGAAGACGGAGGCTCCATATCTACACTGATTTTGGTTTTTTTCGCTTTTTCCACGTTCCCGTCTATATCCGTTGAACGATAAAGAATGATTGTATTGGCACCATCAACAGCAAAAGGAGTGCTGTACTGGTTCCAGCTCTGTCCCGCATTCAAGCTATATTCTGAATATTGTATCCCCGAATGCGTATCGGTTGCATTTAGGGAAACTGTAACTGCGCTGGTGTAATAAGAATTCTGTCCCAATGTCCCATTCACTGAAACGGATGTTTCAGGAGGAAAATTATCTTTCTTTATCGTAAAAGAAACTTCTTGGGGTACTTCATTATTGTTATTTAGTCCAAGGGACTGATAAAGGATATGATATACTTTTTTGTCCGAGAAAAAGAGCGGCTGACTGTAGGTCTGCCAAGAGCCTCCATCATCCAGACTATACCGGGTTGCAGAAACTCCGGAACCCGGGTTCTGAACGGAGAGCCCAAGCTCTACTGTCCCATAATAAATTCCGTTAACATTAAGATTGCCTTTGAGCAGGTGTCCGGTTACCGGGGCACCCTCGGCGGCTGCCGCCGAAGGTGTTCCCGTTCCAATACCGGGGATAAGAAGCGTGAAGACAAGGACAAAGCTTATGATAAATACAATAGATCGCTTTAATGAGTACATTTCATTCCTCCGGACTCTATAAGTTAATTTCGGACTTTTCTACTTCGTGCCATTGTAAAAGCATTAACACAGGAGGAATATAAATCGGCTGTCCCCAGTCATACAACAAAGCTGGTGTCAAATCCGCTATCCACAATTCACCATTCTCATCCAATTGCATTCTCCATTTTCCACTGGCAACAGCTTTTCCCTGCTCCATAAGAATACGAGCCTCATCGTAAGAGAACTCAATCCCTTTACTGCGCTCAATAGAATCAAGAGCTGCTTGATAATTCCGTTCTTGTTCTTCTTCTTTATCTGCAGTAAAAGCTGAATCGTATACTTCTGAGAAATCCAAACCTTTAAGACCGTGGAGCTCCACAAGCTCTTTAAATTTGTCTGTTACAAAAACTTGAATGATTGCCGTTTCCTTTATTTTAAACATATAGGTCTTTTCAGGTATCTTAGAAAAATCAAAAACTTGTTTAATAAATCGAGCGAAATTGCCTTTCCCCGTTAGCTTAATAACTGAACGACTATAATCAACACAGTCAATAACATTTGTAATGTTGAGCATAAACAACTTCAATTCAGGATGCGCCAAGGGAAGACATTCAATTTCTTCTGCAATAATTGGAAATAAAATATTCTTTACTTTCTCCGAGATAATAGGATGTCCAGTTAAGTATCTTGGAAAATCGTTATATTTCCTTTTATTATTAGTGTACAGGATCGGTGGCGTCCACACCGTTATTTTGGAATCGCCTGTGAATTTCGACTCTATAGGATGCTCTGCACTTACAGTCTTGTCCAGCATTAAATCCATGGAATCTTCACCAGATCTTAAACTATATACTCTCATACTTCTCCTCCTATTTTTTCGCTTTATACAACTGATATTGTCCAGTGAGCAGTTTTTCTCGCATTTCGTTAATCACTTCCAAAACTGCATCAACACCATCATCTTCAACAACCCTAACCATGTTATACAAATCCTCATAATAGGTTACACCATGTGACCCAGTGTGCGTAGAAATTGTAAACTCATCAATTACCAGCAAATCCGTTTTATTAGTTGCTGGCGGTAAAAACACTCCATTTGCTGATGAATTGAGATCAATATTATATTTTTTCATAATTGCATGTAATTTAACAGCAAAATCATTTGATGGCTTATAAGGTATAATATGATGTGCTGCCCAACCAAACGGCTTGGCTAGTCCTGTTGCCTTTGTAATTTCCCCAGCCAAAATAGTAGATTGTGCACCGGTGGTTCTAGCTGTCAATCTTTTGGTTACAATTTTACTATAATTAGAAAGTTGACATGCTTCCGCCGAATTATGAGTTAGTAAAGCAAACTCTGATAGATAGTAGGTGTGAAACTCTTCTACTTCAAAATTATAGACCTTGGATACTGCATCACTTAATGCAACAGACTGTAAAACAACAGTAGCGCCTGTTTGCGTCTCTAATAAATCCCCAGGAGTTAACTCGTCAGCAGTTACCCAGCCTTTTCCTATCACCCAGAATGGATGGTTACCTGTGCTTTGAACTATTTTACCTTGAATTCCAAGATTATAAATCTCGGTATTTTCCCTGTTGAATAGATTTACAACAGGTTTATATTCTTGCTTGCCGGTATCCGTATCTTTAGCCAATACAAGCTCGCCAATCTGGATCTGTTCTATTGGCTTGGGTCCATTTTTGGTAATAATCTCCGTTCCTTCAGGAACGCATCCGCAGGGGTTCAATTTATAGACTAGTTCAACACGTTTAGCTGCGGTATATGAAATTTTCTTTCCCGCTGTAACAAAATTACCGACGAATGGGACGATCGCTCCGGCTGACAATAAGGCGTCAATATAATCACCATTGACAAAGTAAATCACGCCATTAATTGCATCAGCACCTTCACCAAGTATCGGTATCATCCCAACATTGCTCAAGGTACACTGTAATCTTTCTTTGGCAGTACCTTCACTACATGTGATTAGAGCTGATGCCCCGGCTGCAAATTTCTGAATACCCGTTAGTCCATACACTTCTGCAAACCATGTCCCATACGTCAGTTCATAGGCATGATCATTGGGATGCAAAATATAACGCTCAAAATAATTTTTGCATGCTTTGCATGGATCAGTTTTTGAAGTGATCGTTTTACCCTTCTCAATAGTCGGAGGCAGCGGAATAATATTCAACCCATTTAACGGATCGTTGATTACCTGCACTAGGAATTCCTGAGTTTGTTTCTTCTTACTGCCTTCCAAGCGTGATACAAATATTTTATAATAACCATCTTTCGCCCAGTACTGAGGCGTTCCAGAGATTGAATCAGTATAATTTGCATACCAATATTTATCTGGCGACTTGGAATCAACCGCTCCATTCCATGAAATGTCGGTTAGCGTATTCTTGTTAAAACTTCCTCCTGTGGTGTATTCATAAACACTTATCCCATTTGCCAAATTAGCTGTTCTGATCTCTACTTTAAGGTTAGTATTATTTACCTTATTTTTATACTGAACCTTGACAGAACCTTTATTACCAGGCGTAGCATCAAAGCTTTTTACTGCGCTTGCTTTCAGAGCACGCAGGGTAGACATGAACTCATTTTCACCCTGTATATACTCTACAAGGTTAATATCCGCTGACAACTCATACTCAAATTTTGAAAAACCCCAAGCGGGACCTTCCCAACCGCTCTGGATCTTCAGATAATATGTCCCGGCATCCAGATCAAAGGACATCTGCCCATCTGTACTGAAGTAGCCTCTGATATTTCCGTGGGGATCCTCGATGGTCCCGTCACCCTGAGACAGATACAAACTGATCTGATCAGGAGCAGTCAATTCTATTTTGTAATAATCGGTATCGTACAAGGATGAAATTGCAAGTGGAGCACCTTGTGAATCTGTAGTTACTAATTCACCAAAGGGTAAGTTCACCGCAGAACCCGCAGTGTTATGCCCCATTTCTTCCACTGCAAACCGAGTTTGCAATCCGTTGATTGAGCCGAAGCTTCGCACAGCGACATAGTAAGTCGTCCCTGCAGTTAAGTTCACTTCCAGTTTCGAGAAATGTTCACCGTACGGTCTGTAATCCCGGGCATCATCATTGGAGTCAAGCAAATTCTTAAGATCTGTGTCCGTATATAAGGCTATTTCGGTATCATTCAGCTGCGAAGTCGCCTGGTAATTGGAAGTGAAGAAGCGGTATTTGCCTGTCGACACAGGTGTGAATTGCAAATATGCTTCTTCTCCGCTTACCTTGGATAAATCAAGTGGTATCCCGGTGTTCAGGGAGGTAAATGTAGTTTGTCCAGCTGAAGTGACCAGCAGCCGTGCATACGTTTTGCCGCCATTCACTTCATCTACACGAATGTAATACGGAACACCCGCACTGAGATTCACAGTCACCTCTGAGAACACGGAGTCTGCTTTATCGTCGTTATAGCCGCCGGTAATTGTTTCTTCCATATCTACACTCGCAAATATAGAGAGATCCGTATCGTTAGCCTTCGAACTTGCGCTTCCGCCATAGCGGTTAGTGTTTATTCTGAATTTACCGGTATTCGCCGGAACGAAGACGTATACATTGCTGTTACCAGCCTGTTCGTTAATATCAACTGCATGATCCTGCTGAATGTAAGGAATGCTTGAGCTGATGACATCCGCAGTAATTCTCGTACGCAAAGCGGTTGTATCAAAACCATTTACTTTGACATAGTAAGTCTGTCCGCCAATCAGGCTGACTCGGATCTCCGAGAAGACCGTGTCATTCGTATCATCATTCACTGCAAGCTGCTTACCCAGCTGCAGATTATTATATATTGAAAGTTCGGTATCCACGGCAGGGCCGCTGCCTTGGTACGGACTGGTAAAAATCCGGTACACCCCGGTTGTAGCCGGCTTGAAGCTGAACAGCTGAGTGCTGCGGGAGGCCTGATTTACATCCTGCGGCTGATATACAATTAGTTCCGGCAAGGTAGTAGAAGCCTGAACAGAGGCATAAGCGCTGGTACCTTCCGGATATACTGCGGCTACTTCCAGGAGATAGCCTTGTGAGGATATCAAGTTTGAAAAGGTATATGAGTTGACGTTTGAGGTCCCTTTATCTACTCCGTTAATTCGAAGTTTATAGAGTACAGCCCCAGGCATCGCATCCCAGGTCAGCTTGATGCTGTTAGCATACTCTGTCTTTTCCAGACCAGTAGGAACTGCAAAAGGCTGTGCTTCAATGGCCCCTAAAATTAAAGTATACGGTGAGGAGCTGAACTGGCCGCTGAATCCGGTGACCTTAAGATAATAGACTTCATCTTTGGTTATTTGTAAATCCACATGCTCTGCTGCACCTGTACCATTAGAAGAGCTCCATACAGGGAGTCCCGATGCGGTATAAATATCTAGTTCATAATCTACCGTCGAGGGAATGGTTAGCCCGATAGGAATTTGTCCAGTCTCCTCAGCTGTCAGCTTGTAGTAATCCACATCACTGGCTGAGGAAATATAAGAGATATAACTATTCTCCGGGAATACATTTTTGGCAGTTATAACGGTGTCATTAGGTTCAAAAGTATCTTGCCCTATGCCTGCTTCAGTCACATAAACAGTAAACTGATAATCATATAACCCTGAAGGTACTGCAGGAAATTTGTATTTGATTTTATACGTACCGGTAGGCGTAGAGGAAGAAGTCTGCCAAGTATAGGAAATATCCTTGTCCAGTTCCACTCCGGTTATCGTTTTACTTGCAATAACTTGAAGCGGATTGGAGGCGGAAGTAACTTCCACATCAACCCGTTGATGCGGGTTCTCCCCATGCTCATCTCCCTCCAGCTTTAGGGAGACTGTAACCGAATCCCCTGGATGGATAGAAGCGCCGTCATTCTTAGGATCATAAGAGGCAATCCCTATTTCACTATCTGGATTAGAAGGAATGATTGTATTAAGCCCTGAGAGATTTTCTTCTGATAATGGGGCAATTGAACCTGTAATGACTCCTTGTGCTTTAGCAATATTAATAATACCGTGACCGGCTTCATGTGATGTTTCGAGTGGTGTCGCTGTTTCATATAACTTGTCAATAACTTGCTGTCCACTGAGCGACGGATGGTGAGACCAGAATAATGCTGCAGCTCCCGTGACATGTGCAGCTGCGTTGGACGTTCCGGAGGAAACACCGTACCCACCATTCATCATCGTGCTCATTACACCAAAGCCCGGTGCTACAAGATCAAGCTCATCGCCTGTAGCCGAGAAGTCCGTACGGTGGTGTGATGACTCTATCGCTCCGACCGCAACAACCTCAGGGTATTTAGCAGGATATTGCACGGTGTCCTCTCCGGAACCGTTATTACCAGCCGCAGCCACAATAATGATTCCGGCAGAGCTTGCCTTTTGTATGGCTTTGTGCAGTAATTCACTATATTGAGCAGATACAAAACTCATATTAATGATATTGATGTCATGATCAATAGCCCACTCGATACCCTGAATGACCGAACTTGTGTATCCGTCGCCAGAAGAGTCCGCCACTTTTACCGCGTAAAGCTCGGTCTCCGGTGCAGCACCTACTACGCCGAATGAATTATCCAAAGCGGCAATTGTACCGGCAATATGTGTTCCATGCCCCTTGTCATCTGCATAACTCGGAGAAGTATCTACATAACTAACTCCACCGGCAATGTTCAGATCTGGATGGCTAGATATTCCCGTATCAAAGACCGCCACTTTAATCCGGCTATCAACTGAACCTTCTGCTTGTCTCGTTATGTATGATCCTGTCGAATGGATGCCCCAAGGAATCGTTTGTGAGCTTTCCTTGATCGGCTGCTCTTCCACCTGTGTGAGTGCCTTCTCTTCCGCAATTTGTATCGGTTTGTCTTCTTCAACTGCAGCAACCATTGGATTTGCAAGCAACTGGTTGACTTCTTCCGGATGCAATTCCATATACAGTGCATTGGCACTCTCCAGGCCCTTCACATGATATAGATTAACTTTGTGTGCAAGATCCTCATTGTTTTGCTGCTTTCTCATCTCCGCGAAAGTGCTCAGATTTACAGCACTATCCGTAAAACCAGCCTCAAGTGTTTCTGCATACACACTGTAAACTACACTTGAGACACTTACAGGATAATCTTTTTTCAAGCTGACTAAATATCTTCCCCGTATACTTTTACTGTATGTATCTTGTGTTACTGTCATAGCAGACAGAATTTCACTAACTGCATCGTTAGTGCTCTTCGAGACCAATGGCACCAAGTCATCCGTTTCGGATGATGGCTTAGTCTCTGTGAGGAGGCCGCTTTCAACAGCTCCTGTAGCAGTAGCATAGCCCGACATCTGGCTGACATTACCAAGCAAGATAGATAAAACTAAAAATAAAGTGACTATCTTCTTCAAACAAATTTCCTCCTATTAAATAGATTTTCCTTCTAATACACCACTTAGAAAGGATAATCTTTCAACAAGAACCTAACAACAATTAAAATTGTATTATTATGTAATTCAATGTCGAAAAATGACGCAATTCAAAAGATACTACTAAAGACATGCGCCGCAGGCTGGTGGCTATTGTAGTTTCATGGCCCTTGAACCCTATTTTTTGTTGCTTGCTGGCAACCCGTTGTCACACAAATGCCAAAAAAGCCCTGCAACGAAATTCTGCAGAGCTGAATACACTCATACACTCATCCAGTATACTAATACCAACTACCAATTGAAGCTGTCAATTTCACATTTCTCCACCTCATGCCAGCTATAGCCAAGCAGAATCGGCGGGATATACACCGGCCTGCCCCACCGGTATTTCAGCTCCAATGTTAATTCCCCCAGCCAAAACTCACCTTCCTCATCAAACTGCATTCTCCACTTCCCGCTGCCGACAGCCTGACCTTGGTCCATTCTTTGCTCTGCTTCTGTATAAGTGAACTCCGAATCGTATACGACAGAGAAGTCCAGACCTGGCAATTGATAATCTTCTATAAGCTCTCTGAATAATTCAGTAACAAACACTTTTGTTGTCGCCAGCTCTTCCGTTTTGAACAGATATGTATTTTTCGGGATTTTAGCAAAATCAAATACCAGTTTATCAAAACGCATAAAATACTTTTCATAAAGCCATTGTGCTTCCGAACGCTGCCAGTCCACACAATCCAAAATATTCGTTACATTCATCATATAAAGTTCAAACTCATTATGTAAAAGGGGAAGGAACTCAACCTCAGTAGGTGTATGAGGCTTAAGAATTTGCATAACCTTTTCGGAGACTATTGGTTTCTCGGGTATCAGATACGGAAATTCATTAAATTTTCTGCGTTTATAAGTCTGCATTTCAGCGGGCTGCCAATCTCGGGCTAGATTTTGTTCTTTAAAGTCACTTCGAATAGGATGAGACGAAAGTGCGTCACGATTTTTCATAATTAATGTAGTTGTGTTGGAATGGTTAACCTTTAATTCATATACCTTCATTCATGCACCTCAGTTTTTATTCAATAAATTATCGTCAAATAGTCAGATCCAGAATTTTACTTAACAAGAATAAACATATTATCAAATACACTCAACTACAAAATTTGTAAAATCTCAGCTGTATCTTGCCGAATTCATTCACAATCTGAAAAACACTACTTTTGGCATATCCCAAAGGCTGGAGCAGAGAGTTATAACTTGGCACTTGTACCCTATTGATTTCAGCTTCCTATTCAGAACGTTTATGCAGACACCAAAAAAGGGAGTATCCCAAAACCACGAAATGGCTGGAACACTCCCTTTATTATCATTGATTAGACTTAGCTCAACAAAGCAAGTAGAACAGGATCGCACAATCCCCGAGTCACTCCGTAATCTTACTCTGATTAGCTACCTCGCGCGCTTTCTCCTGTACCTCTTCCGGTTCGCCGAGATAGAAGCGGCTGATCGGCTTCACATCGTCATCGAGCTTATAGACAAGCGGGACGCCGGTTGGAATATTGAGATCCAGCAGCGCCGTTTCATCAATATCCTCCATGTATTTGATCAGGGCCCGCAGCGTATTGCCATGCGCCGAGATCAGCACACGCTCCTTCTTGCGGATCAGCGGGACAATCCGGTTGCCCCAGAAATCGCCGACCCGGTGCACGGTATCCTCCAGACTCTCACCGCGCGGGATGTCGCCCGGACGCACTTCCTTATAGCGGATATCATTTCTGGCATAGCGCGGATCATCCGGCTCCAGCATCGGAGGACGGACCGAGAGGCTGCGCCGCCAGATATGGAGCTGCTCCTCGCCGTATTTCAGTGCGGTTTCACTTTTGCTGAGGCCCTGCAGCGCCCCGTAATGACGCTCATTCAGCTTCCACGATTTCTGCACTGGAATCCACAGCAAATCCATCTCATCCAGCACATAGTTGAGTGTCTTGATCGAACGCTTCAGCACGGAGGCGAACGCAAGATCGAATGTGTACCCTGCATCCTTCAGCAGCTTGCCTGCTTTCTTCGCCTCTTCTACACCCTTTTCCGTCAGATCGGGATCGCTCCAGCCCGTAAACAGGTTCTGCCGGTTGTATTCGCTCTCTCCATGCCGTATCAGTACTATTTCGTACATAAGTTCTCTCCTTCTCCCGTGTGTTTATTCAGCTGCCCTTAGCGGCAGCCTCTCAGGTCTTATGCTGTTCTTCCCTATATTCTGTCACAGACGGGTGCCCTCTTCAACTTTACCGGACCGGACGGCCGAACCGTGAACAGATGAATCAGCTCCGCTTCACAGCGGAAGCCGTCTCCGCATGGAACTCTCTGCAATAGTATTACCCCAAAAGAATGACCCCACAAACCAGGGCGCAGCTTCGATGATTACTCAGGTACCTGGCAGGGATCCCAAAACCATACAAATTCTAAAAACCCTGCCGGGGAATCCGGCAGGGCAGTGAGCGATAAAGTTCAGCGTATTTCCGACGGGCTTTTGCCGGTATGCTGCTTGAACTGGCGGCTGAAGAAGAATATATCGCGGTAGCCCAGCGCATCCGCTACCTCAGTCACATTCATACCGGCGTACAGCAAGAGATGCTGGGCCCGTTCAATCCGGGTGCGGATCACATAGGACTGCACGGAAGAGCCGGTAATCTCTTTGAACTTGATCGAGAAGTAACGGGGCGACAGTCCTGCCCGTGCGGCCAGATCCTCCACCCGGTGCGCTGCACCGGGATGCTGGCTGACATAGTTAGCCACCTCATGGATCACCTCCGCCAGCTGGTTGCTGACATGGCGCTCTACCGGCACGACCTGGTCCTGCCGCAGCAGATGAATCATCAGCTGCTTCAGGATCAGGCGGCCTTCCTCCTCTGCAGCGTAAGTCTGCACCAGGAACAGGCGGACGTAACGGGCCAGCAGATGCTCGAACTCCACGGTCTCCTCCAGTTCGTGATAAGGCGCAGGAATCTCCGTTACCTCTTCGGCGACATCGAAATGAATATATGTAAGCACAAGCGGTTTCTGCGGATTATGTGTAGCACTTGTATGATCCCCCGGCCGGAACAGGAAGCAGCTTCCCTTTCCCACCTGATAAGGCACACCGCTGCGCACAACGGTTCCTTCCCCGCTCCACACATAGAACAAATCATAATTTTGCAGCGGCTTCTCTCTTTTTTGCCACTTCCAGCCCGGTTCACAGACGATCTTCGCTAAGGCCGGGAGGATTACAAAAGAGGATGGCGATGCATGCAGCATATTGGTCCCTCCTAAAGTTTGGTGAGCATGTCTTCACTGTAATACTTCGAACAAAACCCGCTTTGGAAGCGTAAGCTTACTTTTCATAATACCTTGTACGGTTCCCATTTGTACATCTTCCCATCTCTGCACTGTTCCTATCATCCCTTTATCTGTTAAAATATAGTAATATCCTCTATAGATCGGCGGGAAGCCTATGGACTACCACTATCTCTTTCACTATTATGATGAATCAACCGGCCCCTTCCGGAATCTGTCGGATCTTCCGCCTGAATCGGCGGAGACGGTGCTGCGGGATATCCGCGAGCAGAAGAAGGGCTTTGCCAGTCAGCGTTCCGCCGATTATCTGCAGATCCGCCACAGCCTTGAACAGAAGGCAAGAGATCTATTTATCGCCAAAGGAGGCCAGCCGGTCCGCCAGCAGCCGCATTATATGACCCTAGGGAGATGCCCCTGGCTGCTGGAGTGGTACCCGGAGGGGAGGGAGCTGGCCATCCCGGTTGCGGCATTCACCCCTGAGCGGATCAGCTTCACCTACGGCGATTTATTTCCCACTATGCGCTATCCGGACAGCAAGCCTTACCGTGAACAGGTGTACACACTGCAAGAGATCCTTGAGGTAGTCCGCGAATACGGTCTTCCGCAGAAATGGAACGCCACAGGAGACCTTGGCCCCGAGCGTTACGTCGAAGCCCAGGTCTGGGAGGAGCCGCCCGGCTTATTGCAAAAGTATTTATGAAAACGCGGCATTCCTCAGTGACGGCGGCAATTCACGGTGATATAATGTTAGGCAATGTTAGCGTATATATCCCAGAAGAATACCGGAAGGATGAAACTGATGAATCCACTGGCTGGACAATTAAATGACAGCATCAAGGCAGGCAATGAACATGTGTACGATATGCTCTCTAATCTCGGTAAGGCAATCTATTTCCCCAAAGAGGGCATCCTGAGCCAATCCGCAGAAGCGACGGCTCATGCCAAGAAGTATAATGCTACCATCGGTATTGCTACCGAGAACGGAATGCCGATGCATCTTGGTGTGATCCAGGATAAACTCTCCGCCTACAGCCCCAAAGACCTGTACGGCTACGCGCCTCCTGCAGGCAAGCCGGAGCTGCGCACGGTATGGCGGGAGAAGATGCTGCGTGAGAATCCGTCGCTTGAAGGCAAGTCCTTCAGCAATCCTGTCGTTACGAACGCCCTGACACACGGCCTTAGCATAGTTGCCGACTTGTTCGCAGAACAAGGGGATGCCGTCATCTATCCGGACAAAAACTGGGAGAACTACGAGCTGACCTTCGGCATCCGCCGTCTGACCGAAACCGTTAACTATCCGCTGTTCACCGAAGATATGAGCTTCAACAGCGAAGGGTTGCTGGACGCGCTGCTGGCCCAGAAGGACCGCGGCAAAGCGATCGTCCTGCTCAACTTCCCTAACAATCCGACAGGGTATACACCTGGCATTAAAGAAGGCGAAGCTATTGTTGCCGCCATCCTTCGTGCCGCTGAAGAAGGCATTAATGTCGTGGTGGTCAGCGACGACGCTTATTTCGGACTCTTTTTCGAGGATTCACTGAAGGAATCGCTGTTTGGCAAGCTGGCTAACCTGCATCCGCGTGTGCTGGCAGTCAAGATCGACGGGGCAACCAAAGAGGAGTTTGTCTGGGGCTTCCGCGTCGGCTTCATCACATACGCTTCCGAGAACAAAGAGCTGCTGGCAGCCCTGGAGCAGAAGACACTCGGTATTATCCGGGCCACTATCTCCAGCGGAGCACATCCGTCACAGACCTTCGTACTGGACGCACTGAAGGCACCGGAATTCGCCGCACAAAAGGAAGAGAAGTTCCAGATCATGAAAGGCCGGGCCAACAAAGTGAAGGCGCTGCTGGACAGCGGCAAATACGGCGATGACGTATGGACTTATTATCCGTTCAACTCCGGGTACTTCATGTGCCTCAAGCTGCTCACCGTGCCGGCTGAAGCCCTACGGCTCCACCTGATCCACAATTACGGTCTGGGCACCATCGCCCTCGGCGAAAGCGATCTGCGCATTGCCTTCTCCTGTATCGAAGAGGATCAGCTTGAGGATCTGTTCGATCTGGTCTATGCAGGCATCCGCGATTTGGAGAAAGCCTGATTTCCGTCCTTTGCATACGTAAGTCAGCTCCGGATTTCCGGGGCTGATTTTTTTTACCCCGCCCTATGGCATTGGCCTATACACGTTCTTCCCTCCGCACATACAATACGATGTACTCAAGTACAACAACTCAAACGCGAAAGGGGAATGAACATGAGCGAAGAAGTTAGAGGCGGATACGGATACGGACACGGTGCATTCACAAGCACAGGCGCAATTCTGGTTCTCTTTATCCTGCTGGTTATCATCAGCCGTTCACTCTTTGTCTAACCGGGAATAAGTCCCTGGAGGGAGCCCAGTGCTCTCTCCGCTCCCCGTGTTGCAGCATTCCCTGTTCCACCTGAAATTAAGAGGGCAAACCCCTCTGTATAAAAATGGCCTCACGCTCCGCTTGGCGGAGAATGAGGCCATTTTTCATGTGACAATTCCTATCCAAACAACACCTGTTCTACAAGTCATCCTCATCCATGCGGGCTTCCTTTCGGGTCGAATAGGCTTTGAACAGATAGGCCAGCAGGAATCCGCAGGCAAATGTCCCGAGAACCGGCAGCGGACGCTCTCCCAGCTGAAGCAGAAGAGGCAAGCCGGTCAGCAGCGCCAGCACCATATGCGCCCGGAAGACAAACTGGATGGTTCCCTTGCTCTTGCTGCCTTCCGGCAGCGGATACACGGTCAGCCAGAACGACTCGCTGTGCAGCTTGCGCAGCGCCGTCAGCTGAATCCCCATCAGGAAAAGGAAGAATACATAGATGCCGCTGCCGGTATAGCTGGCCTGATTCATCCAGACCAGGAACAGGTCCAGCACGGCGATCCGCAGGACGATCCCGAAGATGTCGCCCCGGGCGAAGCTTTTGGTCAAGAGGAACCGGTAAGCCGAATTCCGCTGCCAGGGTATGCCGCCGCCCCACCGAGACAGGTAGCGCCGGGCATAGACCCGCTGCTCACGTCCGGGGACATCAACGAACCAGCCGAGGACCATAAGCGCCCGGGTCCCCTGATTCTTCTCCATCGTAATCAGGCGTTCCCACGGAACAGAGTGCCGGCCGGGTACGGCCAGCGCTGCCGCGTAAGCTGCCCCCAGAATTACGATGAAGATCAGAGCACGGACCGAAGGCTGCCATACCCAGGCGGCAACCATCAGGGTGCCCACTGCCCAGCGCAGCAGGTTGTAGCCTATAGCCGCCGGCCGGGAGAGCATAGCGGTCTCCCGCCATAACCCGAAGCTGGCGAGCAGCTTCACCAGGATCAGGACGAGGAGCGTAGCCAGCAGTCCCTTATGGGATTCATCCGTGCGTATGTACAGCGGCCATAATGTAATGAGGACAAAAGCCAGCCGCAGGATCTTCCACACATTCCCGCTGACCCAGGACGGGGCGAAATACTCCTTCATCCGGTGGCCCTGCGGCAGCAGGAAGATGGTATCCGGAGTCTGCAGATAGGTCCGGAAGCTGCTGTGCACCGCCGCCGGCACAAGCAGGACGAGCATAATCCAGTGGATGGGAATGCCTGACGGAAGATCACGCAGCAGGGAAGTGTACCAGGCGGAGAAGATGATCAGCACCAGCAGGAAAACCATTGCTACACCGCTCTGAATGATATACCCCATATAGGGGATCAGGCTTCCTGTAAACCGGCTGCGCCGCTGCCGGCGCAGCTCCTTCAAATCCATATCATTTCCCTCCCTGAACCAGCTCGTAGAACAGCTGCTCCAAATTCAAGCCCTGCAGCCCGGCCTTCGCGGTCATCTCGGCGAGCGTTCCCTCCGCGATGACCATTCCGCGGTGCAGGACAATGAACCGGTCGCAGTAGTTCTCGATGGTGGAGAGGATATGCGAGCTGAGCAGGATGGATGCCCCGGATTTCTTCAGGTCCAGCATGAAATCCAGCAGGGAGCGGATGCCGAGCGGATCGAGGCCGAGGAACGGCTCGTCAATGACATACAGTGCCGGGCGTGCTACGAATGCACACATAATCATTACCTTTTGCTTCATGCCTTTGGATAGATGGGAGGACAATGTATCCATCTTGTCCTCCATATTGAAGAGTGCGGCCAGCTGGCCGGTGCGCGATTCATAATCACTGCGCTCCACGCCGTAAGCTCTGGCAGTGAATTCAACATGCTCGCGGACTGTCATTTCCTCATAGAGCAGCGGAGATTCTGGAACGAAGGACAGTGCGCTGTGATAGCTCTCAGGGTCGCTGCTGCGCGTCTTGCCCTGTACCGTAATCTCACCCTTATGCGGAGACATGAGTCCCAGGATATGCTTCATGGTTGTACTTTTGCCTGCGCCGTTTAAACCGATAAGCCCGACCATTTCACCGGGCTGAACCTGCAGGCCGATATCATGAAGCACCGGCTTGTTCAGGCTGTATCCTCCGCTTAAGCCCGTAATTTGCAATACGGGGGCTGTGTTCATTGACCGTCACCTCTCGGGGTTTTGTTCTTGAGCCACTTCGGGGCTCCCTTGTTCTTGCGGTTCTTGTCCCGCTCCGCATTGCTGAGCGCCTTGCTTGCCGGTGCCGCGCCGCTGCGCGTGCTCGCGGCAATTCCCGGCCGGTGCTGCTGCTCTCGCCGCACCGCACCGGCACCACCGCTGCCGCCAGCTGCGCCCGGCTGCGCGGCCGGAGCTTCGCCGCCTGTCCCTCCGGCTGTTCCAGCCGCCGAGGTCCGCACCTGCGGCTTGCCGGTGCGCGGCGCAGCTTCGCCGCCGCGCGGGGCACTTTCGCGGCGCGTTGCACCGCCGCCGCGGAATTCACTGCGCTCGCCCTCCGTCAGCGCCTTGCCAAAGGCCATTTCCCGCTCGTCCAGCTGGATATCCAGCTCGCGGGCGAATTTGCGCATGATGAACGTCTGCTGCTCCGTAACAATCGTTACGGACAATCCGCGTTTGCCCATGCGCCCCGTCCGTCCGGCACGGTGGACATAGTGCTCGGAGTCAAAGGCCGGATCGAAGCTGACGACCAGCGTCAGATTCTCAATGTCCAGGCCTCTGGCCGCCACGTCGCTGGCGACCAGCACCTTGAACTTGCCGTCCCGGAAGCGGGCCAGCACGTTTGCGCGCGTAACCTTGTCGGCGTCGCCGTACAGCGCTGCGGCCGGAAGTCCCAGATGGTTCAGCTTCGCAGTCACTTCAGCGATGTCATCAGTAGCATTGACGAACACAATCGCCCGCTCCGGCTTGTAGTGGCGGATCACCCGGCGCAGCATATCCACCTTGTTCCGCTCCTCGGATACCACATAGTGATGCTCCAGGCTCTGAGCCGTCATCATACCGGGATCAATGCCCACCTCTGCGATATTCTTCATCTCACGGTTAGCCAGCAGCTTGGTCTCCGGCCCGATGGTCGCGGACAGCATGACCAATTGGCGTGTGCGAAGCGCGCTGCTGACGATCTTCGTCACTTCGCCCGCGCCGCTAAGCTGGAACATCTGGTCCGCCTCATCCAGCACAATCGTCGTCACCTCATGCATCTTCAGCTTGCGCAGCCCGATCAGCTCCCGCACGCGTCCCGGTGTGCCTACCACCAGCTGGGGATGCTCGCGCAGCTTGTCAATCTGGCGTTTGATCGCCGCTCCGCCGATCAGCCCCATCGCCCGGATGCCCCGGTGTGCCCCGTAGCGCTCCGCTTCGCGGAGGATCTGCATGGCCAGCTCCTGGGTCGGAGCCAGTACCAGCTTCTGCACCGACTTCTGGTCCGGATTAATCCCTTGCAGCAGCGGCAGCAGGTAGGCCAGCGTTTTGCCTGTCCCTGTCTGGGAAGCGGCCAGCACATCTCTTCCTTCCAGCAGAAGCGGGATCGTCTGCTCCTGTACCGGGGATGGTTCGGTGATGCCGAATTCAGACAATCGGGCAACTAGGTCTTCCTCAATGCCGATAGCTGCAAAAGAAGCTTTATTCATAATAGTAATTCATCCTTTTCGCTTAAGATAATATGTTCATTATATGCCAAAAAGGCCTCTCCACCAAATGGAAGGCCATAAGTTCCAATCTACGCCATATTTTATATATGTAATTCCATCCTGCATGCAAAAGGGGACAAGCCGTTTGCTTCATAGCTGAGTAATCATTTTCTGTTCATTGCATTATAGGTCAGCTTATCCGCCAGCCGCGGAAACAAGCCGTATAGACGAATCCCGAAGGCTGCCAGTCCGGGAAGATCCACTTCTTCCTTGCCTTTCTCCATCAGCTTCACAATCTTCGCAGACACATGCTGCGGAGTCATCATGATCCGGCTCACGCTTTTCTCATAATTGCCTGAAGGATCAGCGGTCTTGAAGAATTCGGTGGCGATCGGTCCGGGGTTCACGGCCGAGACAATAATCCCGCTCTTGCGGAGCTCCTGGCGGAGCGCATTGGTGAAGCCGAGAACAGCATGCTTGGTAGCCGTATAGGCAACCGCGCGGGCTGTGCCGATTTTGCCGGCCATAGAAGCAACATTCACGATCTGACCGCTGCCGCGCTCCAGCATATGAGGCACTACCGCCTTGGTGCAGCGGACAATCCCCATATAGTTCACGTCCATCATAGCATCGAATTCGCCGGGCTCCATCTCCGTAAACGCTGCAAACTTGCCGTAACCGGCATTGTTGAGCAGAATATCAATTCTGCCGTACTGGTCAAGAATCTCCCCGAAGGTACGCTCCACTGCCGCCTCATCGGTCACATCACAGACGAACAGTCCAAAAACGCCCGGTATCCCGGCCGCGGTTTCTTTCAGCTTGTCTCCCGAACGGGCCAGCAGAATGGGAACAGCCCCGCGCTGGCTGAGCATCTGTGCCGTAAGCGCACCGATTCCGCTCGAAGCTCCTGTAATAACAACAACCTTGCCTTGTAATGCCATGGAATGTGTTCAGCTCCCGATTATCCGCCTAAGAGATCATAACCTGAATATCAAGCTCCCCGATGCCTTCCATCATAAGTGGAATACTCAGCGCTCTGCGCGGCAGAATAGACATGCTCTCCGTCTTCATCAGCTTCGGCGGGGTAATGTCTACCGACACCCCCTGATTGGAGAGAATAGTACTGGCATTGCCGCTGATCATGTTGCCAAGCTCCGAAATTGCACTCTGGCCCATCTCGTCCATTTCTGTAATCACATAGCCGCCCATCATGGCCGAGACCATCTTAAGCGCCACCTGCTCGGCGATCCCGAAGATAATATTCCCGCTGAGCTGACCTGTCATTCCCACTTGAATCCATATATGATTATCGATCAGTTCAATGTCCTTAATACCCAGAATACCGGTAGACGGCGAGACTTGTATCACCTGTTCAATTACAATCCGTGCAGACTCTAGAAACGGATTAATTACTTCTGCTTTCATGAAAGTGTTGTCCCCCCTCGACCAGGCTTTAGTCATATACCAAAAGTCCTAAGCAATAATGATTTATTATACTTCATATATCGGCATTATTCACCAAAAATTAATGGTCTTGTCGAATGAATTCACAAGATAGTTTGGACGGCGACATTGCCCTGCCGGGTGTAATCTCCTATAATTTAATCAAATGCCAACACTGAACGTAAGATTTACGGCGCATACGTCCTCTGGAAAGCACCCGCTTTCCCACAAGTTACAAATATACGGCGGCACCATCCGGTAGCCATTAGGGGGCAAGTCCATGAATATCAGCCAGCTCGAAACACTGATTACCATCTCCAAAACCATGAGTTTCCGTAAGGCGGGCGAACTGCTCAATTTGACCCAGCCAGCGGTTTCAGCCCAGATCAAAAGTCTGGAAGAAGAGTTCAAAACCCAGCTCGTTGACCGGAATCAGCCCGTAACACTGACAGACAGGGGCAAAGTATTTCTCACGCATGCGGAGCAAATCGTAGGTATCGTTGAAGAGCTTAAGCAGCGTCTTGCGGATTTGGAAGAGAATCCTCAAGGGCATATTATTCTCGGCACGACCACCTCCATCGCGATTCAGATTCTGCCGCGGATTCTGTCTTATTTCCAGGACCAGTTCCCGCATATCAAAACCTCGATTTCGTCCATGTCCTCCTCACAAATCTATCAGCATGTCGAAAGCGGAATCGTGGATGTCGGCATCGGCTATCTGATCGGCCGCAGTCCCGGGATGACCACTTCTGTCCTGTATTATGATACCTTTGAACTGGTTGTCTCGCCCCGCCATCCTCTGGCCCAGGTCAAATCAGCCGGGATTGAGGCGCTCGGCAGAACACCGCTCATTCTGCTCTCCCCGGACACCGTCGGACGGAGATTCGTGGATGATGTACTCGCCAAACACGGCATTCACCCCCAGGTCATCATGGAGCTGACCAGCAGCGAAGAGGTGAAACGGATGGTGGAGCTGGATCTTGGGGCAGCAGTTATTTCCAAACAGTCTGTAACCGCCGAGGTCAGAAACGGCACACTCAAAATCGTCCCGATTATCGAGCTTGAGGTCACTCATCCCGTAGGTGTCATCACCAAATCCGGCAAGTATGTCAATTCTGCCATGAGACAGTTCCTGAGCGATCTTAAGGGAATGCCCGAAACCCAATTCATCGGCTCAGAGTAACCGTTAACCATTAACCAGTAACCTATTCTGCCACATTGGCCTAAGGAGATGTGTTCCCGCTATGAATTTCGACCTGCATACCCATCATTTCCGCTGCGGTCATGCTGACGGAAGCATCAGAGATTATATTGAAGCCGGTATATCTGCCGGTCTGGATGTTATCGGTATTTCTGATCACACACCCTATTTCGGAAGTCCGTCTGAGCAGGCTTTTCCGCGTATCGCAATGGCCAAATCGGAGCTTGTCCACTACGTGGAGGAAGTCCTCTCCCTGCAAAAAGAATACGAAGGCCGCATTGATGTCCTGCTCGGCATTGAATCGGACTATTTCCCCGAGCATGCGGAGCTGTACCGCAAGACGCTTGCCGCTTATCCGTTTGACTACGTGATCGGTTCGGTGCACAGCGTAGACGGCAACAGTATTTTTAATAAAAGCCGCTGGAAGGGGCTCAGCCCCGAGCAGAAGCTGGCAGCCAAAGCCGAGTACTACCGGCTGATTGCCGAATCAGCGCGCAGCGGGATGTTCCAGATCCTCGGACATATCGATGCCATGAAAGGCAACTATCCGCAGTTCTCGGAGATCTCCGCTCCCCGCGAGATTGACGAATGCCTGCAGGTGATCAGCGAATGCGGGCTGGCCATCGAGATCAATACCTCGGGCGGCACCAAGCTGTGCGGCGGCTGGTATCCGTCGGATGAGATCCTGGAGCGGGCGCTGCATTTCGGCGTGGAGGTCAGCTTCGGCTCCGATGCCCATAAGCCCTCCCGGGTGGCTGATCAGCGCAATAACGTTGCCGCACGGCTTAAGGAGATCGGATTCAAGCACTGGGTCTACTACAAGCGGCGCGAGAAAATTACCGTAGCACTATAGCAGCAGAATAGACGCGGCAATCCCCGGTTGAACAAAATAAATGCACCGCATATGGTCCGGCTGTAGACGATAATTGCTATCGTCCGCCGTTACCGCTGCGGTGCATTTTTGTTATGGCTATTCCTTATTCAGATTATCGCAGGTGAAGCCCTGCTGCGGGAGCGTCCGCCCGGCGTCGCCGTACTGCGGATTCAGGGCATAGAAGCGGGCAATCGTACTGCTCCAATCCCTTTCCGTAAGCCCCTGAGCCTTAAGCGACTCGCGGTGAGTCTTATTGTATGCTTCGATCAGGCCTTTCTGATCCTGGTTGTACACTTCCTCGTGATACACAGCCTCCATAGGAAGACGCGGCTTCTTCGGCAGCTCTTCCGCCGGGTAGCCAATGCATAGGCCGGCTACCGGGAATACATATTCGGGCAGCTGCAGCAGCTCAATCACTTCCGCTGTGTGGCGGCGCACGCCACCGATCGGGATAATCCCCAGTCCCAGCGACTCCGCGGCAGCCACCGCATTCGATAAGGCAATGCCGACATCGGCAGCGCCGACCAGCAGCGCATCGACATCCCCGGCCGCTTCAAACGGCTGGTCTTCCAGCTCGGCCGCCAGCTTGGCCCGGTGAAAGTCCATGCAGAACACCAGGAACACCGGCGCTTCAGCCACATGCTTCTGGTTCCCGCTCAGGACCGACAGCTGCTGCTTCCGTTCTTCGCTCCGTACCGCTATGATTGATACCTGCTGGCCGTTCACCCAGGATGGGGCTGCCTGGGCCGCCTCAATAATGGTCTTCAGCTTCTCTGGTTCTACCGCCTGCCCGGTATATTGCCGGAACGAGCGGTGGTTCGTAAGTAGTCTAATCACTTCGTTCAAGAGTAATGTCCTCCTCGCCTAATGCTGTTTCTGTATATCCATCATAGCCTAATGCCTCCGGAAACCGCCAGCAGAAACAGGTAAACCCCGGAATCCGGTGAGGAGAGCGCAAAAAAATGGACCCGAATCATCGGGTCCCAGCAGCAGTTATATTTTCAAAAGGGGGTCATGTACTTAGTTTAACCTGACACTGTTAGAGTTTGATAACGGCATTATTTCATTTGTGTAACATTGTGAAGACTTTCATTACATCGCCCGAGCCGTCTGCCATCGGCAGCGTCCGCTCCAGGGTCAGACCGTTCTTGAGCATGACCTGCTCCGATCTGAGGTTGTCCCCGCGGCAGCGGCCCTCCACCTTCTGCAGCTCCAGTTCCCGGAATCCGTAGGCCAAAAGCAGCCCCAGCGCTTCTGTGGCATAGCCGCGCCCCCACCACACAGGATTCAGCATATAGCCCAGCACCGCCTTGCCCTCATGCCGGTTCCAGTTCTGCAGGGAGACTGATCCGATCAGCTCCGGCTGCCCTTTGAGATATATCCCCGCATGCAGTGCGCAAGGATCATAACCATGCAGCATCCGGTTCACCAGCTTATCCAGGACACCCAGCTGGGTCGACGATCCATGGCGCAGCTGAATATGCGGCTGTACCTCCGGATGGGAGAGCAGCGTTCCCAGCACCGCTCTGTCACCGGCCGCCATCGTCTTCAGTTCCACTGCCGTTCCCTGCAGCGCCATGCCCATAATCGCCTCAAAAGTGCTCATGAACTTCACCCTCTTCTGCTGCTCTCGTTAAGCTCCTACCCTCAAGCTCTGCCGTCTTACCCCCGGCGCAGAGTCAGTACCGTAAGCTCCGGCCGGCACATGAAGCGCAGCGGCATCATGGTTTCGCCGAATCCTCTGTTCACATATACCGGCATCGCCTTATTCTCTGTATAATACAGGCCGTTTATGTATTTCTGCGATCCGTAGGGCGTGAACGGCGCACCCAGCAGCGGCAGACGGATCTGACCGCCGTGACTGTGACCCGAGAGCTGCAGGTGAAAAGGATATCCTTCCGCCGTATCGGCGTAATCCGGCTCATGCATCATCAGCACCGTGAATGTGCCTTCCGGAATCCCTTGGATCGCGGCCTCCGGGTCCGGCTTGCCATGCAGCATATCGTCCAGCCCAGCCACTGCCACCACAGCACCGCCCTGTCTGATCAGGTAGGACTGGTTCCGCAGCACACGGAATCCCGATTCGTTCAACAGACGGGTAAGCAGCTCCGTATTCTTGTAATCGTGGTTGCCAAGGATGGCATACTTGCCTAAGGGCGCTTCAAGCTCTGCCAGTATAGAGACCGAATCCGTCAAATCCTCGGCATAGCTGTCCACAATATCTCCGGTGAAGCAGATCAGATCCGGCTTCTCTTCCTTGATGTGTCTAGTCAGCCGGGCCAGATCATGAGCATCCTTATTGAAGCCCAGATGAACATCGCTGAAATGAACCAGCCGGGTTCCGGCAAAGGCTGAAGGGAGATCCTTCAGCGGCAGCTCCCTCCGCGTAATCTCCAGCCAGTTCGGCTCGCCCTGCCAGGCATAGCCGCCTGCGAGCAGACCGGCGCCAACTGCGGTTGCCGCCCCCCGGGCGAGGAACTGGCGGCGGGTCATTTTGCGGCCGCCGCCATTCTCCTTCTCCGGGGGAGTATAGCCGCCGGTGCTTGCAGCAGCCGGCAGGTCAGACCTGGGAGAGCCCCCGGACGATTTGGTACTCATAGGGAGATTCTCCTTTCTATCTTGAAATCTATTTGGTTAATGCTGCTATGTTCCTATATGGACATGCTGATGTCAGCAAATAACTGCACTGGAGTCCGTTAGGATGAATCTGAATATGCCACGCCTCCAAATCAAGCGCGTTTCACCCTTTCAGGTTTACCTTAGCATCTGATTCGGCTTAGCATCCGGTTAATCTTCTGCTTTATCGCTTCCCCCCCGCTTCGGCAGAGCACCATTATCCTGTTCATCGTCCATCCTTTTCTTCTCGTTTATCCTGTGCTTTTTCTTTATCCTGTGCTTCCTGTTTATCCCGTTCCATCCCGCTTTGCGGTTTCGTATTCCCGTCCGCTTCTGTTACCGCCTTATCCCGCCCGCCTTCTGCTTGCTGCTCCAGCTCCTCATGCTTATCCGTGACGGCTTCTTCCACCTTGTCATCGATGTCCACTTCTATAGACGCCTCAATCTCTTCTTCCGTTGTGCCGGGTCCGAGAATTTTGCGGAAGAGGCCCAGCATGGACAGGGCATAGGCCACAGTAATGAAGCTGAAGCTGATCTGCATGACCACGACAAGCCGTGATGTATTGTCTACGGGAGCCACATCGCCGTAACCGACTGTCGTAAAAGTAGCTACGCTGAAGTACAGGAAGGTGATCAGCTGGCTCAGCAGGTCCTGGCCTAATCCCTTGCCCTCGAAGGAGGACTGTCCGAACAGCTTATATATGGATGTATATACGACTGTAAAAAAAATAATACACGTAAACGCAGCGATACTGATCCGGACCAGCGTCTGCTGCATCCGGACCTCCTTGCTGTTCGATTCCTTGATTTCATGAAAAATGAACAGAATATAGAACAGGACCGAGGCCAGGACAAAAATCAGAATCAGACCGCGCAGCCCCCGGTTGCCGGGTACGATCGTTCCCAGATCAATCAGGTTCAGCAGGTCCTCTACCGAGATCAGCGCATAGATCAGGATGGGGGCCAGCAGCACTCCTTTGCCCATCCAGCTCAGCTTCATCCGGAGGAACCACAGCGCCAGCAGTATGATTACAGCAATATTGAAAGTCCATATCCACCATGCCATGTCCCATATTCTCCTGTTCTATGGTCCCGGACTCCTGTCCTGTGGTTCCGGGTCCCGGCTTCCAGCCTTGTCATGAAGGCTCCGTTAACCTGCGCTCTATCGCTGCGCGCCTGATCTGTCCGCCTCTGTCCTCTGCTAGCTCCCGGAGCGTTCAGCTGCACCGGTCTTCACCTGTGCATCTTCTTCTGCTCCGCTAATCAGAGTGATCCGGCATTCTTCCTCCGGAGTCTCCTTGTACGCCAGGGCAATGCCTTTAGACTCGATATCCTTGCGGCTGACCCGGCGCAGCTTGAAGCTTACTCCGATCTCCTTCGTGAATGGAAACGGGGTAAGCGTCAGCGTGGAGGTGTCCTGCCACTCTGCCTGAATCGCACGTCCGGAGGTGAAGCTGAATTCCTCACTGCCCGAGAAGCCGTCTGCGAACCAGGGATGCTTCTCGGACTCGGCACTGCCCGGCTCGCTCAGCGCCAGAAACAGCGACAGGTCATCACAGAACTGCAGCAGTCTGGCGTCATAATACAGTTCACCTTCTTCGAGCGGCCGGCTCTTCTCCAGCTCACGGTGGATCCGGGCTCTGCGCTCCGCTTCATCCTGCAGATATTGCGTGAGCTCCGGGCATTCCTCGCCGGATACCTCGATCAGCCGCTCGAAATGGGAGCTGCACAGCAGCGCCCCATAAGGCGTATCTGCTTCTACCTCGTTGATGCCCCGCCGGTAGAAAGTCAGCTTCGGCACAACGGGGAAATCGATGAAGCTGTATGGCGCATCTTCCGCATCATTCCAGAACGGCGTCTCATCCAGATCGATCCAGCCCCGGTCATGATTGCTCACCGCCCGCAGCACTTCAGCCCGGCGGCCTTCCGCAGGCGTATGCTCCTCCTTGAACCACTTCGCAAATTCCCCGGCCAGCAGCCCGTGCTCATGCTGCTTCACCATCACAAATGCCCCATCCTGTTCGCGACAAATCACTGTAATTCCTCCCCGTTGTCCACTGCTTAACTGCTGGATTTAGCTATGTAGATTATAACATAATCACCTAATTTTATTAGAATCCGTCCGACTACAGCCACCTATGTATGTTCTTGCCTCAAAAAGGACTGTCTACACATGTACCCTTTTTGAGACCTGAAAGAAACACCCTCGGCACGGGAAATTATAACAAATATTAACATATACAACAAATTACAGAATACAAGTGAAAACGGCTACGCCGTCCTTTCAAGGACGGGGCATTTCAGCGGGAAATAGAAGGATAAGTTATCATGCGAAGCCTATAAATTCTAATATTTGAAAAACAGACCTGCCAGAAAACATCTCTGACAGGTCTGGAGATTTACTGCAAAATCCGCTTATATCCCATAAATATAATTGTAAAGGTTATAGATCAGAACCGCAGCCTCTGCGCGGGTCAGACCAAGCTGCGGATTAAGCCTGCCGCGGTCTCCCTGAAGCAGCTTGGCCTGCAGCAGCTGGCTGATGCTGTCACGGGCGTAACCCGAAACCGCCTGCGCATCGGCGAACCGGTACAGCTGCTCCGGTGCAGCCTCAAGCTTGGATGTACCGGGCTTCAGAGCCAGCGCACGCTGCACAAGCACGGCGGCATCCTGTCTGCTGACCGGCTTCTCCGGTTCAAAGCGGTTGCCGCCCGTTCCCCCGGCGATTCCCAGCGCCCGGAAGCCGCTTACAGCCTGCGCGTAATAGGCGTCTGGCCGCACATCGGCGTAAGCATTCCCCGGCGAGGCTGCCGGTTCCGGCTTAAGCTCCAGCACCGCCGACAATAGCATGACCAGGTCCGCTCTTGTAATCGGGGCTTTCGGATTAAAGCTCACTGCCGACTGACCGCGGATAATTCCTTTGGCTGCCAGCGCTCTAATGGCCTGCTTCGCCCAAGGGGCCAGGTTCAGATCGCCAAAGGCAGGAGCAGCAGATACAACTGCATATTCGCTGAAATGAGAGATGCGGAAGGTAATCCTGCCGGTCAAAGGATTATAATGGCCGCTTGCAACCGCAGCTGCTTCTCCGTTGTCGGCAATGTAGCGGACAGCGAGATCTTCATGTTCCTCTCCTGCGGAGAGCTGATAGGGGAGCGATACCGTCACCGGCGCATTGCTGCTTCGCCAGTCCAGCTTCCGGTTCCCGGAGGTAAGGACAATATTTACAGCCGGGCGGCCTGAACTCTGCCGCTGCAGTTCAGCGCCCCAGCCCTCACGGTCCGCTTCCCGGATGGTCACCGTCACATTGGAGCCGGCTGCCGCCAGCGTTGCCGCGTCCAGCATATTTCCCGGCAGAGTGAGCGTCCCTGTGGGGGTTATGAGTTCAATAACCCTGTCCGGACCGGCACCGCCCAGGAAAGCAGAAGGCAGCTGCAATCCATAGCCCCGTGCTCCCGGCGAGCCGGTAATCTGAACAGCTATTTTCCGCACTCCGCCGGTCTCCGCTGTCTGACCGAAGGCCTTCTCCAGCAGCTCTGCGGAGAGCGTAACTCCGGCGGTCTGCGGGCCGGAACCCGGCACGGCCTCCGCCGTGATCATCGCTGTTCCGTCCCCGCTGACGGTAATCACAGGCACCGCCGGTGGAGAAGCTGACGGCGAGGCTGCCGACGCTGGCGCCTGCGAGGCCGGTGGCGGCGTCGGCGCTGCCGTTGCCGACGGTGTTGGCGTCGATGTTGGCGTTGGTGTTGGTGTCAGCGTCGGTGTTGGCGTCGGTGTTGGCGTCGGTGGAGTTGTGCCAGGGTCAAGCAGCGCCAAGCGGTTCTTCAGACCGTCCTTCACATTGCCTTCCGGCAGCAGGGCGACGAAATTGGCGGCGGCATCCACCGCTGTCACCGAAGCTGCGGCTTCCGCGGCGGCGACTGCCGTTTCAGCCGATGCGGCAAGAGCTTCTGCAAATGATCCCTGCAGCAGATACAAATCGCCATAGAGAGTTGCATCCTTGCTTGTGCCGATGCCCTGATTGTATTCGATGAAGCCCGCGCGGCCCGCTCCGTCATTCTCGTTCAAGAGCAGTGTGAAGCCGATGGCATCCTCCGGCGTGAACGCGGTTCCGGGACCATGAAGCTGCGCAAACGGTATGGCAAGCTCATAGAGCGTGACTCCCTCAACTTCATTACGGCTGATATCCGCCTGCACTCCAGGCAGAACTCCGGTATTCAGCCCCTGCGGCGCTCTCCAGCGCCAGGCGCTTACAGTGCCCTGCCCGTTCAGGGCGAAACCAAGCTCACTGACATCCGGACTGGCGCTGCCCTCCTGCCGTGACAGGTCAATACCGAGCTGTAGGCTGTCGCCCTGCCAGATATCCCCGCCCGTCCAGCTCTGGGCATGAACATCGTCATGCACCGCCACCGTCACATACAGGCGGTCTTCATCCCACCGCAGCCTGGCTTCGGCGCTGAGATCACCGGTCCCCTTCCACTGGCCGCCCAGGCTGAAGTAATGCCCGGCATCAGACACGGTTACGGCGGGAGCCGCCGTATTTCCGGCACCGTCCGCACTGAAGGCGGCGAACGACTGCCCGAGCTTGACGGAGGTTACATATGCTTCCCCGTGATCCAGTGTAATCTTGAATTTGAGCGAGTCGCTGGCCAGGAAGGGCAGCGGAATATCGATGCTGCTCCCAGGCTCCACGCCCTCGAAACGCACCGGCTGCATAACGCTCTGATACACAGCAGGCTCCAGCAGCTCCAGCTTGCCCTTCAGCGGCTGCGGCAGCGAAAGATTGGAGAGGGTCAGCACAGCGTTCGGCTGTCCTCCCGCCTCATCAAACGGGGTTACCGCAAGCTGCAGCGACACAGGCACGAGATCGGTGCCTGTCACTCTGGACGGTGCGCGGTTGTCCAGCTGCAGGCCCCCGTTATACAGATTGTTGGTCAGAATGAGCCGTCCGACTGCGGGGTCCGCATAGACATGTGTTGTCCGGGCCTGCTGGAAATACGAATCATACAGGGCGATATCCCCGCCGAGCGCCCCAAGCCCCCGTTCACCCACAGTAGTGACATTAGCCTGCTGGATGTTTATTTTTCCACCGTGAATATCAAAGGATCTGGTCGTATCTCCCCACATGGAGGAGTTGAACAGCGTGGCCTTGGAGTTGAAATCCTCGCCTACCGTTACATAAACCTTATCGGAGGAGCTGAGGGAGACCAGCTCGGTATTGATCAGCGTCAGCCCTTCGGGTGCAGCGCTGTCGAGAACTGCACCTTTTTTGCTGCCATCCGTACCATGGCCAACTACAACCGCCTGCGGCCCCCGGCCATACTGTGCGGCAAAGTGAATGCCATACTGTGAGCCGTAGACGAAGGTATTGAACACGGTCTCTCCGCTGACATCGGCAATCCGGAACGCATCCAGATTGTCTTTCTGGTAGTCCCACAACTGCTGGAAGGCAGCATCGGTGTCAGGATGGTTCGGATAGGTACTTCTGCCATAATAATGCGGATTGAACTGCACATTGCGCACAAACCCTCCACTCGAGCCCCCGCCTACGAAGATGCCCTCCTTCAGCGGAGAACCGGCAACATAGTCAATATAATGCCCGCTTGTATCGTAGCTGCCGAAGTCAATGCCCTGATAAGGATTCACCAGGGTGGCATCAATGGCATATACGCCGTGGCCCTTGCCCCGGACCGTCCAGGCGTAAGGTTTGATATTGCTCCAGTCCTGTTTGTCGTAATAAACAGACAACCCGCGTATACCCGCTGAGGCCTCCAGCGTAATCAGCGCCTCCTCCTCCGGCTTGCCCTCACCGTAATTCGTGAATATCACTGTTCCGCCGCCGATGGTATGATGCGGCACATCCCAGGAGCCTCTCAATTCCACACCAGGCGGCACCGTGAGTCTGGTGTCGATCCGGTAGGTGCCTGCCGGAAGATATACCGTCCCGCCTCCGGCCGCTCCGGCATCGTCAAGTGCCTGCTGCACTGCCGCAGAGACATCAAGCAACCCGCTCCAGTCGGCATTGTAGGGACTGGCAGTCACATCGAACAGCAGATTCGTCGCCGGCTTCGGTGCGGCCGCCCTATCTGTAACGATTCCCTCCGGCAGCACCTCAAGCGTGTAGGCTTCATCCTGATGAACATTGACTTCCGCAGCCTCGCTCTGATCGGCAATTTCAAGCTGCCCGTCATAGCCGGAGTTGATGGCGTTCACCGTGCGCGCTGCGCTTCCCAGCAGCACATGCCTGCCGGGCCGGGCGAAGGTGGACTGGCCGAGCAGCAGCGAGCCGCCATTAGCTGCAATTGCATAGCCGCCTGCCTCCCCGTTCCAGGCGGTGAAGCTGCTGTTCTCGAAGGACAGCACTCCGCTGCCGTCGTTTACCACCGCATTCAGCGGATTGCCGCCGACTGTAACCGTATTGAACTGGGCAATGGAATGGAAGCCTTGCGTAGCCTGAATGGCTACCGGAGCCTCACCGGCTCCTGCTTCAAAGCTGCTGTCCGAGACAAGCAGGCCGTAGTCATTGACCCCCTCAATCTTAAGCGCTACGTTGCAGTCCTTGATGCGGACCCGGTACAACTGCGCATTGGCCGTCTCCAGTGAATCGGTCCGTGTCGTCACCCGCAGGCCGGTCTTGAACCCTGAAATGGACAGGTCGGACATATACTCCCAGTCCGAGCGGCCCATAACCACACCTTCGGCATGGCTGGTCATATAATCGAACAAAGCCTGTTGTTCCGCCGCACCGGGCAGACCTGAACCGGACCAGATCTCCGGAGCCAGTGTCACCCGTTCCAGCCGGCCGATATCGGTGGTGAAATCAAGGAAGATTCCTGTCTTCAGCGCTGTTCCGTATACATCCCTGATGTAGTGCAGCTCGTTCCAGACCGGACCGATCTTGATCCCGTTATAGCTGTTAACGAGAGTAACATTGCTGATCGTAGCGCTGTCCCCCGACAGCTGCTCGAAAGTCCAGGGATATGCTGCCGGAGTGTCCAGTGTCTGCTCCGGATACCAGACCGAGAGATGCGTGACTCCGCTGACCGGCTCCATCCGGATAAGGCTGGTCCCGTTCTCCTCACCCCGCCCTTCATAAGCCGCTAGGACTGTGCCCCGCACTGTGTAATCTCCAGCCGCCGGATCTGGCCGGTCGCCGCGCAGTGTAACCCCGGTTGGAATGACAAGATGCCCGTTCAGCCGGTAGGTTCCCTCAGGCGCGAACACTACACCGCCGCCTTGGACCGAAGCCGCATGAAGCGCGTTCTGAACAGCGGCCGTGTCATCGGTTGTCCCGTCACCTTTGGCCCCGTAATCCTTCACGTTAATATTGGCGATAACAATATCCTCTGTCCCGTATACCGTCTGCACGATACCTGTCTGTGAAGGTGCTGTGATCCGCGGTGATTTCTTCACAGTGACCCTCGCCACCTTAAGATCCGGATTGTTATCCGTCGCACCTGCCCCGCTGATGCCGATCCGGAAGTCGGAGCCGTTCGTGCGGTCTGAGAATTTCGCATCGGCAAGCTTAAATGTATGGCTTAGCCATTGCTTCGTGTCTGTATAGTTAAACAATGTGGCATCCTTGAACGGCGCAGAGACGGCATCATACTGCAGCACCATGCTGCCGCTGCCTTCGTCATAATAATCCACCGTGAGGTATACATCCTGATCCGTATTATCGTACAGGTAATCGTCCGCAACATTCATGTACAGATATAGCGTCCCGCCGTCCGGGGCGGAGCGGTTCGTCGACCAGTACCCCCTGCCGGCCAGGGTACCCGTCAGAACGCCCGGTTCATAATCGCCTCCCCTTGCGGTGATACCCTGCGGCACCGGGGTATCGCCAAGAATAATTCCAGCCTCATCCGATGGCAGCGGTTTCAAGGTTTTGCTTATGCTGACAGAAGCCACCTTGAGATCCCTGTTGGCCGCAGCGCTCACTCCGCCGCCCTCGATGCCGAGGCGGAAGTCTGCGCCATTCGTGCGGTTGCCGAACCAGGCATCGCTCAACTCAAACGTATGCGTTTTCCAGGTATGGGTGTCCGTATACGTGAAGAGCGGCGCATCCTTGAAGGCATTCGATTCGCTGTCATACTGCAGCACTGCCGAACCGTTGCCCTCATCGAAGTATTCCATCGTAACCGATACGTTGTAACCCGTGTTCTCATGCAGGAACAGGTCATCCGCATCCATATAGAAATATACGGTCTGCGGGCCATCCTCGGCCTTGTTCGTCTCCCAATAGGTTATGCCGTCCAGCATGCCTGTCCGCAGTCCGGCAGGGTTATCACCGGCCCGAGGGCTGATGCCGTTGATTACGGGAGTCTCACCCAGCGTAACGCTAATACCGGTGGCGGAATCGCTTGCTTCCGCCGAAGCAGCGGGCAAATACAGGCCCGCAGTCACTAGTGCTATAGCCAGCAGAGAAGAAGTCACACGCCGAAGCCTTTTCGTCCATCTTTGTCCCATCTGTTCACTAACCTCCACCCAATTAATATTAGCTCAAAGAAAAAGCGCCCATGGGCGTAAATCGCTTATGGGCGCTCTTCGTTCAGCAAACCGTACTCCAGCTTGTTGGCGTGATGTTCTATTGTTGGGCGGCCAGGTAAGCATCCACCTGCTTCTGCGTTTCGGAGAGCAGCTTATCCAGCCCGTTGTTCTTCTGCATCTCGATGTAATCGCTGACGGACTTCTCGACATTCTTGACGACGCCGAATTCAATCGGACGGCTGAATTCATCGGAGGCCTGGTCGCGTTTGGCAATTTCGTTCTTCACATTGTCCTCTGCGATAAAGAGACCATCGACTGGTGAGTTCACGTTATTCGGCTCACTGGCAAATGCAGCTTCACTCTCCCAGAAGCCTGCGCCGTAGGTTTGTGTCGGACGCATGAACTGCGGCTTCCAGAAGGCCCATTGTCCGCCCCATTCCATATAGTTGCTGGTGGAAGATTCCATGCCTTCCGGATAGACGGCCATATCGCCGTCAAGCTTGTAGGTTTTGCCTTCGATTCCGTACTGCAGCAGATCATACAGCGTCTTATCCGTCTCTACCATATCGAGGAAGCGGAGCACAAGATCCGGATGCTCGGAGTTCCGGTTGATCGCCAGCACGTTGGCCAGCGCGGTGCGGTTGACGTATTTTTTGTCCGGATAGAGCAGCGACATTTCCTGTTTGTAGGAAGGGTCTACAAAACCGGGATCGGCGTAAGCCCATTCATGCGAAGTGATCGTAAAGAACTTCTTGCCGTTTCTCCACTGTACCTCCTCGCCTTCCTTGTCGATCATGGCATCCCGGTTGATCAGATTGTCGTCATACCAGGTTTTGGAGAGCTTGGCGGATTCCAGATAGAACGGCTGCTGCTCCACCGGCTGGACGGTTACCTTCGGATCGCTCAGGTAGAAGCCGAGACCATGGAAATTGAGGTCCACCCACTCGTCCCGGATCATATACATCGACAGCGGCGTGGTGCGGGACAGCTTTTCGTTCGGATATGCTTTTTTGAACTCGCGGAGCAGCTTGTCGACATCCTCGACCGTCTTCACAGAATCCGCTGCAATCTGGATGCCCGCCTTCTCGGCAAGATCGGAGCGCCAGCCGGCGAATTTGCGTTCATTCATCTTCATGGTCCACGGCAGGCCTACGATATCCCCGTTTACCGTTGCGGCAGACAAAGTGCCCTGCTCTTCATATTTTTTGTACAGGTTCGGGGCATATTTGGGCAGCAGATCGTTCAGTGCCATGTAAGAGCCTTTAGCCGCCATCTGCTTGTAGGACAGCCAGTCGCCGTCAAAGTTCATGTCCCAGCTGTCGCCGGAAGCCGCCATGACCAGCATTTTGTCCTTGAAATCGCCGAAGGGAATCGTGTTGATGTCGAACTTCACATTCAGCCCTTTTTCCTTGACGTAATCGCTGATTTTGCTCCAGACCTCGTCTGTGGCCGCTTTTTTATCGCCTCCGAAGTAGAATTTGAGCGTCACTTCCGGTTCAGTAGCTTTGGTGCCGTTGCCTGGTTCGCCGCTGGCATTGCCGCCAGCCGCATTTCCGGAATTATTATTGCCCCCGCAGGCCGATAATGTGAAGCTGAGCAGCAAAATGGCGGTAAGCAGGAACAACCCCGATTTCCTTGTTCGCATGTAGAACCTCTCCCCTTGATGGTTAATGTATATGCCTTTCGCGGCCGGAGCCGGTAAAGCCGGTGAACGGGTAACTCAGCCCTTGACAGCGCCTACAATCAGACCCTTGACGAAATAACGCTGCAGGAACGGATACAGGAAAACGATAGGGCCGATGGTAACGACGGTGAGCGCCATTTTCATAGACTCGGAAGGAATCTGGGCCGAAATCCGCTGCATCGCGGCTGCGTTGCCGGAGCTTCGCAGAAAATCGACGTTGGAGATCAGTGTGCGCAGCAGCAGCTGCAGCGGCTGAAGCTCCTGCTTGTCGACGAACATCAGGCCAAGGAACCAGTCATTCCAATAACCAAGGGCCATAAACAGCCCTACTGTGGCCAGCACGGGCAGTGCCAGCGGAGCGATCAGCCGGTAGAAGATGCGGAATTCGCCTGCACCGTCGATTTTGGCCGATTCGTGAATCTCCTCGGGAATAGAATGCATAAAGTTGCGGATGAGGAACATATTGAACGCATTCGCCAGTGAAGGCAGGATCAAGGCCCACAGCGTATCCTTCAGATCCAGGTAGCGCACACAGATGATGTACCAGGGCACAAGGCCGCCGCTAAACAGCATCGTAATAATGACGTATACCGACAGAACGCCGCGAAGCTTAAAGGATCTGCGCGACAGCGCATAGGCAGCCATGGCTGTGAGCAGCAGCGACAATACCGTGCCCACGCTGGTGACAAGCAGGCTGACTCCATACGCGTTGACAATCCGGTGTGAGCCCAGCAGCAGAATGCGGTAGGAATCGAAGGTGACATGCTTGGGCAAAAGGGTGTAGCCGTAAGCGGCGATGTCCTGCTCATTGCTGAGCGAGCCTGAGATGACCATGATGAACGGGTACAGGCAGGTCAGGCTGAACACGGCTACGATAAGCATGAGGATCAGCTGACTGATCGAGAATTTTTTGGCTGTCATGCCGGTAGAACCTCCTTGGCCGATTAGAAAATGGCAGAATCCTTGTCAATTTTACGGGCGGCATAATTGCTGCTGAGCACCAGCACGAAGGCCACTGTCGACTGCAGGAACCCTGCGGCCGAGGCCATGCCGATATCTCCGGTCTTGCGCAGGCTGCGGTACACGAAGGTGTCGATAACGTCGGTGGTCGGGAACAGCAGCGAAGCGTCGCCCACCATCGCATAGAACATCCCGAAGTCCGCATTCATAATCCGCCCTACCGCCAGCAGCGTCAGGATGATCACCGTCGGCCGCAGCATCGGAAGACTGATATGCCGGATCTGCTGCCAGCGGGACGCGCCGTCGATCGCTGCCGCCTCGTAATAGGATTGGTCGATGGAGGTCAGCGCAGCCAGATAAATGATTGTGCCATAGCCTGTAACCTTCCAGCGGATGGCAATCGTCAGAATCAGCGGCCACAGCCCGGAGCTGCTGTAAAAGTCAATGCCGGGGAAGCCCATCCATTCGATCAGCCGGTTAATGGACCCGCTTTCATAATTCAGCAGATTGTAGGAGAAAACGCCAACTACGATCCATGAGATGAAGAAGGGCAGGAAGGTAATCGACTGCGTCACCCTTTTGAAGAATTTGTGGCGGATCTCATTCAGGACCAGCGCGAAGCCCACCTCAAATACCAAGCCGACGGTTATAAAAAGAATGTTGAGCAGGACAGTATTGCGCATCGCCCGGAACGCGGCATCGGAGGAGAACAGGTATTCAAAGTTGCTGAGCAGCGGGTTCATCCACGAGCTGCCGAAAATCCCTTTGCTGAAATCAAAATCCTTGAAGGCAATGACCAGCCCGGCCATCGGCAGGTAGTTGAACAGCAGCAGCAGGACGGCAAACGGCAGAAACATCACCAGCAGTGACCGGTTCTTGTATAAATCCTTCAGCACGCCTGATTTCCTGCGGACGGCGGTGCGGCTGGGCCGCCCGCTTGAAGTCGCGGTTATCGTTTTCATTAGCATGTACCTTTCTGTTTAGGTGATGCCTTAATGATACCGCCGCACTCAGGGGGAAGACCATGAGCCTATCTTGTTCTTTGCTGGTCCAAAATTGGCTTATACCCGGCAGACTTCGCTCTGTCCCGTACACAGCAAACTGCCGTCCGGCAGGCGGACGGCAGGAAATGGGCAGTTCAGTTGGAGGTTCGCAGGCGTCACCGGTCTGCCCCGGCTGCAGGTGCGCCCCCGCCTTCAGGGCCCGGTTCCTCCTTCTTCATGACGGGATGGCGCAGCGCAATCTTCGTGCCGTAAGCCGGATCAGATTCGATCTGCAGCCGGTAGGCATCCCCGAAATACAGCCGCAGACGTTCGTTGACATTCCGGAGACCTACCCCCTTGCTGCCGGTGGACTGGCTCGGCTCCTCCTGAATATCCCGGTTCAGCTTGTCCAGGATCTCCTGCGGAATGCCCTTGCCGTTGTCAATGATATCGATGACGATATCCTCCCTCTCGCGGCGGGCGGACACAAGAATCTTGCCCTGCTCGAAATTGTCGCGGATGCTGTGCTGGATGGCATTCTCCACAAGCGGCTGCAGCAGCAGGCGCATGAAGGGCAGCGGCAGCAGCTCCGGTTCGATGGCATACAGAATCCGGATGGTCTGGCCCATCCGGGCCTGCTCAATCTGCACATAGGCCTGAAGCTGCTCGATCTCGCGCCGCAGTGTCGTAATTTCCTTGCCCTGGTTCAGGCTGAGCCGCAGCAGATTGCCAAGCGCCGCCACCATCTCGCTGATATCGCTGCGGCCGTGAGTTTCTGCCTTCCAGCGGATGGATTCCAGCGTGTTGTACAGGAAATGGGGATTAATCTGGTGGCTCAGCACCTGAAATTCCAGCTCCTTCTTTTTCCATTCCGAACGTGAGGCTTCTTCAATCAAGGTTTCGATCTGGGTAGTCAGACTGGTGAAGCCGCGGTACAGCCAGCCGACCTCATCATTGCGCTTCGACCACACGGAGTGGTAGCGGAAATGCCCCTTCTCCGCCTTGCGCATCAGCTGAACAAGCCGGACAACAGGCTGGGTGAAATGCACGGTGAAATAAATGACTACACCTAAGCTGCACAGCAGATAGATCACCAGGAAAATCAGCATGACCCTGTTGATCTCGTCAATCGTTCCGGTTAACTCACTCAGCGGCGACAGGCTGACCAGATACCAGGAACGGCTGTCCAGCTTCAGGCTGGAAGCCAGATACTTCTGGCCTCCTATCATGACCGTCCGTGAAATTTCCGGGCCGCTCGTCAGATTGTGGAACCGGCCCGCCATTTCCGGCTGCCCCGTCCATTCATTGGCGGACGAATCGTACAGCACACTCCCATCCCCGTCCAGGAGCAGCAGCTTCTGCCCGGCGATATTCCCCGACGGGGAGATATAGCGCGCGAGCTGGTCCTCGGATACATCTGCGGCAATAATCCCCCGCGGCTGGCGGTCATACAGGCCGGTGAACCGCTTGGTATAGGTCAAGAGGGGCTTGGCATAACGTCCGCTGCTCGGCATCGACAAATGCCAGGCCGGACTGATTGAAGAGCGGGCCTTCTGGAACCATTCCCCCCTGGCGGCAAGGTCCGGCTCACCGATCGTATTCATATAGTCTGTGTAGGCGGCGGGATCGATGGGGTAAATATGCACCCGGAAGGCATCGATCGCCAGCGCCTGATTGTTAAGCAGGGTCAGCATGTTGACCGTAAACAGCTCCTCCTCTTCCCAGCCTGCCGGTGCAGTCTTCAGCAGATCCTGCAATTGCTTGTTCCCGATCAAATCGTTCATTTGGCTGTTCAGCTGCGACAGATAGACCTCGAAGCCTTTGCGCGCCTGGATAAGAAAGCTATGGGAAACCGATGTATTGGCATTGGAGATCCCCTCTATCGCTTTGACATGGGTGTAATAGGCGAACAGGAGAAACGGAACAATCAGAATGGCAAAAAAAATCAGGATGACCTTATTCCGGAGCGAGCCCAGCGCAATCCGTGCCTTACTCATCCGCAATGCCCTGCAGCTTGCGGAATTCCTTGGGTGTACAGCCCGTCTGTTTTTTGAACAGCTTGGTAAAATGAACAGGGTCCTTATAGCCTACCAGCGAGGAAATCTGGTAAATCTTATATTTCACTTCCCCGAGCATCTTCCTGGCATTGTCCATACGCACCTCGGTCAGATACTCCAGGAAGGTCTGGTGCTTCTCTTTCTTGAACAGCTTGCTGAGCCATACCGGCGTTACATGCACCTCAGACGCCACGCTCTGCAGGGTCAGGTTGTCTGCATAATGCATCAGAATGTATTTCTCCGCCTCTTGAATGATCTGACCGGGTGAAGCGGCCAGCTCGGCAAAATCACGCGCCATCTCCAGCAGGCAGAGCTCCGCCTGTCCGCGCAGCGATTCGAGCGTATCATAGCGCTCCAGCCGGTCCCAGAGAATCATCGGATTGCGCTGCCAGCCCTGCTCACTCCAGCCCAGCTGGGCAGCCTTCTTGAAGATGCCGAGCAGCCATTCGAAAATATGCTGCTGGATATCCTTGATCTGGCAGAGCGACCAGGATTGGACCAGCTCGTAGAACCGGTTCATGGCGGCCTGGATGTCAGCCTCGGTACCGTAACGGATGAGATCGAGCACTTCATCGGGGTTCGTAATCGGCGGAATATCAAGCTCGGATTCCTGCTCCCAGCCGCGGCTGGTCAGGAGGCGCTGCCCCCCGTATATCGCCTTCTGCTCCAGAATCTCCTCCGCTTCGGCATATCTGGCATGCAGCTCGGACATCGCCCCGGGAAGGGTGCACAGCGCAGCGCTGGCCTTCACCTTCACAAAGGCATGGATGCGCTCAATGCACAGATTGCCCAGCTCTTCGATCCGTGCTGTGCCCTCTCCCTTGGCGCATCTCAGCACGGCGACCCAGCGCTGCTTCGAATCCTCGTACAGGATGAAGGGCTCGGGATAATCCTCCTCCAGCGTCTGCTTCACCACATTGCCGATGCCGAACAGAATCAGCTCCTTCTCACGGCGGAGGCCTTCCCGGTTCTCCACCGATTTCAGATCGTCGGCCTCCAGCAGCAGAACCACGGAAGGCCCGCAGGCAATCCAGTCGGCCTGGAGTGTCCGCAGCCGGTGGAGCAGCCGCGTCTCCCGGTAGGGATCATAGTCATGCTCCAGAATCTCCCGCAGCAGCTCACCGCGGATTTTGGGCAGCGCGCTGTGCACCTGGTCATTGAGCAGCTGCCGGTTCTTCCGGTCCATCCGCTCCTGCTCCAGCTGTGAAATCGCGCGTCCCAGCACCTCGCCCAGCTCAGTTATGTTAATCGGTTTCAGGATATAGTCCATCGCCCCCAGCTTCATCGCCTGCCGGACCATATCGAAATCATCATAGCCGCTGATAACGATGGCCTTCCAGCCGTCCGGCCGTTCCCGGCCGAGCGTCCCGATCAGCTCAAGCCCGGACATGCGCTTCATCCGGATGTCGGTCACAATCAGATCGGGCCTCCGGGCCCGCGCCAGCTCGAGTGCCGTATCGCCATCATCGGCGGTTAAAACGTTTTCAATTCCATAAGCCGACCAGGGAAAACCAGTGCGCAGCCCCTCCCTGATCTCCATTTCATCATCCACTATAAGTGCCAGCAATTACGCCACCATCCCATGCTGCATATTTCATTGATTTATATCCTTGTATACCGTAGGCATCCGGCAGAAGCCGGTGCCCTTATTTTAGCCTCCAGCTCCCGGAGTGAACAAGCGATCCGCCGCGATAAGCCAATAATTCCCGCTAAAGTTTGCGATTGTCTCCTTGTCCGCCTCCCCTCCCCTTTCTACAATGAGGGGTGTATAATCGAAACCCAAAGAAAAGAGGCTCCTCCATGAAAGCAAAACAAACGGTTCATGTCGTTTCGCACACACATTGGGACCGGGAATGGTATATGCCTTATGAAGCCCATCATGTCCGCCTGATTGAAACGATGAATTCACTGCTGGACACCTTCGAACGTGATCCGGAATTCCGCAGCTTCTACCTGGACGGGCAAACGATCGTATTTGAAGATTACCTGCAGGTGCATCCCGAGAAAAAAGAATTGCTGCAGCGGCTCAGCCGCGAAGGCAAGCTGGCCGCCGGCCCCTGGTATGTGCTGCAGGACGAATTCCTGACCAGCAGTGAGGCCAATGTCCGCAACCTGCAGATCGGCCTGCGCGATGCGCGGGAGATTGGCACGGTCTCCCGGCTCGGGTATTTCCCTGATTCCTTCGGCAACATGGGACAGGCGGCGCAGATTCTCCGCCAGGCCGGAATCGGGACTGCCGTATTCGGACGGGGCGTGAAGGCGACCGGATTCAATAATCAGACCTTGGATAGCGGACACCTGGAGTCTCCATTCTCGGAGCTCATCTGGGAATCACCGGACGGCTCCGAGGTGCTTGGCATCCTCTTTGCCAACTGGTACAACAACGGCATGGAGATCCCGGTGGACCCCGCAGAAGCCAGGGTCTACTGGGATCAGCGGCTGGAGCAGGCCTCGCGCTACGCGTCCACCCCGCATCTGCTGCTGCTGAACGGCTGCGACCACCAGCCCGTTCAGCAGAATCTGTCCGCCGCGCTGCGCACCGCCCGGGAGCTGTATCCGGAGACCGAGTTCCTCCACTCGGACTATGACAGCTACATCCGCAGCCTGCGCGCGGAGCTGCCGGAGGAGCTGACCCGCATCCGCGGTGAGTTGCGCGGCCAGCGCACGGACGGCTGGTACTCGCTCGTCAACACAGCTTCGGCACGCGTGTGGATCAAACAGCGGAACCAGCAGGCGCAGACGCTGCTGGAGAAGACCGCTGAACCGCTGGCCGCCCTGGCGCATACGCTGGGCTCCCCTTATCCGCATGCGCTCTTCCGCTATGCCTGGAAGACGCTGATGCAGAACCATCCGCATGACAGCATCTGCGGCTGCAGCGTAGACGAGGTGTACCGGGAGATGGACATCCGGTTCGCCAAAAGCACGGAGGTCGGGCGGAATCTCGCCCGGGCAAGTGCGGACTACATCAGCTCGCGCATTGATACCTCAGGCTTCTCGGCCTATGGGGCAGATGCCGTGCCGTTCACCGTGTACAATACCAGCGGCTACGGAGAATCGCGGGTGGTGACGCTGGAGCTGGAGTGGAGCCGCCGCTATTTCAGTCAAAGCGAGAATCCGGTTGAAATCGCCGGCGAGGTAGAGCGGCGCTCCCATGCGGCAGGAATCCTTGTGGATTCGCACGGCAGGCAGCTCGCTGCGGAGATCACCGATCTGGGCGTGCGCTTCGGCTATGATCTGCCGGACGACAGGTTCAGACAGCCTTACATGGCACGGGCACTGCGGATCACCTTCGAAGCAGACGATCTGCCTGGCATGGGCTACCGCTCCTTCGCCTGGATTCCCGTTACCGGTGAAGTGTCTTCTGAAGCGCATAAAGCTGCGGCTGCGGATGAAGGCAACAGCGTGTCCTTGGCTGTATCAGCAAATACGCTGGAGAATCCCCTGCTGCGGGTAAGCGTGGAACCGGACGGGAGCCTGACGCTCCTGGACAAGAAGACCGGCGTGACTTATGCAGGCCTGGGAGTATATGAGGATGCCGGGGATATCGGCAATGAATATATCTTCTATCAGCCACCGGGCGAGGCTCCAATCACTACGGCAGGACTTAAGGCGGAAATCACACTCGTGGAGGATATGCCATGGCGGGCCACGATTGAGATTATGCATCAGCTGGAGATCCCGGCTGCGGCAGACGAACGGCTTGCAGAGGAAATACGTACAATGGTGCTCTTTAACGAGCGTCTGTCCGGGCGCTCCGCGAGCACCGTGCCGCTCCGCATCGTCACCCGGGTCAGCCTGGAGCGCTCAGGCGCAGGAGTTAAGGTATCCGCCTCCTTCGATAATCAGGCGTGTGACCACCGGCTGCGTGCGCTGTTCCCCGCCGGCATCGATGCTGCCGTGCATTACGCCGATTCGGTCTTCGAGGTGGCGGAGCGCCAGACCGTCCCGGCACCGGAGTGGAAGAATCCCAGCTATTGCCACCACATGCAGACGTTTGTCGATGTGCATGGTCCAGATCGCGGACTGGTGATTGCCGGCAAGGGGCTGAATGAATATGAAGTGCTGCAGGACGGGAAGGGCACAATTGCCGTTACGCTGCTCCGTGCTGTGGGCGAGCTGGGCGATTGGGGGGTATTTCCGACACCGGAAGCCCAGTGCCTTGGCCCTTGTGAAGCCGAATGGATGATCATTCCCCACGGCGGCGCAGCTGACCGCTACGCAGCCTACCGGGAAGCTTACGCCTTCCCCGTCCCGGCATTCACAGCTGACACGCGGTTACACGGCGGAGAGCTGCCGCCGGATGCCGGATGGCTGCACTGGTCAGGGGAGCGGCTCGCCTTCTCCAGCCTGAAGATTGCCGAAGACAGCGGAGATGCCATTGCCCGCTGGTACAATCTCTCGGGTGAGGACACCGGACTCAAGCTGGAGACGGAAGCTGCAGCCTATGAGACTACTATTCTCGAAGAGGCCGCCGGGGCTCCTGTAGGAGCTGTTCTGGCTGTTCAAGGCTTCAAGATTGTTACTGTAGGGATTCCCGGCACTCTCCGCCAGAAAGGAAGATAATCACATGGCCACAATCAAAGCCATCCGCTGCATCCGCACCAGAATAGACGGAAGCTGGACCATCGTTCAGGTCCTTACGGACTGCGACGGGCTGTACGGCCTCGGCTCCGCTTCCGATCTGTATAACCCGGAAGCGGTCGTGCAGGTCATTGAGCAGCTGTTCGCCCCGCTGCTGATTGGCCGGGATACCGCCTATATCGAGGAGCTGTGGCAGACCATGCAGCACAGCGCCTACTGGCGGAACGGCTCGGTTACGCAGACGGCGATCAGCGGCATTGATATGGCGCTGTGGGATATTCTCGGCAAGGAAGCCGGAATGCCCGTATACCGCCTGCTCGGCGGGGCAGTCCGGTCTGCGGTCCCCTGCTACGGGCATGCCACAGGGGATTCCGTCGCCGAACTGAAGGAAGATGTTCAGCGTTATCTGGAAGAAGGCTACTCAGTCATCCGCTGCCAGCTCGGAGGCTACGGCGGAGGCGGCTTCCTGCAAGGCGGGCGGAACCGCCTGCCGGAGCCTTCCTGGATCCAAGACCGGGCCTTTGATGAACAGGCCTATCTGCAGGCTGTGCCCGCCATGTTCGAGCAGCTCCGGGCTGAATTCGGCGGCGGGATCGGATTCACGCATGATGTGCATGAGCATCTGTCGCCGATTGCCGCGATCCAGCTGGCCAAGTCGCTGGAGCCGTATGCGCTGTTCTATCTGGAGGATGCCCTACCGCCGGAGCAGCTGGGCTGGTACCGCCAGCTGCGCGCCCAGAGCTCAACCCCGCAGGCGGTCGGCGAGCTGTTCACGAATCCGCAGGAATGGCTGCCGCTGGTGCAGGAGCGGCTGATCGATTTCCTGCGCGTCCGGGTATCCAAGGCGGGAGGCATCAGCGCCTGCCGCAAAATCTCCGCCGTCTGCGAAGCCTTCGGCGTACGGACAGCCTGGCAGGAAGGCGGGGAGAACGACCCCGTCAACCAGGCTGCCGCCGTTCATCTGGACCTCTCCGCCTGGAACTTCGGTATCCAGGAAATCAACCATTTCCGTGAAGAGGAGCTGGAGGCCTTCCCGGGACATATCCGGCGCTCCGGCGGGTATCTGTATCCCGCCGAGAAGCCGGGGCTCGGCATTGAGCTTGACGAGGTGAAAGCGAAGGGACTGATCGGCACCGGCTGGAAATCAGCGGCCTATTATCATCCCTACCCGCTGGACCGCAAGGCGGACGGAACTCTGGTCCGTCCTTGAATGCACAGCTTATCCCAACCAATCTGAAGGAGGTTCAGCTTTATGGAAACCATAGCCGTCACTGGCGGCAGCGGCAAGCTCGGCTCGGCCGTCATCCGGGCACTTCAGCTGTCCGGATACGGAGTCATGTCTCTTGATCAGCGTAAATCCGGGGAGCTGTCCTGCCGCCAGCTGATCGTCGATCTCAGCGATCTGGGCCAGCTCGCAGGTGCGCTGCAGGGTGCCGATGCGGTTGTGCATTTGGCCGCAATCCCTGCGCCGCTGCTGTACCCGCCGGCCCATATTTTTGCCAATAATGTACTCTCCGGCTATAACGTTCTGGAAGCGGCAGGACTGCTGGGCATCCGCAGGGCCGTGCTGGGCTCCAGCGAATCCTCCTACGGCTTCGCCTGGGCACCGCTGCCCTTTCCCCCGGAATATGTACCGGTGGATGAGCAGCATCCGCAGCAGCCCCGGGAATGCTACGGCTTGTCCAAGGTGGTCAATGAGGCCACAGCCGCCATGTTCAACCGCAGAGGCGGAATGAAGGCGGTATCCCTGCGGTTCTCCACGGTGATGACCGAAGCCGAATATGCCCATATCCGGCCTGAGCAGCCCGAAAGATTCAAGAAAACATTATGGAGCTATATCGACATCCGGGATGCCGCCGATGCCTGCCTTGCGGCCCTGAAGCATGGAGAGGATGCCGCAGCTCATCTCAATATTACGGCGGATGATACGCTGAGCG